>NZ_FXZH01000001.1 GCF_900169365.1 Brevibacterium sp. 239c
GTTTTGCGGTGGTGATAGTGGTGGGGAAACGCCCGGTTAACCGTTCCGATCCCGGTAGCTAAGCCCATTCGCGCTGATGGTACTGCAACTTGGTGGTTGTGGGAGAGTAAGTGACTGCCGCAATATTTTTTAGGGAGGCCATCCTGTCGTTGACAGGGTGGCCTTCCTGCTTTTTGGTGAGGGGTCATTCCGCTTCGGTGGGATGGCCCCTTTCTCGTATTCATGGGTGAGGTCATTCCCGGTTGGGAGTGGCCTCTTCTGCATTCAACGGCGATATGCCGTCCGAGCCTTGGGCTCACCACTTCGTGTTTGAGTGGGAGAGCGTCCTAGGTGGCCTTGATGGTCGGTGGGGCAGTCTCTGCCTTGCGCCACACTGACGGCTGCTGTCTCACACCGTGCTGAGTCCGAGGAAACGACGAACCACCTCGGCACCAACAACCTCCACGGGATCCTGTCCACGTCTGATATCTTCGGCGGGAAGAATCACTTGGTGCTCCATACGAGCCTGTCCGTCCTGCGCGACAATGGTCTTCATTCCATTGGGGGAGTAGCCCAGCTTCTCCGAGACTCTGCGACTGGCAGCATTTCCCTCGAAGAAACCGGAATGAAACTCGCTGGCACCGAAATGGTCGGTAAACGTCGTCACCGCCGTTTGCCGCATCCGAGTCCCATATCCTTTGCCCTGCTCATTCAGAGCCAACCATGAACCCGTTGAGACTGACCTGGTGCGGACGAAATCCTTGGCACTGACTCCCTGCACGCCCACCGCTCGGCCGTCGACCCTGACGGTGAACTCGATGGTCCAGTCATCGACTCGGAAGTTGGCTCGCGTGCTCCATTGATACCGAGCGATGGACTGGGCGATCTCTTCCTGAGTGCCCGAATCCCAATTGACGAGAAACGCCGGCAGATCATCCCTGCGCACTCCGCCGTTCGCGATATCGGCCAATTCTGGATAATCCGATTCGCGTACTGGGGACAACTCCATGTGTCCGCACCGGATATTCAAGCCGAAGGGTGGCCAAATCTCTTCCAAATCCATAAATTGAGTCTAACCGTGGAGAGGACGGCAGCGGGCGAATCGTCAAAATTTGCAGTATACCAAACAGACGGTTTGTTACTGTACTGTCCATTATTCGGTCGTTCCAGCTCATGTTATGCGGGTCACGGTAAGTTGATCCCATGAGCTTACATCCATCACTGCAGCCAATCTTCGACACAGTGCTTCACCGCAATCCCGGAGAGTCGGAGTTTCATCAAGCGGTACAGGAAGTTCTCCATTCCCTGGGCCCTGTCGTTGACAAGCACCCTGAATACCTCGAACTCTCAACTTTCGAGCGCCTCTGCGAACCTGAACGCCAGATCATCTTCCGGGTCCCGTGGATCGATGACCAGGGTGTCGTCCAGATCAACCGAGCATTTCGAGTTCAATTCAACTCTGCTCTCGGCCCCTACAAGGGTGGACTGCGCTTCCACCCCTCAGTGAACTTGGGAATCGTGAAATTTCTCGGCTTCGAGCAGATCTTCAAAAACGCGATCACCGGCCTGCCCATCGGCGGCGGCAAAGGCGGATCCGATTTCGATCCGAAGGGACGCAGCGACCTTGAGATCATGCGTTTCTGCCAGTCGTTCATGACTGAGCTCTCCCGTCACATCGGCGAATACCGAGATGTCCCGGCGGGAGACATCGGTGTCGGCGGCCGCGAGATCGGCTACTTGTTCGGACAGTACAAACGCATGAAGAACGAGTATGAAGCTGGCGTACTCACCGGCAAGGGCCTCTCCTACGGCGGATCAATGGTGCGCACGGAGGCCACCGGTTTCGGTGTCGTGTACTTCCTCAAAGACATGCTCGCTGCAGCAAAGAAGAACATCGACGGACGCACCCTCTCGATCTCCGGATCGGGAAACGTGGCCGTGTTCGCTGCAGAGAAGGCCACTGCCTTCGGAGGAACAGTCATCACGATGTCCGACTCAAGCGGGTTCATCCATGACCCGGATGGGATCGACACCGAAATCGTCAAGCGCATCAAGTTCGAAGAACGCGGTCGCATCTCCGAATACGTCGATGAACGCGGTGGCCGTGCAAAGTATTACGAGGGCGGCAACGTCTGGGACATCGAGGTTGACGTCGCACTTCCCTGCGCAACTCAGAACGAGCTCGATGCCGACTCGGCACGAACCCTCGTTGGCAACGGCGTCATCGCACTTGCTGAGGGAGCAAACATGCCGTGCACCCCGGAAGCAGTGAAGACCTTCTCCGACGCCGGCGTGCTCTTCGCCCCGGGCAAGGCAGCCAACGCCGGAGGTGTCGCCACCAGCGCGCTGGAGATGCAGCAGAACGCCAGCCGCGACACCTGGGACTTCGACTTCACCGAAGCCCGTCTGGCAGAGATCATGGGCGACATCCACGACAGCTGCGCCGTCGCAGCCGCAGAGTTCGGTTCACCAGGCGACTACGTTGCCGGTGCGAACATTGCAGGCTTCATTCGGGTCTCCGAAGCGATGCTCGCACAGGGCGTCATCTGACCTCAGCGACAATGCGCAGGCAGGAGCCGCTGCCTTGAAGGCATACAACGGCCCTCCGACTCTCAGGCAGCTTCACACGAAGCCGTCGAGACGTCGGAGGGCCGTTGTCATTGCCTCGAGACTTCGCTCAGCGAGGCCCCATCGTTCCGTAGGCCTTGCGCCAACGCAGGAGTGGTTTGTCTTTGCTGCTATTCGCGCCGGTCCCCATCGACACCACCTCCCCGACAACGAGGCTGTGCGTCGCCACCTCCAAGACCTCCGTGGTCCGCAGTTCGAACCAGGCGATCGCATCCGTGAGCACCGGCTGTCCTGAATGGGGGGCCGGAAACGTATCGATGCCCTTCAGCGAGCCGTAAAGAGGCTGGCCAGGCGCGCCCAAGCGCTCAGAGATGTCTCGCTGGGAGGAATTGAGCAAGGAGATGGCGTAATGCGCACTCGTCTCCAGAGTCTCCATCATGCGTGACCCGCCATAGATGCTGATGGCCATCGTCGGCGGGTCATAGGACACGTCGAGGAACGAGTCGACGGTGATCGCGTGCAGGGCGTTGCCGCGCTTGGCTGAAACCACAGCCACGGCCGCAGCTATGTCATCGCTGAGTTCGCGATAGCGTTCTGTGAGGGAATCCTCGTGAGTTCTGTCCATGGCACTCATTCTAGGGAACTACAATGGAGCCATGACCTATCCAGCATCAGGTGGTTCAGCAACAATCGAGCGTGAGCAGTCCGAGCAACTTGTTGAACCCGGCGACCACGAACGTTTCAGCCACTACGCACCTAAAGACAAGATCATGGAATCCATGGTCACGGGCACACCGCTCATTGCCCTGTGCGGAAAGGTGTGGGTGCCGACCCGAGACCCCGAACGATTCCCCGTGTGCCCGCGATGCAAAGAGATCTACTCAACAATGTCTGAAGGACCTAAGGAGTAGATGTCCGCGGAACGTCTCCCAGGGACATCCGCCGCCGAACAACTGCCACCGGCCTTTCCTGAGCGTGCTGCTTGGGGAACGGCCGGAAAGTTGCGCGCTTGGCAGGCTGAGGCCCTGGAACAGTATTTTCGGGAACAGCCGAAGGATTTTCTCGCTGTCGCGACACCGGGCGCGGGCAAGACGACATTCGCTCTGCGCGTAGCTGCAGAGCTGTTGGCACAGCGCGTCGTCAACAGAGTCACCGTCGTCGCACCCACCGAACACCTCAAGGTGCAGTGGGCCGATTCCGCCTCACGCGTGGGCATCAAACTCGACCCGCACTTCAAGAATGCTCAAGGCAAACACGCCCCCGGCTATCACGGCGTTGCCATCACCTACGCGCAGGTGGCTGCCAAACCGGTCCTGCACCACAACCGGACCGCAGCCGGGCGCACCCTGGTCATCCTCGATGAGGTTCACCATGGCGGTGACGCACTGTCCTGGGGCGATGCAGTACGGGAGGCCTTCGGCCCCGCTGTCCGCAGACTCTCCCTGACGGGTACTCCTTTCCGGTCTGATACCTCGCCGATCCCATTCGTCACCTATGCCCCGGACGAGAACGGCATCCGCACCTCGGTGGCAGACTATTCCTACGGCTACGGGCGGGCGCTGAGGGACTCCGTCGTCCGTCCTGTCCTGTTCCTCGCCTATGCCGGCGCTATGTCCTGGCGGACCAGAGCCGGTGACGAGATGTCCCACGTCCTCGGCGAAGACACGACGAAGGACATCAACTCCCAGGCGTGGCGGACAGCGCTCGACCCCGGCGGCGACTGGATTCCAGCGGTGCTCAAGGCCGCAGACCGACGTCTGACAGAGGTCAGACGGACCGTGCACGACGCCGGTGGCCTTGTCATCGCCACAGACCAGGACAACGCGCGCGCCTATGCCAAGGTGCTGCGCGAACTCACTGGGGAGGCGCCTACGGTCGTTCTCTCCGACGAAGCTGGAGCCTCGGCGCGGATCGAGCAATTCCAGAACTCCACCGACCGGTGGATGGTCGCGGTTCGCATGGTGTCCGAAGGCGTCGACGTGCCGCGACTGTGCGTCGGGGTCTATGCGACCTCCTCGGCGACTCCACTGTTCTTCGCACAGGCCATCGGACGTTTCGTGCGTGCACGCAAACGCGGTGAGACCGCGTCTGTGTTCCTGCCTTCCGTCCCGATCCTCCTGGCCCTGGCCAATACGATGGAAGTCGAACGCGATCACGCTCTCGACCGACCCAAGAACGAGGACGAGAACGATGTCGTCGTCTTCGACGACCAGGCCATGGAACAGGCGAACCGTGAAGAGGGAGCCTCTGACCAGATGGGCTCCTTCGAAGCACTCGGTGCCGAGGCACTCTTCGACCGGGTGCTCTTCGACGGCGGTGAGTTCGGCACGGGCGGAGCGGTCGGTTCCGAAGATGAACTGGACTTCATCGGTATTCCCGGACTGCTCGAACCAGACCAAGTCCACGAACTGCTGCGAACCCAGCAGGCGCGCCAGGCAAAGCGGAAGACCGCTGCGGCGCCACCGGCACCGGAAACCGAACCCAGCGAGCTCGATCACAGGGCGATGAAGGAAGAGCGCAACCAGCTCCAGAGCCTCGTCGGCGCCTGGTCACGGCGCACCGGCTCACCCCACAAAACCGTTCACGTCGAGCTGCGCAAGGCCTGCGGGGGACCGGCCGTGGCACAGGCGACCCGGGAACAGATCCAAGCCCGGATCGCAAAGCTCCAAGGCTGGTTCATCGGCAAGAAGTGAGCCCCGTCCGCCTGCGCAGAGAGGACTTTTCGACCTCGGTTCAGCCTGGCCGATCTTGGTTCATCCGGCCGGCCTCAACTCGGGTCAGTCCTGATTACTTGGGACAGAACGTCACTTGGCTTAGAACGTCACTTGGGATAGAAGACCGTGGGGATCGCCGGTTCGCCGTCCTGCATGCGCCTGGCTGAACGTGGCAGTTCGGCCAGGGACTCGTCGTGCCGAGCACAGGCCTTCGTGACTCCGTCGGCGCCGATATAGGACTCATCGATCTCACCATCGACCACCAGGTCAACAGTCAGCGACCGGCCATCGCCGAGGTCGTCCGGCAGGGTCGGGATGCCGACGGCCTCCTCGACGGCAATCGCACCATCGATGATTCGCAGAGCGTCCTTGTTCCCTCCGCGTGAGGGTTTGCCGGTGGAGTTCTTTGCCACAGAGGTCCATGCCCCCGATTCGTCGGCCCGAGCCACGAGCTTGTACACGAGTCCCGCGGCCGGCGAACCCGAACCGGTGACCACTCGTGTTCCGACACCGTAGGAATCCACGGGGGAGGCGGCGAGAGCCGCGATCGCATATTCGTCGAGATCACTGGTGACCGTGATGGTCGTATCGTGAGCGCCGAGGCGGTCGAGGCCCGCACGGACTTCGCTGGCCTGTTCGACGAGGTCGCCCGAGTCGATGCGCACGCCACCCAGATTCTTCCCGGCCAGTCGGACGGCCGTGGCCAGCGCCTCCTCGACGTCATAGGTATCCAGGAGCAGAGTCGTGTCGGTGCCCAGGGATTTGAGTTGAGCGGCGAAGGCCTCCTGCTCCGAGTCGTGGAGCAGGGTGAAGGAATGAGCTGAAGTGCCGATCGTGCGCAGTCCGTAGCGGAGGCCGGCGGCGAGATTCGATGTCGACGCGAAACCGCCGATGACGGCCGCGCGGGCAGCGGCGACCGCAGCGTGTTCGTTGGTGCGGCGCCCGCCCATCTCCGCGCAGGGCCGATCGCCGGCAGCCTGAGCCATTCGTGAGGCCGCCGAGGCGACTGCGCAGTCGTAGTTCATCGCTGAGAGGATGAGCGTCTCGAGGATGACTCCTTCAGCGAAGGTGGACTCGATCGTCATCAGCGGGGAGCCGGGGAAGTAGATCTCGCCCTCCGCATACCCGCGGATGCTGCCGGAGAACGAGTAGTCGGCCAGCCAGTCGATGGTTCGCGAATCGACGATCTGCTCACGGCTGAGAAACGAGAGTTCCTCGTCGCCGAAGCGGAAGTCCCGGAGCATCTCGAGGATGCGGCCAGTACCGGCAACGACCCCGTAGCGCCGGCCGGCAGGCAGACTGCGGCCGAAGACTTCAAACAGGCTTCTGCGGTGAGCAGCACCCGATTCCAGCGCTGCCTGGACCATCGTCAATTCGTACTGATCGGTGTAGAAAGCCGTCGAACCGGTCCGTGTGAGATCACTCATAGGCGCGATACTACGTCACGACAGCGTCAGTGTTCTGCCGTAAGGTGGAAACGTGAGCAATCCAACGACTCCAGTTCTGGAGCCGGAGGTCGACATTCGACCGGCGACAGAACAGGCAAAGCCATGGAAGACCGTCGTCTTCAACGACCCCGTCAACCTCATGAGCTACGTCAGCTACGTCTTCCAAGCCTATTTCGGGTATTCGACCGAGAAGGCTGAGTCGCTGATGCTTGAAGTCCATGAGAATGGTCGCAGCGTCGTCGCCACCGGCGGACGTGAAGCCATGGAGAGGGACACTCAAGCCATGCACGAATACGGTTTGTGGGCCGCGTGCCAACCTGAAGCAGGATCCGACTGACATATGGCAGCAATTGACGCACGTGGGGACGATGTCGTCCTCAAACTCGAGGAAAACGAACGATCCCTCATGCTCACCGTCTTCACCGACTTGGCGGCGCTCTTGGCGGAAGACGACAGTGAAGATGGTCGCCCCGATTCGGAGAATTGGGAGGCACGCCTCGGCCTGGTCGATCGCCCGCGCCCTCAAGACCCCGCATTGCTGCGACTCTTCCCGGACGTCGATCCCCTCGATGAAGAACGTTCACAGGAGTTCCGACGCCTCACCGAGTTCGACCTTCAACAGGCGAAGGCACACAACGTGCGCATCGTCCTCAACGGTCTGGCCAAGGGACCTTCGATCGCATTGAACCACGATGAGGTTCTGGCGTGGATGAAGGGACTCAACGATCTGCGCTTGGTCCTTGCCGTTCGCATGGGCATCGACTCAGAGGAAGCCCAAGAGGAGAAATATGCTCACCGGGACGACCTTGACGAGTCCGAAGAGCTCACACTGACCCTGTATGACTTCCTGACCTGGATTCAGGATCGACTCACCACTACCTTGCTCGGCGACCTGCACGCGGACGACGATTCATGAAACTCACCGCCATCGGCACCGCCGGGTCCTTTCCCGGCCCCAACTCGGCCGCCAGCTGCTACCTCATCGAAACCGACGAGGAATCACCGACGCGCATCGTGCTCGACCTCGGCTCCGGGGCACTGGGCCCATTGCAACGTGCAGTCAACACGGATGGGCTGAGCGCGGTCGTGCTCAGCCACCTGCACCCCGATCACTGCATGGACATGACGGGCCTGTACGTCAAGCACTGCTACGACCCGAAGTTCTTCAACGGCAACGTCTCCGACACCGGCTCGATCCGCACCCGGACAAGCGTCCTCGCCCCGGCCGGTGCACAGGAACGGCTGACCCGGGCCTATTACACCGACCCTGGAAAGTCTCCAGTCGCCGCCAGCGGACATGACTCCGACCTCAGTCATGCCTTCGACTTCGCCGACCTCGACCACGGGACCACCCATCAGGTGGGAAGCCTGCAGATCGAAGCCTTCCTCGTCGACCACCCGGTCGAGGCCTATGCGCTGCGGATCACGGACGCAAAGGGCGGCGTGATCACCTACTCCGGTGACAGCGACGAATGCGACAACCTCGTCGAGGCGGCCCGCGGAGCAGACCTGTTCCTCTGCGAGGCCGCCTTCCAGGAAGATCGCGACGTCGCCCGCGGCATCCACCTCACCGGCAAACGGGCTGGACGTGTGGCTCAGGCGGCAGACGTCCAGTCCCTGGTTCTCACCCACATTCCTTCCTGGACGGACTGCTCCATCGTCCGTGGCGAAGCCGCCCGCGAGTTTCGTGGACCGATCGAACTGGCCAAGCCGGGCAACAGCTGGACCGTGTGACGGACCGACCAGAACAGAACAGCACCGACAAACGAAAGAGGCCCACCGTGCGCGCAGACGGACGAAACGCAGACGAACTCCGAGAAGTGACAATCACTCGCAACTGGATCAACACCGCCGAAGGTTCCGCACTGGTGGAATTCGGAAACACCCGCGTACTGGTAGCGGGTTCGTTGACCGCAGGAGTGCCGCGTTGGCTCAAGGGCCAGGGCCGCGGCTGGGTCACCGCAGAATATGCGATGCTGCCCCGCGCCACGGATTCCCGCAACACCCGCGAGTCCGTCAAGGGCAAACTGGGCGGACGCACACATGAGATCTCGCGCCTCATCGGTCGCAGCCTGCGTGCAGTCATCGACCTCGAAAAGCTCGGCGAGAACACCCTTGTGCTCGACTGCGATGTCCTCCAAGCAGACGGCGGCACTCGGACTGCCTCGATCACGGGCGCCTACGTCGCACTGGCCGACGCGATCGACAAAGGTCGTTCGACGGGAATCATCCCTGCCGCGAACAACCCGATCAAAGACTCGATCGCCGCGATCAGCGTCGGCATCATCGACGGCGAACCCGTCCTCGACCTGCCCTACGTCGAAGACTCGCGTGCCGACACCGACATGAACGTCGTCATGACCGGCAGTGGACAGTTCGTCGAGGTTCAGGGAACCGCCGAAGGTGCCCCCTTCGACCGTGCGGAACTGGGACAGCTGCTCGACCTCGCCGCCAAAGGCTGCACCGACCTGACCCGCATCCAGACTGAGGTGCTGGGCAAATGACCACCTTCGTGCTGGCCACCCACAACGAGGGGAAGAGGCGCGAGCTCCTCGCGATCCTCCTCCCCGCGCTGGGGGAGAACACCCACGTTATGACAGCCGCCGAGGCGGGCCTCGGCGATATCCCGGAAACCGGGGTCACGTTCGCAGAGAACGCACTGCTGAAGGCCCGTGCCGCGGCGCAGGCCACCGGTCACACCTCCATTGCCGATGATTCGGGGATCGCAGTCGACGTCCTGGGCGGAGCACCGGGAATTTTCTCCGCGAGGTGGGCAGGAAGGCACGGAGACGATCGGGCCAACCTCGAACTTCTGCTCGCTCAGCTCTCGGACATTTCGAGCGAACATCGCGGGGCGCAGTTCCGTTGCGCTGCCGCAGCGGTGACCCCGGACGGCCGCGAATTCTCGGCTGAAGGAGTCATGCCAGGGCGTCTGGCCACGAGTCCGTCGGGAGAACACGGGTTCGGCTATGACCCGATCTTCATCCCCGACGGCGGTGACATCAGTGCCGCGCGGATGACACCGGAGGAGAAGAACTCCCGGTCACACCGGAGAGTCGCCTTCGACAAGCTCGCCGCAGTCCTCGCCGCACAGGCAGGTCTCTGAAAGCAGCGCCCCGCGCTCCGGACTAGTACTGGAGAGGATCCGGATAGCTTCCGGGTCCACCTCATTCGTTCTTTTCCACGATATGAGTACTGACGCCTCGCCTGGTGAGAACTTCGGCTAAACTGACGAGGCCGGTGCACGCCTGTGCAATGACCGGCCTGAGAAGACGAATGAGCCAGTGTGGGCTCGTGAAAATGGGAGAGCGATGAAGACTCCACGTGTCGGTTCGTGGATGGCAGCCCTGGCTGCCTCGAGCCTGATCCTGTCAGGTTGCTCGGCGGGAGCCTCGGACTCCGGCGAGGAGGCGAAGAAGGACTCGATGACGATCGCGTTCACCGCTGAACCGGTCAACCTCGACTTCACCTCCACCTCGGGTGTGGCCATCCCCGAGGCTCTGATGGAAAACGTCTACGAATCACTCGTCCGCGTCGACGGTGAGGGAGAGATCCAACCGGGACTGGCTCAGGACTGGGACGTGTCGAAAGACCGCAAGACCTACACCTTCCATCTGCAGAAGGGCGTGAAGTTCTCCAACGGTGCAGACCTCACGAGCGAGGACGTGAAGTTCTCCTATGAGCGGGTGCAGGACGAGTGGAAGAACGCCCTGAAGTCCAAGATGGACATCGTCGACTCAATCGAGACCCCTGATGACCTCACCGTGGAGATCGCGCTCAAAAAACCCTCCAACACGTGGCTGTTCAACATGACCAGCCTCGTCGGTGCGGTCTTCGACACCGAAGGCACCGACGACCTGGCCAACGAAGCCATCGGCACAGGGCCCTTCGCGATCGAGAAATTCACCCGCGGACAGTCGATCGACTTCGCAGCCAGGGATGACTACTGGGGCGAGAAACCAGCCGTCAAGAACGTCCAATTCAAATACTTCCAAGATGCGGTATCGGCCTCGAACGCTCTGAAATCCGGAGAGATCGACGTCGTCTCCAACCTCCAGGCTCCCGAACTGGCCGGAGAGTTCCAGGGCAAGGAATACCAGATCATCTCCGGCACCACGAACGGTGAAGTCGTGCTCTCGATGAACAATGCGCAGGGTATCTTCAAAGACAAGAAGGCCCGCGAGGCCGTCATGCATGCCATCGATCGCAAGGCTGTCCTCGACACCGCATGGGCCGGCTATGGAGAGCTCATCGGTTCAATGGTCCCGCCGACAGACCCGTACTACGAGGATCTGACCGGAGTCTGGGACTTCGACCCGCAGAAGGCCAAGGACCTCATCAGGGACGCCGGTATCGAAGGGGAGACGTTCGCCTTCACCGTGCCGAACCTGCCGTATGCGAAGGCGATCTCCGAGATCGTGTCTGCACAGCTGGAAGAGGTCGGACTCAAGGCCGACATCGAGACGCAGGAATTCCCGGCCGTCTGGCTGGACAAGACATTCACCGAGCACAAGTTCGACATGTCAGTGATCAACCATGCCGAACCTCGCGACATCCTCACCGTCTTCTCCAACGACTACTACATCGGCTACGACGATTCGAAGATCAAGAAGATCGCAGAGAAGGCCGACACCGGCACGGAAAAGGAATACGTCTCAGGGATGAAGGAGATCGCGAAGACGATCACCGAGGACGCAGCCTCGGACTTCCTGTTCCTGTTCCCCAACCTGGTCATCGCAAAATCCGACGTCGCTGGAATCCCTGCCAACAGGGTCTCCGACGCATTCCGGATCGCGGATCTGAGCTGGAACTGAAGACCCCTCACCCATGATCACCTATGTGGCCAACCGTGCGATCCAGTTCGTTCTGGCACTGATCGTCGCCTCGGTGGTGGTCTTCGCGCTCATGAGCCTCCTGCCCGGCAACGCCGCACAGGTCGCGCTGGGGACGAACGCCACACCTGAGGCCGTGGCGGCGCTGGAAGCCCAGTACGGACTCGATCAGCCGCCCCTCATCCGATACTTCAATTGGGTCGTGGGCATGCTCACCGGCAACTTCGGAACCTCGTATGTGACTGGGGCCGCGATCACCCCGGTCATCGTCGGCAGCGTGCAGGTCACCGGCATCCTCGTCATTGCCGCGATCATCCTGGCGATCATCATCGCGGTCCCGTTGGGTACCTTCGCTGCACTGGAACAGCGCAACTGGATCGGAGTCACGATCTCTGCCCTGAGCCAGATCGGCATCGCCGTGCCGAACTTCCTCGCCGCCATCATCCTCGTCATCGTCTTCTCCCTGACTCTGGGCTGGTTCCCTTCCCAGGGGTGGATGGCCCCGGTCGAAGGACTGGGCGGGTTCCTCAGCCGACTCGTGCTGCCTGTGGTGTCCCTGGCGCTCGTTCAAGCCGCGATCCTCACCCGATACGTGCGATCGGCGGTCCTCGATGTCATGCGCGAGGACTACATCCGCACCGCCCGGGCCAAGGGGCTGACTCGAACCAAGGCGCTCTTCGTCCATGGTCTGCGCAACGCTGCCATCCCCGTCATCACCGTGGCCGGGGTACAGCTCGCGACGCTCCTCGTCGGTGCCGTCATCATCGAACAGATCTTCGTCATCCCCGGCATCGGGTCCGCACTTGTGCGTGCTGTGGCCAACCGTGATCTCGTCACGGTCCAGGGCGTCGTCATGGTCCTCGTCTTCCTCGTGCTCATCATCAACCTCATCGTCGACGTGCTCGTGCCCGTCGTCGACCCCCGGATCAGGAACGCATCATGAGTGGGAACCCGAGCATCACATCGGCGGGAGGAACCACAACGGATCAGCGCAGACGCACGAAGCTGCGGCTCAATGCCTCGATGGTCATCGGTGCCGTCCTCATCCTCCTCATCGTCGCCCTCGCGCTCGTGTCCTTCGTCTGGACCCCCTACGATCCCAGTGCCGTGGACCCGGTGGCACGGCTGCAGTCCTCGAGCACCGAGCACCTGCTCGGCACCGACAAATTCGGCCGCGACACCCTGACCTGGATCATGTACGGCGCTCGGATCACGCTGATGGTCGGGATCGTGGCCGTGGGCATTGCGGTGCTCATCGGCACTCCCATCGGCATCATCGCCGCAGTCTTCGCCCAGTATCCGTGGGGTGTGTGGCTGAGCGCGGTGATCATGCGCGCCAACGACATCCTGCTCGCGTTCCCCGCACTGCTGCTGGCAATCGTCTTCGCCGCCGTCTTCTCGCCGGGGACCGGGCCGGCCATGGTGGCCGTGGGAATCGCTGCGATCCCCGGGTTCGCCCGCGTCGCCCGCTCGGGCACGATGCAGGTCCTCGGCTCCGAATATGTGCGCGCGGCCAAGGCCTCGAACCGGAGTGCTCCGGCGATCGCCATCGTCCACGTTCTGCCCAACATCGCCAGCATGGTCATCGTGCAGGCCTCCGTGGCTTTCGCGATCTCGGTCCTCGCCGAGGCGGGTCTGTCCTTCTTGGGGCTGGGCACACAGGCGCCGGTGCCCTCCTGGGGTCGGATGCTCCAGGAGTCCCAGCAGTTCCTGTCCACCCAGCCCGAACTGGCACTGTGGCCAGGCCTGTTCATCGCCCTCGCCGTGCTCGGCTTCAACCTCTTCGGCGATGGACTCCGCGACCGATTCGACCCGAAGATGGAGGCCCGCGGCAATGTCTGAGAACCTGCTCGAGGTCCGTGACCTCACCATCACCCCAGCCGGCGCCGAGGCTCCTGTTCTCCACGATGTGTCACTGAGCCTCTCTCCTGGTGAGAGGGTCGGACTGATCGGAGAATCAGGATCAGGGAAGTCCCTGACCGCCCAGGCCGTGATGGGACTGCTGCCCGAAGAGCTGCGATCCGACGGCACCGTGTCCCTGCAGGGCTTTGCCGGAAACATCCTGGAGGCGAAGGAGAAGACCTTGGCCCGGATGCGTTCCGACCTCGCCTCCATGGTGTTCCAGGAGCCGATGAGCGCACTCAACCCGCTGATGCGCATCGGGGACCAGATCGCCGAGGTGCTGCGCATCCATGGCGACGTGGCCCGCCGCGATATTCCTGGTCGAGTTCTCGACCTGCTGACCAGCGTGCACATGCCCGCCCCGGAAAGTGCCCGCTACGCCTATCCGCACCAGATGTCGGGCGGACAGCGACAGCGCGTGATGTTGGCCATCGCCCTGGCGAACTCGCCCCGGCTGCTGATCTGCGACGAGCCTACGACGGCTCTCGACGTCACCGTGCAGAAGCACATGCTCGAACTCATCACCGAACGGGTCTCCGCTGTCCAGGCGGGACTGCTGTTCATCACCCACGACCTGGCCGTCGTCGCCGAGGTGTGTGAGCGTGTCATCGTCATGTACGCCGGACGCATCGTCGAGACCGGCAGCGTCAAGCAGATCTTCACGGATCCTCAGCACGAATACACGCGCGGACTGCTGGCCTCCTCCGACTTAGAGGCCACCGACGCTCACCGAAAGCTCTTCTCACTCAAGACGGCACGCTCATATGCAGGGCCGATCGACGAGGCAGAGCCGGCAGCTGCAACTGGGCCGGTTGTCGCAGATGAGCCGGGCGATGTGCGAGTGCCGACAGATGTGCGAGAACCAGTTCCCACCTCGGCGGGGGAAGCACACGAGGCAGTCCATTCCCCACCGCTCATCGACGTCAGCGGAGTCTCGAAGCACTTCCGCTCCGGCGGATTGCTGCTGCGCAGACGGTCTCCGGTCCGCGCACTCGACGACATCAGCTTCAGCGTCGCGTCTGGGCAGCGCTTGGGAATCGTGGGGGAGTCGGGGTCGGGAAAATCGACCATACTCAACATTCTCTCAGGACTCGACCGACCCACTTCTGGGCATGTGAGGGTCGGCGACATCCGGGTCGAGTCCGCGAGCTCATCGGCACTGCGGACGCTGCGCGAGGATCTGCAGATCGTCTTCCAAGACCCCTTCGCCTCACTTGACCCTCGCATGCGGGTCGAAGATATCGTCTCCGAACCCCTGATCGCACGCGGTATGGCACGGGACGAACGACTGAGCCGGGTGCAAGAGATGCTGCTGGCCGTCGATCTCGACACGAAGGCCATGCGACGCTACCCACACCAATTCTCCGGCGGACAGCGACAGCGGATCTCGATCGCCAGGGCGCTGGTGACCAGGCCCCAGATCCTTGTCGCCGACGAACCCGTCTCCGCCCTCGACGTGTCCGTGCGCGCCCAGGTCCTCAACTTACTCACCGACCTAGTCGATGACTACGCGCTGACCCTGCTCTTCGTCTCCCACGACCTCGGCGTCGTCAAACACCTGTGCTCCGATGTCATCGTCATGAAGGACGGACACATCGTCGAATCCGGGTCGACGGAGGACATCTACGCCCACCCACGTGAGGATTACACCCGGAGCCTCATCGCGGCCACCCCCAGCCTGGCCGGAGCGCTCGCCTCAGCACCCTGAGCCCGACGCTGCGCAATGAACTCAGCAGATGCAACAGAAGAAAGGACGGCAGATGAGCCACACCACGCTTGCCGACCACAGCGCAGAAGCCCTGACCAGCGGCTACGCTTCAGGAGACGTTGACCCACTCGAGGTCTTCACAGCAGTCGTGGAGAGGATGGACGAATGCGAACCCGTCATCAACGCTCTCCACCACCGAGACGATGACCGTTCTCATGCTGCTGCGAACGCCAGCGCTGTTCGCTGGCGAGAAGGCCGAGCACTCGGCCCCCTCGACGGAGTCCCGGTCACGATCAAGGAGAACGTCGCACGCAGGGGAGTTCCGATGCCCAGCGGCCACGCCTGGTCGCAAGTACCGGTGTCGACGCACGACGCTCCGATCACCCAACGCCTCGAGGAGGCCGGAGCGGTCATCGTCGGATCAACGACGATGCCCGACTGGGGCATGCTCTCATCCGGAGTCTCCTCTCTGCACGGCATCACTCGCTCGCCCCTGGATCCGAACCTGACCACCGGCGGATCTAGCGCGGGGGCCGGTGCCGCCGCAGCTGCCGGCTACGGTCCCATCCACATCGGGTCCGATATCGGCGGATCGATCCGCCTGCCCTGTACCTGGATGGGGCTGGCCGGCCTCAAACCCAGCTTCGGCCGGGTCCCGCTCGACGCCCCGTACATGGGCCGATGTGCCGGGCCGCTGGCCAGGACGATGGCCGACGTCAAGGCCGCGATGGACATCATCTCCGCACCCGACGACCGTGACTACTCGAGCCTGCCTCCTTCTGATGGTCAGAGCCCCGAGCGAACCGTGTTCGACCCGAAGGGGCTGAGAGTCGGTCTCCAGCTCGATGCCGGATGCGGAGAATCCGTCAACCCGGAAATCGCTTCGGCCATCGCCGAGGCTGCCGATCGTTTCGCACAAGCCGGCGCGATCGTCGACACCCTCGCCCCGTTCATCGATGATGAGCTGCTGAGAGATATGGACCTGTTCTGGCGTGTGCGCTCGTGGGGCGACCTGCGCGCCCTCCCTGTGGCAGAACAGGCACTTATCCTGCCCTACATCCAGCAATGGGCCCAGGGCGGGGCCGATGTCACTGGGCTCAGGCTGATGGAGTGCTATCACAGCGTGCAGGAGATCCGACGTCGCAGCGTGGCAGCCACAGCAGGCTACGACCTGGTCATCTCGCCCGTCTCACCGGACGCAGCATTCCCAGCCGAACAGCCCATGCCCTACCCGAAGGTCCACGAACCCATGGGGCATATCGGCTTCACCATGCCCTACAACATGTCAGAGCAGCCGGCAGGCACCGTCCTGGCCGGCTACACCAAGGATGGTCGGACCATCGGCACCCAGATCTCGGGACGCCGCTTCGCCGACGAACTCGTGATGGCGGCCGGGTCCTGGTTCGAACAGGCAGCAGGAATTGCCGCACCTGTGCGGGCCACGATGAGCTGAGAACGCCAACGGAAGGAGGGCCTGGGTTCATCACAACCCGGGCCCTCCTTCACTTCGCTTGCGCGCAGAGGTGGGACCACCTCGGCGAGGTCAGCGACGAACGTCGTCGACGGCTGGAATCAGAAGTCGAAGAACTCGACCGAGAGCTTGTCGCCATCGATTTTCACTGTGCCGGAGACGGACAGCGGGTTGCCGTTGGAGAAGTACGACGAACCGGCCTTCTTGCCCTGCACGCTGAAGTCGAACTTGCCCGGCTTCTTGGTGAAGAACGAGCCGGAGTTCGTGTCACCCGATCCGAAGCTCGCATCAACCTGGGGCATGTCCTTCATGTTCCACTTGGCGGTGTTCTTCTTCGCCAGATCGGCCAGCTTCTTATCTGAGCCGCCGACAGGGATCTCAGTGGGATCGAACTTGATGAACTTGCACTTGGGTTTGATGTCCTTGTTGTCGAAGCACTTCTTGAGCTCCTTCTCGACCTGTTTCTGAACTTCCTTCTGGAAGGCGCTCGTCGGTGCAAGATCAAGATTGAGCGTCATCGGAGACACCTCATCATTGTTCGGCTTCTCACCCGGAGCAAAGGCCTGAGGGAAGTTCACCGCTGCGGTGTCCTTGGCCTCTCCGACCCATTTGCTCTTGGGGATCTGGAAGTCATAGTTGCCCGGATACACTGCGAAGGACGTGGTGCCCGGCTCCGCCTTGTAATCCTTGCCGTTGACGCTGAGACCATCGGTGCCCGGAATGTCGAGTGAGATCACGTTGAGCGCAGGGCCCGTCAGGGTCCATTTGTCGAAGAACAGATCCTGCTTGCCGTCCTTCTTCGCCTTCAGCTCGACGTTGTACTTGGTGCCGTCGAGATCGTAGGAGACGACGACTGTGCCCTTCTCGTCTTTGACCTTCGAGGACTCGACCTTCGCATTCTCGACCTTCGTCGAGGACGCATCGGTGAACTCCTTGGACAGGAGGTCCAGGTTCGTTCCTTCCGGACGAGGCGAGGGCGCGATCTTCTCAGCTGCAGCGAAGTCACCCTTGCTCAGCGCGGACACGTAGTCTTCGGCAACCTTGTCGGGTCCGTAGTTGTTCTTGTTGACCGTGTTGACGACGAGGAAACCGACGAGGACGAGAATGATGACGAGAGCCACCGCACCCAGAGCGATGAAGAGCGGCATCCTGCTCTTCTTCTCGGGGCGGGCATCGGCACGGGTCGCGGTCGCTGCAGAACCGGCGAAGCCTGGAGCCGGCGCTGGCTGGGGGATCGCCTGTGACTGGCCCGGGCCTGAGCCAGTCCGATGCCCATCGGATCCCGAGACGGTCTGGTATTGCCCGGGTTGACCAGGCGCTTGCTGACCCGGCTGTCCCTGCTGACCTTGCTGGTAGGGGCCGCCTGGGTAGGGTGCGCCGCCTTGGTACTGACCGCCTTGGTACTGACCCGGCTGCTGCTGGCCGCCATACTGTTGGCCGCCGGTGTAGTTTGGGGCCTGGTTCGAGCTGGCCTGCTGCACCTCGGGGCGCGGCGGTTGGTTCTGCTCAGGTGGGTTCGGCTGGGCCGGCTGATTGCTGTGGCCCTGATCGTTCGCGGTGAACGGAGGGGCCTGATCGTAGCGGTAGGACGGAGCTTGTTCGGATCCGCTGGCTAGTGCCTGCGGGCCTGAGCTGCTTGAGTCCACCGAATCATCAGTAGTGTTGCTCGCCGACGTCTCCGCACCGGGTCCCGTTCTGTTGTTCTCGGGAGGGTTCATGGGAGGTGGCGGGAAATTCGGTTCGTCGTTCCCGTTGCTCATCGTTGGCTGCATCCTTCGTGTCTACAAGCGTGTCCTGGCGCAATTGTACTTCCCACAGAAGAGAATCGCGTGGTCAATACCAGGAAGCGAGCACCGTGTCAGCGAAAATGGGAGAGATGCACACTTCTCCTCACCCCCGAACCCATCGCCATCCAGTCCTGCTGGGCCTGCTGGAGGCACTGCGAATCGACCTCATCGCCGTCCCCGCGGCCTTCGTCATCGCCACTGTCTTCTGGATCATCGGACTCGGCTCGCAGCTGCCGTATTCGATCATCCCCGAGTGGGCATTCGCCATGTGGGGCATCGCGCACGGCCTGAGCGTGTCCACGTTGGGCTTTGACTTCTCGCTGGCACCGAGCCTGATCACACTGGGCCTGTGGTTCTTCTTCGCCGCCGGGGCCAAACGCCTGGTCGCCGGCTTCACAGAAGCAGAGCCAGAGGACAGCGACATCATGGAGCCTTCATGGTGGAAGCAGATGCTCCTCGCCTTGGGGACCTACATCATTGCCTATGCCGTCCCGCTGTTCGCTCTGACCCTTCTTGTGGGGGAGGGAACCCTGACACCAGGGGGCCTCCTCCGGCTGATTCTCATGCTGCTGTCCGCCTCTGCGGCCGGATATATGTGGGTTCGCGGTGTCGACGATATCCCGCGATTGCACAATCTCGACAGCGATGCTTGGGTTGCCGGTGCGCAACTGGTCAAGCGGCTACTCTGGGGTGCGGCATTCCTGTCGGTGCTCGTCATCGCCACCGGCATCGTACTGAGGTGGAACGAATTGGCCCAGTCACTGCAGATCTACAGCTCACCGCTGTCTGCAGGTGTGGGCCTGCTGATCATTCAGATTCTCTTCGCCCCAGGAATCTTCTACGCCTCGCTGTCCTGGATCGCAGGCACTGGAGTGAGCGTGGGCGACGGGGCACTGAGTTCGGTATTCCAGACTGCGGCCGGACCGATTCCGCACGTCCCGGTGCTCCAGCTGCTCGTCGGTGATTATCCGGCGTGGACGAACGCGGCACCGGTGCTGCTCGTTCTGTTGGGAGTCCTCAGCGTCATCCTCGGTCGCGATCATGCCCGTCTGGTGATGATGGGTTCGTGGGCAGGGCTGGTCACTGCGGCGATCAAATGCTTCGTCGTGCTTCAGGTCCTCGCGCTCTTCGCGCGAGGGGCCATGGGCCCGTTGGGTCTGTCTGCGTTCGGGCCCTCGGCGCTGACGTCTGCGCTGGTCATCACTGCATGGCTCACGGTGGGGATGGCTGGAGGCCTGCTCCTGACCAGGCTCTCGGACATGCAGACCGGGTCCGGATCTTCCGGCGATCGGGACGGTTTCGATGAAGACGAGGAACCCTTCGGTCGCATCGCCGATGAACGACACGCCGATTATTGGGACGAGGACTGAGCCGAATCAACGGCCTCTCGGCCGAGGATGTCCTACTTTGTGCCGGGCAGGTCCAGGTCCTGGCCGGTGATCTGCTTGAACCAGTCGCCGAGGCCGGTCTGATATTCCGTCGTGCAGGACAGCTGCGCCTGCTGTGTGATGGCATCGCGCACGCACTCTTCATACTTCGACTGGACGGGCCAGAGGACGACGGACGACATCGTCGAGAAGATGAGGTAGACGGCGAGCAATCCGCCTAGGATCCCAAGCGACATATTGCGCTTCTGCTTCGCCTTGACCACGGCGATGATGTAACGGATCGACCAGACGACGGCGGCAATGGCGAAGGCGATCGCCGCAACCTTGAACGGCAGCGGATACGTGAACGTCAGGACCGAGGCGAGGATCAGCAGGATCAGGACTAGGCCGTGTCGAGCGGGCGCGGCCTGCTTCTCCTCTTCGGGAGTGGGCGCGCTTTTCTCTTCAGTATTGTTTGGTGACGTCACAGCAATAGTTTGTCATAGTCCACTGACAAAAACCTTGGCGGCCACCGGAGTCCGCATTCTGATGCTGTGACCGACAGCCGATGAGTCAAACGTTAGAATGGGACTGTGCGCATCGTTCTTCTGGCATCCGGCTCGGGTACCCTCACACAGGCAGTCATCGACGCCTTCGCCACATCGGGTCGTGGCGTTGAGATAGTCGGAGTCGGTTCCGACTCACAGACGGCGGGTGTTCTCGACCGGGCGAAAGCGCATTCGATCCCCACCTTCGTCGTGGCACCCAAGGACTGCGCGAGCCGTGAGGATTGGAATCTCCGCCTGCGGGATGCTGTGGCAGACCTGTCACCCGACTGGGTGGTCTCGGCCGGTTTCATGCGGATCCTCGGGTCCTCGTTCATCGCGGCCTTTCGCGATCGCATCATCAACACACATCCGGCCCTGCTGCCGGCCTTCCCCGGCGCCCACGGTGTCCGTGATGCCCTCGCCCACGGTGTGCGCATCACTGGCGGCACCATCCACCTCGTTGACTCCGGGGTCGATACGGGTCCGATCATCACCCAGTTCGCTGTTCCCATCAGCGACGAAGACACCGAAGATACGGTGCACGAACGCATCAAGACTCAGGAGCGGTCGGAACTTGTCCGCCTCCTGACCCACCTCGTCCATCATGACCTCGTCATCGATGGACGGCATGTCAGCGGATATGCCACCTCGGCGTCTTCGTCCTGACCTACTCACCAACCGCACGAAACGGCAATCGAGCCTTCAAGGAGGACTTGTGACAGGAACCCGCGCGATCAAGAGAGCGCTCGTCAGCGTCTACGACAAATCGGGATTGGAGGACCTGGCCCGCGGACTGCAAGCCGCCGGAGTGCAGATCGTGTCCACCGGTTCGACAGCAGCGAAGATCGCCGAGGCGGGCGCTGCAGTCACGAAGGTCGAAGACCTGACAGGGTTCCCAGAATGCCTCGAAGGCCGAGTCAAGACCCTGCACCCGCGGGTCCACGCCGGCATCCTCGCCGATTCGCGCAAGCCGGATCATATGAGCCAGCTCGATGAGCTCGAGATCGAACCCTTCGACCTCGTCATCGTCAACCTCTACCCCTTCGCCGAGACGGTGGCCAGCGGCGCCGACTTCGACGACTGCGTAGAGCAGATCGACATCGGTGGCCCCTCCATGGTGCGGGCTGCGGCGAAGAACCACCCGAGCGTGTCCGTCATCACCGATCCCAGCGATTACCCCGCCGTCATCGAAGCGGCACAGGGCCAGGGCTTCGACCTTGACGCCAGGCGCGGGTTCGCCGCTCGAGCATTTGCTCACACCGCGGCATATGACACGGCCGTGGCCTCCTGGTTCGCCGCCGAACTCACTTTCGGTGCAGAAGAAGCGGGAACCGACGAAGCGGCCGCGGCTGCCGGTCAGCCGGCCTTCGCCGGAGTGACGGGGGAGAAGCTGAGGGACCTGCGCTACGGCGAGAACCCCCACCAGGCAGCGGCGGTGTACTCCGACGGAACCCGTGGAATCGCCGGTGCGAAACTCCTCGGCGGCAAGGCGATGTCCTACAACAACTACACGGACACCGATGCTGCCATTCGCGCGGCCTTCGACTTCGACCGTCCGGCTGTGGCAATCATCAAGCACGCCAACCCCTGTGGGATCGCTGTGGCCGATACGGCAGCCGCCGCACACAAGGCAGCCCACGAATGCGACTCTCTGTCCGCCTACGGCGGCGTCATCGCGACCAACCGTGAGGTCGACGCCGAACTGGCCGCTTCGATCAAGCCGATCTTCACTGAGTGCCTGGCCGCCCCCTCATTCTCGCCCGAAGCCCTGGCGCTTTTGTCGGGCAAGAAGAACCTGCGCCTGCTTGAACTCGGCGACGTCGACTTCGCACCCTCGGAGATCAAGCCGATCACCGGCGGGTTCCTCGTCCAAGACCGCGATGCATTCCAGGCCGACGGCGATGCTGCGGAGAACTGGACACTGGCCGCAGGCACTGCCGCGACCGCCGAGGTTCTGGCCGACCTGGAATTCGCCTGGAAGGCCTGCCGTGCAGTGAAGTCCAATGCCATTCTCGTGGCCAAGGACGGTGCGTCCGTGGGCGTGGGGATGGGCCAGGTCAACCGGGTCGATTCCGCGAAGCTGGCCGTTGAACGTGCCGGTGAGGAACGAGCGACCGGGGCCGTGGCCGCCTCGGACGCCTTCTTCCCGTTCGCAGACGGACTGCAGATCCTCATCGATGCCGGCATCAGCGCGGTTGTGCAGCCCGGTGGTTCGATCCGCGATGATGAGGTCGTCGAAGCGGCTGAGAAGGCGGGGATCACCATGTACCTGACCGGGAGCCGCCATTTCTTCCACTGAGAAGGGGAAGGCCCACCCACGCCATGCCAGGCGTGGGCGCGGCCCGATCGCCAAACGCTGGATCTATTGGAAACGGCGCTACGCAAACCCTGTACTCCGCGACTGGGTGCTATTGGCATGCCTGCTGGGAATCCTGATCGCAGCCGCATGCACCATCATCGATTTCCGACTCGGTGCGATCGTTTTGGCTGTCGTGCCGGCCGGGCTGGCGATGATGCGTGCGATGCCGGAGCCGTGGGAAGAGGTCTGGACCAACCGGTCGAAGAGCGTCGACATTGGAACCGGGCTGTTTTTCGCCGTGGTTCTCGTGGCATTGGCGTTCGTAGTTCCGGAGTCACGCTGAACCTGCCGGAAGCCGAACCACAGCCTTTTTGTGCATTTGCTGAGAAGCGGGAAGATTCGGTTACACCCGCGTCCGATAAGTGGCAGGGTGATTGGTGTAAGAAGGTTCGCAAGAACCTTTTCCATTGAAGGGAGACAGTATGGGACTCGACGATCTTACAAACAAAGCCAAGGACGCCATGAACAGCGACAAGGGTGAAGAGTTCAGCGATAAGGGTCTTGATAAGGCTACTGACTTCGCCAATGACAAGACCGGCGGCAAGTTCGACGACCAGATCAACAAGGGTCGCGACGGAGTCGACGGAAAAATTGGCAACGACTGATTTTTGAATCCATCGCCGCGTCCGGCATGGAAAAGCGCCGAGGTGAAATTATTTTCACCTCGGCGCTTCATTTATGTCTCCAGGTCCGTGCCCGGTTGTCAGCCGAGCTTTTCGATGGGGGCGTAGCGCAGCAAGAGTCGTTTCGTGCCCAGGGAGCCGAAGTCGACGACGGCCACTGTCTTATCGCCGACACCTTTGACCTCTGTCACGGTTCCAAGACCGAAGGACTCATGTGAGACCTTCTCGCCCACCGATACGGTGATGACCTCTCGGTTGGGTCGAATCCGATTCGGGAAACCGGCCACAGGCGACGAAGAGTTCGCAGAGCTTGAGCGCGAGCGAGACGAAGAGCCGGATCCGCGTGAGGAACCGAACCCGCCGCCGCGCGAGCCGCTGTAGCCGCCGAGGCTTCCCCCGCCATAGCCGCCGGAAGAGAATCCGCCGCCGCTGGATGAGAAGGTGCCGGTGTTCTCCCATTCGATGAGACTCTCGGGAATTTCAGAGAGGAACCGGCTCGGCGGGTTGTACTGCGGCTGTCCCCACATGCTGCGAGTCTCCGCCCGAGTCACGATCAGGCGCTGTCGAGCCCGGGTCAGACCCACATAGGCCAGACGACGCTCCTCTGAGAGCTCATTGGGATTCTCGAAGGAACGAGCGTGCGGGAAGCCACCGTCTTCGAGGCCGGTGAGGAAGACGACCGGGAACTCCAGGCCCTTCGCCGTGTGCAGGGTCATGAGCGTGACCTGACCGAGTTCGGCATCAGGGATCTGATCCGTGTCCGAGGCCAGCGCCACCTGCTCTAGGAAGGCCTCGATCGAGGAACCGCCCGACGTGGGAGACTCCTCATCTTCAGCCTCAGGAACAGCCTCGACCTCAGGAGCAACCTCAGCCTCAGTCTCCGCCTGCGCTTCAGTCTCCGCCTGTGGTTCCACCTCGGGCTCATCGTCGTCATCGCCGGTGCCGGCCATGGCCTGTGTGGCGACGAAGTCCTCGGCCACGGCCACGAGTTCGGCGAGGTTATCAACACGCGATTCGTCCTGCGGGTCTGTGCTCTTCTGCAACGACTCAAGGTAGCCGCTCTGCTCGAGAATCGCCTCGATGACCCGCGACAGTGGAGCCGCTTCGGCAATGGCTGCCAGATCTCGCATGAGATCGTAGAACTTCGACACGGAGGCCTTTGCCCGGGCGGACAGATGGACTATCTCATCAAGGCGTCCCAGCGCCGTGTAGAAGCTGATGCCCTCACGGTCGGCGAAGTCAGCGACGATGCCCTCGGTGCGATCACCGATGGCTCGCTTGGGAACGTTGAGGATGCGCCGCAGATTCACATCGTCATCCGGATTGGCGACTACACGTAGATATGCGAGAGCGTCCTTGATCTCCTTACGTTCGTAGAACCGTGTGCCGCCGACGACCTTATAGGGAATGCCCGAGCGGACCAGAGCATCCTCAATGGCACGGGACTGAGCATTGGTGCGGTAGAAGACCGCGAAGTCACCATATGTGTACTTCTCATTGTCGATGAGCTCGTCGACACGGTCGACGATGAAGCGAGCTTCGGACTGCTCATTCTCCGCCACCCAGCCGACGATGGATTCGCCCGTGCCCTCTGAGGTCCACAGTTTCTTGTCCTTGCGGTCCTGATTGTTCGAGATCACAGCGTTGGCAGCATCGAGGATGTTCTGCGTGGAGCGATAGTTCTGCTCCAGCAGAATCGTCTCCGCATCGGGGAAGTCCTTCTCGAACTCCACGATATTGCGCACTGTCGCCCCGCGAAAGGCATAGATCGACTGGTCGGCGTCACCGACGACCGTCAGCTCAGCCCCGGTGGCACCACCGGCGCCGTTGCCGGCGAGAGACTTGATGAGCGCATACTGGGCCGGGTTCGTGTCCTGGTACTCGTCGACGAGGATGTGTCGGAACCGTCGGCGATAGAAGTCGGCGACCTCAGGAAAGGCGCCGAAGAGATGAACGGTCTCAGCAATGAGGTCATCGAAGTCGAAAGCATTGGCTAGGCGCAGGCGAGAGGTGTATCGCCTGAACACATCGGCGAGGACCTCATCGGCGGGATTGTTCGGCCGGGGCATGAAGTCATCGGGCGTCTGCAGATCGTTCTTGAGATTGGAGATTCTGTGCAGCATCGACCGAGGCGTGTACTTCTTCGTGTCGATTCCCAGTTCCTTGAGGATCTGAGACACGAGCCGTTGAGCATCCTGGGCATCGTAGATCGTGAAGTTGGTCTTCATGCCCAGCACCTTCGCCTCGCGGCGGAGGATCCGTACACAAGAGGAGTGGAAGGTCGAGACCCACATCGCTCGCGATGCCGGACCGACGATGGAGCGCACGCGCTCAGCCATCTCCTTGGCGGCCTTGTTCGTGAACGTGATCGCCAGGACCTCACCGGGATGGGCCCGACCGGTGGCCAGCGCATAGGCGATGCGCCTGGTCAGGACGGTCGTCTTTCCTGATCCGGCGCCCGCCACGATGAGGAGGGGGGAGCCCGTGTGGGCAACGGCCTCACGCTGTCGTGGGTTGAGTCCGGTGACGAGTTCGGCCGCACGTGAGTCGGCTCCCGGAGTGGCTTCTTCGATGTTTTCAGCTGCAGCAGTCATGTCCGGATCAACGATACCGTCAGCCGCTGACGCAGTGAAAAGTACGGATCAGATGGGCGAAGAAAGTACGGAGCAGGAAGCCGAGGAGAGTGCAGCGGGGCGAGCAGAGAAAAGGCTCCGCCCCGATCGCGAACAGCGGTGCGAACGGGGCGGAGCCGGCTCAACGAAAGTTGAGATTCGAAGATCAGTGGACGAAGACGGCCACCAACACGTTGATGATCGCTCCAGCGAATACGAGGTGCGCCATCGTCGCCGAAGGGTTCTTCACCGCGGTCGCCACGGTTCCATCGGCGCCGCCTCCAGCGGGTGCGACCCCAGCAGTCGAAGATCCGGCAGCGAAGGCCTTCTGCTTCTTGTTGCCGATGAATGCGAAGACGGTGACGAGAATCGCAATCAGGAGTTTGATGCCGATCTTCATGTGGTTGACTTCGCCCGAACCCATCTCAGCGATGGTGAGCAGGAGAAGACCGGTGATCAGCTGAAGATAAGAGCCGTGCAGCATGCCGGGAGCAACTTTGGGAGTGCGAATGAGGGAGAAATACCCACCCACGATGATCGCCATTCCAATGAGGTGCAGAGCAACTAAAATCTCGCGAAGAATTTCCATACGGTTCATCGTAGTGGCATGATGGTGTCTCGTGAGCGCGGGCCCTCAACTGGTGCACGCTGTTCCGCCCTGGTGTAATGGCAGCACGCCGGCCTTTGGAGCCGTGTGGTATAGGTTCGAATCCTATGGGCGGAGCTGGCCCAATCCGACTTGCGAAGGATTCAACAGATGTCGCAGACCAGACCCATCGCCGTCATCGTTCTGGCCGCAGGCCAGGGCACCCGTATGAAGTCAACGCTGCCGAAGGTTCTGCACCCGATCGGCGGACGCTCCCTGCTCCACCACTCCATCGCGGCGGCAGCCGGTGCCACTCCGGAACACCTCGTCGTCGTCGTCAGGCATGAACGCGACCAGCTCATCTCCCATCTCGAGTCCCTGCCGATCAATTCGACGCAGACAGTCCTCATCGCCGATCAGGACGAGGTCCCCGGCACCGGCCGCGCCACCGAGTGCGCGCTGACACAGCTGCCAGATGACCTCGACGGTACAGTGGTCGTGACCTACGGCGATGTGCCCCTTCTCACGACTGACACGATCAACAACCTCGTCGAGGTCCACGAGTCCTCCCACAATGCCGTGACGGTCCTCTCTGCCGAAGTCGACGACCCCAACGGGTACGGACGCATCGTCCGCGACGCCTCCGGAGCCTTGCTGCGCATCGTCGAGCAGAAGGACGCCAGCGATGACCAGCGCAGCATTCGAGAGATCAACTCCGGAATCTACGCCTTCGACGCCTCGGCACTGAAGGCCGGTCTCGCGTCACTGACGACGGACAACGCGCAGGGTGAGAAATACCTCACCGACGTCATCGGATTCTCCCGTGATGCTGGTCAGTCAGTGGCCGCCACCGCCACCCAAGACCTGTGGCAGGTCGAGGGTGCCAACGACCGTGTGCAGCTGGCCAACCTCGGCAAGGAGCTCAACCGCCGCGTCTGCGAAAAGTGGATGCGTGCAGGCGTATCCATCATCGACCCCGACACGACCTGGATCGACATGGATGTATCCGTGGGCGAAGACGTTACGATCCTTCCCGGAGTCCAGCTGCTCGGTGCCACCGATATCGCCACCGGCGCTGTCGTCGGCCCCGACTCAACGCTCAAGGACACCGAGGTGGGTGCAGGGGCACAGGTTGTGCGCACCCATTCGGAACTCGCCGTTGTGGGAGCCGGCGCCAAGGTCGGACCGTTCGCGTACCTGCGACCTGGGACCAACCTCGGCGAGGATGGAAAGATCGGCACCTTCGTGGAGACGAAGAACGCTGACATCGGACGGGGCGCGAAGGTGCCGCACCTGTCCTACGTCGGCGATGCCGAGATCGGTGAGGGATCCAACATCGGAGCCGCATCGGTCTTCGTCAACTACGACGGTGTCAACAAGCACCGCACCGTCGTCGGAAAGCACGCACGCATGGGCTCGGACAACATGTACGTTGCCCCTGTCACGGTAGGCGACGGCGCCTACTCGGGTGCGAGCACAACTGTGCGCAAAGATGTCCCTGCGGGAGCGCTTGCCATAACCGTGGCGCCACAGCGTAACCTGGAGGGTTGGGTCGTCAGCAACCGCCCCGGTACGCCTGCAGCGCAGGCAGCCGAGGCCGCATCTGAAGGGGAACCGGCAAGTGAATGAAATAACGACGGCGAGCGAAAAGAAGCTCGTCCTGGTCAGCGGGCGCGCGAACAATGAGCTCGCTGAACAAGTCGCTGAGAACCTGGGGACGGAACTTCTCCCCACTGACATTTACAACTTTGCCAATGGAGAGATCTACGTCCGGTTCTCCGAATCGGTCCGCGGCTGTGACGTCTTCGTCCTCCAGTCGCACTGTGCACCGATCAACGAATGGCTGATGGAGCAGCTCATCATGGTCGACGCACTCAAACGTGCCTCGGCCAAGCGGATCACGGTCATCGCACCGTTCTTCCCCTACGCGAGGCAGGACAAGAAGCATCGCGGACGTGAGCCCATCTCTGCTCGTCTCGTGGCCGATTTGTACAAGACAGCCGGTGCCGATCGCATCATCACCGTGGACCTGCACACTGCGCAGATCCAGGGGTACTTCGACGGACCGGTCGACCACCTCATCGCGATGCCGATCCTCGCCGGCTACGTCAAGGACAAGTACCCGACCGAGCTGGCGGTGGTCTCACCCGACGCCGGCCGCATCAAGGTCGCCGAGAACTGGTCGAACTCCCTGGGTGGAGTGCCGCTGGCATTCATCCACAAGACTCGCGACATCACACGACCGAATGAGACCAAGGCCAACCGTGTCGTCGGTGAGGTCGAGGGCCGAACCTGTGTCCTCGTCGATGACATGATCGACACGGGCGGGACCATCGTCCAGGCCGCCGACGCCTGCATGGCCGCCGGAGCCACCGGAGTCATCGTCGTCTCGACACACGCAGTGTTCTCCGGACCGGCCGTCGAGCGCCTGTCGAACTCCGTGGCGCAGGAAGTCATCGTGACGAACACGCTCCCGCTGACCGAAGACAAGATGTTCGACAAGCTCACCGTGCTCTCGATCGCTCCGCTGATCGCCCGTGCCGTGCACGAGGTCTTCGAAGACGGATCGGTCACCAGCCTCTTCGAGGTCTGAGCCAGAGCCGCAACGCGTCTCCCGAAGCGAACCCCGAGTCGAGATTCCGGCTCGGGGTTCGCTCTGTCTTATCTGCACCATCACCTGCCGTGGGAACGATCGACGCTCTACACTGGAGACAACCGAGTGGAGGGAACCGTGACGATGTCGTCCCACGATTACAACCGGTACCGGGTGAGCGTCTCCGGCGGCGAGCTGTCCGTCGGCGTCTGGGAACCCGTGGCCTACGGGCCCGGCCGCGTCCCCACGGTGTGCGTCATCCACGGAATCACCTCGAACCATCTGTTCTTCGCCGGGCTGGTCTCCTCACTGCCCGGTGTGCGCATCATCGGCCCCGACCTGCGCGGACGTGCCGACTCTCGTCTGTTGGGGCCGCCGTTCGGCATGAAGGCCCATGCCGAGGACGTCCTCACCGCCATCGAGGCCTTCGCCGAGCCCGGGCCGGTCACACTGGTCGGACATTCTATGGGCGGATTCGTTGCCATGACCCTGGCCGGTATGGGTGCAGGTGCCGATTCCGATGCCGAGGTGGCCGACCGTTTCCACGGACCTGTCCTCATCGACGGAGGACTTCCCCTGCCGGTGCCAGAAGCAGGGGGAGACGTCGACATCGCAGCACCCGATGAGCTCAACGATCAGGATCTTGACACCGACGATCTCATCGCCGCAGTCCTCGGGCCGGCCGCCGAACGGTTGTCGATGTCATTCGCGTCGGTTGAGGAATACCTCGCGTTCTTCGCCGCCCATCCAGCTTTCGTCGATGGTCTCGACAATGTGGCCACGGAGAGCTTCGTCTACGATCTCGCGGCCAAGGACGATCACAGCTTCCAGCCGTCGACGTCCATTGAGGCGATGCAGGCCGACTCGGCGGATATGTACACCGGCGGCGCCTACCGCAACGCACTGGCCCAAATCATGAGCAGTCAGCGGCGTCAGTCCGAGGTGACGTTCCTCTTCGCCGAACGTGACCTCGTTGCCTCCGAGCCGGGTCTCTACCCGCCGGAACTCGTGGCCTCCTACCAGCAGCGCTGGGAAGAGCTGAACGTTGTCGAGGTGCCCGGCACGAACCATTACGACATCCTCCTCACGGAGACCGGCATCGATGCGTGTGCTGAAGCTGTGACCGCCCGACTTGGCGTCACCGACGACAGTGACCTAGAATCATAGGGTTGCCTCGGCGAGGGAAACTCATGTTTCCGTTATCGACGCGGTCCTGACCCACAACACTGACCGGCACCTCGGAGCCGAATTGAGACAGTGACATTGTGGTTGAAGGCTGTTTCGCCGTGGTGCTTGCAAGATAAGTACACCACGAAGGAGAGAAAATGGCTGACTTCAAACTCATCGCCGAACCCCGCAATGAATTCGGCAAGGGCGCTGCCCGCCGCACCCGTCGTGCAGGTCGCATCCCCGCAGTCGTCTACGGACACGGCGGAGACCCTGTGCACATCTCGGTTGACGGCCACGCCACCATGATGGCCCTCAAGCACGCCAACGCGCTGTTCGAGATCGAAAGCACCGACGGTGCCAAGAACGTTCTCGCAATTGCTCGCGACGTGCAGACCGACGCTGTCACCCGTCAGATCGAGCACCTCGACCTCATCATCGTCAAGCGCGGCGAAAAGGTCGAGGTTGACGTTCCTGTTCACATCATCGGAGAATCCGCCCCGGGCACCATGGTGCAGCAGGAAGAGTCGACGATCCTCATCAAGGCAGACGCCACCAAGCTGCCTGAGTACGTCGAGGTCACCATTGAGGGGCGCGCCGCCGGTGAGCACGTTCTGGCCGGACAGGTCGAAATGGCTTCAGGCGTCGAACTCGCTGCTGATCCCGAGCTCCTCGTCGTCAACGTTTCGGAAGAAGCCGAGATGGACACCGAGTCGGAAGCCGACGAGACCGACGAAGAGTCGACCGAAGAGTCGGCCGAAGGTGCAGCAGAGGAGAAGTCCGAGGACGAGTGACCTCGACTTCTTCCGTCTGCGCCCAGCTTCTGGGCACAGCCTGAAAAGTGAATTCGGTGGGTCGTTGACGAAACGGCCCACCGAATTCGTTCTGTGAGCACATGTGCTGTCAGGGTTCCTGACAGATCAGGTGTCCTCGAAGAGCGGTGAAGACGAATGAGCGAAGGACGACGATGACGAATGAAGCATGGCTGGTGTTCGGCTTGGGCAATCCTGGCCCCAAATACGAAACGACAAGACACAACATCGGGCAGATGGTCATCGCCGAACTCGCACACCGCATCGGCGTCAACCTGACCCGAACCAAACTGCGTGCCAACGTCGGCACGTCCAGACTGCCGTCAGGCTCGGTTCCCGGAGTTCCCGGACCACGCGTGGTGCTGGCAACGTCGACGGGCTATATGAACGAATCGGGAGGACCGGTGAGGCAGCTCGCCGATTTCTACTCGATCGACACCGACCGGATCATTGCCGTCCACGACGATGTGGACATCGCCTTCGACACGATCAAGGCGAAGGTCGGCGGGGGAGAGGGCGGACACAATGGCCTGCGGTCGATGACATCGGCGCTGGGGACGAAGAGCTATCCTCGCATCCGGGCCGGTGTCGGACGGCCCATGGGACGCCAGGACACCGCAGACTACGTGCTCAAACCCTTCTCCAAGGACGAACGCGAAACACTTCCGATCTTCATCTCGGATATCGCAGATGCCGTCGAGATGTACATCGTCGAGGGCCTTGAAAAGGTGCAGCTCAAGTACCACTCGAAGTGACAGCGGCGCTCAGTCGGTGTCAATTCCCGTCGCCGGACCGCTTTTCAGAGGTGGAACGTTTCTCAGAGGTGAGATTGTTCTGACTCCTGCGATGGATCATCCAAGCGGCGAAGACGCCGCCGGCGAAGCCGAAGAGATGGCCCTGCCAGGAGATCCCATTGGCCTGGGGCAGCATCCCGAAGACCATCGATGCGCCGAAAGTGACGAAGACGAAGAAGCCGATGGCGAAGTAGACGATTTTGCGAAGCATGTCGTCGGTGAACCATGTGCGCACCGCCAGGTAGCCGAAGAATCCGAACACGATGCCGGAGGCGCCGACGATGTGCTGACCTGTCGGCAGCGTCGTCAACCAGGCACCGAGCCCGGATACCACCGCCGTGATGATGGTGACGAGCCAGAACCGACGTGCCCCCTCAACGGCGATGCACAGGCCGAGAATGAGGAACGGGAACGTGTTGGCCGTCAGATGACCGAACCCCGCATGCAGCAGGGGAGACGTCACCACACCGTAGAGGGACAGCGGATTCCACGACTGCAGACTGAACATGTCGAGGTTGGCGGGAAGTATGGTGTCGACGATCTCAATGACCCACATGATGGCCAGCAGAACAAGGACTGGGACGAAGCGTGAGAGTCGGTGATCGCGGCTGACAGTGGTCTGCAGGTTGGCGACTTTGGGTGGCTTTGCGGGTGGGTGGCCGCCTGACCTGGGTGGATTGGGGACAGATGAATCGTTGCCGAAGATGTACTGGGATTCTTCAGCGGAGAAACGAGGGGACTGGTCGGAACTCATGTCTCAATTGTCGGTGATGAAGCTTGGAGAACGCCGAAGAACCGGGGCTCAGAGACAATCGTGTCCGTTCCGTTAGTCCCGTTACAGTCCTGAGATCTCCGGTGAATCAGTCCACGGTCGTGCTGCCGATCGGTTCCTTCTCCTCGTCCAAGGCTTCGACGACGATCCGGGAACCAGCGGGAGTGATGTCGGCTGCGGTTTCGAAGCCGGTGCGATCGACGACGGCGGTCTCTTCAAGCTGCTCCTCGTCGTCTCCGCTGAGGATGCGCCAGGCTGCAACCTCGCTGGCTCCGTTCCAACTCATGTGCACTCGCGTTATGCCCTCACTAGGTTCGGACTTCGTCGCGGTTGGCGGAGCTGAGGGGGTTGCCTCCCAGTCGAAGCGGTAGGCCCGGTAGTTCGAACCGCCGGTGAATGTCGCGTCGTAGAGAAGCTTGCCGTCGGAGGTGAATTCCGAGAAGTACGGCTCGGAGCCCCAGCCGATGAACACATTGCCGTTGTCGAGTTCCTGCAGATTGCCCTGACTTCCCGAGGAGCGGTCGTCGGGGGCAGGGTACTCGGTGTCGACAGTGACCTTCTTCTTTCCCTCATCGACGTCGAGGCGCAGCCCTCTGGTATCGCCGAGGCGGGGCGCAGCGTGGTTGTCGAAGAGGGTGATCGTGCCGTCTTCGCGGCGGATGGCGTCGTGCTGCCAGGCGAAGGTCGCGCCCTGACCCATCTCGAAATCGCTGGCCGATCCGCCCAGCACCCAATTCAGACCGGTCGTCTTCCGATCGAGTTGATACATCGCATGGGTGTTGCGGGCGGAGACGAGCAGTGCGCCGCCGTCATCGTCCTCTGACACCGAATTCAGATGGATGTAGTCGAAGGGCTCCTCCTCGGTGCCTTCGCCATCCTTGATCTTCGACTGCGTCTGGTCGACGGGAACGTCGTCGAGCGATCGCCATTCGACAACGGGATCACCGGATGCGATGTCGACCTCCTGGACCACTCCTTCCCATACCCAGCCGTCCTTCGGGCCGTCGACGGGGCTGAGATCCGTCTGGGTCTTGATATAGGAGAGGAGGAGCATCGTGCCGTCTTCGGTGATCGTCGTTTCGTGCAGATCGGCGGTCTTGTGCGCTAGGTCCCCGCCCATGCCCACCCGTGCTATCTCGTTGTAGCTGTCGTCGAGCATCACCACTTCGCCGGCTGTTTCTGGAGTCTCGGCCAGCCCTTCCCACCAGGTGAGGACAGGTTCGTCCTGGTACTCTTGAACCCGCAGGTCCCACATCTGGCCCGACCCGTGTCGGATCCAGACCGGTTCTCCGGCCGAGTCGAGGATGAGCCCACCGACCCAGGACTTCTCATCATCGGCGGCCTGTCCCTTGGGCGCGAGGAATGTCTTGAGGTCGTTCTCTTCCTCAGGCGGCTGTGAGCTGACGTCGATGTCGATCTTCGGCGGGTTCAAGTCCGGCCTGGTGCTGAAGTCCCAGCGTTCGGGTTGGGGGACTTCCTCTTCGGTGGTGCATCCTGACAGGAGCAGCGTTGCGGCCGCCACAGATGCAAGAAGCGTGCGGTAGGACATGACCCCATCTTCACACGTTTCCACCCAGGAGTGGACGGAGCGCAGTCGCCGCCGTTTCTCGTGTCCGACCCGTGGCCTAGAATTGCAGGGTGCTCAACGGACTCGATCTCACACGCCAGAACTCCACCATCGCTGACCTCGTCTCAGCGTTCAACGCCCCGGAGACGGCAGGTGGAACGATTGATGCGATCCGGGGTCTGTGGCCATCGATCCTGCGCCGAACTCTGGTGTCGGCCGACAACGATCCCACTACCTCGGCGCCGCAGCTCATCGTCACGGCCACCACGCGTGAGGCCGAGGACCTGGCGCGGGCACTGGCGGACTGGGTGTCCGAGGACTCGATCGCGGTCTTCCCCAGTTGGGAGACCCTCCCGCACGAAAAGCTCTCACCCCGGTCTGACACCGTCGGAGCTCGATTGCAGATTCTGCACCGTCTGGCCCACCCCAGCCCGGACCGACACCTGGCTTTCATCATTGCGCCCGTTCGCGCATTCCTCCAACCCCTGGTCAAAGGTCTCGGCGATATCGAGCCGGTGGAATTGGCCGTCGGCGACGAATACGAGATCGATCAGCTCTCCCAACGCCTGACCGAGCTGGCATACTCACGCGTTGACATGGTCTCCCGCCGAGGTGAGTTCGCGGTTCGCGGCGGCATCGTCGACATCTTTCCGCCGACGGAAGACCATGCCTTGCGCATCGAGTTCTTCGGTGACGAGATCGACGAGATTCGCGAGTTCTCCGTCAGCGACCAGAGGTCCATTCCCGCCGAGGAGGACACCCCACCCCTGAAACTCTCGGCACCGCCGTGCCGTGAACTTCTGCTCACCGACTCCATCCGGGAACGTGCGGCCTCGCTGTCACAGACCCTGCCGGCGGCATCGGACATGCTCGACAAGATCGCCGGTGGCGTCGCCGTCGAAGGCATGGAATCACTCTCAGCCGTGCTGGCCGATGGCATGGAGCCGATCATCGCGCTGCTGCCCGAATCCACGAAGATCGTCATCACCGAACCTGAACGGGTGCAGGCCCGGGCCGCCGACCTCGTCGTCACGACGAACGAATTCCTCGAGGCCGCGTGGTCAGGAGCCGCTGCCGGCGGCGATTCCCCGATCGACCTGTCCGCTGCGACATTCCGGACGATGGAAGAGATGGAAGAAGGCGCTCGCCTCATCGGCCTGGCGTGGTGGGAGCTCGGCGGATTCGCCACCGACGAAGAACTCGCCTCACCCACTCAGAATCTGTTCTCCGTTCCGGCTCGCGCGCCGCGAGGATATGCCGGCGACGTGGAAGCGATCCTCGCTGATGTCAAGGAGCTCATCCACGACCGGTGGCGCATCCTCGTGCTCACCGAAGGGCAGGGGCCGGGCCAGCGCATGGTCGAGGTGTTCTCCGAAGCTGGCGTGCCTGCGACCTTCGTCGATGACCCGACGGACATCGACGAGGCCCTGGTGACAGTCACCACTGCCGCGCCGTTCGGCGGCTTCGTCTTCGACGACCTCAAGCTTGCCGTGCTCACCGAAGCCGATGTGCTCGGTCGCGCCGCCTCCACCTCGACGAGGGACATGCGGCGTCTGCCCACTCGACGCAAACGCAATCAGGTGGACCCACTGAACCTGGCTCCCGGGGACTTCGTCGTCCACGATCAGCACGGTGTCGGCAAGTTCGTTGAAATGACGCAGCGCACGACCGGCAAGGGCGCGAACAAGCACACCCGTGAGTACCTCATCGTCGAATACGCCCCGGCCAAACGCGGGCAGCCCGGTGATCGCTTGTACGTGCCCAGCGATGCTCTGGACCAGGTCAGCCGCTACGTCGGCGGGGAGAGCCCGAACCTGAACAAGATGGGCGGCTCCGACTGGCAGGCCACGAAGACCAAGGCCAGGAAGGCCGTCAAGGAGATCGCCGGCGAACTCGTCCGCCTCTACTCTGCACGACAGGCCACCGTCGGCCACACATATGGGCCGGACACGCCATGGCAGCGTGAACTCGAGGATGCCTTCCACTACGTGGAGACCGCCGATCAGCTCACGACCATCGACGAGGTCAAGGGGGACATGGAGAAAGCGGTCCCAATGGACCGTCTGATCTGCGGCGACGTCGGCTACGGAAAGACCGAGATCGCAGTCCGTGCCGCGTTCAAGGCGATCCAGGACGGCAAGCAGGTCGCCGTGCTCGTGCCCACTACGCTGCTCGTTCAGCAGCACCTCGAAACCTTCGCCGAACGCTATTCGGGCTTCCCCGTCACAGTCGGCGCGCTCTCACGCTTCCAGACGAAGAAGGAGTCGGAGCAGGTTGTCGAGGATCTCGCAGCTGGCAAGCTCGACCTCGTCATCGGCACGCATCGTCTGCTCAGCGGAGAAGTGCGGTTCAAGAGCCTGGGACTGGTCATCATCGACGAGGAGCAGCGCTTCGGCGTCGAGCACAAGGAGACGCTCAAAGCGATGCGCACGAACGTCGACGTGCTCGCGATGTCAGCGACCCCGATCCCGAGGACCCTGGAGATGGCTGTGACCGGCATCCGAGAGATGTCGACCCTGGCCACCCCGCCCGAGGAACGCCACCCGGTGCTGACCTACGTGGGTAAGAAAGAGGACAAGCAGATCAAGGCCGCTATCGGCCGTGAGCTGATGCGCGAAGGCCAGGTCTTCTACATCCACAACCGTGTCAAGGACATCGAAGCCGTGGCCGGCCACATCGCCGAACTCGTCCCCGAAGCTCGGATCGCGATTGCCCACGGAAAGATGAACGAGCAGCGCCTGGAGCAGGTCATCGTCGACTTCTGGGAGAAGAAGTTCGACGTGCTTGTGTGCACGACCATCGTCGAGACCGGCATCGACATCTCCAATGCCAACACGCTCATCATCGATCACGCGGATCGCTTCGGACTCTCCCAGCTGCACCAGCTGCGCGGCCGCGTCGGTCGCGGCAGGGAACGTGCCTACGCCTACTTCCTCTACCCTGCAGACACACAGCTGACCGAGACTGCCCACGACCGGCTGACGACGCTGGCCGCCCACACCGAATTGGGCGCCGGTATGCAGGTGGCGATGAAGGACCTCGAGATCCGTGGCGCCGGCAACCTCCTCGGCGGACAGCAGTCAGGACAGATCGAGGGAGTCGGATTCGACCTTTATGTGCGGCTGGTGGGGGAGGCCGTCGCGAAATTCCGCGGCGAGGACACCGAACCCGAAGCGGACATGCGCATCGAGCTGCCAGTCGATGCACACCTGCCGGCAGAGTACGTCGATCATGAACGACTGCGACTTGAGGCATACCGGAAACTCGCCGCTGCGGCGAACGAGAGCGAGCTGCAGGAAGTCCTCGACGAACTCGTCGACAGGTACGGTCCCTACCCGGAGGCCGTGGGTGTGCTCGCCGATGTCGCCAGACTGCGGATCAGAGCCAAAGCCTCGGGCATCAACGACATCGTCGTCCAAGGCAACTTCGTCCGATTCGGTCCGGTCGAACTCGAAGATTCGCAGGTCGTGCGGCTCAAGCGCCTGTACCCGAAGTCTCTGCTCAAGCCGGCGGTCAGGTCGGTGCTCGTGCCCAAGCCGATGACAGGCAACGGCTTCGATGCGAAGGAGATGACGGATTCCGACATCCTGCGTTGGGCTCACCAATTCCTCGACGCGATCGTCCCAGTCGTCGCCTCCGAGGTCGTCGAGGCTGGAGTCTGAGCTGCGGTGATCGACGCAGAGGCAATCTGTACGTATTCTGATAGTGCACTTTCAACAGCTGTTCCTAGCGTAGAGTGCGAATACGGGTACAGACGTACCGTACGACTTAAGGAGAGCCACTATGGGTTTTGACGATAAGTTCGAGAACAAGACTGAAGAATTCTCCGGCAAAGCCAAGGAGACCGTCGGCGACATGACCGGCGATGACGAGCTCAAAGCAGAGGGTTCTGCAGACCAGCTCAAGGGCAAGACCAAACAGGTCGGCGAGAAGGTCAAGGACCTCGGCAACGACATCAAGGACAAGTTCAGCAAGTAATGCGGAACTCGGCCCCCATCGCGCCCGCGGTGGGGGCCGTTCTTATTGTTCGACACGCTTCGTGCGTCGGACCGTCGGCTTGCGAGTCCGGCTATCGGCTGGAGAGTCGAACCGTCACAGCGAAGCAGGAATCGGAAGGGGCACTGCAGTGGAGCAGGCAGAGTCAGCGGGCGTCATCGGTGCTCGCACCGAGGGAGTAACCGAGGCGATGGCGACGCTGCGGCGCCGGTGCCCGTGGTCGAGCCGTCAGGACCATGGAAGCCTCGAGAAGTATGCGCGGGAAGAGACCGAGGAGCTCATCGAAGCACTCGAGGACTTCCGAGGTGATCGGAATCCGGGCCACCGTGCCGCCGTCGTCGAAGAACTCGGCGACGTCTTCTACCAGGTCCTCTTCCATTCCGCGCTGTTGGACGAGAGCGGTTCCGTTCCCTACGGGCATACTCTGGGGCTGATAGTCGAAGGCTTGGAAGCCAAACTCATCCGACGCCATCCTCTGGCCTTCGGCGAGGACGCCAGCGACGAGCACATGGCCTCCCTCGAAGACGTCGAGGCCGAATACCGCCGGATCAAGACCGAAGAGAAACAGCAGAAAGACACGCAGCAGTGAGCTTGGAACGCATTGATATCGAAGGCACGTTCAACTTCCGTGACATCGGAGGCTCTCCCACCTCGGCGGGGGAGTCGAACGTGGGCACGGGCAAGGTCTACCGCTCCGACGGTCTCGCCCAACTCACCGACAGGTCACGAGCCGACATCCGAGCGCTCGGCGTCAGCACCGTCGTCGATCTGCGTGACGTCGGGGAACGTTCCAAACTTCCCGACGCGCTCGAGGGCATCGACGCGGAGCTCATTGAGCTGCCCATCTTCGACGATCGTTTCTTCCCGGCGAAGCAGCTCAGCCGCGAGGAGATGAAGAAGGCCGCCGAGGAGACCGGAATGGACCTCTCCGATCGTTCGCTGAGCAAGATCTATGACCTCATGATCGGTCACTTCGGAACCCGTCTCGCCTTGGCCGTTGACGTCATTGCACAGCGTTGCGAGGGCGGAGTGGTCTTCCACTGCTCTGCTGGCAAGGACCGGACAGGTGTGGTCGCCGCATTCATCCTCACCCTCCTCGGCGTCGGGCGTCACGAGATCCTCGACGAGTATTCGATCACCTCACAGCACCTGTCAGGAGGATTCCTCGAGAACATCGTCAGGAACTTCGCCGATGCCGGGATCTCCGGGAACCTCGCCGAGACCGCAACTGCGGCACCGCCGGAACTCATGGCGAAGACCCTCGACTCCATCGACGCGAAGTATGGCGAGAATGGTGTCGAAGCATATTTGCTCGACCATGGAATGGACCCGGCAAGTCCGGAGAAACTACGGCGGCAGCTGTTGACGCCTGCCGACGTTGTCGCCCCCTGACAGCGAAGCAACCATCCTGGGCTGAGAATGAGCTCGGTCCTCTGGTGCATTAAGCTGTCCTGCAGGCACATGTTCCCCATGTGAAACCAATTGCGAAGGAGTAATCAGTGGCTGAGATTGTTGCCGCAAACGCCCGTGAAATCCTGGATTCCCGGGGAAATCCCACCGTAGAGGTGGAAGTGCTGCTAGCCGATGAATCCGTCGGCCGTGCCGGGGTCCCCTCCGGCGCCTCCACCGGTGAGTTCGAAGCTGTGGAGCTGCGCGACGGCGACCCGGAACGTTATCTGGGCAAAGGCGTCACCAGTGCTGTTGACGCAGTCGTCGATGAGATCCACGAAGTCATCGTCGGTCTCGAAAGCGATGATCAGCGTCTGGTAGACCAGGCACTGATCGAGCTCGACGGCACCGAGAACAAGTCCCGTCTGGGCGCCAATGCAATGCTGGGCACCTCGTTGGCTGTGGCTCGAGCAGCCGCAGTGTCCGCTGACCTGCCGCTCTACCGCTACCTGGGCGGACCGAACGCCCACGTCATGCCGGTTCCGATGATGAACATCCTCAACGGTGGATCGCACGCCGACTCCAACGTCGACATCCAGGAATTCATGATCGCCCCGATCGGCGCGGCCAGCTTCCACGAGGGCCTGCAGTGGAGCGTCGAGGTCTATCACGCGCTCAAGGGCGTGCTCAAGGAGCGGGGTCTGTCCACCGGGCTCGGCGACGAAGGCGGGTTCGCACCGAACCTTGACTCCAATGCCGCAGCACTCGATCTCATCCTCGAAGCCATCGACCTTGCCGGGCACCGTCCGGGCCGTGACATCGCGGTGGCACTCGATGTGGCCTCGTCTGAGTTCTACTCCGATGGAGCCTACGAGTTCGAAGGTGAGAAGAAGTCGGCACAGGACATGGCCGCATACTACGAGGGTCTGCTCGCCAAGTACCCGCTGGTATCCATCGAAGACCCACTCGATGAGAACGATTGGGAAGGCTGGGCCACCCTGACCGAGTCCATCGGCTCGAAGGTTCAGCTCGTCGGCGATGACCTGTTCGTGACGAACCCCGAGCGTCTCCAGCGCGGCATCGACGACAACACCGCCAATTCTCTGCTGGTCAAGGTCAACCAGATCGGCACGCTGACGGAGACCCTCGACGCAGTGTCGCTGGCACAGACCAACGGCTATACGACGATGATCTCTCACCGTTCGGGTGAAACCGAGGACACGACGATCGCCGACCTGGCAGTGGCCACGAACGCCGGCCAGATCAAGGCCGGTGCTCCGGCACGGTCCGAGCGTGTGGCCAAGTACAACCAGCTGCTGCGCATCGAAGAGCAGCTCGGCGACGCAGCTCGCTACGCCGGCCGGGGAGCCTTCCCCCGCTTCGACGGCTGATTCGCTGCGGAGCTAAGGCGGTACGGCGCTGAGGCGTTAAGGCACCGCGGTGCTGAATAGCTTCGTCCCTGAGGCGGGGGCCGTTTAAGATCCCCCGTCCCCCCGGCCCCCGCCTCGGCGATATTCATCGACAAATTCTCCCGGCGAATGCTCTGACGATGGCGAATACCTCGGCACCCGGCGATCACAAAACCGCCCGCCCCGCACAGAACACCCCCGGGTATTTCCCAACTCCTCAGTGCGCATCGGATGAGCGACTGTTGCCAGAGAATAACCTCAGCGACCGGCCCGATGGAAGCTTTCGAAAAATAGAACACGCCACGACACTCAAATCCTCGAAGTCGGGTTACTGACACGGCAGACTTAGATGTGTTGCGACAGCCTTCCCCCATCCCCGGTCGCAGAGGAAAGAGACATGGTTCCGAGCAAGCCGAGAAACAGCGCCCCCAAATCCGCTCCAGGCAGAGCCGCTCCCCGTCGACGTCCCACGCCGGTCGTTGAGGCTCAGGCCAGCGAGGACACTCGCAAGCGGAAGCTGTCCTGGCAGACAGGCGTCTTCCTTCTCGTCGTCGCCATCGTGCTCGTCACCTTCCTGCCCTCGATCAACTCCGCTCTCAAGCAGGCACAGCAGATTGCGGCACTCAACAGCGAGATCGAATCGACGAAATCCGAAGTCCAGGGGTTGGAAGAGAAGAACGAGAACCTCAAGGACCCTGCGTACATCAAACGCAAGGCGCGCAAGGACCAGTACTACGTGGAAGAGGGCAAGAACGCGGTCATCGTCACCAACCAGGAGGCGATCAAGGGTGACGATTCGGATACGGACCGCCCGCAACGCAAACAAGCCTGGTACCTTGAGTTGCTGGAGTCGATTCAAGAGGTCGGCAATACCGTGGAGAAGGGCTGATGATCACAGAGTGCACCGAGGCGGACTTCGCCATCCTGAAGGACCAGCTCGGGCGGATTCCGCGCGGCGTCGTCGGGATTGCGGCCCGCAGCACGTCGGGAGAGCCTCTGGTCGTTGCCACAGCTCCGAGACTCGAGGACGGCACGCCGTTCCCCACGACCTTCTACCTCACCCACCCGGCCTTCGTCACCGAGTGCTCGCGTCTCGAAGCGTCGGGAATCATGACCGAATGGTCCGCTGAGCTCATCGAAGACGAAGAACTCGCCGCAGCCTACGCCAAGGCCCACGCCGCTTACCTCGCGACGCGATCGGAGATCGGCAAGAGCGCCGGCATCGCCGAGGTGGAGGAGATCAAGGACTACTCCGCCGGCGGCATGCCCACTCGAGTGAAGTGCCTGCACGCTCTGGTCGGACACTCCTTGGCAGCAGGAGCCGGCGTCAACCCGATCGGCGACCGCGCCATCTCCTTCATGACAGACGTCCCCAGCCCTGCGGGCGCAGAAAATGCCTCCGCCGAGGCAAGCGAATAGGAGAGACTCATGCGAGTTGCCGCCTTCGACTGTGGGACCAATTCCCTGCGCCTGCTCATTGCCGAGGTCGACGCACAGGGACGGATGACCGAGCTTCGTCGCGAGACCCGTATCGTGCGCCTCGGCCAAGGTGTGGACGCGACGGGTGAGTTCGCCCCTGAAGCCCTTGAACGTACGTTCGCCGCGGCCCGGGAGTTCGCCGAGGTTGCTGCCGAGTACTCACCTGAGAAGCTGAGATTCGTCGCCACTTCCGCCAGCCGTGACGTGAAGAACCGCGACGAATTCTTCGCAGGCATCTTCGGCATCCTCGGCGTCGTGCCCGACGTCATCACCGGAGACGAAGAGGCTCATCTGTCGTTCCTCGGAGCCACCGTCGGACACGGCGCCGACAGTGGCCCGTTCCTCGTCATGGACCTTGGCGGGGGCTCAACCGAACTGGTCCTCGGAACCGACAGAGTCACCTCGGCGGTCAGCATGGACATCGGGTCCGTGCGCCTGACCGAACGCCACATGTCCGTCGACCTTCCCGACCAGGCCCAGATCCAGGCCGCCATCGACGATATCGATGCCAACCTCGACAAGGCCGCAGAGATCGTCGATATCAGCGCTCCACGGACGATGATCGGAGTCGCGGGCACTGTCACCACACTTACCGCAGGAATTCTCGACCTCGACAGCTACCAGCGCGAGCGCATCCACGGGACCCATCTGCGCGTGGCAGACATCGACGGTGAGGCCCAGAAGCTGCTGAGCATGGAGCGTGAGGCCCGCGCGGCACTGCCATACATGCATCCCGGACGCGTCGACGTCATTGCGGCAGGGGGACTGCTGTTCGCCCGAATTGCGGCCCGCATCGATGCTGCGGTTAAAAGCTCCGGGGCCGAACTCGACATCATGGTCTCGGAGACGGACATCCTCGACGGCACCGCGCTCGACCTCGCGCGCCAGCAGTCGTGAGGTCCGCCACCGCGCGGACATCGACAGCACCCAGGCGTCCACGCGCTGGAAAGCGCACCGCGAAACTCGCCCTCGTCGGCTCCCTCGTGCTGGGTCTGCTCATGGGCACGACGCAGCCGGCCATGGCAGCGCCGGAGGCCGGGCCAGGGCAGTGGTTCATCAAGGACTACGGCATCGACGATCTGTGGAAGAAATCCACGGGCAAAGGCGTGAAGGTCGCCGTAATCGACTCGGGAGTCAACGCCAAGCACGACGACCTCGGTGGCGTGGTGACCAAATCCAAAGACTTCAGCGGGCTCGACAAAGACGGCAGGACGCCGATCGGCGGCAAGACGACGATCCACCACGGCACCGCAGTCGCCGGTGTCATCGCCGGGCAGGGCAAGGGCGCCGGGCCGACAGGAGTCGCCCCCGACGTCGACATCCTTTCTGCCTCGATGTGGTTGGGGCCCGACCGGCCGAAGAAATCAGGCTCCACCCGTGAGCAGGCCGACAAGGCCATCCGATGGGCCGTCGACTCCGGAGCCAAGGTCATCAACATGTCGTTGGGCTGGGACGACCCTGCCTGGCCCTCCAGCTGGGACAAATCCTTCGCCTACGCCTATGAGAAGGACGTCGTCATCGTCGCCTGCGTCGGCAATGCCTCCCAAGGGGCCACACAGGCGTGGTCGCCATCGACGGTGCCCGGAGTCATCGGTGTCGGAGGGCTGGGCAAAAACAACCGTGTTCTGTCCGAATCGACCGCTCCCGGAACGGCCGTGGACCTGATGGGACCGGCGGCAGACATTCCGATCCCGTATTACTCGGGCGGTTATGCAGAGGGGCAGGGCTGTTCCTTCGCCTCACCCATCGTCTCCGGCGTGGCAGCGCTGATCCGGGCCGAAGACCCCGACCTCAGCGCCGACGAAGTCACCGCAAAACTGACCTCGACGGCCAAACCTGTCCCCGGGCACAAGGGACAGAGCAAGAAGGGCAAACCGGATCCGATCGTCGGCTGGGGTCGCCTCGATCCGAAGGCCGCGATGAAATCCGATGTCCCGAAGACGGTGCCCAGCGCGGCTGATGCTCTCGCCGACTGGGTGAAGATGCACAGACGCGGACAATCGGACCCGGCTGAGACTGACAACGCAGCTCCCGCGGAGGACAACAACCCGAAAGCGGTCGCGCCCAAGGACGTTGTCTCATCGCAGTCGACGCCCCAGCTGGGCTTCGCGATTCTGGGCGCTGGGGGCCTCATCGCGATCATCCTCTTCGTGCTCTCGGCAGTGGCTTTCATCCGTCGCAGACGGTGAGGAAACCCGGCGCTGAACCTCTGATCTGGAGCGTCGAGATGCAATTAGTGAAAGTTTTCACAAGGGCCTAAGATGGGGATATGGCACTCATCAGAAACTCAAAATTGCGTCCTCGAATCCTCGTCGTTGGTGGCGGCTACCTTGGTCTCGTTACCGCTCAGAATCTGTTGAAGAACCTCGGTCGTGGCGAAGCCACAGTGACCGTGGTCGATCCCAACCCGTACATGACCTATCTGCCGTTCCTCCCCGAGGTGGCAGCCGGGTCCATCGAACCGCGTCACGCTGTCGTGCCGCTGCGTCGCAACCTCTCCGGTGCTGAAGTCATCACCGCGAAGGTCAGCTCGATCAACCACAGCGACAAGTTCGTCACCGTCGAGCCCGAGAACGACGAAGCGTTCGAGCTCGACTACGACCACATCATCATGGCTGCCGGTTCGGTGGCGCGTGCTCTGCCGATCCCCGGCCTCAAGGAGAACGCCATCGCGCTCAAGCGCATCGAGGAAGCTGTCGCACTGCGCGATCACCTCCTCAGCCGCTTGTCCGATGCCTCGCTGATGGAAGATGACGAGGAACGTCGCAAGGCACTGACCTTCGTCTTCGTCGGCGGCGGATTCGCTGGCATCGAACTCCTCACCGAGCTCGAAGACGTCGTCCGCTCCGCAGTGGCTCAGTACGAGACGCTGACCGAAGCTGATGTCCGCTTCGTCCTCGTCGAAGCACTTGACCGTGTCATGCCTGAGGTCGGCGAAGCTCAGGCTCGGTGGGTCGTCGAGCACATGCGCGAACGCGGCATCGATGTGTACCTCGAGACCTTCCTCCAGGACTGCACTGACAAGCACGTCAAGCTCTCCAGCGGCGAAGAATTCGACGCCGACACCATCGTGTGGTCGGCTGGCGTCAAAGCCAACCCGATCCTCGTCGACTCAGACCTGCCTCTCGATGAGCGCGGCCGTGTGACCGTGCGCGCCGATCTGCGCGTCGAGGGTGACAACGGTGTGGTCGAGGGCGCATGGGCCGCCGGCGACAACGCAGCTGTACCTGATCTCTCCGGTGGCGGCGTGGGTGGCTACTGCGTGCCCAACGCTCAGCACGCCGTGCGCCAGGCGCCAGTGCTGGCTGCCAACGTTCTCGCCGCTCTGCGCGGAGAGACTGAGTTCAAGCAGTACTTCCACAAGACCATCGGCACCGTTGCAGGCCTGGGTCTGTACAAGGGCGTTTCGCAGATGGGCGACTTCGAAGCCCGCGGCGTCCTCGCCTGGCTGATGCACCGTGCCTACCACGGCTACGCGATCCCGACAGTTGACCGCAAGGTCAAGGTCTTCGGCAACTGGATCCTCAACGCCGTCGTCGGCCGCGACACCATGCCATTGGCCGATCTCGATGTTCCTCGCAAGAACTTCGTCGAGGCAGCCAACTCGAAGCCTGCTCCAAAGAAGGAAACCGCAAAGGCCTGATACCTGAGCGCAGGATTCGCGTCCGGCCGTCACCGTGATGTGAACCCTGATGAGGTCTGAAGAACGCTGGGAGTGCAATCGCACTCCCAGCGTTCTTGTCATTCAAGAGGACGAGGGATTCAAAACGCCCGGGGGTCTCAGTTGGCGACGGTGAAGCGAGTGTCGATGTGTTTCGCGTTGATGATCTCATCGACCATGGCCACCGCGAAGTCTTCGGCGGAGATCGAATCACCGGCGGGTGTCTCGAGCTCGGTTGTGTAGGTTCCAGTGCGTTCACCGGGGCCGATCTCCGGGGCCGGGGAGATCAGAGTCCAGGGGGAGTAGCTGCCGGCACGCATCAGTTCGAGTGCTCTCGTGCCGGTCTCTGACTCGGTCTTATATGCTTCGGGAAAGCCTTTGGTGTCTTTGAGCATCGTGCCGCCGACGAAGAGGGATCCGGCGCCGCCGACGACGAAGATGCGCTTGTCTCCACTGGCCTGAGCCAGTGTCTCGAGACCCTTCAGCCACTCTTCGTGGGGTCCGCCGGTGCGGCTGGGGCCGGTCGTCGAGACGATGACGTCGTGATCGGCGACGACCTGGCGGTCGAATTCAACATCTCCCATGTCGCCTTTGAGGCTCGTTGCGGCTCCAGGGACCTCGGCACCGGTGCGGGTGATGGCGGTGATTTCGAGTCCGCGTTCTGCGGCCTCCTTGGTGACCCGGGATCCGATCATTCCGGATGCCCCGAACAGTGCGATCTTCATGGTGTGTCCTTTCGTTGATGCGGATGATGCCACAAAGATACCCTTTTGATATCGAGTACCTCAAAGATACTATTGGAATATGAGTGTGAGCAGTTCCTGGGAAGGCGATGCCTTCGATCCCGAATGTCCGACTCGAGTCGTTCTCGACCGCGTCGGTGACAAATGGACGGTCCTCATCATCGAGATCCTCGATGAAGGCCCGAAGCGCTTCAGCGAAATTCGTGTGGCAATCGGTGGGATCACACCGAAGGTCCTCACTTCGACCCTGCGATCGCTGGTTGCCGATGGGCTCGTGACCAGAGAGGTCTTTGCCGAGGTTCCTCCACGAGTGGAATATGCACTGACCGAACTGGGCCGGTCCCTTCAAGAACCCGTGGCTGCTCTGCGACGGTGGGCTGAACTCAATGTGGCAGCCATCTCGGAGAGCAGGGACCACCATGAGGACGCCACCATGTTGCGGGGCTCCTGAGGCAACTCGGACTTGTTCCGAGCGGTCTTTCGCTCCTCCGGTTCGCCGGTACTATCGAATCACATCTGCTCAACGGTGAGCAGCAGATAGAATCTCACAAAGGAGTGTGCATGCTCAAGGTCAACTGGGTCATCGGGTCTGCTGTGCTCGGGCTCGTCCTGAGTGGATGTGGTCAGGGTGGGACTCCTGCCGACCCCGATGGCGGTGCGGATAGGCCTTCTTATGAAGTGAACGACGGTGCCGATATCGCGGCCTCGCCGACATGGAAGAGCGCTCACGATCAGGGCTCAATCACGATCGGTGTCTTTCATGATCAGCCGGGTATCGGGAACCTCACCGCCGGAGCCGAAACGCCAGAAGGTTTTGACGTCGAGATCGCCACGATCGTGGCCGGTCAGCTCGGGTTCGCTCCCGAGGACATCGAGTGGGTGGAAACCGTGACGTCCAATCGAGACACCTTCCTGCAGCAGGGCAATGTCGATCTCGTTGTGGCCGGCTACACCATCAACGATGAGCGAAAGAAGATCATCGACTTCGCTGGCCCTTATTACACAGCAGGGCAGGACCTCATGGTTCGCTCTGATTCCGACATCGGTGGTCCGGACGACCTTGATGACAAGACTGTATGCGCAACTGTCGGGGGAGTGCCGGGACAGAGGATGGAAAAGGAGCACCCTGAGGCAGAGCTCGTCACCTACGACACCGTCTCAAAATGTGTGACCGACCTGCAGTCAGGCTCCGTGGACGCGGTCACGACTGACGATGCCATCTTGCGCGGCTATGCTGCACAGAGTTCAGACGAGCTCACTGTCGTCGGTCAGCCCTTCTCCGAAGACCACTACGGAATCGGCTTGCCCAAGGGCGACGATGAACTCCGGAACGCCGTCAACGACGCAGTTGAGTCAGCAGTCGAGAACGGGGACTGGACACAGGCGTTCGAGCATACCCTAGGGGATTCGGGCGGCGTGAAGCTGCCGACAGTTGATCGATACTAGTCACACAGGCAGGCGTCAGTCGCTGGTGATCTCCGCGAGCACCTCGGCGAGTTCACGGAGCTCGCCAGCGACGCGGTACATGCGCGGCGAGTCGGAGTACGTCCAGTTGCTCGTGATCATCGATGCGCTGGCTCCGCTGGTGGTGACGGAGTACTCCTCGCGGCTGAGCTGCGCTGTCCGGTCTGTGATCAGCCGTTGGCGCAGCTCGGGGGTCAGCCCCTCCCAGTGGTCGGCTGCCTCGTAGCCGAGCTCATGCCAATCGGCACCCGCCTCGCGGTAGGCGAACGGACGGTTGGACCCAGTAGCCATGGTGTCTTCGGCACGCCGGGTCGCCAGGGTCGCAAAAAGTACGGCAGGCCCCGGTGTGGAGGCGACGTCGGGATCTTCCAGATCGCCGGCGGACAGAGGCGGGCCCTGTGAGGTGAGCAGCACATTCGTCATGTGACTATCTTGCCCGGACGGACTGACGGATGCGAAACTTCATACCTTCATGCTCGAACGACTCCCAGGAAGCGGCACATCCAGCAGACTCAAACTGCAGCGAGGAGCCTGCGGGCACGTTCGAGCAGAAGCGCGGTTGCGTCCGCGTCGAACGAGTCCAAGGACGAGTCGGCGAAGAGATGTTGGCTGCCAGGGTAGACGAAGAGTTCTGCGGACGGCGTGGAGTCGGCTAAGGCTCGGGCAGAGGGCAGATCCTCGTTGAAGAATTCGTCGTCTTCCTTGCCGTGAATCTGCACCGGCACAGTCTCAGGCCATGCCGATCCGAATTCGGCGACCGGCAGGCAGGAATCGATGAGAAGCGCGCCGCGGGCGTCGTCCCGGGTTTGAGCGAGCTGCTGGGCGATCGTGACTCCGAGGGAGAAGCCTGCGAACACCAGACCGGCGCCCGGTTCTGGTGTTTCCGCAAGTCCGCGCTGTCGGACCATATCGAATCCGGTCTCGCGGGCATAAGCGAACCCTTCTTCGATGGAGGCGAACGTGCGGCCCGCGAACATGTCGGGGACATGCACGGTATGCCCCGAGGCCCTCAGGCCCTCTGCGAATGCGGCGACCCCGTCGGTGAGTCCCTGGACGTGGTGGTAGAGCATGATCTCGGCCATAGCGCTGAATCTCCCTTGATTACCTGCGGCGGATGATCCGATTCTACGCAGGAGTGAAGAGAACAGCAGGCAGAAAAAGTCCCCCCAGTGGGACTCGAACCCACACTTGATCGATTTTAAGTCGACTGCCTCTGCCGATTGGGCTATAGGGGGATATTTGGGCTTGCAGCCCATTGTGCAGGCACTGCAAGGGCAGCGCCAGCACTCACTTTATAGCGAAAAGTCGCCCGCCGCGATCCGGGACACGACGGCAGAGCGTCCGCCGCGATCTGAGACGCAAAGACGGATCGTACGTGAGACGACTAGTCTCAAACTTATGACAGAGAACTCGCCCAGCAGACAGGCCTGGGTGATCCTCGTCATCGGAGTGCTCTCGCAGATGGCGGCCACGGTCGCGATCACCGGACCAGCTTTCCTCATTCCGTATATGCACACGGATCTTGGCTACACGCTCACCCAAGCTGGCACTGTGGCCGCAGCTCCGAGCTTCGGCCTCATCCTCACCCTCATCGCCTGGGGCGCCTTCGCCGATAAGTTCGGTGAACGATTGGCCATGACTCTGGGCATCGCCCTGACGGCTTTGGCCTCGGGGCTGGCGGTGGCTGTGGTCGGCTCACCAGTGTGGATGGTCATCATCATCGCGGCCTCCGGTGCCGCCGCCGCGTCCGTGAACTCGGCCAGCGGACGCGTGGTCATGGGCTGGTTTCCCCGGCACCGCCGCGGTCTGGCCATGGGCATTAGGCAGATGTCACAGCCGCTTGGCACAAGTGTCGCGGCACTGAGCGTCCCACCCATCGCGTCATCCGGTGGGTTCACCGGCTACCTGTGGTTTGTCGTCATCGTCACCGGGGTCATGTCCGTGATCTGTCTCGGACTCGTCCGGGACCCTCCCCGCGCCGAGGTGGCACCCACCGTCGTACACACGGCCACCGATGATGCCGGGCCAGGCTCCGCCTCGGCGAGGGGAGAGGTGAAGGCGCCATCTGCGACGAACAACCCCTACCGGATGGATTCGTTCCTGTGGCGCATCCACGCCGTCTCCGCGCTGCTGGTGATCCCACAGTTCGCGTTCTCTACCTACGGTCTCATCTGGCTCATCGCGAATCAGCACATCAGCCCCGGCATCGCCGGCGGCATCGTCGCGGCCTCTCAGATCGTGGGAGCGATCGGGCGCATGATTGTCGGTGGGCTTTCCGATCGCCTCGGGTCCAGGGTCGGGCTGATGCGGATCGTGGCCGTTGCAGCCGTCGTCCTCGTGGCGGCGATTGCGCTCATCTCCATCACTCCGATGCCCGTAGTGGCGGCGGTGGTGTTCATCCTGGCCTCGACCGTATCGGTGGCCGATAACGGGCTGGCCTTCGCCTCGGTCGCCGAGGCAGCTGGTCCCCAATGGTCAGGCAAGGCCATGGGCACGCAGAACACGGGACAGTTCGTCATGTCTGCGATCTTGGGTCCGGGATTCGGGACGCTGATCACAGTGTTCGGATACCCACTGTCATTCGCCTTCGTCGCCGTGGCGCCCCTGCTGAGTCTGGGAATCATTCCGAAACAGGACATCGATCGGATAGCCTGATGTTCATCTCTACTCAGTACTGTGCCTGGGGACTGGTGATGACCACAATATTGAGGCCAGGCCGCTGAAGAAGACGAACGCTGTCGATATGAAGGAGCGCCTGTGAACAATCTGCTCAATGAGAACCTGCGCGAATACATCGACAAGCTTCGGATCGAAGGCTATACGGTCGAGGACTCTCACACCACGGACCCGAACCTCATCGATCCGATGGGGCGCGCGGTTGAAACCTGGCGTGAGGGCTACCCATACCCGGAGCTCATGGACCGGGAAGAATACGAGCTCGAGAAATACCGGCTACAGGTCGAACTGCTGAAATTCCAGTACTGGGGGCAGGACACCGACCGTAAGCACGTCATCGTCTTCGAAGGCCGTGACGCCGCCGGCAAAGGTGGAACGATCAAACGCTTCACCGAGCACCTCAACCCGCGTGCGGCACGCGTCGTGGCCCTGAACAAGCCATCTGACAAGGAAGCGGGCCAGTGGTATTTCCAGCGCTACATCAGCCACCTGCCCACCAGCGGCGAGTTCGTCATGTTCGACCGGTCCTGGTACAACCGAGCCAACGTCGAACGCGTGATGGGCTTCTGCACGGACTGCGAATACGAGACGTTCATGGAGCAGGCCCCGGTATTCGAGAAGATGCTCATCGACTCCGGCATCCACGTCACCAAGTTCTGGTTCTCTGTGACTCAGCGGGAACAGCGCACCCGTTTCGCGATCCGCCAGATCGACCCGGTGCGACAATGGAAGCTCTCTCCCATGGACCTCGAGTCCTTGGGTCGCTGGGACGATTACACTGCAGCGAAGGAAGAGATGTTTCGCCGCACGGATACCGATCATGCTCCCTGGATCACCATCAAGAGCAATGACAAGAAGCGCGCACGCCTCAATGCCATGCGCTACTTCCTCAACCAGTTCGACTACGAGGACAAGGACACCTCGATCGTCTATGAACCGGACCCGATCATCGTCCGTCGCGGACGCGACGCCGTCGACGACTGAAGTAGCTGGACTGAAGCAACCGCGGTGACTGAAGCAACCGCGGTGACTGAAGCAACCGCGGCGGCCGACGCGACCTGCCTTGACTGAAGCGACCTGGCGGCAGGTGCCGGTACTGATGTTGCGAGGAACGAGTCGGAGCGATGAATATACTGCGGCCGGGTGGAAGGGGAAAGACCACCCGGCCGACAACCGTGGAGCGGACAGAGTCCGCAGTACTCATCTGGGCGAGCAGCCCGTTGTGCTGGGCGTAAAGCCCGCTGTGCTCAGGCCTCTCGCCGAGCCTTCTTCACTGCGCGGCGCTTCTTGTGGCCGGCGAAGCTGAGCCAGAAGAGGATGACGGCCAGCAGGACGAAGAGCCCGCCCCCGGCGATTCCTGCGTCGACCCAGAACTGGGGTGGGAACAGTCGGATGAGGGAGTCGTCGCTGTAGAACTCCCAGGTTCCGTTGGAGAAGAAGATCTTGTGGAATTCGCGGAAGAAGGTGTCCCAGCCGAGGAATGCGAGCACTGCCGCGCCGGCCATGCCGATGATGCTGATGATGGCACCCAAGCGCAGTCCGACGTGGATGCCCAGGCCGTGTGTGCGTGACATGTAGAGGCCGAAGAGGATGGCGCCGATGAGGCCGACGAGGGCAATCAGGTACAGCAGGGAGATGAGATCCTTGACGTCGGCCATGTGGTTGAGCTCGTCGGAGATGAAGATGGGTTCGCCGTTGGGCATGATGACGTCGGCGAGATAACGCCGGGAGTCGAGGTTCGCCAGATAGTCGATGACGTAGGTGCCGTAGTGTTCGCGGTCGGCGCTGCCGAAGCCGAACTGGTCGGCCGGGAACCCGGGACGGAAGTACTCGAACTTGAGGAACAGCCCAGAGGCCACGAATCGGACAGCCAAAGCCAGGAGAATGAACGGCGTGGCCAGCGTGATCCAGATGGTCCCGATGACATCGAGGACGCTGCTGCGACGTTCGGGCACCTCAGGGTCGTGGGTGTCTGTGGACGTCGCGGCCTGAGTCACAGCGGCCCAATCGGCTTCGCTCATCACCGCTGTGCGGGAGTTGGCAGGAACCTCACGTGTCCGGGCAGTCTCGGGAGGAGTCGACGAATGAGCGGGCGCAACGCGCACCGGCCCGGTTGAGGGCTTCGGCTCGTCCTTGGCGATCGGTTCCCTGATCGGGTCGAACGCCTCGGTGTCCGTCGAAGGATCGTTCGCGGCCTCCAAGGGAGGCTCCGTCTGCTTTTCGGCAGCACTACTGGATCCTGAACTCATCCGCCTGCTCAGGAGGTCTTCGGTCTCGTTCTTCTCGTCTCCAGCCACATCCCCATTGTCATTGACCCGAGTGGGCAAGCGGGCTCCGACACGCCACAGAACTCCAGATCAGGAAGGAGGCTGGGATCGCCGAGGTGGCTCGCCGTCCCGATTTCAGTTCCCCAGTCCGCCGGAGAGGTCAGCCCAACAGGGCTGCGATGATGACGAGAGTGGGCACCGCCAGCACGGTCGTGATGAAGACCGCATCACGCATGAGTGCCTCGGACTGTCGGTACTGCATGGAGTAGATGTAGACGTTCTGCGCGGTCGGCAGCGCCGAGGTGACGACGATGGCGAACAGGGCGATGCCGGAGTACCCCAGCAGGGGGCCGCCGATGATCCAGGCCAGAGCAGGCTGGATGACCTGTTTGCCGACCGTGATGTACGTCAGCTGTTTCCTGGTTCCCGGAGCCGGCAGGGCCCACCCGTCCTTGAGCGAGATGCCGAAGGCCAGCAGCGCTCCGGGGACTGCGGTGGCGCCGATCATGTCGATGGGCTCGAAGATGAAGCGCGGAAGCTCGAAACCCGTCGCCGAAGCGGCCACACCCGCGGCAGCACCCAGGACAATCGGGTTGCGGAGAATCTGGAGCACACCCGAATACCAGTGCTGATCAAGCTTCTTCTTCCCCGAAGCATCGAGGACGGCCATGCCGATGGGGGCGAGGATGAGCAACTGGAAGAGCAGCACCGGTGCGACATATCCGATGTCGTGGAGCACATAGGCCGCGATCGGGATGCCGAGGTTGCCAATGTTGACGTAGCTGACGGCCCAGGCGGAGAACATTGCCTCGCCGGTGCTGCGTTTACGGATGTAGCGGGTGAGGACGAACAGGAGCGCACCCACAATCACGGCGGATCCGCCTGTGGCCAGGAGCGCCGTGTTGAAGATCAGCCCCAGGTCGGTGTCGGCAACAGTGACGTAGAGCAGGGTGGGAGTACCTGCATAGAAGACGAGTTTCGCGATGACCTGCTGCCCATTGGGCCCGAGGACCTCGGATCGTCCGAGCACGAATCCGACCAGGATGACACCTGCGATGACGGCGAAGCCTTCGAAAACAGCCAGCATGGGCTACCGGTGGTCCTCGCTTTCCGGATCAGTCGGCTTCGGCCGAGGCGCAGGGGGCGTGGTCTGGGCGCACTGCCGTGGCCAGACAGAGTGGGTTGTGTTTGCTCAGTCAGCTTCGACGGAGTCGACAGCCACGTAGGCTGTCGCCGCCGTGACGGCAGCGACGCTGAGGACCGAAGGCCATGCACCGATCTTCTTCGCCAGAGGATGAGAGGCACCGAACCCGCCGAGGTAGCCCAAGGTCAGCGCTGTGCCGATGGGCCAGCCCTGCTTGGTGAACCAGGTCCGAGCGGCATAGGCGCCCGCTGCTGCGAGCACGACACCGCCGAGAGGGCGGATCCCGGTCTCGCGGGCGGTCAGGAATCCGCCGACGAGGCCAACGGCGACAAGTGGGGCGGTCGAAACTTCACGTGCGTCCTTCATGAAGACCAGTTTAGGCAATGCCGGTCGGGAACTGGACGGCGGTCTCACAACGAGGAACCTCAATTGAGGGAGATCTTGATGACCGAGGCGATTCCGAGGGCCGCGATGAGGCAGGCCGAGCTTGTGAGGAAGAGGACCGCCCAGGGAGTAGGGCGACCCCGCTCAGCACGGATGGACACCGAGCCGAGGCGGTAGCGCCTGACCTGCAGAGCGATTGCGGCCATCGCCAATGCGATGCAGATGACGAAGACGATGACAGAGAGACCTTCGAACACATTGATCCACCGGATGAACAGCAGACTGACAACGGTCATCGTGAGGCTGGTGCGCAGCCAGGACTGAGTCGTTCGCTCCGGTTGCAGCCCAGGATCGGGGTGTGGCTGGGGCCGTCTGGGACGCCGCGCGGTCACAGGACTCCGGCGAAGACCAGAACGAGGAGGCCAGCACCCAGCGCGGAGGCCAGACTGACGATAGGAATGATGAGGGGAAGTGGCAGCGAGGTCTTGTGGCGCATGGCCGACTCGATGCGGTGCCATCTGAAGGCGGCACCGGCGGCGAGGATGAACCCGATGACCATCAGCACGATCGACAGGGTCGCACGCAGTCCAGAGGTGAAGATCTCCGAGGTGAAGGCCTCGACCGCGATGCCACCGCCGATGAACGCCAAGGCTGTGCGGATCCAGGACAGGAACGTGCGTTCGTTGGCGAGGGTGAAACGAGGGTCGGGGTCCTCGCCGTCGGGAAACAACCGTCGGGCGATCCTGCTGCGAGAGTCATCGGGGGTCACGTATCGAGGATAACTGGTGTGGTCGAATAGCGCGCCGAGGTTCCGCCGTGCGGCGGAATAGTTCTTCCATCGGGCGGATGGGAGATATTCGTGGTGGATCGCCGCGAAGGACCTACCCTTCTTCCCGAGGGTGCGGCAGACTAAAAGCATGGCCCGCGACGATGCGATGAAGACGATACTCAAGAACCACCTGCAGGCATGCCGCAATGATCTGACGTGGAAGCTCACCGGACTCAGTGAACGCGACCTGCGGCTGCCGCAGACGGCCACGGGGCTCAATCTCGCAGGCATCGTCAAACACATGGCGAATGTGGAGATCGGGTACTTCGGTGACACCTTCGGCAGACCTTGGCCACATCCCGGTGAGGCCATCACCGATGCGCAGTTCGAGGCCGACCCACAAGTCGACTGGTACGCGGCAGAGGGCGAAACTGTGGACTCCATCCTCGACTTCTACCGACGTGTGTGGGACTTCGCCGACGAGACGATCGATACCCACGCGCTCGAGGCGCAGGGCACGGTTCCCCATTGGCAGGCTGAGAAGGCTGCGGTGTCTCTGCAGCAGATCATGGTGCACGTCATTGTCGACCTTGCGAGGCATGTGGGTCAGGCCGACATCGTGCGCGAGAGCATCGATGGGAAGGTCGGACTCACCCCTCGCAGTCCGAACATGCCCGAGGGTCAGGACTGGGAGGCCTACCTTGCCAAGCTGCGGGCGCTGGCCGACAACGACTGAGCAGTGGGTGGCCAATAGCGCCTGAGCACCTGCAGGCACGCGGCAGCCGGACGGGTCCAGACACCGAGGATCTCCGCCTCGGCGGGGCAGACGTTAAGCTGGGAACTGAAATGGCACATGAGAACTCAGCATCGTCGAGCCCGGACACGGGCAACTCGACCCCGCGGACGGATACGCCGTCACCACGCCCGGGCACACAGCCACCGCGTCAGGGCTCAAAGACCTCGCGCAAGGGCTCCCAAGTCCCAGACAAAGACAGTCACACCGTGGGCAAGGACGCACGATCCGCCAAGCGCTCACCTCGGCGGAAGAATGAGCGACGCAAGAACACCGGCGCCTCTCACCGTGAACGTCGGGCTCGGCTGACGGCAGCCCGGCAGTCCCGGTCTGTCGACGTCACCTACCCGGCGAACCTGCCGGTCTCGGCCGCCAAAGACGAGATCGCCACGGCCATCCGAGACAACCAGGTCGTCATCGTCGCCGGCGAGACGGGATCGGGAAAGACCACCCAGCTGCCCAAGATCTGCCTCGAACTGGGGCTGGGAGTCAACGGACTGATCGGGCACACGCAGCCTCGGCGAATCGCTGCCAGGACCGTGGCCGATCGCATCGCCGACGAACTCGGTGAGGATCTCGGCGGGACCATCGGCTACCAGGTGCGATTTACCGCGCAGGTCGCGGATTCGACCCGGGTCAAGGTCATGACCGACGGCATCCTGCTCTCCGAACTGTCCCGGGACAAGCTGCTGCGCGACTACGAAGTCATCATCATCGATGAAGCGCACGAACGCAGCCTCAACATCGACTTCCTCCTCGGCTCACTCAAAGAAGTGATGGGCAGACGGCCCGAGCTCAAGGTCATCATCACCTCGGCGACCATTGACCCGCAGTCCTTCGCCGCGCACTTCGATGACGCTCCGATCATCGAGGTCGCCGGCCGAACCTATCCGGTCGAGGTGCGCTACCGCCCACTTGTCGACGACTACGAAGAAGACGGCGACGACGGTCCAGAGGAATCCGGGAGCTACGAAACGGGGCCCGAGGAACAGACCGAGGGCATCATCGCCGCCTTCGACGAACTCAGCGCAGAAGAACCCGGCGACATCCTCGTCTTCCTCTCCGGGGAACGCGAGATCCGCGATACCGCCGAAGCCCTCGAGGCTCATGTGCGCAAACGTCCGCGTCTGAGCAACTGGGAAGTCGTGCCGCTCTTCGCCCGACTCTCCGCCGGCGAACAGCAGAAGGTCTTCAAACCTCACTCCAGACCCCGCCTCGTGCTGGCCACGAACGTCGCCGAAACCTCGTTGACGGTGCCTGGCATCAAATACGTAATCGACGTCGGCACCGCCCGCATCTCCCGATACTCCAACCGCACCCGAGTCCAGCGACTGCCGATCGAACGCATCTCCCAGGCGAGCGCGAATCAGCGCAAGGGCAGGTCGGGTCGAACCAGCGACGGCATCTGCATCCGCCTGTATTCCCAAGACGACTTCGAGTCGCGACCCGAGTTCACCGACCCGGAGATCCTGCGCACCAACCTCGCCAGCGTCATCCTGCAGATGACAGACCTGGGGTTCGCTTCCAGTGACAAGGAGATCCTCGAGTTCCCGTTCCTCACCCCACCGGAGGCCAAGGCCGTTCGCGACGGACGCACCATGCTCTCCGAACTGGGGGCTCTGACCAGCGATAAGGCCGGAACGATCACGGTCACCCCGACCGGTCGACAGTTGTCCCTGCTCCCGATCGATCCGAGGCTGGCGCGCATGGTCATCGCCGGCGCCGAGGCGGGATGTGGGGGAGAGGTCACCGTCATCGTGGCCGCACTGTCCATTCAGGACCCCCGCGAACGACCTACCGAGGTGCGCGCGGCCGCCGATGAGAAGCACGCCCGCTTCACCCACCCGGGCAGCGACTTCCTGTCCTACCTCAACCTGTGGAACTACCTCGACGACCAGCAGTCGGCGCTGACGAGTTCGAAGTTCCGCCGCCAATGCAGGGCCGAGTTCCTCAACTTCGTGCGCATCCGCGAATGGCAGGACCTCGTCGGCCAGCTGCGCTCTTTGCTCGGCTCCTCCGGCATCCGTGTCAACAAGTCGGTGTGGCGCCCGGTCGAGGCGTCTGCTGCCGACGCATCGGCGTCGCCGGCAAAGGCTTCCGGGCCTCAGACGAGCACGTCGAACACTGCCGCTGCTCCGACGAGCTCGAAGAGCGCCAACGGCAAGGTCGGATTCGCCGAACTCAGCGCACAGAAACGCAGTGCGAAGAAGAACGGCGGGCAGGATGCGGAGAAGGACTCCGGACAGAGTGCTGCAAGCGCGAGACTCGACCCTCATGCCGCGGCTATCCACCGGGCACTGCTGACGGGGCTGCTGTCGATGATCGGTGCCCGGTCCGAACGCAACAAGGACTATCAGGGAGCCCGAGGTACCCGCTTCGCGATCTTCCCCGGATCGGGTCTGTTCAAGAAGAAGCCCGACTTCGTCATGGCCGCCGAACTCGTCGAAACCTCCAGACTGTGGGCCCGTACCGTTTCAGCGATCGAACCCGACTGGGTTGTCGAAGCAGCCGGTGATCTGGTGACCAGACAGTATTCGGACCCGCACTGGTCGAAGAAGGCCGGCGGTTCGATGGTCTACGAGAAGATCTCGCTCTACGGCGTCACTCTCGTCTCTGACAGGCGGGTCGGCTATGGGACCTTCGACCAGGAGGCTGCACGGGACATGTTCATCCGCAAGGGCCTCATCGAAGGTGACTGGCACGAACGCTTCGGATTCCTCGAACACAATGTGACGGTCATCGATGAGGCAGAAGCGCTCGCCTCACGCACACGTAACCGCAGGGTCCTGGACCAGGACGATGCGCTCTTCGAGTTCTACGATGAACGGATTCCTGCCACAATCACCTCGGCGGCGGACTTCCGTGCCTGGTGGAAGAAGCAGAAGCGTCGCGATTCGCATCTGCTGGATCTGAACACGTCGATCCTGCTCAGCGACGACAGCGAGGAACTCACCGCCTCGGTGGCCGACGATTTCCCGATGGAATGGGAACTGGTCGACGGTTCGATGGCGAAGCTGAGGTATTCCTTCGAACCCGGCAGCACCGAGGACGGGGTGACCGTCGAACTCCCGGCAGCGTCCGTGCCCCTGGTGGATTCCGATGAGTTCTCCTGGCAGGTCCCGGGCCTGCGTGAGGAACTCGTCGCCGCCTACATCCGGTCGCTTCCGAAGAACAAGCGCCGCTATTTCGTACCCGCGCCTGACGTCGCCCGCGACATCCTGCCCATGCTCATTCCCTACCGCGGGGCTCTGCCCGAGGTGCTCGCCGCTCACCTGAGCGAACGTGCAGGCGGGGGAGGCCTGAACGACCTGGTTCCCATTACCGTGACCGCCGCGGACTTCGACGAAGATCGTATTCCGCCGCACCTGCGGATCCGCTTCCGCGTCATCGACGGGACCACAACAGTGGGTATCGGCGAGGACCTGACCAAGCTGACGGCGACGGCGAAACCTCAGGTGCGCAGGGCCCGGGCGAAGCAGGTCTCGTTCAATGCTAAGACGGGACTCACCTCATGGTCGTTCGGCACGCTGACCAGCCCGGACGAGGCTGAAGTCGGGGCTGTGCCCGGGTTGGTCGACCGTGGAACCAGCGTCGACCTCGTTGCCTTCGACACGGCTGCCCAGGCCCGTTTGGCCTCACGCGAGGGGCTCATCACCCTGTTGGGCCTGCGCACGAACGAGGCACTGAAATACCTGCGAGAAGGACTGACGACCGATGAGAAACTCGTCCTCGCCGGTCACCAGCAGTCCTCGGACGAAATGCTCCACGCCCTCATCAGGGCAGGAATCCGCAGCGTCGTCGAGACCGAGCTGGGTGCTGCTGAGACCAGCTGGGTGGCAGATGCCGGAGAGTTCGGGAAGCTGGAAGCCGCGATGCACGCGGTCCTGACCGACATGTGCTCGAACCTGCTGCCTCATCTGATGAAGGCACTGCGGTCCACCACCGAACTCGACCGGCGCGTATCAAGGGCCTCATCGTTGGCGATCCTGTCCAACCTGGCAGATGTGCAGACATGGCGGGGAGCACGAGTCACAGGTGAGTCGGTGGCCGCGATGACCGGGCAGATGCTCCGCGATCTGCCCCGGTGGGTGCAGACTGAGGTAGTCCGCATCGATGGAATGCAGAACTCGCCGATGCGCGACAAGCAGCTCATGGACCGTATCAGCGGCAGCAGCGACGCCGTGTTGAAGAAGGTCGGCAACAGGTTCCCCGAGCTGGCCAAAGCGAATTGGTCACGGATCGTGGTCTCGGTGCCCAGTGAGTGGCGGGACGTGATCATCATGCTCGAGGAGCTGCGCGTCAGCCTCTACGCGAATTCGCTGGGAACTGCCCACCCGGTGTCGGAGAAGAGGATCGCGAAGGCACTCGCACAACTGTGATGGGTCGCGGCGCTGAGAGTTGCGGCTAGGCGGGGCCGGAGGTGAAGTAGCCGGCGAACAACCACCAGATGGGGAGGACCGCGGCGGCGAGGAATGCGGCGACAGACCACCAGATACGCCATTTCCACGTCCGTCGGCGGGTCCCGACGAAGAGGAACACGAGGTAGAAGACAAGGCAGAACGCGCCTGAGAGACTGAGCATCACCATGCTGAAGGCCTCCCACCCGGATGTCCCGAGGTCGAAGAGGTAACTGGTGACTTGACCGATCTCGAGCGAAAACTTGAGCGCGTACACCAGGGCAGGGATGCCGAGGATCGCCGCGAAAATCAGCGGCAGGGCCTTGAGCAGGCGTTCCCTCGGTTCGGAGCGTCCGGCGTATTCAACAAATTCCTCATTCATCGCCATCCAGCATAAACGCGAAATCCGACAAGACGCTGGACACCCCGCGGAGCCGACCGCGCACACTAACCACAACTGTGACTGACCGGACACCCGTTCAACGACAGAAGAGAGATAAGATGTTTTGGTGACTTCTGGCCAGTATTCTGACAAGGACATTCGAACCGAGGCGGCTCGCCGCCGGACGTTCGCTGTCATTTCGCACCCCGACGCGGGTAAATCGACGACCACCGAGGCGCTCGCACTGCACGCACGAGCCATCGGCAAGGCCGGCGCCACCCATGGCAAGGCCGGCCGCCGCGCCACTGTCTCCGACTGGATGAAGATGGAGCAGGACCGCGGCATCTCGATCTCCTCAGCGGCGCTGCAGTTCGAGTATCGGGATGCGGTCTTCAACCTCGTCGACACCCCGGGTCACGCGGACTTCTCCGAGGACACCTATCGAGTACTCTCCGCCGTCGACTGTGCCGTGATGCTCATCGACGCAGCCAAGGGCCTCGAAGCGCAGACCATGAAACTCTTCGAAGTCTGTGCCCACCGCAACATCCCGATCATCACCGTGATCAACAAATGGGACCGTGCCGGTCTCGACGCGCTGGAGCTCATGGATGAGGTCCAGGAACGCACCGGACTCCTGCCCACCCCGCTGACCTGGCCTGTTGGCCAGTCCGGTGACTTCAGGGGAGTCCTTGACCGTCTCACCGGTGACTACACGAAGTACGACCGCACCAATGCCGGTGCCACCATCGCCGGCGAAGAGACCTATGGCGCGGACAAAGCCGTCGAGCTCGAAGGCGATGCCTGGCAGACTGCTGTCGACGAATCCGATCTTCTCGACATGGAGGATCAGAACCACGATCAGGAGACGTTCCTGGCCGGCAAGTCGACCCCGGTGATGTTCGCCTCGGCGGTGCTCAACTTCGGTATCCACAAACTCCTCGACATGCTCGTCGACCTGGCGCCCGCGGCAGAGGCGCGTCTGGATAAGAACGATGTGCCGCGCGACGTGGCCGATCCGTTCTCCGGATTCGTCTTCAAAGTCCAGGCAGGCATGGACTCCAACCACCGTGACCGGCTGGCCTACATTCGAGTCTGCTCCGGTGTCTTCGAACGCGGTTCCGTGCTCACCCACGCCGCGACCGGCAAACCCTTCGCTACGAAGTATGCGCAGCAGGTCTTCGGCCGTGACCGCGACGTCGTCGATGAAGCCTTCCCAGGAGACGTCGTCGGACTGGTCAACGCCAGTGCACTGCGGGTGGGCGATTCGCTCTACCTGGACAAGAAGGTCGAATTCCCCGGCATTCCGACGTTCTCTCCCGAACACTTCATGGTCATCAAGGCCAAGGACTCCTCGAAGTACAAGCAGTTCCGCCGCGGTATCGAACAGCTCGACCACGAAGGAGTCATTCAGGTGCTTCGCTCTGACCTGCGCGGTGACCAGGCCCCGGTTCTCGGAGCCGTTGGACCGATGCAGTTCGAGGTCGCCGAGGACCGGATGAACAACGAATTCCACGCGCCCTGTTCGCTGGAGCGCCTCAACTTCTCCTTGGCTCGGCGCACCACACCAGAATGCGTGCCGACGCTGGCGAGGGAACGATCAGTTGAAGTTCTGCACCGCTCTGACGGTGAGCTGCTCGCCCTGTTCTCAGACAGGTGGCGCCTCCAAGGCGTGCAGAAGAATCATCCGGATCTGGTTTTGGAACCGCTCGTCGTCAGCTGAGCCCACACACCGCGATCGGCAGGGGAATAAACTTCCGCCGATCACACGTTCGTCGTTTCGACGAGGACGTCTCGCCGTTTTGACGAGGACATTAAGATGAATAGTCGGGGTCATTTCAAGATGGCCCCAGTTGGGGAGACCTGACGCTCGGGGAGACCCGAAATGACAAAGGAGAGATCACAGACGTGGGAACGAAATCGATTCGAGTCGCGATTGCCGGATTGGGCAACTGCGCCTCTTCCCTGATCCAAGGTGTTGAGTATTACCGGGATGCGGCCCCAGGAAGTAAAGTACCGGGACTCATGCACGTTGAGTTCGGCGATTATCACGTCGGTGATATCGAATTCGTCGCCGCATTCGACGTCGACGGCAAAAAGGTCGGCGCCGATATCGCTGAGGCGATCACGGCCAGTGAGAACAACACGATCAAGATTGCCGACGTGCCATCGACCGGTGTCGAGGTTCAGCGCGGACCGACCTTGGACGGCCTCGGCGAGTACTACCGCGAGACCATCGTCGAATCCGACATCGAACCCGTCGACGTCGCACAGGCGCTGCGTGAGGCACAGGTCGATGTTCTCGTCTGCTACCTGCCCGTAGGTTCGCAGGAAGCCGTCGAGTACTACGCACAGGCCGCCATCGATGCGAAGGTCGCCTTCGTCAATGCCCTGCCTGTCTTCATCGCCGGCACCAAGGAATGGGACGAGAAGTTCCGTGCCGCCGGCGTGCCGATCGTCGGCGACGACATCAAGAGCCAGATCGGTGCGACCATCACTCACCGTGTGATGGCCAAGCTGTTCGAGGACCGCGGCGTCGTCCTCGACCGCACCTACCAGCTCAACGTCGGCGGCAACATGGACTTCAAGAACATGCTCGAGCGCAAACGCCTCGAGTCGAAGAAGATCTCGAAGACCCAGGCCGTGACTTCGAACACCTCGGCCGAGCTCGAGCCCCGCAACGTCCACATCGGACCCAGCGACTACATTGAGTGGCTCGACGATCGCAAATGGGCTTTCGTCCGTCTCGAAGGCCGCAACTTCGGTGATGCTCCGGTGTCGCTGGAATACAAGCTCGAGGTCTGGGACTCACCGAACTCGGCCGGAGTCATCATCGACGCCGTGCGTGCGGCCAAGATCGGACTCGACCGCGGCGTCGGCGGAGCTCTCATCTCCGCCTCGTCGTACTTCATGAAGTCGCCCCCGGAGCAGAATGGCGATGACGCAGCTCACGACGCAGTCGAAGCCTTCATCCAGGGAAACCTCGAACGCTGAGCTGAAGACCCCCGCAACCCGAGAATGCCGATCGCGCCTACGTGCGGTCGGCATTTTCTCTGCGCGCAAGCGATCCAGGATATGAGATCGGCTCGCCTGTAATCGGTGTTGTCCATAACACTGGGGCGTGCACACAGTGGTCCCTGCCACAGACGAGCCGTGACTCGACCACTGGATGAGCTTCGGCCCATCTGCACACCCCTTTTGACGAATCACCGAGGAGTATCGATGTCACGCAATGCAGCTGCCACCGACACCGCGAAGAAGAAACCGGCCGAACTCGACTGGCTGATGCGCCTGCTGGTCATCATCGAAAAGGCCGGAAACAAACTTCCGCACCCCTTCTGGCTGTTCCTGTCCCTGGCCGTCGTAGTGATGGTCCTCTCCACGATCTTCTCCGCCGTCGGATTGGAAGCCGTCAACCCGGCCACCGACAAGACGGTGAGCGTCACCAACCTCTTCAGCACAGAGTCCCTGCGGGAGATAGTCGCCGGAGCCACGAACAACTTCGTCACGTTCCCACCGTTGGGTCTCGTGCTCATCGTCCTCATCGGCGTAGCCGTGGCCGAGCAGTCCGGACTGATCCCGGCGATGCTGCGCGGAACCATCGCCGGTGCCTCACCGAAGTGGATCACGTTCATCGTGGCACTTGCCGGAACCGCTTCCTCGATTGCCTCCGACGCCTCCTACATGATCATGATTCCCCTGGGCGGGCTCGCGTTCAAAGCTGTGGGGCGCAATCCGCTGCTGGGGTGTCTTGTCGCCTATGCCGCCACCTCGGGTGGGTATTCTGCGGCGCCGATGGTCAACTCCCTCGACACCATCCTCGGCGGGCTCTCCACGTCGGCGGCTCAGATCATCGACCCCGACTACGTGGTCAGCCCGATTGCGAACTTCTACTTCAACTTCGTCTCGATGTTCGTCGTCGCCGCCGCCGTCACTCTCGTCACCGAACTGCTGCTGTCGAAGCGAGCCGACCAGATCGAACTCGACGAACCAGACGAGAACGATCCCGACAACTTCGATGTCAAAATGGCGCTGGATGCCAACGAGAAGCGCGGCATGGTCTTCGCTGTGCTCAGCATCGTCGCCTGCGCCGCACTCCTCTTCTTCCTTGCACTGCCCCAGGATTCGTTCCTGCGCGATGAAGCCGGTGGCTTCGGCCCCGAATCGGGACTGATGGCAGGAATCGCAGCCATCATCGGCTTCGGATTCTTCATTGTCGGCATCGTCTACGGCTACGCCACAGGATCGATCAAGAAGACTTCGGACATTCCCGACATGATGGGCAAGGGACTGCTGCCGTTCGTCCCCGTCATCGTCCTCTTCTTCGCCGCCAGCCAGTTCCTCGCACTGTTCAAGATGTCCAACCTCGGCGAGATCCTCGCCATCCGCGGCGCCGAATTCTTCGGCTCACTCGACACCGGACCCTTCGTCATCCTTCTCGGCGGGTGGCTGTTGGTTGCCCTCGGCGCAATGTTCCTGACCTCGGGATCGGGACTGTGGACCCTGATGGCACCGGTCCTCGTGCCGATGTTCATGCTCCTGTCCATCGCCCCGGAAACCACGCAGGCCCTCTATCGCATCGGTGACTCCACGACGAACATCATCTCCCCGATGAGCCCGTACTTCGTTGTGGTCCTCGGCTTCATCCAGCGATATAAGAGGGATGCGGGAATCGGCACCGTTCTGTCGTTCACCATTCCGCTCTCGTTCGCAATGTTCATTCTCTGGGGACTCCTCTTCTTCATCTGGTGGGCCACAGGAATCCCATGGGGCCCGGGTGCAGCCACGAGCTACCACATGGGCTGAGGCTCCTGGTACGGCCTACGAAACTGGAGCGGACACGACACCTCCCACGGAATCGGGAATATTCGGCCCGTCGGGCGACGTTGCGATCGTGCAACGCTCGTTCGCTCGAGCATCGGTTCTTCAGCGACTGTCCAGCTCAAGTGACTAGACTGAGACAATGATTCAACTCTCGTGCGGCATTTCGTCTGTGCGAGCAACCTGCTCAGATCGAAAGGATCTCGACCGTGAGTAACCCCATGATGAACCGGGCGATCAACCAGGGCGCCCAGGCGGGCCGCAACGAACCGGTCATGTCCGACCAGGAGCTCAACAACCTGTTCGACAAGCCAGCCGCGCAGAACCGCAATGCTGGCCCGCAGGCCGCTGACCGGGCAATGACCTACGACGACGTCATGATGAAGACGGGTGTTCTCTTCACCATTCTTCTCGCCGGGGCCGTGCTCGGCTGGTTCGTTCCGCCACTGGCTTTCCCTGCGATGCTCATCGCACTGGTCCTCGGTCTTGTCAACGCCTTCAAGAAGGAACCGAACAAGGGCCTGATCATCGGCTACGCTGCGTTCGAGGGAGTCTTCCTCGGCGGCATCTCCTCGATGTTCGAAACGATGTTCCCCGGTATCGTCATCCAAGCCGTGCTGGCCACACTCTGCGTCTTCGGCGTCATGCTCGCCCTGTTCAAGTTCAAGGGCGTGCGCTACGGCTCGAAGATGAAGAAGTTCATGATGATCGCCATCGGTGGGTACGCCATCTTCTCGCTCATCAACTTCGGCATCGCGATGATGACCGGCACCGGGGGTGCCCGCAGCGTGCCGATCAACATCATGGGATTTGAAATGCCGCTCGGTGTCATCATCGGCATCGTCGCCACCGTGCTGGCGGCCATGACCTTGATCATGGACTTCCAGATGATCGAACAGGGTGTGAAGCAGCGGATCCCGGAGAAGTACTCCTGGATGTGCGCCTTCTCCCTCATGGTCACCCTCGTGTGGCTCTACATCGAAATCCTGCGCCTCATCTCCTACTTCAGGAACTAGACACCGTTGGTCCCGGCACCCCACACCAGCTGTGTGGTCCCGGGGACAGCGTCTATGATTGGGCCATGAACAACGTGACGGCGGACCTCGAAACGGAGGTCCGCCGTCTGCGTATCCGCATCATCGGCCTCAACCCGCGTCAGCTCGCCGCGGCGGGCCCGAATTCTCCCCCCACCGACGTCGGCTCCATGTCCAGGAGAGACACCATCGCCGAGGCGCTCGCACGGTTCTCATCCATCGGCTCCGGTGGCCGTACGGTCCCTGACCTGGGAGATCAGAGCCTGGCTGATCAGGTCGTCGTCCTGATCGATGAGGGGATAGCCTCGACCGCGAATCTGCCGGAGGTGCAGCAACAGGCACGCCTGGAGCAGCTGCTCGACGCCGCAGTACGACTGCGCCGAAACCTCGCCTAGAAGTTCCTGCCCGCTGACGGTCGCGGAGGAGGATAATCGAGGGCACCATCACTTGCCCTAAGAAGGTGCGAAAATCCGATGACAGATCGCCGCCCGCTACTCTTCACCCTCGCCGGTATCGTCGCGACCCTGGTGTATTTCGGTACTGCAGAGTTCATCGCCGGCGCCGTCTCTGCAACCTCAGCGCCCCTGCTGATCCTGGGGCAGACGATCATCCCACTCGTGCCTACCGCCATGATCAAGACCGCCATCAGCGTATTCGGTACGAACGACAAGCTCGCACTCGTCATCACCCTCGTCATCGTCGGAGCGATCCTCGGCGGTGTGATCGGGCGCATCGGCCTGCACCGCAGGGCCCTGTCCTTCGTCCTCCTCATCGGCCTCGGAATCCTGCCCGTCGTGGTGCTGCTGAGCACAGGAGGAACGATCCTCGACACGGTTCCGGCACTCGTGGGTGTGGCGTTGGGATGTGCAGCCTATGTGGCACTGATCCGATTCAGCAACGGCACCGAGTCATCTGCCCGAAATTCTGTCGGACGCGATGAGGACTTCGGTGCTGACAATCAACCGGGCACCGACCGTCGCGCCTTCTTCGGTCTCGCCGCAGGTCTGAGCGCGGTCGGCATGGCCGCGATCGCTGCAGGTCAGTCGGCTTCGATCCTCGCCCGAAATGCGGCAGGAGCGGTGACTAAGCTGGTGCTGCCACGGCCGGCCACCTCGGCGCCCAAGATTCCAGCTGGAGCAGACTTCGACATCGAGGGGCTCACACCGATCATGACACCTAACGATGACTTCTACCGCATCGACACCGCACTCATCCCGCCCTCCGTCGACGCCGCGTCCTGGTCGCTGCACATCCACGGAATGGTCGAAGACGAAGTCACGATCACCATGGCGCAGCTGCTCGAGCTGCCGCTGGAGGAGCATCGTGTGAGCCTGACCTGCGTCTCGAACGAGGTCGGCGGCGACCTCGTGGGCAATGCCACCTGGCTGGGCTACCCGGTGCGTGAGCTGCTCAAACGCGCCGGCCCGAAGAAAGGCGCAGACATGGTGCTCTCGACATCCGATGACGGCTTCACTGCCTCGACACCTCTCGAAGCACTCACAGATGATCGGGCGTCCCTGCTGGCAGTCGGGATGAACGGTGAACCGCTGCCCCGCGACCACGGGTTCCCCGCCAGGCTCGTCGTCCCCGGACTCTACGGTTTCGTCTCCGCGACCAAATGGGTGACCGAACTCGAAGTCACCCGCTTCGCCGACAAACAGGCCTATTGGACGAAACGAGGATGGTCCACCCACGGACCCATACTCGTCGCTTCTAGAATCGACGTTCCCCGCGCCGGTGTCCATGTCAGCCCCAACAAAGACGGGCAGATCGTCACCGCGGGAATGGCCTGGGCCCAACACGTCGGCATCGCCGAGGTGCGAGTGCGCATCGATAACGGCGACTGGCACACAGCGGAGCTGAGTGAGGAGCTGACCACCGACACCTGGCGACAATGGCGATGCCCCTTCGACGACTTGGAACCGGGCACCCACACCGTGACGGTCAGAGCGGTCGACGAAGACGGCAACGTTCAGATCTCCGAACGCCGCCCCGCGATCCCCGGCAGCGCCACCGGCCTCCACGACCGCCAATTCGTCGTGGACTGAGAGGCTGGTCGCGGTGTCCTGAACAGCGGCACGCCCCGCGCGTGAGAAGTGTGTGAGCTGACTGACAAAACGTTGTATGGTCACCTATGGTGCGGTCGCTGTAGGGGCCGCACCTGCCAGTCCTGTTCAGTGACACAACGAGGTGGTCTCAATGTTCGGTCTCCCGACGGCAACCGTCGTCATCATCTTCGGCATCCCCGCAATATGGGTGATCTACACGCTGATCTTCGTCTACCTCTCACGCGGTTGGAAAGCCGAGGATGTGGCCGAGGACCAGCTCACCCCCTCGGCGACGGAGCGCCGCTCCGGGACTGAGAACGGGGGACTGGCATGAACCTCGAAACCTGGTTCCTCGTCATCTACTTCATCGCCATGGCCGGCATCGGCGTGTGGACACTCAAGATCGGCAATAAGGACAGCGAAGGCTACCTGCTGGGCGGGCGCAGCCTGGGTCCTGCGGTCACGGCACTGCGCCTGCAGAGTTCGTCGATGTCGGGGTACATGTTCCTCGGTGCCGGATCGCTGGCGTACACGAAGGGCTACTTCTCACTCTGGTACGCGATGGGCGACATCGGCGGCGGAGTGCTCAACCTGTCGATCCTGGGGCGGCGCATGCGCAAGCTCTCCCAGATCCTCGGATCGCTGACCTCGATCGAATATCTCGAGCATCGCTACCCTTCGAAGTGGATCCGGATGATCGCGGCCCCGGTGGCGGTGTTCTGCATCTTCTTCTACGTGATGACTCAGTTCATCGCGGGCGGTCGCGGCTTGGAGATGGTCACCGGCATTCCCTACGCTTGGGCCCTGCTCGTCGCCATCGGCGTCATCGTCTTCTACACCTTCCTCGGCGGCTACCTTGCGGTGGCGTACACCGACTTCGTCCAGGCCATCATCATGCTCATCGGCATGGTCTGGATCCTCATCGGCACCCTGCAGGCCGTCGGCGGTTGGACTGCCGGCAACAATGCGGTGGGAGAGATCAACCCGAACCTGCTCACCATGTGGGGGCCCGAGGGATTCGGCTCGGTGCAGTGGGGCGTCATCATCGGCGCCGTCCTCGTCTTCTCCATCGGCTACATGGGCTGGCCGCACGTCAACGTCAGCCACATGGCCATGAAGCGCCCCTCGGTCGCGCGCACAGCAAGCCTGTACGCCACCGGCTTCAACCTGCTCTTCATTCCGGCGCCCTACATCGTGGGCATCATGGCCTTGATCATCTTGCCCAACCTCGACAACCCTGAGCTCGCAGTCTTCCAGGTCGCGGACACGGTTCTGCCGAACTTCGCCGTGGGTATCGTCATGGCAGGCATCATGGCCGCGATCATGTCCACGGCCGATGCGCTGCTGCTGCAGTCGGGCACGATCGCCAGCCAGGATCTGTTCCAGCGCTTCATCAAGAAGGATATGAGCGACAGGCAGTCAGTGTGGGTCTCACGCTTCACCGTCCTCATCCTCGCGATCATCGGCTACTGGGTTGCTGTCAACGACCCGCCCTCGGTTGCCGAGGTGGCCATCTTCGCCACCACAGTCCTCGGTGCCGCATTCGTCCCCGTCTACGTGGCGGCCGCCTGGTGGAAGAAGGCAAATGTTCCCGGAGCCATCGTCTCCATGATCCTGGGCACCGTGTCCTCGGTGAGCTGGCAGATGGCTGGCCTCGTCGACGTCACCGGTGTCGATCCGATGGGTGTCGGCATCGTGTGCTCGACCCTGGGCCTCATCGTCGTGTCTCTGGCCACGCAGAAGTCGCACCCTGTCCCGGCATATGTCATCGACGCGCTCAAGGAGACCGACAAGATCGGCGCCATCCCCGCACGCATGCTCATCGGCCAAAACGATGCGCTCGCCGGACAGGTGCCCAAGGATGCGTGAGCACCCGGACAGTTTCGCCGGTGGGGGAGAGAAGCCAGAGCTGATCGCCCCGGAGACGGCGTTGAAGCTGGCACCGAACATCACCGCCGCCGAGGCGCTCGCCGTCTTCAGGCGCAAGCTGCCCAATGCCGACGCCGAGGTCAGAGAGGTCCTCCACCCCTTCTGGTCGACGGTGCTCAGTGCCCAGACGAGCAGCATATTTCGGCGGAACCGAAAACCTGAACCGGCCGGTCGTGCTAGGGCGGAGGCAAGCCCAGGGCAGTGCATGAACGTCCTGGTCAACGCCTATTCGGGCAAGGGGTATCTCGCGGACTTCGATCCTCGTGGTGAGACGGTGGCCGTGACAGAGTGGCTGGATGCCTTCGAATCCTCTGATCAGGCGGGCCCACAACCTGGCCCAGATGATGTGAGGCGAACAGCACGTGCGTTGGTGCGCACGAAGGTGCTGAAGACGGTGAAACTGGGCATGGGGCTGAGCCTCGACGAGATTGCCGCACCCAGTGGAATCCTCAAACCCAACTGGGTGGTCACCGGCGACAACGACAAGTTCTCGGCCACGATCCTCGTCGACGGCCTCGACTCCTCCCATTACATCGTTCGGGTCGAGAAGCTGACCCAAGATTGAGACGCGTCCCCGCGGGGACGTTTCGGTGGGACAGCGCAGATGCGTCAGCCCCAGTTCTTCGCATCAGAGAGGCAGAATGGGTGCCCTGCGGGATCGATGAGCACTACCCAGGTTTCGCCTGGCTGAGGATAGGCCCTGCTCGCTCCGAGTTCGATGCAGCGAGCGGCCGCAGCTTCGATGTCATCGGCGGCGAGATCGAGGTGGAACTGCTTGCGTCCGTCGTCGGGCCAATCCGGGCGTTTGTAGTCCGGGATCGTCCCAATGCCCAGAGCGTTGCTGGGGCCGGTGAGCATTGCGTAGTTCTCATCTGAGTACGCCACCGGCCAACCCAGCACCGCGGAATAGAAGTCGCCGAGCGCCGAAGCGTCCGGGGCGTCGAGCGTGACCATGGCCAATTTCGCGACAGGTGTTGCCTCGGTGGTGGAGGCAGTGGCAGGGGCTTCCTTCATCTCTGTGTCAGTCATGTCTGCCATTCTTGTTCCCTGGACGATGTCGTCGATAGGAAAAATCCGCCACGTAGCGAATCACCGCCCGAACATTTCTTCGGGCGTGTGCTCAGGCCGGCGGAGATGCTTCAGCACGCCAACTATTCCGTGCCGGCGGTGGTCGTCGAAGAGCTGCGTCCCTGGGTGAAGCGGTTGTGGTCGGTGACATGGGACCTGCCCGAGGGCGAGCGCTATCAGACGGCGACAGTGTCGGAACCAGGCATCAACCTCACCGTTGAGTTCGGCGATCTCTATCGGGCGAACACGAACGGTGCCGGGACGTGGCTGACGGGTCCGGTGACTACTCGTCGATTCGATGTCGGGCTCTACGGTCGTGGTGGTGTCATCGGGGTCAACTTCCACCTCGGCGGGACACTGGCGTTCGCGAATGGGTCGCCGGCACTGATCCGGGACACAACTGTGCGGGCCGGTGACTGGTTTCCGGGAATTGATGAACAACTGGGCGTTGACGAGCAGCTGGATGTCGACCAGGTGCGTGAAGCTGATCTGGCCTCCTCAGCTGAGGTGCTTCAGGCGTGGCTGCTGTCTCTGCACCCGAGGATGACCGAGGGATATACCCGGTTCCGACGCGTGCTGGAACTCCTCGACGATCCGAGCGTCATCAGCCTCGGCGAACTGTCATCGCATTGTGCAATGAGTGAACGGTCGCTGCAGCGGATGTTTCACGAATACTGCGGTGTCGGTGTCAAGAAGATCCTCACCCGTGCCCGCGTCAGAGATGCTGTAGCGGCAATCGATCAGGGGTGGGATCGGTCGTTTGTCGAGCTTGCTGCTTTGTTCGGTTGGTTCGACCAGTCGCACTTCACAGCGGATTTCCACCGCGTGACCGGATGCACACCAACCGAGTATCTCGGCTCCCGGATGACGAGCGCCTAGGAGTGCGGCGGCGACGAGAGCAGGACGCAGGAGAGGAGCGGCGTCAGAGGTCGCAGCACGCTCAATCAGCGTCAGAGGTCGCGACACGTTTGGCGATGCCGAATCCGGTGTATCCGAGGATGATGGCAAAGGCGAAGCCGACGTAGCAGAACACTGCCCACGGGGCGTAGTCGAGGACGGAGACGCCCAGTACGCCGGCCATGTAGACGCCTGCCGAGGACCAGGGAACGAGTGGAACGACGACCGTGCCGGAGTCTTCGAGTGTGCGTGAGAGGTTCTTGGCATCCAGGCCCCGATCAGCGTAGGCCTTCTTGAACAGTTCGCCCGGGACGATGATCGACAGGTAGGAATTGCCGGTCACGATGGCCATCGTGATGCATGAGAGCACCGTGGAGAGGACGAGGTCACCTGTGCGCTTCACGAACGTCAGCAGGGACCGGATGATGGTCTCGAGAGCACCGGACTTGGACATGATGCCGGCGAAGGCGAAAGCGCTGAATGCGATGAGGATGACACCGGTCATCGATGCCATTCCGCCCTGGGTCACCAACTCGACGACCTGCGGGTCCAGATTCTTCAGGGTCGAGGGCCCGACTTCGAGCATGTCCGGGGTGAACCCGTCGACGGTGGAGGCGAAGATCGATTCGATGTTGACCTTCTGGAAGATTGCGGCGAGGATGCCGGCAACCAGTGAGGAACCGATGATCGTGGGAAGAGTGGGCAGTTTGAGAATCGCTCCGCCGAGGACGATGAGCATCGGCAGGAGCAGGAGGACGTTGAAGGAGAAGAGACTGTCCAAGGTTCCGGTGACGGCACTGATCTGATCCGAATCGGTCCCGCCGGACTGCTGGTTGATGCCGACGATCAGGTACAGCGCCAGGGCCACGACTGTGGCCGGGATCGTAGTGTAGAGCATGTGCCGAATGTGCTCCCACAAGGTGGTGCCGGCAGCGATCGGAGCCAGGTTGGTCGTATCCGAGAGCGGCGAGAGTTTGTCACCGAAGTACGCACCGGCGACGATCGCTCCGGCGGTGGCCGCCAGCGGTGCGTCCAAGCCCGCGGCGATTCCCATGAGGGCGACGCCCACTGTTCCTGCCGATCCCCACGAGGTGCCGGTGATGACCGAGACGATCGCGGAGATGACGAAGGCGATGAGCACGATGAACTGTGCGCTGATGAGTCCCAAGCCGTAGTAGATCATCATCGGAATGGTGCCGGCGATCATCCAGGTGCCGATGAGAATGCCGATGGAGATGAGCACGAGCAGCGCCGGCATTGCAGTGTCGAGTTTCTCCCTGATGCCAAGGAGCATCTCCTCCCAGCTCAGTCCCATCCGCAGAGCCACCAGGCCGGCGATGATGGCGGAGAGGATCAGCAGCGGTTCGGGTGCGAGCCCGAGAACGCCGTAGCCCACAGCCAGCAGCGCGAGCATCGCCGCCAGGGGCACCAGTGACCAGCCCAGGGACGGGCGCTTCTCCTCGACATCATCGGGCAGAGCCGTCGTGTCGTGCTCATGGCTCATTCGAAGGTTCCTCGGATCTGTGGTGTGCCGTCGCGGACGACCTCTCGTCCCCGGGCAAAGGCAAGCTGGATGGTGTGGTCATCATCGGTCAGCAGGATGTCGGCATCCGCTCCGACACGCAGGCGTCCCTTGTGGCTGAGGCCGAGCGCATCGGCCGTATTGGACGTGACGAGAGATATGGCCGCAGACAGGTCGACACCAGGGAGGTCGGCACACGCCCACACCTGCTCATACAGGGTCGTCTGCTTGGCGACGTCCATGCCGATGAGCCGTCCATCGGGGTCGAACTCCGGCAGGCTGCCGTTGGCATCGGAGGAGAGAGTGAGACGGCCAAGTTCACCGCCGAGGTCGATGTAGCGTGTCAGCGACCTGGTCGTTGTCGACGAGGCCGTCATATCGACTGTGGCGCCTTTGGCGGCCAGATCAACGGCGTCGGCCAGCAGCTCGGGGGACCGGGTGATGTGGGTGGCGTAGATGGCCTGCGGCGCGATCGGATATTCGTCGAGGAGACGATGCAGCGGGGCCAGCCGGGTCTCGTAGGGGCCGACGTGGAAGTGGGTGATTCCGGCCTTGCCGGACAGCAGTCCACCGACATGAGACTGACTGACGAGCTCGGCCAGAGCCTCGATTGTGGGTTGGAACGAACGCCGGTCCGAGATCGCAACCTCTCCGACGCCGATGACCTTGTCGATGAGGACGACATCATCGACGACAGCACCGGTCAGGGTCCGTGCCGGGACCTGGTAGCTGCCCGTATAGATGTAGGTGGAGATGCCCTCGGCTTCGAGCCCTCTGGCCTTGGCGAGGAGATCGGCGTGGCTGCGGGTCACACCGTCGGTTCCCAGACAGCCGATGACGGTGGTGACTCCGGCGCCCACGATGTCGCTGACCACGATCTCGGGGGTGCGGTTGGCGTAGCCGCCTTCGCCTCCGCCGCCAGCGATGTGGACATGAGGATCGATGAAGCCTGGAGTGGCTGTGAGTCCCTGTGCATCGATGACGGTGGCGTGGGGAAGACCGTCGAGGGCCTCGGCGGGGAGGTCACCGATGAAGGTGATCTGCCGTCCCTCGATGAGGACGTCCTGCTTACCAAGTCGTTCCGGGGCACAGATGTCGGCGCCGCGCAGCAATGTGACCATGGTTCGTCTTCTCCTCGGGGTCTTTCCTCGCAATGGCTATCCGGGAATGATTCCTTTGCCGTCGACCTTTGGGATGGCAGCGAGCAACTTCTGCGTATAGGGATGCTGAGGGTCATTCCAGATCTGTTCTGTCGAACCGACCTCGACAATCCTACCTGCCTCCATGACAGCCACACGGTCCGCGATGTCACGCACGACCGAGAGGTCGTGGCTGATGAAGATCATCGACGCGCCCGAGTCAATGGCCAGATCTCTCATCATCCGCGCGATCCTGGCCTGGAGAAACGCATCCAGAGAGGCGATCGGCTCATCGCCGACGAGCACCTTAGGGCCAGCCGCCAGCGCACGCGCGATGGCGATGCGCTGCCGTTGCCCGCCCGAGAAGGAATGCGAGAACCTCTCCGCAGCATCGACGGGCAGATCGACGGCTTCGAGGAGGGACTCCACGCTCCAGTTCTGTTCCGGGTCGAGAGCAAGGGCGTCGGTGAGCTGATCCCGGATGCGTCTGCGCGGGTTCAATGATGCGTAGGGATTCTGGAAGACCATCTGGACTCCCCGCAGGTTTTTGGGCCGGCGGGCAAGGCCGAGGGGTTTCACCGGCTGGGATTCGAAGGTGATGGAGCCACCCGCGGTCTTCTCGAGTCCGCAGATGAGTTTGGCCAGCGTGGACTTGCCGCAACCGGATTCGCCCACGAGGCCCAGGACTTCCGAATGCCGCAGCTGCAGGGAGACGTCGCTGACGGCACGGAACCGGCCGCCGCCATTGAGCTTGTACTCACACGACACATTGTTGAGTTCAAGCAGCGGCGTCTGGGACGTACGAGGAGCACCCTCGGTCGTTGTCGTCGTTGTCATCAGCGTGAGACCTCTGCTCCTGGCAGCGATTCGATGAGTGAGCGGGTGTACTCGTGTTGGGGTGCTGTGATCACAGGTTCGCGATCACCGGTTTCGACGACCAGTCCGTTCTGCATCACGACGATCGTGTCGGCTACCGAGGACAGGACCCCGAAGTCGTGAGTGACTAGGAGGACGGCCAAGTTGAGGTCATCGCAGAGTTCACGCAGCAGCCGCAGGATTCCCGCCTGCACGGTGACATCGAGGGCGGTGGTCGGTTCATCGGCGATGAGCACGTTCGGGTCGCAGATGATCGCCGAGGCGAAGGCGATGCGTTGGAGCTGACCGCCGGAGAATTGGTGGGGATACTTCCCGATCGCCTCCTCAGGGTGCGGCACGCGGGTACGTTCGAGGATATGGACCGCGCGTTCCAGGGCTTCCTTCTTCGAGACCTTCTTATGATGGCGAAGGTGATCGGTGATCTGATCGCCGACGGTGAGCATGGGATGGAACGCGGAGGAGGGATCCTGGAACACCATCGACAGCTGCACCCCGCGCAGCCGGTTGTGGACCTTGGCAGGCATACCCACCAACTCGGTGCCGTCGAAGTCGATGCTGCCGCTCAGCTGGGCGCCGGCGGGGGAGAGGCCCATGATCGCCAGTCCCGTCTGGGTTTTGCCCGAGCCGGAGGCACCGGCGACTCCGGTGATCTTTCCTGCCTCCAGATCGAAGGAGACGTTGCGGAGGATGTGCTTCTCGTCCTTGCCCGTCGTCACCGACAGGCTGAGGTCTCTGATGCTGATCATGCTCATGAGGTGGTCTCTCCGACTTCCTGTGCCGTATGCGGGTCAAGTGCATCGCGCAGACTGTCACCGATGAAATTGAAGGCCATGACGATGGTGAGGATGCACAGTCCGGGGAAGAACGCGATCCACCATGAGGCGAACTGCGAGACTCCTTCGCTGATCATGGCTCCCCAGTCCGGAGTCGGTGGGACGACGCCCAGAGACAGGAACGAGAGTCCGGCCATCGTGAGAATCGCCGAACCCACATCGAGGGTGGCGAGAACCACGACCGGGGAGAGCACATTCGGCGCTATCTCGCGGATGAGGGACTTCCCGGCGCTGAAGCCGAGCAGTCTGCCGGCGACGACGTATTCGCTGTTGCGTGCTGACATCACCAGAGACCTGGTGACACGGGCATAGGAGGGCCAAGAGACAAGGAGAATTGCGATGATGGCGTTCTTCAGACCCGGTCCCAGCGCTGCTGCGATGACCATGGCGAGGATGATGGTCGGAAACGCGAAGACGAGATCGGCTATGCGCATGATGACCTCGTCCACTGCGCGTCCGAAATAGCCGGCGATCGCACCGAGAACTGATCCGAGCAGTGATGAGCAGATGACGACGAAGACCGCCGCGGGCAGGGTGGTGCGTGCGGACACGACGAGTCTGGAGAGCACGTCTCGGCCCAGGGTGTCGGTGCCCAGCAGGTTCCCGCTTCCAGGAGCGCTGAGCCTGGGGAAATCCTGGGCCAGCGGATTGAACGGGGCGATGAGAGGGGCGAAGATCGCCACGATCAGCCAGAGGGCAAGGATGACGGCGCCGACGAAGCCCAGGGGCGTGCGCAGTGCCTTCGGGAATCTCAGCTTCCACCGTTTGACACCGAGGTCGACGGGATTGCGATCGAGCACCTCGGCGCCGGTGTCATGGGTGTTCGTCGGTGGCTGTTTGGGAGTCCCGATGCTCATCGCACCCTCACTCTCGGATCCACGAAGCCGTAGATCAGGTCGACGATGAAATTGACGATGATGTAGACGATGCCGATGACGAGGCCCACGCCCATGATGACCGGGAGATCGAGTGTCGTAGCACCGCGGAATGCATATTGACCCAGACCATTCCAAGCGAAGACGGTCTCCGTGAGCACCGCACCGGAGAGCAGTGAGCCGAAGGCCAGGCCGACCACCGTGATGATGGGGACGAGGGCGCCGCGGAAGATGTATTTGAAAATGACGGTGCGCGCAGACAGGCCTTTGGCCTTAGCCGCTGTGACGTAGTCGAGCCTGATGATGTCGAGGACACTGGAGCGGCTGAACCGTGTGAGCAGGCCGATCGTGAACAGTGCCAGGACACATGAGGGCAGGATCAGATGCCCGAAGGCGTTGACGAACGTCGACATCTGGCCGGCCAGGAGGGAATCGAGGGTGTAGAGGCCGGTGACCCGAGGAGGTGGTGTAATCCAAGGGTCGAGGCGCCCGGCACCGGGAACCACACGGAGTTTGAAGAAGAAGACGTAGTAGCCGACGGCTGCGATCCAGAAGGTCGGGGCGGAGATGCCGATGAGGCTCAGCGTACGGATGGCGTGATCGAGGAACCGGTTTTGATTGAGCGCGCTGGCCAGACCCAGCAGCAGGCCGATGATCACCGAGATGAGGATGGCTCCGATGCCCAGTTCGATCGAGGCAGGGAAGACCTGCCCGATCGACTGGAGGACTGGTGTTCGGGTTTGGTTCGAGACACCCATATCACCGTGAAGCAGATTGCTCAGATATGTGAAGTACTGCACGATCAGGGGTTGATCGAGGCCGAGGCGCTCGCGGGTAGCCGCGACGATAGCGGGATCCGCGGCCGCCCGGTCGCCGAGGATGGCGGCGACCGGGTCGGTGGGAACCAGGTTCGTCAGCAGGAACGTCACGACGGTGACACCCCAGATGAGAATCAGGCTGATCCCAATCCGAATGAGGATGTAGCGCAGCAGCGGAGGCAGCAGCGGGGGTTTGATGCGCTGCGCTTCGTCGGAGCTCGGCGGGTGTGCGGTGGAGCTATCGGCAGTGCTGACCGACATTCTTACTCGGCTTTCGCGAAGTCGAATGAGATGTCGGCATTGGAGACGTACTTGTTGATGCTCGATCCCACTGCCACGGTGTTGACGGGCTGGACCAGAGGAATCCAGACACCCGTGTCCGTGGTCGCCTTGTACAGCTTGGCATAGGCGGCGTCACGGTCGCTGTCTGTGGCCTTCTCTGCCTCCGCGGCGAGTTTCTTCAGCTTCGGATCGGAGTCCCAGTTGACGCGATCGGCGACACTGCCGCCGGGGATGAAGACGTTGTAGTTCGTGGGATCCGGGTAGTCGGCACCCCAGGTGCCGATGCCCATGGGCTGTTTGGCCGAGCGGAATCCGTCGAGCTGTGTCGAGCTCGGTGCCGGTTTCAGCGCGAGATTGATGCCGGCCTCCTTCAGCTGAGCCTGCAGAGTCTCTGCCAGCTGAGCCAGATCGACTCCGTTGACTGCTTGGTCACTCGAGTAGTGGAAGGGAATCTTCTCACCCTTGTAGCCGGCCTTCTTCAGCAGCTTCTTCGTCTTGGCAAGGTCCTTCTCTGGCGCCTGATCCTTCGGGACGGCACCGATGAACTCGTTGGGGACGAGGCTGGCCATGCGCTGAGATCCCTCCCCGGCGAGGTCGGTGAGTTTGTCGTAGTCGATGGCGGACATCACGGCCTTGCGGAAGTTCGGGTCGGCGGCCGGTCCGCCGAGCTTCTCATCGGTGTTGTTGAAGATGTAGAGGCTGCGTGTCGATGGCAGGCTCGCGATCTCACCCATGGAGTCATCGATCTGCTTCGCCTGGTCGGCATTGAGGTCATAGGCGACCTGCGCCTGACCGGACTGAATATCGGTCAGCTGGGTCTCTGCAGAGACGTTGCGCAGCACGACGCGCTTGAACTTCGGCTTCGGGCCGTTGTAATGCTCGTTCGCCGTCAGCACCACCTGGCTGTCGGCATCATATTTGTCGACCTTGTACGGCCCCGAGCCCTGCGAGTTCTCGTTGAGGAATGCCTCGGCACCGTCCTTCTCATCGGTCGTGCCTTCATTCTCCTTGACAACTTTCGAATTCACGATGCCGATCGAGGCATTGGGCAGAATGTAGGGGAGCGCAGGATTGGGCTTTTTGCTGGTCAGCTCGACGGTCTCATCGTCGACTTTCTTGATGGTGACGCCGTCGAGGAAGAACGAGGGATTGCCCTTGATGCCCTTAAGCCGTTCGAAGGAGAAGACGACGTCATCCATGGTGACAGGGTCGCCGTTGGAGAACTTCGCGTCCTTCTCCTTGAGCTTCAGCGTCATCTTCTTGTTGTCGTCGGACATCTCGAAGGAGCACAGGCCATCGGTCGGCTTGGTGAGATCGCCGTCTTTGAACTCCAGCGCCGTCTGATAGATCGCGGTGTCGATCGTGGAACCGGTGAACTCGAACTGTCGGTGGGGATCGATCGTCTTGAGGTTGAAGGCGGTTTCGGCGACGATCGTGTCGCCGGCCTCGCCTCCTCCTTTGTCGCCTCCGCTGCATGCTGCGAGACCGAAGGTGAGAGCCAGGGCGGAACCGATCGCGAGCGCTCGGCGGGGGAGACGGACCTTCATGTGAGCTTCCTTACGTTAGGTGTTGTAGCTCACACTAAATCCCCATCGGCCTCCGTTCAATCTGCCATGCCACAACGCTGAGTGTTCTATGCTGTGGCATTCCACCAATGTCTCACCAGGTGGGAGCCTTAACCTGCGGTTTCAGCCGGGCGGAGGTGCCGAGCCCGAGTGCAGCGTCGGTGGCGGCGGAACTGCGCGCTACAGCCTCGGTGTCCCAGTCTGTTCTGTCGATGTCGGGGATCGCCTGGCTCATGATGTCCTTCCATCCGCGATGCCACCGGGTGGGGAAAGCCGAGCGCAGCAGATTGAGCATGATCGGCACGGCGGTCGAGGCTCCAGGAGAGGCGCCGAGGAGTCCCGCGATCGAACCGTCGGCACCGACGACGAGTTCCGTGCCCTGCTGCAGAACGCCGATGTGCTTGGCATCCGGTTTCACCAGCTGTGCTCGCTGCCCGGCGGGAACGAGCTGCCATTCGTTGAATCGTGCCTTCGGATAGTAGCGACGCAGCTGTGCGAACTTCTTCTTCGGACCGGCGGCGAGCTCCGTGACGAGGAATTTCACGAGGTCGAGGTTCTGCAGGCCCGCGGCGGCGATGACGTGGAGATTATCCAGGCGCAGCGTGGTGAAGAAGTCACTGAGCTTGCCGTGTTTGAGCAGCTTGGTGCTGAACGTCGCATAGGGGCCGAACAGCAGATGCTCCTTGCCGTCGATGATGCGTTTGTCGAGATGGGGCACGGACATCGGGGGAGCGCCGACATCGGCCTGACCGTAGACCTTCGCCTCATGGTGCCGGACTGCAGCGGGAGTGGAGCTGCGGTAGAACGAAGCGCCGACCGGCAGCACGGCATAGCCCCGCACCTCCGGGATGTGACTCTTCTGCAGGAGATGCAGGGCGAATCCGCCGGCGCCGACGAAGACGGTTCCTGCGCGAAGTGAAAATCGGCCATGGTGTGATTTGCCTGTGATCTCCCATCCCTCGGCGGTGCTGGACAGCCCGGTGACCTCATGGCCGACAAGGATCTTATTGGCCGAATCGTCGGTGACGATCGACATCAGTGCCTTCGTCAGTGCTCCGAAGTCGACGTCGGTGCCACGCGGATCGCGTGATGCGGCGATGGGTTCGCCGTCGCGGACTCGCCCGTCCATGGTCAGCGGCGCCCACTTCGCGATCTGCTCAGGGTCAGCGGTGAATTCCATGGTCGAAAACAGCGGATTCTCCCGCAGCGTTTCGACTCGATGACGCAGATAGGCGACATCCTCGGCTCCGAAGACGAGGTTCATATGGGTCGTGGAATGGATGAAGTCGTCTGCGGCGATGAGGCCCTGCTGAGCCAGGTATGACCACCACTGGCGGCTGAGGTGGAACTGCTCGGCGATCGCGGCCGGCTTCGCGCCGTTCGAAGGGTCTGCCATGTAGTTGAGTTCGCAGAGCCCGGAGTGTCCGGTTCCGGCATTGTTCCAGGGGTCGCTGCTCTCGCCAGCGATGGTGTCGGCCTTCTCAAGGACGACGACGCGCAGCTCGGGGTCGAGCACAGTGAGCATTGAGCCCAGGGTGGCCGACATGACGCCGCCTCCGATGAGTACGACATCTGCGTTGGGGAGGGTGTGGGGTGCAGCAGTATTTCGCTTCATGCTCTCACCATGCGCCGCAGCGAATCATCCGTCCAATGCGGAATAGTATCGATATAATCCGAATATGGATGGATGGGTGGCGGGCCAGATCCCGCAGCTGAGCGCTCTGGTGGAACTTGTCGACCAGGAGGGGCATATGACTGAGGCTGCTACGGCACTCGGCATTCCCCAGTCGACGATGAGTCGGCGGATTCACGGTCTTGAGGACCATCTCGGCGTGCCCCTCATCGTCCCCGATGGAAGGGCGATCAGCCTGACTGGGGCCGCCAGGGCGCTCGCAGATTCGATTAGGGGGCCGATGCGAGAGATCGGAATCGCGATCGCGGACCTCGCCGAGGCTGCCGATCCAGATCATGGAACGATTCGGTTCGGGTTTCCGCTCACGATGGGTGCGGGCCAGATCCCCGACCTTCTGGCCGCCTTCAGCTCGCGACACCCAGGAATCCGACTCGATCTCAAGCAGGCACATGGTGCTGAGCTTGTCCGGGATCTGCAGAAGGGGGCACTCGACCTGGCGATCATCATCCCGACACCGTTCCAGATGCCGCATGAGGTCATCGCTTCTCAAGAGATAGTGGCCGCAGTACCTGCTAATCATCGGCTTGCGGGCAGGCGAAGTGTCACCGTGGCGCAGCTGGCGAACGAGGAATTCATTGCCAATCCAGCGACCTACAATCTGCGCAGCCTCACCGACCAGTGGTGCGCGGATGCCGGGTTCGGGCCACAGGTGAAGACCGAAGTCACGGAGTTCTCAACGATCCGCGAATTCGTCAGCCGGGGAATGGGTGTCGCGCTGATCCCGCGCAATGTGCGCCACATGGAGGGAATCGCCGAGGTTGTCCTGCGTGGCGGTGACTATGTCCGTGAGGTCTCTGTGTGTTCGGCTGTCCGTCATCCCAGTCGCGTCGTTGGCCGCCTGCGCGACTTCATCCACGAGCGAGCCCAGCAGTGGGAGGCGATGCCGTAACCTCGGCGGCAGCCTGACCAGCGGTGAGGAGCACTCCTTCTCAGGCCCGCGAGCGCGCCAATAGGTACACGAAGTACGGAGCGCCGATGAGTGCGACGATGAGTCCGGCAGGAATCTGCGCGGGAGCAATGACCGTCCGTCCCAAAGCGTCCGCCACGACCAGTCCGAGCGCACCCAGGAGCATCGCGGTCGGAACGACGCGGGCATGCCGGCTGCCGACGAGGGCACGGGCCGCATGCGGAGCGACAAGTCCGATGAATCCGACGACGCCGACGGCGGAGACGCTGACAGCGGCCAGCACCGCCGCAGTGACGAGCACGCCCAGGCGCACGGGTTCACGCGGAACCCCGACCAACCTCGGCGTATCGTCGTCAAGTGCCAGCAAGTCCAGCTCCCTGGTCCACACGAAGGCCAAGGGAATCGCTGCGAGGAGAACGAGGGCCACAGGCGCGACATCCGCCCAGGCCCGGCCATAGGTGGAACCGGAGAGCCAGGTGAAGAGCGTTGGAGTGTCCCAGGGATTCGCGCGGACGAGGAACAAGGTGGTCAGGGCGGTGAAGCCGAACCACATGCCGATGCCGATGAGCACGAGTCGGTCGGTGTTCATCCCACCGCGCCAGGAGAGTCCGTAGATGATGGCGAAGGCCACGAGAGCACCGATGACGCCGGCGCTCGAGATGAGGACGACGGTGGCTCCGGGAATCAGAGTGATGACGATGACGGCACCGAGACCGGCGCCACCCGTGATGCCGAGCAGTCCCGGCTCCGCCAACGGATTGCGGGCGCTGGCCTGGACGAACGTCCCCGACAGCCCCAGGGCGGCACCAGCAGCCAGAGCAGCAGCTACACGCGGTGCGCGGGAGTCGAGCGCAAAGGAGATGACCGGTGCCGCCCGGTCCTGGAGCCACAGCGCGACGTCGCCGAGGAGGTAGAACCGTTCACCGGTCAGCAGCGCGAGGACGGCGACGGCGATGAGCACGACGACCCCGGTGGCGATGATGACGACTGCGCGACGAATGCCGAACACCCGCGATCGGGCGGCCGAGGTCGCTTGAGCAGGTCCCGAGGAGCGCATGGAACGAGCCAGGACCACGAGGACGATTGCGCCGAGCACCGTAGTGGTCACCCCTGAGGGCAGGGTGATCGCCTCGGTGGCTCCGACGATGGCGCGCAGCACGGCGTCGGCGAGGATGACGATGATCGCGCCGATGAGCGCCGTGGCCGGAATCATCACCGCATGCTTGCCGAGCACTGGAACGAGGCGCGTGAGCAGCCTGGCGATGACCGGGGCGCAGAGCCCGACGAACCCGATCGGCCCGGCCAGGGTCACTGCCGTGGCGGTGAGGATGACGGCGAGCAATATCCCGATCGCACGAGTCGAGCGGATCGGCACGCCGAGAACCGAGGCGGCATCATCACCGAGACTGAGCAGATCGAGGCGGCGTGAGAGCAGTATGGCGGCGGCGGTGATGACGGCGATGACAGGGATGCTGCGGATCGCGGCCGTCCCATCGAGCTGATTGAGGGTACCCGATCCCCAGGAGTAGAGGCTCGTCGTCTCCTCCTGGAAGAGGATGAGCAGCGTCGAGGTGCCGGCTTGCAGGGCCAATGCGGTCGCAGTGCCTGCGAGCACCAGGCGAGTAGTCGAGGACGCTGCGCCACCGGCGAGGCCGAGAACGAGGGCGGCAGCGAGCAGGCCACCGACGAAGGCGACACCACCGGAGGCCCACATCGGAATCGAGATCCCGAATGCCGTGACCACGGTGACGGCGAAGTACGAGCCTCCGGTGACGGCGAGGGTGTCCGGTGAGGCCAGCGGGTTGCGTGCCAGTGACTGGAACAGTGCACCTGCCACGCCGAGGGCGACGCCCACGAGTATTCCGGCACCCACGCGCGGCAGCCGTGACCCGATGAGGATGTCACGGGCACTCGGTCCCACCTCGGCGGGGGAGTCCGAGGCCCCTGTCAGCGCAGCGAACAGATCCCGGAATCCGATCCCCGAGGTGCCCTGAGTGATGTGCCAAGCCGAGATCAGGGCAAGGACGACGGCCAGTCCGAGCAGGACGCCGCCGGCGGAAAGTGCGCCGATGGCTCCGAACCTCCGTGCCGGAGCGTCGGGCGTCGCCATCGCCGAGGTGTTCGCAGGCATTTTCGTGGGTGTGTGAGCGGACATGGACTACTTGGTCAGCGCCTCGACGTAGGCGTCGAGAGCCTGTTCAGAGGACTTGGGCCCGCCGAAGGTCCAGATGCCGGAGGGGAATGGGTAGGTGCGCTTGTCCTTGACAGCAGGAATGTTCGACCAGATGTCGTTCTTCTTCAGCAGCTCGACATAGTCCTCTGATTCCGGGTCGTCGGTACCGGTGTAGAAGAAGTTCGCGTCACCGACCTCCGAGATGCCCTCGATATCGGTCTGCCCCAGGCCATAGGCCGGGTCGACCTCACCGGTCCATACGTTCTTCAGTCCCAGTTCCTCACCCAGCTCACCGAACAGGGAACCCTGACCAAAGGGGCGCAGGGCGACATTGGAGCCGTTGACCCAGCCGTCGAAGTAGACGAAGTCCTTTGTGGGCAGGTCAGCGTCGGCGAGTTCTTTCTTCGACTCCTCGACCTTGGCATCGAAGTCGGACAGGACAGTCTTCGCGCGCTCGCCACGGCCGGTCACCTCGGCGAGGGTGGAGAAGGTGTCCTTCATGTAGCCGATGGGATCCTTGCCGTTCGCTCCGGTCATCGCCATGACGGGGATGCCCTGGTCCTCGAGCTGACCGACGATCTTGTCATCGCGAGAGGTCGTCTCGATGATGACGAGATCGGGGTTCGCCGAGAGGATCGACTCCACATTGGGTTCCTGCCGGGTACCGACATCGGTGACGCCCTCAGGCAGCTTCTCCGCAGTGTCCCAGGTGGTGAAGCCCTTCGCATCGGCCACGGCAGCCGGGTCGATGCACAGTGAAACCAGATCCTCGGTGTACTGCCACTCGAGTGAGACGACCTTCGCGGCAGGTTTGTCGAGATCGATCTGGTGGCCAGTGTCGTCCTTGACGGAGACAGGGTCCGCCGAGGTGGTGCTTGAGTCGTCGGCACACGCTTCGGATGTCGATGTGGATGAGCCATCATCGGCCGAAGCATCGGTGGAGGTCGTGCCGCAGGCCGACAGTGTGAGGGCGCAGACAGCCGAGACGGACGCGAGGACGAATACGGGCTTGCGCAGATGTGTCTGAGGCGAAATTTTCACGGAGGTGTCTCTTTCTTGAGAGGTGAAACGGCGGTATTTCAGTGAAGAAGTCAGGAAGCTGCGTCGAGGGTCCGACGACGCCGACGTGGCAGCGCCTCAATCCGGACCATTCCGGTGTCCTCATCGAGGCGGGTGGTGATCGGAAGACCATAGACTTCGGTGAGCACATTGGCGGTGAACACGTCCTCGCAAGTGCCGGCGGACCTGACCCGGCCCTGGCTGAGCAGGACGATGTCATCGGCGACGGCAGCGGCATGGTTGAGATCGTGGAGGACGACGCCGACGGCGGTCCCGTGATCATCGGCCAGGTCGCGCATGAGGTCCAGGATCTCCGCCTGGTAGCGCAGATCCAGGTGGTTGGTGGGCTCGTCGAGGAGCAGGACGCCGGTCTCCTGGGCCAGGCAGGTGGCCAGCCACACCCGTTGGAGCTCGCCTCCGGAGAGCTGATCGACGGAACGATCGGCCATCGAATCGGTGCCGGTCAGTTCCAGGGCCTGATCGATGGCGGCCCGGTCGTTGGTGGTGAGTGAGGCGAACCGGCGGCGGTGCGGGTGGCGGCCATAGGCCACGATCTCGCGCACGCTCAGCCCCGATGGATGGGGGCGCGATTGGGAGAGCAGGGTGACCGTGCGAGCGAATTCGCGGACCGACAGTGCAGCCGCCGGCGTGGTCGATCCTGCCGAGGAGATGGTGACCTCGCCCGAGCTGATGGGATGCAGGCGGGCCAGGGACCGCAGCACCGTCGATTTCCCGCTTCCGTTGGGGCCGATGAGTGCTGTGACTTTCCCAGGGGCGATCGAGACGGATACGTCATGGACGACCGACGCATGGTTGTAGCCCAGGTGCAGGCCCGAAGCCTGCAGCTGGGCTCGGTTCAAGGTCTCTGTGCGGTTCACATGCATAGCCTAACCTAAGTAAGGGTGGGGTGGGTTGAAATTCGAGCCTGCGAGCGAGGGTCGACCGCGTCATGCGGCAAATTTGCTGGGTGCACTCCCGGTGAATATGACTCGCCTCACATGCCATGTCAGTGTCGAATCGTAGGGTGGGGTCTGAATACATAGGATGGGGGAGACCCCGAGGAGGAACCCATGAGATTCGTCGCCACTGGTGACTGGCAGCTGGGCATGACGGCTCACTACCTCAGCGCCGAAGCCCGCCCCCGGTTCCACCGTGCCCGCCTCGACGCTGTCGCGCGGATCGGTGAGATCGCGGCCGAACGCGACTGTGAATTCGTCCTCGTCTGCGGAGATGTCTTCGAGTCGAACCAGCTCGACCGTGCGATCGTCTCCCGCACCTTCGAAGTCCTCAACACCTTCACTGTGCCCGTCGTTCTGCTGCCGGGTAACCACGATCCTCTCGACGCTGCCTCTATCTACGACTCCTCGGATTTCACCTCTCGTCAGCCAGACCACGTGCACGTCCTGCGTGACAGCGAACCGTTCGACGTCATCCCCGGCGTCGAAATCGTCGGCGCCCCATGGTTCTCCAAGCGTCCTCAGGCCGATCTGCTGGCTCAGGCAACCCGGAACCTCGTCGAGGTGGCCCCGGGGAATGTGCGCATCATCGCCGGTCACGGGGCCGTGAGTTCCCTTAACCCCGACCGGGATTCGCTGGCGACCATCGATGACGCTTCCCTCCGAAGCGTGCTGATCGAGGACCGAGCCCAATTCGTCGCATTGGGTGATAGGCACGCAACCCATGCGGTGACTGAACGCATCTGGTACCCGGGCGCTCCCGAGGTGACATCGCGCCGCGAGGACGATCCGGGAAATATCCTCCTTGTCGATATCGACCCCGAAACTCATGCTAGTTCCGTGGAGAAGGTGCACGTCGGAGCCTGGTCCTATCTCGTCGTCGAGGAGGACGTGAACTCCTATGACGACATCACCCATTTCGAGCAGCGGCTGGCCGATATTCCCGACAAGGACCGGACGGCTGTCTGGTTGATCCTGCGCGGAACACTCTCGACTGCAGCTAAGACGAAGCTCGATGAAATCCTCGACCACGCCTCGGACCTCTTCGCTGTCGTCTCCCTGTGGGAACGACACACCGACATCGCAGTCATCGCCGCCGATGACGACTTCGCCGGACTGGGATTGAGCGGATACCTGCAGGAATCGCTCGACGAACTCTCCACGCAGGCGGCCGGCGACGAGGAAAGCGCGGTGGTCGCACAGGATGCCCTGGGACTGCTCTACCGGTTTGCAAGGAGCGGATCATGAAACTCCATTCCATCCACCTGCAGAACTATCGCGGGATCACGGATGCGCGCGTCGAATTCACGGATGGCGTCACTGTCGTCGAAGGGCCGAACGAGGTCGGGAAATCTTCGATCCACCAAGCCATCACTCACCTTCGTGACGACAAATCGAGCTCACGCAAAGGCAGCATCAAAGACATACAGCCCGTCGGAGCCGATGTGGGCCCTGAAGTCGAGCTGCATCTGAGCACCGGCGGCTATGAGCTCAAATATCGCAAACGGTGGCTCAAACAGCAGGAGACGCAGCTCAATGTCCTGCGGCCGGCCCCCGAGCAGCTGAGCAGCGACGATGCCCACGACAGGTTCCTTGCGATCCTCGACGAGACCGTCGACGTCGACCTTCTCGTTGCACTCGACGTGGCGCAGGGGGAGAGCCTGGCACAGGCACCCCTGGCACAGATCAAGGCACTTCACAGCGCCTTGAGCGAATCCGGCGCCGAAGTCGCTGATCACGATGACTTCCTCGACCGGGTTGAGGCCAAGTACCTGAAGTACTTCACCGCCAAGGGGCGGGAGACGGGGGAGTACAAGGAACTCATCGCGCAGGTGCCTGTCGTCGAGGCCGCCTATGAGGACCTGCTCGAACGCAGTCGCGGAATGGATGACCTCGTCGACAATCATGCACGGGCCGCGGCACGAATGGAGACCGTGCGCATCCAGTTGACGCAGGCCAGCGAGGACAAGGAAGAGGCAGAGAAGGCCTCGGCAGCGATTGCGGAGCTCAAAACCGTCCTCGACCAGGTCACCGATCGCGCGAAATCCGCTGCTCGGGATGAACAGATCGCTCGGGAGTCCTTGGACCGCCGTACAACGCTCATCGAAGAAGTGACCGCAGCCGAAGACGCCGTGGACGCTGGTTCCAAAGAAGTATCCGAGCTGGAATCCTCTCAGAAGGAACAGGACACAGAGTTCGAAACAGCGCAGAAGGCCGTCGATGCGAAGCAGGAGGTGCTCAACGCCTCGCGTTCCTCGGCGAAGGATCTGACTCGTGAACTCACACGGGCTCGTGCCCGGGCAGATCTGACCGATCTGAGCCAGCGCCTCGAGACCGTCAGAGACCATGACGAACGTCGAACCCAAGCGCAGGCGACCATCGCATCGATCGCGGTGACCAGCCGGGAAGTCGAGACACTGAACTCGCTGGCGACAGACCTGCGCATCGCCGAGAACGCGAAGACGTCCGCGGCGGCGCGGATCGTCGCCACCCAAGTCGGAGACCAAGCGGTGACGGTCGATGATGCGATCGTCGGGCAAGGGGCCACTGAAGACGTTGCTGTCGTCAAAGACGTGCATATCACGATCGGCGGAATCGCCGACATCACCATCCGGCCGGGAATCTCACCAGCAGAACTGGACCAAGCGATCACTTCGGCGAAGAGGGCCTTCGATGCCGAGTGTGAACGGCTTGGAGTCGATTCGGTCGAGCAGGCACGAGAGCGGGCCCACCGGCGGGCCGATGCCGAAGCTGTCCTGGCCGAATCGACGTCGACTCTCAAGGCGCTGCTGGGCAACGAAGAGCGCACGACCCTCGAAGCGAAATTGGCCCGAGCTCAGGAACTGGCCGGTGCAAACGTCGAAGACAGCACAGGCGATGACGACAGTGCAGACGGCGAATCATCTGCAGAACGTGAGACCGACACGGCTGATGAGGCTGATACCACCGCCACCCGCAGCATCAAGGAATTCGAAGCTGCCGTCGAGGAGGCAGAGAAGGCCGCCGACACAGCACAGCGTGACCTCGATGCTGCCCGGACAAATCTCGACCGTCTCCGCACGTCACGTGATGAAGCACGCGTCGCCACCGTCCGCGCCCAGACGACGCTGCAGGAAGCGAGCGCACAGCACGTTCGTCTGAAGGAATCACTTGAACAGGCCCGAGCCGCAGCAGCGGATGAGGATCTCGAAACTGCAGTGAAGGCGGCGGCATCGGAGTCCGAGGCCATTGCTGCGAAGGTGACAGAGGCCAGAGCGAACTACGAGGCTGCCGACCCCGAGACGTTGGAGATGCAGCTGCAGAACGCCCGCCAACTGGTGCTCAGCAAGGAGACGCAGCGGGAGACCGACCGGCAGAAAGTCGACCAGCTGTCGGCACTCATCGACGACCGTGCGAGCGAAGGCATCTACGAGAAGCTCGCTGCCGCCGAAGAGACCATGGAATCGGCACGTCGGAGACTGTCACGTCTGAGACGCCAGGCCCGAGCAATCGACCTGCTGCGGTCCACGGTTCTTGCGCACAAGGAAGAAGCACAGCGGAAATATGTGGCTCCGTTCAAGGAACAGATCGAGCGACTGGGACGACTGGTCTTCGGACCGGGACTCTCCGTCGAAGTGTCGGAGAACCTCGAAATCGTCTCACGGACACTCAATGAACGCACCGTTGCATTCGAATCACTCTCCGGAGGCACGAAGGAGCAGCTGGCACTCATCGGCCGCCTCGCTGTGGCCACGCTCGTCGACAGTGATTCTGGGGCACCGGTCATTCTCGACGATGCCTTCGGCTTCGCCGATGCTGAGCGTCTCAACGCTCTCAACGTCATCCTCGGTACAGTCGGTCAGCGCGCTCAGGTCATCCTGCTCACCTGCCAGCCCGACCGCTTCGGGAACATCGGCGGAGCAACGACGGTCAGTCTGAGCTGAGCGCGGCCTCGCGCGCATCCTGAGCTGCCTCGACAGCATCCTCTCGCAGCGTCCGCCGGAGGATCTTGCCCGAAGTCGTCTTCGGCAGCTCACCGATGAACGTCACCCGGTGCGGAGCCTTGAACGAAGCGAGATGTTCGCGGCAGTAGGCGATGATGTCGGACTCGCTGACAGCGTCGGCCTCGGCGCCGGGAGCGAGCGTGACGAACGCAGCAACGTCCTCGCCACGGTACTCATCGGGAATGCCGACAACTGCGGCCTCCTGGATGGCCGGATGAGTGTAGAGGACATCCTCGACTTCACGCGGCCACACCTTGAAACCGGAGGCGTTGATCATGTCTTTCATCCGGTCGACGACGAAGAGCCACCCTTCGCAATCCATGAAACCCACGTCGCCCGTGCGCAGCTCCCCGCCGGGAATCTGCTCGGCTGTGGCCTGCGGGTCATTGAGATACTCGGAGATCACCTGAGGGCCGGAGATTGCGATCTCCCCGATCTCGTTGGGCCCCAGCGCCTGACCCGAGGCATCGAGGATCCGGATCATCGTGTCCGCTTGGGGGAGTCCGCACGCGAGGTTCCCGCTGTTCTCATCCACCGGAGCACGCAGATTCGTGGGCACTGTCGCGGCCTGAGCGCAGGTTTCAGTCAGACCATAGCCTTGAGCGAGGTAGAGACCGGTCCTGTCCTCGAACTTGCTGACTAGGCCCTCGGGCAACGGAGCGCCACCCGACTTGAGGCGTGTGAACGAGGAGAAATGATCCCTCGTGAAATCAGGATGCGCCAACATCGCCGTGTACACAGTCGCCGGTCCGACCATATAGGTCGGCCGTTCACGCCGGCACAGCTCCAGCATCGGACCCGGCGCGAAGCGATAGTTGAGGATGAGTCGGGCACCACCGGCCACAGCAGCGATGAACTGGCTGACGAAACCGGTGATGTGGAACAGCGGCGCCAACGTCGCGAAGCCATCACCGGGTGCGAATGCTGCGGTGCGCACGGTCTGGCGAGCATTGTTCGAGACGTTGCCGTGCGATGCAAGCGCACCCTTGGACTTACCGGAAGTCCCTGATGTGAACACCACGAGCGCATCGTCGTCAGGCAAGGGAGTGAAAGGAGTGAAGTCAGTCTCGAGGTAGGCCTCAATGATCTCGTGGACAAGGTCGAGCTCAGGAGTCGCTGGTAGATTCGCGAACCCGGAGAAGATGGCCTCCGGGCCGTGAACCTGATAGCTGAGGTCATCGCTGAGCACGACCACGGGAAGCGATTGTGCATATGGCTTGACCCGGTCGAGGTAGGTGGCTTTCGACACGACGAGGCCCTTGACCTCGGCAGTTGAGAAGATATGTTCGAGTTCCCCGCGATACATTGGGTTGAGCGGGACGACGGTGCCGCCTGCTTTCCAGATGCCGAAGGCGGCGAGAGCGAATTCCGGGGTGTTCTGGTCATAGATGCCCACCCTGTCCCCGCGAGTGATTCCCTGCGCCGCCAGGTACGCGGCGAAAGCTGTCGACCAGCGGTCGAACTGCGACCAGGTGAGCGAGAAGCCGTAGTAGCTGATGGCTTCTCGCTCGCCGTGGTGTTCAACGGTGTCGGACAAATCCGCAAGAGGCGTCGACGCTTCCAGTCTGTAGGGCCGTGGAGCATCCTCGCCCAGTGTTGCCAACCAGGGTCGCGTCTCGCACCAATCGCTCATATCCGAATTTACCTTCTTCGTGTTTCTTCAGGTCGGCGCACGTCACCGGCTCCATAGAAGTACGCTACTGCGACTGCCTGCCGAGAGCAATCGAACGATCGAATAGCGGCAGGATCGGGTGCTGTACCGTTCAGTTCGTGCCGGCTGCCTATTGCGCGGCCTTGGCTGCGGCAACCGCATCGGCACGAATGGTGCGCCGCAGAATCTTGCCGGAGCTCGTCTTCGGCAGCTCGTCGATGATGGTCACCCGACGTGGAGCCTTGAAGGAGGCCAGCTTCTCGCGACAGAACTCGACGATAGAGGCCTCGGTGACCTCGTCGGCTTCGGGACCTGACTGCAGAGTCACAAACGCAGCAACACTCTCTCCCCGATACTCATCGGGAATGCCGACAACTGCTGCCTCCTGAATCGCGGGATGCATGTACAGGACATCTTCGACTTCCCGCGGCCAGACCTTGAAGCCGGAGGCGTTGATCATGTCCTTCTTACGGTCGACGATGAACAGCCATCCTTCGTCGTTCATATAGCCGACATCGCAGGTGCGCAGCTCCCCATCTGGGATCTGCTCGGCCGTGGCCTTCTCATTGTTGATGTAGGCGGAGACGACCTCAGGGCCAGAGATGGCGACTTCGCCGATCTCATCGGGTCCCAACGGTTCGCCGGCATCATCGAGGATGCGAATCATCGTGTCTGGCTGCGGCAGACCGCAGGAGAGATTGCCGCTGTCGGGATCCACCGGCGCCTTCAGCCCGGGCGGGACAGTGGCGGCCTGCGCGCATGTTTCAGTCAGGCCGTATCCCTGCCCGATGTAGACACCGGTCTTGTCCATGAACTTGTTCACCAGTCCCTCGGGCAGGGGAGCTCCACCCGACATGATCCGCTTGAACGACGCGAAGTGTTCTGCAGTCGCAGCGGGATGGGCAAGCATCGCCGTATAGACCGTGGCTGGCCCCGCCATATACGTCGGCTTCTCCCGCAGGAAGAGTTCGAGAAGAGTTCCCGGCTCGAACCGATAGTTGGGGATCAGCCGAGCACCACCACTGACTCCAGCGATGAACTGGCAGATGAACCCCGTGATGTGGAAAACCGGGGCCAGCGTGAGGAAGCCATCACCTGGCTCGAAGGTCGGTGTCCGCACACAGTAGCGTGAGTTGCTCGACACCGAGGCATGAGATCCGGAAGCGCCCTTTGCCTTGCCAGAAGTCCCGGAGGTGTAGACAACGATCGCCTCGTCCTCAGGAGTTGGGATGACCGCCGTGAAATCGGTACCCAGATGGGACTCGACAACGGCCTGGAAATCAGGGAGGTTCGGTGTCTGGCCCATGCCGGGATTCTCGCCAGGTGTTCCGGGCAGTTCATCGAACATAGAGAAGATCGCATCGGGACCATCGACCTGATAGCTCCGGTCATCGCTGAGCACGACAACAGGCAGGGCCGCCGCATACGGAGCCACCCGGCCCAGGAATGCTGCTTTCGAGACCACAAGTCCCTTCACCTCGGCGTCGGCGAAGATGTGCTCCAGTTCCCCGCGATACATGGGGTTGAGCGGGACGACGACGCCTCCGGTCTTCCAGATGCCGTAGGTGGCGATCATGAAGGCGGGAGTGTTCTGCTCATAGATCGCGACGCGATCGCCGGCGGTGATTCCCCGTTCCACCAGATAGGCGGCGAACGCCGTGGAATACTGGTCGAACTGCGACCAGGTCAGGCCGAATCCGTAGTAGCTGATGGCCTCTTCGTCGCCGTATGAGGCGACCGTCGACGCCAGGTCTTGGAGAGTGGTGGACTTCTCGAGGGTGTAGGGGTTATTCGCGAGATCTCCCCAGGTCTTCAGCCAGGGCCGGGTGTCAAACCAACTGCTCATTGCTTCGCTTCCTTCGTCGTTGAATGGATGTCGAACAGGATGTGCTGGACTTACTTACGATACTTCTTGATCTCGTTGCGGGCGATCGAACGTTTGTGGACCTCATCAGGACCGTCGGCCAGACGCAGGGTGCGCATGTGCGCCCACATGCTGGCCAGCGGGAAGTCCTCGGTGACACCGGCGCCGCCGTGGACCTGGATCGCACGATCAATGATCTTCAGCGCCATGGCCGGGGCGACGACCTTGATCTCAGCGATCTCGTTCTTCGCGACCTTGTTGCCGTGCTTGTCCATCATGTCCGCAGCATGCAATGTCAGCAACCTGGCCTGATCGATCTCGATCCGGGCCTCGGCGATCCAGTCCTGAATATTCGCGCGAGACGACAGCTTCTCACCGAAGGTCACCCGCTCCTCGGCGCGTTTGACCATGAGCTCCAGCGCCCGTTCGGCCGCACCGATGGCACGCATGCAGTGGTGGATGCGACCTGGACCCAGGCGGGCCTGGCTGATCGCGAACCCCTCACCTTCGCCCTTGAGGATGTCGCTGGCAGGGACCTTGACGTTTTCAAACGTGATCTCGGCGTGGCCCTCCCGATCGTGGTAACCGAAGACGGGCAGGTTGCGGACCACGGTGACACCGGGGGCATCGATCGGAACTACGAGCATCGACTGCTGACGGTGCACCTCGGCATCGGGGGAGGTTTTGCCCATGACGATGAGGACACGGCAATTGGGGTGCATGCCGTTGGAAGCGAACCATTTGCGGCCGTTGAGGACGAACCCGTCCTCGGTGGGCTCCATGCGCATCTCGACGTTCGTGGCATCGGAGCTGGCAACCGCGGGTTCGGTCATTGCGAACGCCGAGGCGATCTCTCCGTTGAGCAGAGGTTTGAGGTATTTCTCCTTGTGCTCATCGGTGCCGAAGCGGGTGAAGACTTCCATGTTGCCGGTGTCGGGAGCGTTGCAGTTGATGGATTCGGGAGCGATCTCGATGCTGTGGCCGGTGATCTCGGCAAGGGGTGCGTACTCGAGGTTCGTCAGTCCCGGGCCCCACTCGGGGTCGGGATGGAAGAGGTTCCACAGTCCCTGGCTCTTGGCCTCGGCCTTGAGGTCCTCGAGGATCTGCGGCTGAGTGTGCGGGCTGTCTGCCGCCGCCATCTGCTCGGCATAGACGGACTCCGCGGGGTAGACGAAGTCGTTCATGAACGTTGTCAGGCGCTCCTGGTAATCGCGGCTGCGTTCACTTGTTTCCAGCATGTGTGGTCTCCTCGTTGAGTCGGTTCGCTTCGTTGAGTCGGTGCTGATAGCGGCTCATGCCCTTGAGCCAACGGTCGTAGTCGCTGCCCTTCATGCGGTACATGTCGAGCACCTCGGGGTGGGGGAGGATGAGGAACTGCTCAGCCTCGACGGCATCGAGGGCGACGTTTGCGACGGCCGCGGGCGTGTGCACCTCGCCGGCCTCGGTGACCGCGGACTGTGCCGGTCCGTCGGCACCGCTGTCGCGCAGCAGGTTCGTGTCGACGCCCATCGGGGCGATGACCGAGGCCCGGATGCCGTCGTCGCGGTAGGTCAGGGACAGCCATTCGGCGAACCCGACCGAGGCATGTTTGGTCACCGAATACGCGGCCGATCCGATCTGGGTGAGCAGGCCGGCCGCCGAGGCGGTTGCGACGAAATATCCTGATCCGGCTTCCTGCCAGCGGGGGATGAGGGCTTGAGCTGCGCGGATGTGGGCGCGCAGGTTGACGTCGATGATTGCGTCCCAATCTCCGTCGGAATCGCCGAGACCAGCAGGCCCGATGATGCCGGCGTTCGCAAAGTACATGTCGACCCCGCCGAGGCGGTCGTCGGCGAAGGCGATGAGATCGTCGATTCCGTCGACCGAGGACACGTCCCCCACCCACGCGTGCGCACCGGAATGGAGCCCGGCGGCGGTGTCGGTGACAGTCGCGGACAGGTCGGCGAGGACGACGGTGGCTCCGCGCACGATCAGTTCGGTCGCCAATGCCGCACCGATGCCACCGGCGGCCCCGGTGACGATGGCCTTGGTATTCGCGAGGCTGCTCATGATTTCTCCAGAAGTGTCAGGGCCTGCCGTGCGAGGTCTTCGACTCCGGCACCGGCGGCTTCCGGATCGAAGTCGAGGTCGCCCATCTTGCCGGTCACCAGGCGTGTGTAGACACCTTCGCGGATGCACGCGAGCTTCCACATCGCGAAGGCCTCGTAGTAACCGACGTCGTGGACCTCGTGTCCGCTGACCTCTTGGTAGCGGTCGATGATCTCCTCAGCCTCCGGGAAGCCGAGGTTGGGGGTAGGAACCCAGATGCTCGTGTAGTCGGTGGGCACCGTGAGCATCGCGACGAAGTAGCCCAGATCGGTGAGCACCTCGCCGACGGCGGTGAGCTCCCAGTCGACGACCGCGTTGACCGCACCGCCCGGGGCAAAGATCATGTTGTTGGGCTTGAAATCTCCGTGAGCCAGGCCGACTGGGCTGCCGGCCGGGTCGGGCATTCTCTCGGCCAGGGCGTCGTGGACTTCGCGGATGATGGGGATGTCGCGCATCGAGATCTCTTCAACCTGTCCGAGCCAGCGTCGCAGCTGCCGTTCGATGAGCCCGCCGTTGCGGCGCAGGTCGCCGAGTCCCACCTCGTCGATGTCGACGCGATGGATTGCCGCCAACGTGTCGACCATGCCGAACGCGCACGCGCGCTTGTCGTTGAGTCCCGGGCCATCGGGGATCTGCGCCCAATCGGCGGGTTCGTTGATGGCGAACCCGGGGCAGTGATCCATGAAGACGAAGGGTACGTCGAGGATCTCAGGATCGTCGACGATGTCGATGACATGGGGGACTGGAACGGGGCTGTCGGACAACGCGGCCATGATCCTGCCCTCCCGCGAAACGTTGTGCGCGCTTCCGCCGGAATGCCCGAGCGGTGGACGTCGGAGCACCCAGCGCGGGAGTCCGTCCACGGTGATGGTGAATGTGAGATTTGAGCGTCCGATGGACATGACTTCGACGTCGAAGTCCGTGACTCCGAACCGGTACTCAATCCATGCTCCGATGGTTGAAGCATCGAATCCTGCAGGTGCTGTGGTCAACGTCGACCCTCCCGAGTGAACAATCGTTCAGTTTCAATCACAGTATTCAAACGGAGCGTGGGAGTCAAGCTGAAATCGTGATGCCGGTCACCACCGAATGTGATAGTGATGAGTGGGCCATCCCAAGCTTCTTTCATCCACAGTGAGGAAATCATGAGAGCCATTCGCGTTGCCGCCTTGACCGGACCAGATGATGTAGAGCTCGCCGAGGTCGACCGGCCAAGCCCGGGGCAAGGTGAGGTCCTCATTGAGGTCGCCTATGCCGGCGTGACGTTCCCCGAACTGCTCCAGACCCGGGGCATGTACCAGGTCAAGCACGACCTGCCTTTCGTTCTCGGGTCGGAGGCTGCCGGCATCGTCGCCGAGGCGGGCCCGGGATCCCGGTTCTCCGTGGGCGACCGTGTGGCCGCAATTCCCGGCAAAGGCTCGTTCGCCGAATTCATGGTGGTCAACGACGAGCAGACGGTGCCCGTGCCTGATGGCATCAGTCTGGCGCATGCGGCGGGAATGCCGATGAACGTGCTCACCGCGGACTTTGCGTTGCGCTTGAGGGCGCAGGCCAAGGCAGGACAATCCATCCTCGTCCACGGCGCCGCCGGCGGACTCGGATCAGCGGCGGTGCAGATGGCGCTGGCCATGGGCCTCGAGGTCATCGGCGTGGTATCGACCGAGGCCAAGGCTCAGACCGTCCGCGAACTCGGTGCCACCCACGTGGTCATGGCCGAGGGGTTCAAGGACGCGACCAAGGAGATCTACCCGGACGGAGTCGACTATGTCTTCGACCCGGTCGGCGGGGCCCGCTTCACGGACTCGACCCGAGTCCTCGCCCCCTATGGTCGCCTTCTTGTCCTCGGATTCACCGCCGGTGAGATCCCTTCGGTCAAGGTCAATCGTCTGCTGCTGAAGAACATCTCCGTCGATGGTGTGGCGTGGGGAGCCGCGACCCGCGAGCGGCCCGGCTACATTGCCGAACAGTGGGATTCGATCGCCGCCTATGTGGCGGCAGGTAAGCTCAACCCGGCGATTCACGGCACCTATCCGCTCAGCGACGCCGCGAAGGCGATCGGCGAACTCGATTCCCGCAGTGTGCAGGGCAAGGTGCTCCTCGAAGTCAAAGGCGAATAGGGAACACTGAAACACAATTGTGCGGTGCGGCTGTGGGCAAACCACCGCAGCACCGCACGCGTCACTTTTGGCGGTAGCGCTTGGCGATGTCGCGGCCGACGAGTTCCTTCATAACCTCGTTCGATCCGCCGAAGATCGCCTGGACCCGGCTGTCCTTGAATGCTCGGGTGATCGGGTATTCGAGCATGTAACCATAGCCGCCGAAGAGCTGCAGGCACCTGTTGATGACCTCGATCTCGAGGTCGGAGCCCAGGTACTTCGCCTTCGCCGCATCGACGGGAGTCAGCTCACCGGCGTTGAGCGCCAGCGCACAGCGGTCGACGAATGCTTCAAGGGCATCGACGCGGGTTTCGAGCTCGGCGAGTTCGAAACGCGTGTTCTGGAAGTCCCCGATCGTCTGTCCGAAGGCTGGCCGGGTGAAGACGTATTCGCCCGTCCACGCAAGTGCTGCTCTGGCGCCGGCCAGTGTTCCCGAACCGATGAGCATGCGCTCGGTCGGCAGGTTGACCATGAGGTGGATGAACCCTTGGTCGAGTTCGCCGAGGAGAGCATCGGCGGGCACGCGCACATCGGAGAAGGACAGCTCCGATGTGTCCTGGGCGTCCATGCCGAGCTTCTTGAGCTTTCGCCCGCGTTCAAAGCCCGGAATGCCGTCGTCGACGATGAACAGTGAAGTCCCCTGGGACGGCTTGGCGTCGGGGTTCGTGCGGGCGACGACGATGACGAAGTCGCAGTGGTAGCCATTGGTGATGAAAGTCTTCGCGCCGTTGATCACCCAGTCGTCTCCGTCGCGCACAGCCTTAGTCGTGATGCCTTGGAGGTCAGAGCCGGCATTCGGCTCGGTCATGGCGATCGCACCGATCGCCTCGCCCGAGGCGAGGCCTGGCAGGTATTTCTCCTTCTGAGCCTGGGTGCCGAAGGCCAGGAGGTAGCCGGGAACGATACCGTCGGATACGCCCCATCCACTTGTCGTCCCGCCGACGCCTCGCCGGGCGATCTCTTCGCTGCGGACCATCTCGAATCGGAAGTCATCGACTCCGGCTCCACCGAATTCCTCGGGGATGGTCAGGCCGATGACGCCCGCCTCGGCGGCCTTCTTCCACATTGATCGGTCGACGAGGTGCTCTTCCTCCCAGGCTTCGACGTGGGGCACGACCTCACGGTCGAGGAAGGTGGCGACGGTGCCGCGGAAGGCTTCGTGGTCCTCGTTGTACAGGTTTCTCTTCATGGGTGGTGTCCTCTTCGTCAAACGGGTTCAGAGCAGTTCGAGGATGGTGGCGTTGGCTTGGCCGCCGCCCTCGCACATCGACTGCAGTCCGTAGCGGATTCCCTGCTGCTGCATGTGGTGGATCATCGTCGTCATCAGCCTCGCACCCGAGCCGCCGAGTGGGTGGCCCAGAGCGATGGCCCCGCCATTCGGGTTGAGGCGTTTGATGTCGGCTCCGGTTTCCTGCAGCCAGGCCAACGGCACCGAGGCGAAGGCTTCGTTGATCTCGAAGACTCCGATGTCGTCGACGGAGAGCCCGGATTTCTTCAGCGCCTTCGCAGTTGCGGGGATGGGGCCGGTAAGCATGATGACGGGATCGGCGCCGGCGAGGACGGCCGTGTGCACCTTCGCAATCGGGGTCAGGCCCAGTTCCTTCGCCTTGGCTGAGGTCATCATCAGCATGGCTGCCGAACCGTCGGAGATCTGGGAGGCGTTGCCTGCGGTGACGACGCCGTCCTGCTTGAACACGGTGTCGAGACCAGCCAGCTTGTCCACGCTGGTGCCGCGGCGAATGCCCTCATCGGTTCTGAGGTCTCCGCTTTCGGTGCTCACAGTGATGATCTGGGATTCGAAGCGACCGGCATCGGTGGCTGCGGCTGCGAGTTCGTGGGAACGCACGGCGAGTTCGTCCAGTTGGGTGCGACTCAGCTTCCATTGTTCTGCGATCATCTCAGCGCCGATGCCCTGATTCGGCGTGACGTCGTCATAGCGGGCATTGAACTTCTGCCCGTACGGGGACTGGCCAGCGGCAGATGAGCCCATGGGGACGCGGGACATGGACTCGACGCCGCCTGCGACGACGACGTCGTACTGTCCGGCGATGAGACCGGCCGCAGCGAAGTGCACGGCCTGCTGGGAGGACCCGCATTGCCGGTCGACCGTGACGCCGGGCACTGACTCGGGGAGTCCTGCGGAGAGGGCGACGGTACGTGCAATGTCACCGGTCTGCTCGCCGGACTGGGACACGCAACCGAAGATCACGTCGTCAATGACTTCTGGATCGATCCCTGTCTGGGCGACGACATCGGCCACGGCGATGGCGCCCAGGTCGGCCGGATGGATGCCTGAGAGCATGCCCTTGCGCTTGCCGGTCGGTGTACGTCGTGCGGCGACGATGACTGCGTCGTTCATCTGTGCTCCTTCGAGGTGCCGAACCTGCAGTCAGAGAGCTGGAGGTCGATGGCGAGTATGTGACTCAGATAACTGATCGTGAGTTAAGATTTTCACGAAGCCAAGAAACAGTCAAGATAGACCGTAAGTAGACGGGGCAGTCGATCTGCAGGCGGAGGAGAGTGCAGTGGATCAGTCGAACCGGACGGCACTTTCGCGAGAGATCATCCTCGACGCAACGATCGAATGCCTGCTCGCCGAGGGTTACTCAGCCACGACGACGATGAAGGTTCAATCCAGGGCCGGAGTGACTCGGGGCAGGCTTCTGCACCATTTCCCCTCGAAACGGGAGCTGCTCACGGCCGCGGTGGCCCGCCTCGGCGAACAGCGTCTCGACCGTCATCTGGAGGACCGGACCGATGATCTCAGCCGTTCCCTGATGCGCAAGCGCCCTCCTGCCGCCGAGGTGGGACCGCGATCCGACTGGGCGGTGCTGACGCTGTGGGCCGGTCTCATGCATTCGAGCTTCTTCACCGCACTCGAGCTCTGGGGTGCCTCCCGCACGGACGACCTGCTCGCGGAGAAGGTGCGAAACCATGAGAAGACGGTCCTCGAGCGAGTCAGGGACAACGCTCGGGAGCTGTTCGGGCCGAAGATCTGCGCGTCCGAGCGGTACGAGCACATGTTCAACATTCTCTTCTCCAGCATGCGCGGGATGGCCGTAACCTACACCTTCTCCCACCTCGACCCCGCAACCGAACCGATGATCGGAGAATGGCAGCGAACCGCGCGTACGCTCCTCGCGCACACAACCACCGGATGACCTCAATGCCGACACTCACAAGGACGTGACATGTATCCAGGAAAATGGGCAGCGGAGACCCCCGACAAGCCAGCCGTCGTCATGGCAGACACCGATGCCGTGCTCACCTACGGCCAACTCGAGGACAGATCGCTGCGCCTGGCCAACCACATGCGCGCCGCAGGATTGGTCAAGGGCGACCACATCGCCGTCATGTCAGAGAACCGTTTCGAGATCGTCGAGGCACTCTGGGCGGCGCTGCGCACCGGTGGGATCATCACAGTCGTCAACTCGCACCTGACGGCCGCGGAATCGGCCTATATCGTCGACGACTGCGACGCCAGGGTCTTCCTGCTCTCCACTGCTCTGGATGCGGCCGCCGAGGTGGCGGCTTCGTGTCAGCAGGTGGAGAACCGGATCCGCATCGACGCCGTCCCCACGGGTGAGGGCGGTGACGTATTCGCCGACTGGGACGAATATGAGGCGGTGCTGGCAGCCGCCTCGGCGAGGAAGCCGGTAGTCGAACCGCGAGGGGATGACATGCTCTACTCCTCGGGCACCACCGGGCGGCCGAAAGGGATCCTGCCCGGGCCGACAGATCTGCAGATCGAAGACGAGGATGTGTCGATCGTCAAGCTGTTCACTATGCTCTTCGGTTTCGACTCGGAAACTGTCTACCTCTCACCGGCACCGCTCTACCATGCTGCGCCACTGCGTTTCGTGATGACGACGCATGCCAGGGGCGGAACCGCAGTCATCATGTCGCATTTCGAGGCCGAGCCTGCTTTGGCGATGGTCGAGAAGCATCGCGTGACCCATTCCCAATGGGTGCCGACGATGTTCATCCGAATGCTCAAACTCCCCGAGGCAGTCCGCAGCTCCTATGATGTCAGCAGTCTTGAGGTGGCTATCCATGCAGCCGCTCCCTGTCCGCCGGAGGTCAAACAGGCGATGATCGAGTGGTGGGGGCCCGTCCTCTACGAGTACTATGCGGCAACCGAGAGCATCGGCCTGACCGTGATCACCAGCGAACAGTCCCTGGAGAAGCCCGGCTCGGTCGGTCGTGACGGAATCAAAGGCATCGTCCACATCTGCGGTCCGGATGGACAGGAGCTTCCGGCAGGGGAGGTCGGCGTCATCTACTTCGAAGACGCAAGATCCCTGTTCGAGTACTACAAGGACGATGCGAAGACGCAGACATCCAGACATCCGGACCACCCCGACACCTGGGCGACGACCGGCGACATGGGGTACCTCGACGAGGATCGCTACCTCTACATCGCCGAGCGAACTACTGGCCTGATCATCGCGGGCGGAGTCAACATCTACCCTCAGGAAATCGAGAATGCGTTGGCGCTTCGACCTCAGATCGCCGATGTCGCCGTCGTAGGACAGTCCGATGACGAGTTGGGGCAGGTTCCGGTGGCATTCGTGCAGCTGGCCGACGGTGTCGACGAAGCCGGAGCGGCGGACGAGATCCGGATGTGGCTGAGCGATAAGCTGGCCCGTTTCAAGATTCCCCGCGAGTTCTATTTCGTGGCCGAGCTGCCGCGGACACCGACAGGGAAGTTGGTCAAGCGTCGACTGCCCGACCCCGCTGCGTTCACGGGCTGAGTGCTCGGCACTCACAGATTGAGCGCTCGCCGGATGAAGATGCCTAGGGCGGGAACACTCAGCTGTCCTCGATCCGGTCGAAGACGCTGAGATCACCGACGACTACGAGTTTGGTGGTCGCCCGTGACATTCCGACGTAGAGCATGTCCAAGGCTCGTTCGGAGTCGCGGAAGCCATTGAGACAAAGGACGACGACGGGACGTTCGAGGCCCTTGAAGCCGAGGACGTGACCGTAGAAGACGTCCTCAGCGGCGAAGAATTGATCCCAATAGGCCGAGGGGCCTTCCGCTTCGACGATCGATCTCTGCTCAGGGTGGCGGCTGCCGGTCGTCAGCAGGGCGATGTCACCGGGGTTCCATCCGGAGTCCATGAGCGATTCCACCTGGGAATCCGCCTCGGCGATGGCATCGTCGATCTCGACCCTGCTCCATTCGATCTCCTCTCCGGGTCCGTTGCGGGGGATGGGTGGTTCGAACGCGAGGTGGGCGAACCCGGCGACGATCTGTTCGGAGTTCCGCAGATTCTCATCGAGCTGGATAGGATTCATCGTGATCGGTGACTCGCCGTCGCGACCGAAGATCCGCTGCCGCTCATCGGTGAAGACATAGAGGGTGCCCTCGACCTGGTTGCGCAGGCACGACTGGACAGCCTCCCACCACAGCAGGCTGAAGTCCTGGCCCTCATCGATGACGATGGCGTCGAAGAGGCTCTTGCGCGGGCGGCTGTCAGCTAGGTCCTTGAGCTGAACGGGAAGATTGTGCTCCCAATAGTCGGAGTCGTCATCGCTGCCCGGTGCCGCGCCCCAGGAGATCGGCAGATCGTGGAACAGGCCCACATACGCCGGCCGGTCGGATTCTGGCCACTGCGCGGTGAAGAGCTGGAGAAAACGCCCCAGCCCCCGCGAATAGCACATCAGCGCGACCTTCTTGCCCTCCTGCGTGAGAGCTCTGGCTTTGAGGAGCGCCAGATAAGTCTTGCCCGAGCCGGCACCGCCACTGATCTCTGCGCGGTTCTGGTGGCGCAGGATGCGGGTGAGCTTCGCCTGTTCACGGCTGAGTGCATCGGCTCGATCCGAGATCTCTGAGGCCGTGATGCGTACATTCTCAACAGCCTGATTCGTCCGCCGCAGGTTCTTCAGGACGAACTCGTGTGGGGTGAAGACATCGTCGCGGGCAGGATCGAAGTCGAAGCGCATTTGGGTGGCAATCGCTGCGGCGATCGAATCGAGCTGTGTGGAGTCCACGAGCTGGCGCCTCGGCGCATCCGGCTGCTCCCAATCCCGGGGCAGCTGGGTGTAGGGCAGCACCGCGAGGTGACTGATGGGTCCCGGTGTCTTCGAGACACGCGAATTCAGATAGGTGACGAGGGTGTGCTTGGCGACCATCGCCTGTTCGAGTGGGGAAACCTTGAGTCGATTGCGATGCCCTTGCGCACCCTGTGTGATCCAGGTTCCGTCCTCGACGCTGACGCGACCGCCCTTGACCTCGATGACGGCGATCCCGACACCGGGCCAAAGCACAAGAATGTCGATCTCGACGTCTTTGTCTTCACCGGTCAGACGCTGACCGTGGACCATTGTCGCCTCGTCGGGGAGCTGTTCGCACAAGGAATTCCAGACGGTTTCCTCGGCGGTGGAATCAGCGAAATCAGGCTGCTGTGGGATCAACGTGACCATGGTCCGAGACTATCCCAATAGTCAGCAGATGCTGTTCGGGCGCGCTGGGAGTCCAGCGGGCCCGAACAGCACCCTGAGGCTATCTGCGCTGTGCTCTGTCAGCCTTTGTCAGCGCTTTGTGAGTGCAGACGTCGGTCACTTCGCGTCTTCGACGAGTTCCTGCTCTTCGAAGACGATGTCGGCTCCCTCTTCGGGAAGACCAGAGCCGCGCAGCGACGCGCCCTTCGTCTCCTTCATGAAGATGGTGGCGATGAAGCCGATGGCACACGCCCCCATCACGAAGTAGGCAGGCACGATCGTATTTCCTGTAGCCCCGATGATCGCATCATTGGCTGAGGGTGCGGTGCCTCCGAAGAGCGCGGTCGAGACGTTGTAGGAGATCGCGAAGCCGGCAAAACGCACTGGGCCGGGGAACATCGCAGGGAAGGTCGCCGAGATCGTCGAGATCTGCGGGATGTAGAGAATCCCGAGTACAGCGAGCCCGACGAGGGCCCAGACGAAGCCGTTGGCCATGAGCATGAACATCGGGATGGCGGCGACGAAGAGGCCGACGAGCGAGAAGTACCAGACAGGTTTGCGTCCCACCTTGTCCGAGAGTATCCCACCGAAGGGAATGAGGATCATCATGAACGCTTGGGCCAGGAACATCACTGTCAGGGCGGCATTCGAACCCATGCCGACCGGGCCCTGCAGGTAGGCGGGCATGTAGGACAACAGCGTGTAGTTGACGACGTTGACCGCGACGACCATGCCGCCCAGGATGAGCAGCTGCTTCCAGTAGTCGGTGAACAGGATGCGGAAGACTTCCTTGACCGACTTGCCCTGGTCGTTGTCGTTGAGCTCCTCATAGACGGGAGACTCGTCGAGCTTTGTGCGCATGTAGAGGCCGACCACGCCGAGGACGCCAGCGAAGACGAAGGGAATTCTCCAACCCCAGTCCATCATCTTCTCGTCGCCCAGACCGAGCTGGAGCAGAAGGACGAAGAGCGAACCGGCGGCCATGCCGGCCAGTGTGCCGAACTCGAGGAAGCTGCCATAGAAGCCACGGCGCTTATCGGGGGCGTACTCGGCCATGAATGTGGCTGCGCCGCCGTACTCGCCGCCTGAGGAGAATCCCTGGATGACGCGCAGCAGTACGAGGATGATCGGCGCGAAGACGCCGATGGTGGCGTAGCTGGGCAGCAGTGCGATGCAGAAGGTCGAACCGGCCATAAGCAGAATTGTCAGAGCCAGTACCTTCTTGCGACCGAGACGGTCGCCCATCGGACCCCAGACGATGCCGCCGAGCGGTCGGAAGATGAAGGACACGGCGAAGGTGAGCAACGCGAGAAGCTGACCGTGGCTGCCCGGGAAGAAGTGCTGGGTGATGTAGGTGATCGAGACCGCGTACAGTCCGTAGTCGAACCACTCCGTGGCGTTTCCCAGCGCCGAGGCGGTCACTGCCTTGCGGACGGTTTTCAGGTCTGGCTCGGGTGGGGCATCGGGGATGTTGGCATCGGGATGCGTGTTGGAGTTACTCACGTGTTCCTCCGATCGTGTGGGGCCATCATCGTGATGGACCTCATGAGAGAAGCGACTATGTACGCTACGAGTATCTTCTGAGCGAATCAACGCGAAAATGTTGTCAAGCCAACGGCGTGTCTATGTCGGTTCCCTAATTTCATGAGTCTCTGACCTGGAGTGACGTGAAATTCAGGCAAAATCTGAACGCACGAATAGTTTCACAGGAAACTCTGCAGATATCGTTACCTGTTCCCTATTGACACAATTTCGGTTTGATGGCGCGCTTCGTCTGAGGTGCGAAGAGGCGTAAAGTCCGCTCACCGCCTTTTCTGCACTTCGGTGGCTCCCGCGGTGGTAGTCTGCCGGAGCTCATGGGAGTGCTGCGCAGGAATGACGTCATCCACCAAGACGACGAGCCGGGGGAGGGCGGGCATCTTCACGCTCACCGGTCTGGAAGCCAAAGACAATGCGGGACCAGCTGTGATGGTCTCCTTCGTCATTGCAGGACTCGTCGCTCTCCTCGCTGCCCTCTGCTATGCGGAACTGGCAGCGGCAGTTCCCACCGCAAGGCAGTTCCTATACCTACGCCTACTCCACGATCGGTGAGATCTTCGCCTGGATCATCGCATGGGATCTCATCCTCGAATTCGCACTCGGTGCCTCGGTCGTCGCCCGGGGCTGGTCCGGATACATCGCCGGTGTGGTTCGCCGAGGAAGGGTCGATCGCCAATCTCGACGACATCTTCATCTCACTCGTCCTCGGCTGGGTGGCCTTGCGCGGCATTCGCGAGTCGAAATGGGTGACCAACGGCCTCGTCGACATCGTCGCGATGGCATGCATCGGCTTCGCTCTCTTCCGTGACGGACTGCTGCCGCCGATCTTCTCCCGCATCCACCCCGGCTGGGGCACACCGGTGCTGATGACTGCCCTGACCGTCGGATCCGTGGTGCTGTTGTCCGGGCTGGTGACGATCGAGATACTTGCCGAGATGGTCAGCATCGGAACACTCTTCGCCTTCGACGTCGTCTACTTCGCCTACGGGTACCGGAAGTCGCGATTGGCTCGCAAAGAACGTGAGGAGGCGCTGAAATGAGCGTTCTCGTCGGATTCGGCATCGATACGAAGAGCCGCGCCGCTGTGCGCTTCGGCGCTGACCTCGCCCGGACCACGGGGGAGCCCCTGATCCTCTGCCTCGTCGTCCAGGACCGGTTCTCGTCCAGCCAGATGTCAGATTCCTCTGGGGTCTCCGACGACTGGAAGAAGGAGATCAGAAACATGTCCTCCCAGGCGATCGCCGATGCCAAGGAGGCCCTGCCTGAGGATGTGGACGCCGAGGTGGTCACCCGATCCGGTCGATCCGTGACCCGAGTGCTCCACACCGAAGCCACCGACCACAATGCACAGGCCCTCATCACCGGGTCCTCGGTGCGCGGGCAACTGGGGCGCATCGTCCTCGGTAGCACGACCGACCGTTTGGTCCATTCCTCGCCGTTGCCGATCGCACTGGTGCCTCGCGGCTACAACTCGTACCGGACCGAGGCTCGACGGTTGGTCTTCGCTGTCGACCCCTCGCGCAGGACCCAAAGGTATTACGACTCCGTGTCGCGCCTGGCTCATTGGCTGGGCATCGGAGTCGAGGTTGTCACCTTCGCAGTCAGGCCGTCTCGACCCACCGGCCTGGGAGCATTCACCGATCACGGTATGTACTCATACTGGTGGGATCAGGTGGCTTCCGGACACGCACATCATGCGCCTCTCGCCGGTGCCGATGATTCTGCTGCCCAACCCCCGGCGCCAGCCAGCCTCTCCCAACGGCTGTTGGAGCTGACGCATCCGAGGTGCAAGCGACTCTCGATGCAGAGACCAGTGACCGCCCCAGGTTGACACTGTCCGCAATATCGAGTGAGCCCCTCACATTCAGGTGGTTTTGCCGGCAGGGACTGCCTGTTCACTCGCCTGATGTCCTAGAGTTGAGCGCTGCGAATCCTGACAGAATGCTCAACACAACGCACTGTCCTGTTGCCGGAACTTCGGCCAGCGGGGCTCGGAAGGCAGTACGACACGTGGACAACACCAGGAACCATTCGGAATCATCCGAGAAGGACGCAGACCCTCTTCCTACAGAAGAGACAGACACCGTCGCTGCCGATCATGATTCCCCAAATGGGCCCACCGAAGCTGCCCAACGCAGCCGTATCGACATCCCTGTCGCGGGAACCAGCGTCGGAATCCTGGCGATCTTCGTTGCCCTCGCCCTGATTCTTCCCGACAAGATGTCCGCCTGGGTGGACACCGCATTCGCCGCCTGCGCGAACATCTTCGGCATGTACTGGCAGATCCTCCTGCTGGCCACGGCACTCATCGCCATCATCCTCATCTTCACCCCTTGGGCCAAGGCACGGTTGGGCAATCAGGCCCGCCCCGACTTCAACCGCTTCAGCTGGATCGCCATGATCATGACGACACTGCTGGCTGCCGGGGGAGTCTTCTGGGCGGCCGCGGAACCGATGTACCACTACGCGACGACACCGCCGTACTTCACCGACAGCGGAGACAGCGGCTTTGATGCAGTGGCCGCCGCGCTCGCCACGAGCTTCATCGACTGGGGCTTCCTGGCCTGGGCGATCCTCGGTTCCCTGGGAACGATCGTGATGATGCGCGCCGCAGAGAAGGGGATGCCCCTGCGTCCCCGCAGCCTGCTCTACCCTGTCCTGGGCAAGAAGGCCGGGACCGGCCCGATCGCAGCCATCGTCGACATTGTCTGTGTCATCTCTGTCGCTGCCGGAACGATCGGACCTGTCGGATTCCTCGGCATGCAGGTCTCCTACGGTCTGAACTCCCTGTTCGGCATCCCCGACATCTACCCCGTGCAGCTCGTTGTGATCGCAGTGCTCACCGCAGTTGCCGGCGTCAGCGTCTTCTCCGGTGTCAGCCGGGGCATCCGCTTCCTCAGCAGCGCCAACGTGTGGATGGCACTGGCACTCATGGCCGCCGTGCTTGTACTCGGCTCGGCCTGGTTCGTGATCAAGAGCTACTTCAGCGGCTTCGCCCTGTACATGACCGACTTCTTCAGCATGACGCTCTACCGAGGAGACACCGAATGGCTCTCAGGCTGGACCGTGTTCTTCTTCGGCTGGTTCCTCGGCTATGCGCCACTGATGGCGATCTTCGTCGCCCGCATCTCAAAGGGCCGGACCGTTCGTGATCTGCTCATCAGCACCACGGTTCTTCCTCCCATCGCCACAACGTTCTGGTTCACAGTCCTGGGCGGCACGGGCATCTTCCTGGAGCAGAAGTCTGCCGGTTCTATCTCCGAACCGCTGATGGACGGAGGTCTGCCCGCCGCAGTCATGGCCATCAGCGATAATCTGCCGCTGTCGTTGATCATCAGCCTCGGATTCCTCCTCTTGACGATGACCTTCGTGGCAACCACCACGGACTCCATGTCGTTCGCGATGTCGCAATCATGCATGTCGAGCGGAGAACCGTCGCCGAAGCTGCGGGCCACGTGGGCACTCCTCATCGGCGTCACCGCGGCCGTGCTCATCAGCCTGGGAGACGGCGGGGTCGACGCGTTGCAATCGGCGATCGTCATCACCGCCGTGCCGGTGGGCTTTGTCATGCTGCCCTCACTGTTCGCGGCGCCGATCTATGTCAGACAGATGGCCAAGGAACAGAACCTGGCCTGAAATAAGAGAGTCTGCACCCCATCCTCGTCGACTGTTTCTTCCCGTGTGGCACTGGTCTATCGAATATCGTCAATGTTGTTACTGGTCTTGGTCTGCGGCATCCGACATGATGAGGATATGACTGAAGAGAACAGCAAGGCCCACGCAGACGCAACAATGATGAAAGCCATGCGCCAGACCGAGTTCGGTGGCCCCGAGGTTCTCCACGAGGAGGAGCTGCCGAAGCCGAAGCCGGGACCGAGCCAGATCCTCATCAAGGTGAAGGCATCAGGAGTGAACCCCACGGATTGGAAGCACCGCAGTGGCCCCCGGTTCCTTCCCGATCTGCCGCTCGTCCTCGGCTGGGACGTGTGCGGGGTGGTCGAACAGGTGGGCGTCGGTGTGACCCTGTTCAAGCCGGGCGATGAAGTCTTCGGGATGCTGCCCTATCCTTTCGGCGTCGGCGCGCACGCCGAGTACGTCGTTGGTCCGACTCGAGCCTTTGTGCCGAAGCCCAACAACGTCGACCACGTGCAGGCGGGAGCGCTTCCGCTCGTATCGCTGACCGCGTGGCAGTCCCTGGTCGACACCGCGAAGATAACCCCGGGTGACCGGGTTCTCGTCCATGCCGCTGCCGGCGGGGTGGGGCACGTGGCGGTGCAGATCGCCAAGGCCCGAGGCGCCTATGTCATCGGAACGGCGAGCGCACCGAAGCATGATTTCGTCCGCGGGCTGGGTGCTGACGAGATGATCGACTATCGCGAGGAAGACTTCGTCGAGAAGGCTCGCGATATCGACATTGCCTTTGACACCATCGGCGATGACTACCAACTGCGCTCTCTCCGAACTCTCAAGCCAGACGGAATCATGGTCTCGACGGTCCCGGTCCCGGCCAAGGGGCTCTTCGACGAGGCCAGGGCCCTAGGCGTTCGCGGTGAAACCATCCTCGTCGAGGCCGATCAGGCGGGCATGCTAGAGATCGCTGCCCTCGTCGAGAGTGGGCAGCTGCGGGCAACGATCGCAGACACGTTCCCGCTGGCAGATGCCGCGAAGGCTCATGCGGCAGGGGAGACCAACGCGACGACAGGCAAACTGGTGCTGACCATGGAATGAAGCCGACCATGGAGTGAGCGAAGATCTGGGCCGACTGGCGCGATGCTCACCCTCGACCTGGGCCGTGCACCCGATGCTCGTTGATCCAGATCCACCCCTCGGGCAGGGGCGCCCACGCGGCCACATCGCGTCTGGCCTTCGAACTGTCAGCGAGGACCACGACGCGCTTGGCGCGTTCGGCGATGAGCTCCTTCGTCCGTGCCTCGTCGAGGGTCGGCTCGCCGAGTCCCTGGGCAGGATCCACCGCGTCGGCGCCGAGGAAAGCGACATCGACGTGGAGCCGACCAAGCGCATGGTCGCTCAGTGCACCTGTCGTCCCATGGGACATCGTCGAGACCTCACCGCCGACCATGATCACCTTCGGTCCCAGGGGATGGGCCAGAGCCAGCGCGATCTCGAGTCCGCGGGTGATGATGGTGAGATCACAACGATCGCGAATGCGTTCGGCCAAACGCACCGTCGTCGACCCGGCATCGAGGAAAACCGTGCGCACAGTCCCCTCGCCGAGGTAGTCCTTCGCAGCGGCGGCAATGACATCCTTGGCCTCGGCGTTGGCTTCCATCCGCTGTCCCAGCGGAGGTTCGACGTATCCGGCGGCGGTGGCACCGCCGATGGTGCGGATGACCTCACCGGTCTCGGCCATCTCCCGCAGATCCCGACGGATCGTCGACTCTGAGGTCTCCAGCTCTTCGGCCAGCCGGGAGATGGTCCACGAACCTGTCTTGAGCAGAGACAGGATGTCTTCGCGACGCTTCTGTGTGCCCGTGCGAATTGCCATGATGAGAATCCTACTTCGGCAGGTGCTGGTTACTTCGGCAGGTATTCTGCCCGAATGCCGTCGACGAACGGTGCGTAGCCGATGGCTGCGGTGTAGGCCGAGCGCATGGTTCCAGCATCCGCGATGCCCTGTCCGGCGATGTCGAAGGCGGTTCCGTGATCGACGGAGGTGCGAAGGATCGGCAGCCCGACGGTGACAGAGATGGTGCCGTCGAAGTCATAGGTCTTCGAAGCGATATGTCCCTGGTCGTGGTACTGGGAGAGGATTCCGTCGAATCGACCGGACAGCCCCTGGTGGAAGACCGAGTCCGCTGGGATCGGACCGGCCACCTCGAGCCCGGATTCGACGACGCGCTCAACGGCGGGGCGCAGGATCTCGATCTCTTCGTCTCCGAAGGCACCGTTTTCGCCACCATGTGGGTTGAGCGCGGCGACGGCCAACCGCGGCGAGGACACACCGTAGAGCTGCAGGGCACGGTGGGCGCGTTCGATCGAATCGACCTGAGTGTCGACGCTGAGCGCGTCGATGGCCTTGCGCAGCGACATGTGGCGGGTGGCGAAGAAGATCTGGAGCTTGTGGTTCGGGGCCTTCGTGTTCTCGACGACGAACATTGTGTCCTGTTTGGTCACACCGGTGAGCTCGCCGAGCATTTCAGTGTGGCCCAGGTGCTTGGAGCCGGACTTCCACACGGCTTCCTTGTTGATGGGGCCGGTGACGATGCCGGCGATCTCGCGATCCATCGCGGCCTTCGTGGCGATCTCGATCGCGGTCACGGCGGCCTGACCTGCGCGGGCATCGACGACGCCCCACTCGGGCAGGTCCTCACCGAGCACACCGATGTCGAAGACGTCGATGATGCCCTCACCGGTCGAGGGTGTCGACCAGTCGGAGATCGAGCGCAGTTCTACGTCGAGTCCCAGGACGTCCACGGCGCGTTTCATCACGGCCAGGTCAGCCACGGCGACACCGTGCTGATCCTCGCGGCCGGAGAACTCGGCGAGCACCGTCGCGGTGATCTCGGGGCCGATGCCCACCGGGTCGCCCACGGTCATAGCGAGTACGGGTGCGGGTGCGGTCATTTCAGTCTCCTCAACGTTGTTCTCTTGGATGTGATGCGCGCGTCGACAAGGCCGAGTTGCGCGAAATTATGGGGGATCATGCGCGGCCCGACTCTGAGGACTGCATGAGATGGCCCAGGCACAGGAGTCCCGTGCCCGCGTCACCGATGAGGCCGCCCTTCGTGACGATCGGCAACCCGGTGGCGACTCCGCCGACGATGCGGCCGGCCACGGCCAATGGCACGATCTCGGCCTGGATCTCCATGCCGAGCGCGCCCAGTTCGCCGAGCACGGCTGCTGTGACATCTCCACCTGTGGTGTAGAGGCCGGTGAGCGCGGTCGAGGCCATCAGCTCGGCGGCGATCTGAGCAAGTCTGCGGGGAATGAGCTCGGACTGTTCGTCGGTGAGCTCGAGCAGGTCGGTGGCATCGACGACGGTGGCGACGATGACCGCCCTCACCGAGGCTGTCTCGTTCGCCGAGGTGGACCAGGCGCTCGAGGCGGCCGTGCGGACATGCTCGACCGTGGCCCGCACATCCGGGAGGTAATCCTCGTCGAGAGCGGCCCGGAGCACTGTGATCGTGGGATCCTCGTCCAACTTTGCCAGCTGAGTGCGGGTGATCTCGGTCGCCGAGCCGGAGACGCCGAGGATGATCCCGGGTTCTCGTTTCGGCAGGAGCGCTTGGGCGAGGGCGAGGCTGCCGGGCCCAGGATCGATGGACACCCATTCCAGGTTCTCTTCCTGGTTGAGGTCGGCGAGAGTGCGGGCGATGAGGTCGATGTGCTCGTTCGTCAACGCATCAGCAACGATCACCTCGGCGCCTGTGGCCAGAGCGGTGAGCACCTCGGCGCGGATCGCCTCGGCGCCGTCGAGAACCGTGGAGAGTTCGACGGTGTGGCACTTGAGCTCAGTGTTCGCCCGCAGGATATCGGCGACGACCGATGTGAGCATGGGGGAGCGGACGTCGTTGCGCAGTTCGGTGTCCTCAAGCAGCTTCCCGTTCAGCAGCTGCTGACCGCCCACGGTCACCCGACCGGAGGCAGGGAACGCGGGAATGCACAGACCCAGCACTCGGCCCGACCCCGATGTGGAGGCCAGATCCTGTCGGGCACGCAGAGCCGCCTCGGCGGTGGGTCCGACATTGCCGCGCAGGGTTGTGTCGATGCGGCATACCACGAGGTCGACAGAGCCAGCCTCGCGGATGAGAGCATCAGTCAGTGCTGCGGCCTCGGCTGGCTTCAGGTGTCGGGAATTCGCATTGACGACGACAGCGTCATAGTCGTCGAGCGCGGCGCTGACGCTGACCTCGCCGCCGCTGGTGCCGGTGATCGTCATCGTCGACAGGCCCGCTTCAGCGAAGAGAGCACCGCAGGCGTTGCCGCCGGTGAGGTCGTCGGCGACGATGAGGATCCGTGGACTGTCCTGGCTCATACGATCAAGTCGAGCACGAACAGCAGTGGGATGGAACCCACCCACACGGCGGTGGTGATGCCCGACCAGCCCTTGATGGCATTGATGCCGTCGAGGCCGGTGAAGCGGGTGACGACCCAGAAGTACGAGTCGTTGAAGTAGGAGAAGACCATCGAGCCGGCGGTGCAGGCCATGACCGCGACCAATGGACTCAGGCCCAGGGGTGCGATGAGCGGGGCGGTGACCGAGGCTGCGGTGATCATGGCGACCGTGCCCGATCCCTGTGCGATCCGGACCAGGGAAGCGATGAGGAAGGGCACGAGAAATGCCGGCAGACTGATCGAGGCGATGGCCTCGGCCAGAGCGTCGCCGACACCGGATTCGGTGAGCACCTTGCCGAAGGCTCCACCGGCGCCGGTGATGAGCAGGATGAGACCCGCCGAGGCTGCGGCGTCGGCCAACCAGTTCTGCACCTTATTGCGCGGCGTCACGCGAGGCAGCAGGGTGTAGACGGCGAGGACGAGTCCGATCATGAGCGCGATGACCGGGTTGCCGAGGAATGCCAGCGGGGCCACCCAGGATGAGGGCTCGTAGGCGTCGCCGGAGAGTTCGCCCTGAGCGTTCTTGTCAATCGCCGTCGATACGGTGTTGGCGACGATGAGAAGCAGGGGAACGATGAGCGGGAGGAATCCGAGGAAGGCTCCCGGCTTCTTCGTTGAGCCGGTTTCAGTATTGACGGTGTCCGCTGTGTTCACGGTGTCCGCGTTGTCACCGGAGCCTGCTGTGGTGACAGTATCTGCGTCTTCCCCGGTGATGGTGGTGACGCCACCGTGACCAGCGACTTCGCCGCCGTCAATAGCGTGTGATTCCGCCGAGGTGGCGGTGACCGAGCCGTACACCTCACGCTTGACTGCGGAGTTGAGCACGGGTTCGAGCTTCGGGCCGATCCAGCGAGCGTAGATGACGACGACCGGGAGAAGGATGACGGTGAAGATGACGCCGGTGAGGATGACTGATCCGATGTCGGCGCCGAGGATGCCCGTTGCCGCGAGCGGTCCCGGGGTCGGCGGGACCATGTGGTGAGTCAGCGTCATGCCGCAGCCCAGCGCGAGTGCGAGGGTGACGTAGCCGCCGCGCTTGACGCGGGCGATGGAGCGGGCCAGAGGGTTCATGATGACGTAGCCGGAGTCGCAGAAGACCGGGATGGACACGAGCGAGCCGACGGTGCCCATGGCCCAGGGTTCACGGCCCTTGCCGAAGGCGCTCAGGAAGGCACGGGCCAGTGAGTCTGCGGCTCCGGAGACCTCGAGGATCTTGCCGATTCCAACTCCCAAGCCGATGACGATGCCGATGCTGGCCAGAGTGTTGCCGAAGCCGGTGGTGATGGCGTCCACGAGTGAGAGCAGATCCTGACCGGCGACGATGCCGGTGACGACCGCTGCAGTGAGAAGTGCGATGAAGGCGTCGAGACGGGTCGCCAAGACGATGACGACGATCGTCGCGATCCCGGCGATGAGCGCCAGAATGAGTTGCAGATCCATGAGATCCTCCGCGGTGAGGCCGACTCGCTCAGCGAGCCGGGGTTGATCCGAGTCGACTCTCGGGGTGGCCCGGGGCCCGGGACATTCAGGTTGCCTGGGCCTCGGTGGAGAGCCGCGCACAGGCGATGAACATGAGAGTCGAATGTAAAGTTGAACAGCATGAGCAAGTATTGCTCATACATGAACATATATGCAATGTCTGCCTGTTCGAGGAAGTTGGTCGGTGCCTGCGGGGCGAAATATCGCTGATATCCGACCCGCAGGCACCGACTACCGAGACCCACGCCGTGGTTTTGGAAGGTAGGCCGCGAGGAGCTTGCCGAAAGTGTCCATGTCGGTGCGTTTTGAGACCCGCAGAACCGTCCAGCCTTCGGCCTCCAACAGCTGTCGACGCTCGATGTCGGCGGCGAATTGTCCCGGCGACGTGCGATGGTGATCGCCCTCGTACTCAATGGCCAGTTTCAGGTCTGGGTACCCGAGGTCGGGGTGGAGCACCACATTCTTCAACCCACAAGTGATAACTGGATGAACCTGAGGCTCGGGGAAGCCCTGATGGACGATCCACACTCTCAACCACGTCTCCATCGGCGAGTCGACGGAATAGCGAACCAGGCTGATGGCCTGCTGCAGCTTCTTGCGACTTCGTACCCGTTTTCGTGCACCCAGCTCAGATCGCATCAGTTCAACTGATGTCGTTGGTCCAGTGAACCGTTTGGATATGGCGGCATCTCCCATTTGAACGAGCTCCGAGAGGTAGAGCATCGGGGCCACCTCAACCATCAGTTGAGGGACCGAGATGAGAGGAATGGCGAAGTAGTCGACGGCATCGATCCGTCGATGCCGGTGGAGGGTTACGCCTGGGCGGTTGATCTTGCTGCTCGATTCCCTGCCAGCGACATGAAGATCGGAGTCAGTGATTCGTCTTGGCACAGGTAGTCCGAAGAGGCGAGCCGCGGTCCACAGTGAGCCGACGACATCTGGCCGAAGCAGTTGGAGCCCGGACAGCCTGGTCGCCTCGCGAGTCCAATTGGTTCCGGCCCAAATTGGGGTCGGCACTTCGCCGACGTCAGTGCTGTCGATCCACACATTGCGATAGATCTGCACGTACTGAGGATTCGTCTTCAGCGCATAAGACGTGACACCTCTGGACGCGCCATCGTCTCTGGTGAACGGAGTCGGTACCGGTTGGAACTTCATCGGTCTTGAATGCCAGTAAGTCATAGTGGCCAACACTGAGCGGCTATCGCTACGGCGTCTAGTGTGCGAAACCGACCAGTGGATAGTGCAGAACCTTCCACAGGCAATCTACGTCGAAGTGCCAACGAGCGGTGTCGAAGCGAATCTGATCGAGTGACGTATCTTGTCTCAACGGTCGGGGTGTTTGTGCAGGCCACAGCTGTGCGGACGTCCTGGAGCTGCTTGCCGCCAATATTCGACTCATCTTGATGGCGAAGCTGCGGCCGGGAATGGTGCCGTTGTGCACAGGCAGAAGATCGCAAGTGGGTGCTCGAGGCAGGGGGCGGCAGTCCGATCCGTGGTCGCTGTAGAAGCGATAGTCGGTGCCTCAGGGGCGAAATCGACTCGAATTTCGCCCCTGAGGCACCGACTATGAGCGGTCCTCCCGGGAAGCGCTTGTGTGGGGTTGTATCGGGGATGCATTTTCAATGCTCGCTGGAATGCCAGTGCTGGTGGCATTCGTGGACTCGAAGCGCTCGGGCTGGAGGCTCTTTGAGGGGTGGCCAAGCGGAGCGTTGTGACAGACCGGACCGCGATGCCCGACGGGACCGCGATGCCCGACTTGACCGCGATGCCCGACGGGACCGCGATGCCCGACCGGAACGCGGTGACAGACCGGACCGCGATGCCCGACGGGACCGCGGTGGTCGACAGGAGGGGCGTGAGGGAGCGGAGGCTGCGAATCGCCTACTGCAGACTTCCCACGGCGGTGACGGAGGACTCACCGCTGCGATTACTGCAGGCTCCCCGCGAGGTTGACTGCGGACTGTGGGTCGCGTGCGAGGCGATCGCCTTGAGGCTACCGCGTGAGAGTCTGATCGACGGAGCTGCCGCCGATACCCAGTGTGACCTGCGTACCCCATGGATCGGAGACCTGCACCGAGCGGCCGTCGTCGGCGAACTGCAAGTTGCGGGCCTTCAGGCGAGCGACGAGTGCGTCGAGATCCTCGCGGCCCGGAACGGTGATGGCGACGTCGCCGAGGCCGAGGCTGGCAGCACGGGGGCCGGCACCGCGACTGTTCCAGGTGTTCATTGCGACGTGGTGGTGGTACCCACCGGCGGCGGCGAAGAGGACGCCCGGCATCGAAGCCAGGGTCGGTTCGAAGCCGAGGGCGTCGACGTAGAACCTGCGGGCGGTCGGCACGTCGCCGACCTGCAGGTGGACGTGACCGATGATGCCCGGAAGCGTATTGGCCTTCGCCAGAGTCTGCTCGTCGAGGTGCTCGGCCAGGAAGGCGTTCGGGTCGAGGTAGATCGAGTCCATGGCGACTTCGCCATCGGCTGAGTGCTTCCATTCGGAGCGGGCGCGGTCGACATAGAGTTCGATGCCGTTGCCCTCTGGGTCGGTGAAGTAGAAGGCCTCGCTGACAAGGTGGTCGCTCGACCCGACGAACTGGCTGTTCGTGTTCTGCGCGGCGTGAGCAACAGTCGCAGCCAGGGAAGCCTGGTCCTCGAACAGGAATGCGGTGTGGAAGAGGCCGGCCTGGCTGGAGTCGACGCCGGGCAGATTAGGCGTGGCTACGAGCTTGACCAGGGGAGTAGTGCCACGGCCGAGAACACGGTGGATCTCATCGCCGCGCGAGACCTCTTCGAGGGGTTCCATTGCGAGGGCGCTGGAGTAGTAGGTCGACATCTTCTCCAGATCGCCGACGCGCAGGGTGACGGCGTCCATTCCGGTGTCGGCGCTGAGCAGGGTGTCATTGACGACGGGAGACTCGGTGGCGGATGCGGTGGTGTTCTCGGTGACGGTCATGACGTCCTCCAGGCTGAGCGAATGGTTGCGATCCAAGTAGTTGAATCTTCAATTATTATTGTACAGGGGTGTAACCGCCAGGGCAAGGCTAATATTCCCGGTCACTGATTCAGACGAGCGAGCAGCACGGCAGCACGGCGTGATATGACAGAACGAACCGCTGACCGTGGACGCCGAAGGCTTCCATGGCCGACTTCAAGGGAGATGATGGCATGAATGGCGCCGAGAGCCTGCTGGAGACACTGGGTCACAACGGAATCGAAGTCTGCTTCGCCAACCCCGGCACCTCGGAGATGCATTTCGTGGCGGCCCTGGATCGGCAGCCTCACGTCCGCGGTGTGCTCGGCCTTTTCGAGGGCGTTGTCACCGGGGCCGCCGACGGCTACTCGCGAATGCTCGACAAGCCCGCGGCCACGCTGCTGCACCTGGGGCCGGGTGCCGCCAATGGCCTCTCGAGTCTCCACAACGCACTCCGGGCTCGGACCTCGATGGTCAACATCATCGGCGATCATGCCGGCTACCACCGGAGCCTCGACGCACCCCTGACCTCTGACATCGAAGGGGCACTGCGGCCCTTCAGCAACTGGGTGCGCACCTCACCATCGGCGAACTCCATCGCCAAGGACGCAGCAGATGCCATCGGCTACAGCCTCTCGGGACAGATCAGTTCGCTCATCCTTCCCGCCGATACCGCGTGGAACACCGCCGATGAGTACACTCAGCCACCGAATGCGGTCGCACCCACCTCGCCGTCGATCAACCCGGCCGAGGTGGAAGCGGCGGCGGCACGTCTGAGGGAGGCCGGCCCCCGGACTGCCATCCTCCTCGGTGGACGTGCTCTGCGCTCATCGCAGCTCGAGGTCGCCGCCAGAATTGCTGAGGCGAGCGGTGCCACTCTGCTGGCAGAGACCTTCGCAGCACGGACCGAACGAGGTGCCGGGCGGCCCACAGTGACGAAGATTCCGTATCCGGTCGAACCGTCCGTTGAGCTTCTGAAGAACTTCGACGCGCTCATCTTCGTTGACGCGAAACCGCCCGTCGCCTTCTTCGCCTACCCGGACAAGCCGAGTGTGCTCACCGCACCTGGCACCACCTTCTACACGCTCAGCCCCATCGGTGCTGATTCGCTGCAGGCACTTGAGGACCTTCGCGAGGCGTTCGAGGCAGGGCCGGTAGGCAATCACTTCGCCGAGGCGGCCAGCAGTTCAGCTGGTCACCCTTCTTTGCGTGCGGAGCTGGCTCCGGCTTCTGTTCCCAGTGGCACCGTCACCGCGGCGAAACTCGCCGCGTGGCTCTCGGGTGCCATCCCCGAGAACGCGATCGTCCTCGACGAATCCATCACCACGGGCCGGGACTTCTACGCACAGACGGCCACATCGCAGCCCCACGACTACCTCGGCGGAACCGGTGGGTCCATCGGGTGGGCGCTTCCCGTCGGTGCTGGAGCTGCGATCTCGAGCCCCGACCGGAAGGTCATCGTCTTAGAATCCGACGGTTCGGGGATGTACAACCCGCAGTCTCTGTGGACCTACGCGCGGGAGCAGCTCGACATCGTCGTCCTCATCTTCGCCAACCGGAAATATCAGATTCTGCGCAATGAGATGTCCAATGTCGGTGTCCCCGACTTCGGGCCGAAAGCCGAATCTCTGCTCGACATCGGCAACCCCGCCATCGACTGGGTCTCGCTGTCCCACGGCATGGGTGTGCCAGCCACGCGAGTAGAGACCATCGAGGACCTCGACCGCGACTTCCGCGCAGGCTTGGCTGATTCGGGACCACGACTCATAGAGGTTCTCGTCTGAGGGTGGTTGAGGCCGAATAGTTTCCTAGTCGTCAGTCGAAATTGTCGCCTGCGTGAGATTCATCGATCGCCTCATGTGAGCCGTCTAGATTCCGATACAGCGTGACTCCCTCGTGCAGTGCGGTTGACTGCATCCGGGTCTCCGAACTGTCTTCGGTATATCCGACTTTCTCTCCCTGGCCGATATTCACGCTTTTGAATCGCCTGGCCAGGCGGATGATCGGGTTGGTGGATGTGTGTGATCTCTTCACTTCTGCGGTCATGATGATTCGCCCCACTTCATCGCAGATTCAGTGAATTGATTATAGCTCTGGCGGCTGGGAAAGCTCCTTGGAATCTGCCCGGAACGGTTGGGCTGGCGTGGTGGTCTGAATGGCACCCGGAGTGACGGTCGCTGACCAGATTTGGATAGGGTGGTGCCATGAAGTCTGTCCCTCAGCTTGTCTCGGCAATAGCCGCGGCGCTCGCCCTTTCACTCAGCGGTTGCAGTGGCAGTGAGTCCGAGGCCGGTGACATCGAGTCCGGTCAGGTCGCCGAGGTTCCCAGCAGTGACTTCGACACCACCGATGAGCTCGGTGACTTCCTTCGCGACACTGTCGCCGAGGTCCATGTGCACCGTGAGTCCGAGGGCAACCCGGACTTCGATCACAACAGAGACGCCGACCGCCTGCACGTCGAATTCCCTTCAAACGGCCAGGTGAACACCGATAAGAAGGCCACAGCTGATGCGGTTCAAGCCGCGGGCAGCGCCGAATTCGCCTATGACATGCTCATGGTCACCGGCACCACCGATGCAGGCACCTGGTCGTATATGTTCAGCACCGACACCGTGGATGAGCTCACTGCCAGTGGCTCAGTCGTTGAAGCTGACTCCGTATGGGACTCCGCCGACCAGGACTTCGACTCCGTCCATCGCTGAGTCTGCAGGCAGTTGACAGTTCCACATCCAATGACGGATATTGCGATCATGCGACGAAGCAGTCAGTGCGGCAAACGAGAATGACCCCTCAAAGTTCTCCAGACCCGGCCGGTCAGGCGCCCGGTAAAACGCCCGGGGCGCCGACGAACCGCCCCGAACCCAGCCCGAGGACTGGGCGTACCGTGACCCACAAGGTACTCAGTCTGTTGACGACCTTCGAAGAACCTCGGCGCAGTTTCACTCTGACGCAGCTGGCTGATTCGGCCGAGATTCCACTCAGCACGGCTCACCGACTGGCAAATGAACTGGTGGAATGGGGCTTCCTCACTCGCACAGCACAGGGCAGATACCAGTTGGGCCTACGGATCTGGGAGATGGGCCAAAACGTCGGACAGCAGCTGCGTGAAACGGCGCGGCCCTTCATCCAGGACCTCTACTCCCTCACCGGTGAGACCTCCCAACTGGCCATCCGCGATGGCCGCGAGGTCCTCTACATCGATCGCGTCTACGGGACGGAGCGCGTGCCTCGAGCCTCTCGCGTGGGCGGGCGTCTGCCGATGCATTCGACGGCGGTCGGGAAGGTGCTCCTTGCGTATGAAGAGCCGTGGGTTCGCGAAGCCTATCTGCAGCGGCCGATGGATCAAGTCGCGCCACGCACAGTCATCAACCCCGGCATGCTCTCGCGCCAGCTCGACACGATCATCGACGAAGGTTACGCGGTTACGGTCGAAGAGCAGCGTTTGGGTGCGTGTTCAATTGCGGTTCCCGTGTTTCACTCGGGCCGTATCGGGGCTTCACTCGGGCTCGTTGTCGCCTTCGAAAAGGCGTCCACGTTGACCCGTCATCTCCCAGCACTGCGAGGCATCAGCAAGCGGATCGAGCAGGCCACGGCTCACATCCCGCTCGAGACCCTACTGGAATCTCAGTTCAATGCCCACGGACGCCACTGACAAGGATCAAGACCGAAGTCACTTCCATCCAGCGGAAGTCTTTCCGCTGCTCAAGCCGTCCCAGCCAGTAGTGTGATCAGCACGTTGAACAGTGACTGCGATCACAGGAGAGGCAATGACTTTGGATTCGGCACAGACCACCGGCGGCTGCCCCTACAGCGGCTCCGCCAACAGCAACACGAGCGATCATCACGGGTTCGAGCCCTTCGACATGAAGGACCCTTTCCCTTCCTATGCAGAGATGCGCAAAGAGGAACCCGTAATGTTCGACGAGAGGGTCGGCTACTGGGTCGTCACCCGCTACGACGACATCAAGACCGTCTTCGAGGATTGGGAGACCTTCTCCTCCGAGAACGCCCAGGCGCCCGTGCGCAAACGCGGACCACAGGCCACACAGATCATGCAGGACGGCGGCTTCACTGCCTATTCGGGGCTCTCGGCCCGCGTTCCACCGGAGCACACCCGAATCCGTACGGTTGTGCAGAAGGCCTTCACACCTCGGCGATTCAAAGTCCTCGAACCTCAGATCAGGGACAATGTCATCTCCCGTGTCGAGACTATGCTCGCCCGTGCCGACAAGGACGGTGAACTTGTCCGCGATCTTGCCTATGACATCCCGACGATCACGATTCTCACCCTGATCGGTGCCGATGTGTCCAAGGTCGACACATATAAGCGATGGTCTGATTCCCGCGCAGCCATGACCTGGGGAGACCTGAGCGATGAGGAACAGATTCCTCACGCCCACAATCTCGTCGAATACTGGCAGGAATGCCTGCAGCTCGTCGCCGGCGCGCACAAGAACGGCGGGGACAGTATGACTGCCGATCTCGTCCGCGCTCAGTCAGAAGGCGCAGAGATCACCGACCATGAGATCGCCTCGGTGCTCTACTCGCTTCTCTTTGCCGGACACGAGACAACGACAACGCTGATCGGAAACTGCTTCCGAGTCCTGCTCAACCATCCCGAACAGTGGCAGACCATCATCGACGATGAGAAGAAGATCCCCGCCGCGGTCGACGAGGTGCTTCGCTATTCCGGATCGATCGTCGGCTGGCGTCGCAAGGCACTCAAGGACGCCGAGGTCGGGGGAGTGAGCATCAAGGAAGGCGAAGAGCTCCTTCTGCTCATGGGGTCGGCAAACCGCGATGCGGACCGCTTCGACAACGGCGAAGAATTCGACATCGGCCGCTCCAACGCCCGTGAACACCTGTCGTTCGGGTTCGGCATCCACTACTGCCTGGGCAATATGCTCGCCAAACTTCAGGCCAAGATCTGCCTTCAGGAAGTCACCCGCCTGGCCCCGAACCTGCAACTGGTCGGCCCCGACTCCATCGACTTCCGCAAGAACCTGTCGTTCCGGGTCCCGATCTCCGTACCCGTGACCTGGTGAGAGGACCATCATGAACTACGTCCAGACATTCCATGCAGACATCGAACCCGAGCTGGAGAACCTTGGTGGCAAGGGAGCTTCACTGGTCACGATGACCGCCGCAGGCATGCCCGTACCACCCGGATTCGTCGTCACCACGGCGGCGTTCGACTCATTCCTCTCCGACTCCGGAATCGCCGATGAGATCCTCAGCGAGCTGAATGGCCTCGACACCGACAACGTCACCGAGGTAGACACGGTCTCAGCTCGGATCCGCGAACGACTCACCAGCGCCGAGGTGCCCGAAAGTGTTCGCACTGCCACCCGTGACGCCTACGACGAGCTCATCACCCAATGCGGTGGCGAAGTTCCCGTCGCCGTGCGTTCATCGGCAACCGCCGAGGACCTGCCCGACGCCAGCTTCGCGGGCCAGCAGGATACCTATCTGTGGATCAACGGCTACGCCGGTGTCACCGATCACATCCGCCAGTGCTGGGCCTCCCTCTACACCTCCCGCGCCATCATCTATCGACTGAAGAACTCGATCCCCGACGAGGGACTGTCGATGGCCGTTGTCGTGCAGAAGATGGTCAACGCCCGCACCGCGGGAGTGGCAATCACAATGAATCCCTCGAACGGGGATCGCTCCAAGATCGCCATCGATGCCTCATGGGGAGTCGGAGAGACTGTCGTCTCAGGACTCGTCACCCCCGACAACATCCTTATGGACAAGGTCACCCTGCAGGTCGTCACCGAACACATCGGTGAAAAGCACATCGAGCTCGTTCCCGCCGACGGAAAGCTGGCCGAAAGAGAGGTCAGTGCCGAACGTGCCGAGGTACGCTGCCTGACCGATGAGGAAGTGACATCGGTGGCGAGCCTCGCCAAACGTGCCGAGAAGCACTACCAGTGTCCACAGGACATCGAATGGGCACTCGACCGGGACCTGCCTGACGGGGAGAACCTGCTCCTGTTGCAGTCCCGCCCGGAGACAGTCCACTCCTCGGCCAAGAAGAAGACTGAGACGGACGAATCAGTGAAGAAGCCGGCCACTGCTGGCATCGATCTCGGGTCGATCACCGCGTCACTGATGAAGTCCAACGGCTGAGGCCCAGCCACCAAACACACATCTACTCTGATAAGCAATGGAGCAGCACAATGCCGATGAAGTCATTTCCACGTCCCTCTGACCTGCCTGTCCCTGCTGGGGCCGAAGGCTGGGAGAAGATCTATCCCTACTACCTCGTGTTCCAGGATGAGCTGAAAGACATCGAGGACGAGAAGTTCTGGTTCTGCGACTCCCAGCACTGGCCCACCGCCTTCAAGCCCTTCGAAACGATCGGCGGAGAGTTCGCCGTCAAATGCCTGGGCCAGTACAACGCCCGTCACCTCATGATCCCCAACGCCAACGGGATCGACTTCCGTGTCCACCTCGGCTACCTCTACATGTCGCCGATCCCGGTCCCCGAAGAGCAGATCGAAGCTCGACTGCCAGAGTTCCAAGCTCGTATCGGCCACTACTTCGCGAATTGGGACACGATGCTCGACCAGTGGCGAACCAAGGTCCGCGGCACGATCGACGAGCTGGAGTCGCTGCGCTTCGACCCGCTGCCGGAAATAGTGCCCATGGACGACATCGTCTCAGGCAAGGCCATGGACGGATCTGAAGTCCTCATGGAGAACTACGACCGACTCATCCAACTGTGCTATCAGAACTGGCAGTACCACTTCGAGTTCCTCAACCTCGGATACATCGCCTACCTCGACTTCTTCAACTACTGCAAGGAGATCTTCCCCGATATTCCCGACCAGTCGATCGCGACCATGGTCCAGGGTGTCGACATGGAACTGTTCAAGCCCGATGACGAGCTCAAAGAACTTGCCGCGCTTGCCGTCGAGCTCGGCCTGCAGTCGAGGTTCGACAATACCGATAACGCCGCTGAGGTGCTTGATGCCATCGCGGCTGCCAAGGGAGGAACCCGTTGGTTGGCCAGGTGGGAGGAAGCACAGGACCCATGGTTCAATTTCACCACCGGCAACGGCTTCTATGCCCATGACGTGTACTGGCGCGAAGAGCTGTCAATTCCGCTCGGGTTCATCGCGGACTACATCCGACGCCTCGATGACGGCCAGCAGATCATGCGGCCCACGGAGGCTCTCATCGCAGAGAAGGACCGGATCGTCGGTGAATACCAGGACCTGCTCGACAGCGAACAGCGCGAGGTCTTCGACGCCAAACGCCAGCTCGCCGCCACCGCCTACCCGTATGTGGAAAACCACAACTTCTACATCGAACACTGGACGATGGGCGTGTTCTGGCGCAAGGTTCGTGAGCTTGCTCGCACCCTCGTCCACCATGGTGTCTTCGCTGAGGAAGGTGACCTGCTCTACCTCAACCGCAATGAGGTCCGAGATGTCCTTTTCGATCTCGTCACCTCGTGGGGAGTCGGGGCACCACAGGGACCGATCGCTCCCGCCTACTGGCCGCCGGTGCTCGAAGAGCGCAAGGCGATCGTCACGGCGCTGAAGACTGCACGCCCGCAGCCTGCGCTCAACACACCACCGGAGTCGATCACCGAACCCTTCACCCGGATGCTGTGGGGAATCACCACCGAACAGGTTCAGTCCTGGCTCTCGGCCGACGATGAGGACAGCAGCGGGCTCAAGGGCATGGCCGCCTCGCCGGGCGTCGTCGAAGGAACAGCACGGGTGATCATGGACGCTTCCCAGATCCACGAGGTCGAACAGGACGAGATCCTCGTCGCACCCATCACCGCACCCAGCTGGGGGCCGATCTTCGGCAAGCTCAAGGCCACCGTCACCGACATCGGCGGCATGATGAGCCACGCCGCCATCGTCTGCCGCGAATACGCACTGCCCGCCGTGACAGGCACAGGCAATGCTTCGACGAAGATCCGCACCGGTCAGCGCCTACGCGTCGACGGCACCCGCGGCACCGTCGAAATCCTGGACGTCGAGGAGACCCTGCCCGAAGTATCGGGGCCCGGAGCTCACAGCCACGCCCACGCACCGGTTGGTGGATGACATGAGTGATCCACGCACCGTCCTCATCACTGGCGCGGCAGGTGGCCTCGGTCGTGCCTTCGCCGAAGGTTTCGCAGCCGGCGGCGACCGTGTGATCGTCGCCGATCGCAACATCGACGGCGCCGAAACGACGGCAGCGGCACTGCGAGCCACCTCGGCGGAGGCATTGGCCGTAGAGGTCGACGTCACCTCGGCGGACTCGACGAAGGCAATGGCGAAAACCGCCGCAGAGTTCGGTGGCGGACGCATTGACGTTGTCATCAACAATGCCGCGATCTATGCGGGGATCACTCGTGCCCCCTTCGAAGACATCAGCGAGGACGAATGGGACCTCGTGATGAACGTCAACCTCAAGGGCCCGTGGCAGGTAGCCAGGGCGCTCAGCCCACATCTGCCCGAGGGCGGACGAATGATCAACCTTTCGAGTGCGACGGTGATGTCGGGATCAGCCAACTGGGCCCACTACGTCGCTTCGAAGGGCGGGGTCATCGCTCTGACCAGGGTGCTGGCAAAGGAGCTCGGACAGCGTTCGATCACCGTCAACGCAATCGCCCCGGGCTTCACCCTCACCGAGGCCAGCCTCGAGCTCATGGACGACGCCGAAACCTATGGCGTCGACCGGGGAGCCATCAAACGATCCAGCCAACCCGACGACATCGTCGGTACGGCACTGTTCCTCGCCTCGTCGACGGCCGGTTACATCACCGGTCAGACCATCGTCGTCGACGGCGGACGCCAATTCATCTGATCAGGAGGAATTACCATGCCGACAGTTCACTTCACCGATTCCGAGGGCACCACACGTGACATCGACGCGAACCCGGGCGACTCCGTCATGGAGACAGCCGTGCGCAATGGTGTCCCCGGTATCGTCGCCGAATGCGGCGGATCCCTGTCCTGCGCCACCTGCCACGTCTTCGTCGACGAGAACCAGCTCGACGAGCTGGATCCGATGTCGGAGATGGAGGACGAGATGCTCTACGGAACCACCGAAGACCGTGAGGACAACTCGCGCCTGTCCTGCCAGCTCAAGGTCACAGACGCCACCGACCTGCGTGTGACCACTCCTGAATCGCAGGTGTGACATGCCCCAGACACAAGAACGCACCACCACCGAGGCGGTCGGCAGCACCGCAGCCTGCGCCGCAGAGTCGTCGACCGTGCACACCGAAACTGGGATCCTCATCGTCGGAGCGTCTCAGGCCGGAGTGCAACTGGCGATTTCGCTGCGAGGAACCGGTTTCGAGGAATCGATCACCCTCCTCGGAGAAGAGGACCACCGACCCTACCAACGTCCGGCCCTGTCGAAAGAGTTCCTCCAAGGCAAGGTCGACAAAGAGAATCTCATCTTCCGATCGGCAGAGTACTGGGACGATCACAACATCACCCTGGTCAAGAATTCGCGGGTTGAGCGGATCGAAAAGAACTCGGATGGATCCGGTGTCGCTCACGCGACCGACGGGCACCAGTACCCGTTCCGACGCGTTGCACTGGCCGTGGGCGCACGAGCCCGCCCACTCGAAGTTCCGGGTGCGGGCCTGTCAGGAGTCAGCTACCTGCGCAGTGCCGACGACGCACTCGACCTCAAAGGCCGTTTAGACGAGTTCACCGATGTCGTCGTCATCGGCGGCGGATTCATCGGACTCGAGGTCGCTTGCTCGCTGCATGGGATGGGCAAAACCACAACCGTGCTCGAACACGGTCCACGGCTCATCGGACGCGCCGTGGGCGAGCCGACATCGGAGTACTTCCTCAACGCGCACCGCGATCGTGGAGTCAACATCATCCTCAACTCAAGAGTCGAATCACTCGTTGACGCAGGCAACGGCAAGGTCTCGGGTGTGAAACTCGAAGACGGAACGATCGTTCCCGCCCAGCTGGTCATCGTGGGCATCGGCGTCATCCCGAACACGGGACTGGCCGAGCAGATGGGACTCGAAACCGACAACGGCATCGTCGTCGACAGGTACGCTCTGGCTTCCGACGGATCGACGATCGCAGTCGGCGATGTCGCAAACATGCCCAACCCACTGCCGGGAGCGCCTGAGGGGGAGAGGATCCGCCTCGAGAGCGTCAACAATGCGATTGAACACGCCAAAGTCGCCGCCTATTCGGTGTCTGGCCGGCGTGAAGAATACGCAGGTATCCCGTGGTTCTGGTCGAACCAAGCCGATATGAAACTCCAGATCGCGGGACTATCGATGGGCTTCGACTCAACAGTCGTGAGACGAGTCGAAGAGAAGGGCAAATTCACCGTTCTGTACTACCGCGAGGGGCAGATCATCGCAGCTGACTGCGTGAATGCGCCCTTGGATTTCATGGCCGTGCGGGCCGCACTGGCTAAGAACCAGCAGATTCCCGCCGAGGCTGCAGCCGATCCCGACGTCATGCTCAAAACGCTGGCGGTTGACCGAGAGGACACCCGATGAACACTTCGACGAACACGTCCCCGAATGCTCAGACTGATGCCTCGGACCCAGGGGCTGAGGCTAGTTCCGCACCGACCGATAACGGCCGCGACGGCGACTACGCACAGTGGGCACCTGCAGAGTCCACCTCGGAATTCGAATCGGACCCGCGCGCCGCGCGCTTCGCAGCGGACTATCCGATCCGCCCGATCCCGGCCGAGGGGCCTGTCGAGACCTCGACGATCTGCAACACTCCGACGGCCGGCTTCGACCAGTTGTGGAAAGCGATCGAACCCGAGACCCGTACACGCGGCAACGATGTGCATCTGCCGGTGTCCACGGCCTACGCGGAACGACTCTGCGCGGCTCACCCGCATGCAGACCGGGAGCTCGTGATCACCACGATCATCCTCCATGACACGGGTTGGGCTCATGTGGACGAATCCCGAATCATCTCCGAAGGTTTCGGCGGCGACTGGCGAAAAGCAGGAATCCGCTACGAACACGAACGCGAGGGGTGTCTCGTCGCTCGGCGAGTGCTGCCGGCCCTCGGCTACTCCGAGGACTTCATTGAGCGAGTTTGCGAGATCATCGACGGGCACGATACGAGGCCAGTCGCCTTCAGCCTTGAGGATGCACTGGTCCGTGACGCTGACCGGCTCTGGCGCTTCGACCGGGCTGGAATCGCGTTGTCCTCGTCGTGGTTCGGCATGGACATGGCTACGTACACCGATCGGCTCAGGGATGAGATCATCCCCGAACTCATCACCGCCGCAGCCGTGGACATGGCAACGGCAGACCTGGCCCGCCACCGGAGTCTCTTGCGAACGGAGGTAATCCGATGATCTCTCGCGCAGAGGTGCTTGCACGCCTGCCGTACACCCACGTTGATGATCACTTCATCGGCGGGGCGTGGACTGCTTCGAGCGACATGACGCGCAATCCAGTGACAGATCCCGCGACAAACGAGCAGTGGGGATCCGTCCCCGCTGCCACTGAGGCCGAGCTCGACCAGGCAGTCGGTGGCGCCCGTGCTGCCCTGCCCGAGTGGTCGGGCCTCCAAGCCGCGGATCGGGCAGAGTTCTTGGTGCGCATCGCCGACGAGATCGAGGCCCGGGCCGAGGACCTTGCTCTGACGAACACCTTAGAGAACGGCACACCGATCACGGAGACCCGAGGAGCGGCGGCAAATGCAGCCGGCATCTTCCGGCACTTCGCCACTTTGGCTTCGTGGCTCGACGACGAAGATGCACGCCTCTTCCCAGTCGGTGACGGATCCTACTCCGTCGTCCGCAAAGATCCTGTGGGTGTCTGTGCCTTGGTCGCACCCTGGAACTTTCCCATCAACCTCGTCGTGGTCAAGCTTGCCCCGGCATTGTTGGCCGGATGCAGCGTCGTCATCAAGCCAGCCTCGGTGACTCCTCTGTCGATTCGCTTCATCATCGACGCGGTCGCGGCCGCCGGTGTGCCGGCAGGAGTGGTCAATCTGCTCACCGGACCCGGACGCTTCGGCGATGCGCTGGTCAAACACCCCGGAGTCGATAAGGTCGCGTTCACCGGATCGACTCCGGTGGGACGCCAGATCGCCTCAGCATGTGGCCAGCTGCTGCGGCCCGTGACGCTCGAACTGGGAGGCAAATCCTCGGCGATCGTGTTGCCCGATGCTGATCTGCACGCCATGTCAAACGTTCTCATCCGCTCATGCATGCGCAACACCGGACAGACCTGCTATATTTCTACCCGCATCATCGCCCCAGCGTCGCGTTACGACGAGGTCGCCGAGGTCGTCGCCGCCACCATCGGCCGAGCGCAGCAGGGAGATCCGCTCGAAGAATCGACCGTGTTCGGCCCGGTCGCCTCGGCAGCGCAGTTTTCGACGGTGATGGAATACATTGACTCGGGACATGCTCAAGGAGCGCGTGTTCTCACCGGGGGAGAAGCTGCCGAGATGGGCGGAGAGCTGTCCGCTGGGCAGTTCATCGAGCCGACAGTCTTCGCCGAGGTGGATCCGGCCATGCGGATCTCCACCGAGGAGATCTTCGGGCCAGTCATCTCGATTCTTCGCTACGATGACTCGGCTGGCGTGCAGGACGCCATCGACTTAGCCAATAACACCGAGTTCGGGTTGGGCGGAATCGTATTCGGCGGCGATGAAGATCGTGCTCAAGCGGTCGCCGACCAAGTTGATTCGGGGTCGGTGGGAGTGAACTTCTTCGGATCGAACCACAGCGCGCCTTTCGGAGGCCGTCACGACTCCGGCCTCGGCGTTGAATACGGACTCGAGGGTTTGAGTCAGTACATCAGCTACAAGTCCATTCACCGGAAGGGTTAGTTGAGGACGCGAAGGCCCTCCCCACACGGGCCTAACAGGTGGCAGCTTCAAGCGATAACAGCCTCAACCGAAGACGGCCTCAGCCGATGCCGGCTTGGGCAATGAGATTGTCCAGTCGTCGGACGTCGAGTCCCTTGCCGATCTTGATCTTCACATGACCGGCCCGAGTCCACAGCTCCAGCTCCGCGTTGAAATCGAGTTTTCCGCTGTTCTCGCTCGACCACATGTTGATGGACGAATAGGGGATCGAGTACATCTCGACCTTCTTACCCGTCAGCCCCTGGGCATCACGGACGATGAGCCTCTTGTTCGTGAAGATCGCCGAGTCGCGGATCGTTCGATACGCAGCGACCGGAGTCTCTCCTGTCACCAGGATCGGACGGAGGTCGTCTGGAATGGGGCACTCAGAGGTGAAGGTCCACGCTGCCAATGCCTGAAGATCGTTAGCCATGATCGAATCATACTGCGAAAGTAGTGGGGTGGTGAATCAGGTGTTGGGCGGGGAGGCTGAGCGGGTGGCTACTTCTCCACCAGGACACAAGGTGACACTATTAACGTCGCTGATCGAGAACGATCGCTATATCTGCCACCTCCGAGCGCAGCTTTTCTAGGAGTTGATCGCTTTGGTCCCAATAGCGCCGCTCATTTTCAAGCGAGTCCCATTCAAATTCAGGGCCGTGCTGGTCCGTGAAGTGTGCGTTCCAGAGCTCCATCAATTCCCTCAGCCCAGATGCAAGTTCGTTGGACAGATCGTAGTCCCAGGGGTCCATCGCATACTTGTCGGTGCCGCTTTCCCATAGCGGGTACTTCCTCCCGAAATCGGGAAAGTACCTGATCTCGCGCAGCTTCTCGCCCATTCCTATTTCTCCACAACGACACCATCAGGGTCGGCGAACACCATTGCACCGGGACGGATCGTGGCTCCTCCGACCTCGACCGTGACGTCGAGCTCGCCATCGCCGGTCTTTGCGCTCTTGCGGGGGTTGCTGGCCAAGGCTTTGATGCCCAAGCCCATGGACGACAGTGCCACTCGGTCGCGGACAGCTCCATTGATGACGACGCCGGCCCAGCCGTTGTTCACGGCGAGCTCGGCGATCATGTCGCCCATGAGGGCAGTCGCGATGGAACCGCCACCGTCGATGATGAGCACGGCCCCGTCGCCGGGCTGGGACAGGGTCGACTTCGCCAGCGCGTTGTCCTGAAAGCAGCGCACGGTCCGAGCCGGTCCGGAGAACGAGTCCTTGGCACCGAAGTCACCGAAGTTCAGAGCAATCGAATTGAGTTCTGGTCCGCGTTCGTCCCAGAGATCAGCGGTCGAGACTGTCATGGTTTTTCCTCCAAGATAGGTGAGTCACACAAGTAGGTCAGTTGAGAAGATGTTGGTTCTTGGCACCAGACTATGCGAATGCTCCGGCCCGAGCATAGAGTCCGGGCACACCACCCGAGTGGATGAAGACCACATGATCGTCGGGCCCGAAATGTCCCTGTCTGATGAGATCGATGAGGCCAGCCGCGGCCTTCCCGGTGTACACCGGGTCGAGGAGAATTCCCTCGGTCTGAGCGAAGAGGCGCACCGCTTCGATCATCTCCGGTGTCGGCAGCGCATACCCGGTGCCGAAGTACTCGCCCAGGCCGAGGCTGCGATCGCGGGGGACCGGTGGGAGTTCGAGGAATGAGGCCACCTCGTCGACGAGGCCTACGATCTTAGGCTCCTGATCCTCCTGCGAGCGGCTGACGTTGATGCCGACCACAGGAATCTGACTGCCGGCACCGTGAAGACCGGCGATGAGTCCTGCCTGCATCCCAGCAGACCCACTCGGGGTCACGATCGACGAGATGTCCAGGCCCACCTCGGCGAACTGGGTGAGCAGCTCCTGCGCGCAATCGACATAACCCAGGGCGCCGGTGACGTTCGAGCCACCGACGGGGATGACATAGGGTTTTCGCCCCTGAGCCTCGAGCTCTGCGGCCAGCTCGGCTACGCGGGCGAGCAGGTCACTGCCGTTGGGATTAACCTCAATCGAATCCGCGCCGAGGAGGTCAAAGAGCAGGAAATTGCCCGTGTGCTCGGGCGGATTGCCACCGGCGTCCGCCGGGATCGGCACACCATCGGAACCGAGGTCCTCTTCGAGGATCAGGTGGCATTGAAGTCCCTCACGCCTGGCCGCCGAGAGCGTGAGTCGGCAGTGGTTGGACTGCACGCCGCCCGCGGTGACGAGAGTATCGGCCCCCTGTGCCAAGGCATCGGCGATGAGGAACTCGAGCTTGCGGGTTTTGTTCCCACCTTGTGTCAGGCCCAGCTGGTCATCGCGTTTGATCCAGATCTGGGGGCCGCCCAACTCCGTGCTCAGATGCTCGAGGTGTTCAAGCGCGGTGGGTCCGTTGGAGTAGCGGCGGCGAGGCAGTGTGTTCAGGTCAACCATGGTTCCTGAGTCTACGTGCCAACTGTTCTCGGCAGGCTCAGTGGGACGACTCAGTGCGGTCCTTGAACTGGATATGGTGAACCGCCGGGTGCAGGCCATGTGTGGCGGCTTCATTGTTGACTCCGAAGATCAACAGTTCTCCGGTGACCTTGTTCTTATAGACCACGGACGACGACTTGCCGGCCCCGTCGGCGGCGATGCGATCCCACTGACTCGCATGCTCGTCACCATGCTTGGACAAGGCTTTGACGACGCCGGGTGTGGCGTATTCCCGGACTTCTGTGTCGGAGCCGACACCCCACGCCTTCACGAGGGCATCCGCGTAGCCGGACGCATTCGTCGGATAGCCATCGCTGTGCGCATCGACGGCAACACTGACCTCGGAGCCCGAGCCGGAGCCGGAATCTGCTGGGGAATTCGTTGCGGCCAGCGCGGATCCGCCGGTGATTGCTGCTCCCGCGAGGCCAACGAGCGTCGCGACTGACAGCGCTGCTGCGTGATTGCGAAAGGTGGTGTTCATAGCGTCATTGCCTCCTGCTGTGACAGTCAGAGTGAGTGACCGTCGGTGAGATGTCATCGATCCCAATGATTATCGTCACTGCAGGTGAGCGACGAACAGCGGTCCCTGAGTAAGCTCTCAGCGACTGTTGCAGTTCTGCGAATTTCACGTTGCAACGACGTCGCAACTTCGAGATATTTGCATGAACCCTTGTGGAAATGCCGAGTTGACGGACCGACAAGGACGGTTTCAAGCGGGCGGCCGAAATGCGATCGTGATCAAGAAATTTCGGACCAGGTGTCGTCTCGGGGGTGTCGTCGGACTTAAACGTCGGCCGATTCGGTGGTGTCCGAGCCGGTGACATCGGGGTCGAGCTCCTGAGATTCTTCGGACTTGTCCATCCAGTCCTTCCCGTCCAGGACGCGGGCGACCATCATAGAACTGGCCTGATCGCCGACCGCGTTGACGGTGGTGGCCGGGGGATCGATGACGGTGCCGATGATCTGGATGACAGGCAGGGCCGCGGCAGGGAAGCCGTAGAGGGTGATGATCATCAGCTCCCCGATGAATCCGCCCGAGGGGATGCCGGCCATGACCATCCCAGCCAGCAGGGCCACAGCGATGCCGATGAGGATATTTCCGGGGGTGAAGAAGTCGCGCTGGAAGACGGCGAAGAGGAAGGCGATCTTGAGGATCGCAGACAGACTCGAACCCTCCATGTGGATCGTCGCCCCGATCGGAATGATCGTCTCCCGAATATCGCGGGGCACACCGATGCGCTCACCGGCCCGGAGATTGGCCGGGATCGCGGCCACCGAGGAGGACGTGCCCAAGGAGATCGCCGTCGGCTCGATGATGTTCGCCCAGAACGCGACGATTCCGCGCCGGCCGCCGGCAAGGAAGGAGTAGAGCGTGAAGGCGACGACGAAGTAGACGATCGCCACGGGGTAGTAGACGAGGAAGGCACGGACGTAATCGCCGACCAGCTGTGCCCCGAGCTCACCGATCAGAGCCGCGAAGTAGGCGCCCAGGCCGATCGGGGCGTAATACATGATGATCGAGGTGAACTTGAGGAATACCTCGGATCCCGAATGGAGGAATGCGGCGAACGGGCGGCCCGCCTCGCCGATCTTGGACGTGGCGATGCCGACGATGACCGCGAAGACGATGAGGGCGAGCATGTGCTCGGCGGAGAGGATCTTCGAGAAGTCGTCGACGACGAAGGTCTGAACAAGCTGATCGCCGATCGATCCGAGCTCTTCGACGTCCTTGGGCTGAGTCATCTCGACCTGGACGCCCTGGGTGGCCTTGGTGATCCACAGGGCCGCGATCATCACGATCGAAGCGATGATGCCGGTGACCGCGAAGATGCCGAGCATGCTGCCGAGGATCTTGCCCAGCCGCGTGGCTGAGGACATACCCGCCACCGCCGAAGAGATGGAGAAGAAGACCAGCGGCACAACGAGGGTGAACATCATGTTGATGAACAGCGTGCCGAAAGGTTTGATGACTGCGGCCTTCTCGCCGAAGATCAGGCCGATGATCGCACCGATGACGACGCCGGTGAGGATGAACAGCGGGAAGCGATAGTTGCGCAGGATTTGGCCGAGCTTCGACGGGGACTGCGGCGGGTTGCCGGCAGCTGCTGGGCCTGCAGTGGATGCCATGAGCGACGACCTTTCCGGGGTATCGGGGTGCTCGGAGAGCAAGGAGAACTGTTCAGGCGATCCTAAGGGATTGAGCGAATTCAAGCTGAGTCGTCCGCCCGGTGAAAGCGGACTTCCGGAGCGGCAGGCGAGCGGCAGGCGAGCGGCAGGCGAGCGGCAGGCGAGCGGCAGGCGAGCGGCAGGCGAAACACCCTGTGCTTAACGATCAATTAGTTTAGACTGGGTTTCGTGAACGATCAGAACCTGGACAATGTTGTCCCTCCGTCTTCCACCGACTCCCTGCTCTCATCAGCAGACATCGAGTTCCTCCTCTACGATTGGCTGCGCGTCGACGAGCTCTGTGAGCGCGAACGATTCGCCGGACACTCCCGCGAAACCTTCGACTCGGTGCTGTCCGCCAGTGAGGAGCTGGCAAAGGAGCACTTCGCCCCGCACGCTAGAAAATCCGATCTCAACGAACCAACCTTCGACGGGGAGAGAGTCACCCTCATCCCCGAGATCAAGACTGCACTCGAACGATTCGCCGATGTCGGGCTGCTGTCAGCGACCATGGACGAGGAGGTCGGAGGCATCCAGCTGCCCCAGACCGTGGCCACCGCCTGCTTCACCTGGTTCCAATCGGCGAACATCGCGACCTCGAGTTATCCGATGCTGACCATGGCAAACGCCGGCCTGCTGTTGGAATACGGGACACAGGAGCAGATTGAGACCTTCGTCCTCCCCGAGATCGAAGGCCGGTTCTTCGGCACCATGTGCCTCTCGGAACCCGAAGTCGGATCCTCACTTGGTGACGTCACTACGCGAGCCGTCCCCGATCCAGACGGGCCCGAGGGCATCTTTCGGGTACACGGCACGAAGATGTGGATCTCCGGCGGCGACCACGAACTGTCCGAGAACATCGTCCATCTCGTCCTCGCCCGGGCCGACGGCGATGGACCGGGAACCAAAGGGCTCAGTCTCTTCATCGTGCCCAAGCACCTCGTCAACAGCGACGGCAGACTCGGTGAACGCAACGATGTCGTGCTCTCGGGCCTCAACCACAAGATGGGCTGGCGCGGGACCACGAACACGCTGCTCAACTTCGGGGAGGGAACGCACACACCACACGGTTCATCCGGTGCTATCGGCTACCTCGTGGGGGAGCGCGGCAAGGGCCTGTCCTACATGTTCCACATGATGAACTCGGCGCGCATCGGCGTCGGTGCTGGGGCCGTCGCGCTCGGCTACCACGGTTACCTCGACGCACTGCGCTATGCCCGTGAACGCCGCCAGGGCCGCTCCGACGACGGCCGCGGCAAGGATTCCCCGCAGGTCCCGATCATCGAACACGCCGATGTCCGCCGCATGCTCCTGGCCTCGAAGAGCTACGTCGAAGGCGGACTCGGTCTCATCCTCTACGCCGCCACGCTCCTCGACGAATCCGAAACTGCAGAGGACGAGGCCGAGCGTGCACGCGCGGCGCTTCTTCTCGACGTGCTCACCCCGATCGTGAAGACCTGGCCAAGCGTGTGGGGGCTGAAGGCCAATGACCACGCGATTCAGGTCCTCGGCGGAGCCGGCTACACCCGCGACCATGCCGTCGAGCAGCTGTTCCGCGACAATCGACTCAACCCGATCCACGAAGGCACACACGGCATCCAGGCCAAGGATCTCCTCGGCCGCAAGGTCGTCATGAGTGGGGGAGAAGGGCTGAAGGTTCTCGTGGAGGAGATGCGCTCCACCCTCGCGGAGGCGACCGCTTCGACCTCGTGGAACGCAGAAGCTGCTGCTTTGGCAGCGGCCATCGACCGCGTCGAGACCGTCACCGCCGCTGTGTGGAAGTCGGGTGAACCTGTTCATGCGCTGGAGAATGCGTGGACCTACTTCGAAGCGGTGGGGCACACGGTCATCGCCTGGCTGTGGCTGCAGCAGGGTATGGCCGCCGAGGCAGCCGTGGCCTCACGTGGTGACTCGAGGCTGCTGAGTGGCAAGATCGCTGCGGCCCGCTACTTCTTCGTTCATGAACTGCCGCAGACCGGGCCCTGGTTCGACCTCGTGGAAAGCGGCCCGTCGACGTTCACCGGCCTGGACGACAAATGCCTGTGAAGAGGTTCTGCTCTTCCGGCTTTCACCGAGAGCATCCCCTTGTTACGGTGGCGGCACAAGCGGAATGTTCTCGTCGTTCCCCTTAAGAATCAGTACCGGTTGCGATGAGGCGTCCGCACTATCCGAGGAGGGAAGCACGATGACAGTAATTTCACCGTCGACAACCACGGATCTCTACCCCACCCGCACCGGTGAGACCACCGAAGTCCTCGACCGCAGGGGACCGATCGCCTTCGGCTCTGCCGAACAGGGGCCTCTCGATGCGAAGTCGCTGCAGCATTACGATGACAAGGGGTTCCTCACCATCGATGAACTCATCACCCCCGATGAGCTTCAGACGTTCCGAGCCGAGCTTGCCCGTTTGGCCAATGACCCGAAGGTCAAGGACGATGACGCCACCATCGTCGAGGCGAAGTCCAACGAAGTCAGATCGATCTTCGACATTCACCGCAGCAATGAGATCTTTCGCAAGATCGCCAATGATCCCCGGGTCATCGCCCGCGCGGAGCAGCTGCTGGGGTCCGAGGTCTACATCCACCAGAGCCGCATCAACTACAAGCCGGGGTTCGTGGGCAAGGAGTTTTCCTGGCACTCCGACTTCGAAACCTGGCACGCCGAGGACGGCATGCCCGAGCCACGTGCAGTGAGCCTGTCGTTGTCGCTGACTGACAACTACTCGTTCAACGGGCCGCTGATGATCATGCCCGGTTCGCATCAGCGCTACATCAGCTGTGTCGGAGGCACCCCGGAGGACAATTACAAGAAGTCACTGGTCATGCAGGGTGCGGGCACTCCCGATCCGCAGACGCTGACTGACTTCGCCGATGAATACGGCATCGATGTTCTCGAGGGACCTGCCGGTGGTGCGGTCATGTTCGATTCCAACTGCATGCACGCCTCGAACGGAAACGTCACGCCGTATTCGAGGTCGAACATCTTCATCGTCTACAACTCGGTGGAGAACACATGTGTCGAACCTTTCGCCGCACCGAAGCCGCGGCCGGAATTCGCCTGCAGCACGGACTTCACTCCCGCCGGTTCCTGACGCGGACGACCTGAGGCAGTACGGACGGCCTGACACAGAGGCCCCAATCTGATGGAGAGGGTCCGGCACCTGGATGACCAGGTGCCGGACCCTCTTTCAGCCTGTCAGGGACTCTTCGTCTGTCAGCGTGTCCGCGTGTCAGTCGTTTGAGTCGCTTCGCTGGGGCGCCTTCGACTCGTCGACGGCCTCATGCGAGCCATCCGGGTTGCGGTAGAGCTTCACGCCCTCGCCGTCGGCAGCAGTTTGGGCTTCCTCTTCGACGTGTTCCTGAACGTATCCGGGAGTTGATCCGTATGAGACGTCCGGTCCGCTCGCCTTCGAAGCCACCTCGTCGAGTTTGTCGTTGATCTTGTCGATCTTCTTCCGCTGATCCTGATCGTCAGTCATGTCTCAACACCCCACTTCGTCCAGATCGGTCTGAGCCTCCATTCTGCTCCGAGGCAGGTCGGAGGGGGCCAGGAGCGGGCCGCTTGGCACCGACAGACTGATCACAAGATAGTTTGTCGTTTAGGGCTGCGTTCCTGATACGGTCGCTGACCGTGAAAGATGCATCAGCCTCCACCACTCGTCCCACTGCCTCCCGCCCGAACGATCGCATCGTCTCGATCGATGTCATCCGCGGCATCGCGATCGCCGGCATCCTGCTCGTCAACATCACCTATTTCCTCAACAGCGCCGGTCAAACCGCGGAACCGCGAGGCGTCGATGCCGTGGTGTGGCAGGTCGTCGACATCCTTGCATTGGGAAAGTTCCACTTCGTCTTCGCCTTCCTCTTCGGCACTGGGGTCTTCATCTTCCTCTCCCGACTGCGGGCGAAGGGCCGTTCCACCTGGGTTTACATCCGACGTATGCTCATCCTGATACTCGCCGGTGTGGTGAACTCCGCACTGGGAGGCATCGATGTGCTGACCTCGTACGGATGCCTCGGCTTGGTGCTTCTGCTGCTCACCCTCCTGCCGCGATCGATTCTGTTCATGGTCGCCATCGCTGCGGCGATCATCCCGGACTCTCTGCACCTGGTCTCCACTCTTACTGCCGCGGGTCCTGAGGTTCCGGGAGCACTGCTGCTGATCTTGGAGTTCGGTCGCACACTGGGTCATATGGCCCTCGGGTTCTGGTTGGCCGAACGCGGCCTGTTCGCCGCAGGAACTCGGGTTCCGGTTACCCGGATCTTTATGATCGCCCTGGTGGTATCGGTACCTGTCTGGGTCTGGACCATCGCTGCCGGGACAGGGACGGACGCGGCTCATGAGATCGCGTTCCGCACGGCGATGATCCCCGGCCTCATGTACATCGCCGGGCTGATCCTGCTCCTTCGTCTGCCGGTCGCGCGGGGTTGGCTGTCGTTCCTGCGCTTCTACGGCCGGATGGCGTTCAGCAACTATCTTGGTCAGACCGTCATCTGTGTGACGGTGCTTCCGCTGTTCGTTGCTGCTGGTCAGCTGTCTGCCGTCTCCGCATTGAGTTTCTGTCTCGGTGTCATTGTGGTCCAATGCGTGTTCTCGATGCTGTGGCTGCGTTGGTTCCGTTTCGGGCCCCTGGAGTGGGTCTGGCGCTGCGGCACCTATTTGGAGATCACGCCGTTGCTGGTGAGAGGATCGAACCGGAGCCTGTGAGGTATTCCGAAAACAGTATCGCTAGAGGCGCACGGAGGTGCATGATGGAGTTATCAGGTTTGCGCACCGACAGCCGAGGGGAGGTGTAGCCATGTCTGAGAATCCTCAGCCGGAGAAGGGCAGGGACGAATCTTCAACCACCCCCGCCGAGGCGAGCGACAGTTCCGAAGGAAGGTCAGAGTCAGAGCAGATCCGTCATGACCACGAGGACGAGATGGTCGACGAATGGGAAGACGAATCATTCCCCGCCAGTGACCCACCAGGTCACTACTGACCAAGCCTGAGGCGAGATGACTAGCGCGCAGCCCCTTCGGACTGCAATTGCGGTTCGATGGGGCAGCGCGCTTTACTGTCAGTGCGGTCGAATCAGGAGCTCACCGTCCGAGCAGACGGAGCGGAGCGACGGGGGAGATCGCGGGCCACACGGTCGAAATGACTCATTCCCTTCCACAGGCGTTGGTCTCCGATGACATAGAGCCGTCGTTTCGCGCGGCTGACTGCGACGTTGAGCAGATTGGGACTGTGAGAGGCCCATCCTTTGGCCCCCGGGCGATCTCTTGTTCTGGCAGAGCATTCCACGGAAGCTCGTCTCCGGGGCGCCAATCGATGACTTGCTTCGTCGACGACGCTGCGCGCATTGTCAGTGCCGGAAGCTGTTGGGGGTTGAACTGTTCAAGCATCTGCCAGGTGGAGAGCACTCGCTCTGGTTCGGACGTGTTCGAAGATCGTCGACTCTGCATAAGACGAGCCTAAAACACAATGTCACTTCTGTAATGAGCTTGGGTAATGAAGGTAGGCGGCCAAAGGTCTGTGACCGGCATGTGGACTCGAGGTACAGGTCAGGGCGACGGTGCTGTCTGGCCGAATCGGTGCGGCGGCTTCAAGGACTTCTCCGATGGTTACCGACGTACCCTTTTACGTTGGCATCTTGACCTGCTTTCGCTCACACTAGGCGAGAGAAGCTGCAATAGATGTCATCGGCTGTCGTAAGAGGAAATCATCTCCGCAAGCAAACAATCTTCTCTGGCCGAGCAAACCCGCTGGCCGACGCTTATTCCGTCACTGATCGTGAGGCCTCAATGACCCAAAGTCCAGAGAACCCAGGCATTCCAGAGGGCCCAGACCTCGCAGTCTCCGGCGACGCCACACCTCCCGGGTTGTCCTACTTAGCCACCATTGACGTTGAAGTGGACGCGCCGATCGCCATCGGCACCACAGTCGACGGGCTGCGCAAGGTCATCCCGATCCGCGGCGGCAAGGTCTCAGGCCCGGGACTCAGCGGCGAGGTGCTCGACGCCGGTGCCGACTTCCAGCAATACCCCAGCGAGACCGTGGCCTACCTGGCCGCCGACTATGTACTGAAAACCGACGACGGGCACCACATCCTCGTCGAGAATCGGGCATTGCGCACCGGCAGCAGCAGCGACCTGAACAAGCTGATGAACGGCGAACAGGTTGACCCTGAGCGAATCTATTTCCGCTGCGCACCTCGTTTGAGCGCCGACCAGTCCGGCCCATACGCCTGGCTCAGCGACGTCCTGTTCATCGGCTCCGGAGTGCGCAGCCCCAACGGCGTGCGCATCGACATCTTCCAGGTCCGCTGAAATTTGCCAATTCCGCTCGCGCCATCCAGTGCCACAGACCTCGGGCTTATGGCCTGACCGTCACACTCCTGCAGCTTCTCTGACGTCCGGGCGACGGTTGGCCTCAACATCGACTCCGCGCATGCCCAGAAGCACGATTGCCGCCAGCAGAAGCACCACGCCGACGAAGACGTAGATCGCCTGCGGAGTCCATCCGCCGTCGAGCATCGCACCGGTGGCTGTCGGGGCGATGATCGCGCCGAAGCGACCGATCCCGATTCCCCAACCCACACCGGTCGAACGCAGTGAAGAGGAGTAGGACTGCGGGGTGAGAACGTAGAGGCCGGCAATGCAGCCGTTGCTGAACATGCCGACCAGGACGCCGACGATGACGACCAGAACGATCCACTGCGCGGTGAAGATGAACACTGCCATCAGGATCGCAGCCAGCACTGAGAAGCATGCCAGAACTGACCGGGTCGACCAGCGGGAGGTGAACAGCCCGAAGGCGACAGAGCCGATCGCCCCGCCCAAGGTCAGACCGACAGTGACGATCATTGACAAGGTGTCGGTGAGCCCGGTTTCGTGCATGAGTCGCGGGGTCCAAGAGTTGACGAAGTAGAAGCCGAACATCACGATGAAGAACGTTGCCCAGACGACGAATGTGACCCGGCGGTTGCGACGGTTGAACAGAGCCAGGACACCTGAGTCGCTCGTCGCGTTCTCCTCGGCGATGGTCGTGGCAAAGAGATCGACCGTGTCGGTGAAGCCCAGCTTCCGAGCAATGACATCGAGCTTCTTCTGCGCGGTCGCCGGTTTCCGGTTGTAGAGATAGGACGGCGACTCGGGGACCAGCAGCAGGACGAGAACGAGGGACGCCGTGGCGAGGCAACCGCCGAGGACGAAGACCGAGCGCCAGCCTGAGGTGGCGATGAGCGAGACCATCACCGATCCGCCGAGTGCTGCACCGATGCCGTAGCCGGCGGTGTAGATGCTGATGACCAGGCCGCGGCGCTTGCGGGAGGCGTACTCCGCGCAGATGACATTGGTGCCCACCAGAATGCCGCCCACGCCCAGTCCTGTGACGACGCGCCAGATGCCCAGCTGAGCCGCCGAGGTGGCGGTGGCGGAGAGGAAGAGACCGCAGATATTGACGATGAGAGCCACAATCGTCATGTTCCGTCGCCCGATCCGGTCCGCAACCGGGCCTAGGACCAGGGCGCCGATTGCCATGCCGAGCAGCGCCGCACTCATCACCAGTCCGAGCGCCGTCCCTGAGAGGGAGAACTCCTCGCTGACCTGGTTCGAGGAGAAGGAGATGGCAAGGACGTCATAGCCGTCAAGGGCGTTGAGAAGGGTGCAGATGCCGACGATCAGCCATTGATAGGCCGACATTCGAGAGGTGTTGAGTCGTTCGCGCAGGTCCACCGCATACTCCGATTCTGAGGTGAGATAAGCACCCGCACCATTGCGGGATACCTATGATGATAGGGAAAGCGTGACGCTCAGCACATTATCAGCGGCGTCGGACTCGGGCAATGGCCGCGCGGTGGCGAGCGGGTCGATGGCACCCCGGTGTCATCAGCGAAAAGCATTTTACCTATGGACATAGGTAAATACCTATGCGTATAGTGATTTCAAGAACCCACCGCAGTGTTCGCGAAAGGAATCGCCACGTGGAGGCAACGACCGCTACCAAGGTGCTGGACGACTTCTCTTTGGAGATGACCGGCAAAGACATTCCCAGCCTGCAGCAGGCTGCTCATGCGATTCCGCAGGGAACGCGCGTCAACGTCACGTTCCTCGGCAACGAGAATCTTCAGATGCGTGTCGAGGCCGCCAATGAAGTCCTCGAACTCGGATTCGTTCCCGTTCCTCATATCTCAGCCCGCAGGCTGAAGTCAGAGACCGAGCTGCGCGAGTTCCTCGATGCTCTGCAGCAAGCTGGGGCCAGTGACCATGTCTTCGTCGTCGGGGGAGACCCGGCAACGCCCGAAGGCCCCTACCCTGATTCGCTCTCGGTCATCCGCTCCGGAATCCTGCAGGACTATGGGGTGAGGGAGGTGGGCATCGCTGGTTACCCCGAAGGCCACCCCGACATCAGCACGGAGACTCTCTGGGAGCACATGTCTGCGAAGACCGAGTCTCTGACGGAGCAGGGGCTGGGCCAAGTCGTCCTCACCCAGTTCGCCTTCGACGCTGCGGCGGTCGTGGCGTGGGTCCATGAAGTGCGCGGCTGCGGCATCGAGGCTGACCTTCGCATCGGCACCCCCGGTCCCGCAGGCATCAAACGACTCCTGGGCTATGCCCGCCGCTTCGGTGTGGGCACCAGCGCGGGAATCGCGAAGAAGTACGGGTTCTCGCTGACGAATCTGATCGGCACTGCCGGACCGGAGCGATTCCTCAAGGATCTGACCTCATACGAATCCATCACCTCGGCGTCCTCAGGGGTCAAGACCCACTTCTACACCTTCGGCGGACTCGCGTCCACAGCCGAATGGGTCCAAGACTTCACTGCACAGGCCTGAACGCCAGTCACACACAGAGATAAGAACAGAGAGGTTCATCGACCATGACAGACAATCTCCAGCAGATCCTCGATTCGACCAATGCCGTCGATCATCTGCGCAATTCGCAGATCGGCTCGTACATCTATCCGGTCGTCCCCGCTGACTTCACCAACTGGATCAAGGAACAGAAGGCATGGCGTGAGACCGCTGTCCTCTACGATCAGTCGCACCACATGGACAACGTATTCCTCAAGGGTCCCGATGCCATCAAGCTGATCTCCGACACCGCGATCAACTCGGTCGCCAAGTTTGCTGTGAACAAGGCCAAGCAGTACGTGCCCACCACCGAATCCGGCCACGTTGTCGGCGACGGCATCCTCTTCCACGAAGCCGAAGACGAGTACGTGTACGTGGGACGCTCACCCGCGTCGAACTGGCTGCTCTACCACAGTGAGACCGGCGGCTACTCGAACCTCGACATCGAGGTCGACCGCAGGTCCCCATCACGGCCATACGGTCACGCTGTCAGCCGCCGCTACTACCGCTTCCAGATCCAGGGCCCCAACGCCTGGGCGATCATCGAAAAGCTCAACGGCGGCGAGCTGGAGAAGCTGAAATTCTTCAACATGTCGACCATGACCATCGTCGGCAAGCAGGTTCGCACCCTGCGCCACGGCATGGCAGGCGCCCCCGGCCTCGAGATCTGGGGCCCCTACGAGGACCACGACGCGATCCGAGATGCCATCGTCGAGGCGGGTGCTGAGTTCGGTCTGCTGCCCGTCGGCGCGCGGGCCTACCCGTCAAACACGCTGGAGTCGGGTTGGATTCCCTCGCCGCTGCCGGCCATCTACTCTGGAGAGGCCGAGCGCGGCTACCGCGAATGGCTCGGCGCCGACAGCTACGAAGCCACAGGCACACTGGCTGGATCGTTCGTCTCCGACAACATCGAGGACTATTACCTGACCCCATGGGAGCTCGGCTACGGGTCGTTCGTGAAGTTCGACCACGACTTCATCGGCCGCAGTGCCTTGGAAGCCATGGATCCGGCAACCCAGCGTAAGAAGGTGACTTTGGCCTGGGATGCCGATGATCTGGGTGAAGTGCTGTCCTCCCCGCTCAATGTCGATGGACCGAATTACAAGTACTTCGACCTGCCCTTGGCCAACTACGGTTCGGCGAACTATGACTCGGTCGTCGATGCCGATGGCAATGTTGTCGGCATCTCGATGTTCACCGGGTACTCGGCCAATGAGCGCCGAGGTCTGTCCTTGGCCACGGTCAATCCCGACGTTCCCGAGGGAGCTGAGCTCAAGGTCGTCTGGGGTGAGCCAGATGGTGGCACCTCGAAGGCCTCGGTGGAGAAGCACGAGCAGACCGAGGTGGGTGTCGTCGTCAGCCCCGTTCCGTATTCGACGGTTGCGCGTCAGACCTATCGCGGTGGGTGGCGCACGGGCCAAGGCGCCTGAGAGTTGTAGTCTGAGGGGGTTCGGGCAGCGGGCCCGGACCCCCTCGCTGATTCACAGAATAGGAACCACGATGAGTCTCCGAAGCGCTCTCCTGGCGTTGCTCCGCATCGGCCCGATGTCCGGCTACGAGCTGCAGAAGCAGTTCTCCCAATCCGTTGGTCACGTGTGGCATGCCCCGGATTCGCAGATCTATCCCGAGTTGCGGAAGATGGCGAAAGAAGAGCTCATCATCGCTGAGGAGCAGACTCGCGGATCTGCTGGAATGCGCCGTGTCTATCATGTCACCGAGGCGGGGGAGCAGGCCTTCATCGACTGGATGCACAGTCCATTGAAGTACCAGCGCACACGCGACGCCGCTCACTTGAGGGCCGCATACCTCGAGTCGGCTGACCAGGACGCCGTCTTTACGTTCCTCAACGAGCACATAGCTCACTGGACGAGCGAACTCAAAGTCTGGGAGGACGAGATCGCCACCATTGAAGCTCTCGAATCTCCGATGCTCAATCGTCGTCTGGCAGTCACGGCCGATGAAGACCGTGAAGTCACCATTGAGTATAAGAAGTTCGCCTACGAGGGTCTGGCCGCCCGAGCCCGCAGCGAGATCGAATGGGCCCAGCGGGGCCTGAAGCTCAGCAAGAGGCTTGAACGAAAAAGCGCGCAGACCGCACAATAATTTGAGTTCGCCACCGTGGCGGAATCAAGCCGAGCTGCGAAGATTCACGAAGATGTTGCGGTGAAATTGTCCATACGATTCCACCGGTAGCGCGTCTGTCTGTCGCACTGCACCAGGATGCGCAGGAACAGGCCGCCCGCAATGAGGCCACCGAGGAGATCTGTGGCCCAGTGCCAACCGAGGAGGAATGAGACCGCCACGGAGTTCACGCTGATCGCGACCACGACCCAGCACAGAATATGGACGAGCCGTCGGGAGGCGCCACTGTAGTGGGCGATGAGGTAGACGGCGGCGCCATAGATGAGCACCGCCTCGGCGGAGTGTCCGGAGGGGAAGCTGATCCCACGATCACCGAACTCGAGCAGACCGCCTTGGAAGAATCTCGGATCATGCAAAGTTGTCGCTGGCCGGGCCAGCAGAATCTTCAGCCCCCCGATGCCGATGAAGAAGGCCGCCTCGGCCGCCAGCGCGAACCCGATCGGGCGCCAGGACTGCCTCCTGCGCGCGAGCACAATCGCAACAATCGCCAGCACGGGCATACAGACTGCCTGCCCGGCAATGCTGTCCAGAATATTCTGTGTGAACCACACCAGGTCAGGGTTGAAAAGGTAGAGCCAGCGACGATTGAGCTGGTAGTCCCAGACTCGCAACGGCCCCGCGGCGAAGATAGTCAACACGACGAATCCGAGTGCCAGCACCCAAATTGAGGTTGCCTGAGTAAGCCATCCCTTACTCTTCGCCTGTACTCGGTCATGATCGGAGGGAAAGCCGGTCTGACCATCAGGCGCCATGCGAGAATCGACAACCATCAAGGGCGAGTTTAGTCGGTTCGAGGTGCCGACGTGGAAACAGCTGAATAATGGGAGTTGAACCACCAGCGCATCTTGGCGCTGAATACTATTGGTGTTATGACATGACTCACGTAGCATCAAGTATGGACGTCGTTGACTTTGTTCCAGAGCGCAATCAATTCGTCTACACCTTTGGCGGATCCCAACCGGCAGCCACGATCACACCCGGCACAGCCCTGCGCCTGTGGTCCGAGGACGCATTCAACAATGCGATCACTTCTGTCGCTGACATTCCGAGCGAAATGCTCGACGCACGGTATCTCAACCCGCAGACGGGACCCTTCTACGTCGAAGGAGCCCAACCGGGGGACACCCTGGTCATCCACATTGTCGAACTCACTCCTGCACGCAGTTGGGGAGCATCGGCGATGATCCCGTTCTTCGGCGGACTGACGGCAACGGACAGAACCAGCCTCCTGCACGACCCGCTGCCGGAAGGAGTCTGGATATACGAGATCGACTCCGCCGCACAGACGGTGGGTTTTCAGACGCACAAGGGCGACTTCGAACTGGCGCTGCCTCTCGAACCCATGCTCGGCACCGTGGGCGTGGCGCCTGCCGGAGGCGAGGTGCATTCCTCACTGACTCCCGAACGCTACGGCGGAAACATGGACACCCCCGAGATGAAGGTCGGTACGACAGCCTATTTCGGAGTCAACGTCGACGGAGCCATGTTCTCCATCGGCGACGGTCACTACCGGCAGGGCGAGGGCGAAGCGTGCGGCACAGCGGTCGAGGGGGCGATGAACTCGACGATCATCGTCGACCTCATCAAAGGCGGCGGTCCGGCGTGGCCGCGGCTGGAAAACGACGGCCATTGGATGGTGGTCGGGTCTTCGAGGCCGATGGAGGACTCGTGGAGGATCTCCCAAGTCGAAATGATCCGCTGGCTCGGCGAGCTCTACGGACTGGAGACCATGGACGCCTATCAGCTGCTCACCCAGATCTCCCTAGTCCCCGTCGCCAATGTGGTCGACACCAACTACAGCGTCGTGACGAAGATTGCGAAGTCCCTCCTGCCCACGCGCAGTGCCTTCGACGGGATCCACGCGGACCTGCGTGATCGTGCACGTTCCTTGTCCTAGTTCCAGAGAGCATCGAGGAGAAAGAGTTCCGTCATGGACCTGAAGATCAGCGGGAAGACAGCAATGGTCACCGGGGGCACACGGGGTATCGGGCGTGCCATCGTCGAGGCATTTATCGCCGAGGGTGCCAACGTGGCCTTCTGTGCAAGAAAGGCCTCAGAAGTCGCCGAGGCGGAAGAATCCTTGGCTTCGAGGGGCAGAGCCATCGGCACGGTCCTTGATGTTCAAGACGCCACGTCTCTGTCCGAATGGGTCGAGGCCACGGCCGCAGAGTTCGGCGGAATCGACATGGTCGTCAACAGCGTCAGTGCCTTGGCGATACCGGATACCGAAGAGAACTGGTACGAGTCGTTCAACGTCGACATGATGGGCACGGTGAACCTGTCCAAGCTCGTGATCCCATATTTGGAGAAGAGCGATGTGGCATCGCTGCTATCCATCTCGAGTGTCTCTGGTCGAGAAGCTGACTTCGCCTCCGGGCCCTATGGCACGATGAAGACCGCGATCATCGGCTACATGGCCGGACTGGCGCTCAGTCTTGCCGACAAGGGCGTCAGGGTGAACACGGTGTCGCCGGGCAACACGTATCACGAGGATGGAGTGTGGCCGGGAATCGAGTCATCCGACCCCGAACTGTTTGCACAGGCGATGAGCTTGAACCCCACAGGACGCATGGGAACACCGCAGGAGACGGCTGCGAGTGTCGTGTTCTTGTCGAGTCCGATGTCGAGCCGGACGTCTGGGGCGAACCTGCTGATCGACGGTGCGTTAACTAGAGGGATCCAGTTTTGAATCTGTGTGGGACGCTCAGGCGTCGTCGGACTCGTCGTGTGAGGCTTCAGATTCGTTCCGCTTAGCCTCTTCACCTTCGTCGTGGTCTTCGGTGCGTGCGTCCTTCGAAGTGGGGGCCGCACCTGCAGCTTCGTCGAGGTTCTCGGCGGCATTGCGCATACCGTCTTCAATCGGCATGATCTTCACCTTTCGCAATCGAATGTGAAGGCCGAGTCTACGCCCTGACTATGACCCCAGCAGCTGCATCTTGCGCTCCAGTGTGATCTCAGCGGGCTGCGCTCTCATCGCGGTCTACCGACAGTTCATCGCCGAATTCCGGCGAAGCCGGGGAACAATGGCCTCTGGGACAGGGTTCAGTTCATCGGCCGCATGAATCAGCAGTACTCAGAGATGGATTTCAACTGCGGCTGAGCCTGCGCATTGGCGACTACCGCCGCACCGACGGCGTTCGCGGTTTGCAGCGCCTCGGCAGGAGAGGCGCCAGAGCACAACGCTATGGTCAGCGCGGCACAGAAGGCATCGCCGGCTCCCACCGTGCTCACCACCTCGGCGCTGAGCCCGGGAGCGAAGGCGGTCTGATTGCCGTGGTGGAGAATTGCGGCTCCCCTCGCGCCGTAAGTCACTGCTACCAAGGATGCTTCACGCAGGGCCGGGTTGAGGGCGAACTCGGACTCATTGACGATGATGAGGTCGGCACGGTCGATGAGCTCTTGCGGCAGCCGAACGGCCGGTGCGGCATTGAGGGCGAAGAATCCTCGGCAGCGTCGGGCGGCTGCGATGACGGTGGTCATCGGAATCTCCAGCTGAGCGAGCACAATCTCGTCTGCCCCGAAGACCACACCGTCGACGGTGGCTGCGGCATTGGCTCCATCACAGACGGAGATCTGATTCTCCCCAGCGGCGTCGACCATGATCATGGCTGTCCCTGTGGCATGCGACGAGGTGGTCACACCGCTGACGTCGACTCCCGACTCCTGCAGGGAGTCGAGCATCGCCGTGCCGTCGGAGTCATCGCCGACGGCTCCGATCATTCGAGTTCGTGCCCCTAAACGTGCAGCTGCTGCTGCCTGATTGGCGCCCTTTCCTCCGGCACTGCGGGTGAGGACACCGCCGCTGACGGTCTCACCGGCCAGCGGCAGCCTCCGAGAAGTTGCTGTGACGTCAATGTTGATGCTGCCGACGACGGTGAGGCTGACGGGAGAGCTCGGGGCTACTTCAAGCTGTGTATCGGGGGAGTTGGTCATTGGGCGTCCTCTGTGCTCTGGCAGGTAAGGGGGTAGATGTCATGCAGTGGGGCTTTGGATGACGGTGAGTGGGCCCACATTGGAGGCGATGATGCATTTCGCGAGGTAGACCGGGGCGGAATAAGCTTCGGCAACCTGGGTGAGGATGAGCACCGGGTCGGTTTCGAGGAGATTGAGCTGTGCGCCTCGGGACGCTCCGATGATGCTCGGCGTGATCTGGCAGCTGGCCATCGTGAGCACCGGGCCGCAGAGCTCTTGGATTCCCGTGAGCAGGGTGGCCTGCGCGTCTGCGGCGCGAGGCAGGGCCGCAGAGATGAGGGGGTGGGCGTCACTGAGGTATCTGCCAGCTGGAAGGTGCTCCTGGACGATGGCCACGGGTTCGCCGGCACGGAGCAGCACGCTCTCGCGGAACCAAGCATTGGCTTCGGCTTCTAGGTCGAGGTGGTCGGAGACGAACTCTGTGTTCGGTTGGAGTTGAATGGGCGAGGCTTCCACTGTGAGTGGTGACTGCGCACCGGCCAGCACGATTTCGAATGGGCGCAGACCCTCAAGGCCCATCCTGGTCACCGAGGCCGTGACGAATCGCCCCACCCCGCGGCGAGTGCGGATGAGGCCGTCCTCCTCCAGGAGCATCAATGCTTCGCGGATGACTGTACGGCTGACTCTCAAGGCAGTCCCGATCTCCGTCTCGCGAGGCAGAGCTGAACCGACTGGAAAGGTACCCGAACGGATGCCTTGAGCGATGCGTGAGTAAACAGCTACTCGCATCGGTTGACCTGCTGTCGTGCTCAGCGGTGTAGACAGCAGGGCCTCGGCGTCGGTCATCGTCATTCCTTCGGTCGGGCGGGATGCTGCGAGTAGTGGTGTGCGGGTTCGCTCTCTTGATGTGCCGCCAGGGACGTCAGTATCTGTCCATTCAAACAAGAATTCTCTGCAATGTACATATCATACACAAGAGGTATAACATCATACTTGAAAATGAACGGCGGTACTTCAAAGAGGCGGCACCAACCCGATGATCAATCCAAGGACGTTCCTATGACTTCTTCCTCAGCGACAGCTGACGGCCCGTCGGATCTCATCGACGGCACCGAAGGGAAGCTCCGCGGGAGTGCAGCCGTCGGCCTTGTGGCCACTCTGACGCTTGCGGTGGTGGCCTTCCAGCTAAACGCGAGCATGCTGGCCCCGGCGCTGCCGGACATCGCTCACACCTTGGGTGAAAGCCTAGACGCGGTGTCTCACGTGTCTTCGCTGTTCTTCCTCGCCGGTGCAGTCGGCGGAGTGCTCCTGGCTCGCTGGTCCGACTTCATCGGGCGCAAACGCGGGCTGCTCATAGTCCTCTCGATCCTCACTGTGGGCACGGTTTTGTGCCTTCTTGCTCCGAACCTCACTCTGCTGCTGATCGGCCGCGTGTTCCAAGGTGCTTCGAGTGCCGCCTTCCAGCTCTCCTACGTCATCCTCAATGAGAAGTTGAGCCGGAAGATGTTCGGCACAATGCTGGGAATCCTCACCGCCGTCAACGGCGGCGTTGGTGGGATCGACGGCTGGGTGGGCGGGCTGCTCACAGATGCCTTCGGTTACCGGTCGCTGTTCGTCGTCATCCTTGCCATCGGCCTGATCGCTCTGTTCAGTGTTTGGCAGTTCGTGCCAGCTGATCACGGTGCAGCATCGGCGGGACGGATGGATTGGTGGGGCGCAGGTGCGTTGTCACTGGGGCTGATATGCCTCACCTATTTCGTTACCACAGGCGGAGGGTCGGGCTGGACAGATCCACTGACTCTGGCCTTCGCGGCCGGCACCGTCGCCTCCCTCATCGTCTTCGTCCTCATCGAGAAGCGCCGGGCCACTCCGCTCATCGCCGTCGACCAGCTGAAGTCCCGATGCGTGTGGCCAGTCATCACGACGACCGTGCTCGCACTCTCCAGCGTATTCACGGTGATCAACTTCACCGTGGTTCTCCTCAGCCAGGATGCGGACCACGGTTATGGTCTCAACGCTGCGACCAGCGCTCTGATGTTCCTTGCTCCGCCCGCGCTCATCGGGCTCGCGGCGGCCCCGTTGGCCGGTTGGCTTGCGGCCCGAATCGGCTGGGCGCTGATCCTTCGCATCGGCCTTGGGCTCTGCGTAGCGGCACTCATCGTCATTGCCCTCTCGCCTGGATCGACCTGGCTTGTCTTTGCCATGATCATCGTCCTGGGCATCACCTACAACGGTCTGGTGCTGACGACGGCCAATGGCCTGGGTGTGCTGCAGTCCCCGCCAGAGGCACCCTCTGCCCTGCCGAGCATGAACAGCGCGGCCTTCGGCATCGGCGCAAGTCTGGGGATCGCGATCGTCGCTCCTTTCACGGCATCTGGGGGTATCGGCGGCTATGCCAGCGCGCTGTGGATTTCGACGAGCATCGCCGTGCTCGCGCTCATATCATCGTTCACCCTCAAGACCTCACCTCAGGCAATGGCCCGCTGATAGTGACCGTTCATTCCGAAACTCTCTTCACCCGAAATCCGACGACGCACAAAGGATCTGCTGTGACCACACCCATTTACTTCGACTGCGACACCGGGGTCGACGACGCCATGGCCCTCGGCCTGCTGCTCGCTTCTGCTGAGGTAGACCTTGTTGGTATAGGCGGCGTGCACGGCAACGTCAGCGCTGCTCAGGGGGTGGAGAATACTCTGCGTCTGCTCTCTCTGGCCGGTTGCGAGGAGATCCCCGTCGCAGTTGGAGAGAACGATCCTCTGTGCGGCGACTTCGGCGGTGGAGTTCCCCATATCCACGGTTCCAACGGACTCGGCGGCATAGCTCTGCCCGCCGCAGCGGCGACACCCGTGGAAGAAGATGCCGCCGACATGCTCGTGCGCCTCTCGCACGAGTACGCAGGAGATCTGAAAATCGTCGCAGTAGGGCCGTTGACGAACCTGGGCACTGCTCTGCAGCGAGATCCGTCCGTGGCTGAGCGGATCGCCTCGGTGACTCTGATGGGGGGAGCGGCACTGGCACCTGGCAACATCACCGCCGTCGCCGAGGCGAACATCGCCAATGACGCTGAGGCCGCACAAGCAGTGGTCTCCGCACCTTGGTCTGTGACGATAGTGCCACTGGATGCCACAATGACCAATCTCTTCGAAGAATCCGATCGTCAGCAGCTGCTTGCCGCGGAGTCGGAGTTCGTTCACTGCCTCGGGCAGATCCTCGACCGCTACTTCGACTTCTACGTAGGCGAGTTCGGCCGGCGCTGCTCTGCTCTGCACGACCCACTGGCCGTGGCGATCGCCATCGGAGCCGTCGCACCGGGGAAGGCGCCGCGTGTGCCGGTCATCATCGACACCTCTGACGGCCCCGGACGCGGACAGACGATCTGCGATCTGCGGGGACGGAGGCCGGACCAGGTGGACAGAGATGGAGCGAACGTCCGCGTTGTCCTCGATACACAGGACCAGCTCGCGCCCGTGCTCATCGACCAGCTTCTGAGCTTCGGGCGCAAGCTCGTCGCTCAGGGGGGTGTCGGCAGCTGAGGCCTGCCGGTACGTCTCTCAGCTGGCACGAGACAGCCGCCCCGGACCCCTGCAGGGTGCAGTGTCAGTGTCCGCAGAGCCCATGGTCAGCACAGCGGGCTGGACCGGTTGGTCATCGTTCAGTGTCGTCGTGCTTCGCCTCGGCCGGGGCAACCAGGACGGGACATTCGGCATTGTTGAGGACACCGAGCGATACTGAGTCCAGCAAGGCGCTCGGAACTGCGCCACTACCTTGGGTCCCGATGACTGTGAGAGCAGACGTACGCGTCTTAGCCGCGATCAGTAAAGGCGGCTCACCGACGTCGACCTCGACCTCGACTGTGATGTCCAAGGACGGGTACAGCTCCTGGAGCCAGGAGACTTCGGCCTCGATCGACTTCTCAAGTTCACTCCGGCGTGTTTTGATGGTGGACTACGTCGACGTAGAGCTCCGGGCATCAATACACCCACTCATCGATCAGGGGCATGGCGGCGAGGGTATGAATCTTGCCGCCGTGATGTTCGGCCTGCTGCGCCGACGTGAGCAGGACCATGCGACTTTGCTCGGAGCCATCGATCGTAGCAATGACAGGGGAGTCGGTCGTTCCGCGGGTGAAGCGCTCGGTGGCTTGGGCCGGGACAGCTGATATCCACTGGGCACCACGACGGTGGGGCAGTGGGCATGGGCTGGCAGTGCTGGTGCGACCGATCTCAGAATCCGGCCGACGAAGCCATCCCGACTGCGGGCCCCCACGACGACCAGCTTCGCCCGGGCCGAAAGATCGACGAGGGCGCCGGTGGCGTCTCCCTGCTCGGTCACGAAATCCACTTTGCTCTGGTATCCCTTGAGGTATTCGCGTTCTTCGGCAAGAGTCTTCTCGGCGATTTCCTGCCTGAGCTGGTCCTCAGGTTGGGTCGGAAGTGATGCAGGGTTTGATGACACTCATACTGATCCTTGCATCAGTCCCGAACAGATCGATGTAAGGAAAGGTGACAGCCTGTGTGGTGCCCTCGTTGGAGCCCTGTCACAGAGCTTGTTCTTCGACGCGAAGAGTCATGTCCCTTGGCATCGACGTGTTGACCCGCAAGCGCAAACCGTTGCAATGCTGTCCAGTCTGACCTGCCGTGGTTATTCGCTTTGGATTATACGAGAATTCCCCACCCGAGCCCGCTCCACGATCACTGCGATGTGCACGCGGTTGCTCGTGTCCAGCTTGATGTTGATGCGGTTGAGGTGAGTCTTCACGGTCGCGGTGCTCATGTAGATGGCGTCTGCGATCTCTTGGTTCGACAGGCCTTGCGCCACGAGTACCGCGATCTCGAGCTCCTTAGCGGTGAGATCAGCCAGAAGTGCGGTCGCCTCACGCTGCAGGCGTTGGTCCTGCCTGGTCGTCACCGTCGAGATCAGCTGCTGCATCGACCTCGGCGAAAGGATCGGCTCGCCGAGATGCACTTTGCGGATCGCCTCGGCGAGAGCCACCGGCCCGATGTCCTTGAGGAGGTAGCCGGCGGCACCGGCCTGGAGGGCGCGGAGGAGATAGTCATCGGTATCAAAACTCGTCAGCGCGACTACCTTCGGTGGGCGAACACTGTTGACGAGGCGCTCGATCGCCTCGATCCCGCCGATGCCGGGCATGCGGATATCCATGAGCACAACATCAGGGAAATGCAGGGCTACCTTCTCCAGCGCCTCTTCACCACTTGACGCGGACCCCACGACCTCGATGTCATCAGCAGCGTGGAGGATTCCCCTGATCCCGGTGACAACCATCGCATCGTCATCGACAACGAGCACACGGTTCGAGGCAGCATTCTGGGTCATGATCGACACATTACCCGAGGGCAATGACACCGATAGTCCAGCGGCTCAGCTCCGGTGTGTGAAGGCCGGAAGTTTTGCATCGATGATGAATGAACCGTCGTGAACGCCGATGAAGACCTCACCCTCGAGCATCGACACCCTCTCCCTAATTCCCTCGAGCCCGGCACCCGAACCCGTCGATGACAGATCCCACTGACCGGTGGGGTTTGTCGAACCCACGCTTGGCGCGGACGTCGGGTAGGGCGGAATGCCGGGAGCCACCTCGGAGAAGGAATTGGTCGGCGGTTGGAAACGATTGGTCGACGGCGGCATGGGATTTGCGACGACGACATGTGTGCCTAGGGCAGCCGAGACCGTGACCTCGAGTGTGACCGGGGCACCCGGCGCGTGTTTCATCGCATTCGTCAGCGACTCCTGGACGATGCGATACACCGCACGGTCGAGGACTGTTGGAGCGCTTTCGACATCTTGGATGATGATCGAGGGGCGGATGATCGTGCCGGTGGACTGCACCGAAGCGACCAGCTGCGGGATCGAGCGCATCGACGCCAGGCTCGGAGGAGCCGACGCTTCCTTCTGTTGACCGGCATTGGCCAACGTTCCCTCGCGGACCCCGCCGACCAGATGGCGTAGATCTTCCAGGGATGCGTGTGCCTCCTGCCGCAACGCCGAGGCGGTCGAGGCGACATCGCCGTCATCCTTGCTGCCGACCTCAAGAGCACCGCTGTGCAAAGAGATCACTGAGAGCCGGTGGGAGAGAGTGTCATGCAGCTCCCGGGCGAGGAGCTCGCGTTCGGACTGGCGGGCCAGCTCGGCGGAGAGGGAATCATTGCGCTGGGTCTCGCGTGCAGCGATCGTCTCGACTGCCTCCATCCGTTTGGTCCGGCGCAGCAGAGCACCAACGCCGAGGCTGATGCCGAGTCCGATGATGGCTGCGGCGATTGTTACGAGGGTGATGGCCAGCAGCGAATCGGCCGAGGGGGTGGGCGCGTCGAGGTTCGTCATCTGCTCGGGGTCGGTCAGGAACAGGATAGCGAAGGGATTGAGCTGAGCCGGTCCTAGGCACATACGCACGGTGGAGGCGGTGACCAGGATCGATGCCACCGCTGAGGCTACGATGGTCTGTCGCTTTGATGCGCGGATGACGAGGTGGAAGAGCCCGATGAGCAACAGGAGGGCATCACCCCACCCTGCGGTGAGTAGGGCACCGGTGATGAACGGGGCCCAGGGCCACTTGTGCCGGAGGAAGACTGTTCCCCACACGGGCGCGAGGAGGAAGACTCCCAGCATCCCCGTATTGCTGATGATGCCGTCGTCAAAGGCCCACGTGTTCGACGTCAGCGCCATCACCGAGGCGAAGAGTCCAAAGAGTAAGAGGACCACGCCGATGACGATGCTCATGACGATGCGCACCCACTGGGGAACCCGGCGCCGCCGTGGGCGGGGGAGGTTCTCAGGGCGCTGCTGAGTAAATGGTTGACCTGACACACCTGAATAGTAGCCGCGAGCTCTGACACACGTAGTCCACCGATCGGGTGGACCGACTCAACCGATCGGCCAGCCAGTTGGAGCCGATGGGTGGACGTGCAAAACGTGACCACACGCGAGGCTTGACGAGTCAGCACGTCACAGCCGTTCAAACACCTTTTCAAGGAGCATCATGTCCAACCCACACACACCCCAGAATCCCGACCAGCCGCAGCAGCCTGGTCCTCAGCAACCCGGCTCCCAGTCGGCAGGTCCTCAGCAGTGGGCACCGCAGTACGCGCAGACCAGCCCCAACCAAGGCTGGGCAAACGGCACCGGTCCCGGGCACCTCACCTCAGAGTCATTCTCGGCAGCCGGCTCGGCGCAGGGCTACCCCGGGGCACAGCCCGGTGATCCAGGTGAGCATCCACGGCAGCAGGGTTACGTCGGTGGCCCCTATGGGCAGAAGCCGGTGAAGCAGAAGAAGTCATTGCTCAAACGTTGGTGGTTCTGGCTCCTCGTCCTCGTCATCGTCATTGCGATGATCAGCGCGCTGGGTGGCGGCGGAGAGGACACGCCCGACGAAGCCAGCTCCTCTTCTGCACAGGATAAGAAAGCTGCGGGAGGCGAGCAGAAGGCCGAGAAAGCACCTGTCGAAACCGGCATCGGCGATGCGGTCACGGCCGACGGATGGGAGATCACTGTCAACAAGGTCGAGGACGGTGTGGCATCGGTCGGTGACGAGTTCATGGGTTCCGAGGCGCAAGGGCAGTTCGTCACGGTGGCGCTGTCGGTGAAGAACACGGAGGCGGAGCCGGACTACTTCTTTGAGGACAACATCAAGCTCGGCGATGACGAGGGCAACACCTACTCCGCCGATTCCGAAGCCGGGATCTACGTCGACGAGAACTCGATCCTCTTCCTCGAGGAGATCAACCCGGGCAACACAGCCAAAGGCGTGCTGGTCTTCGACGTTCCCAAGGACGTCAGCCCCGACCGACTCACCTTCGAAGGCGGAATCTTCTCCGACCCGGTGGAGATCTCACTGAAGTAGGGACCTGCTCGTGGGCGACTCGGAACACCCAATCGTGTGTGCCGGGTCGCTCCGCGCGTGAGCTCAGGCGCCGAGCTCTCGGCCTCTGTCTATGATCTCATCCGCAGCAGAGAGAGTCTGGCCCAAGAACCCCGCCCCAAACAATTTCACGTGAGCCAGCAACGCGAAGAAATTGTGGACCGGCAGATCGTTTGCCCAGCCAGAAGGCATCGGATGGACAGCCTCGTAGCCGGCAAAGATCTCATCAAGGTACGGTGTCCCGAACAGTGCCAGCATGGCCAGGTCCTCGAGACGGTGCCCGCCATGAGCAGCAGGATCGATGAGCGTGCACCCATCTTGCGTCCACATGAGGTTCCCTGCCCAGAGATCACCATGGACTCGAGACGGTTTCTCACGACCGACGCCAGCAATGCCCTCGAAGGCACCACTAGCTATCTCCTTGATCGCGGTGGCGATCGTTTCCTGCTGGTCACTCGACAGTTGGTCGCGGATCTCGTTCGCCAATGCTTCCAATCGTGTCTCTACCCAGAACTCCGTGAACGACTTGCACGAGGCGACCTCTACCTCGAACGGAGACTCCAATGGCCCGAACCAGGCAGGTTCCGCAGGTGCCCACCCGAACGAAGGAGCACCGGAGTGATGGAGCATCGCAAGTTGACGGCCGAAGGCGAAAGCAGAGTTGGCGTCGGGCGCGGCTTCCTTGACACGGTCTAGCCGCAGACTGTTCGCATCATGTTCGATGACGCCCACAACCGGAACAACATCCGGCTCTGCCAGCCACCGCAGCCCTGCAGCCTCAGCAGCGAAGAAGCCTCCCGGTGCGTTTCTGCGACTTTTGATGAAATCAGCCATGTCGCTAGGGTAACGGTCGTCCGCGTCAGATCGTGCCGTCAGGCGTGAGTCAAACTGTTGTACTCAGGCAATTGGATGTTCGTGGCGAAGATGTCCGTAATCTTCATCATGGACTTGAAAAGCACGCGGTTGCTGAAAGAGAGATCGCGCAGACGGATGCCGAGCTTGCTCGGCGGTGCAAGGAACGGTCCGGCATTGCCAGATCGCGCAATCTTCGCATACCTGCGCATGATCGAATCGTAGTTGCCGAGTGCCCGCATGACGCCTGCACCGGGAGTCAACAATTCACCAGCCAATACGTACGCGCCGACCACAGCCAGTCCAGTGCCGAATCCGCCGAGGGTATTGCCATAGGCTGAATCGCCGACGAGGACCACCCGATTGCGATAGAAACGATCCATTCGCACTCGGTTGATGCCGTCGATGTAGAAGTCTGGAGCGTCTTCCAGCCGCGCAAGCATTTCGGGCACCCGCCACCCCATGCCGTTGTATCTCTCGGAGATGTACTGCTTCTGGCTGTCGGAGTCATTGCGCTCATAGGCTTCCGGTGCGCCTGAAAACACATATAGGTCAGGTGCCTTGGGGCCGCCGATGGTTGCTAGCCTGCCCGGCTCGTTATACCAATACCCACGTCGCCTTCCGGGGCCGTTTGTGTCCCAACCGTCTGTTCCAGTGCTGTCCCTAAGATGATCGAGCGAGCCGGAACCGACGACCGCGTAGTGGTAGCCGAGATGCTGGACGTGCTCGTGCTCGGGTCCGAATGCGAGTCTTCGCACCCCTGAATGGATCCCATCGGCACCGATGACCAGGTCAAAGCTGTCGCAACGTCCACTGCGGAAACGGACACCCATATGATCTGTCTGCGGTGTCAGGGCTTCGATCCTGTCGTCGAAGATCCATCGCGCGGCTTCGGCACTGCAATTGAAAAGCAGCGTCCCCAGGTCGCCGCGGAGAATTTCGATGTCCCCGCCGGTGAACTCGTGTGGAATGGTCGCCCGCGTTCGCCCGTCTGCATCAACCAGATGCTGATCAACCGCGGAAGTGCGAAGCTCGTATATGTCCTCCCAGAGCCCCATCCGGTCGAGAACCATGCGATGAGTGGGCCCTTTGAAGTCGACTGCTTGGCCGCCCGTCCGCAAGGTCGGAGACAGATCAACGACGGTGACATCGTGGCCGGCGCGTGTGAGCCAGAAAGCCACGGCTGAACCGGCGATGCCGGCCCCTGATATCAGGATCTTCATGAAATTGGCCCCCAAGTCGTATAAACTGTGTCTACCAGATACATATTAGTGTCGGGTGGACACAGTAATCAAGGTCTTAAGGAATGACAATGTCGAACGATTCGCTGTCCGAGGTGCTCTGGTCCGCGCCACCCGCATCTAGGCGAGGCCCGAAGCCCCGTGTCGGCCAGGACATGATCATCGAGGCGGCTGTGAGGATCGCCGATGAGCAGGGCGCAGATGCGGCATCGATGCAGCGAATAGCAAACGATCTCGGTGTCACCAAGATGGCCCTCTACCGTCACGTCCCAGGCCGCCCCGAGATGGTGGCGCTCATGATCGAGGCCGCACTTGGACCGGCTCCCGAGCCATCCGGCGCCTGGCGTGAAGGACTGCGGCAGTGGGCTGATGCCATGTACATCGTCTTTGCAAGGCACCGATGGCTGTCGGCGTTCGCGACAGGCGCCCGGCTCATCGGGCCCGTCGAGCTCTCTTGGATGGAGTCGGGATTAGCCGCTATGACCGATTTGAAGCTCAACGGGATGGAAAAGCTGGACACCCTCGTCCTCATCGGGTCGCTCGTTCGTGGAATGGTCGAACAGCGTCGGGACCGGCACGACGGATGGGAACAGACGATGCAGGCTCAGCTCCTGCCGGTGCTCAAATTGCGGGAAGACGAATTCCCGCTCACTGCAGCTGCCTTCGCGGACCGGTCGATTCCCGATTCGTCGGAGCAGGCCTACGAATTCGGGCTGAATCGGATTCTTGACGGCGTCGAGAACTTCGTCGCAACGCGCTGACCCTGGTGTGAGGGCACGCCGGATCCATTGAGGACGGCTTCCGTGCGATCAGGTTCGTCACTCGGGATTCAGCTGCGCCTGTGCGGCGTCCATATGATCGGCATCGCCGGTCTCCAGTGCGTAGAGTCCCAGCTCGACCGGAGAGGTCGAGAACAGTTCGCCGCAGTGCTCGGCCAGCCTCGGCCACACACGTCCACCCTTCTCCACATACCGCTTTACCGTCGCGTCGAACGCTTCAGCCGAGACACTCGCGTGGTGAAACATGAAGTCACGCGCGGGATCGCCGATGGTGGCCGTCGTCCAATCGAGGATGCTGAGATTCCTCGCCCCATCCATGAGCTGATGCGCCGGATACACCTCTCCATGAGTCACGACCGTGAACGTGGGCCAGAAGGAATCATCATCGAGCCACGCGCCCCACCGATCCTGGAGACTCGGGGCTACATCGAACTCGGCCACGACGCGAGCGATGTCATCACGCTTACGCTGCCTCACCTCGGCAGGGGAGCGCTCCTCAATGCCGGAGGCGCGAACGATTGAAGGATCGACGAGGTGGAGCTCGGCGAGGAAATCGCCGAGCGAGTACACATATTCCTTGGCCTCGACATCAAAATGCCACTGCGGCTGACCCTGCCCATCGATCGTGAGTCCAGGATCACCGGGCAGCAGCGGATAGGCAATGAGGTCCTTCGTGTGGATGCGCCAGTTGGGGACCGCGACACTGAGATGAGGTGCGATCGCCTGCAGAAAACGGCCCTCGACAGCGGCCCGGTCGGTGACGTCCGGGCGGCGGGGGATTCTCAGCACCCAGGACTGACCATCAACCACCTCGGCGATGGCGACTTGAAAATCGAGGCCAAGCTCATTGACGGTGACAGTCTCAGGAACGATATCGAGACCATGATCCGATGCCAGCTTCAGGATGGTGGTGAACTCTGCACTGTCGGCCGACATGTGGCCACCTTTCGGCGAAGGAGTCGCTTCGTAGGGATCTGTGATCAGTCTAAGGCGGCAGCGCGATCTTGCGACAGCGGAATCTGAGGGCGCCGCGAACTGAGCAGAACGATTCCGAAGAGCATCTCCCACCCGATGATCGCGTACATGCCGATGCGCTCCCACACTCCGTCGGGAAGAAGAATTCCGGGTACGGCCCTGACGTCGACCTGGAGCATGACGATGCCGAGGATCCCGATGAGACCGATGGCGATGGTCAGGAGGCCGACGATGCTGTTGCGTCGGCCCAACAATAGGGAGATGCCGATGCATATCGCGCTCACATGTCCGCCGAAGAAGGCGAAGAACGCGCCGAGGAGGTGAACCCAGGCGAGACCGAGTTCGTTGTTGTGCTGACCTGCATTGACCGCTGCGATGATGACCATTCCGAGGGCATGGAGGATCGCGCAGGCGATCACCGGGACTCGCAGCGGAAACCGCGATCCGCGCGCCATATATATGGCCGCAGCAGCGAATAGGAGCCCCTGAGCGACAAAGGCGATGTTCATAACCAGGTGCAGGGGCGAATCGATGACACGATCACCCAACATCTCGACATCGGGCACACCGAGATCGCTGATGTAATTCATTTCATACGAATAATGGGGAAATGCAGATGCGGCGAGAGCCTCGGCGAGGAGATAGATAGTCCCGGCGAGGATCCAGCAGATCGCCGCTATGACGGTCGAGCTGGGTGTCGCGGAAGCATCAGATTGAGTCTCACGCATGCGGCCAATAATAGAGGTCCGAAATAGGCAATAGAAAGCACAATTCGGGCGAACATATGTTCGACACGCCGAAGTCGCTACTGTTCAAGCGCTTGTCAGGTGAGTATTGCCGTGCAAATATGAAAACATCCTGTTGATCGGATCCACATGATCAATGAGAACCGAATAGGCAGCAAGGAGAGAACGCATGAATACAACTACCATCATCTGGATAGTCGTAGCGATCGTCGTTATTTTGATTGTCGTCGGCATCATCATTGCGGTCAGTCGTAAGGCCGCAGCTAAGAAGCGTGAACACCAGCGCAAGGAAGCAGCACGGATCCGTCAAGAGACCGCCGAGTCCGAGCATGAAGTCCATGCCCGCGAAGCGGATGCCGAGCACCGCAAGGCCGAAGCGAAGAAGGCTGACGCCGACGCAGAGGTTCAGGCCGCGGAAGCAAAGCGCAAGGCCGCCGAGGCGGAGAAGATGGACGCAGACGCCGCTGAACGCGATCGTCTGGCCCAGGAGACGCGCCTCGAACAGGAACGTAAACTCAAGCACGCCGATGAACTCGATCCCGACGTGGACGCCCACGGCAACCGCAAGGCCGCACCCGGTACAGCCGCAGATGCCGGTGCGGGAGCTGCCGCAGGCGCAGGCGCCGGAGCAGTTGCCGGTGATGACCGGGCCGGACACGACCGCCCCCACGATGACCGTCCGGTATCTGACGGTCGTCCGGTTGCGGACGAGCGTCACGCGGGACACGACCCTCGTGTCGCCGACCAGCCTCCTGTCGACGACGGACGCCCTGTTGACGATGGCCGGCCCGTTGTCGATGATCGTGGTGCACCACGTGAACCGGAAGGTGACCCTCGATTCGCTGAGGATCAGGGACAGCGTGAAGGCGTCGACGGAGTACGAGATCCTCGTGCGCCTGAGAATGACTCCCGTCTGACCGATCGCAGCTACGATCCCAGAGCCACCGAACAGAGAACGTTCGAGGACCCGGAATCGCCGCGACACTGATAACCCCAGCGGCACTGAAAAATCCCCACTCTCCGACAGGCTCAATGTCCCGTCGGTGAATGCCCACCGAGAAACATGTAAAGAAGGGTCAGGACAATGGCAACTATTCTGTGGATCATCGCAGCACTGCTCGTCATTTCAGGCATCTTCGCAATCTTGCGGAAACAGCTTGTATGGGGCATCGTCCTCATCGTCGTCGGCTGCCTCGTCGGCCCAGGTGGAGTGAGCATCTTCGGCTGAGGTGCCTGCTCCGATCTCACTTCGGGGCAGGTGAACAGAGCGGCGCCTCAACCCTTCGTGGGTTGGGGCGCCGCTCTGTGCTGACTAGGAATTCTAGCTTCGACCCAGTCGAGGGCGATCAGCCGTTGAGGTGCTCGATCGCGTAGTCGGCCTGTGAGGAAGTGAACTGCTCGCCATGCTCGCTCGTCAGCTGATCGTGGATAGCGTCGGGAGACATTGCCATGTTGTCTTGGTATGACTTGGCCTTCTCCAGAGCATTCTGGTTCCAATCCGCGTCGACATTGTCGATTCCGTATTGTGCTGCATCAGCAGAGAACTGTTCTCCGTACTCGCTCGTCAGCTGATCGTACAAGCCGGCCTTGCTCATGTGCATCATGTCCGAGTATGACTGCGCTTTGGTCAGTGCCGAGCTGTACTCGGCAGGAACGCTGGAGTCTTCCTCTTCTTCGACGACCGGCTCGTCCGCTTCAACGGGGGCCTCGACAGGCTCATCTTCGACAGGAGCATCGCTCGCGGACTCTTCGGCAGCTTCTTCTTCTGCCGGTTGGTCCGCAGCAGGCGTTTCTTCCGCAGCTTCGTCCGGATCTTCCTCTGCGACAGCCTTCTTCGCTGGTTCCTCGATCGCTGCCGGCTCGGCCTCTGCGCTCGACGCAGGATCCGCAATCTGAGTCGATGGCGATGATTTCGCTGACAGCGTGCCGATGAAGATGCCCAAGGCGATGACGACTCCGGTGACGATCCACGCGAGCTTCTTATGCTGCTGGTAGCCGTGGAGTGGCATTCCACGTTTGTCCTTCTGCGCTCCGGACAGGGTGAGGATGAGGTCCACCAGGATCCAGATGCCGAAACCGCCGAAGGTGATGAGCGTGAGGATTCCGGTGCCGATCTTTCCCAGGTAGAAACGATCGACTCCGAGCCCGCCTAAGAGCCAAGAGAAAAGCCATGTTGCAATGAAGGATTTCTGTCCGGCGTTTTGCTGAGGCGGAATCCACGTACCCATATAAGTGGTCTCGGGCATCTGCTGCTGTGTCATTATCACTTCCAGTGTGTGAGCGAGGTTGCAATTACAGAAATAGTATATCTAATCATTGAACATTAAACTACAAATTTGAAGTGAGGTTGGACACTGCTCCTCTTCCCGCCGAATGGCATTCCCTCTAGGCTGACGGGTGATTGCCGTTGTTATGTACCAAGCTGCTATCGGCTCAGAGAGGAACTGTCATGTCGGAGTCACGCCCACCCTTCCCACCATTCACTGCCGAGACCGCGGCACAGAAGGTACAAGGTGCCGAGGATGCGTGGAACACCCGCGATCCGCACAAGGTGTCACTGGCCTATACCCGGGATTCGGTGTGGCGCAATCGCGATGAGTTTATGACCGGTCGGGAGGAGATCGTGGCCTTCCTGACCCGGAAGTGGGAACGTGAACTCGACTATGCGCTGCGCAAGAGCCTGTGGTCCTACAGCGATAACCGCATCGCGGTGCGCTTCCAGTACGAATACCATGACGCTGCGGGCCAGTGGTGGCGCAGCTACGGCAACGAGCTGTGGGAGTTCACCACCGCTGGCCTCATGTCTCGGCGGGAGGCGAGCATCAATGATGTATCCATCACCGCGGAGGAACGCCGCATACTCGGCCCCCGTCCCAGCGGAGAACAGGGAGCGGACATCGATCTGCGCTGACGGCGGGCCACCTCGGCGAGGGTGCGGTCTCGGCACAATCTCGACCTAGTCCCCGAGCAGTCCTCGGGGTACAGAAAAACCACCGGTGATCACGACTGTGAAAGTCGTGCTCACCGGTGGTTTTCAGTTCGAGCACCATCACACGACGATGGTCGTGCAGGTCAGTTCGAGGGGGAGCGGGTCTCCGCGCTGAGGAACCATGCCTGCTGCTCGAGCGAAGCGATGAACTCATGGAAGATGTCGGCCGTCGTCGGGTCGGCCTCGTCGACTTCGTCATGAACCGTGCGCATCGTGGCGACCGTGGCTTCCACGGCTCGTACGCTGAGGTCGATGGCGTCATGAGTCGTGACCTCGCCGGCAGGGAACTCCGGCAGCGAGGACTGCTCGGCGACGACGCTGGGTCGACCGTCAGCGGTGGCATGCAGTGCCCTCATGCGTTCGGCGATGCTGTCAGAGCCGGTGCGGGCGATGTCCACAACCTCGTCGAGGTTGAGGTGCAGGTCGCGGAAGTTGGGGCCGACGATGTTCCAGTGTGCCTGTTTGGCGACCAGCTGCAGGGCAATGAAGTCGACGAGGACGGACTGCATGTTCTTGGCCAGAGCTGGGGAGGCGGTGAAACCGTGCTCCGCATTTTCGGCCGTGGTGGTCTTCGTTCCGGCTGGCTGGGGTACCTTGACTGATTGAGCCATGATTCGTTCCTCCTTGAGCAGTGCAACGATGTGCCGTATCCGGGCACCTGGTGCCGACCATAGACCCGATTCTTGGGTATGAGGTTAACGTTTCCCAGAATCGGCAACGGATATACTGAACCGTTATGGGATCCGCTTCGCGCAGTCTTCGTCACGGCATCGATCGTCTCCGTTCCATCGCGCCATGGGCTGTTGCCGGTGCGGCCTGTGCCGTGCCGCTCACGGTGGGCGCATCTATGGCAATCGACCTGCTGCAGAAACGTGATCGGGAACAGCGGGAAGCGCCTCGGCCCGGGACCTTTCACGCGGACGTGGAAGACTCCCAGCTGGGCATCTTCACCGACGGCGAAACGCTGTATGAGGACATGCTCGATGAGATCGATTCGGCCGCGGATACGATTCAGATGGAGACGTTCATCTGGAAGAACGATGAGATGGGTCAGAAGTTCATCGACGCGTTCAACGCCGCAGCCGAACGCGGTGTCACCATCCACCTCATCTACGATGGATTCGCCAACCTCTCCATCCCACGTTCCTTCTATGAGCAGCTGTCTCCGCGCATCAAGGTTCTGCGACTGCCCACCGTGGCGAGGAAGTTCTGGAAGGGGCCGCTGCGCTACTCGGGTCTCAACCATTCGAAGATCCTCGTCATCGACAATCGAGTTGCCTATGTCGGTGGTTTCAACATCGGTTCGCTCTACGCTCGCCACTGGAGAGACACTCACCTCAAGGCGGCTGGCCCCGGCACTTGGGGGCTGCGCCAGGCCATCTCTCAGGTGTGGAACCAGTACCACGACTCCGATGAGCAGATTCCCTGGGTCGCGCCGACCGCCTGGGAATCCAAGCTGCGGGTCTCGGCCAACCAGCCAGTCCAGCTGATCTATCCGATTCGGTCGATGTACATCAACGCCTTCGAACGTGCACAGGAGCGCATCTGGCTCACGACCCCGTATTTCATCCCGGATCAGCAGCTGCTCAGCGCACTGATCGCTGCCGCTGAACGCGGAGTCGATGTCAGGGTCATGGTTCCTCAGGAATCTAACCACATCCTCGGCGACTATCTTTCACAGGGATTCTTCGAACAGATGGTGCGCTCCAAGGTGACCGTTCTGCTGTACGCGGCGTCGATGATCCACGCGAAGATCGCGACGGTCGACGGAATCTGGTCGACGGTGGGCACGGCGAACATCGACCGGCTCTCACTGACCTTCAACTATGAGACCAACGTCGAGGTCATCGACGACAACTTCGCCGCTGAGATGGAGAAGGTCTTCCTCAAGGATGCCGAACATTGCGAAATCCTTGGCCCGGACTGGTTGGATCGTCATGCTCTGACCCAAGCCGCCGAGTGGGTGCTGAAGCCCATGCGCCCGTTCCTGTGAGGCACTGAAACTTCATTTGAGGCACTGAAGCATCGTTCGCGGATAGGGCGACTCGTGAGTGCTAACTGGATTCAGGTGCTTGATTGGATTCAGGTCAGGAGCTCGGTGAGCGTCTCTGCTTCCTCGGCACACACGGCGCACCCCGCCAGGTGTACGTCCATGGGCACGTCTCGATAATTCGGATCTGCCAGCGTGTGCTCGACGTATTCGTCGATGCGGGCGAAGCACTCATCACATGACAGGTACGGGTCCGTGTCTGTGAGCAGCCGAGCGATCGCGTCTGAGGTCAAGGGCTGGTGCGGGTCGGTCATGACGTCCTCCTATCGGGGAGTGCCTCGAGATGACCGGAGGCGGTGAGCGCCTCGCGCAGCCGTTTCCTGGCATCGTGGACATTCTTGTACAGCGCATTGCGAGTGGTGCCCAGCCTCTGGGCCAGAACATCGATGGGCACGTCGTCGATGAGCAGGGCGATCATGATCTGCCGTTGCCGAGTCGTCAGTGCCGTGGACAGGGCAGTGCGGACCGCGCGCGCGAGGTCGGCGCCCTCGGCGCGGCTGGCCGGCCCATGGTCAGGATCGACGAGCGGCAGTGTCTCCGACAGGGTGACCTCGCGGTGACGCCACGCCTGCCGGCGCACGGCGACACCTGCCTGCAGGATGCCGAATTTGAACACCCAGGTGCTGAATCTGCTGCGCGCTTCGAACTCGCGAAGTCTGCGCAGCACCGCGAGATGAGCATCGTCGGCGGCCTGCTGAGCCAGATCCTCCAGGTCGGTCGGCCCGGCCCCGGGGAGTTGATGCCGCAGCCGCCATACCTGCAGTCGGGTGGCCTTGAGCAGCAGCTCGTGCAGTCTGCGCTGAGCCGCGAGCCGCTGCGGCGTCTCTGGCCCAGATTGACCTTCACTTCGTGCAGGGTCCAGAGAATGGGGCTCGCCGAGGTGGAGGTGCCAGTTGTCATCGTGCACACAGTCAGGGACAGAGATGGGTACATCACTCACGATCGTCATTGTGCCACCACCTGGCGAAGCAAAGAAGGGTCATAGTTCTTTGGTGTCAGGTAGGGGAGGAGATCTTACCGGCATCGGCGAAATAGTTTTCGGCAAAACAATTTCTCTCACACGGGTAAGACGTACAGGAGGCGAAGACACCAATTGAGTACAGAAGGCCATCAGGCATTCTCCGCTCATTCGTGAAGGGAAACGCTCATGTCACACAAAATCGCCACCCCCGCAGGCACCGGATCAGGCGCTGGGCCAAATTCTGGGGCCACTTCCGGAGCCATTGGTCTCAGGTCGCATCTGGGAAGTGATCGTGCCTTCTTCCTGCTGCGCACGATCTTCACTGTCGCCCCGATCCTGTTCGGCCTCGACAAGTTCTTCGGCCTGCTCACCAATTGGGACAGCTACCTGGCACCGTGGATTGATGCGATCCTGCCGGGAACCGCCCATCAGGCCATGCTCGCCGTGGGCATCATCGAGATCGTCGCCGGCATAGTCGTCGCCGTGGTTCCGAAGTTCGGCTCGCTGCTGGTCGTGGCCTGGTTGGCCGGGATCATCATCGACCTCGTATCCATGGGACAGTTCTTCGACATCGCCCTGCGTGACTTCGGTCTGCTCGTCGCTGCTCTGGCCCTGGCCGCGCTTGCCTTCGACCGTTCACGGAAGGTGAAGGCCGCCTGACTGCTGCACCGACGGTCACAGCTAGCCGGTCACAGCCCGCCCCATCACGATCCACCTGTTCACAAGCCGGCTGTTCACAAGCCGTAGGTGGTGTGCTTCTCCTCCTCGTCGACGAGGAGGGTGAAGACATCGGGGCGGGCATAGTGACCACCTGCATCGAAGTCGAACTTCGCCTGGGCCAGCTCGTCGAGGTCGATCTCGGCGAGAAGGAGTCCGGCACCATCGCATTTCGGCCCGGCGAGCACACGACCTAAAGGCGAGACGATCATGCTGCCGCCGGAGATCAGCGTTGTGTCACGATCTTCGCCCTGAACGGGATGGACATCGTCGGGCAGGTCGCGGCGTTGCAGGTACTGGTTCGCACTGATGACGAAGCACCGTCCCTCCAGCGCGATATGGCGCATGGTCGAGCCCCACACCTCCCGCTCGTCGACGGTGGGCGCGCACCAGATGTCGACGCCCTTGGAATACATGGTCTGGCGCAGCAGCGGCATGTAGTTCTCCCAGCAGATCGCCGAACCGACGGTGCCCAGCTGCGTCTCGATCGTCTCCAGTGTCGATCCGTCACCGCGGCCCCAGAGGTAGCGCTCTGCGGCCGTGGGGAGGAGCTTGCGGTGCTTGGCTGCTAAACCGTCCTCGGGGGTGAAGAACAGTGAGGTGCAGTAGAGAGTGCCGCCGTCACGTTCGATGACCCCGATGACGATGGTGAGCCCATGCGTGTTCGCAGCCTCGGCCAGGGCATCGGTCTCAGGACCGGGTACGGCAATCGCGGAGTCGAAGTAGCGTTGGAACTCCTCCCGGCCCTGGGACGAGCGGGAACCTACCGTGATACCGAAGTCCAGACCCTTCGGATACCCGCCGAGGTAGGCCTCAGGAAGCACGACAAGTGAAGCTGACTGCTCCGCGGCCTCACCGATATAGGCAAGTGCCTGTTGGAGTGTGGCTTCGGTATCGAACAGTGTGCTGCCGGCCTGAATAGCGGCAACGGTGAACTTCGACATATGAGGCTCCTTCGATTCGTGGCATCCGACGAGTTCGATTCGTGACACCCGACGAGGTGGTCAGCACCTGCCGTCATCGTCTCACCGGTGACCGGATGAAACCAGGGCGAGCTCGCGGTGAAACCACGATGAAACCGGTGGCGTGAACACTGAGGGCATGCAGAACACACGAACCGACCCAGCGGTCCAAACCAACGACACCGCCACCTCGGCGGTACGCATTCGCGGACTCGTCAAGACCTTCGGCGACTACACCGCTGTCAACCACATCGACCTCGACATCCGCAGGGGAGAGATCTTCGGCGTCCTGGGCCCCAATGGGGCCGGCAAGACGACGATGATCAACATGCTGGCCACGCTGCTGCCCATCGATGACGGGAGCGCGGAGATCTTTGGTGTTGACGTCGCCCGCGAACCCCATAAGATCAGGCAGCTCATCGGAGTGACAGGACAATACGCCTCGGTGGACGAGAAACTGACCGGACGCGAGAACCTCCAGCTGATCGCCCGACTCCAGGGATTGAGCAGGACCGCGGCACGCTCCATCGCCGTCGAACTCCTCGAGGAATTCGGGCTCGGCGCTGCCGCCGACAAACCGCTGTCGACGTTCTCCGGCGGCATGCGCCGACGCCTTGACCTTGCCGCCAGCCTCATCACCCGGCCTCCTCTCATCTTCCTCGACGAACCCACCACCGGACTCGACCCCCGCACCCGCAACCAGATGTGGGAGACGATCCGCAACCTCGTCGCCGGTGGCGTCACCGTGCTGCTGACCACGCAGTACCTCGAAGAAGCCGACCAACTGGCCGATCGCATCGCCGTCATCGATCGTGGACAGATCGTGGCACAGGGCACGCCCAACGAGCTCAAAGCCTCCATCGGCGGCTCCAGCCTGCAGCTGATACTCAGCGAGGCCGGCGAGGAAGAGCAGGCCCGTGGTGTCATCAGTGAGCTCTTCGCCGGCGACGTCGTCCACGTCCCGAACGCTGGAGCGATCACGGTCGCCCTGCATGACGCCAGCGATGCTGCCACCGTGCTGATGGCCCTGCGTGAGCATTCGATCGACGTCGTATCGATCAATGTCCAAGAGCCCAGCCTCGACGATGTGTTCCTCACCATCACCGGCGAAACCGCCACTGAAGCAGACAGAGAAGAGATCTCAGCATGAGCACCACAAAGACCGCGCCGACCACCCACGCCGCACGCCGTGCACCCATCGGCCCGGTCAGCACCGACACGAGCCAGCTCTCGGCCCGCCCAGGACCCGTCGATACCTGGAATCAGACCATGGGTTTCGCTTCCCGTGCGCTCAAGCGCATGCGCCGCGAACCCGAGCAGTTCTCCGACGTCGCCATCCAGCCGATCCTCTTCACTGTCATGTTCGGCTTCATCTTCGGCGGCGCCATCAGCGGCGACATCGCGAATTACCTGCCGCTCATGGTTCCGGGAATCCTCGCGATGACCTGCCTGACCGCGAGCATGGCCACCGGCGTGCAGCTGCGCGAAGACATGGACACCGGCATCTTCGACCGCTTCCGCACCTTGCCCGTCGCCCGCATCGCGCCCCTGGCGGGGCCGATGGTCGCCGACCTGGTCCGCTACGCGATCGCCGCATCATTGACGTTCCTGACCGGGATCGCCATGGGCTACCGACCCGAAGGCGGTGCCCTCGGCGTGATCGCAGCGATCATCCTCGTCGTCGTCACCGGTTGGTCGCTGTCCTGGGCATTCGCCTACATCGGCACCGTGGTCCGCTCCGCCCAAGGCGCCCAGGGCATCTCGATGATGATCCTCTTCCCGCTGACATTCCTGTCCAACGCCTTCGTCCCTGTCGAGTCTCTGCCGAACTGGCTCCAGTGGTTCGTCACCATCAACCCGATCTCACACGTCGTGTCCGGGGTCCGCGACCTTGCGAACACCGGTGCCGTGACCGCCGAGGTGGGATGGGCGCTCGTCGGATGCGCCGTCGTCATCGCGATCTTCGCTCCGCTGGCGCTGCGGTCCTACCAGCGCAAGTGATCATTAAGGGTGTGCGCGATTTCAGGACCTGCGTGAGTGGAGACCGTTCACGGTGTGCACAGGCGACCGTTCATGGTCTGGGCGCAGTCGTGGAGCCTGACGATCACCTCGGCAGAGGCGAGGTCTGCGAGCGTGCGGGTCTCGGATTCCAGCAGAGCTATCTGGTCCGTTGTCAGGCCATCGGCCAGGGTCCGCCAGTTCAAGGAGGGGAAGCCTCGGTTGTAGCTGAGCCTGTCCGCCAAAGCCATCAGCGTGGCAATCTGATCCTCATCGACGCCCCCGCGGTGGTGTCCCCACGCCGCAAGCGCAAACGCGACGGTACCCAGCACCGGGAAGTCATAGTGACCCCGGTGCTGGGCCGTTGCGCGTTCTGCCTTGTCGAGCAGGACCAGATACTTCTGCTCCGCGTCCCGAAACGCATTCTCCCTCTTCTGCTCGTCCACCTCGGCGGGGGAGCAGCGGGCACGGACAGCCGTGCTCACCGCGGCACTGACGAGAATCCACGGGTCGAGGCCATCGCTGGTGGGAACACCAGGCAGGGACGCATGGTCACTTCCGGCCTCCAGCGCACGATCGAGCAGAGTGAGTCCTTCGTCGACCCGACCGCGCATGAATGCGAGCTCGGCCCGACCTAACATGAGCATGTACCGATGACGGTAGGGCTCGTCATGGTCATTCGACATCGCGAGCGCATCGAGTTCGGCTTCGGCCGCAGCCATCTCGCCGAGGTTGAGGTGGGCGAATGCGAGCACCGACCGGCATTCGACGGTGTCACCCAGATCATTCAGCGTCGGGAGCGCGATCCGGGCGTGCTCGAGCGCCTCAGCGAAGTTCCCGAGCTGCAGATGCAGCTGAGACAGAGACTCCCGGTAGCGCGTGGACAGCCATGGCGGATCGTCGGCACGGATATCGGCCATGGCATCTTCGAGCAGCGTGATCGAGGTGCCGACCTCACCCGCGTTCTCCTTGATCCCGGCGAGGAACGGCGCCGCCAAAAGCCGTGTGAAGCGATCGTCTGATTCGCTGAGCGCGTGAAAGCGGGCAAAGTCCTCCGCTGACTGTCCTGGCTCTTCTGCTTCGATGATCGCGATGCCCAGGCGGGCCAGGGCGCGGATGAAGGGCTCGTCCGAGTCCGGACCCAGCTGCTTGAGCACACGCCGTGTCTCGGGAAGCTCATGCCAACGCGGGAGCATGCCCCACGTGGTCGTCTCGACTGCGAGAACCTGACGAGTCATCTCCGCGAGGTGATCGGGCATCGTCCAAGTCGAGAGGAACCGTTCGATGAGGTCGAAGTGCGTGACGATGTGGATGTGCTCGCCGGTGACCATCCAACACGGCAACAGGGCCGCGAGCATGGTGACCGTGTCATCGTCCCGACGATCGAGGAGGCGGCGCAGGACGTGCACGAGGTTGTGCTCCTCGGAGCGCAGAACTCCGACCGCACGCAGCTGAGCAGATCCCATGATGTCGGGGACCGCTTCGGCGCAGAGGCTGATCGCCCAGTTGTCGACGGCGGCCTCAGCCTGCGCGCGCCCGCCTGACTCGTCGAGTTTGAGCAGACCGTATTCGCGGATCGTCTCGAGCATGCGGAAGCGGACCTCGTCACCGCGCTCGATGACCGTGATGAGCGATTGGTCGACGAGGTCGGTGACGGAGTCGAGGGGGTTGACACCACGGAGGGGGCTGGTGACTGCTGGTTGTGTCGTACGGGAGCCGAGCACCGCCTCGGCACAGTCGGCACTGAACGCATCGGGCAGGAGCGCAAGATGGGCCAGTGCCCGGCGGGAATCCTCGCCGAGCAGCTGCCACGACCAATCGATGACGGCCGAGAGCGTCTGGTGGCGCGCCGGTGCGCTTCGATCACCACCGCGCAGCAGTTCGAATCGGCGGGCCACATTGTCGAGGATTGTTTCAGGGGAGTGCGTGCGCGTGCGTGCAGCCGCGAGCTCGATCGCCAGCGGTAGGCCGTCGAGGTGCTCGACGAGTTCGGCGACGACCGGCCGGTTGAGCGTGACGCTCGGGCGCACGGCACACGCCCGCTGGGTGAAGAGCTCGATGGCTTCGGTACCCGGGAGCTGATCGAGGTAGTAGGTATGCTCGGCGGTCAGGCGCAGCGGAGTGCGGCTCGTGGTGAGGATGCGCAGATCGGACACCGCCGAGAGCAGGTCGCTGACGAGGTCCGAGACTGCGCCGACGAGGTGCTCACAGTTGTCGAGGACGAGCAGATTGGGCCCCATGCTCAGCTGGGCGACGATGCGAGACTGCAGGTCGGGTAGAGGAGTCTGGCGGTCGATGCGCGAAATCGTCTCCCGCACCTGCAGGGCTTCAGCCACGGCCCCCATGACCTCATCGGGTTGGCGGACGGCGGCGAGCTCGACGACGCGCACATGCGGCAGGGGACTCAGCCGCGCCAGCTCTTGGGCCAGGCGGGTCTTGCCCAGGCCGCCGGGGCCGACGATCGTGACGAGCCTGGCAGACGAGAGAAGACCGGTGACCCGGTCGAGGTCGTCGTCGCGGCCGAGCAGGCTCGTTGCCGGATAACGCACGCCGGAGCGGACCGGGCGGTCCAGAGCGAGGAGTTCCTCGTGGACGGCCTGCAATGCGGGCCCCGGTCGTGAACCGAGGTCGTCGGCCAAGCGGGTCTGGATATCGGCGTAGGCGTGGAGAGCGGCGGGCGTTCCCTCCGCACCGGCGAGGGCACGGAGGTATTCGGCGGTGAGCTCTTCGTCGAAGGGGGCGGACTCGTGGAGTCGGGTGAGCTCGGGCAGGGCCTCACGGTGGCGGCCCTGCTTCGACGTGGCGAGAGCGATGACGCGAACGGCACGGGAATCGACGTCGAGGTCGATGGCAGTGCGAGCCAGCTCGAGCGCTCGGGTGATGTCACCGGAGGTCAGTGCAACCTCGGCGTCCGTGGTCAGAATGTCGAGAGCCCAGAGGTCGATGTCATCGGTCGGCAAAGCCAACCGATAGCCGGTCGCGGTGCGTTCGATCGCCTCGGCTGTGGTTTGGGTCCGGGTTCGGGAGACGAGGATCTGCAGCGCTTTGCTCGGGTGGTCGGGTGGATCATCGGCCCAGATGGCGTCGATGAGGGCGTCGGCGGACAGACCCCGGGGCCCGGCCTCGGCGAGGGTGAGCAGCAGTGCCCGCAGGCGCTCGCCCGGGATGGGTCGCGAACACCAGGAGACGGTGTTCAGAAGTTTCAGCCGGGGGTCCACGTGTCCCAGTTTACGGAAGCTCGGACGAATCGGTGACCCGTGGGCGCTGTCGAACGCCCTCACCCGAGCTCACCTGCGCTGTTAGGATGCTCATATGGCTTGGCAGTACTGGACCGAAGCCCACCGACAGGGATGTTGGAGGGAGGTGACGACCCCTCATACAGGTGCTGAGACCGGGGCCGACGGACAACAGATGATGCGGGTCCGCACAACTGCCTCGGCCGTGTCGAAGGGGACCGAAACACTGGTCCATGCCGGCCGAGTGCCACCACGAGTCGCAGAGCTCATGGCCGCCCCACACCAACTGGGTGATTTCCCCTATCCTGTCTCCTACGGATATCTCACTGTCGGCGTCGTCGATGAGGGCCCGGCCGCATGGATCGGAAGGCGCGTATTCGGGCTGCTGCCCCACCACAGCCATCACCTGGTGACCCCGAACGATGTTCATCCGATCCCCGAGGGCATCTCCGACCATCGGGCGCTGCTGGCCGGAGCCGCAGAAACCGGACTCAACATCCTGTGGCAGTCACCCCCGTACTACGGGGACCGAGTGGCGATCATCGGTGCGGGCATGATCGGAACCGCCACCGCGCTGCTGGCTTCACATCTTCCGCTCGAGCGCCTCGAAATCATCGAAACCAACCCCGTACGGCGCACCTTCCTGACCCGTCTGGGACTGACTGCTCTCGCACCCGAAGATGCCGGAGATGACTGCGATATCGTCATTCACACCTCAGGGAGCGAAGGAGGTCTGGGGCGCGCCCTCGAGATCGCCGGCGATGACGGGACTATCGTCGAAGCCTCGTGGTACGGGGACACAGAGCCCCAAGTGGCACTCGGCTCTGATTTCCACGCGAGGCGACTGGCGATCGTCGCCAGCCAAGTGGGCCAGATCCCGGCCGGACACCGCGCGCGGAGGACCCGCAGCGAGAGACTGGGTGCCGCACTGAGCGCACTCCACGACGACCGCTTCGACGCCCTCATCACCGGAACTTCGGGGTGGCAGGACCTGCCATGGCTGATGGACGAACTCGGCAGCGACACTGCGCTCTCGACAGCCACCCTGTGCCATGTGCTCGACTACGAAGAAGGATCCTGAATGTTCACCCTCAGCGTCAACGACCACGTCATGATCGCCCACAGTCTGCCGCACGAATTCTTCGGGCCAGCGCAGGCTCTCCACGGTGCCACCCTCGCAGTCGAGGTGACGTTCACCCGGGAGGAGCTCGACGAACATCGTGTCGTCCTTGACATCGGTGAGGCTCTGGCGCTGCTCGACGAGGCCCTGACACCGCTGCGGTACACGAACCTCGATGAGCATCCCGATTTCGCAGGCCGTCTGTCGACGAGCGAGGCGATCGCCGAATACATCGGCACCGGCCTCTCCACTTCCCTCGCAGACCGTCCCGAGATCGGGATCACGGTCCACCTGCGCGAGAACCCGCGCGCTGCGGTGTCCTTTACCGTTGCGAATCGGCCGTGACCTACACCCTCATCGAACCGGACCTCGGCCGCACCAGCGGGGGACTGCGCTTCAACTCCGAACTCGCCGCCGCGGCCGAGGGGCGGATCGAGCGCATCACCGCGCCTGGAACCTGGGCAGAACCCGCGGGCGAGGATGTGGCCAGGTTGCGCCAGCTGGTTGCACGATGTCAGGAAGCCGGCGATGCTGCAGCTGGGCGGGACCGCCCGGTCCTCATCGACGGGCTCATCGGATGCAGCCTCCCTACACCTCTGCAGGGTCCGATCGTGATCCTCCAACATTCGCTGGCACAGACACCTGCCGCTGCCCGTCGTGAAGCCGTCTGCCTGCGGTCCGCATCCGCTGTGGTGACGACGAGTGCATTCGCCGCCGCCGAGGTGGCCCGGAAGTACGGCATCACCGCCGAGGTGGCCCTGCCCGGAACGCATCCACGTTCCGTGACGCAACCCGGTTCGCCAGCCCACCTCATCTGCCTCGCAGCGATGGAGAACAACAAGAACCAGCTGTTCCTCGCACACGTCTTTCAGGAGCTGAGACGACGCGGCATCACCGATTGGCGTTGCACCTTCGCCGGGCCCATCACCGACACCGACTATGCCGCGGACGTGCGTGATGCACTGAGTGGACTGAGCTCGGTGGATTGTGTGGGCGAACTCGACGGTGCCGCCGTCGATGAGCTCTACCGGCACGCGGACCTGCTTCTCCTGCCTTCGAAGGCCGAGACCTTCGGGATGGTCGTGCGCGAGGGCGCCGCCGCTGCTATTCCTTCACTCGTGAGCGCGGGCACCGGGGCACAGGAGGCTCTGGTTGCCGGGCACGCACTGGAACTGGACGTCCCCACATGGGCAGATGCCCTGGGACGGTGGATGAGAGACGCGACCTACCGAACCGAACTTGCAGCCACGGCGCTCGAAGCTAGGGAATCCTCTGTGCACGGGTGGGACGAGACTGCGCGCACCATGCTCTCCGTCCTGGAGAGCGTCTCATGAACGCCGCAGAACCGGACTGGCTGGATCTGCGGGTGCCCTTCGATGATGCTGCACGACAGTATGCACTTCCGCTCCTGGACAAGGCGGCCCGCGCGCTGAGCCTCGACGCAGAACGACAAGTCGGCACAGAACGACCACTGGTCGTCATCGACCTCGGAGCCGGAACCGGCAACTCCATGCGCTTCTTCGACCGCCACCTCGCTCAACGACTGCCGGAGCGTCCTCTGCACTGGGTGCTCGTCGATGCCGATGAGTCCGCACTCGAGATCGCGGCCGGCAGATTTGGTGCAACGGTGCGCACGGTGGCGGCCCCAATCTCCTCCCTGCCGGCCATCGCTGCCGAAGTGCTGGATGAGGTGGCGACGGAGGTGGGCACAGCCAGCCTGACGGAGGTGGGCACAGTCAAGCCAAGGGGCGAGCGGCGAACAGCAGCCGCTGCGTCGCCAGATTCGTGTGATCTCCTCATCACCGGCAGCGCTCTGCTCGACGTGCTCACACGCGAGGACTTGGCGACCATCGTCGAGACGCTGCATCGCTTCTCCGGGGCCGGGCTCTTCCTGCTCAGTATCTCCGGGCAGTGGCGTCTGAGGCCATCACACCCAGATGACGATACCCTCGACGAGGCATTCGGTCGCCACCAGCGCCGCGAATCACGCCTCGGCACCCACGCAGCGACGGTGCTGGAGACGATGGCGCGCAGCACAGGTGCACGAGTGGAGACATCGGCCAGCCCCTGGCAACTCGAAGCACCAGGGGACGCGGAGTTCCTCACCCGATTGCTCACCGAACGCGTCGATGCCGCCATCGAGGAGGAACCCCGTCTGCGGGCGAGGGGCCGGGCATGGCTGGAAGACCGGTGGGCACAGTCTGGGCTCCGCGTCGTCATCGACCACACCGATGTGCTCATCGACGCCACGGACCAACGTGGCCCGAGGAGACCTCAGTTCAACCCTAGGAAAGGTGAGCCGAAGCGATGAGGAAGATGTGGGCGCGGCGCGGGCTCATGCTGCTCATCACCGTCGTCCTGCTCGTTCTCACCGCTCGCATCGTCGGGGTCCAGGCCCTGCTCGAAGGCGGAGAGGTGGTCACGCCGATGACGGTCCTCGCGGCGCTGGTCCTCGGACTGCTCGCCACGACCGCCCAGGCCATGCGGTTCTCTCTGCTGCTGAAGCAGACCGGAACACAGGTGACTCGGCGCCGAGCCCTTGCCGACTGCTACTCGGCCGGTCTGCTCAACACCCTCCTGCCCGGTGGACTGAGCGGAGACCTGGCTCGTGTCGCCGCCTACCGCAATACCGGGCCACGCCGGTGGCTGTCTCCGCTGACCGTCGTCGGTGCCGAACGGCTGAGCGCAACCGCTCTGCTCTTCATCACGGCCACGCTCGCTCTTATCCCCGTGGCCCCGGCCTTCGCTTGGATCGCCGCAGCTGTTGCCGTGGTCACCGGGGTTCTCTCAATAGTGGGCATGCGGGGGATGACAGCAGCAACCATCGGGCTCGTGTGGCTGATGGCGGCGGTGACCATCGGGTCCTTCCTCGCCCTCTACCTCATCGCGATGTTTGCCCTCGGAGGTCCCGTGATCCCGGCGCTCGCCGTCGTCGGCTTGGCAGCGATGAGCATCCCACTTGGCGTCGGCGGCTGGGGAGTGCGCGAGGTCAGCGTGAGCATCCTTGCCGGCAGTCTCGCGAGCTCGGTCGAATGGGCGGTCACCTCATCGGCGGGCTACGGTCTCCTGGCCGCTATCTCAACACTGCCAGGCGCGATCACCCTCATGGTCAGGCTGTGGAGGCGTCACCAGGAGAGCGATCAGCATTCTCCGTCGACCCGCCGCTCGCCGACTTGCTGAGCAGGTATTCGGTGCACATGTCCTCACCGAACCGGTAGCGGCGGAACGGGCGGCGCAGCGCTTCAGCCATGACCTCAGTGCCCTCGAAGCGGATGCCTGGGACACCATTGCCGATGAGTACGGGCGCCGAGGTGAGGAACAGTCGGTCGAGCACGCCGGCCGAGAGGAACGATGACACCGTCCGTCCGCCGCCCTCGACAAGGATCGATCCCGAGGCATGCTCACGAATGAGCGAGATGATGGTGGCGGGAGAGATCTCACTGTCCGCCGTCGCCGGCAGGCGAACCATACGGACGTGGTCGCCGATGTCCTTTGGGGGGACAACCTCGGCGCCGGTGAGCCACAGCGTGGGAGCCTCGGGCGAGGTGAGGACGGTCGCTGTGGCCGGGATCCGACCGTGGGGGTCGAGGATGACGCGGACGGGGTTCTTCCCGGGGACGGCACGCACCGTCAGCTGGGGATCGTCGGCCACGACCGTGCCGCAGCCGACGAGGACGGCACCAACAGACGCTCGGACCCGATGGAGATGGGCGCGGTCGATCTGCCCGGAGACGAACTGTGCGTCACCATTGGACGTCGCGATGAAGCCGTCCTCGCTCTGGGCCAGCTGTGCGACGACCTCGTCACCACCGGCGATCGTGTCGTAGACGGCCAGCGTGTCCTCTTCGACGACTGTGCTGATTGTGCCGACTGTGCTCGCGGTGTCCTCGGTGTTCGCCTCCGTTGTGTCGACGTGTGGGTGCTCGGCAGGGGCGATATGGTTCATAAGGCGGCGTTTGGCCTCGAGGTATCCGGCGCTCTCCGGCCGGTCCGGCACCTGGAGGCTGAGGCGGTCGGCCACCGTGATGGACATGCCCTCAAGGGCGGTGACCTTGCTCGGGTTCGAGGACAGCAGGGTGATCTGCGGGCAGTCGAGATCGTGAAGGATCGCTGCCGCCGCCGTGTAGTCCCTTGCATCATCAGGCAGGTTGAGAGCACGGTTCGCGGCGACGGTGTCGAGACCGGCGTCCTGGAGGGCGTAGGCGCGCAGCTTGTTCTCAAGTCCGATCCCGCGGCCCTCATGCCCGCGCAGATAGATCAGAATACCGGTGCCGGCGTGAGCAATGGCGGCGAGCGAAGCAGAGAGCTGGTCACCGCAGTCACAGCGATGCGAGCCGAGGGCATCGCCGGTGAGACATTCGCTGTGGACTCGCACGAGGGGAGCATCCACCGCGGCCGGGTCGCCGATCGACATCACTGCGTGGGACGTTCCATCGTGAGTGTAGGTGCGGAGAGTGAAGAGCCCGTGGACGGTGGGCAGCTTGCTCGGCGGCCCGCCGACCAGGACGGTTGAGTCCGTGCTTCTGTGCAAGGCAGTCATGGTCCAAGTCTACGTACAGGCAGGCGTTCTGAGTCTTCTGCATTCCCCGAAACAGCTTCTGCCTTCTGCGAAGCAGGCTGGAGCCGGACGGAGTATTCTGCATGTCTGTGGGTGGTGCCTGGCGTCAAGGTTCCGGCATGTCGCTCGAGCCATACGATGTCGCGGCCGAAGGAGAACACGAGTGCAGCGAGGGCGATCACTGCACTCATGATGCCGAGACTCGGATTCGCCAGAGCCACTGGTGATCCAGCGGTGAGGAGGAGGATTCCTTGGCTTGCCGCGATCGTTTTACGCAGGGCCGAGGGCGGCAGCTGCTGCTGTCTCCAGGCGGGCCGCAGCAGAGCTGCCCCGCGGAAGAGATAGTAGAAGGTGCCTGGCAGAACAACCCACCATCCCCAGATAGGGACGAGTGCGACGGAGAGGACGAGCACAACGAGAGCATCGACGGATTCGTCGAAGTCGGCCCCCGCCGAGGTGGCTCCGGTTCGCCGTGCCACGTAGCCGTCGCAGGCGTCGAGGATGAGCGCCAGCCCACCGACGACGATCGCCGTCCACGAGAAGCCATCATCGCGGATGACGAGGGCGGTGAAGACCATGATGAGTCCGAGCCGCACGGTCGTGACGTCGTCGGCTGGCCGCCACGTCTCAGCGCGGAGCAGACTCCGTCCGGCGCCGAGGCCGAAGAGTGTGAGCACGATGAGAATCGTTGACCACTGCGGATGGAGCGCCGCAGAGATCAGGGTCGCAGCGCTGAGCATGGCCAGCGGCGAGAGGAGACGGAGGCCGGGAGACGTTCCGGAGGAGTGGGAAGAGCGCATGCTTCCGTTCTACCAGAGTTGAGGAGGCTGTCAGCGGGCGACAGCCCAGCCTGTGGCTATCACGATCAAATCTATGACGATCACCGCCATGGAGGAATAGGATGCGAAGGTACCCTTCTGCCGATCGAATCGAGGCTGTGCACGTGAGTGTGCCATTCCAACTCCATGACCAGCTCGTCGCTTGGCGACGGGACTTCCACCGGTTCGCAGAGCCGGGATGGACGGAATTCCGGACCACCTCGGCGATCATCACAGTCCTGCGTGATCTGGGCTGGGACACGGTCTACGGACCTGAGCTCCATGAGGCAGATGCCCGGTTGGGCGTCCCCAGTGCAGAGGTGCTCGCTGTCGAACGCGAGCGGGCTGTGTCGCAGGGAGCCGACTCAGAATTGGTCGAGGTGATGGGTGACGGGTTCACCGGTGTTCTGGGCGTGCTGGAGACCGGGCGCCCCGGACCGGTCGTGTGCTTCCGCTTCGACATCGACTCGAACGACTTGGTGGAACTGGCCGATGAGACGCATCGGCCCTTCTCCGAAGGATTCGCCTCCATCAATGACGGTGCCATGCACGGCTGTGGCCACGACGGCCATGCCGCCATCGGATTGGGTCTGGCCACGACGCTGACGAAGCTTCAGAACGAGCTGAGCGGGACAGTGAAGATCATCTTCCAACCCGCCGAGGAGGGTGTGCGTGGCGCTCATTCGATTGTGGCCGCGGGCTGGTTCGACGACGTGGACCTGTTCGTCGCCACCCACCTGAAATCCGATGATGGGAAGGGCAATGTGCTCACCGGGTCCGATGGATACCTTGCCAGCACGAAACTCGACGTGACCTTCACGGGTGTTGGCTCTCATGCAGGAGGAGACCCGGAGAAGGGTAAGAACGCGCTGCTCGCGGCCGCCTCGGCGACGTTGAACCTGCATGCGATTCCCCGGCACTCCGAGGGCGCCAGCCGCATCAACGTCGGCACCTTCCAAGCTGGTGAAGGGCGTAACGTCGTGCCGCGGACGGCGACGCTGCGCGTCGAGACTCGGGGCGAATCGAGCGCGATCAACTCGTTTATGTATGACAGAGCGCAGGACGTCATTGCCGGTGCTGCCCGGATGTATGACGTCGATGCTTCGGTCACGGTGGTCGGGAAGGCGGACCAGGAGTCGCCGAGCCCGGAGCTCTTGCCCTATATCCGCACGTGCTTCGAAGGCGTCGACGGAGTCGCCGAGATCAGAGATGCCGGTGGTCTGGGCGGATCCGAGGACGCGACCGCGATGATGAAGCGGGTCAAGGAGCGCGGCGGCCTGGCCACCTACGTCCAGATCGGTATGGATACCTCGTGGGGCCACCACACCGAACGCTTCGACGTCGACGAGGACATGCTCGATGTTGGAGTGGAAGCTGAGGCCGCTATTGCGATTGGTGCGGGGGAGTTCCTGGCTGGGCTGAAGTGACCAGAGCACGGGCAGTCGTAACAGCGGAAACGGCATCGGATAAACTCATGTGAATGTCGAGAATTACCTGCTCAGCCCTGAGTTCGAAGGTCGTCACCGCGGATGCAGCGGCTGTTCACATCGGCCACGGCGATCGCGTCGCCATGAGCGGGTTCACCGGTTCGGGGTATCCGAAGGCTGTGCCCGGTGCCATCGCCGCGCAGGCTCGCACCGAGCATGATCAGGGTCGTGACTTCGGCATCGAGCTGTGGACCGGTGCCTCGACCGCACCGGAACTCGACGGTATCCTCGCCGAGGCGGGAGCTGTGAGTAAGCGACTGCCCTTCCAGTCGGACCCGGCAATGCGGAAGTCCATCAACGCGGGCGACACCGAGTACGTTGATACCCACCTCAGTCACTCCGCCCAGCAGGCCTGGTTCGGCTTCTATGGCAACCTCGATGTCGCTGTTGTCGAAGTCGCAGCGATTCTGCCCAATGGTCTGCTGGTCCCCGGCAGCTCAGTGGGCAATTCGAAGACCTGGCTCGACCTGGCCGACAAGGTCATCCTCGAGGTCAACTCCTGGCACCCACGCGCCTACGAGGGATTCCACGACGTCTACTACGGCACTCGCCGGCCACCCGAGCGTCTGCCCATCCAGCTCCTGGAACCCATGCAGCGCATCGGCGACCCCTACCTGCGTGTCGATCCTTCCAAAGTAGTTGCCATCGTCGAGACCAAGGCGCCAGACAGGAATCTGCCGTTCAAACCCGCCGACGAGGACTCGAAAGCCATTGCCTCCCACCTCGTGGACTTCCTGCGCCATGAGATCCAAGCCGACAGGCTGCCTCCCGAGCTGCTGCCGCTGCAGTCGGGTGTCGGCAACGTCGCCAATGCCGTCATGGGCAATCTGGCCGACAGCGAATTCGAAGGCCTGACCGCCTACACGGAGGTCATCCAGGACGGGATGCTCGACCTCATCGACAACGGCAAGCTCGCCTCTGTCTCGGCGACGGCCTTCTCACTCTCGGCCGAGCGCGCCGCCGACTTCAACGAGAACATCGAGTCCTACAAGGGGCGCATCCTCATGCGCACACAGGAGATGTCGAATCATCCGGAAGCCATCCGCCGCCTCGGCGTCATTGCGATCAATGGGATGGTCGAGGCCGACATCTACGGCAATGTGAACTCCACCCACGTGATGGGCTCATCCATCATCAACGGCATCGGCGGGTCCGGCGACTTCGCTCGCAACGCCTACCTCAACTTCTTCGTGTCGAACTCGATGGCCAAGGACGGAGCGATCTCCTCCATCGTGCCCTTCTCCAGCCATATCGACCACACCGAACACGACACCCAGATCCTCGTCACCGAGCAGGGGCTGGCCGATCTGCGCGGTCTGTCCCCGGTCGCGCGAGCACGCAAGATCATCGCCAACTGTGCGCACCCGAGTTACCGCGACCGCCTCGGCGACTATCTGGATCGGGCGATCGCAGAGAACCCGAACGGACGTCATACCCCGCACCTGCTGGGCGAGGCTTTGTCCTGGCACGGGAACTTCCAGGCCAACGGGAGCATGTGAAGCCTGCCTGTGAGGGTTGCAGATCCAATGTGCCGAACTATTCGTCGATGCCGCACCATTCGGCGATGAAGAGCGCCATGGATTTCGTGCATCTACGCACTGATTCGATGCTCACTCGTTCGTCGAAGCCGTGGATGTTCTCCGAGACAGGGCCGTAGACCAGAGTCGGCATATCGCCGTAGTTGACGAAGACGCGACCATCGAGATAGCCAGGAGTGGTGAAGCTCGTGAGCTCCGCACCGAACGCCTCTCGGTGGGTGCGTTCAAGCAGCTCTTCGGCGGCGCTGCCGGGTTCGAGGACATAGCCGTCGGCGTAGAAGCCGTTCGGTGTCAGCACCGTGTCGAAGGTCGGGCGTGATGGGGAACCGACGACCGTCGACCGTCCGGCTCCAGCATCTCTCACGCACTTCTCGACCTCGGCCCAGGCGTCGTCGGCTCTCGTACCCGGGTAGGTGGCGACGCGGACCTGGAGTTCACACCAGGCCGGCACGCTTGATGGCCAGTCGCCCCCGCGGATCTCACCGAAATTGAAGTTGATCGGGTGGTCGAGGTCTTCGAAGTACGGGTGCTCGCTTTTCCTATCGTTCCATGTCTGTTCGAGGACGCGCAGAGCCTGCATCACTTCGAAGGCGGCATCGATGGCGTTGAAGCCGTTGGCCATCTCGCGTGGGTGCGTGGGATTGCCGCTGACCCGGACCGTGAACCACAGGACGCCGACGTTGGCTCTGACCAGGGCATCTTCCTCCGGTTCCGAGATGATGACCGCGTCTGCGGTGTAGCCGCGCAGCCAGGCGGCCAAGGACCCGTTTCCGGTGCATTCCTCCTCGACGACGGATTGCAGGTGGACCCGACCGGTGAGGTCGAATCCGGCCCGGCGGACCGCGTCGAATGCGAACAGATTGGCGATCAGTCCGGCCTTCATGTCACCGGCACCGCGGCCATACATCCATCCATCTCGCACCTCGGCGTCCCAGGGTGAGCGCGACCATTTGTCCTCCGGTCCCTGCGGCACGACATCGATGTGGCCGTTGAGGATCAGGGACTTTCCGCTGTCTCGGGCAGGCGTATAGGTGCCGACGATATCGGTCATCCCCGTGTAGTCGACGGTGGAGGGGCCGAAGCCAGGGTGGGCCTCCAGCTCGGGCGAGTCGATGACCCACCGGTCGATATCGAGGCCCAGGTGCTTAAGGTGGGTTTCGATGAGATCCTGCGCAGGTTCCTCATGCTCACGACGTGAGGGGGAGCTCACCAGTTCGGCGGTGGCCGTCAGCTGGTCATCGAACGCGGAATCGACCGCTGCAAGGATTCGTTGCTTGGCGTCGTTGGTGATCATGGGTTCTCCTTCGAGCGCAGCTCGTTTTGGTTTCGGGCGCTGTTTCGAGATTAGGGGAGTGCAGGCCAATAGGCAGTGGATGGATGTCTCGACTTCGAGCACCTCGGTGTGCATTTCAACCCCTCGGCCGATCAGTCGTCCTGCGTCAGGATCAGGGCGATCGCTGCATCCCGGGGGATGGTCACGTCCAAACCGGTGATGTCGTGGAAGGACTGCAGACGTTTGAACACAGTGTTCCTATGGACAAAGAGCGAGTCGGCTGCTTCTTGAACGGAGCCGTGTTCCAGGTATGCGGCGATGGTTGTGGCCAGACGGCTCAGTCTCTCAGTGCGCTTCTCACCGGCCGGGGTCGCAAAGTCACCGAGCAGTTCATGCTCGAAGCCGCTGATGCGCGATTGAACTGCGGTACGTGCAATGGCGGCGAATCCTTCCCTCACATTGACCGCAGACCTGCCCGGGTGAAGCTCGCCGAGGTGTTTGGCCAGTGCCGCTGCGCGCGGCACCTGACCTATTCCGTCGATCTTTGCTATGTAACCGCCTGGTAGACCGGGTAGTTCATCGACTAAGGTGATCAGCTTGCGCCGGTGACGGAACAGATAGGTCATCTGTTCGTCTCCGTAGGAGTGCACTTCGAGCGTCGAGAATCTCTGCCCCAACTCATCGGTCACGACTTTGGTGGGCACTGCAATGAGTTCGAATTCACCGGTGTGCCTCATCCCAAGCACTGTGGCGATGGCAGTTATCTCGTTCTCGTCGGCATAGCCGGAGAACAGTTTCGTCAGGGCACGTTCGCGGGCGGTCCTGCGCGAGCGTGCCATCTCCTCTGTCTCGTTGAGGAACGACCGCTGCACCTCGGTCGCATAGCGTTCCACCACATCGAGGACGCGTTCTCCATTGTCCATGAGCACACTGGTGAGATCTGGCTGCGCTGCCCGATGGAGTGCTCGCCACAGGACCCGAAAATTGATGCGCACAGCCTCTGTGAAGTGGTCGACTCGCAGACCTTGCCGGGCTCGTCGTCGTCCCAAAGCATCCGGAAGTGCCGAATCTTCGGCTACGTGTTCCGCAGCCGAGAGCCGACGGAGGAAGAGGTCGAAGACCTGCTCAGCGGTTCCGTTGAGGTCGGACTTGGGCACGCGACCGTGGGTGTAGCCCTCATGTTCAGTGAGTTCGCCAAAGAAGTCCTCGAGAAGCTGCGGAGTGTCTTGTCGCACTCGCTCGAGGAGCTCATGCCAAAGCGGATCGGTCATACTGCATTGTTGCACCGTGGGGCGTCAGCGAGGTGGGATGAGGAGGCTGGCAAGACGGACACGCTCGAGAGAGACTTCTCATTTCATCAGCATTGTCGGCACAGCGGCCACCACCCAGGCCAGTCCGGGACCGATCAGGCACATGAGGCCCGCGTAGCCGATCATCTGCTTGTAGTAGCGATCACGGATCGTCGAGTGAACATTGGCCAGCAGCATTGCTCCGTTGGTCGAGAAGGGGCTGATGTCGACGATGGTTGCCGCAATCGCCAAAGCTGCGACGAAACCGCCCACATGCACGTCCCCCGATTCGAGGAATGGCACGGCCAAGGCGATCACGACGCCGATGATCGCCAGCGATGAGGCCAGCGCAGAGATGAGGCCCGACATGTAGAAGAGCAGGAGGGCAGCCAGCAGAGGAATTCCGATCGCCGAGATCCCCGTGGAAACCCACTCAACTGTGCCTGCTTCCTGGAGCACAGCGATATAGGTGAGGACACCAGTGATGAGAATGACGACTGACCATGACACTTTCGTCATCGCAGCCTTACCCGCGGCTGGGTTGATGAAGGTGAGGACGACGGCGATCGTAATCGTCACGATCCCGACGTCCCAGCCGAAGATCAGTACGGACAGTGCCATGGCGATGAGTCCGATCAGGGTCGGAACCTGGCTCAGCGTCAACCTTATGGTGCTTGTTGCGACGGCGGAGTTTCCGGTCCCCGAACTTCCTGTTTCAGAACTCTCGATATCGGAACTCGCATTTCTGGCGGACGGGGCGTCGTCTACCTCGGCGCGCAATCCGGGTCGACGACGGAGGACAACGTAGACGACGAGAGCGAAGACCACGTTGAAGATCAGCGGCGCGAAGAACAGTGACACTGGAGTCGGAGCCAGGCCGTTCCTGGCGAGGTAGTCGTTGATGAAGATGCCGTAGACGCTGATGGGGGAGAAGGCCCCCGCCAGCGCGCCGTGGACGACGAGGAGACCGACCATGAACTGGTTGATCCGATGCTTGCGTGCGAATGACAACGCCAGCGGCGCGATGATGGCGACGGCGAAGAGCGCACCCAGGGAGATGAGGATCGCGGTGAGCGCGAAGAAGATCCACGGCATGAGCGCAGTCCGACCGCCGACGAGCTTGACGCACCAGTTGACGATGACCTCAATGACCCCGTTGTTCTGGGCGAAGCCGAACAGATAGGTCAGACCCACAAGCGTGAGGAAGAGGTCGACGGGGAAGCCGGCGAGGAACTCCTCTGGGGCCTGGTGGAGGACGAGACCGCCGACTCCTGCCGCTGCGACGAAGCCCAGCAAGCCCATGTTGATGTCACGCCAAGTGCCGATGACGAACATCAGGCCGAGGACGATCACGCAGATCAGTTCCGCACTCATGGAAGCAGTGTCTCCTTCATCTTCACTATGACGATCATCGACGCACGGTTGCGGCGGGAGCTGCGGATGCAGCCGCACGTCACACGCTCTTCAACCTAAGCGAAATCTCAATTGCTGACAGCGCTATCTCGCGATGCAGGCAGTGGCTTGGGCGTGGAGTGCGCCGCTGCGGGTGGTCGGTGGCGCTGTCCGCAGTGGATGGTCAATTCCAAAATCACTCCACTGCGTACAGTGTGCTGGGTCACCAAATCACTAGAGTTTCACTCGGCCCATCAGCTCTGCCTGCGGCTGGCTGTGAGAACCTGCGACCGCCCGCGAGAACCTGCGAGAACCTGCGACAAAGAAAGTTGACGATCGTCATGCCCAACGATGTGAATGAACCCAGCCACGCCGAGGTGCTTCGCGCCGCCGACGCCATCGTCGCCGCCTTTGCGACGACCGATGCGAAGGCCTACTTCGCAGCATTTGCCCCAGACGCCACATTCATCTTCCACCCCGAGGACAACCGCTTGGACTCACGTGCGGAGTACGAGGAGACCTGGGACTCATGGATAGCCGACGGATGGTCAGTAGCCGACTGCGTCTCCTCAGCCAGGCTCGTGCAGACCTTCCCGGGCGGAGCGGTCTTCTCTCATACCGTCGATACGACGGTGACGACGAGGGAGGGCGCAGAATCGTATCGGGAACGTGAGAGCATCATCTTCCGCCACCTCGGCGACGGAAATCTCCTGGCGATACACGAACACCTGTCGACCGTCCCCGACGCTGTGCCTGCCGATGAGTCTGCTGATGCAGAACCCAACGTCGCCGAGGTGGTCGCCCAGTGAACTGGTACCGCAGCCTCGAGTCGCGCTTGGAATCCGGAAGCGACGATTCCGGAGTCATCCGCGGGCACTTGGGCACCAGACGAATGTTCATGATCTGGTTGGCCGCCAACCTCGTCGTGACAACCATGCTCACCGGCACACTCTTCGTCCCGGGCATCGACTACGTCACCGCCGTCATCGTCATCATCGCAGGCACAATCATCGGCACAATCGTGCTCACTCTGATCGGGAACATCGGCACCCGCACCGGGCTGGCCACCATGGCGATCACCAGGGGAGCATTCGGCCCCAATGGCAGCTATCTGCCCGTCGCAGCCAACGTCGTCATCCTCATGGGCTGGAGCTGGGTCCAAGCCATGCTCGCCGGCATCAGCGTCAACTTCGTCGTCGCGCAGACGACCGGATTCTCCAACCCGATCCTCTTCTCCGTTCTGTGCCAGGCTCTGGTCGTCGGGCTTGCCATCCTCGGGCATGAGGGCATTGAGAAGGCCGAACCTTGGTTCGCGCTCCTTATCCTGGCGGTCATGGCCTATGTCTTCGTCATCGCCTTCAGCGGGCACTCACCGAGCGAATACACTGCGGTTCAGGCCGATCCCAGTCTGGAATTCACCCCGGTGCTCGCTCTCGACATCGTCATCTCGACTGCGATCTCGTGGACTGTGCTCTCTGGTGACCTCAACCGCCTGGCCAAGAGTCAGAAGTCAGGGATCATCGGTTCCGGCCTCGGCTATATCGCCTCCACGGTGCTTGCTATGGTCCTCGGTCTCACCGCCTTCAGCTATATCCTCCTCGACGGCGCAGGCGCGGCTCCCTTCGACCCGACTGCGCTGGCCGCGGAATTCGGGTGGGCGTTGGCGATCGTCATCTTCCTGTCCGTGATGGCGACGAACACGATGGTTGTCTATGGGATGGTCAACTCAGTCGTCGGCGCGCAGCGGCGGACGAAGCTGAAGTTCCTGCCAGTGGCATTGGTGCTCGGGATCGTCTCGATTCTCGGGTCGACCTGGCTGGCCCTGCTCGACCAGTACACGGACTTCCTCACAATGATCGGGGCCTTCTTCGTTCCCGTGTTCGCGATCCTCATCGTCGATTACTACATCATCAAGCGCCGGACCTATACGAGAGACATCTTGAGTGACGCCGGCGGAATCTACGCTTATACACGTGGCGTCAACTGGGCCGCCGTTGCTGTGTGGGTTATTGGTGCGCTTGTGTCCTACCTGTTCACCTATGCTTTCCTGAGTCCGATTGGGGCGACTATTCCATCGTTCCTCGCCTCGTTCCTGTTGTATCTGGGGCTCTCCTGGCGTTCGCGCCACCGATTCGCCGAGGTTGCCGGCGGGCATCTGTCCGAATTCCGTAAGTGAGTTGTCCGGGCCCCAGCCGCCGTGTGAAGGATCGCGTGTCAGTGCCGTCTGAGAGCATGAATAAACGAACTGAGCTGCGCGTGATTAAAGCGTCATAGAGTGAATCAGAAGTTTTCTTTGAAAAGCTATATACAATTAACAATCGAATAACATAGAATATAATTAGCAGTTGACTCACTCAATGTTCTACTCACTCCTCCCGACGATGACGTACGAGGCAGGTGACACACAATGAAAAACACATCCGCAACCCACAATGAGAAGCATCGCGAAGGCAACGGAAAGGCCGACCCCGCTGGCGCAGACGTCGGCACGGGTAAAGACGACAGCGTGTCTCCTCGCTACAGCGTTCGATACGAATCCAGCGTCACCGATCTCGGGAGTGCATCTGCAGAGTACGACCAAGCTCAGCTGAAGGTTTATAAGGTCAGCTCTGGAGTCATTCTCGAACAGGTCATTCAGCACTACGGCACCGACGTTCCTGCGGGGGACGCCCCGTACACGTTCACCACGATCGCCGGTTCGGTCGATCGCTGCAAAAAGTCCTCCAACGAAGAGCACGTTCGGGATGCCGATCGGCGAACGACCGTGAGCGATCTTGCGTGGACTTCGGCACCGCCGGACGAATTCGAAAGCTACCGAGGCTGTACTGATCTCGTGATGGTCGGCGACACACCGACGACGGTGATGCACTACGACGCCGAATTTGCGCGGAGTGTCCGATCACCCGAGGTTGAACCTGAGCCCGAAATCGTCGAATCTCCAGACTTTCCCGGCTTCAAACCTGACACCGATTTCTCCAGGTGGGTTCACGACAATGTGTTCACCGAGGACATTGTCGAGATCTCCGCGGTCTTCGGAACTTCCACGCCGCGCACCTACCGTCGCCTGACCGCGGCCATGACGGTCATTCACGGACTCCCACGATTCGCCGACCGCGTCAGCAACGGCGAATTCACCCAAGCTCACGTGGATGCGGCCGCCGATCTATGCCAAACGGTTGCCATGCGGTTTCTGCCCAGGTTGGATGAGCATCTCGCAGTCAGGAGGGCCGATGTGACGAGCGAGTACTTCCGCACCGCACTGCGCAAGAAGATCCAGCTCCTCGAACCAGCAGAAGACCGTGCCGAAACAGTCGCGCGTCGTCGCCGAGTAGATGTCGACACTTTCAAGGATGGAACCGCATGCATGTCGATAACGGGCCCTGCAGCTGAGGTTCATGCCAGCTTTCAGCGCATCCAAGCCATGGCACGAGCGATCCATGCAGGACAGGCCAACACTTTCAACCTGGCACCTGGTGTCGAAGTCATCGACGAGCGCACCATCAGCAACCTCATGTTCGACATTGTCACCCGCCCACAGCCGAAACTCAGCATCAAGGTGAAACGGATCGACCCGGTGACGGGCATTCAGGGCACTTCCGAATCATCACTTCTTGACGACAGCGGGAGTCCGTTGTTTGACTACGACGGCCAAGGAGTTAGCGGGCTAACTGACTGTGTCAAAGACGCGGCAACACCACCTGCGAGTGGAAGAGCCTTCGCCCCGGGTTTGCCTCGGCAAGAAGAAGTCACAGAATATGACATTACCGTCGGCATGCCCACCGACCAGTGGTGGATGGCGAATCAAGCCGCAGTCGTGGTCACGGTTCCGTATCTGACGCTGACCGGTGTATCGGAACTGCCTGGAACAATGGCCGATGGTTCGCCAGTGCCGGCGGAGACCGCACGACGCATTGGGGCCCGTTCGAAAACGCTGACGAGAATACTGACCGATCCAGCCACAGGCACACCAATCGACGCAAAAGCCACCACCTACAGGATTCCAAGCGATGTTCGGAAAACACTCGTCGCCAAGTGGGCGATCTGCACGGTACCTGGGTGCAACCGAAGGGCAGAGAAGTCAGAGATCGATCACATTATTCCGTTCGACCATGACCATCCCGACCAGGGCGGACTCACTCGCTTCAGCAACTTGCATCCACTGTGCAAAAAACACCATGCGGTGAAGACTGCCCGAAGCTACTCGGTGCGGATGCCGCAATCTGGCCTGGTCGAATACGAGTTCTCTCACGGCGTGACGGCAACAGTTGCGGCACCCGATCAGCCCGTCGACGCAGCTCAAGCCCTCGAGTTCTATGCACTGACTGAGATCGGTTTGAAAAAGTGGTGGCTCCCAACGGAAATGGTTCCTCCGCCGCCGTATATTTTGGAGCTCATGCCCGGGGAGACCACGATTCGAAAACGTGAGGATGCGAGGCAGCGTGAACAAGAACGTGCCGACCACCGCCGACGTTTGCAGAAGGACTATGATCTGACGAAGGTCAGACGCCGACAACTGATGGTCGATCGCATGTTGGATTGGGACAATGCAGCATTCCAACCCTGCCTGCCACCGGGGTCGAACTCTGTAACTATGAAGCGACTTCCGCGGGGCCGTCGCAGAGGTTACCCAAGCTCCAGGGCGAAGAAGAGACTAGATGGCTGGTCTTCGAAGGCCGAATACATGCGTATGAGCAGAGAGTGGCAGGCTGCGCGCGTGCAATGGGAACACGACCTCGCGAAAGACCCTCCACCATTCTGAACGTCACTGATTCGGACTGACTGGCTGGCAGAAGCCAGGGACCACCTCGGCGGTCTCTGGCTTCTGCTGTGTCATTGGACGAATAGAAATAGGACCGGCTCGGAACTCTCACGGGACGCATAGCCGTGTTTGCTAGTGTCGCACTGACAAAGTGTGCCAGGTGATTCGACCTATCGGGTCGGCTCGCGGCCGCAGAAGGAGAACCGGAATTCGTGCTGCTCAGTAAGCTGTTCGACAGATTCCTGCCACCGGACCGCAGATTCAACCCTGAGGCGCTGGCCTGGGTGGCGGTGATCTTCACTGCTATCGTGATGCTCGCCGTCGAGTCCTCAATCGCGGTCGGGGTCCATGAAGCCCCCGTTGCGCTGGCATTCATCGTCACCGTGATCCACGCGGGGTCGATGCCGCTGTCGATGTTGCGCCCACTCTTCGGTGCGATCCTCTCGGTCATCGCGTGCGGTGTCCTGCCGTTGCTCGGCCCTTACCTTTCGGGTGCTCCCTGGCCATGGATGGTCCCGATGATGATCACGCAGATCCTCATCATCCTCATCGTCGGACTCCGCGCCCATTGGGGTGTGGCGTTGGCCGCGCTGCTGGCGAGCATCGCGATCTCTGCTGCGGCCGCCGTCTTCGGCCATATTCAGTACCCCGAAAGCGGGTCGGATTCCTCGATCGTCAATATCGTGGTGTTCTCCTGCATCGCGGGTGGATTCTATGTGGCCGCAGTCATCGTTCAGCAGTGGCATCTGATCCGGTCACAGCTGTTGCAGGAACAGGAGAACACCGCCGAGGAGCATTCGAAGCGTGTCGTGGTCGAGGAGAAGACGCGGATTGCCCGCGAACTGCACGATATCGTCGCCCACAGCATGTCGATTATCAACATCCAGGCTTCGAGTGCACCATTCCGCCACCCCAGCATCGATTCGGACGTGGTGAAGGAGTTCGAGGACATCTCCGTGTCTGCACGCCATGCTCTCACCGAGATGCGCGGACTGTTGGGCGTGCTGCGCAATGACGATGCGGGCCAACAGCTTGCCCCGCAGCCGAAGTTCTCTGAGGTGGAAGGCCTGGTGAACAAGGCGCAGCAGGCCGGTGTCAACGTCACTATGGAACGCAGCGGGGGACCGCTTGATCGCAGCTTGCGCGACAGCACCGGGCTTGCCGGGTACCGCATCGTTCAGGAAGCGCTGAGCAACGCCATCCGTCACGCCACCGATTCCCACATTCACATCATGATCGACAGCGGCGGCACCGCACTGTGGATCAACGTCGTCAACACTGCCGGGAACGGCACTTCGGAGGTGACGAAGAACGAGCTCCACCGTCATCAGGGACTGATCGGGATGCGAGAACGCGCCGCCTCGGTCGGAGGCGAGCTGCGAACCGGTTGGAACCGCGATGGCGGTTTCGAAGTCGAAGCGGTGCTGCCGTTGGCTGTGGCCGATTCGCGCAAAGATAACTCAGCTAAAAACGACTCGGGAAAGGGCACGTCGCTTAAGACTGACTCAGATAAGACGGGCTCAGACAAGACGGGCTCACACACAAATGCGGGTGCGGACAGCAGAAACGCAGGTGCAGACACCTCAGACACAGGTGCAGACACCTCAGACACAGGTGCAGACAGCACGGGCACCGGCATAGACGAGGCATCAGTTCAATCGCAGGGCGACGAGAGGAGCAACGCGTGATTCGCATCGTGATTGCTGATGATCATGCAATGGTTCGAGCAGGCTTTGCCGCGCTGCTCGACGTTCACCCCGACATCGAAGTCGTGGGCCAGGCGCAGGACGGCGTCGAATGCGTCAGCCTCGTCGCCGAGCTGAAACCCGACATCGTCCTCATGGATGTGCGCATGCCAGAACTCGACGGCATCGAAGCCACCCGGGAGATCCTCACCTCCGGGACCCGGCGGGTCGCTCGACAGAATGATCGGGTGCCTGTGGGGCCGCAGACCGCCGATTCCCGAAGGTCGAAGTCGACATTGAGCACGATGGGTACAAGCACCATCGACGACGATGTTCCGCGCATCATCATGCTCACGACCTTCGACATCGATGACTATGTCTTCGATGCGATCCGCGCCGGTGCCAGCGGCTTCCTCCTCAAGGATGCTCCACCCAGTGAACTCGCCGAGGCGGTGCGGGTGGTGGCATCGGGCGACGGGTTGTTGGCCCCGAGCGTGACCCGCCGCGTCATCGAACACTTCGCCGCAGGACCTCAGGTATCAAACGCGGCCGCACTGCCGGATCTCACCGACCGCGAACGGGAGATCCTGGTGTTGGTGGCCCGCGGTGAGACCAATACGGAAATCGCTGCCTCACTCTTCATCGCCGTACAGACCGTGAAGACCCACATGTCGCGGATTCTCTATAAACTCGACGCTCGAGACCGCGCCCAAGCGGTCATCGCCGCTTACGAATCGGGACTCGTTGTGCCCGGCGCGCAAGTCTGATGACACAACCCCCTACCTGGGTAGGGGGTGAAATACGGTGCTCTGGGGTGACGCCAAAGCGATGGTCGCCCTCGTACTGTAAGTAATATGGAACCAGTAGATGTCGTGAATAGGTCGCTGTCGACACCCACCCTTGGGAAAGAGTCAAGGGCCGAGGTGCTCGAACGAAGGCGCGCCAACCGCGGCACCGACAAACAGGAATTCACCAGCGACTTCAGTGCGCTGATGGCCCAGGTGAAAGAGGCCGGCCTGCTGGCACGTCGCCCCGGGTGGAACACCCTGCGCTTCGTCCTCTTGGGACTCTCCTATGTCGTCGCATTCGCGATGCTCTTCCTAATCGGCGAAAGCTGGTGGCAGATGGCCACAGCAGTCGTCTTCGGAATCCTCTTCACCCAGACCGCATATGTCGCCCACGACGCGGCACACCGTCAGATCTTCACCAATGGCAAGGTCGGCGAGTGGGTCTCCACGATCGTCGGCAACCTATTCATCGGCCTCAGCTATGGCTGGTGGCTGAAGAAGCACAACGCACTCCACCACGCCAACCCGAACAAGGCTGGCGTCGACGGTGACATCGCCCCGGGCGCCCTGATCTTCGACCCTGAAGACGCTCACGGACTCACCGGACTTCGGAAATGGCTCGCCGCGCACCAAGGGTGGTTCTTCTTCCCTCTGCTCACACTGGCTGGTCTGCAGCTGCACGTGAACTCGGTCAAGGCGATCATCGTGGGTCAGTCTTCGATCAAGCGCCGTTTGATCGAAGGCATCTTCATCGGAATCCGGCTCATCGGCTTCCCTCTCATCGCCATCTGGGCCGCCGGGCCCCTCATCGGCATTGTGTTCACGATCGTCCAGGTCATGGTCTTCGGTCTGCACATGGGCGGCTCGTTTGCGCCCAACCACAAGGGGCAGCCGATCGTTCCCAAGGACGTGAAGATCGACTTCCTGCGCCGCCAGACATTGATGTCACGCAATATCTCGGGAGGGCGTCCGATGGGCTTCCTCATGGGTGGACTGAACTATCAGATCGAACACCACTTGTTCCCCAGCATGCCCAGCGTCAACCTGCACAAGGTTCAGCCGATGGTCCGCGAATACTGCGCCCAGAAGGACATCAAGTACACAGAGACGACGCTCTTCGAATCATTCGGCATCATCGTCCGCTACCTCAACCGGGCCGGACTGGGTCAGGCCGACCCCTTCGACTGCCCAGTCACAGCACAGTTCCGCTCACGCTGATTCCACGCTAGGTCAGTCACAGCGAACGAACCGACCAGCGGATCCTACAGGCGTACCCCCACTGCCCACCTCGGTGGTGGGGGTTTTCTGCCTCATACATGAGACTCAAGTACGCGGGTCCGGTCAGATGGTCAGGTCAGGTGGTCGTGTCAGGTCAGGTGGTCGTGAACTCCTGAGACCCACTCGGCGTAGCGTTCGGCTGAGGTTGCCACTGCCTCTTTGGCTCCGGTTGAGATCATCTGTCCGAAGTTGCCGTACATGCGATCGAAGTCGAGGTCGGTCACCGAAGCGGCGATGGCTCTGACAGCTCGTGCCGATAGCGGCAGATAGTTGGGGAAGCTGCGCATGAACGTTACCCAGCCCGACCGGGCGACCGGTGCGATCGAGTCTCCGCTGAGCATGACACCGCGGCCGTCCTGGCCGGTCCACAGGGCCACAGCACTACCTGGGAAGTGGCCACCCGTGCGCTGCAGGCGGACTCCGGGAACGGGTTCCGCGACGTGATAGTAAAGCCAGATGTTGGGGCCCTCACGCTGGACCCAGTCGGCATCTGCACGGCAGACGAAGATCGGGGCATCGTCGAAGGCTGCGCTCCACTCGAGCTGCAGGCCGAACATGTGGGGGTGGCTGGCTGCGATAGCCTGAACGCCGCCGAGGTCTGCTACTGCGGCGATGACGTCTTCGTCGATATATGGCGGGACGTCGAAGAGGACATTGCCGTGCTCGGACTGCGTCAGATAGCACGTCTGCCCGATGCCCAGTTTCGGTTCCACGCGCAGAGCGTAGAGACCGGGTTCTCGCTCGACGATGGAGACGCTGTGGTATTCGGATACTAATTCTTCTCGCGTCGTCCAGTCCTGACCAGCCGAGGGCAGCCACTGGCGCTCATCTGCACAGATCGGACACACGTCCGGGGGAGGCGTGCACGTCTCGACACCGCACGTACGGCAGATTGTCACGTTCGTCAGTGCTGTCATCGGGGTGTACCTCCTGCACCCGAGGATAGTCCTCGAGTGCAGGTGGGGCCAGGTACCCGATGATTGGTGTGGCGCGACCTGCCTTCATCGGCTTCTCACCGCTGGAGGAGTTCTGGCAGATCAGGCAGCTCAGCTCACGGCAACGCGCTTCCTCGAATGAGCCTTGAGGTGACCGACGAGAATGAGGACGATGCCTAAGACGAACCATCCGATGAGCACCCACCACTGCATCGCCATGGGTGCGTCCGGGAAGTAGGAGAGGTCGCGCAACAGCGTGCCCGAGGCGCCCGGGACCAGGAACTGTCCGATGTCGCCCCAAGCCCCTGCGAGGAACTCCTTCGGTGCCTGGAGAGAAGCGATCGGGTTGCCGATGAACATCGTGAGCACAGCGCCGATCGCAATGCCGCCGGGGCCTATCAGCGAGACGAAGCCGTTGATGAGTGCCGCTGTCGCCGCTACAGCAAGGCCGGCCGCCAGCATGTTGAGCCCGAAATTGCCCTGCAGAATGCCGAACCACGACTGCAGGACGAGAGTCAGTGCGAGTCCGCCGATTGCGCCGTAGGCCACCACCGCGACGGCCCGCATGCGGCGGGAGTGGACGATCATGCTGGTCAGCACACCGCCGACAATTCCACCGATGGTCAGGGGCAGGCCGGCGATCGCGAGACCAGCACCGGTGGAGTCGTTGTCGTTGAGCGGCACGACGTCGGTGACCATGACCTGAGGTACCTCCATCGCCGGGGCGGCTGGGGCCTGTGCCTGATCACCTGGGTTTCCCTGTGGTCCGCCAGGACCTTGAGACGCAGCCATTGCCTTCTGCATCTTCTTCATTCCATCGTGCATGCCGGAGATCGCCTGCTTGTCGATCTTCTGCTGCATCTGGGTGGCGATCCCATTGAGCTGCTGGGCCACCGGTGGGGAGGCCGCGGTCGAAGTGAGAATCTCGGGTTCGTCGCCTAAGACGAATGCCCCGTAGACCTCACGCTCTCGGATGAGCTGCTGCGCCTCGGCGCGAGAATCGACCTTCTTGAGATCGAGCATGCCATCGGGCGCGTTGGACACGACCTGATCAATCTGCTCCTGATCGCCGACGGCGGCAATCGGCAGATCTTTGGGTTCAGACGTGACCGTCGGCCAGCTGAACGCCAGCAGAATGATGGTGACGATGGCAGCAGCGAAGACAGCGGCGAGCAGAGCCTGCTTGATGCTGGGCTTGGGTGCCCTCTCATTGGCAGCGGCCGCTTCCTTATCGGTTTCGGCGGCGGCCTTGTTGGCCGTGCTCTCGGTGTCGTGGCCTTTCCCGGCGCCGTCCGAGGTGCTGAGGATTCTCGTCTGCATGCCTGTCCAATCATTGAAAACGAATACTCGTTCTTTTTACTCCTGCGGGTACGATATATCAAGAATGGTCATTCGTTTTTGGGGGATTGGTGCCGAAGGTCACGGACGAACACAGGGAAGCCATGCGCACGCGAATTCAGGATGCCGCGCTTACATGCTTCTTTCGCAAAGGCTTTGCCGGCGCTTCGATGGCCGACATCATCAAGGAGGCGGATCTCTCCGCAGGGGCAGTCTATGTCTACTATTCGTCCAAAGCTGAGCTCACGCTCGATGCCGGCAGGCGAATCATGGAGCAACGCGCAGCCGAACTTCAGGATTTCGGATCAGCAGGCGAGGTTCCACCACCGCAACAGGTCTTCCCGCAGCTTCTGAACACGATCCTCCACGACACCCCATTCGCCCCACTGCTGCTGCAGGTGTGGGGAGAAGCAGCGCATTCCCCAGACTTCGCTCAGATCGCCGCGGAAATCTACAACGATCTCATCGAACGCTTCGCGGCATACCTGAGCGTGTACTACCAGCGGGGCGCAGGGCTGGCTGAAGGTGAGGCAGAGGCCAAGGCACACCAGATCGCCCCGGCGATCCTCGCTGTGATGCAGGGAGCCATCGTCCAGACCACGGTCCTCGGGGATGAGTCACGAGGGCGGATCACGAGCGCGATCGAAGCACTCCTGACCGAGCTCGTGGACTGAGACTCGCTGGTTCGAAGCCCTGCTGGCTGACCTCGAGGACTGACCTCGAGGACTGAAATGATCCACTCCGGCGCCTGTCTGTCTGCATATACGAAACGGAACGTACTGTTGCACAAGTCACTGTGAGTGTGCCAAGATGCAGATATGACGCAAGCCACACCAAGGGGTCGACCGCTCGACGACGAGCTGACCGGACGGGTGCTCAACGAAGTGCGCGAGGCCCTCGATGCTGTGGGTTACGTCAATTTCAAAATTGAGAAGATCGCAGCGGCCGTCGGCTGCGGCAAAACTACGATCTATCGCCGCTGGCCGACTAAGGCCGAGCTCGCGGCGGCGGCAATCCTCGATGGAGTCGACCCCGGAGAAACTCCGGACACAGGCGACGTCGTTGAGGACCTGGTTGAGCATGCGTGGCAGCACCTCAGGAACTTCAAACAGGAGGGACAGCAGAAAGCGACACACAACCGTACTCTCCTGGCGATGTTCGACGCTGAGGTCATTCCACTGATCGAGGCTCGCTACATGAAGAAGCGTCACGAGATGGGTCGCGAAATCCTGGATCGTGCCGTTGCTCGTGGACAGTTGAGTGAAAGCCTCGATCAGGATCTCATCATCGACACCATCGCCGGTCTGACCTTGTTTCGTCTGTCGCTCAAGCCCGATGCCAGGGTCCACAGCGATGTCGAACTCAAGGACTCCTACCGACGACTGATCCGATCTCTGGTCGCATCGCCGGACTGACTTCCTGACGGGCTGACGTTCCCTCCTCTGCCCGAGCCTGTTTGTTGAACCTGGTTCGTGATCCGTAACCCGGTCATCGAGCCGCCATTTGTGCACCACACCTCGCACTACGATTCGCATCACTATCACTGGCGCCACAATCCGCGCTACCTCTTTGCCGAAACGCATACATATCTGCCAAAACAAAGACACGCTGACCGCATGGCACTGCCGCCATGTGGTCGACGGTCGAACCCGAAAGAAAGGAATCAGTGTGTCCACTCCTCCGACTTCACTGGTGAACAAGTCACAGAAACGTGTGCTGGCGGTCGTTGGCTTCCTCGTCTTCGTCGAATTCTCCAGCGGTTTCCTGCAGGGCTACTACGTACCTCTGTTGAACAATATCCGCGACCACCTCGGCGTCACCGATGCATCGATCGCCTGGTTCATCACCGTGCAGACGCTGGCCGCAGGTGTCTGCGTGCCGATTCTGGCCAAACTCGGCGACATCTTCGGCCACCGGCGAATGCTGCGGATCGGAATCGTGTCCGTCCTTGTGGGCACCGTGCTCGTGGCGTTTGCTCCCAGCTTCCCCCTCGTCCTCGTGGGCCGCATCCTCTCCGGACCGCTGGCAGTCTGGCTGCCACTGGAACTGGCGATCGTCCATAACCAGATCCAAGGCGAGACCGCACGCCGAGCCATCGGCATGCTCATCTCCTCGCTGACCATCGGTGCTCTGGCCGGAACACTGTGCGCCGGATTCTTCTCCTCGTTTCTGGAATCACCGGCAGCCCGTCTCAGCGTGCCAGTCGTCATCGTGGCCGTTTCGGCCGTTCTCGTGTTCACAGTGATTCCCGAATCCACCGTCCGGACCTCACGAGCCATCGACTGGCCAGGGTTCATCCTCCTCGCTGTGTTCATGCTGGCGCTTCTGTCGGGAATCAGAATGCTCGGCGCGGAACCCGGTCTCGCCGTCGCCGTCCTTGTGATCGCGCTCGTGCTGATCGCGGTCTTCGTCTGGTGGGAACTGCGTTCCAAGACCCCAGCTCTCAACCTCCGGGTCCTCTTCTCCAACCGCCTCTGGCCCGTCTACCTGACCTCATTCCTCTTCGGCATCGTGCTGTTCGGAACCCAGAGCATCACCACGACTTTCCTCGCCGGCCAGCCGGATACTCTCGGATACGGGTTCGGCTTCAGCGCCGGACAGATCTCCCTCGTCACCGGCCTCAACATGCTGCTGGCCGCAGTGGGTGCGATTCTCTATTCCAGCATCGCCGCGAAGATCACGCTCAAAGGTGTCCTCATCCTCGGTACGATCAGCGTCGCCGTCGGACAGGTGATGCTCATCGTCGGGCACCTGGCGTTCCCCGTGGTGCTGGTGTCCATCGCTCTGTCGGGTCTGGGCGGAGGCCTCCTGCTGGGCGGCCTGCCCGCAGCCACCACCGAGGCATCGCCAGACGATGAGACCGGTATTGCCACCGGCGTCTACAACTCGGTGAAGACCCTGGGCGGCGCCATCGCGGGCGCAGTCTTCGCCTCGACATTGGGTCTCTTCCTTATCCCGGAAGCCGGAGCATCCAGCATCGGCGGCTACATCACCGTGTGGGTCATCTGCGCGGTCGCCACCGGAATCTGCCCAATCTTCCTCGCCATGATGCGATCACATCGCACCGCTGTGTGAACAATGATCAACAATGGCACCTGAAACGCTTGTTCTCCCGATGAAAGGATCATCACCACTCATGTCGACCGCCTACCTGCCCACCACGAACAGCGATTCCGAGCACATCCTCCTGCGCGGAGCCACCCTCATCGACGGAAACGGCGGCGACCCGCTCACCGACTCCGAGATCGAGGTCGAAGACGGACGCATCGTCTACGCCGGTGCCCAGCGCACCCAAGGGGCCGCCTCGGCGGGGGAGAGGCCTCGGATCATCGACCTGCAGGGCAAGACGATCATGCCCGGCTTCATCGACTCCCACGTGCACTTCGGACTCTCAATCGAGAACCAGATGGCGAACCTCGCCCGCTTCGCCTCGGAACGCATCGTGCGCAGCGCAGTCAATGCTCGGAACACGCTCATGGCCGGGGTCACCACGGCCCGCGACCTCGGCGGAACGGACCGCGGCGTGCGCGACAGCATCACACAGAGCCTGATCCTGGGGCCGCGGATCCACCTGGCCATCACACCGCTGTCGCCGACCGGTGGGCACACCGACTTCACGATGCCCAACGGCATGTCGACCATGCCGGAGATGCCCATCAATCCGATCATCGACACCGATGACGATGTCCGCCGGACCATTCGCACACTCGTACGTTCGGGGGCAGACGTGATCAAGGTCTGTACCACCGGCGGCGTTTCGAGCCCTTCGGACACACCCGATGACATCGGAGTTCCCGAGGAGCATGTGCGGCTCATCGTCGAAGAGACAGCCAAACGTGCAGGTCAGCCCGTCGCCGCCCACGCTCAGGGGGCCGAAGGCATCAAGGCGGCTATCCGCGGCGGCGTCCGGTCCGTTGAGCATGGGTACGGCATCGACGACGAAGGAATCGATCTTATGCTCGAGCATGGAACGTTCCTTGTCCCGACGCTGAGCAGCGCACTGCGGGTCCCGGACCCGAAGAACGTCCCCGGCTACCTGTATGAGAAGAAGGTCAAATGGTCCGCGATCGCCCGTGAACGCGTGGCTGTGGCGATGTCGGCAGGTGTGAAGGTCGCGCTGGGCACCGACGCCGGCGTGTGCCCTCACGGACTCAACCTGCGCGAAGAGATGCATGCCGTCGAACTCGGCCTGACACCGATGCAGGCGATCGTGGCGGGCACGAAGAACGCGGCCGAACTGCTTCGCCTGTCGGCAGATGTGGGCACCCTCGAAGAGGGCAAGCTCGCCGACCTCGTCGTCGTCGACTTCGATCCGCTGGCCGATATCACCCAGTTGGCCGAACCCGACAACGTCAAGGCTGTTGTCCAGGGAGGCTCCCTGGTCAAGGACTCCGCCGGATGGTTCAACGCCGCAATCGCGGCCTCGGCACTGGGCTGACACGGTGACCATGCACGACCAGACGGGCACAGCAGACGACCAGACGGGAAAAACCGTCTCGGCGCGGGGAGGAGCGGGAGACATCATCCGGGCCTATCCTGACCTCACGGCACAGGTGGAAGCTGTGGCCTCTGGTGATATCAGTGCGGTGGAGCTGCTGCAGGATTCGCTCGCCCTCGCCGAGGAGGTGGGAAAGGACGCAGGTGTCTTCCTCTGCCGCTTCGACGAAGGGGCGATGGCAGCGGCGGAGGACGCCGACCGCGGGGGTGGGAGTTCGAATGCCGGAACCCGGCCTGGTGGCATGTTGGCCGGTGGCCCATTGTCCGGTGTGCCCGTGGGAATCAAACCGATGATCGCAGTCGCCGAAACAGCGACGACGGCGCAGAGCCAGGTCTTCGACCCGACATTTCACTCGGGCCAGGACGCTGAGGTGGTCGCTCGTCTGCGCGCAGCCGGTGCGGTCATCGAAGGAACGACGAGCATGGCCGAGCATGCCGCTGGTCGCCCGGACCCGGCGCTGAGCTTTCCGATTCCCCGGAACCCCTGGGATCTCAACCGGTGGCCCGGCGGCTCCAGCTGCGGAACGGCGATTGGAATCAGCCTGGGCATCTTCGCCGGAGGGCTGGGCACAGATACCTCGGGCAGCTGCCGCATCCCGGCGGCGTACTGCGGTATCACGGGACTTCGTCCAGCGCGTGGAACGGCGCCCATGGACGGCATTCTCCGGGCCAGTCCCACACTCGATGTGGTCGGGCCGATGGGCAGGAGCGCCCGCGACTGCCGTCTCCTGCTCGACATCATGGGCGGCAGCGACACAGCAGCGGGGGAGGGCGCTGCTCAGCGCCACCGGCTGCATGCCGGAGACCCGAACACGGTCAGACGGGTCGGCGTTCCTTCACAGGTCCTCGAATCCGACCGTATCGCCTCGGCTGTGAGCACCGCTTTCTCCCGGGCACTGGTCGATCTCGTCGCCAGCGGTGTCGACGTCGAATACGTCGACCTGCCCATCATCGACGATCTCATCGCCACCACGATGGTCATCATGGTTCGTGAGATGTTCGAGGTTCATCGGCACACGCTGTGCACGCGGTGGGGTGACTATGGGCGATCCTTCAGGCGGCTGGCCGTGCTCGGAGCTGCCGTCCCCGATGTGGTCTATCACCGAGCATTGGATGCGGCAACGCCGCTGGGCGCTCGCCTCGACGAAGCACTGTCCGGCGTCGATGCCCTCGCTCTGCCGACGTGGCCAGACTCCGCACCACCCTATGTGTTCAAGGGCGGCACTCCGCAGGAGGAATGGAATCTCACCGCAGCGTTCTGCGCCACCGGGCACCCGTCCCTGGCGCTGCCGATGGGCTTCGACCAACGTGGGCTGCCACTGTCCCTGCAGCTGGTCGGTCCCCTCGACGTGCAGAACCCGCACCGGGGAAACTCGGTGATCCTCGACATCGGTGAGGCATTCCAGACCAAAACCGACCACCATCAGCATTTCGCACCCACCGATCCTCGTGCACGCGTGAATGCCATTCCCGATCCCGACGATGGAATTGCTGACGATGGTGGCGCGTTCGATCGTCTGCCTGAATCCCTCAAGAAATTGGACATCCCATTCGACGCAGCCGACATCGCCACACTGCACTCGCTGTCTCGTTTCATCGGCAGCCTGAGCTGATCCCCATTGGGTGCATTGACTCATCGGCACCACCACAGACATCGACATCAACACTGAAATCAACACCAACACTGAAATCGACACCACTTAAGAGGAGCCACAATGACGACTGAATTCCGGACAGAGGCCCTGTCGCTGACGACCGAACTGCGTGACCTGCGCCGTGAACTCCACCGCAACCCGGAGCTGGGGCTCGAACTGCCCTTCACCCAGCAGAAGATCCTTGACTCACTTGAGGGGCTGCCCCTGGAGATCACGACCGGCACCAGCCTCAGCTCTGTCATCGCCGTACTCCGCGGCGGCAAGCCCGGCCCCACGGTTCTGCTGCGCGGAGACATGGATGCCCTTCCCGTCACCGAAGCAACCGGCCTCGACTTTGCATCGATCAACGGAAACATGCACGCCTGCGGCCATGACCTGCACGTGACAGGACTCGTCGGTGCCGCCAAACTGCTGTCCGCGCACCAGGCTGATCTAGCCGGAACCGTGGCGTTCATGTTCCAGCCCGGCGAAGAAGGACAAGGCGGAGCGAAGATCATGCTCGAGGAGGGAATGTTCGAGTCCATCGGAACGACACCGGACGCTGCCTACGCCATCCACGTCGCTCCAGGCGTTCCCGGCACGTTCGTCAGCCGCCCGGGCACCGTCATGGCTGGAGCCAACACTCTGCATGTGACGATGCACGGCAAAGGCGGCCACAGCTCACGACCCGAGGACTCCACCGATCCCATTCGTCCCCTCATGGAATTCGGCCAGGCACTGTATTCGATGATCACCGGATCCTTCAGCGTCTTCGATCCCATCGTTGCCGAGGTGACTCAGCTTGAGGCCGGAAACGCAGTCAACATCATCCCTGCGACAGCGAAGCTCGGCGCTTCCGTGCGCACACTGTCAGCCGAGACGACGAAGAGGTTCCCTGTCGTGGCCACCCAGCTGGCCCAATCGATTGCCGCCGCTCACGACTGCACTGCCGAAGTGGTGTGGAACGAGCAGTATCCCGTGACGATCAACGATGCGGAGGAAACCGAGTTCGTTGCGGCGACGCTCAGGGAGACCTTCGGCGACGGCCGTTATGTCCAAGCTCCGGATCCGGTCATGGGCTCCGAGGACTTCTCCTTCGTGCTCAATGAAGTGCCCGGAACGTTCCTCTTCCTCTTCGTCTCGCCAGAGGACGTGGACACGGAGACGGCAGCGACGAACCATTCGCCCGAGGTGCTTTTCGATGACGCTCACCTGTCGGATCAGGCCGCGGCGCTCGCCACTCTCGCCTGGAATCGGTCGCTGCGCGGTTGAAAGACCTGACCGGCTGTATCAGACGGTGTCGCCGTCCTCGTCGACCGAGTGGACCTGATCCTCGCGCATACTCACCTTGTCGACTCCCTCGAGCTCCATGAGCTGGGGGATAAGCAGATGCAGGGGCGGCTTGCCCTCGAACTTGCCGTCGATCTGGACCATGCGCACGCCGTCCTCGTTCTCGAAGCGCTTGGAGTCGACGATCGTGTTGGCGAAGCCCATCGTGGACGCCACCGCGAGGATGTCGCGGAGGATCCCCGAACCGTCCTGATACGTGATCCGCAGCAGCTTACGATGATCACTGTCGGGGATCCGCTTGATCAGGGGCGCGATGACGAACAGCGTCAGCAGGTGCAGGGTCGTGAGCATCACGGCCAAGGACACCATGCCCGCGCCGCACGCCATGCCCACGGCCGCCGTCACCCAGATGGTGGCGGCGGTGGTGAGGCCGCGTACCATGTTCCGACCCTTGAAGATCACGCCCGCGCCCAGGAAGCCGATGCCCGAGACGATCTGGGCGGCGATCCTCGAAGGGTCGAGGCGAACGTCGTTCTCGAGCACACCGGCGAACCCATAGGCCGAGACCAGAGTGAACACGCACGTGCCGATGCCCACGAGCACATGTGTGCGATATCCGGCGCTCTTCTGCCGGAACTGTCGTTCGAATCCGATCAGTGAACACAGGACGAAACTGGCCAGAAGCAGTTTGGCTTCGATGAAACCGGTCGTGCCGAAGAATTCGATGTGAGAGCCCATAGTCCCTCCGACTGTAGTCGCATTGCTGCTCAGCTGCCCATGAGGTGTTCACCACCGCACGAGGTGACGATATCGGCGCCGAACAGTGCTGCGGGAGTGAAGACGCCCGGGCGCCCCGAGCCGGTGAGCAGTCGCTGCGCGATCTCTGCCGGAACGGCTCCGGTGAACTCTTGCGCCTCGCCCAGCCGAAGCCAACCTTCACGGGTCGTACCATCGGCCCAGGTCGCGACTGCGTGGCCCCACGAGTGTTGGCGTGGGGCGTCCTTTGCTTTGACATGAATGCGCCCGAGCTGGCGAGTGGCGACCGAGCGCAGCCAGTCCCAGCGCATGAGTGTGCTCAAGGCAGTGACCGCCGTGCGGGCAGGGAGAGAGGACGGCGCCGCACTGGAGGCAGAGACGACAGAGGGCGCCCCGCTTGCGCGGTGAGCGGCCAACAGCTCCCCGAGCGGCATGCCTGCTGTCGTTGCTCGTGTGCCGTCCGGCAGGGTCAGAGTCATCGCCTCGGCGCCTATCGGTGCAGGCACAAGTCGGCCATCACTGATTCGACGGCCCTGCAGGCTGCCGAGAAGCGAGCCGACCAGGGCTTCACCGGCAGTGCCCTCGGCTGTTGCCATCGACGGCAGCATATCGACCCGAACGTGGAGGGGCGCGGGACGTCCTGCACAGAGCTTCACAACGATGCTCTCGGTGGCAGTCACGCCGAACCCTGCGCCAGTGATGACGCTGTGTTCGGATTCAGCGGCTCTCGACTGGCGTTCGAATGCGGCAGCGAGCGAGTCGGGGTCATTCGCCAGGTCGATGTAATGGCTGCCAGTGTCGTGACAGGCGTCGATGATGAGCGGGGCTGTTGCCGTGAATGGGCCTACGGTGTTGATGACGACCCGAGGCCGCTGCTGTCGAATCTTCTCCGCTGTTGCGACGATCGATGGGCTCACGAGCAGCTGTCCACCAGTCTGCTGCGCAGCGGCTTCGAGACGCCCAGCGTCGCGGCCGACGAGGACTGCCTGACGATTGCGTTGAGCCAATTGCGCTGCGATCGTTTGTCCGCTGCGGCCGGTGGCGCCTATTATCCAGATTTCGTCAGTCATGGTGTGGTTGCTCCTGCTATCGTGACGACGAGTTTGCCGCCCTTTGTTCTACCGAGGTGTTCGGGGTCTGAGGTGCTCGGTCGAGTCACGAGCACCCGGAATGGTTCCGGAACTGCTGCGCGCGCAAATGCAGCGGCTGTTGGGTGAATGCAGACGATGCGCCCACCAGGTTTGCCGAGGGCTCGCTTGATTGCTGGAGACAGTGTGTCAGCAGTGTCGATGGCAACATGGAAATTCGCGCTGAGTACTGCCGGATGGACATCGGGGTCGACGACCGGGTCGATGCCCAGCTTTCGTGCTTTCTGGTGTGCGCTGGCACGGCCGCTTCCACCGACCGACGCTCCGCGTGCCAGCGCGAGTTCACCAGCAGCTCGATCGACTCCGTCCAGCCTCCCGTGGTTGAAGATCGATTGTCCGGGCCGCAGCCTCCTGAACCTGGTCAATGCCCGCAGGGCTGTGGGACCCGCCGTCGGACGTGTCGTAGCCATGACACGGACAAGTACCTCGCCGGTGCGCGGGCGAGAGAGCGCACACTCTTCCGGGACCAGCACTTCTGGTCCTCCGTATCGATGGTGTTGAGTGCGTTTCATCTGTGCCTCTCCTTGTTATGTCACTGTGTGACATCACAATATCACTGCGATGTCACACAATGACATCGGCTAGGCTCGGACCATGGGACGTTGGAGGCCGGGAGCTGGAGAGCGACTGCGAGAGGCGGCGGTGTCGCTGTTCGCGGAGCGTGGCTTTGAGCAGACGACTGTGGGGGACATCGCCGAGCGGGCAGGAGTGAGTGCCCGTACCTATTTCCGTTACTTTGCCGACAAGCGCGAAGTTCTCTTCGCTGACACCACTGACCTGCAGGATCGTATGATGGCGGGTATCGATAGCGTGGCGGCCACTGCTTCGGCGGCGGAAGCAGTGGCCGCCGCCCTTGAGGTGGTTGCAGAAGCAGCGGGCGATGATCGCGAGACCTCGAAGATGCGTCAGCTCATCATCATGGACCATGCCGATCTGCGAGAGCGCGAGCTGATGAAGCTGGCTTCTCTGTCGGCGGCCCTGTGCGAGAGGCTGCGAGACCGTGGCAGCGACGATATCGAAGCCGAGCTTGCTGCGGAGATGAGCATTGTCGTGTTCCGTATTTCCTTGTCACGGTGGATCGATGCCACTGACGACCTCGACCTGCGGGCCATCATTCACCAGACACTGGATCACATGCGGGTCTTCGCTGCTCACAGCTGAATGCAGGCAGGCCGTCGCGGAAGGTGGTTGTCCACCTCGGCGACGGCCTGAGCATGTTGTGCCTGTGATCCATCAGATGCTGCCAGGGAATCACACGGTGGAGGGGATCCACTCCCGATGGTCCACCGATTCTGAATCCGTGGCAGTCCGAGGGACGGGATCGGGATTCTCACCGGCTGCCTCGGCGGACTGGTGCTTCAGTCCGTCGCCGGCAGTGGGTGCAGCTGTGTATTCACTCGAATCCGTGGATGGTGTTGGTGCCGTGAAGTCGATCGATTCGTCTTCGACGATTGTCGACTGCACGGTCTGGCCGGACTGTCCGGTTCGGGCAGGCCGTGATCCTTCCAGTGACCTGGCCTGCTGCCGGGCCTGCTTCTTCCGCTCCCTCTCGTGTTCGAGATGGAGGTTCCCGAAGTCGTGTTCGGTCCGCAGCGGCTTGATGCTGTCGATGAGGAACACCAGTGCCAGGGAGATCAGGCCCCAGAGTCCGAGGACCTGCATATGCTCGGTGACGACATCACTGTCGAAGTAGATGATCGACCGGATAGTCTCCACAGCGGCTGCCATCGGCAGGAAGTCGTGCAGCGTGGCGAAAAACGACGGAATCATGTACTCGGAGATCGCCCCGTTCGAGGCAGGCATTCCGGCGAACATGAGGGTGCCGATGACCGGAATGATCGCGAGCATGCCGATGAGTCTCTCGAAGACCATGGCGAACATGGCGATGCAGAAGACCGCGATGATTCCGGCACCCCACAGCTGAGCGAAGTGACCGTCGACTGCTCCGGTGATCGGACCCGCGATGAGAGCGACCACAAGCGACATGAACGGTGCATAGAGTGCGGTCAGCGGCACCATCCGCTTGAGTGGGCGGCTCCAGGGGTTGGCATTGGCACCGACGATGACGACCATGAATCCGGACATGATCCAGCCCATGGCCACATACATGACGGTGACGCCGTTCTTGTCGCGATCCGGCAGTGCCTTGACGTTGTCGACCTTGAGGTCCATGTCCTGGGCCGAAGCGACCTGATCGAAGATCCGGTTGACGACCTGATAGGCGCTGTTGTTCGCGGCTTCGTTCGCAATGAGACCGAAGTCTGGGTTCTTCTTCGTCGGCAGCACGAGAGCTGCGACCTCGTCCCGGTCCTTGACCTGAGCCCGTGCCTCTTCCTTATCTGTGGTCGCGGTGAAGTCGAACATATCATCGCCCATGGACTTCTCGAGGTCGGCGATCGTCTCCTTCGCCTGCTCGGTCGAGGAGCCGACCACTGTGACCGGCATGTCCTTGGGTGTGGGCGAACCCATCGTGCCCAGCATGAACGAAAGCATCATCGTGACCATGGCCAGTGGGAAGACGATGAGCGAGATATAGCGCCACACCCTCGAATCCGGGCGTCGGCCGCCGTGCAGCGACGGGATGTTGACCGTCAGCGGCTTCGGATCGGGATTGCGTCGATGGGAGATGAAGTCATAGGCCTTCGTGGCCAGCAGGCCGGCGACGGCCCCGACGGCCAGCACCAGGAGATGCCCGGTGACGCCGGCTCCGTCGAAGTAGAGCACCGAACGCAGGGACTCTCCGATGGCGGGCATCGGGAGGAATTCGTGAGTGAAACGGTAGAACGCCGGCATCGTGTACACGGGCATGGACAGGTTCGATGACGGCATGCCGAGGACCATGAGGAAGAGGATGCCGAAGAGCACCCCCATGGCGCCGAAGATCCGGGTGATGAACAGCTGCACGCAGGAGATCGCGAAGACTCCCAGCCAGGCAACGCCGAGAACGGCGACAGTGTCCTTGATATCGACGATGTCGAGGATCGGACAAGCGACCGTCCAGACCAGGCCGGCGATCACCGCAGCCCAGGTTCCGACGATCGGGACGATGCGTTTGAACTTGAGAAGCTCGGGCGAGTTCGAGCGCAGAACGCTGAAGGGCAGGTAGCCGGCCATGACGATCGCAGTCATGAGGAACATCGCGCCGAGGCCCGACGGATCGTTGTCCGGCAGGGGAGCGATGTCCTCGGTGCTGATGTCAAAGCCCTCCTCTTGCAGGGCGGGCATTATGAGTCCGGTGACCGTCGTCGCCTGCTGGACTCCGGCCCCGCCCGCGGTGTAAAGAGTGGCCTTGTTGCCCTTGATGACGACTGCTGCTGAGGCCTCGCGGTCATAGACCTTCTCACGGGCGGTGTGAGCGTCGTCGACTGTCTCCACGTCGAGTGCGTCGGGTTCGGAACCGTTAAGCGCGTACTTCATGTCCGCGGCCTTCGACTCGGAGCCGGTGACGACCACGGGCATGTCATTGGCCTGCGGGGAGTGCATTGTACCCAGGTATCCCGTAATCATCATGCCCACCATGATGAGCGGCATGATGAAGATCGCGACGGTCCGGCCGATCAGTTCGGCTTTGGCACGCTTGGCCGCTGCGGCCTCCGAGTCGACTCCATCGGTGGTATCGGAATCGGTATCGGTATTCTGCTCGGCGCCGCGGGCATCATGATCGTGTACGCCTGGCCCATCGTGAGGGTCGAGCTCACGCGCCTCTCGGCGTGTGCGCGGTGGTGGGGTGGTCACTGTCGTCCTCCTGGTGTTTCGGAAGTCGAGTGATCACCGTTGACCACCTTGAACTCGTCTACTTTAAGACACGTGACTTAGAATTGTGAAATCGGGAGAGGTTTGCCAGGGTGAGGGAAGCGCTCGCCGAGGTGGTCGGGCCGCTGAAATCGCGGCAGACCGTCCGCATCAGGAAGCGGCATTGAGAATGAAAGACAGGGATCATGGGAATCCAGAGTGATCGAGCGCGCGAGGTGCTGCTCAACTCCGCCGAAGAGCTCTTCGCCGTCCACGGCATCGACGCGGTGTCGAATCGTCGCATCGTCGATCACGCCGGGGCGGCAAATCACTCCGCGATCTCGTATCACTTCGGTGGGCGCGAGGGTCTGTTGCGTGCGCTTGTGGAGCGTCATGTCGCCGAGGTGACACTTCGCAGGGATGACTATGTCGAGAGCTTAGGCGCGAGCCCGAGCATTCATGATTTCGTCCGCTGCAGAATGGCTCCGCTGTTCGATGTGTTCGCCGATCTGCCGCGGCCCAGCTGGCGGGCACAGTTTCTCGCGCAGGTGGGAATCATGCCCTCTGCCGTTGAGATCATGAAGTCCGTGGTGGCCGAGTCTTCCTTGCCTGAGGACTTGAGGTTCATCCATGGCGAGATGGACGGTATCCCCGAAAGCGTCCTGCGCGGCAGGGCGTATCTGCTGGCTCATATGGTCACCAACGCATGCTCGGATCAAGAAGTGAAGATGAACGAGGGGACCCACAGAGGCGATTGGGAGCAGGTGGGGCGGTTCCTCATCGATGCCGCAGCAGGAATGCTTGCCGGCCGTGTGACATCACCCGACGGCGCGATCCGCTATCCGTCGACGCCCCTCCTCTGAGCAGTTTTGAGGATCTGAGCAGAGTCTCAGTCGCAGCCCTCGGAGCCGCATACTGCTCCATCGTGGAAAGTCTCGCCCCCACCCTTGCCTGATGTGGCGGTCTCCGAGCCCGAACCGCCGCCGGCGAGCACCGTGAGCTTCTGGCTTTCGCCCCACGCGGTCGCGAGTGCCTGAGAGAAGACTTCGGGTGGCTGTGCGCCGGAGATTCCGTACTTGCGGTCGATGACGAAGAACGGGACACCATTGGCGCCCAGTGCCTGAGCCTCGGCGATGTCGGCCTTCACCTCGGCGGTGTATTCGTCGGTGGCAAGGATTCGGCGGGTCTCGTCGGCATCGATGCCAACGCTTTGGGCCACCTCGGCGAGATAGTCGACATCACCGATGTTGCGGCCCTTCTCGAAGTGACCGGACAGCAGCTCCTCCTTGGCCTGGCTCATGACGCCGCGGGTCTTGGCTAGGTGGAGGAAGCGATGGGCGGTGAAGCTGTTGGCCACGACGATGGAATCGAAATCATAGTCCAGCCCCTCATCGGCGGCCTGTGCAGTGACATGGTCGAACATCTGGCGGACCTGATCGGCTGGCAGGCCCTTGGCCTGACTGAGGTACTCGGTTTCAGTGCCTGCGTACTGATCGGGCAGGCTCGGATCGAGCTGGTAGCTGCGCCATTCGACCTCGACGTCGTCCCTGTGTGCGAAGCCATCCAAAGCGGTCTCGAAGCGACGCTTTCCGATAAAGCACCAAGGGCAGGCGATGTCCGACCAGATTTCAATCTTCATATGAGCTTGAACCCGAGGGCGGGGTGGGTTATTCCCCGTCTGAGCACCGGTGAGCTCGAATCAGAACAGTGCTTCTTGGGGTGGGGGAGTCAGGCTCGCGACTAGTGGCATGTTCGAAGTTGCGGCGCCGCTCTGTGCTCGGCTCCCGCGCTTGGTCATCGGGTAATCATCGTCGGCGCTTCCGCGCAGATCGTACTTATCGATGAGTGGATTGATGCGTCGGCTCAGCCAGGCCCGGTACTCCTTCGAAGCGTATGAGGACTTCGCGTACATGCGACGGTAGCGGGTGAGTAGTTCGGGGTGTTCACGTTCGAGCCATTCGAAGAACCATTCGCGGGCACCCGGACGCAGGTGCAGGGCCCCGTAGACCACCCTGCTTGCGCCCGCCTCTTTAACGGCGCGGAGTGCAGTGTCAAGATGTTCCATCGAGTCGGTGAGCTTCGGCATCACCGGCATCAGGAAGACTGTGACGTTGAAGCCGAGGTTCGCGGCGGCTCTGACTGTGGCCAGACGTGCGGTTGTCGTCGGTGTGCCCGGTTCGACCGTCTGCTGGAGCGCATCATCGTAGACGGCGATCGACATGCTGATCTCCACATCGACCTCCTCATCGGCGCGTGCGAGCAGGGGCAGGTCACGGCGCAGAAGGGTGCCCTTCGTGAGAACCGACATCGGAGTCCCATGCTCGGCTAAAGCGGTGATGATTCCCGGCATGAGGGAGTAGCGTCCCTCCGCACGCTGATAAGGATCAGTATTCGTGCCCAACGCCACCAGCTCACGTGACCACTTCGGTTTGGCCACCTCGGCGGTGAGGACTTCGGGAGTGTTGACCTTGACGATGACCTGCCGGTCGAAATCCTCACCGGAGTCAAGGTCGAGGTAGCGGTGAGTGCTGCGAGCGAAGCAGTACACGCAGGCATGGGAGCACTCACGGTATGGATTGATCGTCCAGGTGAACGGCATCGAGCTGGCAGCGGGCACCTTGTTCAAGGCCGACTTCGCCAGCACTTCGTGGAACGTGACGTCGGCGAACTCCGGTGTTCGAACACTGCGCACCAGGCCTTTGACGCCGAACAGCTCGGCCGGAGGGGCTGCGCCTGTTCCTGTTTCAGTACCGGCCCCTGATCCGGGAGCTGATCCTAGAGCGCTCTGCTGATTCCACCTCATGACTACATTCGAACACGTGTTCTAGTCGGCGTCAAGGGTGCGTGACACAGGCACGGTGTGAAGTGTGCAGGCGTGGGCTAGGGGGCCGTCATGCCCTTGAAGGCGCTGCGGTGGAAGACGAGCGCGTCGGTGGCGGCCACGTCGGCGGCCGGAATGCGGGCATCAGTGCCAGCGCCGGTATCAGTACGTCTGTCGGCGTCGGTGCGACTGCTGGTGTCGAGAACCTCAAGGAATGCGACAGTGTGATCGCCGGCTTCGACCTCGCTGTAGAGGCGAGTCCACAGGTGCGCGGGGCCGCCCGGAATGGTCAGCGCGCCATCGGGGGTGATCTGGGGGTCGATCCCAGCGAAGCGCGAGGTGCGGTCCTTCGATGCCAGCTGCCTAGCCAGGAGTGATTGGTGGGTGCCGAGGAGGGAGATTCCCAGTGCGGGTGCGGTCCGCAGGAGCGGCCATGTGCTCGAGGTGGTCTGGACCGCGACGCTGATCAGGGGCGGGTCGAGTGAGACACCTGCGGTCACTGTCGAGGCAACCAGCCCGAGGGGAGTTCCGGCGACCTCCGCGCCGATGAGTGCGACACCCTGCGGGAAATGCGAAAAGGTCTCGCGCAGTGCATCCGGGGACACGGCTGCGGCTCGTGTGATCGTCGTCATGAACTTGCCTCCGGTGGAATGTGAGTGTTGAGGAGTCGTGAATGCTGGCGTGTTCCGCTCAACAATGCTCCATTGACCTCTTGTGATCATCACAGAGTTTGCGGGCAGGTGCATCCCACTATGACGCAACCGAGTCAGCGTATGTCCCAATGTGACGATCAAAGTCCAACAGTGACGGGGCCGCGGCGCAGAGCACGGCGGAGTCCCTAGATTGCTCAACGAAACCCTGGCTTTGAAGCGAAAGTCCGACCCGGATGCGGAATCTGACCCTGCTTAGAGCACCCTGCTTAGAGCCCTGACCATGTCGATGAGGGAGACCCCATGCCACAGTCCTCCGTAACGGAGACGATCACCCAGGACCCACCTCGGCGGCTTTTGGACGGGAAGAAGCGGGTCCTCGCCTCGGCCTTCGCCGGTACCACCATCGAGTGGTACGACTTCTATCTCTACGGCACTGCGGCGGCACTGATCTTCAACGTTCAGTTCTTCCCCAGCGGCAGCGAACTCGGCAGCAGCCTGGCCGCATTCGCCAGCCTCGCCGTCGGATTCTTCGCCCGACCGTTGGGCGGCATCATCGCCGGACATCTGGGCGACCGAGTCGGGCGCAAGGCACTGCTCGTCGTGTCCCTGCTGTCCATGGGCACCGCCTCGACGCTCATCGGTCTGGTGCCGAACTTCAACGCCATCGGCTGGTGGGCCGCGGCCGCACTGGTCGTGCTGCGGATCGTGCAAGGGCTCTCCGCCGGTGCCGAATGGGGCGGCTCCGCGCTGCTCTCGGTCGAACACGCCCCACCGCGCAGACGCGGACTGTTCGGATCCTTCACCCAGATCGGATCCGCAGCGGGAATGCTCCTGGCCACCAGTGCCTTCTTCGCTGTGCAGAAGCTCCTCACCCCCGAACAGTTCGAAGCCTTCGGCTGGCGCATTCCCTTCCTGGCCTCGGCACTGCTCGTGGCCCTGGGGCTGTGGATCCGCCTCGGCGTCTCCGATGCACCGCAATTCCAGGAGCTCAAGGCCTCGGGCAATGTCGCCAAGGCTCCGCTGCGTGACGTCTTGACCAAATACCCGCGCATCCTCCTGATCACGATCGGACTCCGCTTAGCCCAGAACAGCGTCTTCTACCTCATCACGGTCTACATGCTCAGCTATCTGGCCGATCACCGTGATGACTCGACCGCCGGTGTCACCGCCGTCATGATCGCCTCCGGCATCGGCCTCTTCACCGGGCCTCTCTGGGGGTGGGTCTCTGACAAGGTCGGTCGCAGACGGGTGACGATCGGAGGCATCGTTGGGGTCGCCGTCTTCGGGTGGATCTTCTTCGCTTTTCTCGACGCCGGCCCATTGGCCTTCCTGCCCATCGTCGTCATCCTCGGCATGAACTTAGCCCACGACGCCATCTACGGACCCCAAGCGGCTTGGTTCGCCGAACAGTTCCCCATCGAGATCCGTTACTCAGGAGTCAACATGGGCTACCAGTTGGGCACCGTCATCGGCGGAGGCATCATGCCGATGGTCGCAGCTCTGCTCTACGTCGTCGGCGGGCATTCGCCGTGGCTGATCTGCGGGTACCTCACTCTGCTGTGCCTGCTCTCACTCATCGCGGCATCAGCGGCGAACGACCCCGCTCGCGAACTGGCGCTCAGCACCGAGGTGCGCGGCTGACCGCGCGCCCGGCTGCCACCGCCCACTACCCGTCACCTGACACCCGATACTCGACTCCAGCTACGTGCCACACGACTCCGAATAGGAAAGAGACACACTATGACGAAACCCATTATCCTCAACGCCTTCGACATGATGACCCCGGTCCACCAGTCACCCGGACTGTGGCGCCACCCCGAATCCAGAGTCGAGGAGTTCACCCAGCTGAACTTCTGGACCAACCTCGCCACGACACTCGAAGACGGTGGATTCTCCTCCCTGTTCCTTGCCGACATCCTCGGTGTCTACGACGTCTACGGAGGCAATGCCGACGTCACCAACCGCGGGGGAGTCCAATTCCCCCTCCTCGACCCGCTTGTGGCAGTTCCCGCCATGGCCGCAGCGACGAAGACCCTGGGATTCGGCGTGACCGCCTCGGTGACCTACGAACAGCCCTACCTGCTGGCCCGGACGCTGACGACTCTTGATCACTTCACCAATGGGCGTGTGGCCTGGAACATCGTCACCAGCTACGTGGACTCCGCAGCACGAAACCTGGGCCTCGAGGGGCAGATCCCACACGATGAGCGCTACGACCGGGCCGACGAGTACATGGACGTGATGTACAAACTCTTCGAAGGCTCCATTGCTCCCGAGGCTCTGCGCGCCGACGCCGAGGCCAACGTCTTCGTCGACCCCGAACAGGTCCACGACATCAACCACGAGGGCAAATTCTTCACTGTCCCCGGTCAGGCGCTCGCCGTACCCGGACCACAGGGAACGCCGCTGCTGTTCCAGGCTGGTGCCTCCAAGCGCGGACAGGAGTTTGCCCTCGACCACGCCGAGGCGATCTTCTTCTCCGGACCCACACCGCAGATCCTGCGCACATGGGTCGACAAGGTCCGCGACGGACTCGAGGAACGAGGACGCAGCCGCGACAGTGTGAAGATCTTCGCGCTCGCCACCGTGATCGTCGATGACACCGACGAAGCTGCCGAGGGCAGGCTCGCCGACTACACACGCTACGTCGACACCGAATCGGCCCTCTCACTCTTCGGCGGCTGGACCGGCGTCGACCTCTCCGGCGCCAAGCCAGACGATCCGCTGGAATACGTTGCCACCAACGCGAACCAATCCGCGCTCGCCTCATTCACCACTATGGCCGGGGATAAGACCTGGACCATCCGCGATCTCGCCGAATTCGTCGCCATCGGCGGACGCGGGCCCGTCATCACGGGCTCACCCGCCACGATCGCCGACGAATTCGAACGATGGATGGACGAGGCTGATATCGACGGCTTCAACATCGCAGCCGCCGTACGCCCCGCCGACGCCGAGCGATTCACGAAGTACGTCTCGCCCGAACTGCGCCGCCGTGGTCTCCTCCCCGAACCGGTCGAGGGCGCGACCGTTCGTGAACGGCTCACTGGAGCGGGCCCCCGACTGGCCGATGACCACAAGGGGGCAGGTTTCCGGTTGAGTGCCGACGCTCTCGTGTGACTCGGTTCATCTGAGCACATGATTCCGACCTCATGAATCCGACTTCCAGTGCCGGTGGATGCTTTCGCGTGAGTGACCTGTGTGTTCATCCATCGGCCCTGACTGGTGGATAATGGTCTGCGGCCATTTTCCGATCCGCCGATCGACAAAGGATCCCGCATGAGCGCAGCGACGCCCCAGACCTCAACCGAGACCGCCTCGGCGCCCACCTACAAGCGCAAGGCGCTCTTCGCCGCCGCAGTCGGCTACGGGCTCGACGGCTTCGATCTGCTCATCCTCAGCTTCGCCCTCGGTGGAATCATCGCCACCTTCGGACTCAGCGACGTGGAGGCAGGATCGCTGTCGACGATCACCCTCTTCGGGGCAGTCCTCGGCGGCATCGTGTTCGGGTCACTGGCCGACCGCTACGGCCGCGTCCGGGTTCTCACCTGGACCGTTCTCATCTTCGCAGTGTTCACCGGCCTGAGTGCGATCGCGCAGGGGTACTGGGACATGGCGGCCTACAGGTTCGTCGCCGGCGTCGGAATCGGCGGTGAGTTCGGCATCGGCATGGCCTTAGCTGCCGAGGCGGTCCCGGCCAACCAGCGCGCCCGCGCTACCTCGTGGGTGGGCGTGGGATTCCAGATCGGTGTCTTCGCCGCCGCTATCGTCGCCGCTCCCGTCATTGCTCTGTGGGGTTGGCGGGCACTGTTCGTCATCGGTCTGTTCCCCGCGATCTTTGCCTTCGTCATTCGCCGAGGTGTTGAGGAGCCGGACAAATTCGTGCAGTCCCAGCGGGGCCAAGGTGGGAATGGAGTCTCGGGAGATTCCGCGGCCGGTTCAACTACAGCGGAGCTTCCGACATTCGGCGCGAAGATCCATGCGCTGGTCAAGGACGGGGCGACCGTGAAGATCACCTTCGCGCTGATCATTCTCTCGACGGTGCAGAACTTCGGATACTTCGGCATCATCGCGTGGCTGCCCAACTACCTCTCCGAGAAGATGGAGCTGGGCGTGACGAAGGGATCGCTGTGGACGGCGGTGACGGTGATCGGGATGCTCGCCGGCATCCTCATCTTCGGCCAGGTCGCCGACCGCTTGGGCAGGCGCCCAGCCTTCTGGATCTTCCAGGCCGGAGCGATCATCTCGATCCTCGTCTACAGCCAGATGACCGATCCCTCCGCATTGCTGGTGGGCGGCTTCTTCATGGGAGCCTTCGCCAACGGCATGCTCGGCGGGCACGGGGCGCTGCTGGCAGAGATGTACCCGACGCAGGTGCGCGCGACCGCCCAGAACGTCATCTTCAACATCGGTCGTGCCCTGGGTGGACTCGCACCCGTGGTCATCGCCTTGCTCGCCGATTCCTTCGGCTTCGCATTCGCACTCGCGCTGCTGCCCACCATCTACATCATCCAGTTCCTCGCCATGTTCCTGCTGCCGGAGAAACGCGGCATCGAATTGGAGTAGGTGGGCGCACTGTCGGCTGCCGCTGGACCGCGCCGTAGCGGGGCGGGGAGTTCGTGACATATTGTGACGGCGAGGAGACCGGGCGGGGACGTGCCCAGACCATACTGAGCGATTGTGAATAGTCCAGAACCGGCCGGCACTTCGGCACACGCACCAGGTACCACCAGCACAGGACGCACGTCCTCGCGGATCATCCGCAGTGCCTCCGACATCCATTCGGTCCTCGCGGAATTCGGATCCCAAGGCACGAAGACCAAAGCCGTCATCATCCTGGCCCTGGGCGGGATCTTCATGGACGCCTACGACTTCTCGTCCCTGGCCTTCGGCATCACTGCGATCAAGGAACAATTCGGGCTCTCAGGGTTCATGACCGGTCTCGTCAACGCTTCGATCATGGTCGGCGCGGTCATCGGTGCGCTGTTCGGCGGCTACCTGGTCGACCGGTTCGGACGCTACAAACTCTTCATGGCCGATATGGTCTTCTTCGTCGTCGCCGCCATCGGCTGTGCCCTGGCTCCCAACGAATGGGTTCTCATCTTCTTCCGATTCGTCATGGGCATCGGAGTCGGACTCGACCTCCCCGTGGCGATGGCCTTCCTCGCCGAATTCTCCAAACTCAAGGGCAAGGGCAACCGTTCGCAGCGCGTCAACGCGTGGTCACCCGCCTGGTACATCGCCACCGGAATCGGCTACCTCGTGGTCCTCATCATCTTCATCAGCCTGCCCTATGACCAGCACGCCATCCTCTGGCGCCTCGTCGTCGGATTCGGTGCCGTCCCTGCCCTCGTCGTGCTCCTCGTGCGCCGCCGCTACCTTGCCGAATCACCGGAGTGGCTGGCCAATCAGGGGGACCTGCGTGCGGCGGTCGACGTCATGCGCTCACACCACAACCTCGACGTGAAACTCGCCGCCGAAGTCGATGGTGCCAAGACGGCTGCCCCAGAGGTCGACAGGCAGACTTCCACGCCGGGACGCGGCGGAAAGTGGAGCGGGTTCGCTGAACTCTTCGCCCCGCAGTACCGTGTGCGCACGATCGTCGCCCTCTGCGTGTCCGTCTTCTCCACTTTCGGATACAACGCCGTCGCCTACGGCACTCCGCTGATCATCACGACTCTGTTCCATCAGACGCCGCTGGTCACGATCATCGCTTCACTCGTGATCAACCTCGGCTTCGGTGCCGTCGGCGGCCTCTTGGGCATGAGCATCGTCAACCGGTTCGGCACCCGCCGCATCACCCTCGTCGGCTTCGTGATCCAAGCAGTGGCACTGGCCCTGTTGGCGCTCGTCGGCATCCCCTCAGGTGCTCTCGTGCTCGTGTCCGTGGCGATGCTCGCAGCCTTCGTCTTCGCACAGGCCGGTGGACCCGGAGCCAACCTGATGAACTACGCGACCCTGTCCTACCCGACGAGGCTGCGCGGAATCGGCATCGGCTTCAACCAGTCCGTGCTGCGTGCCTTCTCGATCGTCTCCCTCATCATGTTCCCGATTCTGGCTGGTTCCATGGGCACCGGAGTCTTCTGGGTCGTCGCCTGTGCACCCCTGGCCGGAGCCATCGCGGTGGGCATCGTGAAATGGGATCCGACCGCAAAAGACGTGGAGGAGGAGATCTGATCCTCTAAATCAGACGACCTGAAGGGGGAGTACGTCCACTCTACGACGCCTTCGAAAACTAAATGGTATGCCAAAAATGTGACTCGATCCCGAGGGGCCGCAGGCCTGTGGTCAGCGGCGGAAGGTGGCGAACGATCACTGTAGTTGACGCGATGTAAGGCAGGAAAGCGCGGACGCCATTGCGAACACTCTGTGACTCAGGTTACGCTGAGGTCGACAGAACTCGCCGTCACAGCGCTGTGATTCAAATTTTGGTATCCCAGCGATGTGCTCTTCAGATTTGAGTGACACCCATGGCAAAGACCGAGGCCATCCAGGACTCCGCGCCCAAATGGATGGGGCCGAGCCCTGAGCAGTTGGCGGCTCATCGAATCAGCCCGCGATTCTACAACTCGGATCTGGCGCCCAGTCAGAAGGAAGGGCGCAGCTGGACTGCCTACAGCGTCTTCACTCTCTGGGCCAATGACGTCCACTCACTCGGCAACTACGGGTTCGCGCTCGGTCTCTTCGCCCTCGGCCTGGGGGCCTGGCAGATTCTCGTCGCACTGCTCGTCGGGGCCGCCCTGCTCTTCTTCCTGCTCACGCTCTCCGGTTTCATGGGGCATAAGACAGGCGTTCCCTATCCGGTGATGAGCCGCATCGCCTTCGGCATCCACGGTGCGCAGCTGGCAGCCTCGGTGCGCGGAGTCGTCGCCATCGCGTGGTTCGGCATCCAGACATATCTGGCCTCCAGCGTTCTCAATGTCCTGCTCATCATGCTTGTGCCCGGCCTTCAGTCGTGGGCCGACACAGAGTTCCTCGGTCTCTCCGGTCTGGGCTGGTTCTCGTTCACCCTGCTCTGGATCGTCCAGGTCATCATCGTCAGCTACGGCATGGAGATGATCCGCAAATATGAGGCGATCGCCGGACCGATCATCCTCGTCACCTTCGTGTCTCTGGCCATCTGGATGCTCGCTCGCGTCGACTTCTCCATCTCCTGGGCCCGCGACGGAGCCCTGTCCGGTTGGCCGATGTGGATGCACATCCTCGGCGGAGGGTCCCTGTGGGTCGCTATCTACGGCACCTTCGTCCTCAACTTCTCCGACTTCACCCGCGCCGCGAAGAAGAAGGGGTCGATCGTCGTCGGCAACTTCTGGGGCATCCCGATCAATATGCTCGTCTTCGGCCTCGTCGTGATCTCGCTTGCCGGGGCTCAGTACCAGATCGACGGCACGGTCATCACCTCACCGGCCGATATCGTGCAGACCATCGGCAATCCGATCCTGCTGGCGCTGGCCTCCCTGGCGCTGCTGATCCTCACGATCGCGGTCAACCTGATGGCGAACTTCGTCGCCCCGACCTACGCACTGACGAACATGTTCCCCCGCCACCTCAACTTCCGCAGCGCGGCAATCATCAGCGCAATCATCGGCTTCATCATCCTGCCGTGGAACCTCTATGACTCACCCGTCGTCATCGTCTACTTCCTGGGCGGACTCGGCGCACTGCTGGGGCCCCTGTTCGGTGTCATCATGGTCGACTACTGGGTGATCCGGAAGACGAAGGTCAACGTTCCCGAGCTCTACACCGAGGCCAACGACGGCGAATACTTCTACCACCGGGGGATCAACTGGCGCGCCATCGGAGCCTTCATCCCGGCCTCCCTCATCTCCCTTGTCTTCGCCCTCGTTCCCGCGTTCTCCGGATTCTCCGAGTTCTCCTGGTTCAGCGGGGCAGGCATCGCAGCGATCATCTACTTCTTCATCGCCCGTCGCAGCTTCACCTTCCGCGAGGTCGACGGCGAAGAGATCGCAGTGCCCACCACACACTGATTGAGAGCACATCGTGAAAATTCTGATCGTCAACGTGAACACAACCGAGTCGATGACGCAGTCCATCGCCCGTGCGGCACAGGAAGTCGCCTCGGCGGACACCGAGATCATTGCGCTGACGCCCAGCTTCGGAGCTGAGTCCTGCGAAGGCAACGTCGAGAGCTATCTTGCGGCATTAGGGGTCATGGATGCGGTGATGAAATATGAGGGGGACTTCGACGCGGTGATCCAGGCGGGCTACGGCGAGCATGGGCGCGAAGGTCTGCAGGAACTCCTCGACGTACCCGTCATCGACATCACCGAGGCGGGGGCGGCCCTGGCCATGTTCCTCGGCCACAGGTACGCGGTCGTGACGACGCTCGATCGCACCGTGCCTCTCATCGAGGACCGGCTTCTGCTGGCCGGGCTGAACGCTCACTGCACCTCGGTCAGGGCCTCTGGGATGGCCGTGCTCGAGCTGGAGAACCAGCCCGAGCGGGCAGTGGAGGCGATCGCTGATCAAGCCGCCGAAGCGGTCGAACGTGATCGTGCCGAGGCCATCGTCCTCGGATGCGGGGGAATGGCAGACCTCAAGCAGATCATCGTCGAGCGCTGCGATGTCCCCGTCGTCGACGGGGTCACCGCCGCCGTGAAACTGGCCGAATCGCTCGTGGGGCTGGGACTGAAGACCTCGAAGGTTCGCACCTACGCCCCGGCGCGTCCCAAGCAGCTGAACGGGTGGCCCTTCAACGCTGCGTGAGCTCAGTCCTCGTCTGACTCAGTTTCCCTGTCAGAGGCTGTTCCAATGTCTGACTCTGTTCCAATGTCTGACTCTGTACCCTCGTCGACGGCTCGGGCGAGGCGTTCCTTGTGTTTGTCATGCTGGTCCTGACTGGTCCCTAGGTGTCGGGCAGCCAGATCCCTGACCTTCGCCTGATCTCGATGTGCGATCGCGTCGTAGAGCTGGGCGTGCTCGGTGGCGACGAAATCGAGATCGTCGTGCTGACTCAGCTGCCAGCGCATTCGCGAGTCGAGGAGCTCACCGATCTCGGTGAGGAGCCGGTTACCGGAGAGTTCGGTGACGATGGCGTGGAAGTCCGCGGCCGAACGGTGGGCGCCGACGACGTCCCCGGCCTTCGACAGTTCCTTGCCCTTGGCCATGGTGGCTTCGAGCTTGGCCAGGCCCTCACGGTTGTGCCGCTGTGCGGCGAGTTCGAAGGACAGAATGTCGAAGGCCGTCCGCACCTCGTTGAGGTCGGCGATGTCGCTGGGGGAGAACTCGCGCACGGTTGACCATGTGTTGGGCCGATTGGCCACCAGGCCTTCGGCGGCAAGCTGTTTGAGGGCTTCACGGATCGGCACTCGACTGACGCCGAGTTCCGTTGCCAGGTTCCGTTCCACCAGTTTGCTGCCGGGTGCCCGGACGCCGTCGATGATCTCGTTGCGCAGGATCTCGGTGATCCGTGCGGTCTCTGAGCGCGGGCTCTCGCTGCTCGAACTGCCATTGTTCTTCACCAAGTCATTCTCCCACCAATGTCATCAGCGCTTCATGGCCCGGCCCAGCGTGTCCAGACCGACGGAGCCCAGATTGAGGGCCTTGGTGTGGAAGGCCTTGAGGTCGAAGTCTGTTCCGGCTTCGGCTTTGGCCTCATCGCGGAACTGCTCCCACAGCCGTTGTCCGATCTTGTAGCTCGGGGCCTGTCCGGGCCAGCCGAGGTATCGGTCGAGTTCGAAGGAGAGGAAGGACCGGTCCATAGCGACATTGTCGGTGAGGAACTGCCAGGCTTTCTCTCGGTTCCAGATTCCGCCACCGAGGCTCTCGGGAGCCTCGAGTCCCAGGTGGAAGCCGATGTCGAGGACCACGCGTGCTGCGCGCAGACGCTGGGAGTCAAGCATCCCCAGGTAGTCGCCGGGATCTTTCATGAAGCCGAGGTCGGCCATGAGCTTCTCGGCGTAGAGGGCCCAGCCCTCACCGTGTCCGGAGACCCAGCACATGAGGCGGCGCCAGCGGTTGAGGGTGTCGGAGACATATGTGGCCTGGCCGACCTGCAGGTGATGGCCGGGCACCCCTTCGTGATAGACGGTCGTCTTCTCCTGCCAGGTCGCGAACTCGGTGACGCCTTCGGGCACCGACCACCACATGCGACCAGGGCGGGAGAAGTCGTCGGTGGGTCCGGTGTAGTAGATGCCTCCGGTCGCCGACGGTGCGATCTTGCACTCGATCGTGCGCACCGGCTCCGGAATGTCGAAGTGGGACTTCCCCAGCTCGGTGATCGCCTCATCGGCGACCTTCTGCATCCACTTACGCAGCCCTTCGGCGCCGTGAAGAGTCCGTTCGGGATCATTATTCAGTGTTTCCATGACCTCGAACAGATCGGCACCGGGCTGAATCTTCTCGGCGACCTCACGCTGCTCGGCATCGATGCGAGCAAGCTCCTCGAGCCCCCACGCATACGTTTCATCGAAGTCGACCTCCGCGCCCAGGAAGTCACGCGAATACAAGGCGTAGGCTTCACGCCCGCACGCCTCGTCCTCCGGCGCGGCCGGAAGAAGTTCGGCAGCCAGGAAATCGGCGAGGTGGGCAAACGACTCACGAGCCGCCTCGGCGTGGGTGCTCAGCTGTTGAGTCAACGACGAGGGTACGTCGGTGGCTGCGGAGATGAGCTGGTCGAAATTGCTGCCGGGTTCGGCCAGCGTGCGGGCCTGTTCGATGACCTTCTCGATCTGGATCCGGGCGGAGATCTGACCACGGCTCTTGGCCAGGGACAGAGATTCCTGGTAACCGGCGACGGACGTGGGTACGGCGCCCATCGTCGTATCCACCGTCTCCCAGTCCTGGGTGGTCTCGGTGGGCATGAGGTCGAAGGCGTCGCGGATGGCCTGCAGGGGGGACTCGATGACGTTGAGGCTCGAATGGTTGAACCCGGCCTCGAAGTAGTCGCGATCAACGGTCAGCCGCTCGCGCATCGCATCGATGGTGACGAGGTCGACGTCGTCGAGATCGGCCGTCTTCTCAACCTCGGCGAGCTTCGCCAGCGTCTCGACGGTGAGATCGTTGGAGGCGGCTAGGCCGGCGGGGGAGAAGTCATCGAATCCCTTCGCTCCCTCCAGCCCGAGGTAGAGGGCGAGGGAGGGGGAGAGTGCAAGTGATCTGTCGACATATTCTTCGGCAACGGCATCGACGGCCGAAGGGGTTCTCTTCTGGGTCATGGTCTTCACCCTATATGACTGAGAACACACCGGCTTGTGTCGATCTGCCCCCGGAAGCCGGCGGCGGGAGCCCACATTCCTCCCGTCGGCTCTCGGGTGACTAGAGCAAGATCACCCCGGGCTGGGTCCCGTGCAGCAGGATCCACCGGATAGCATAGATAGGTTCCCAGCTCGACTGCAGCGGATCAGCCGATCACAGCCGATCGGCCAACTCAGCGGATTGCCCATGGTGGCAGGCGGCCAGGGGACGCAGCGCATCATTCAACAGGAAGAGAGACTGATCTTCAGTGGCACGGGCACAGCTATGGACCAAGGACTTCGTCGTCGGCATCGGCCTCAACCTGTCGATGTCGATGGTGTTCTACCTCCTCATGACGTCCATGGCAGGCTACGCCGTCGCCAGATTCTCGGCAGGGGAAGCCGCAGCCGGATTCGCGTCCTCCTCCTTCGTCGTCGGTGCGGTCGTGGCGCGTGTGCTGACCGGAAAATATCTGGATTTCATCGGCCGCCGGAAACTGCTCATCATCACGATGGCGATCTCCATCCTGGCTTCCGTGGCCTACATCTTCGCCGACACACTTGTCTGGCTCCTTGCCATTCGCATCATCCACGGCATCGCCTTCGGGGCCGGAAACACGGCCATCATGACCGCGATCCAAAGCGTCATCCCGTCCTCTCGCCGAGGTGAAGGCACCGGTTACTTCGGCACCGCCACTACGCTGTCCACCGCTTTAGGGCCGTATCTGGGCGTCGTTCTCCCGCGCGCCTACGACTTCCCGATGCTCTTCGCCGCCTCGGCGTTCATGTCGCTCGTCGCTTTCATCCTCTGCTTCATCATCAAACTGCCGAAGCAGGAACTCAGCGACTACCAGCGGCGCAGCAAATGGCACCTCAAGCTGTCGACACTCGTCGATCCGGCGGGTCTGCGGATCGGGTCGATCATGCTTGTCGTCGGCACTGCATATGCCGCGGCGCTCGTGTTCCTCGCCGGCTATGCCGAGGACAATGGGGTCGCCAGTGCCGCTTCTCTGTTCTTCGTCGCCTTTGCCGCAGCATCACTGGTGGCACGCCTGTTCGTCGGTCGCCTGCAGGACGTGCTGGGCGATAACTTCGTCATCTACCCGGTCTTCATATTCAACCTCATCGGCAATATTCTGCTGGCGATGTGGCCGACCATGACGGGGATCATCCTCGCCGGTGTCTTCGTCGGTCTGGGCTTCGGTTCGCTCATGCCGTGCATGCAGGCGATCGCCGTGAAATCGGTGCCGATGTCGCGAGTCGCCGTCGCCACCTCGTCGTTCTTCCTGCTGCTTGACGCAGGATCAGGCATCGGTCCGATCATCCTCGGCGCCATCATGCCTTTGACCGGCGGCAACGGCATGTTCATACTCTGCGCAGGACTCGTCGTCCTCGGTATGATCGTCTACACATTCGTCCATGGTCGGCACCGAGGCGGCCGCCCGGGCCGCGAATATCTGCACTGAGAGTTGTACCCAGGCGGAGGGTGGGGGGCGCTCCCAGGTGGACGGAGGTTTCTCCGCGCGTGCGATCGCGATAGCCTGAATCAACCGCTGACACCCCCGGATCGCAAGGACTGGCCATGAAATTCGCACTCGCGCAGATCAACTCCACCACCACAGTTGCGGACAATCTCGACAAGGTCCGGGACTACACGCACAGGGCCGCCGAAGCGGGAGCGAACTTCGTCGTCTTCCCCGAGGCCACAATGTCTGCGTTCGGCCCCGGTCTGCGCGATGTCGCCGAAGCCAATACGCAGTCCTGGCGAACCGCTATGGCCCAGTTGGCAGCCGAGGCCGACATCACCGTCATCGTGGGTGAATTCGCCACCTCCGGTGAGAAGGTGATCAACCTGCTTGCCGTCTACCCGCCGCAGGGTGAGCGCCGCGATTATGCCAAGATCCATCTCTACGATGCCTTCGGGTTCAAGGAATCAGACACTGTCGTCCCCGGTGAGGACCCCGTAGTCATTGACCTCGACGGTGAGAGCGTCGGGCTGACCCTGTGCTACGACATTCGTTTTCCGAAACTGTTCGCCGAGATCAGTCGCCGCGGTGCCAAGCTCGCCATCGTCTCCGCATCCTGGGGTTCAGGGAAGGGCAAGGTCGAGCAGTGGCAGATCCTGGCCCGGGCAAGGGCGCTGGACAGCAATATGTTCGTCGCAGCCATCGGTCAGGCCGATCCAGAGGTCAGCGGTGTCGAGGTGCCCAAGAAGGGGCCCACAGGTGTCGGCCACAGCCTCGTCTCCGATCCCTTCGGCCACGTTATCTCCTCCCTTGAGGGTGAAGAGGCCCTCGAAGTCGTCGAGGTGGACCTTGCCGCAGCCGATAAGGCCGCCGAGGCGATCCCCGTGCTGGCGAATGCGAAGCTCGGGTACTGAAGCTGGGAATGTGCCTTAAAACACAATAGGTGCACTTGAGGCAAAAATGCACCGAGTGCAATAATGATTCTATGCATTCCACACCTTCTGGCGAGCCTACGCGCGCCGACTCTGCTGCGGCCGAGCCTGCCGACGTCACCGGCGACGCCGCGAGCAGCACAGCCGAGGCAGTTCAGTCCGAGGGCTTGCGCGAACGGAAGAAGCGCAAGCGCGGTCAGGCCCTGCGCCAGGCCGCCCTCGAATTGGCGCTCGAGAACGGCTATTCCAATGTCACCGTCGAAGACATCTGCGAACGCTGTGGAGTCTCACGGCGGACCTTCTTCAACTACTTCTCCAGCAAGGAGGAGGCGCTGCTGGGCCGTTCCGACACCATCTTCGACGATGAGGATCAGTCCGACATCGAAGCCTTCGAAGCAGGCGGTCCGAACGGACGCCTGCTAGCCGACCTCCAGCATCTGCTGGCCTCGGTCGTGCGGACGCGTCTGAATAAGCGCGAAGAGATGCACCAGTACCACCAGCTGATGAAGCAGGATCCCTCGCTCATGCAGGCGCAGATGTCGCGCATGGGCAACAACGAGCGCCTGTTCCGCGAAATGATCCAACGTCGTCTCGACGGGACCTCGGCTTCCGCGGGGAACTCAGCCTCCGCCGGGACCTCAGGTTCCGGCGAGAGTCGCGCACCCACCTCGGCGAGCGAAGCCTCTCCTGATGCCTCCGTTTCTCAGGAATGTCATGACGGCGGCGGTGTGCCCGTCTCCACGCGGGCCGAGGCTCTCGCCGCGTTGGCGATGATGTCGATCAAGGCGACGTTCATGCGTCTGCGCAAGGTCGAGGGCGATCCTGCCCCGGTCATCAAAGAGCTGTTTGACGAACTACGAGACATTTTTGAGGAGGAATCCGCATGAGCTCAGCAACCGCAACTGCTGAGAAGGCACCGATCGTCCTGACCAAGAAGACGATCATCCTGATCTTCTCCGCGCTCATGGCCGCGATGTTCCTGGCGACTCTGGACCAGACGATCGTGTCGACGGCAATGCCGACGATCGTGGGTGAACTCGACGGTGTCGAGCACCAGGCTTGGCTGGTCACCATCTACCTCCTGGCGATGACGATCGTCATGCCCCTGTACGGAAAGTTCGGCGATATGTGGGGCAGGAAGGTCATCTTCCTCGTCGCGATCGCGATCTTCGTCGTCGGCTCGTTCGGGTCCGGCATGTCGCAGAACTTCTGGGAGCTCATCGCTTGGCGCGGCTTCCAGGGCTTGGGCGGCGGCGGTCTGATGATCCTGTCGCAGGCCATCATCGCCGACATCATTCCTGCCAGCGAACGCGGCAAATACATGGGTCCTCTCGGCGGTCTGTTCGCGATCTCCAGTGTGCTCGGACCGGTCCTGGGCGGATTCTTCACCCAGCACATGGACTGGCGCTGGTGCTTCTGGATCAACGTGCCGATCGGCATCGTCGCATTCATCATTGCGCTCTTCGCCCTCAAGCTGCCGAGCCACAAATCGGACAAGAAGATCGACGTACTCGGCATCATCTTCATGGTGGCAGCGACCTCGCAGCTGATCCTCGTGACCAGCTGGGGCGGACACGACTACGACTGGAACTCGCCGACTATCATCTCCCTGATCATCGGCACCGTGGTCGCCGCACTCATCTTCGTCTACGTCGAATCGAAGGTCAGCAACCCGATCATTCCGATCTTCCTGTTCAAGAACAAGACCTTCGTGCTCTCGACGGTCATCGGCCTGCTGCTGGGGCTGGGAATGTTCTCCGCGATGGCGTTCCTGCCTACGTTCATGCAGATGGCATCCGGGACCGACGTGACGGGCTCCGGTCTGCTCATGCTTCCGATGATGGCCGGTGTCATGCTGACCTCTATCGTCTCCGGCTTCATTGTGTCGAAGACCGGCAAGTACAAGATCTACCCGCTCTTCGGTACCCTCATCGCCGGGCTTGCTCTGGCCTGGATGACCACGCTGACGGCCGGCACCTCGATGGTGCTCATCGGATGCATGATCTTCACCATGGGCTTCGGCCTGGGCCTGGTCATGCAGATCATCGTCCTCGTGATCCAGAACTCCGTGGCGCCGGAGCTGGTGGGCACCGCGACCTCGACGAACAACTACTTCCGCGAGATCGGTGCCTCGGTGGGCACGGCGCTGTTCGGATCAATCTTCACCTCCAGGCTGGCGGACAAGGTGGGCGAAGCGATGTCGCAGACACCCGGTGGTGCAGGCGGTGGGGGAGGCGCTCCGACCACTGACTCGCTGACACCTGAGTCCGTGGCCTCGTTGCCTGGACCTATCCATGACCTCGTCGTCAACGCCTATGCGGACGCCCTGGCGCCCTCGTTCTGGTACATGGTGCCGGTGTTCATCGTGGCCTTCGTCCTCGCCTGGTTCCTGCCGCAGCTTAAACTCTCCGATGTCGCCGGCATGGTGGCCCGTGGTGAAGCCGTCTACGGCGATGACATGGGCGGACCGACTCGAGGCGTGACGAGCGCTGGCCCTGATTCGGCGATGGCCGACTCGGCGATGGCCGGTTCGGCGACAACAGGCTCGGGGGCGACTGGTTCGGGGGCGACTGGTTCGGTAATGACCGGCTCGTCGGGCACAGCTGCGGGCTCATCCGGCTCGGCGCAGACTCATGCACGCAGTCCGCAGCGATTGAGCACCGTGACGGTTGAGGGCAGGAGGGTGCCTCGCCCTGGAGCCGATCCGGACAAGGATCAGTACCGGCTGAAGTGAACTGACACGATGCCGCTGACGATGTGCTGACGTGCGGGTGGCATCGAGGGGACCACTTAGCGTCGAGGGGACCCCTTAGCGTCGAGGGGGCCAGCTGTAATCAGACCCCTGGACGGTAAGTGGTCCTTTCGGTGACTGGACACGCGTGCCGACGCACTTCGGGCGCCGACAGTACATCTGTCGACGCCCGAAGCGTATGCGGCTGCTCAGCCCTACTCGGCCCTACTGGGCAGGCGAGATCTCAGCGTCCCAGCGTCTGCGTCCAGGCCTGAGGGAGTCGTCTGCGCACATTGCGGCGGGGTGCGCTGAACCCGGCTCGGCCGTGTTTCGTCGTCTCCATCAGGTCCAGAGCCGCCGCCTGGTTGGCAGCGTAGGCAAGGGCCACCTGGCGGATCGCAACGACGGCCGCCACCGCTGCAGCACTGGCCATGTCGTCGCTGACGGGCTCACCGTCGTGTGCTCGCACCTGTGTCCGGTCCTCGACCGAGGTGGCTGTGGCCTCTTGTGCATCCTGGCTCATAGTGGGATGTTACCGTGCTTGCGCGTTGGAGCGTCAACATGCTTGTTCTTCAGCGCCCGCAGCCCACGTACGATCCGGTTCCGAGTCTCACTCGGTTTGATGACCGCGTCGATGTAGCCTTCTTCGGCCGCCAGGTACGGATTGAGGAGTGCATCCTCGTAGTCCTGGATGAGTTCGTCACGCAGCGCATCGACGTCTTCGCCTGCCTCACCGGCGGCCTTGAGCTTGCGCCGGTAGACGATATTCGCCGCGCCCTGTGCACCCATGACCGCGATCTGAGCACTGGGCCAGGCGAGGTTGATGTCCGCGCCCAGCTGCTTCGAACCCATGACGCAGTACGCTCCACCGTAGGCCTTGCGGGTGATGAGCGTGATCAGCGGGACCGTCGCCTCACCGTAGGCGTAGATGAGCTTGGCTCCGCGACGGATGATGCCGCTGAACTCCTGGTCGGTGCCGGGCAGGAAGCCGGGCACGTCGACGAAGGTGAGGATCGGGATGTTGAAGGCATCGCAGAGGCGCACGAAGCGGGCGGCCTTCTCCGAGGCATCGATGTCCAGCGTTCCCGCCAGCTGCATCGGCTGGTTCGCAATGACGCCGACGCTGACACCTTCGACGCGACCGAAGCCGGTGACGACGTTCGGGGCGAAGAGTTCGGAGACCTGTAGGAACTCAGCGTCGTCGAGGACGGTGGTGACGACATCGAGGATGTCATAGGGCTGTGAGGGCGAATCCGGCATGAGCGAATCCAACGCCTCGTCCTCGGGTGCGACGGACAGATCCGACTCGAACTCGTCGGCATCGGCAGGGTCGAGGTTGTTCTGGGGCAGGAACGAAAGCAGATCGCGCACATAGTTCAGCGCATCGTCCTCGTCGCTGGCCAGATAGTGAGCGTTGCCGGAGACGGTGTTGTTGGTGCGGCCACCGCCGAGCTCCTCATGGCCGACCTCTTCGCCGGTGACCGTCTTGATGACGTCGGGGCCGGTGATGTACATGTGGCTGGTCTGATCGACCATGATCGTGACGTCGGTGAGTGCAGGGGAGTACACTGCTCCGCCGGCAGAAGGCCCCATGATCAGTGAGATCTGCGGGATCACGCCGGAGGAGGCCACGTTGAGGCGGAAGATCTCGGCGAACAGGGCGATCGATCCGACGCCCTCCTGGATCCGGGCACCACCGGAGTCGTTGATGCCGATGATGGGGCATCCCAGCTTGATGGCGAGCTTCTGGACCTTGACGATCTTGCGTCCATTCGCCTCGGCGAGGGAGCCACCGAGGACGGTGAAGTCGTGAGCGAACACGGCCACAGTCTTGCCCTCGATCGTGCCCAGACCGCAGACGACACCGTCACCGTCGGGGCGGTTGTTCTCCATTCCGAACTGGTGGTTGTGGTGGCGTGCGAACTCGTCGATCTCCTGGAAGGAGCCTTCGTCGAGGAGTGCTTCGATGCGTTCGCGAGCGGTCTGCTTGCCGCGGTTGTGCTGGTTCTCCACCGACTTCACATTGCCGGTGTGGGCCGCATCCCGGCGCTGGACGAAAGCGTCGATGCGCTCAACTGTTGTACGTGGGGTATCCGTCATGCCTCCACAATAACGACGCACGGTGCGATCATTGTGTACTCTCGCCAAAAGAATCTAAAGTGGACTGGTGAACAGCCAACACATTCCCCTCCTCGTCGATGTCGATTCCCTCCGCAGTAAGGCTGCGGACCGCGGCTTCGAGCTACCTACTGTCATCTGGGACGACGTGTGCTCGTCGACGAACGACGAGCTGGCTGGGCTGGTGCGGGGGCAGTCCACCCTCACCGACTTTCCCACCGATCGCACCCGCCAGATTGCCACGGCTGATGGTGTCGACCTCGCGAAGGTGCCTGGCCAGTTCTCCGTGTACGGCACCGATCATCAGAACGCCGGCCACGGTCGACTGGGGCGGACGTGGACGGTCCCGCCGCGTCGTTCACTGACGTTTTCGATCCTCCTGGAGCCGGGTGCCGTCTTCGATTCGTGGGGGTGGATTCCCCTGCTCGCCGGTGAAACAGTGCGAGCCGCCATCGCCGAGGCGGGTGTGCCTGCCGTACTCAAGTGGCCCAACGATGTGCTGACGACGGATGGGAAGAAGCTGTGCGGGATCCTCGCCCGGGTCGAACCCTTGCCCACAGGCCCGCGGATCGTTCTGGGGATGGGAATCAACACTCGTCTGCTGCGTGAGGATCTGCCTCGTGAGAGTGCCAGCTCAATTGCGATTGAGACGGATACGGACGGTTCAGAAGTTGCTCATGAAGACTTGTTAATCTCGATTCTGAGCACACTGATTCCTGCCTACAGAGAGCTTGTCGAGTATGACGATGACGATTTCAGCCGCAGCTCAGTCGGCTGTGAGGTGCGTGCGAACATGGTGACTCTGGGGACACAGGTCAGGGTCGAACGCCCCGACGGCAGCAACCTCTTCGGCCGTGCCACAGGGCTCGACGCCAGCGGCGACCTCATCATCGACAATGACATCTGCGTCAGCGCGGGCGACGTCCACCACCTGCGTCCGGCCGAGGACGGGGCAGGGTCAGGATCTGCAGGAATGGAAGCTGGGGGCCGCAGATGACGGGCGTCTCGGACTTCACCGCAGAATTCAACACTATCCCCGAGCGCGATTCCGATGGCACCGACGACATTTCGTCGAACGGCATGGATTCTGACGACGCAGCTTCAGGTGGGACAGGCTCGGCAGGGACTAGCGCAGCTGGGACAAATTCAACTGGGACAAACACAGCCGAGGCAGCTGCCGACGAATCCACTGAGGTGGAGGACAGCGCGGACCCAGAGGATTCATACCATGGCCTGAACTCGATTCCGGTGATCACGGAGGAACAGATCGACTCGTCACCTGACTCGGCTGGCTCACCTGGCTCGGCCGCCGCCCATGCCTCACCTGCCGCCTCGGCGCCTCCCTCGGTTCCCGGCATCGAACACGGTGACGAAGACCTGCTTGACACCTCGGTGATGTCGACGATTCCGCGGGCAGAGGACGGGGCATCGGATGACGAAGAGTCCTCGGGCAGCGAACCGGTCGATGAACATGGTGGGGACTTCTTCGAAGGACTGCACGAAGATCCGCGCACCGCTGCCCTGCAGATCGTCGACGAGGCAGACGAAGACGAGGACGACACCGTCTACGAGACCCGCAGTGCAGCCGAACGGCTCGAGGAGATCCTCCTCGACGGCAAGCGTGTGCTCGACCGGCGTGAAGCGGCGAAACTCGGCGGCATCTCCACGGTCTCCGCGCGCAAGATGTGGCGAGCATTGGGAATGTCGCAGACGGACGGTTCGGAGAAGGCCTACACCGTCAGCGATGCCCATGCGCTGCGCATGTGGGCCAAGCCCGTGGCCGACGGGCTCATCGATCAGGGCACAGCGCTGTCTTTGGCCCGCGCGATCGGCCAGACCACGGATCGTCTCGTCGTGTGGCAGATGGAGACCCTCGTCGACTTCCTCACCGAGGAGAAGGGCCTGACCGATCCCGAAGCCAGACGCGATGCGCTGCAGGTCGTCGAGGACATGGTCGACCCGCTGCAGAAGATGCTGACGTATTCTTGGCGGCGCAACCTCGCCGAGGTGATGGGCCGGCTCAACGTCAACGTCTCCGACGGCCTGGCCATGGACAACCGGCAGGGCTGGTACGACTCGTCGATGCCGTTGGCTCGCGCAGTCGGCTTCATCGACCTCGTCTCCTATACGCGTCTATCGCAGAAGATGGAACCGCGACAGCTGGCGAACCTCGTGCAGGAATTTCAGGGCATGGCCTACAACATTGTGGCCACCGGCGGCGGTCGAGTCATCAAGACCGTCGGCGATGAGGTGTTCTTCGCCGCCGAGACGCCGATGAGCGGAGCGGAGATCGCGATGACGCTGATGGAGCGGGTGACAGCGGCCGAAGACCTGCCGCAGGCTCGCGTCGGCTTCGTCTGGGGCAGAGTCCTGTCCCGGCTGGGGGACATCTTCGGTTCGAGCGTGAATCTGGCCGCTCGGCTGACCGCCGTGGCTGACCCTGGAACGATCTTCACCGACGAGGACACAGCTCGGGTGCTGTCTGCATCCGATGCCTACGTGTTCGAGCGACGCGAGTCTCTGTCACTCCAAGGCTTGGGGGAGACCGGCATCGGTGAAATGAAGCGAGGAACGGCTGCCCGCATGCAACTGGACCTCGACGACGACGAGAGCTGAGTCAGCCCCCAGCGAGCATTACGCGCCGGTGGGCGCATCTCCTATCCGTATGTGTGCCTCAGGCCGGTGCTTCGGCTCGCACCACGCAGCGCTGCGTCTACGCGGCACCACTGGTTGCCTTTTGGCACGGTTAGCTGTAAGTCTTACAGGTGCAGTGGTTGTTTTTGCCCGTACGGGTATCACGTGTGAAGTGGCATGTGATTACGGTCACTGTTGGCGGCAGGGTGGCTTTCCCCTGCAACTTCCTACCCAATTCTGCAGCGCGGTGCTCAGAGCTGGTCTGAGGACAGGTCAGAGCCCACGCTTCAGAACTGGATTCAGCTCAGGTCCTCTGGCAGGTTACAGCTCAAGCCTCAGAACAGTGCTGTGTCGTCATCATCGTCATCGTCATGGGAGACGATGACGGCGCCGTCGGAGTCGATCTTCGAGCGGGCGATCTCTTCCTTCGCCTCGTCGAGATCGGGTCGATCGTCAAGGTCGAGATCGAGGCCGTCGAAGCTCGTTGCCAAGCCTGGGGTGCGCGCCGCAGCAGAGGACGATGCCCCCTCGCCTGCGCCGTCTCCCGCGCCACCGTTACCCTGAGCATCGGTACCCTCACCAGCACCCGCCGCACCCGCAATAGCATTGTCGGCGGCGCCGAGGCGGGGGACCGTTCCGATGACATCGATCTTGGATTCGAGGGGCGAGCCCGTGGCATCGCGTTTGGACGTCTCGGCCGGAAGGGTCCTGGCGCCTCCGGCTTGGGCGGCGGCCTGCGGGGTGTCGCCGACCCAGGCCAGAGACAGCTCGGTTTCGCCCTTGAGGAACTTATGGGCACGCACGCCCGAGGTGGCACGACCCTTGGTCGGGAACTCGGAGAAATCGCTGACCTTGATCGATGACGATGGTGCGCCATAGAAGTTCTCACCGCTGGCGATAGTGACCACAGAGAACGTGCCGATGCTGGTGTCGGCATCCCCGTCTTCGTCGGTCTTGGCCTCCTTGGGCGTCATTCCGAAGAAGAGAGCGCGTGCATCGGCTGGGACCTTCATTCCCGCCACACCTGAGGCGTTCCAGCCCTGGGCCCGCAGCCCGGAGGCGTCGAAGGCCAGCAGCTGTGCATTGGAGGTTACGAACACGGCCAGAGACTCATCGATGTCCTTCGGCTGAGCGACTCCGATGACGGAGTCCTTGCCCTTGAGCGTGATCGCTTCCCATTCGCTCTTGTTCGGCTGTGTGGCCACAGATACGCGTTTGACGACTCCGCCTGCGGTTCCGAGGACGAATTCGCGGTCGAGGTCGATGAGGCCGAGGACGGTCTCATTCTTCTCCAGGCTCACGTAGTCGGCGATCTTGACGCCTCCGGCGACATTCGGACGTGTCGCGGCCGGCGGCAGGGCCGGCAGGTCGACGACGTCGACCATGTGCAGACGTCCTGTCGAGGTCACCGCGCCGACCTTGCCCTGAGTCATCGACACGATCTCTGAACGCAGCGCATCATGGCTCGAGCGCTTCCCGATCCGCTGCAGAGCCGAGGCATCAGCGGTTCGGGCGATGCGCCCGGAAGTCGAGAGGAGGACTCGGCAGGGGGCGTCGGCGATCTTGAGGTCCGATTGAGCCTTCTTGCCCTTGGCGGAGAGCTCCTTCATCGAACCTTCGATGAGGACCGTGCGCCGAGGTGAGCCGATGGCTTCTGCCGTTGCCTCGAGCTCGGTGGCGACGAGTTCGCGCAGTTTGGCCTCGTCGGCGAGCAGCGCCTCGAGGTAGTCGATCCTCTTACGCAGTTCGTCGCGTTCGGCCTCGAGCTCGATGCGCGAGAACTTGGTCAGTCGGCGCAGCTGCAGGTCGAGGATGTAGGTGGCCTGGAGCTCCGAGAGTTCGAAGACATCCATCAGGCGCGTGCGGGCGGTGGCCGCATCGTCGGAGGAGCGGATGAGTTGGATGACCTCGTCGATGTCGAGGATCGCGATGAGCAGACCCTCGACGAGGTGGAGGCGGTCCTTGGCCTTGCGCAGCTGGAACACGGTGCGGCGGCGGATGACGTCGATGCGGTGGGCCAAGTAGACGGTCAGCAGCTCGCGCAGTCCCAAGGTCCGCGGCTGGCCGTCGACGAGGCAGACGTTGTTCATGCTGAACGATTCCTCGAGTGGGGTCTGCCGGTAGAGCTCAGCGAGTACTGCCTCCGGATTGAATCCGTTCTTGATGCCGATGACCAGGCGCATTCCGTTCTTGCGGTCCGAGTAGTCATCGATCGAGGCGATGCCGGTGAGCTTCTTCGCGCCGACAGCGTCCTTGACCTTGGCCACGACCTTCTCGGGCCCCACCAGGTAGGGCAGCTCGGTGACGACGATGCCCTTGCGGCGGGCATTGATGTTCTCGATCGAGACCGTGGCCCTGGTGCGAAACGTTCCGCGGCCGGACTCGTAGGCTTCGCGGACACCGTCGAGTCCGATGATCCGGCCGCCGGTGGGCAGATCGGGTCCGGGAATGAAGCGCATGAGCTCGGCCAGGCCGGCCTCGGGATTGCGGATCAGATGGCAGCAGGCGGCAATGACTTCGCCCGGATTGTGCGGGGCCATATTGGTGGCCATGCCCACGGCGATTCCGGAGGTGCCGTTGATGAGCAGGTTCGGGAACGCACTGGGCAGAACATCGGGCTGGGTCAGCGTGTTGTCGTAGTTTCCGACGAAGTCGACGACGTCTTCGTCGAGGCCGGCGATCATCTGCATGGAGGCTGAGGTCAGCCGGGCCTCCGTATAGCGCGGGGCGGCAGGACCGTCGTCGAGGGAACCGAAGTTTCCGTGGCCGTCGACGAGCGGCACGCGCATGATGAAGTTCTGGCTCAGGCGCACCAGCGCATCGTAGATCGCGGTGTCACCGTGAGGGTGGAGTTTGCCCATCACATCGCCGACGATGCGGGAAGACTTCACGTGGCCGCGCTCGGGGCGCAGGCCCATGTCTCCCATTTGGTAGACGATGCGTCGCTGGACGGGCTTCAGTCCGTCGCGTGCATCGGGGAGGGCACGGGAGTGGATGACCGAGACCGCATATTCGAGGAACGAACTCTCCATCTCTGACGAGACGTCGACATCGATGACTCTGCCTTCGGTCATGGAACTCCTTTGACGCACGAATTTTCCGCTCCGGGTGCCCTCTCACACACCGAGGCTCGGCATCGACAACGGAGAGCACCTGTCGATTCTAGCGTTCGATTTGAGTTCTACGGCTCAAGCCCGCTTTTCGAGGCGTCCGTGTCGTCGTCTGCGGAGGCCCCGTGTCGTTACCTGCGAGGGTCCGCCGCATCATCTGCGAAGGCCCGTGTCGTTTCGAACTGTGCCTGCGCCTGAGCACTGTGCTGGGCTCAGGGCTTTGTTCAGACCCGGGCTGTCAGAACGGCCCAGGCGGGATGCTCAGTGAGCTTCAACCCTGCTTTCGCGTGGCGTTCATCCAGGTCAGGAACTGCCCCATGAACGTGTCGATGTGAGCGCGGTCGGCCGTCCCTGAGATCAGTTCGGTGATCATCATTCCCATCACCGAGCTGTTTATCGAACGCGCCATTTCAGCATCGACTTCGGCCAGTCGCATCACGAACTCGTCGATCTTCGCCATGTTCTTCTGCTTCGCAGCCAACGCCTCATCCGGAAGTGCGGGATCGAGGCTGAGCATGATCATCGTATAGAAGCGATTGCGGTCCGTTGTCAGCCAGTTCATGCAGAAATCGACGGCGATTTCCTGAGCAGGCTTGTCGTTGGCGCGGAACGAGTCAGGCAGGCGTTCAAGCTGTTGCGAGTTCAGGTCTCCGATGCGCTCCATGATTCCGGTGATCAGCGCATCACGCGTGCGGTAGACATTCGAGGTGGAGCCGACGGGCAGCTCGGCCAGGGCATCGACTGCCCTGTGGGTGAGTCCACGAACTCCCTGTTCGGCGACGACGGCTATGGCGGAGTCGGTGACGACGTCTCTTCGTGAAATCATTTCTTTTGGGCCTCATTCTCGTGAGGCACCTGCGGTGCAGGTGCCTTGTGGACGGTGGATGACCAGCAGCTGGCCACAGACTATGGCCAATGTTTGGCCTCACACTAAAACACGAATCCATAACGTTTCGTGTCGAACGGATACAGATACTACCTGCAATAGAGAAGAATTGGTATAAGACTCGCCAAACTTCCAGTCGGTTCCCACTTAATGAGTCATATCTGCATTCCTCGGACACGTCAGCTGAACAGAAGTGACATTTCATCCGAGGGATCAGCTCAGCAGTCTCCGCGTTGAATCGATGCGTGTGGAATCGGTGAGCAGCTCAATCCTCACACTCAGCAGATGTCCGCCGGTCACGGTGGCGACCATGGGATGGATTTCGAGTTCGAGAATCTGCGGATGCCTCTCGACGAGTACCGACAGACGTTCGATCACGTCCTTCAGCGGGTCGATGTTCACCGGTGGCAGGCCCCGATACCCGAACAGCCTCGGTGATGATTTCACCGATCGGATCATGTCTTCGGCATCTTTATCCGTCAGGGGAGCCACGCGATGTTCGACATCGCCGAGCAGTTCGGTCGTATCCCCGGCCAGGGAGAACGAGAGCAGCGGCCCCAGCAGGTGGTCCTCGCCGGCGCGGATCACGCAGGGCACGCCTGGGGGCGCCATAGCCTGAACGTCGACCAGCGGATTCTCCTCGACGAGGAGGGAGCTGATGGTCTCCTGGATCGCTTGGAAGTCCTCGCGCAGCTCTTCCGGTGAGTCGATGTTCAACCGCACACCGCCGAGCTCCATCCGGTGGCGCAGGGTGTTCGACACTGCCTTGAGCGCAACCGGATAGCCGATCTCATCGGCAGCGGCCAATGCATCGTCCACCGAGGCGGCTGTGATGTGGGGCAGCACCTCGATTCCGTAGCAGGAGAGCAGGGAGCTCGCCTGGTCCCGGTCGAGCCGGACGGGTTTGCCCGGCCCAGCATCGGAGAGTACCGATTCGATGATCGAGCGCACACCCTTGTCGTCGAGATCCTCGACCTCAAGGAAGCGACCGTGGTCGGCACTTCGCCACCGCGAATAGTCGGTGGCGCGGGCCAGAGACCACACTGCATCCTCTGGACCGACATAGCTGGGCACGGTGTGCGAGTTCCGCGTGCCCTCGCTGTCGCTGAGGTGGGTGGTCAGCTCATCCTGGACACCCTGGATGCCGAGGAAGCAGGCCACGGTCGTCTTCTTCGAACGAGCCGCCGCCTCGGAGAGGTGAGCCGCGATCTCGGATTCCTCGGCCCCGGCCGAGGGGGTGAAGGTGACGATCACGGAGTCAATGTCCTCACGGGCATACATGGCCTCGAGCTCGGCCCGGAACGTTTCGGCCTCGACCTCAGGGTGGAGCGACACAGGGTCAGTCTCGACGTGCAGCCCCTCGGAGCGGGCGCGTTGGATCACGAGGGTGGCCATCGCCGCCGAGTTGCCGATGACTCCCAGTCGCCTGCCCGCCGGCAGAGACTGCGTCGAGAACACCTGGGCCAAGTCGTAGAGTTGGTGGATCGTATCGGCCCTGATCACCCCGGCCTGGCCGAGCACCTGATCGAGGGTGTTCGGTGCCAAGGATGAGGTGCGCACGATGTGGCCGGGCGGCAGTTCCCGTCCGGTGAGGTCGGATTTGATGACGATGACCGGTTTCACTCGCGAGACCCGGCGGGCGATGCGGGCGAACTTGCGCGGGTTGCCGATCGATTCGAGGTAGAGACCGACGGTCTTCGTCGCCGGATCTTCCTCCCAGTATTGGAGGACGTCGTTGCCGGAGAGGTCCGCACGATTGCCAGCGGAGACGAACGTGGAGATGCCGAGTCCGCGCTTCTTCGCCCCCGCCAGGAGTGCGGTGCCCAACGCTCCCGACTGGCTGAATAGACCCAGCGTGCCGGAGGCCGGCAGGAAAGGGGCCAGCGATGTGTTCAGCGAGATGTCTGCGGCTTCGTTGACGAGGCCGAACGAGTTTGGGCCGACCACGCGCATTCCGTAGGCGCGAGCGGTGGAGACCATCTGGCGCTGCAGCTCGGCCCCGTCCTCACCGGTCTCGGCAAAGCCGGAGGAGATGACGAGGACCGCTTTGACCCCGTGGGCCGCGCACTCCTGGACCACCTCGGTGGCGGATTCCGCGGGCACCGCGATCACGGCCAGGTCGGCCTTGCCCGGCAGATCGCCAAGGCTCGGGTACGCCTGGACTCCGGCGATCTGGTCGACTTCCGGGTGGACGACCCACAGATCGCCGGTGAATTTCGCGGCGGTGATATTGCGGATGAGGAGATGGCCGGTGGAGTTGCGTTTGCGGCTGGCGCCGATCACCACCACCGAGGTGGGGTGGAGGACCGTGCGCACGCTCAGTGCCTCGGCACGGTGCTCTCGGGAGGCCTGGACCTCGATGGACCGTGCGGTGGGATCGATGTCGAAGTTCACGGCCACGACGCCGTCATCGAAACCGCGGGACACCTCGTAGCCGGCGGCCTGGAAGACCTGCAGCATCGAACGGTTCTGAGGCAGCACCTCGGCGGTGAATTTGCGGATCCCCAGATCCCGGGCCGCGGCGGCCAGATGCTCCAGCAGGATCGAACCGATGCCGCGGCCCTGGTGGGCATCGGCGATGTTGAAGGCCACCTCGGCGGATGTGGTCGAAATCTTGTCGAAGCGACCGACGCCGATGATGTCGGACCCGACCAACATGATCATCGCCACTCGTTCTCGGTGGTCGACGTTGACGAACCGCTCCAGATCGCGCTTGGGCAGCCGGGGCAGAGGAGCGAAGAAACGCAGGTAGACGGACTCGGGCGACTGCGCCTCGTGCATCTTCGACAGGGCGTCGGCATCGGCAGGGACGATGGGACGAAGATGGGCGGTTCCCCCGTCGCGCAAGACGACATCGGCTTCCCACTCGGCAGGATAATTTTCCATGACCCCAGCATAAGCGGACAGCGAGGATCTCCGGCCGAACATCAACTGGAAGGTGGCAGAACGGGAGCCGAAGGAATAAGCCCAAGTGGGAAGAGACGGGCGAGTACGGCACAATGGTAGTCATGGCTTTACCCGAAGTTCTCGTCCACGATCTGCAGTCGGCCGGATACTACCCACAGCTCACACAGGGGATTCTGGCGGATTCTCTGTTCGACGAACCGGTTCTGGCTCACTTCGTCCACATCGACACACACGTCGACATCGAATCCATCCACCGTCACGTCACGGCCTTCGTGCTCACCGAAACACGCCTGCTGCTGGCGCACGTCGACGATGACCCGAACGTCGTCCCCGGCTCCAAGCCACGGGCCGTGACGAGCAGCGAAGACATCGAACTCGAACGCCTCGGCACAGTCATGGTCGGCCGGACCTTCGCAGACCCCGCCGGATACATCCCCGGAGACAAGCCGGTCGAGGTGTCTCTGACCATGTCCTGGGGCGCCTCACGGCGCATCGAAGCCTTCCCGGAGACCTGCGGCGATCCGGACTGCGCGGCCGATCACGGCTACGGCGGATCCATTTTCTCCGAAGACGTCATGCTGCGCGTATCCGCCGAGGCCGAAGGTCAGTCCGCAGTCGACCGCATCGCCGAATTCGCCGGAAAGCTGCGGGCCGCCGTGTTCCAAGCCAGGCTCCGGTCCCGCCGCTGATGGCAGCTGCGACCACCTCACCCCTGACAGGGCCGCCCGACTATTCGGGACCTATCCTCTCCGACGTGGTCCCGGCCGCGGCGCTCAGCCTCGGCGCGGGAGACATCTTCGATGACACTGCCCGGGCTCGGGCTGCGTCTCTGGGGCTGGACCGGGATTCGAGGACGACGATCGTGGTCCTCATCGACGGTATGGGAGAGAGCCAGCTCAAGCAGTACAGCGGCTACACACCCTTCTTCCGGTCCCAGGCTGCCTCGCGACGGACTCTGTCCACGGGATTCCCTTCGACGACCGCGAACTCCCTGTCCTCACTGGCCACAGGGCGACTGCCCGGCGGCCACGGCGTCGTCGGATACCGAGTCCTCGACCCGGCCAAAGATGCTGTGTTCAACCAGCTGACCTGGGACCTCGACGTCGACCCGGTCTCCTGGGTGCCCGACGCGACCCTGTTCGAACGCCTCACCGAGGTCGAGGTCGACGTCGTCAGCCTCGGCGAGGCCAAATTCGCCGGACGCGGCCTGAACAGAGCCTCTCTGCGTGGGGGACGGTTCCGTGCCTCGAAGACTCTCGAACAGCGCTGTGCCCAGGCCATCGAAGAGGCGAAGGCCCCCGGTCGTCGTCTCGTCTATCTCTACTGGGGCAACCTGGATAAGACCGGCCACGTCTACGGATCGAACTCCTCGCAATGGACCGAAGAGCTCGAACACGTCGACCTGGCACTGTCGCAGCTGGCCAACGATCTGCCAGCCGATTCGACGATGATCGTCACCGCTGATCATGGAATGGTCGACATCGACCACAATCTGCGCCTCGACCTCGCCGATGTTCCCGCACTGCGTACTGGTGTCAGACATGTCGGCGGCGAACCGCGCGCGATCCACCTCTACGCCGAGGACGGTGCTGAGGCCGATGTCTACTCGGCCTGGACCGAGACAGTGGGGGACAGGGCACTCATCCTCAGCCGCGATGAGGCCATCCGACGCGACTACTTCGGCCCCGTCGACCCCCGTTTCCGACAGCGCATAGGCGACTTCATGGTCATCTGCCAGGACGAATTCGCCATCGTCGACTCGGACAACGAATCTGTCTCCGCGATCGCGCTCATCGGCCATCATGGTTCGACGACGGAACGCGAACTCCAGATTCCCCTGCTCGTGGTGTGACGGGTGTCGTTGAACGCTGCATTCAGGAGCCCCCAGTGACCAGAGTCGACCCTTCCTCGACCGGTCCCGACCCCTCAGCGGGCGGACTCGTTCCTTCAGCGACCGGGCTCGACTGGACCGAGGGCGGAGCTCATCGTGCGGCGAACTGGCATTCGGAGAACCAGTCCGCACCTCCGGGACAGGTCATCGTGGTCAGCGATGACATCACTGCCGATGCCGCCTACCGGCTGGCCCGGACCGGGACCGGGCTGCTGTGGCGCGGCGACTATCACAACGGCCGTCAGCTGCTGCAGGCGATGGACCGCCGCTTCAAACGCCATAGTGCCCGCCGGGGATCCGGCAAGCGGGGCGGCGATAGACAGGGTGCTGATGGGAGAAGTGCAGGCCGGCACGGAGTCGACCAGGCGGACGGCCGGCGCAAGGGCGGGGCCGAGGCCTTCGATGCACAGCGTCTCTACATCGCCGATCGTGCTCGACTGCTTGGTACACTGATCGTCGAACTCGACGATGACTACCGCCTGAATCTGCGCCGCGCCCCCGATGTGAGCCTGGCCTGCGAAGCTGCCTACGGCCCGTCGACGGGCCCGATGTGCGTCTCCATGACCGAATTGAACGGGGTCCTCAGCGCCTACCAATGGCAGCTGAAGGGTGTGGCCATTCCCGCCCTCGGCGAGGACATCCACCCGCGCTACGGTGTGTTCTCCCCGATCCGCGGAGAATACGTCGACCTCGTCGCCCAGACACCACTTCCAGACTCCAGTACGGACAGTTCAGCGCCACCCGATACGGCCTTCGACCTGGGTACCGGTACGGGCGTGCTCGCCGCTGTGCTGTTGCGCCGTGGTGTGAGTCGGGTAGTGGCCACGGACATCAATCCTCGTGCCGTGGTCTGCGCTCGCGAGAACCTGGAACGCCTCGGACTGAGTCGAACCGCCGAGGTGGTCGAGGCCGATCTCTTCCCACAGGGGCGAGCCGACCTCGTCGTGTGCAACCCGCCCTGGCTGCCTGCCCGACCGACATCTGCCCTCGAGGCCGGAATCTATGACCCCGGCTCCGATGTGCTCCACCGATTCATCGACGGCCTGGCCGCGCACCTCTCTCCTGCCGGCGAGGGATGGCTGATTCTGTCCGACCTCGCCGAACACCTCGGCCTGCGAACCCGCGAAGCTCTGCTGGAGCGCTTCGCCGAAGCAGGGCTGCGGGTCCACGATCGGCACGACACCACCCCGCGCCATCCCCGTGCCTCTGACACCGAGGACGAGCTGCACAAAGCTCGCGGGGCCGAGGTCACGTCGTTGTGGAGACTGCGTCGCTCCAGCTGAAAATGGGCTCCTCAGCTGAGCCCGGGACTCGCAGAAGGAACCCGTGCGTCTCATGTCCGCGGCGGGCGATAGGATGGCAGACGTGACTTTTCCTCGTGTTGGTGTCATTGGCGGCGGCCAATTGGCACGTATGCTTGCCCCTGCCGCAGAAGCCCTCGGCATCCGCTTCTCAGTTCTCGCTGAGACCGCTGACGCCCCGGCCACCCAGGTCATCAATGAGGTGAGCGTCGGAGACTATACGGACTTCGCGACCCTCAAGGCCTTCGCCGAGACAGTGGATGTGGTGACCTTCGACCATGAGCATGTTCCTCCCGAACATCTGCAGGCCCTCGCCGAGGCTGGCCATGCGATCCGACCTGGACCCCAGGCCCTCATCTTCGCTCAGGACAAAATCCTGATGCGCAGGAGGATGGACGAACTCGGGCTGCCGAACCCCGCCTGGGCCGAGATCACCTCACGCGCCGATGTCGAAGCCTTCGCGCAGCGGGTCGGTTTCCCTTTCATCCTCAAGACTCCTCGTGGCGGCTATGACGGCAAGGGTGTGCGAGTCATCGACACTCTCGATGAAGCTCTGACTTGGCTCGACGAGGTCGGGCAGCTGCTCGCCGAGGAGAAGGTGGACTTCACCCGGGAGCTTGCCGTCATGGTCGGACGTTCTCCGATGGGCCAGACCGCAGTCTGGCCCGTTGTTGAGACCTGGCAGCAGAACGGTGTGTGCAAGGAAGCCATTGCTCCCGCTCCGGGGCTCGCAGTCGAGAAGGCGACGGAGATCACCGAGGCGATCCTCAAGGTCGCCGGGGCGCTCGAGGTCACCGGTGTGATGGCGATGGAGCTGTTTGAGACCGCCGAAGGCTTCCTCATCAACGAATTTGCGATGCGTCCCCACAACACGGGTCACTGGACTCAGGACGGGGCCGTGACCAGTCAGTTCGAACAGCACCTTCGCGCGGTCCTCGACCTGCCCCTGGGCAGCCCCGCGGCCCGGGAGGATGTCTCCGTGATGGTCAACATCTTGGGTGCTGACCATGAAGACCTCTTCCACCCGTATCTCCATGTCATGGCACACGACCCCGCTGTGAAGGTCCACCTCTACGGCAAGGGCGTGCGCCCGGGCCGAAAGGTCGGCCACGTCAATGCCTACGGACAGGACTCGGACCTTGTGCTCGCTCGTGCCCGTCACGCGGCGGACTTCATCGCCGGCGTCGACGTCGACCCGCATCCGAAGATGCCGGCCCCTGCGAATCTCGAAGCGACACCGGCCGCCGGCGACTCCGGTGGCGTAAGTGCCACCTCCAGTGACGAAAGGGCCTGATATGCCGCACACGAATGACGAGAACTCCACGACGAACGAGACCCCAGCTGTCGACGAGACCTCCGGGACCACCTCGGCGACGGGCTCTGCGAGTTCCGTGCCCGCTGTCGTCGGGATCGTCATGGGATCGGATTCGGACTGGCCGACGATGAAGGCCGCGGCGGAAGCGCTCGAGGAACTGGGCATCGACTCCACCGCGGAGGTCGTCTCCGCCCACCGCATGCCCGAGGACATGGTCGAATGGGCCAAGACCGCAGCAGATCGCGGCCTGCGCGTCATCATCGCCGGAGCTGGGGGAGCGGCCCACCTGCCCGGAATGATCGCCTCGATGACCTCACTTCCGGTCATCGGCGTGCCCGTCCCGCTGAAGTACCTCGATGGCATGGATTCCCTGCTCTCGATTGTGCAGATGCCCGGAGGGGTCCCCGTGGCGACGGTCTCCATCGGCGGAGCCAAGAACGCGGGACTGCTCGCCGCCCGGATCCTGGGCGCCGGTGACACGGCAGCAGCGGCGGAGATCCGCGGTCGACTCGACGACCATCGGAGCCAGCTGCGTCAGGTCGCTCTCGACAAAGGGCAGGCACTGCGGCGATAATAGTAGTACTTAACGATCGATCAGTTATAGGAGAATGATGTTCGACCTCTACCAGCCCAGCGAAGAACACGAAGAGATCCGCGCGGCAGTGCGCAACGTCGTCGAGAAGAAGATCACCCCCTTCGCCGCCGAGGTTGACGCCGATTCCCGCTACCCGCAGGAAGCCCACGACGCGTTGGTCGAGACCGACTTCTTCGCCGCCCACATTCCCGAGGAGCACGGCGGAATGGGTGCCGACGCGCTGGCAGTTGCCATCATCATCGAAGAGGTCGCCCGTGGATGCGCTTCGTCTTCTCTCATCCCAGCGGTGAACAAACTCGGCAGTATGCCGGTCCAGCTCGGCGGCAGCGAAGAGATCAAGGCGAAGTACTTCCCGCAGGTCGCCCGCGGCGAGGCCGGATTCTCCTACGGGCTCTCCGAGCGCGAAGCCGGATCCGACACGGCTTCGATGAAGACCCGGGCCATCGCCGATGGCGACGACTGGGTCCTCAACGGAGTCAAGACCTGGATCACGAACGCCGGCGTTTCCGATTACTACACGGTCATGGCCGTGACCGACCCGGACGGTGCTCGCGGACGCAACATCTCCGCCTTCGTCGTGGAGAAGTCCGATGAGGGCTTCACCTTCGGCGAGAAGGAGCGCAAGCTCGGCATTAAGGGCTCACCGACGCGCGAACTCCTCTTCGACAATGTTCGCCTGCCCGGTGACCGCATCATCGGTGACCCAGGTGAGGGCCTGAAGATCGCTCTGCGGACACTGGACCACACTCGCGTCACGATCGCGGCTCAGGCCGTCGGCATCGCCCAGGGCGCGCTGGACTATGCGCTGGGCTACGTCAAGGAGCGTCAGCAGTTCGGCAAGAACATCGCTGAGAACCAGGCCATTCAGTTCATGCTCGCCGATATGGGCATGAAACTCGAGGCGGCCCGTCAGCTCACGTACACCGCGGCAGCCAAGAGCCAGCGCTTCGATGACGACCTCACGTACTTCGGCGCAGCGGCGAAGGCCTTCGCCTCGGACGCGGCCATGGAAATCACGACCGATGCCGTCCAGCTCCTCGGCGGGGCCGGCTATGTCGTCGACCACCCTGTCGAGCGGATGATGCGTGATGCGAAGATCACACAGATCTACGAAGGCACCAACCAGATCCAGCGCATGGTGATGGGCCGTAAGCTCATCGGCTGATGTTTCAGCAGGTGAGAGCGCTCACCGCACGAAAGAAGGCCACCGCCTCCAAGTGGTGGCCTCCTTCGTATCTGTGATCAAGTACTCCTGGAACGACGCGACATGCGCAGGCGAAATGTGCCGGAATCCACGGCTCCCACGCGCCACAATGGATGAACACAGTGGACTCTCCAGAAGGTTTGGCACAGTGGTCTGTGTCGCCGCGGGCCTCAGGTCAGCGGGGTGGCCATAACAGCAGCGAGCGCGAGGTAAAGGTAGGTCAGTGGCCGAAACGAGATACGTCGACCCCATTCATCATCCCTCGTACGCTTCACAGCCGACGCGGGATGTACGGGCGTGGATCCTTCTCCTAGTCACTGTTCTCATTCCTGGGGGAGTGCAGCTGCTGTTCCGGGCTCGCCGCTGGGCCAAGATCTCACTGTCGATCACCGCGATCAGCTGGATCCTTACGATCATTGCTCTGATCGTGATTCTCATCGACAAGAAGTTCCTCTTCACGATCGGCACGAATCCATTCCTGCTGACGTTCCTCACAATCTGGCTGCCGGTCATCGCCATCAACTGGATCGTGTGCCTCTTCGACACGCTGCGCCGGATCAAGCTGGTCACACTCTCGGCGCGGGCGCGCAAGCGCTTTGTCGCCGCATTCTGCGCCCTGGTCCTCGTCGTTGTCGGCCCACTGGCCTGGGGTACCACTCTGCTGGATTCCCAGCGCGGACTGATGGCTGACCTCTTCGCCTCCGGAAAAGCGGCGAAGCCCGTCGATGGCCGCTACAACATTCTTCTCCTCGGCTCAGACGCCGGCAAGGGACGCACCGGCATCCGTCCGGATTCGCTGTCCCTGGTCTCGATCGATGCGAAGACCGGCAAGACGGTCATCGTCGGCCTTCCACGCAATATGGAGAACGTGCCCTTCCCCAAGGGCTCCCCGCTGTACAAGCACTACCCACAGGGGTTCAACTGTGGTGACGAATGCCTGCTCAATGCCGTCTTCCAGCAAGGCGAGCGACACAAGGACGAGTTCGAGGACCCGAAGCGGGCAGGGGAGCAGGCCACTATGGATGCTGCCTCGGCGATCACCGGTCTCGAAGTCCAGTACTTCGCCATGGTCAACCTCAAGGGGTTCGAAAAGCTCATCGACTCTCTCGGCGGGATCACGCTGGTCTCAGGCAAGCGAGTCCCCATCTCCTCGAAGGTCGATCCGACGACCGGCGAGCACGGTCCGGTCAAGGGCTGGATCGAGCCGGGCAAGCAGAAGCTCGACGGCTTCCACGCATTGTGGTTCGCTCGCTCACGGGAGTTCTCCAGCGACTACGAGCGGATGATCCGGCAGCGCTGCGTGCAGACGGCGATGGTCAAGCAGCTCGACCCCGCTACCGTTCTCACCCGGTACCAGGAGATCGCCAAAGCCACACCAGGCGCACTGTCGACGGACATTCCCTCCTCCGAGGTGGATGATTTCGTCGATCTCGCGCTGAAGGTGAAGTCGCAGAAGATCGAGTCGCTTGACCTCACTCCGCCCAACGTGACACCATCACACCCTGATTTCGACACCGCCCGGACCTTGATTGCGGACACGATCGAAAAATCGTCCAAGGATTCTGAGAAGGACAAAGGCGCTCAGGCGGCGCCAGGTGGCAACTCTGCAGCTCTTGCAGGGGTCAATGCGGGCCGTGGTCTCTCGGCTGGCAGTGACACCCGGGTCAGTGCTCAAAGTGGAAGCGAAGGCGGCTCTGACGAGGGCCAAGAGAGCGCAGAGAGAGCTATCTGCTACGTTCCCTGAGGTTGCGATGACCCAGGCGGTCTTGTGAGGCTGACGACAGAAGCCGGGAATCGCGGCCGTTTGCCAGAAAAACTTTCCCTCGGTGTGTCCCTTGCAAACACTGGGAACCACACTGGTGTAATTTGATTAATTTGTAATTTGGCTAGTGTGACACGCCGTATATGTGTAACAATTTTGAGATGTTGGGATTACCCACCGTCCTGCCAACGGTGAGATGATTCCAGGGCCTGAACTTCCCTGACTTCCTCGAAAAGGCTGAACGATGAAATACTTATTGCCCACAGTCGCGGGCTGCGCAACAGTCGCACTCGTCGGCACCTTAGCGGTCACGGCACCGACTGCCTTCGCGGCATCGACTGAGCCGGAAGTGACCCAAGAGGCGCTGAGCGTGAGCGAAGACGGACTCAATGTCCCCGGCGCCCGTGATTCCAGTGACTCCTCTGCCAGCGTTGCCAACCAAAGCACAACCAGCAATCTGCCGAACATCTTCAAGTCGCAGACGGCTGCCGCCTCGACGCAGGTGCCAGCCTTCGTCAACGCGAGTTCCGGTGCTGCTGCCGGCTCCACAGGGTCGATCAATCCTGTCTCTGCAGGACTGTCCTCACCTGAGGGTGCAGGCGAAGCGGCTGCATCGGAAGACTCCGCGCCGAAGGCTGACCCATCGGCGTCTGCTGAAGAGTCGGAGAAGAAGGATGGAGCGTCCGATGGCGAGACATCCAAGGGCTCCGAATCTTCTGAGGACTCGAAGGACAGCGATGACATCTCGGGTTCGGTACGTCAGAAGACCGAGGACGGCGTCAACATTGCGCTGATCTCCGACGTTCTCGACGTTCCGACCAACAACCCGAGCCTCATCGGCTTCACCTTCTCCCAAACGCAGTCCAATATCCGCATTCAGGTCCGCGTCAAGAGTGGTTCTGATTGGGGTAACTGGGAGTCTCTGGATGAGGAGAAGCAGGAGCAGGCGAAGAACGAAGGCTCCGAGCCGTTCACCGTCAACCGTGCCTCGGGTGTGCAGATGCGCATCCTGGGCGACAAGGCTCCCAGCGACGCCGAGCTCGTACTCGTCGACCCGAAGCAGAATCCCAACGATGCTGCCGCCGTGGCGGAGAATGCTCCTGTCGAGATCGAACCGCAGAACTCAGATTCCGCCGAGACCGATGCCGACACCTCGGAGACGAGCTCCGGCTCGACCGCCGATGCTGCGAACACCGAGAATGTGGCTGCATCGGGTCAGGCCGAGGTCACCAATCAGAACTACGTTCCCGGATCTTCTTCCGTGAACAACGTGGCGAAATCGGCCAAGGTGCCGAAGCCGAAGATCGGTTCGCGCTCCTCCTGGGGTGCCAAGGCATACAAGGGCAGCCCCGACTATGCCAGCGGCATCAAGCAGGCGGTCGTTCACCACACCGCAGGTTCGAACAGCTACTCTGCTGAAGACGTTCCCTCGGTCCTGCGCGGTATCCAGTCCTACCACCAGTCGGGTCGCGGCTGGAGCGACATCGGATACAACGTCATCGCCGATAAGTACGGTCGCCTCTGGCAGGCCCGCGGCGGCGACATCAAGAAAGCCGTCGTCGGTGCCCACGTTGCCGGACACAACACCGGAACATTCGGCATCTCGGTGATCGGCTCCTATGACAAGTCGGCCCCGCCGAAGAAGACCCGGGACGCAGTCGCCTCGGCGATCGCCTGGAAGCTCTCACTCGATGGCGTCAAGCCGAGCAAATCGACCGTCGTCGCACACCGCGACCTCGCGAACACCAGCTGCCCCGGTGATGCCTTCTACTCCAAGATGGGCGAAATCCGCTCGACTGTCACCAGCATCACGAAGTCCGGCGAACTGCCGTCCGATAAGAAGAAGGACGACAAGAAGAAGGACGACAAGAAAAAGGACGACAGCAAGAAAGACGATGGCAAGAAGAAGGACGATGGCAAGAAGGCAACGCCGAAGCCCAAGACTGCCATCGACAAGTACGCTGCCGACCACACGAAGGAACTCGGCAAGGCCACTGGCAAGGAACACGATGTCAAGGGCGTTGACGGGGCACGTACCCGCAGCTACGAGAAGGGCAACGTCTTCTGGTCCAAGAAGACCGGTGCCTACCACCTGACCGGTGCGATCAAGAACTCGTATAAGGGTGACGTTGTCACCCGGTTGGGCCTGCCCACCTCGCAAGAGAAGGGCGGCCTGAAAGACGGGGGATCGGCACAGTCGTTCCAGAAGGGCAAGATCTACTGGTCCAAGGACACCGGTGCTCACTACACCACCGGCACGCTCCTGAACTATTGGGCTGACAAAGGTACCGTCAAGGGACACCTCGGTTACCCCACCTCAGACCCGGTCTACAAGGACGGCAGAGGCGAGCAGCTGTTCGAAGGCGCTCGACTTGTCTGGGCCGAGGGATACGGGACTACGGAGTTCTCGCCCAAGGGAACCATTGAAGGCGGCGTAGTCGACAACAATGGTCCGGGCGATTCCGATGATGCCAACGCTTCCGGTGGTGCCGATGAGTCGGCGCCACCGGGCGACAAGGCCACCGATGGCGGTGCGGCTGCAGACTCCGGGGAAGGTTCTACAGACGCCAAGGCTGACGACAAGGGTTCCAAGGATGACAAGTCCAAGGCTGATGACAAGGCCAAGGACGATAAGAAGGACGACGGCAAGTCGAAGTCTGACAAGCCTAAGGACGATAAGAAGAACGACAAGTCCAAGGATGGCGACAAGTCCAAGGACAGCAAGAAGGACAAGCCGAAGGACAGCAAAAAAGACAAGAAGGACAAGCCGTCCAAGGCTGAGAAGATCCAGGCTCAGCGTGACTCCATCATCAGCGAAGCGAAGGGCCACCTCGGCGTGAGGTACGTCTGGGGTGGAACCTCTCCGACGAAGGGCTGGGACTGCTCTGGATACACCCAGTACGTCTATGGCAAGCACGGCATCAAACTGCCGCGTACAACCAGCCAGCAGCGCAACGCGGGGACGGTCATTCCGGTCAGCCAGGCCAAAGCAGGCGATCTGATCTGGATCCCAGGCCACATCGGCATCATCTCTGAAACCAAGGGGCAGATGTACGATGCGGGCTCGACCCGGACGAACACGACGAAGCGCAGCTACAGCTGGATGCTCAATCGTGGAGCGAAGGTCATCCGCGTAGTCGGCTGATCACAGCGACCTCGCCTCAGCTAGGAGCTGGGTGAGGCTTCGCAGAAAGTCCCACTGTCTCGTGGCCGGTTCTGAAAGGAACCGGCCACGAGACGTTTTGGTCTCCGGACCATGCACCGCCCGGTCCCAGTTCTCCTCAGGCCGGAATTGCGGACCGCCTCACTCTTCTCGTCCGGCCATCCCCATGTGCTTTTCTATTCGCCCTGGTCGCACCTGGTGAACAGCAGATGTCCTTAGCTGAACAGTCAGTGAAGGCACTCCCGAAATCGATGATTAGTCGAGATGAACGCGCTAACGTGGAGAAACACGCACAGCAAGTGCGTATGTTCATCCGATGAGTCCAGCCGAAGGGGACCAAGACAGTGCGTCGATTGCACAATACGGTCAAGAATTTTGCGTGGGGCAGCACGGACGCGATCCCGGCAATCCTGGGAACCGCTCCCGACGGCACTCCCTGCGCCGAGCTGTGGCTCGGAGCCCACCCTATGAGCCCCTCCCATCTAGACGCAGGACAGTTTGATCAGCAGCGCTCGACGCACCGTTCCGCGCAGCAGGGGGCATCATCATCTCTGGACGTGAAGACGGCCAGCAATACGGTCGGCCCCAACCTCATCGAATATCTCGCCGGTGATCCAGACGGACTGCTGGGCCACGATTCGCTGGACGCCTTCGGGCCGCGTCTGCCCTTTTTGCTCAAGGTCCTCTCCGCGCAGAAGGCGCTCTCGATCCAGGTTCACCCGAATCCCGAGCAGGCGGCCATCGGATTCGCCCGCGAAGAATCGCAGGGCCCCGATCTCGACGCACCGACCCGAAACTACAAAGATCCCTCCGCGAAGCCGGAGCTTATCTACGCCCTCACCGAATTCCACGCGCTGACCGGATTCCGGTCGCGTAAGGCCGTGCGAGCAACCTTCGAACGTCTGCTCTCGCTGTCTCTGTCGCCGGTCTCCCTGGACTTTCTGGGTGATGTGGTCTCCGCGCTGAAGTCCCTGACTGAGGCCAAGGCTTTCGCCAAAACGGTCGAACTCGTCCTCGGCGACTCGCGGTCCGCTGCATTCGTTGACGAAGTCGCCGCGCAGGATCTGGCTGAACTGCCCGAAGGCCACATCAGCCGTTCGGGCACAGCCGTCGATCCTGCGGAGACCTTCCAGGAACTTGTGGCCGATTATCCCTCCGATCCCGGAGTGCTGGTGGCGCTCATGCTCAATCGCGTCCACCTACAGCCCGGGGAAGCCCTCGCGATGGAATCAGGCGTGCTCCACGCCTACCTGGGTGGGACCGGGATCGAGGTCATGGCCTCAAGCGACAACGTCCTGCGGGGTGGACTGACGAACAAGCACATCGACATCCCGGAGCTGGGCAAGGTTGCGAAGTTCACCTCGGCCACACCTCGGATGGTCGAACCCGACCGTGACGGAATCCTCCTCGGCGCGACCGAAGACTTCGCCCTGCAGTCGTTGCGCTGCCCACGACTGACACAGGTCGAACGCCGAGGCGCGAGCATCGCCCTGTGCACCTCGGGCAGCGTCACTCTGACGTCCCTCGGGTCCACAGTGACACTCGCACGTGGCCAGAGTGTGTTCATCGCGGCCAACGAGCCCACAGTGACCGCAGACGGCCATGGAGATCTGTTCGTGGCCACTACCGGTCTCGACGCTACGCTGCCCTCCGTCTGAACCAGCTGCGACTGGATCTCTCGAGTCTCTCGGATCGTTCAGATTTCGCGAGCACCCCGTACCGTGAGCAGCGGATCAACCCATTGCTGCGGTGGCGTCTTGCATGGAGTGTAGGTGGTGCTGAGTGAGCTGTTGTCCGTGTGGGTGACGAGGTGCTGAACGTCCGACGGTGCGTGGTACGCGGGACGGCGAATAGGATGATCGCCGACGGTTAAGAGGCGAAGCGCTCCCGCCCCATGACGCCTGCACCGCGCTTCGCCCCATGACGTCTGCACAGCATTCCTCGCACGTGAAAAGGGCCGCCCTGGGCCGAACTCCTCAAAAGGAATCGGCTCAGGACGGCCTCTTTTCAGACTGCCGGGACCACAGGACCCGGCAACCGCGCTATCGCGCGGTGATTCAGGCAGCGTCGACGCTGATAGTGGGGACGTCGTCGGGGACGTTTACCTCGGCGCCGGTCTTCTCCTTGACTTCCTCAACGGTGACCCCGGGAGCCAGCTCGACGAGGGTGAATGAGTCTCCGGAGACGTCGAGCACTGCGATGTCGGTGATGACACGGCTGACGACGCCCTTGCCGGTCAGCGGCAGCTCACAGCTGGGCAGGAGCTTGTGTGAGCCGTCCTTGGCAACGTGGTCCATGATGACGATGACGCGCTGCGCGCCGTGGACCAGGTCCATTGCCCCGCCCATGCCCTTGACCATCTTGCCGGGGATCATCCAATTCGCGATGTCGCCGTTCGTGGCGACCTGCATCGCGCCGAGGATCGCGGCATTGACCTTGCCGCCGCGGATCATGCCGAAGCTGGCAGCAGAGTCGAAGTAGGAGGCACCGGGGGCCATCGTGACGATCTCCTTGCCGGCGTTGATGAGATCAGGGTCGATCTCTTCCTCCGTGGGGTAGGGGCCGACGCCCAGCAGGCCGTTCTCCGACTGGAGGACGAGATCGACTCCCTCGGGCAGGTAGTTGGGTACGAGTGTCGGCATTCCGATGCCCAGGTTGACGTAGCTTCCGTCTTCGAGTTCCTGGGCTGCGCGGGCCGCCATCTGGTTTCTTGTCAATGACATATCTGGTTCTCCTCAGCCCTCTACAGCGGTTGGCTCTGTGCGAACGGTGCGTTTCTCGATGGGCTTGTCGGCCACCTGCTCCGGGGTCAGCTCGACGACGCGGTGGACGAAGATGCCGGGTACGTGCACGTCATCGGGGTCGATCTCGCCGGGCTCGACGAGCTTCTCGACCTCGGCGATGGTGATCCGAGCCGACTGCGCTGCCGGGGGATTGAAGTTCCGGGCCGATGAGTGGAAGACGAGGTTGCCGTGACGATCTCCGACAGCGGCGCGAACGAGCGCATAATCGGGTGCCAGCGATTCTTCGAGAACGTATTCCTTCTCTTCGCCGAAGGTGTCGAAGACCCGGGTGTCCTTGGCCGGTGATTCCTTGACGACGTTGCCCTCTGTGTCGTACTTCCACGGCATGCCGCCGTCGGCGACCTGAGTGCCAGCTCCGGTGATCGTGTAGAACGCGGGAATCCCGGCTCCACCGGCACGCATCTTCTCTGCCAGCGTGCCCTGCGGGGTGAGCTCGACTTCGAGTTCACCAGAGAGGTACTGGCGTGCGAATTCCTTGTTCTCGCCGACGTAGGAGGCGATGATGCGACGGAGACGGTGGTCGGCGAGCAGCAGGCCCAAGCCCCGCCCGTCGACTCCGGCGTTGTTCGAGATCACTTCGAGGTCCTTGGCGCCCTGTTCCTTGATCGCTCGGATCAGGAATTCGGGCACGCCGACGACACCGAAACCGCCCACGGCGATCGATGATCCATCTGCAATATCGGCTACCGCGGCAGCGGGGGTATCAACTACTTTGTCCATGTTCCCAGTCTGCCACGGACCTCGCCGAGGCTGCTCGCCAGGTCCGTAATGCGAGCCTTGTCCATCCCGTTGGCCAGCAGCGACTCACCGCCGCGCAGAAGATGGCCCAGGAATGTCGCCCACTCCTCGGGGAGGGGAGTCGAGTTCGAAACGAGGATGCCGATTTTGGAGTCCTTCGGTGCTTCGGTCCACTCGACCTCCTGGTCACCGACGATGAGAGTCCCGGTGGATTGGAGGCGCCGAGGCGTCACGTCGGGGTAGGCGCGGATCGCGGAGTTGACGTCGATGAAGTCCTCACCGACCGGGGTGCTCAGAGCCAATGCCGGTGGGTTGTAGACGAAGACCTCTTCAGCATCGGAGAGACGTACATCGTCCTCGTAGCCCAGCGGCACGAAGGCATGGAAGTCACCTTCCGGTGCGGCCGAGGCGGCTGTTGAGGCCATCGAATCGTCGGACTGTGTATCTGTTCCCAGTACGACGCGACCATCGGCGAGGAGGACGGCAAGGATCGCGACGAGCTCACGCCAGTGCAGTCCAGCAGGCATCGGCACGAAGAGCGTGAAGTCGGGGCCGAGGTCGTAGTCTCCGAAGAGACCGACACCCTTGTTCACCCAGTTGGCCACGACCGGACCGGTGAGATCGAGTCGGTCGTAGTCAGGGCCGCGCCAGAAGAGGATGGGTCCGCCGGTGCGGCTGATGATGGAGAGATCCACGAGGGATGACCTGCTTTCTGGATGAGGATGAATCGTTCGATGCCTGCGACGTTCAGTGGTTGATGAGTCCGATGTTGATGCGCACCCCGCGGGGGAATGCTCCGAGTTCGCCCTCGGCCCACTCCCATTTCGTGGTGGCGCTGAGATCCTCGGCGAAGAGAGCGGTGTGCATGCGCTCGACGAGTGAGCCGAGGCCGACCATCGCCTCCAACAGGGGAGGGCCACCAGCCTGCGGCGTCGCCGGAGAGTCCGAGGGGGCAAGCGTGATCCTGGATCCGGAACCTTCAATGCGCATCCGCCACGCCGCCTGCCCTGGGGTGCGCGTGGTTCCCGCGCGGACGACGCGGATGGCTCGGGAGACGCGTTCGAGGATGTCGTCGCTGTTGTCTCCGGCAGCGGCGCGGCCCGGCAGCTTCGTGACTCCGAGCCCTCTGTGGATTGCTTCGACGTGGCCGTAGCGGAACCAGTCCTCGCCGAGGTCGCGGCTCAGCGCCTTCGCCCCGGCTTGGCCGTTGTCCAGGTACCCGCCGGCGCCTCGGACCAACGCCATCGGCAGGCCACGTGATGATCCCTTGACGAGATCTGCCGCTGCCGCGATCTCATCGGCGACCGCGCGAACAGTCACCGACTGCATTCGGCCATCGTCATCTGGCTTACCGCGCTGATCATCAAGTCCGGAGAAGCCGGAGAGACCGAGCGCGAAGTCGCCGACACCGATCCTCCAGGGCCGCGAAATGGTGTCGGAGATGACGACCCCGATCCGCACCGAGAAGGATTCTTCGACCCGCAGCCGCAGCTTCTGAGCCGAATCATCGCTGTCCTGAGGGTGGAGGACGACCGCGCCGCTCGAATTCGACTGGTCGAGCCCGGCCGCCGCCTGCACGGTGCCCGAATGGGTGCGCACGATCTGGACGGTCGACCCCGAGGCATAGGTCCGTTCGGCAACAAGGTGATTCGAGGAATCCTTGACCAGATCCTCGAACTCCGCTCGGTCCTTCACACTGCGCAGACGTCCGTCCGCTTTGGACACAACCTTCGATGCGATGACGAGGATGTCGCCGTCCTTGAGGTCGATCCGATTCCGGCGCAGAGCGTTGACAAGTATCGCTGCCAGATCAGACCCGGCTGTGATGTCCTCCTCGACGGGAGGCGCATACACGGTGAGCAGTCGGTCGTTCATCATCGCGTCTCTATCGTCTTCGGGCCGCCTGCACGCCCGTTTTCAGTGGGCGGATGCTGGGATCGGGCAGCGATCGCGAGTGATTCGACTCTCATGTCTCCATAATCCCACCGACGGCGAATGATTTCGAAATTCTCCAGATTTGTTCAGGTGCTCACCACAGGTTGTGTCAATATCAGCAGATGGTCGCTATATGTGGTGTTCATAGTGCGTGTGTATGTGAAGGTGTGTTCGATTAATCCACATGCGTCCCCGCCAATACTCCACAAGGGCTTGACGAGTCGGTAATGACACGCGTGTAATTTATACTTAACAGGGGAACGCACTTAGCACGAATTCTCGGATTCGAGCACCCACCACGCTGATACCGTCAGCACGAGCTTCACCTCCGGAACCATCCGGGGAGTCGGTCGCACCCAGACCATTTCACTCCTCGAACGGTACCGGAACAGAAGCCCGCAGTGGTAGGTGAGCTGAGCGTGAGAAAGGGGAAAACCGTGCAAAGCGCACAGAGCAAAAGGCAGGAGAGGGAAGACCTCTCCACAGTCGCGCCCGGAGTCACTTCACGAAGTGCCGAAGACTGGTTCGTCGAACCGGGGGCGCGTACACCGGATACTCTGCCTGATCCATTAGCGATCGATCCGAACGATCTGACACCGCTGCCCACGGACAACTCCGCAGTATCGCCGCTCTCACTGCTCTTCGGAGCAGGTGAAGACGGCGAGCTTTCCTGGCAGGACCAAGCGCTGTGCGCTCAGACCGACCCCGAGGCGTTCTTCCCCGAAAAGGGCGGATCGACTCGCGAAGCCAAACGTGTCTGTGCCTCATGCGACGTCCGCTCGGACTGCCTCGAATACGCGCTGGCGAATGATGAGCGCTTCGGAATCTGGGGCGGAATGTCTGAACGCGAACGCCGTCGACTCAAGAAACAGGTCGTGTGAAACCTGCCGTCACCGTTGTCGTCGCCTCAGGCGACGACAACAGCAGGGTTGAGCTTGAAACAGCTCTGAACGCGAGCTTCCCCGAGATCCCCGTTGTGGATCTCGGGGGTCTTGCCGTCACACAGGCCCTTGCACTCCCCGAAGTCGCCGACAGCACCCATCTGTGGTTCCTCTCCGCAGACTCGCGTCCCGACCCCGAGTGCCTCGAAGAGCTGCTTGATGCCATCGGCGCGACCGAATCGATCGCCGCTGTCGGTCCCAAGATCACGCACGAAGACCACATCGTCTCCGCCGGCGTCACCACCACCTCGGCTGGAGCCCGGGTCAATCCAGTCGGAGACGGCGAGGTCGACCAGGGACAGCGCGACGGTCAGTCGGAGACGCTGGGCCTCGACCTGCCGGGCATGCTCATCTCCACCGCGGAGCTTGAGAGAATCGGAGCTCCCTCCCGTGTTCTCGGCATGTCCTACCGCGGTCTCGAATACTCGCGTCGACTGCGCGACCTCGGTCGCAGGGTCGTCGTTGCACCAAACGCCAGACTGACGGTGTCCGCACGCTCGGCCGCTCAGCTGGGCTCCTCACCACTGCCACCCGCGTCGAAGTCACAGATCCGGACCGAACAGCGCTACCGCCTCAGCCTCTCCTGCCCCGGATTCGCCGGCATCTTCTGCCTCCTCATCCTCACTCAGCTGAAGAACACCCTGGCGGGACTGCTGTCGAACAACGTCCGCGCCGCCTCCTGGTATTTCTCCGCGCTTCTCGGACTCGCCGCCGACGCCCGCATCACCTCGCGGCTGCGACGATCCAACGCCCGCCGCAGCCGTCGGGCGAAACGCACCACCGACTCCCATGTGGCACCCCTCTACGCGGACCCGGACGAACTCGCCGTCCAGCGCCGGAGCATGAACTCCGCCGAGGAGGCCCGCCAGGCCCAAGCCGACTCGGCAGCCGGATCGAGCCCGGAGCACATCGACGAAACCGAACTCAACCCGGTCGGTGACACCGAAGAAGCAATCGATTCGTTCTCACGCCTCGAAGTCACCGGCGGTTCGGGACTCTTCCGCAGCCCCCTGACCTACCTCCTCATCGCAGCCGCGGCACTCAGCGGCCTCGTCTCCTTCCGACTCTTCGGCCCCGGCTACCTGGTCGGCGGTGCGCTCGGGTCCACCGACGTCAGCCTGGGCGAGCTGGTCTCCCGCCTGCTCAGCCCCCATCTCGACGTTTCCACCGGTGCTGCAGTCCCCGCCGATCCTTACCAGCTGCTCCTGGCGGCCCTGAGTGTTCCGTTCCTGGGCCACGTCGACATCATGGTTCGGACCCTGATCCTCCTGGCCCCGATCCTTGCCGTCATCGCCGCCTACAGCGCTGCGGGCGCAATCGTGAGACGGAACTGGGTGCGCGGATTCGCCGCCCTGCTGTGGATCGCGGCCCCGCTCTTCGTCACCGCGCTCTCGGACGGCCGCCTCGGCGTCATCTTCGTCTGGATTGCCGCACCTCTGTTCGTCATCGCCCTGCGACGCAGCCTGCGCACCGGGTCGATCGCCGCCACCGCAACCGCCGGACTTCTGCTGTTCCTGATGACCGCGGGTGTGCCGCTGATGCTGCCACTGGGAATCATCCTCACCGCAGTGCTCCTGTGCACCGGTCGTGGACTGCGCCACCTGTGGCTGCTGGCTCCAACCCTGTTCCTGGCCTGGCCCTGGCTGGTCGGCCTCGTCACCGACCCCGGCGCGATCTTCGTCATGCCCGGCCAGACCCTCGCCCCACCGGCACCACCGACCTACCTCCTGGCGGTCGGCTTCCCCTCACCGATCGACATGACCTGGCTGGCCGATCTGCTCGGCGCTGTCGGCATCAACGGCATCAGCCCAGGGATGCTGCAGCTGTGGGCACCGATCCTGGTGCTGCCGATGCTCATCCTCGCGTTCCTCACGCTCATCGAAGCTCACCTCAGACTGTCCCGCCTGATGTGGGCCGTCGGCCTCTACCTCGGCGGTCTTCTGGTGGCCACCGTCCAGATCCTCCTTCCCGCCCAAACCGGGCCTTTCCGCCTCATCGGCTCCTATCCGGCCGCGGGTCTGACTCTGCTCAGCCTCGGGTCGATCATGCTGCTCACGCTCGGTGCCCAAACCACGACGACGAAGTCGACGAACTCCCGCCGACTGCCCATGCGCGGCCTGTCCGGGCTCGTAGCCATCGCCGCCGTGGGACTCATCGTCGTCAGCGCCGGCCCCAGCACCACCTCGGCGGACATCGTCACCACCCAGGAACACGGCACCGTCCCGGCACTGGCCGCCGATCGGGCCACCGGTGACACTCAGTCACGCACGCTGCACCTCGATGTCGTCGATGGTGAGGTTCGTGTCCGCCTCCTCGCATCCGCCGACGGAACCGTCATCGGCACCTCGACCATCCGGTCCGCCGAGGCGGTCGGCGGGTGGCCGTGGGAGCGCAGACCCCTGCCCATCAGCGCTGATCAGACACTCATCGCCCAGGCCGCCGCGGCACTCTCAGCCGATGATGCAGGAGACGTCCGACCCATCCTGGGCCAGCTGGGCGTGGACTTCGTCCTGGTCGACTCGAGCGCGAAGAATCTGACGAACTCGGTGGCCGCCGCCGACGGTGTGATCCAGATCGGCCCAACCGAATCCGGCGGACTGTGGCAGGTTGACACCCCCTACAGCGGCCGATTCCTGGTGCGGGAACCCGACGGTGCGATGAGCACCGCACCGATGCACGGCACCGCCGCCGAGGTGGCTCCCGGCGACGATGGGCGCACCCTGATCGTGTCCGACAGTGCCGAAGACATCACCGCCAGCATCGATGGCAAGGAACTGCCGAAGCCGGAGAAGTCCACGATCAGCTGGGCCTCCGAATACTCACTGCCGGCCGCTGGCGGAGACGTCGAGCTCACCTACGGTTCCCCGCTCTATGCTCCGGGCGTCATCGTCGGCTGGATTCTCGGCCTCCTCACCATCATCGTTGCGATCCCCTTCGGGTCCCAGCGCCAGACCGAGGCGTGGTCACGCACGAGTCGTGCGAAGACCGGGCGAGCCAAGACTGGGCGTGCGATGCGGGTGAAGCCTCGGCGAAAGGCTGAACCGGCAACCGAGAGCCCAGCAACCAAGCAGTCAGCATTCGAGCACACTGTGGAGGCGAAGTCATGAGACATATGCGAAGCTTCGTGACCTTCGCGGCGATCGCCGTCCCCGGAGTGCTTGTGGCCACGACCTCATTCCTGACCCCGTTGACCCCGGGCACGCTCGATCGCAGCCCCGAGCAGGTCCGAATGCCCACGGCCGACACTCGTGTGATCTGTCCCGGCCCGCTCCTGACCGATGACGAGGCAGAAGGCACCGACGCGGAGTTCGTCGACGACTCCAACGTGTCCACCCGCGCAGTCTCCGCCTCTGCACCGATCAGCGCCGCAGACGGTTCGGTCTCCGCAGCGCGTCTGCAGGTGGCAGACCTGGGCGGGTCAGCAAACTTCGACAATCCCAGTTCGGACGGATTCGTCTCCGGCGATGACCCGATCGATCAGACCAAGCTCATCACCGGCTTCGCCCGCCCCGGGGCACCGGCGCTGACAACCGGCGTGCAGACCGTTGAAGGCACATCTGGAGACCTCACTGGGCTCGCGACTCTGACCTGCGGGTCAGCGGCAAGCAACTTCAGAATTCTGGCTGGCTCCGGGGCTGCGGGATCGAATTCCCAACTGCTGCTGAGCAATCCCGGCGACGTTCCCGTCCAGGCTGAGGTCACGCTCATGACGCCGTCGGGACAGCGCGGGGAACCGACAGAGGTCAGCATCAAGGCCGGCAAGCAGCGAGCCATCCGACTGGGAGGCCTTGCCTCCGGTGCAGAGGCTCTGGCCGTCGCTGTCAAGGTCGACGGGGGAGTCGTGGCCGGCTCTCTCCAAGAGACAGTGCTCGAGGGTCTGACACCCCAGGGCATCGACCTGGCCACCAGCGGAGCGGATGCCGCCTCGCAGCAGGTCGTCACCGGTCTCGACGGGAAGGACGCACGCCTGCGCGTGGCCAACCCGGGCGATGACCTGGCAGAGGTATCGCTTAAGGCCTACGGGCACGATGGGGAGGTCGACATTCCCCGCTCATCGATGACCGTGGTTGCACACGGAGTCGCCGAGGCAGACCTCGGCGATCTTGACGCCACGAGTGTCGTCCTCGACTCGGATCAGAGCATTCAGGCCAGCGCCTTCATCGGCCGTGACGGAGAGAAGGGCAGTGCAGACTTCGGCAGCATCAACGCCACCGACACTCTCGCTGACTCACAGATCATGGCCCTGCCGCGCACGGGCACCGGAAAGCTCTACCTCTCACCAGGACAGGGACAGGTGCAGGTGAGGGGCATGCTCGACGATGGTTCGCTCACGGATCCCCAGTCGATCGATCTCAACCCGACCGGCACCACCGAATTCAGCCCCGCCGAGGTGTCCCCGGACGCGGTCCGCGCCATCGTCATCAGCGGGGAGAACGCTTCAGGCTCGCAATCCGATGGTGTTCACGCCAGCTATGTGGTAACCACGGACTCTGGGATCTCTGCGGTGCAGCCCGCACCGGCACCTGCCGGCGTAGCCTACCGCGACATCCGCCTCGGCTGACTGCAGACGCTTCTGCGTTGGCTGCATCCGCTTTCGCTAGGAGTTCCGGAGGATCTCGACCTGATCGGCGACCACCTCGGCGATGAGAGAATCACGCTGGCCGCTGCTGTGGTATTCGATGACTCGCCGGTAGAGGACGATGTGCGTGAGCCTGTTGGCGGTGGCCGGGAAGACCCGGCCGAAAGCGGGCTCAGTGGAACTTGCCGGTGGAACCGCATCGATGGCCAGCACCACCTCGGCGAGCAGGGCCGGTTCCTGCGCCCGGAAACGGGCGAACTCCTCGGCCGCGACACGAGCGAAGCTCTCCCCTCTGCGCAGTCGGGCCGGGACGTCGGCCAAGAACAGCGGGGACCGCAGTCCGCGGCCATGCCGATCACGATGACGCCTGGTGCTCATGAGTCAATATTGTACTGACCATACGGCCCTGGCTGACAGGAACAGGCGGTACTCGCGTGTAAAGTGGTTGACTGTGTCAGCCGTGAGATTGTGTTCAAAAGTCAGCTGCTCGAGCAGTGCCGCAGCCACCATGACGTACGTGCACGCTGATGCTTGTGTCGTCATCGGTCCGCTGTCGCGTCGCGCCGAGCCCGGTGCCCATGACCTGTGCGCCGACCACGCCGCAAAACTGACCCCTTTGGTGGGGTGGGAGCTCATCCGCATCGGAGGTGAGCAGGCGCCTCCCGAGCGCACCCATGACGATCTGTTGGCCATCGCCGATGCCGTCAGAGAAGCGGCAGGACGCCCCGGAGACGGTGCGAGTGCGGGCGAGGCAGCGTCGTCACCCTCGTCTGCGTCGTCGTCGAGCGCTGAGAGGCGAAGCGACGGATCCGTGCCGGGCCGCAAACACGGTCACCTGCGCATCATCGGCGACTCATGACCGACCCCAGGCCCGGAGCTGTGCCGAGTCCCAGTCCAGACCTCGTCGAGGCCCGCACGACTGCGCTCGAATCCGCGGTCGGAGCCTATGACATTCGCGGCCGCATCCCTGATCAGCTCGACGAGGATGTGCTCTTCGCTCTCGGCTGGGCCACTGCCTTCGCTATGTCGGAGCTCGAATCGAGCGCCGAGGTGGTCGTGGGACACGATATGCGACCCAGTTCTCCCGGTTTCGCGCACGCCTTCGCCGCAGGCATCGAGGCAGCCGGTTATCGAGCGGTGCTGCTGGGGTTGTGCTCGACCGATCAGCTGTACTTCGCCTCGGGAATCTTCGACCTGCCCGGTGCGATGATCACCGCAAGTCACAACCCGGCCGACTACAACGGAATCAAGATCTGCGGCCCCCGAGCCGCAGGAGTCAGCCTCGCCTCAGGGCTGGGACGAATCAAGGAGCTGGCACCACAGGCGCCGACATTCGGCCGGGCCGTCGACGGTTCACACAGTTCTGCACCCGCGGTGGACATCAACGAGGTTGCGGCCGCGGACATGCGCAGACGCTACGTCGAACGCATCCGGACGCTGACGCACGTCGATGAGGTCACTGGTCTGAAGGTCATCGTCGACTGCGGCAACGGCATGGCGGGCAAACTCCTCGGTGAGGTCTTCGGCCCTGATTCCGGTTTTGCGAAGGTGCCCTTCGACGTCATCGGACTGTTCACCGAACTCGACGGTACTTTCCCCAACCACGAGGCGAACCCGCTGAAGCCGGAGAACCTCCTCGACGTCTCCCAAGCGGTTCTCGATCACGGCGCGGACCTGGGACTGGCCTTCGACGGAGATGCCGACCGGTGCTTCTTCATCGACGAAACCGGGGCGACCATGTCGCCCTCGGCGATCGGTGCACTCGTCGCCGAACGTGAGATCGCCCGTGCGAAGACGGCCGGCGTCACCGAACCTGTGGTCATCCACAATCTCATCACCTCCCGCAGCGTGCCTGCAACGATCACAGCCGCCGGAGGTCGGGCGGTCCGCTCGAAGGTCGGGCATTCGGGCATCAAAACACTCATGCGCACCGAACATGCCGTCTTCGCCTGCGAACACTCCGCTCACTTCTACTTCGATGAGTTCTACGGTGCCGACTCCGGCATGCTCGCTGCCTGCCACCTGATTGCCGCTCTGGCGAAGACAAAGGCACCTGCGTCTCGACTCGTCGCCGACTACGATCTCTACGCACAGTCGGGAGAGATCAACTTCACCGTGACCGATCCCGAAGCCGTGCTCACCGCCTTCTCGGCCGAATCCGTTCACTTCCCGGCCAACACGGTCGATGACCTCGACGGCATCGGGCTGCAGGGCGAAGACTGGTGGATCAACCTGCGCATGTCGAACACGGAGCCCCTGGTGCGACTCAACGTCGAGGCCAGCGACCCGCAGCGGCTGCGCGAATTGACGGCACAGGCCAGTGACTTCGTCGAGGCCCGAAGGCAATAGACTCAACTCAGACGACAACAGTTTCCGTTCTCCATGGAGGTACCGTGCTCGAATCCACCGACTTCAAGGTTGCCGATCTGAGCCTGGCCGAGGCCGGCCGGCACCAGATCCGACTGGCAGAACGCGAGATGCCTGGGCTGATGGCACTGCGTGAAGAATTCGGGCAGAGTAAGCCGCTGACCGGGGCTCGCATTGCCGGAAGCCTGCACATGACTGTGCAGACGGCTGTGCTCATCGAGACCCTCGTCGCGCTTGGTGCGCAGGTGCGGTGGGCCAGCTGCAACATCTTCTCCACTCAAGACGAGGCCGCTGCCGCTGTCGTCGTCGGCACCGGCAGCCTCGACGCTCCAGCTGGTGTGCCGGTCTTCGCCTGGAAAGGTGAGACCCTCGAAGAGTACTGGTGGGCCGCGGATAAGATCTTCGACTTCGCGCAGGGAGCCAACCTCATCCTCGACGACGGCGGCGACGCCACGATGTACGTTCTCAAGGGTGCCCAGGCCGAGCTCGACGGGGGAGTGCCCACCGCGGGTGAGGACGACCCGGAAGAGTTCAAGGTCCTTCTGGCACAGGTGCAGAAATCGCTCGAGGCCGCACCAGGACGTTTCGGTCGCATGGCTGCAGGCATCAAGGGTGTCAGCGAAGAGACCACGACGGGAGTCAACCGCCTCTACCGTCTGGCTGAGGACGGCAAGCTGCCGTTCCCCGCCATCAACGTAAATGATTCCGTGACGAAGTCGAAGTTCGACAACCGCTACGGCATCCGCCACTCCCTGCCCGACGGTCTCAACCGCGCCACAGATGTCCTCATCGGCGGCAAGATCGCCGTCGTCGTCGGCTATGGTGATGTCGGCAAGGGGGCCGCCGAGGCGCTGCGTGGTCAGGGTGCCAGGGTCATCGTCACCGAGATCGATCCGATCTGCGCCCTGCAGGCGACAATGGACGGCTACCAGGTTGAGCATCTCTCCGCGGTGGCACCGACCGCGGACATCATTATCACGACTACAGGCAACACGCGGGTGGTCGGAGTCGAGGTGCTGACCAGCCTCAAACCCGGGGCGATCGTCGGCAACGTCGGACACTTCGACGACGAGATCGATCTGGCCGGCCTGGCCAAGGTCTCCGGAGTCACCAAGGTCGAGATCAAGCCGCAGGTCCACGAATGGCGCGTGCCCGTCCCCACCGACCTGGGTCTGGACCGCGAACAGACGGACTTCCTCGTCCTGTCCGAAGGCCGCCTGCTCAACCTGGGCAACGCCACCGGCCACCCCTCGTTCGTGATGAGCGCGTCCTTTGCCAACCAGGTGCTCGCGCAGATCGAACTCTGGGTCAGCCCCGAACGCTACGACAACGATGTGCACCGCCTGGCGAAGGAGCTCGACGAAAAGGTCGCGCGCCTCCACCTGCCGGCACTCGGAGCGAACCTGTCCGAGCTGTCGAAGGAGCAGGCCGAATACATCGGCGTCGACGTCGCCGGGCCATATAAGCCCGAGCATTACCGGTACTGAGCTTCCCTGACGTCTTCAGGTCCGACCCCCAAACGACGGGGGCCGGGCCTGAAAAGTCTGCGGATCTCAGTGTAGAGAGATGAGCGCGGGGCCGGGTTTGAAACCTTCAGCGGTTCTGCAGATGCAGCCCATGTGGGAGTGTGTTGACGCCTGCACGGAACGCCTGTGACTGTTCACTGCGGCGCTGCTGCTTCGAAAACTCTGCCGAGCGCTGTCGGTGGATGACTGCAGACAGGAACTGTTCCGGCATCGTTCCCTCTGGCGGTGCGGGTGCGACATAGGGGTTGAGCTCGGTGGCGAGTTCCTTCGCCCGCTCCCAGCGCGAATCGCGGCCCAGGTTCTCAGCCATGGACAGAAACTGCACAACCCGGCGGTGCAGCCCGGCAGGGAGCGTGGCAATGTCGGTCTCTGCCAACCAGTTCTGCAGATGCGGTGAGACATGTGTGTGAACTGGTTGGGGTGGGGCGGTGCGTTCGCTGACGGCCAAGGTCCCAGCCATGTAGTCGCCGAGGCGCTTGGACTGTGGCGAGACCAGACCGGAGAGGGCTGCCAGTCCGCCACCGGTGGAGAGGATCTCGAAGGGCCAGAGGATGGCGCGAATGAACGAGTGCCTGGCCCGCACGGCCCCACCGTCGTCGCGGACGACGCGCAGACCCAGGATGAGCTTTCCGATCGAACGGCCGTGGGTGAGGACTTCGATGATCATCGGCAAGAGCACGAACACCGAGATGCTCATGATGGTCATCACCGATGCCAGCAGGAGCTCGTTGACGTCAAGGACCTGCAGCAGGAACCAGAACATGGCGATGAGGAGCCCGATGTTGACGATCGAATACACGATGTAGTCGATGAGGCAGCTCAACGCGCGCGCGGCCAAAGCCGCAGGCTGGATGCTCAATTCGACGGCTTCGCCCGTCACCAAAGTACTCACGATTCCATCCTGTCATAATTCGCATCCCCACTTCATTGCGGATCGCCTCGGACACAGATTCTGGTCTGCCTGACACTCAGATAGGGTTGAGTCATGGACCCGAATCTGCTGGCCGAACTGCACGGCGACAAGTGGCGAGAACTGTCCATGCTGGCGAAGAAGAACTGGCTGAATCCGGCCCAGGCCCACAGATTCCTCGACCTCTATCGGGATGCGTCGAAGGACCTCTCTCGGATCATGACGGTGGCTCCCGACTCCTTGGAAGCCGCACGACTGTCGGCGATCGTGCATCGTTCGCGCAACCATCTCTCGGCGGTTCCCTCCGGTGGCCTCAGCGGTCTCTCTCGTTTCTTCGTCATCAGCCTGCCGCTGTCGATCTATCGACTCCGGTGGGATTTCCTCATCGTCGCCGCATGCTTCTTGGCAGTGGCGAGTCTGGCCGGGATCTGGGCGGGAATGCACCCGGAGGTTCTCGAGACCTTCGGCGACCACGCCTTCCGCAAGCAGTTCGCGGAGCATGATTTCGTTGAGTACTACAAGGAGAATCCGAACGGGTTCTTCGCAGTCGGGGTGTGGACGAACAATGCGTGGATCGCCGTGCAGTTCGTGCTCCTGGGCATCACCGGCATTTTTGTCGTCTCAGGACTCTTCTCCAACGCGGTCAACGTCGGATTCTCCGGTGCGATGATGTTCGAGTTCGACCGCGGCTCGGACTTCTTCCTCTACATTCTTCCGCACGGAATCCCCGAGATCAGCTGCATCATCCTCGCAGGTGCGGCGGGACTGAGACTGTTCTTCGCCTGGGTGGTGCCGGGACCTCAGCTGCGGCGGAACAAACTCGCTTCAGAAGCCAGATCACTGCTGACCGTGGCCGGTGGTCTGGTCCTCATGCTGTTCATCTCGGGACTCATCGAAGGGTTCGTCACCCCCAATCCGATCCCGCCGGAGCTTAAAATCGCCATCGGCGTTGCCTACACAGCAGCAGTCATCGCCTATGCCTGGTACTTCGGCAAGCGTGCCGCGAGGGCCGGACTCAGCGCCGATCTCGACGAGCACCAGGCGGGCTACTCGATCCTCGCGACAGATCGGTAGAGCCTCCACCGCAGACAGATGGACCTTCCACCACTGACTGGTCTAGCCTGCACCACTGTGTGAGGGTCCTACAGCTTCCCAGTCGCCTTGAGATTGATGTAGAGGTCAGCGAGAGCTCCGGGCAGATCCTCAGGTCCCGCTTCGACCGACTGGACACCGGCACCGCGAAGACGCGTCTGCAGGGACTTCGATGTCAGCAGCTCCGATTCCGCAGCCGCAGCTGTGAAGATCTCATCGGCGCCCTCACGCTTCGCCGCAAGTTCACCCAGGCCAGGATCTTCCACCGAGGCCACCACGACGCGGTGACGTGCCAAGAGAGTCGGCAGGACAGGCAGGATCTCGTCGGAGACGCTGCCCTCATCCAAAGCGGTGACGAGGACGACGAGCGCATGTTGGCGTGAGGTGGACAGGACAGTCGACGAGATCTGCTCCCAGTCGGCATCGTAGAGTTCCGGGTGCACCGTCGTCAGCGCCACCGAAAGGTCATGGACGGGATCCTTCGAGCGATGGCTCGAGGCGATTGCCCGGATGCGTGCATCGGCGATAATGACATCGACTCGGTCGCCTGCCCCGGAGGCCAAAGCCGTCAACAGCAGAGCAGACTCCAGCGCAGCATCGAAGATGGTGCCGTCACCGCAGCGACGTGCGGCCAGTCTGGAGGAATCGACGACGATGACGATTCTCCGGTCACGCTCTGGCCGCCAGGTCTTGACGACCAGATCCTGAGCACGGGCACTGGCACGCCAATCGATAGAGCGCACATCATCACCGTCGACATAGTCGCGCAGCGAATCGAACTCTGTGCCCATGCCGCGGATCATCACAGCAGACCGGCCATCGAGTTCACGCAGCTTCTGCGTCTTCGAAGGAAGCTCGCGCCGGGAGATGAACGGCGGCAGGACGCGCACGATCGCCGGCACATCGAAGCTTTTCTGCCGAGCGATGAGGCCTAAGATGCTGCGGCTGCGGATGGTGACCTTGTCCGCGTGCAGAGCACCGCGGCGCACGGGCAGAAGGTGAGTGACCACCTGACTGCTCTCACCTGGGGACAGGTCGAAGTGCGAGCGTGTGTTTTCGGCTCTCGCACTCGGTGACCACGCATCACGGACCGCGATCCGCAGGCGTTTGGGGGAGTCATTGACCATGGTGAGCGTGCAGTCGGTCGGATCACCCAGCCGGACCATCGGTCCAGGCGTGCGCTGGAGGGACACCAACCTCGGCGGGGGGACGAGGAAGAAATCGAGCAGCGCGACGATGACGATGACGCCAGCGACGATCAGTGCACTCGTGAACCCCGGCATGAGCATGACGGGGACGAGCCCGAGCAGGGTCAGCAGGAGCAGTCGCGTGGTCATTCAGCGTGGTACTTCGGTGGTCGCGATGATCGAGTTGAGGACCTGATCGACGTTGAGTCCATCCATCTGAGCCTCGGGTCGGAGGATCACACGGTGGCTCAGGGTCATGTGCGCCAATGCCTTGACATCATCGGGTGTCACGTAGCCGCGGCCCGAGAGCCAGGCATAGGCGCGTGCGGCACCGAGCATTCGGGTGGCACCGCGGGGAGAGACGCCCAGGGCCAGCGACGGTGCCTGTCTGGTTGCGCGAGCCAGGTCGACGATGTAGGTGATGACCTGTGGTGCGATGTAGATGCCGGCGATGCGCTCCCTGGCCTGAGCGATCATGGCGGCGTCGACGACTGGTGTCAGTCCCGCCTCAGCAAGGTGAGAGGCGTCGAAACCGCGTGCATGACGGTCAAGGATCTCGAATTCCAGGTCGCGTTCGGGCAGTCCGAGGACGAGCTTGAACAGGAACCGGTCGAGCTGAGCCTCGGGCAGAGGATAGGTGCCCTCGTATTCGAGGGGGTTCTGGGTCGCCGCGACCATGAACGGTTCCGGCAGAGCACGGGACCCGCCGCCGACCGAGACCTGGTGTTCCTCCATGGCTTCGAGCAGCGCCGACTGTGTCTTGGGCGGGGTGCGGTTGATCTCATCGGCGATGAGGATGTTGGTGAACACCGGTCCGGCGCGGAATTCGAAATTCGACACGGACGCGTCATAGACCAGGGAACCGGTGACATCGCTGGGCATGAGGTCGGGCGTGAACTGGATTCGGGTGTTGTCGAGGCTGACCGAGGTGGCGAAACTGCGCACCAGGAGGGTCTTGGCGACACCGGGCACACCCTCAAGCAGCACGTGACCCTGGCACAGCAGTGCGATGAGCATCCCGGTGACCGCTTCGTCCTGTCCGACCACGGCCTTGGCGATCTGCGTGCGCACGTCGACGAACGCCTCCCGGAGAGGGTCGCGCTCCTGAGCCGCCTGCTGGGGCTGGCCTGGCTGTGCCGCCTGCGACTGCGCTGGCTGGGAGGGCTCGGCCTGTGCCTGTGCCGACTGGGGCTGGGCCTGTGCCGGTTGGGTCGGCTGGGCCTGGCCCTGCGGCTGCTGGGCAGAGTTCTCGCCTGGAGTCTGTGTCATGAGATCTCACTTTCGATGAGGGTGAGCTGATGGACGATGTTCGCTAATTCTGAGTCGGTGCTGGGCACTGCGGAGGAGAAGACCGAATCGACCTGGGCCGGATCTCGGCCGGTCGCGTTCGCGATGCCGACGATGATGTCGCGGGGCCCGGCCTCGGGACCCAGCGCCAGCCGTTTCGCAACGCGCAGGAGAGCGCCAGTGCGCAGGGTGTGCAGGGCACCAGTCCGGTCGTGGCTGCGCGCGGCCAGAGCCGCACGACCGTGCACCGTCTCCACAGCTGGAACGATGACCGGCAGGCGTTCGACGGCCAGGGGACCGAACCTGCGGCCGAGGATGAGCAGGAGGATGAGCACACACGGAACCAGCCACAGGGCTCCGGCGATGAACCAGCTGGGCACATAGTCCAAGGTCGACGGGGTCGACTCGGACTCACCGGACTCGGTGGGGTAGTAGACGACCAGGTGGTCGGACTGTGACAGCTGGGAGAGAACCAGTGAGGCATTGCCCTCTTCATCGATGCCGGCGTTGGTCGCCCAGTCGGGATTGCCGAGGACGGTGACGGGGAAGTCGGCCTTCCCTCCGCCGCCCTCATCGACGATGAGCTGCCCGTGCGCCGATCCAGGGGTGACTTCGCCACCGCCAACCTGGGAGACGCCAGGGCCGGTGAACGGGTAGCAGGTGCTCAGACCCTCGGTGCCTTTTCGGGCCTCGGCATACTCAGTCTCGCCGGTCTCAACGCCGCCGGCAGCCTGGGCCGCCGGCACCTCACAATGCGGCCGTGAGATCTTATCCGGGGTGGCCAAGGGGCTGATGCTGTCATCGACCGTGATCCTGTCGGTGAATTCCTGGACCATATGGCCGGGATCGATGAGTGCCAGTCGATTGTCATTGGCGGCGAGCTGAGACTGGAAGCCGTCGATATCGCCCTGGGAGAGCAGATCGGCCTTCGTCGGAATCAGGAGTGTCGTGTCCGGTTTCCCGGAAGCTTTGTGAGCCGTTTCGTAGTCCTCGGTCGTGGTCACCTCGACCCCATGGTCGCGCAGAGTTTCGACCATGGCCTTCGTGCCTTCACGAGCCGTGGAATCGTAGTGCAGAGGTGCCTCGGACTCGCGGTCCGAGGTCATCAGCATCGTGGCGATCACGGTGATGAGGATGGCGATGGCCGCCACGATCCACACACCGGCCGACCTCAGCCTAGCCGTCAGCGGGACCGCCGCACTCGAACGGGTGCCTCTGGTAGCGACGTCGATAAGGGCACTCATGATGCCACCGCCGATCGATGGCGCGGACTCAACGCGCTCAACGCCTCATCAAGTGCGAGGAACTCGTGATAGGTCTCAGATAACGAAGCGAGCGAAGTCCCATCAGGGTCCTCACCGAAGAAGAGGTCGTTGAACACCTCGGCGACTCGGGCCAACTGGCGCCGGTGTTCGGGCACTTCGTCTCCGGCAGTGCGGCTGAGTTCGCTGGCAGTCGATGCTGAATCGAGAGTGACGATGTGCTTCTGGGAGAGCACAGCGAAGATGGCACGTGCAGAATCGATGACCGCAGTCCTCATATCCCCGCGCTCGGCGGCGGCCCGCGCACTCTCTCTCCAAGGGCCGGGCTCAGGTGAGGCGACGACAGGGTCGAAGGCAGACAACGGAAGGGAGGTCTTCTTCAGCCCGACTCGGCGGACCCGCCAGATGATGAGGCCGACGATGGCGGCCAGAGCCACGATGACGATGAGAAGCATCCACGGAGAGTTGTTGTTGAGTGCGCCTGAGACGATCGAGTCCCAGAAGTTGCTCAACCACTGACCGATCTGTTCCAACGGGGTGAGATCGGTGTCCGAGTATTCCTTCTTCGACAGTTCGTGCTCGACCCATTCGCGCCCGGTCTCTCGATCGATGGTCGAACTTGCCAACATGCTCATGCGGCGTCCTCCTCACGGCGAATGAGAACCAGGTCGAACCCTTCAGTACGCATGCGTTGGTCAAAGTAGCAGACGCAGACGAGGCAGGAGAAGTATGCGAAGAGAATCGCCGAGGACACTGTCGTCAGGAGCAGAAGAAGAGCTCCGGCGATGGCGACGATGATCGTCATCGACATGGAGGCCGCACCAGCGGCGCCGATGGCGATGGTGGCGATGACGGTGACGACCATGACGAGAGGAGAGATGATGAGTTGGACCAACTGGTTGGACAGGAAGTAGCCGAGTCCCAACTGTCCGAGGGTGCGCCAGAATCCGGTGCCGGTCAGGCGCCAGGAGCGTCGCAGTCCGGCTCGCACGCCCAGCTTTTCGACGGCGATCGCAGAGCCGGTGAAGGCGAAACGCAGATTCAGCCAGATCAGGGCGCACAACCAGAGTCCCAGCGCGAGGAAGGCAGTGACGATTGCGATAACCGTGTTGTCGGAGAGTGCGAAGAGAAGCGAGGGCAGCCCGAGAAGAACCAGCAGACCCAGATTGACGGCGCCCAGGAGAAGGGCCGCGAGAATCAGTGACCAGCGGCGACCATGCAGCGACGCCCACGACTGAGTCAAAGTCGTCTTGCGTGCCCCGAACGAATTTTCGGCACCGCTGGCGGCCAGTCCGGCAAGGAAATGAGCGACGCCGAGGCTGAGCAGGCTGATCGCGAACGATCCCATCTGCGCGAGCAGGAAGAACCCGGACATCGCATCGTCATTGCTGACGAGATCGTTGAGGAAGGGCAGGAACTTGAGCGCGACGAAAGCACCGACCGCGGTGAGGACGAGACTCCAGAGCGTGAACACGATGAGAGCCGCACCGATGGTGAGCCCGGGAATGAATCGCAGCAGACGGAAACCGGAATCGAGCACCTCAAAGAAGGTCAGCGGTCGTTTGGCCAGAACTCCACGCGGGGAAGGCGGGTGCCATTCGTGATGCGTCGGGCCCTGATCTCGTCGTTGCCACTGACCTGTCTGCCAGTCGACCTCTGAGGTCCACGCATTAGATCGTCCCATTACCACGCAATCCTGCCATGATTTGGTGCCCAGCGCCGACTCGAATCGCACCCTGAAACAGAGTTCATAACGTCTGCAATGAGAGGTGGGGGTGTCGAGGTCGAAAGATTGGGCGCTCATAAGCGACAATGGAAAGATGAACGCTCGTATCCTCGTAGTTGATGATGACACGGCTTTGGCCGAAATGATCGGGATTGTGCTCAAAAGTGAAGGCTTCGAGCCCTTCTTCTGCGCTACCGGTGATCAGGCCTTCGGCGAATTTGAGAAGGTGAACCCGGACCTCGTCCTCCTCGACCTCATGCTGCCCGGCAAAGACGGGCTTGAGGTCTGCCGAGAGATCCGCGAGATCTCCTCGGTGCCGATCATCATGCTCACGGCGAAATCGGACACCGTCGATGTTGTCCTCGGTTTGGAATCCGGCGCCGACGACTACGTTCCCAAGCCCTTCAAACCCAAGGAGCTCATTGCCCGGGTGCGAGCCCGCCTGCGCATCTCCGAACCACAGGCCCCGGAGCTGCTCACCGTCGGTGACGTTGTCGTTGACGTCGCCGGTCACACCGTGACGAAGGGCGGTTCGCCGATCTCACTGACACCACTCGAGTTCGATCTGCTGGTGGCTCTCGCCCGCGAACCATGGCAGGTCTTCTCCCGCGAAACCTTGCTCGAAGAAGTGTGGGGCTACCGGCATGCGGCGGATACGCGCCTGGTGAACGTACACGTGCAGCGACTGCGGTCGAAAATCGAACGTGACCCGGAGAAACCAGACATCATCGTCACTGTGCGCGGCGTCGGATATAAGGCAGGCAGAGCGGCGTGAGTCGCTCTTCGGCTGTGGGCGGAGCAATCCGCACCGCAGCCTCGGCGATCCGGACGTTCTGGCGGTTCCTCCTCCGCTCGTTCAGCCATTCTCTGCAGCTGCGGATCGTCGTCCTCACCATCGTCCTCACCTCCGTGGCCATCTTCGGGGTGGGGACGTACATGTCACAGCAGATCTCACGTGGCCTCTTCGACACCAGGCTCCAGTCTCTGTCGTCCCAGGCGGGGACCATCGTCTCCGAGCTGCGCAGCCTCTCTCCCGTCGACGGTCAGGCCGTGACCCAAGAGAACCTGAGCTCACAGCTGTCATCGATCTACAACCGCTCCACCGGCTCTGTGTACTCGTTGACCTTGGAACCCAGCGATCCGAACTCCTCGTTCTCAACGATCAGTGCCGGTACGACGGACTCCGATGGTGCGGCGGCCGCGGTGCCCATCAGCGATGAGCTCAAGGCTGCCATCGGCAAGGCTCCGACCGACGACATGCTCTATCAGTCAGTGGCACTTCCCGATGGGTCCGGGCCCGGGCTGCTGATCTCCCAGGAGCTTCAGATCCCTGGCGCAGGACAGTTCCAGCTCTACTATCTGGGCGACCTGTCCGAACAGCAGGACACCCTCGACTTCGTCCAGAGGTCGATGCTCGTCGCCGCCCTCGTCCTCGTCGTCCTCGTCGGTGCTGTGGCGTGGATCGTCACCCGGCTCGTAGTGACCCCGGTGCGCACCGGCGCCGAGGTGGCACGACTGATCGCCGACGGTGACCTTGACGAGCGCATGCCCGTCCACGGCAACGACGAGATTGCCGTGCTGGGGGAGTCTTTCAATGACATGGCCGACACCCTTCAGCATCAGATCCAACAGATGGAGCGACTCTCCGTCCTGCAAAGGCAGTTCGTCTCCGATGTCTCTCACGAGCTGCGCACACCTCTGACCACCATCCGCGCCGCCGCGGACCTCATCTACGACTCGCGTGATGACCTCGATCCCGTGACAGCTCGCAGCGCCGAACTGCTGAACTCGCAGGCGGAGAGGTTCGACAACCTCCTCTCGGACCTGCTGGAGATCTCCCGCTATGATGCCGGCGCCGCTGCCCTGGTAGCCAAGCCCGTCGACATCGGCGCCATCGTCACCTCGATCATCGAGACGGTGTCGATGGTGGCAGATCAGATGTCGACGAACATCGTCGTCCACGCTCCGTCCTCGCCGGTGATGGCCGAGGTCGACAGGGTGCGCATCACACGGATCGTGCGCAACCTCGTCGTCAACGCGATCGAACACGGTGAGACCAACCCGATCGACATCTATGTCGCCTCCAACGCCGAGGCAGTGGCCGTGAGCGTGCGCGACCACGGTGTGGGCATGAACGAAGAACAGGTCGAGCACGTCTTCGACCGGTTCTGGCGTGCCGATCCCGCTCGCAAACGCACACTGGGTGGGTCTGGCCTGGGCCTGGCGATTTCACTCGAGGACGCTCACCTGCACAACGGTTGGCTGCAGGTCTGGGGCAAACCGGGCGAAGGCTCATGCTTCCGCCTGACCGTTCCACGCCGACCCGACCAGGAAATCACCTCCTCACCTCTGCCGCTGCCGCCTCGGGATGCGCAGATCCAAGGTGCTGCGCTGGTGGCAGGCCCTCTGTCCTCCGACGGTTCCGTGCGAATCCAGACGGGGTCGATCCCCATCGTGGTCGAAGCCAATCAGACTCCTCCCGCCCGTGGAGGATACGTTGACGGCCCTGAGGTCATCCGCGGCGATGCTGCCATCATCGACGACGGCACTGACATAGGCAGGAGCACGGAGAGTTCCAGCGACGCCGAGAGTGACTCGGCCGCTGACAGCAACTCGGTCGCTGAGGACCTCGGCGAGGCAGAGCAGACTGAGGACATGAGCGAAGACGCCACCGGTAACCGCGACGACACTGCTGCTGACGACACAGACGACACTGCTGCCGACGACACAGACGACACCGACACCAGCATTCACATTGACATGGACACCGTGTGGCCCCCCGAAGGAGGATCGAAGTCATGACGACACCCCGACGAAAGAAGGGTCTGAGCATGGCGATCCTCGCCGTCTTCGCCAGTCTGGCCCTGGGAGCCTGCTCTTCGATCCCGAGCAATTCGCCCGTGGGTCACATCGAGGCCGGTTCCGGTGACCCGGGTGCCAGCAACGCTCGGATCCCTGATGGCCCCGAACCCGGTGACAGCATCGGTGAGATCGTCCGCGGGTTCCTCGCCGCTGGCGCGGGCACCGGAAACAACTTCTCCGTCGCCAAGTCCTTCCTCACCGAAGCCGAGGCACAGGAATGGAATCCGCAGGAATCGGTGTCGCTGCTGCCCAACGACACCGATCTGGATTCGCTCAACGCCGAAGTCACCTCCGACCAGAAGACGCTGACGATGTCGGCGCCCGTCGTCGGACTGGTCAACTCCTCGGGCATCTTCAACTCAACCAAACCGGGAACCCAGTCGAACATGGAATTCTCGCTGAGGCAGGAGAACGGGGAATGGCGCATCGCCTCGGCGCCCGACGGTCTGCTCATCTCGCAGTCGGAGTTCCAGACGATCTTCCTCAACTACTCGCTCCAATTCTTCACCTCTGACTACTCCTACCTGGTTCCTGACTCCCGCTGGTTCCTCCGGTCGTCGTCGACGCCGACAGCTCTCATCAACGAACTCCTCAGCGGTCCAGCCCCATATCTGTCAGGAGCTGTCGTGACCTCGATTCCCGACGGCGCGAAACTCAGCGACACGAACGTGGTGAGCATCGAAAACGGTGTCGCACACATTGCCCTGAGTAACCAGGGGGATGCGCCCACGGACAAGGAGAAGGGGCTGATTCGAGAACAGATCGCATCGACTCTGAAGGTAATTCCCTCAATCTCAAGCATCGAACTGACTATCGGGGGACAACTCGTCCCAGAGAGTCTGCAGCCCGAGACCGATTCCTCGGTCCAGGTCGACGGTCCACCGGTGGTGCTGGCCAAAGACCGACTCTCGCGCATCTCCGGCACGACCGTGGCCAAAGTCGAGAACAGTCCTGACCTGTCCAAGGCCAGGGCCAGCGACCCCGCCGTCTCCTTCGACGATTCGCTCTACGTCTACCTGCAGAATTCCGGGAAGGAGCTGATGCGTCTCAAAGCCGACTCTGTTGATGCGACTCCGATCTTCAACGGAAAAAAGCTGGTGCGCCCCAGCATCGATCGGTTCAATACGGTCTGGACGGGGGAGTGCGCCAACAAGGGCAAGCTCACGGCCATCGGCGATGACAGCAAGGAACACACCATCAACACGGACTTCCTGGCCGGTCGCGACCTCATCGACCTGGAAGTTTCCCGCGACGGCACACGGATCGCGCTGCTGAGCAGACACAAGGGCGAACCATCACGCATCGACGTCGTCGGAATCCCACGTGACAAAGCGGGGAACCCCTCCGGCACCGTGTCTGATGCGCCGATCGAAGTCGGGTCGAACTTCGATGAGGTCAGGGACATCTCCTGGGCCGGATCGACCTCGGTGGTGGCGCTGGCTGCCACGGCAGGCGAACGGGTCCAGCCGTTCCGCATCGGCGTGACTGGGCCTCCCGCCCAGCTGGGAGAGGTCCCTGATGGCAGTCGGATCGCCTCCGGCGAAGACGGTCGTTCGATCCTCGTGACGAGCTCCTCTGGAGAGATCTACTCCTACAACTCCAATGCCTGGCAGAAGCTCATCGATATCTCGGCCAAGGACCCCTCCTACCCGGGCTGAGGATTCTTCTCACCATGGCATAGTAGATTTCTCCCATGGGACTGCTGACCGAATTCGGCGAGCTCTTCCTGCCCCGCCGGTGCGCCGGTTGCGGTCGGGAGGACGTCTCTCTGTGCACGGCGTGTCTGAGTCTGCTCGGCGGCATCCCCCGAGCCATGGAGCCGCGCTATGGCCAGATTCCCGTCGTCGGAGTCTCAGAATACAGCTCTGAGATTTCTCATATGGTGGTCAACTTCAAAGACAACGGCCGCCGAGACATTCTTGACCCTCTGGCCTTGGCCCTTGCGCGTTCCATCACCGCAGCCTTGGAGTTGGCTCATCATCCGGGTGGTCAGGTGAGGCTGTTTCCCGCGCCGAGCTCTGAACGAGCACGGCGACGCCGAGGCGGCTCCCACACTGCGGCACTGGCTCGCCGCGCGGCGGAACTCGTACCCGAGCTGTCTCTGGAGGTGGTCGACGTTCTCCTGGCCAGACGTCACCATGACCAGGTCGGGCTGGGAGCTCATGCCAGGGAGGCCAACGTGGCGAAATCGCAGTACCTCAACCCGAGGGTTCTGCCCTCGGAACCTTCTGAACGCGGAGACGAAAGTGCGTCCGCTCCCGGTGTGGATCTTCTCATCGATGATTTCTCAACTACCGGAGCAACTTTGGCAGAAAGCGCAAGGGTACTAGCATCGGTGCAGATCAGACCCGCTGCAGGAGCCGTTCTCGGTCTCGGCCGCGGGGGCACTCGATTTGTCTCTCCCTTTACTGTATAACGGTGGTTACCCATCCAAGGGAATGGGATCGGATGAATCCGACGAACGAGTCGCTAAGGACGCATCATGGACATTGTTGTCAACGGACGTCAACTGACCATCTCCGATAGTTTTCGGGCCCACATTGAGGACAAGATCGCCAAGGTCGAGCAGCTCGCACCGCGAGCTCAACGAGTCGAAGTGCACGTTGCCCACGAGAAGAATTCTCGTCAGCCCGAGACCAGCGAACGAGTCGAACTCACTGTAGTGGCGAAGGGACCCGCCATTCGTGCGGAAGCCATGGCAAGCGATAAGTATGCTGCATTGGATTTGGCCTGGGCGAAGCTCGTTGAGCGATTAAGGCGTGCCAGGGACCGCAATAAGGTTCCTCGAGCGGGTCACCACAGGAAGGAATCCACGGCCGAGGCCCTGGCGAAGATGCCCGTCGCAGATTCGCTGGTTCCCGAAGAAGGCCAAGCGATCGATGCGAACGAGTCTGCGAACAACGACCAGACGAACGGGCGCATCAAGGCTGAAGGCGATTCTCCCGTGGTTCTGCGTGAGAAGACATTCAACGGCGCACCCATCGGAATCGAGGAAGCCCTCAACCGGATGGAGCTCGTAGGGCACGACTTCTACCTGTTCATCGACGAGGAGTCGAGCAAACCCTCCGTGGTCTACCGCCGCAAGGGCTGGAGCTACGGTGTCATCGCTTTGGATCCTGAACTTCAGGCCGTCGGCGACTGACCGATTCCAATCTGATCATCATTGATCTGAACACACGCGAATAGACGCACACGATCGCCGAGGTGGGAACCCCCACCTCGGCGATCTGCGGTTACACCCACACCGGCCTCAGGCTCGTGCACCCTCGCGACCCCAGGTGACCAGGCGCCAGAGCTTCTCCAATGGCCCCTGCCCGACGAAGCGCAGCCACAGGGCCGAGACGATGATCTGGATGACCATGAGATGGCTGCACAGATGAGGATCCCGGCCAGATATCCGTCATGGTCATCAAACCTGCTCAGGTCAGGCTCGACGGCGTTGACGGCGAGGATGAGCAGTGTGGCTCCGATGTAGTTGCTCAGCGCCATCCGACCCCATGGTGCGGACGGCGGGGGCGGTGTGCGGTCGTTGGGGTTTGAACTCATGACATCCATCCTGGTCGAACCGCACCTCGGCCCGCATCGGCACAATGGCCGGACTGCGTGAGCAAGCCTCAGTCGTTCGGCCGATTCATTGCCCCCGATTCCCACATTCGAGCCGCGATCTCGACCCGATTGCGTGCTTCGAGGCGGGTCTGGATATTGCCCAAGTGGCTCTTCACAGTACCCAGGGAAATATAGAGTTCGGAACAGATCTCCTGGTTGGTCCGCCCCCGCGCAACCAGGCGAGCGACATCGTTCTCCCGTTCACTGAGCCCGGCCACCCGGTCCTCGCCCGTTGTGTTGTTGCGGGAACGGCGGCTGAGCAGGTCCAAGGTCAGCGACGGAGAGATCAGAGCGTCACCGTTCGCGGCGGCCCTGACCGCGGCCAGCAGCAGGTCAGGCCCGGCATCCTTGAGGAGGAATCCGCTGGCACCGCCGGCGAGAGCCGCATCGACATAGTCATCATCGTCGAAGGTGGTGACCATGATGACCTTGGAGATCGGCGTCAGGCGGGGCAGCGCGGCGAGACCGTCGAGTTTGGGCATTCGGATGTCGAGGAGGATGACGTCGGGGCGTTCGCGTTTGGCCAGTTCGATGGCATCGACCCCGTCGGCGGCTTGTCCGACCACAGTGATCGACTCATCGGCGTCGAGGATGAGGGAGAACCCCATCCGCACCATTTCCTGATCATCGACCAATGCCACTGAAATCACGTTCGTCCTCCATCGATCGTCGTCGCCAGTCATGCCTCGTCCGTCATGCCTTGCCCGTCGGACCCAAGGGTATCCGAGCCTCGAGCACCCAGCCGCTATCCTGGGCCGGTCCTGCGAACAGATCCCCGCCGAGGTGGTCGACCCGGGCCCGCAGACCCTGCAGCCCGGTTCCGCTGCCCGAACCGATCCCACCGGAACCGGGGCCGTTGACCACAGTGAGGACCACGTCATATCGAGACGGGTCTCCGGGCCTCGCCGAGGCTGTGGTGGACACCCGGACCGTGACCGGGACCCCGGTTCCCGCATGTCGGCGGATGTTCGTCAGCGCCTCGGCCAGCACTCGATCAAGGACGGGCCAGAGGGTGGAGGGAACCGCCTCGGCGACGGTGTCGGTGATGTCGAATCTGATGGTGTCCTGGGCACCGAAGCCGTTGACTCGGTCGATGAGTGCCTGAGCTCCGGATGCGATGGGCGACCGGGGACCGGTCGCGTTCGAGGTGTTCGAGACGAGCGAGCGGATCTCCTCAAGAGCACGGGTTCCCGACTCCCCGATCTTGGCCAGAGCGGTGGAGAGGACTCGGACATCTTCACTGCGGCCTGCCGCCTGGGAGAGGACGACGATTCCGGTCACCTCGTGGGCGACCAGGTCATGAAGCTCGGTGGCCATGCGACGTCGCTCCGCCTCAACGGCGGTGGCATGACGTTCGACCAGGGAACGGTCGATCATTCGCAGCAGCAGACCCAGAGACAGGCTCACTACGATCACGGTGGAGGCACCGAATGCAAAGGCCAGCCCATCGTCCCAGCCCATCAGGCAGGGCTCGACGATGTTGCCCACACACAGCAGGACGAGCATCAGCATCTGAGTGCGGGTGACGAACCATCGGGAGAGCATCACCACCGTCACCAGACTCAGCCACATCACGGTCAGACTCAGAGTCGAAGCGAGACCGACCGGGACGAGTGCGAGGAGCAGGGCGAGAGCGGCCAACGGCAGCAGCCTGATGCTCGGACTGCGCCCGCCCGAGGCACGGGATTGGATTCGCACCAGAATCGGCAGTGCCGTGGCCAGAGCGAACAGGTCGGCGATGACGAGCAGCAGACTCGACCCTGTCGCCAGCTCGAGCAGGAACGTCAAGGGCAGGGGGAGGAACCACAGCCACATGATCACAGTCTTCATCGTCACTCAGTCTAGTCAGGCCCGATGCTCGCCGGGAGCGTTCACGGGGTGGACTCGGATCAGGCTGCGGCCGGGCAGTCGGGGGAGTCGTACTCAAGTTCGACGACGACTCCCGCGTTCGTGACTGCTGTGCCCTTGACCGTGACGTCCTGCTTCATCTCGATCTGTCCGGTGGCCGAACCATCGGCGAACACCTGCAGTCGGTCATCGGCGACGTCGGCTGAGAAGGTGACCTTCGAACCGTTGACTTCTGCGGAGTCGGTGAATGAACCGTCTGCCCGTTCGATCGGCTCGACTTCACCGTCCGGGTGGTCGAAGGTGACGAAGCGGGTGAGACGGTCCGCGTGAGAGTCGCTGAGGCGGTGGACGAGCAGCTGATCCTTGTTCGTTCCGGCCTGCAGTGCGAGATCGACGTAGGTGAGGTCGGCGGAGTCGCGCATGGCATAGAGGATGTAGGGCCGGCCATGGACATCGATCGAAGTCGCGTCGGTATCGCAGGCGTCGAGGAAATCTTCGACCTGGGACTCCAGCGCCAGCTTCGACTGGTGTTCCCAGACGAAGAGGGCGCCGATGGCGGCAGCAATGATGCAGAGTGTGGAGACGAGCGCGATGATTGCCTTCTTCATGGTGTTTTCTGGTTCCTTCGGTGTCGGATTCGTGTTGACGTATTCGATCTTTCCGTCTTGGTCAGAGGATGACGTCGGCCAAACGGCCGATCAGGGTCGGCCGGATGGACAGACCTGCCGCAGACGTGCCGTGTCAGTGCCGTGCTCTACTGTGGATCCATGCAGAAGATGACGCTCTCAGCAGCTCGGAGAACGGCGATCGCGGCGACAGGACTCGACAGGGCACGTCCGAAGCAGGTGACGGCGAGACACCTGAAGTCGACGTTCGCCAGACTCGGACTGACCCAGATCGACTCGGTCTCTCGCGTCGTGCGTTCCCACTACCTGCCCTACTACTCGCGACTCGGACCGTATCCGCGTGAGACCCTCGACCGGCTCTTCTACTCAGCACCTCGCATGGGCGTCGAATACTGGGCCCACGCCGCGGCGTTCATCCCTCCCGAGACCTGGAGTCACTTCGAACGCACCAGAACCGAATGGTGGCGCAACGACTACGGGCAACGGCACCCCGAGAGCGGACCTGAGTTCCGGGCACTGCAGCACTCGGTCCTCGACGTGTTGGAAACCGGGCCGAATACTGCACGGGGAGTCGCCGAACTTGTCGACCATGAAATCCCCGAACGCAACCGCGATCATTGGGGGTGGAACCCCAGCCAGGTCAAGGTGGCGCTGGAAGCACTGTTCGCCGGTGGCATCATCAGCGCCGCGGGCCGCAACGACCACTTCGAACGGGTCTATGCCCTGCCGCGCGACGTCAGCCGGTCCCTGCCGGCGTCTGCGCTCTCCTACGGCCCCGCCTGCGCCCCTGAGCTCGGCCTCGATCCCGAAGCAGAACGACCCCGAGGCGTATCCGGCACAAGCAACAATGTGCTCGAACTGACCCGAATTGCGGCGCAAGCTCTCGGCATCGCCCGGCCCGACTGTCTGGCGGACTACTTCCGGCAGAGGCGCGCGCCCACAGACGAGGCCATCACCTCCCTGCTGGCCTCCGGTGAGCTCATCGAGGTCGATGTTGAGGGGACGCGGACACTGAAATGGCATGAGGCGAGAACCCCTCGTTCTGTCTCGGCCAGAGCCCTCCTCGCCCCGTTCGACCCCCTGGTCTTCTACCGGCCGCGGATCGAATGGCTCTTCGACTTCCACTACCGGATCGAGATCTACACTCCGGCCAAAGACCGAGTGCACGGGTACTACGTGATGCCGTTCCTCCTCGGCGAACGACTGGTCGGCCGCGTCGACCTGCACCGGGACCGGGCGGCCAACACGCTTCGAGCGCTGAAGGTGACGTGGGAACCCGGCGAATCCCACGAGGAGGAACTGGCGTCGGAGTTATGTGAGATGGCGAAGTGGCTCGGATTGGGTGCGGTGGATATGAGTGGTGCTCACCTGCCATTAAGCTAGGGAATATAGAGTCGTTCGAGTTGTTGTCAGGCTTTCATGCCGATTAGGAGAAAAGTGGCTAATTTCCTCGAGAAGCTTCTGCGCACCGGTGATGGACGTACGCTGAAGAAGCTCCGCCAGTACGCGGATGCGATCAATGCGCTGTCCGAGGAGTTCAGCGAAATGTCAGACGCTGAGCTGCGGGAGGAAACTGATCGCTTCAAAAAGCGTTATCAGGATGGGGAGACCCTCGATTCGCTGCTCCCGGAGGCCTTCGCCGCCGTCCGTGAGGCATCGGGCCGCACCCTGGGCATGCGCCACTTCGACGTCCAGCTCATGGGCGGGGCCGCACTGCACCTGGGCAACATCGCTGAGATGAAGACCGGTGAAGGTAAGACGCTGGTCGCCACGGCTCCGGCTTACCTCAACGCGCTCACCGGCGGGTCCGTGCACATCATCACGGTCAATGACTACCTGGCCACCTACCAGTCCGAGCTCATGGGACGCGTGTTCCGGTTCCTCGGAATGGAGACCGGCTGCATCCAGGCGAATATGTCCTCGGAGAACCGTCGCAAGCAGTATGCCGCGGACATCACCTACGGTACGAACAACGAATTCGGCTTCGACTATCTGCGCGACAACATGGCCTGGTCGGCGGAAGAGCTCGTGCAGCGCGGACACGCCTTCGCGATTGTCGACGAGGTTGACTCGATCCTCATTGACGAGGCCCGTACCCCGCTCATCATCTCCGGCCCGGCCGAAGGCGATGGCGACCGCTGGTACGAAGAATTCGCCAAGGTCGTGAAACGACTCAAGACCGACCGTGACTACGAAGTCGACGAGAAGAAGCGCACTGTGGGTGTGCTCGAACCCGGCATCGAACGCGTGGAGGATTACCTAGGCATCGGAAATCTCTACGATGCCGAGAACACTCCGCTGATCAGCTTCCTCAACAATGCGATCCGTGCGAAGGAACTCTTCAAACGGGACAAGGACTATGTGATCCTCGACGGTGAAGTCCTCATCGTCGACGAACACACTGGCCGTGTGCTCAAGGGCCGCCGCTACAACGAGGGACTGCACCAGGCCATCGAGGCCAAGGAAGGCGTCAAGGTCCAGGCCGAGAACCAGACCCTGGCGACGATTACCCTGCAGAACTTCTTCCGTCTCTACGAGAAGCTTTCCGGCATGACCGGTACCGCAGAGACCGAGGCCGCGGAATTCATGTCGACCTACAAGCTCGGTGTGGTTGCGATCCCGACGAATAAGCCGATGCAGCGCGTCGACCAGTCGGATCTCGTGTACAAGAACGAGGTGGCGAAGTTCGATGCTGTCGTCGATGACATCGCTGAGCGCCACGAGACCGGACAGCCGGTCCTCGTCGGAACCACCAGCGTGGAGAAGAGTGAGTACCTCTCCAAGCACCTGAAGAAGCGCGGCATCCGCCACGAGGTGCTCAACGCGAAGAACCACGCAGGTGAAGCATCCATCATCGCCATGGCCGGGCGGAAGAGTGCCGTGACAGTGGCCACGAACATGGCCGGTCGCGGTACCGACATCATGCTCGGCGGCAACGCCGAATTCCTTGCGGTGAGCGAGATGGAGGAGCGGGGCCTGGACCCGCAGGACGACGAAGAGCAGTACGAAGCCGAATGGCAGGACGTCCTCAGAGCTGCAGAGACGCGAGTCAAGACAGAAGCCAAGGAGGTCGTCGAGTCCGGCGGCCTGTACGTCCTCGGCACCGAGCGTCACGAATCACGGCGCATCGACAACCAGCTGCGTGGACGTTCGGGACGCCAGGGCGACCCCGGTGAGAGCCGCTTCTACCTGTCTCTGACCGATGACCTGATGCGACTCTTCGGCTCCGGTGCCGCCGAGCGGATCATGGCCACCGCCAATGTCCCTGACGACGTTCCACTGGAATCCAAGATGGTGTCCAGGGCAATTCTCTCTGCGCAATCGCAGATCGAACAGCGCAACGCCGAACAGCGCAAAAACGTCCTCAAATACGATGACGTGCTCAACCGTCAGCGCACAGTGATCTACGACGAGCGTCGCAGCGTTCTTCATGGCGCAGACCTGGAAGAACAGGTCGCGAAGTTCCGTGAAGACATCATCGACACCTATGTTGCCGAGGCTACGGCCGGGCCGGTCGAGGACTGGAAGGTCGGCGAACTCTTCGACGCACTGGGCAAGATCTATGAGCCCTCCATCACTGAAGAAGATCTGGCCGAAGAGGTCGGCGGGCTCGGTAACCTGACGAAGAACCGCCTCAACCAGGAGATTCAGTCGGACATCGAGGTGTTCTACCAGCAGCGTGAAGAGGCTCTGGGTGAAGAAGCAACCCGTGAACTCGAACGACGAGTCGTGCTCTCGGTCATCGATAAGCGGTGGCGCGAACACCTCTACGAGATGGACTACCTGAAGAACGGCATCGGTCTGCGGGCCATGGCGCAGAAGGATCCGCTGGTGGAGTACCAGCGCGAAGGCTTCGACATGTTCAAGACTATGCAGGATGGGATCAAGGAGGACGTCGTCCGCCTCACCAATACCCTGCAGGTGACCGTGAACCGGGCTGAGGACTCATCCGATGATGATTCCGAGGTTGAGGTGGACGCGGCTGAACTGCGTCACACCACGCCCAAGATGCAGCTGTCTGCTCCGGCGGAGGCAGGTTCGACCTCAATGTCCGAATCTGAGGACGACGAGTCTGGATCCGGAGCCGGAGCCGGAGCCGATCAGCCTGCCAATCGTGCAGAGCGTCGCGCGAAGAAGAAGGCCAGAAACTGACTCGCAGTCTCTGACTGTGTCTTTCACATAGTCTGCAGTGCAGTCATCGTCCACCGGGTGGTGAGCAGTTCCAAGCGGATTGCCACCGCCCGGAATCGGTTCTGCGTACGGACGATGACGGTGACCTCAGCGATTGCGCCGGTGACTCTGCAGACTCTCGCGTTGCCTGCCTGTAGGGTGCGGGCCGCACCGAGGTCTCCGGTCGCTTTTGTCGGTGCGACCTCCGCGCGCAGCTGGGCGCGGTGATCGATCTTCTCCAGCAGTGTTCGGTCGACCCAGCGGGAGATTGAATCGCTGCGCCGTATGCCGGCGAAGATCTCCAAGCACGCCACCGCCAACGATGTCGCGGTAGCGGCTATGCGACCGTCATCGTTGTCGTCTGCGACCGTATTCGGCCTGGCTCCAGGACCGGTGGCCACCGGCTTCTGCACTCTTCTGCTCAGTGGCGTCGCTGCCACTCGGGGACGTGAAAGCACCAGTGGGGTGGTCATGGCTGAATCTCCAATCGTTGTCCGGGCATGATGAGGTTCGGGTCCGCACCGATGACTTCTCGGTTGGATGAGTAGATGTTGTCGACGATGTCCTGGACAGTGCCGCTGGAGGAGGGCTGGTTCACGGCGATCGACCACAGGCTCTCGCCGACACCCACAATATGAACGGCCGAGTCGTCGTCTTCTGCTTCGGGTTCGTCGCCGTACTGGTCGCTAGGTTCGACTGTGTCTGTCGATGGGGCGCCGGGCTCGCCCGCGTTTGCGGGATGTTCGCCAGGCCGGTCTGCGTCTGCGGCGCTGCCAGGCGAACCGGCGTCTTCGGGCGGTTGGCTTCGGGACGGGGCAGGGTCAGGCTCCGCATCAGGGGACTCGGAGCCAGCAGGCGGGGATTCGGAGTCACCAGGTGGGGACTCGGGCTGAGCATCAGGGGACACCGGTTCAGCTGTCGGTGGAGCGGTGGGCCACCCGGGATCCGGCGGAAGATCGTCTGGAACAGTGGTCGGCCAGCCAGGATCGAGCGGGGCAGTCGCCGGATGAGCGGATGTGTTCGGATCGACCAGCACGAGTGTATTCACCGGAAGAGGGGAGGCCTGTGCGGAGTGGACGGCCAGGCTTGCCGACGCTGCGGCAAGCACGCTTGAGCGCAGCATCGTGGGCACGATGCGCAGCACGGACTTGGTGACGATTGTTCTCACGCGGCCGGTGGGAAGCAGTCTGATCAGAAGCGTCAGCAGCGAGACGACTCCGAGCCGGGAGGACAGCACCGTGGTCGTGCCGACGACGATGATGACAACGAGATCGGTGGTGCTGCGCGGTGTCGGGAGGTAAATCCACGTGGTGAAGAACGCACCGATCAGACAGAGCCACGAGGCCGTGCAAGCTGTCAGCAGATACATGAGAGTTGTCCTTCATTGGAAACGTATCTCAATAATGCGTTTAGATGCCATTTGATGTCAATAGATTAATAAAACTACGGGCTTGTAGTTCTGTCGATAGGTGTGAAAGCTCTTGCTTGTGGGTCTTCGCTGCGGCAGGCTTCACATCATGGACGATCGGATCGACGCTCTCCTCTCGGATGTTGAAGCGATGCACACGTCAAGGGAGGCCCATGCCAGGAGGGGCGAGTTCAGCGATGAGGTCGCGGCTCACGCGGCACAGCGCACTCTACTCGAGCGACTGCGCGGCGCGATCGGCCAGCCTGTGCAGGTGGTTCTCTCCGCTCGTGAGGTCGCAGGGACGGCTGTCTTTTTAGGCGATGGGATCTTCGTGATCGCCGGTATCGAAACGAGCGTAGTGGCGATCGATTCGATACGGGAGATTCGCATTCGGTCAAGAAGACATAGATATGAATCCGGTCCCTTGGAGCGGTTGGGGATGGCGTCGGCACTGAGGCGATTGGCCGCCAGCCATGAGGAGATCTCCCTGGAGTTGGCGGGCGACGGCGGGACTGTTCGGGGGCGCTGCGATATGGTCGCCTCCGACTATGTTGAGATTTCGGGGCGCATCATCCCACACCGTTCGATTGCGCTGGTGCAGTCCCGAGTCAATCCATTCGCTTAGATGCAGCACTTGGTTGCAGCATCTGAGTGGTTCGATGACCGGGGGAGTGGAGGAGACTGTCCCCGAGTCAGTCCTCGAACGAACCTGTCTTGATCTCGTGCTCGGTGCGTTCGTACATTCTCTGGATGTACGCCTCGATCTCGGTCTTCTCCACGCGCCACTGTCCGCGACCGCCGACCTTGATGGCGCGCAGATCTCCGGTGCGAACCAAAGCACGGGCTTGAGCGATCGAAACATTGAGCAGATCGGCCACGTCGGTGAGCGGCAGGAAGCGATTTTCGACGACCATGAGGGCCCCTTCTCATTCCAAATGACTGATTGCTTGTTGACTATTTTTGTCAAAACCATTGCTTTGACCTCGTTTGGTGTTCAATACTATCACTCAGAAACAGTTCCTGTCATGGGAAATTTTCCAAAGGTGGAGATGCAATGGAGCTCTCGAAACGAATCCGTCGGCCGAAGTGGACCGATGCCAGGCTGCTGGTCGGAGCAGTCCTCGTCGTCGTGGCCATAGTCGCGACCTATCTGCTCATCAGTGCTGCAAACGCAACGACCCGAGTGTGGGTCAGCGCGGTTCCTCTTGTCCCAGGTCAGGTGGTCAGCGCCGAGGATCTGACCGTTGCTGAGGTGAACCTGGCGAATATCGGAGACAAGTACCTGTCTGCCGATGCCGGCTTCCCTGACCAATCGAGTGTGCGAGCCGTGATCGCGGCCGGTGAGCTTCTGCCGGCCTCGGCGCTGGCACCAGTTGCAGAGCTTGAAGGACGGGTCGTAGCGATCGATGTCGCCGGTTCTGTCCCGACGGTCGTCGACACCGGCAGTCTGGTCGATGTCTGGGCTCAACCGGAATCCAAGGGGCTCGATGACGAAGGTATTGATCCGCAGCAGATCGTCACCTCGGCTCCGGTCTCCGACATCAGTCGTGAGGTGGGCAGCTTCGGTGTCGGCGATGGTGCCAGAATCGAAGTCTTCGTCGCCAGCACGGAACTCGCCGATGTCCTCGGCGCCCTCGACGGAAACAGCGTTCTCTCGGTCGTCGGAGCCCCAGCGGAGGTCAGGGCCGAGGGCGGTCAGTCATGACGCAGGTCCTGCTGGCCGTGGACTTCGAGTTCGACCTGATCCTGTTCGAACTTCTCAGCGAGGTCGACGATGTCACCATCGTCGCCCGACCTGCCGACGACGTCGAGCTTCTGGCACTGTGCCGCACCGGCAGCGCCGACGTGGTCATCGTCGGTCAATACTTCCCAGGACTGGACGCCCAGGTCGTCGCTGCGATCCTCGCAGCAGGAACTGCGGTGTTGGGCTTCGGCAACGACGCGGCAGCCTTGGCGGCACTCGGTATCGGCAGCAGTGTCGCCTCCACCGCAGATGCGGCGGCTGTGGCCCAAGCACTTGCCGACACCCGTGATTCCACTGTCGTTCCTCCCCGACCCATCACTCCGCCCGGATCGCTGAGCGGACAGGGGCGCATCGTCACAGTCTGGGGTACCGGTTCGTCTCCGGGGCGCACTCTGACAGCGGTCAACCTGGGCGATCATGGTGCCAGGCAAGGGCACCGCAGCATCGTCGTCGACGCCGATACCGTATCTGCGATGGTGGCCACGACCCTGGGGCTGACTGAGGAATCGGCGCATCTGGCCAGCCTCTGCCGACTCGAGACAGAGAAGACTCCGCCCCTGGACGTCTCCGCCGTCCCGCATGCTGCGATACGCGATGATTTCCATGCTGTCACCGGACTGACCAGGGCAGACAGATGGCCGGAGGTCCGAGCCTCGGTGCTCTCCGCCGTGCTTGCCCGCTTGGCCAAGATGTTCGACCTCGTTGTCGTCGACGTCTCCGATCGGGTGGATCCGGACGATGACTTCGCCGATCCGTTCTACGATCGACACTGCGCAACTCGGTCCGCACTCGAGGCCGCAGACACTGTGCTGGTCCTGGCCGCAGGCGACCCGATCGGGCTGCAGAGGCTCGTCAAGCTGCTGGGAACCGAAAGGGCGGAGTCGATGGGGTCCAAGATGCGCATCGGCATCACGAAGGTGCGCTCAGGAGCTGTCGGCCATCCCGCCGAGGTGCGGATTCGCGAGGTACTCGCCAGATTCGTCCGTCGGGACCCCGATTTCATCTTCAGTGATGACCGGGTGACGGTCGACGCCGCCATGCTGTCCGGGCACACTCTCCACGAGGAGAATCCGAAATCGGTGCTCAGCCAGCAGATCGCAGCCGCGGTGACCGAACTGCTTCCGGCCCGGAAGCGCACACGGAAGTCGGGTGCGGGGCGGACGGCGAAATCCCTTTAGGATTGGACCATGTCCATTCGCTGCTATATCCCGACCACACTGACCGCACTTCACGCAGAACTCGACTCCGTACACGCGGTCACTCCCGACGCCCACACTCGAGCGGCGGGCGGGGAGGAGCTCGAGGCACGGGAGTTCGACGCGCTGTGCATCGCTGCCGCACTGGCTGCCACCCAGTCGTTCGAAGCCGACGTTGTCTCACCTCGCGCAGTCGTGTCCTACGACGCACCCGACTCAAGTGCTGGTGAAGGACTGGCCGAAGGCTTCGACCTGCTGACCCTCTCCGAGGTCGACATGACATCGGTCGCCAGCATCCACCTCGACGAGCTGGAGATCTGGGAGGAAGCCGCCGACATTGCAGCCGACACGGGCCGCGAAGCAGCGGAGGACCACCTCGGCGACTCCGATCTCCTCTGGTACGACGTCACCGAGCTGCCGGAGCTGCTGCGCGAACGCGGCTGAGCAGCGTCAGGAGCGGTCGAGCTTGACCAGACGGTCGTCCAGCCGCTTCTCCAGAATGGGCACAACTGCCTGTTCGATCATCGACCCGAAGAGGGGTATCGAGGAACTGACCTCGGCACGTACCGACAGTGAGGTTCCCGAACCCTTCTGCGTGAGCGTGATGAGTGCATCGATCTCTACAGGCACTCCCGCCGCATGCGCGGTCATGCGGATCTCCGCGCTGTCACCGATGACATCGCCGGGAATCATGTAGACCTCGACGAGCTCGGCATCCGCCGGCAGATGAGTGGCCAGAGCCGAGGGCATTTCACCCTTCGGCATCGGAGTCTTCACCGTCATCTCGGTATCGGGATCGATCCGCTTCGCATGGGCTTCGGATCCCAGCGACTGCCAGGTCGAAACATCGGCCAGCCGGAGGAGGAAATCCGACAGGGAGTCCGAGTATTCATGGTTGAGTGTCAGAGTTCGCATAGCTCCAGTTTGCCAGTACATCGACGTCGCGGCACGGCATGGATGTCGGCGTGCCTTTCTCAGCATTTGAGCATAGTGTGGGTGGTGGCGGTTCGGTGTCGAATCGCAGTAAATTTTGCGCGCTGATCATAGAGGTGACATGGTGTCTCAGGTCTCATATTCGGACATTGCAGAAGAGTGGAGGAAGCAGCGGGGACAAGGTGCCCCGGAGAATTTCCTCGAGGCGTACTATCCGCGTTTCGAGCCCGGCAATTCCGAAGCAGGAACAGAGGCACTGGCCGCGGCGGCCGCCTCGCACTACGCATTGGGACTTGAGTACGACGGAAGATCACCGGCGATCTCCATCTACAATCCCGACGTCGACTCTCCCGAGTTCCGTGATAACCATACGGTCATCGCGATGGTCTTGGCCGACATGCCCCACCTCGTCTCCTCGATCGTCAGCGATCTGGCGAACAGTCGCCGCGCCATCCGCCTTGTCCACCACCCGATCATCGCCGTCGAAGGACAGGGTTCCGACCTGTCCGTGATGTCTCGGGCTGAGGCCCCAGCGGTCTCCGCCGACACCGCCGGCATCCCCCTCATCTCCCAGCCCGCCGAGGCGAGCGGGTCCGATCTTCCACAGCAACAGTCCTGGATCCGGCTCGAGATCGACCGACTTCCCGAAGAGGACCTCGCCGAGCTCGAGGACCAGCTGCGCAGCGTCCTAGACTATGTTTCTGCCGCGGCCACCGACGCCAGCGCCATGGCGATCCGAGCCAAGGACATCGCGAAGGAACTGCAGGCACAGCCTCCGCGTCCGGAACTCGCCTCGGAAGCTGAGGCAGCCGCAGAGTTGCTCAACTGGCTTGACGGCCACTTCACCTTCCTCGGATACCGCGAGTACGACTACACTCACGATGAGAGCCAGAGCAGCCTCGAACCCATCGAACACACCTCATTGGGCATCTCCGCTCTGCGCCCGCTGGTGAAGTCCCCGCTGAGCCGGGCCGTGGCAGACAAAGCGTCGGAGCCTCATGTGCTCGTGCTGACGAAGGCGAACTCACGTTCACGCGTCATCCGCAGATCTTTTATGGACTACATCGGTGTCAAGACCTTCGATTCGGCCGGTGAGATCGTCGGCGAGCGTCGCTTCGTCGGCGTATTCAAGCCCGAGTTCTACAACGACAGCGTGCTCAACATCCCGGTCATCGACCGTAAGGTGCGCAAGATCCTCTCCGCCAGCGGATTCCCCGCCGGTTCCCATTCGGCGAATGAACTCCTGGGCGTCCTCGAGACCTACCCACGTGATGACCTCCTGCACGATGAGACTGCGACGATCTTCGAGGTCGTCATGCAGATCGTCGACATGCAGGAGCGCCGCCAATCACGTGTCTTCGTCCGCCGTGACCCCTACCAGCGTTTCGTCTCCGTCATCCTCTACCTGCCCCGCGACCTCTATGACACGGCGGCTCGCATGCGGGTCCAGGAGGTCCTGCGGAAGTTCTACCAGGCTGAGAGCGTGGACTTCGATGTGCTGCTGACCGAATCCGCTTTGGCCCGCATTCACTTCGTAGCTCGCGTCGCTCGTGACGTCGAGCTGCCGCAGATCGATCCCGAGACAGTGCAGAAGCGTATCGTCGGAGCCGTGCGCTCGTGGTCCGAAGACGTCCACGCCTTCCTCGCTCCCACGGAACGCGGCGACAACGACAGCTCGGTCGCTCGCGCCAACCGCTGGTCGAAGGCATTCCCACCCAGCTACGAAGAGCATCACTCGCCAAGTGACGCCATCGCAGACGTGGCACGGTTCGAAGCACTGGAGGCCGGACACGGTCCAGCCGTGCGCCTCTACCGCCCGGAGGACTCCTCGGACGCTCCCGTGCGCCTGGCACTCTACCGCCAAGAACGTGTGGGCCTGTCTGAAGTGCTGCCGTTCCTCACCGCCTTCGGAGCAACAGTCCTCGACGAACGTCCTCATGAGCTGGACCTCCTCGATGGGTCGCACCGCTACATCTACGACTTCGGACTCACCTTCCCCGACGGTCTCGACGATGCCGACTGCGAACGGATCTCCGATGCCTTCATCGCCGGATGGGAGGGCAAGAAGGAAGCTGGAGTCTTCGACCGTCTCGTCGTCTGCGGGATGCACTGGAAGCACGTGACGATCATCCGCGCCTTGGGCAAGTACCTGCGCCAAGCCGGTTTCACCTACTCCGACGCTTACGTCGGCGAGGTCTACAGCGACAATCCGGAGATCTCACGACTGCTGGTGGACTACTTCTTCGCGAAGTTCGATCCCTCTGCTGACTCCGCCGGACGCGAAGACAGGATGAGCAAACTCAACGAGTCGGTCGAGGCAGCTCTCAGTGATGTCGCCAGCCTCGATGCGGACCGTGTCCTACGTTCGTCCCTCGAGCTGCTGCGCGCCACCCTGAGGACCAACTACTTCCTCGACGAGTCCGGCGAGCTGCCGACGGCACTTGTGCTCAAGATCCGTGCCAATGAGCTCAGCTTCGTTCCCAAGCCCAAACCGGCACTGGAGATGTGGGTGTACTCGCCTCAGGTCGAAGGCGTGCATCTGCGTTTCGGTACTGTGGCCCGTGGTGGCCTGCGGTGGTCCGATCGTCGTGACGACTTCCGCACCGAGGTTCTGGGTCTGGTCAAGGCTCAGATGGTCAAGAACGCGCTCATCGTCCCGACCGGGGCCAAGGGCGGATTCTTCCCCAAGCAGCTGCCTCCGATGAGCGACAGAGATGCGTGGATGGCCGCTGGTCAAGCCGCCTACGAAGTCTTCATCGAAAGCCTCCTCGAGATCGCTGACAACCTGGTCTACGGTGCCGACGGCACCCAGGAGGTCGTCCACCCGGACCGTGTTGTCCGCCACGACGGCGATGACTATTATCTCGTCGTCGCTGCAGACAAGGGCACCGCACGCTTCTCGGATGTGGCCAACGCCATCGCCGAAAGGCACGACTTCTGGCTCGGTGATGCCTTCGCCTCGGGTGGTTCTGTCGGCTATGACCACAAGAAGATGGCCATCACCTCCCGCGGTGCATGGAAGTCCGTGGAGCGACACTTCCGCGAACTCGGCGTCAACACCGCAGCCGATGACTTCACCGTTGTGGGCATCGGTGACATGAGCGGCGACGTCTTCGGCAACGGCATGCTGCGCAGCGAGCACATCCGGCTCGTGGCGGCCTTCGACCACCGGGATATCTTCCTCGATCCGAACCCGGATGCCGCACGCAGCTTCGTCGAACGTCAACGCCTCTTCGACCTGCCGCGATCAAGCTGGCAGGACTACGATCGGGAGCTCATCTCCACCGGCGGCGGAGTCTTCCCTCGATCGGCGAAGTCCGTGGATCTCAGCCCCGAAGCTGCAGCGGTCCTCGGCCTGGAACCCGGCAAACGCAGCCCCGCCGAGCTGATGTCACAGATCCTCAAGGCCCCGGTCGACCTCGTCTACAACGGCGGCATCGGCACCTACATCAAGTCCTCTGACGAGAGTCACGCCGATGTCGGGGACAAAGCCAATGACAGCATCCGCATCGATGGACGTGATGTGCGCAGCCGGGTCGTCGGAGAAGGCGGAAACCTCGGTGTGACTCAGCTGGGTCGCGTCGAAGCGGCACTGGGCGGCGTGGCCATCAACACCGACGCGGTTGACAACTCGGCAGGCGTGGACAGCTCCGACCATGAGGTCAACATCAAGCTGCTCCTGCGCACTCTGCTCCACAAGGGTGCCTTCGCCGCTGAGGATCGCGAACGAGTGCTGCTGTCCTTCACCGACGATGTCGCCGATCGAGTGCTGGCCAACAACTATGCCCAGAACGTCGTCCTCGGCGAGGCACGGGCACAGACCGAATCCATGTCGGGCACCTACGGCCGGATGCTCAACTACCTGGAGAAGAACGCCGACCTCGATCGCCAAGTTGAGTTCCTGCCGGATGCGCAGGAACTGACCAAGCGTGAGTTCAGCGCCTATGTCTCCCCGGAACTGGCAGTCCTGCTGGCGTACGCCAAGATGCACGCCGCCGATGAGATCCTGGGCAGCGTGGTTCCCGATGAGGAATGGATGAAGCGGGAGCTGACCTCCTACTTCCCCGACTCTCTCGTCGAGAAATACGGAGAGCTCATCCCGGAGCACCCCCTGCATCGGGAGATCGCAACGGCCAAGCTCGTCAACCGGATGATCGACCGAGGTGGACTCACCTACGTCTACCGGATGTTGGAAGAGACACCCGCCTCGGTGCCGCAGATCGCCCGTGTCTTCGTCGTCGTCTCCGAGATCTTCGGACTCGATGATTTCTTCGAAGCGGTGTGTGCACTCGATAACAAGGTGCCTACCGCAGTGCAGGTCCAGCTGCAGCACGCCTATGTGCGTCTGCTCGACCGGTCCTCTCGCTGGTTGGTCCAGCAGGCACCCGACACGCTCGACGTCGACTCTGGCATCGAGATGTATGGCAAGGTCGTCGCGGCACTGCGGGACAGGGTCCCCGACCTCGTCGACGGCTTCGATGCCGAAAGCATGCGGGCCACGGCTCAGGGGTACATCGACGAAGGCGTGCCGAGCGAACTCGCGTGGCGTGCGGCCGCCCTGCTCGACGAGTTCGTTCTCCTCGATGTCGCTCAATTGGCCAACCGGTCGAACGAATCCGCCGAGGACGTCGCTGAGGTGTACTACGCCGTCAACGACACGTTCTCCGGTTCACAGGTGCTCACTCTCATCGGAGGCCTCGACCGCAGCGATCGCTGGTCGGCACTGGCCCGCGGCTCCTTGCGCGATGACTTCTACTCGGCCATCCTCTCGGTGGCCGGAACAGTCCTCGCCGCAACGGACTCGCCGATCTCGGGAACTCCGGATGAGCGTGCTAAGCAGCGCCTGGCCGAGTGGCTCGAACGCAACGAGACCGTGGCTGCCCGCGTGCTCGACACGACCGAAACGATCCTCGGGCTCGATACCGTGACCCAGGCTCCGCTTTCTGTGCTGCTGCGCATGATGCGCGGCGTGGTCCGGTCCTCGGCATGGGAATCGGAGCACGGCGCCTGAGCCGATGATCCCAAGAGATCAGTGATAGCGTCAGTGCAAAGCTGACGTAGGCAGACTCGCCAGGCTGAGTGCCTGGCGAGTCTGCCGAGGTCTGGGCCACCATCATCGGCCTGCGCCGTTGCCCATCCGGAAGAAGAACACAGTGCTCAACGAACTCCTGGCCGCCGAAGGCATCACCGACGAGAACGACGTCGAACACATCCACCTGCTGGTGGGGGACTGGCAGCTCATCTCCGACCTGTCCTTCGCCGACCTCGTGCTGTGGGTGCCGTCGGCCAGCGGTGCCTATACAGTGGTCGCGCACTCGCGCCCGACCACCGGCGCGACTCTGTTCAACCGTGACCTCATCGGAGCTCGGGCCACCGGACTCGAGCGCGAACTCCTGGACGCGACCGTGGACTCCCGTGAGCTGGTGACGAAGGTGGCGCAGGCGAAATCGCTGGGCGTCAATGCCGGCACCGAGGACACGGACGTCTCTGCCGAGGCTGTGCCCCTTGTCCGTGGGGGAGAGACCATCGCCATCATGGTTCGGTACTCCGAAGAGATCCGTCGGCGCGGTTCTTCACGTCTTGAGAAGTTCTACCGCCAGTCTGCGATGTCGTTGCTGACAATGATCGCGCAGGGTGCTTTCCCCGACCGCGAGGCTCCCAGCGGTGCCCGGCATGGTGAACCACGCGTTGGCGACGGAATCTTCATCCTTGACCGCGATTCCCATGTCGAGTACGCGTCCCCGAACGCAGTCTCGCTCATGCACCGTCTTGGGCACCGGGGCGAGATCGAAGGGGACTACCTCGCCGAGGTGGTCTCAAGTCTGAGCACGGAGCTGCGTCAGGTCGATGAGACTCTGCCGCTCGTACTCACCGGCCGTGCCCCGTGGCGGACCGAGCTCGAAGTCGGCCGCACGAGTGTGTCGCTGCGGGCGATTCCGCTGACCGATGACGGTACGCGGACCGGCGCGATCGTCCTGGCCAGGGATGTTTCAGAGATCAGACGACGCAAGCGTGAACTGCTCTCCCGCGATGCGATGATCAAAGAGATGCACCACCGGGTCAAGAACAACCTGCAGACCGTTTCAGCACTGCTCCGCCTGCAGACACGTCGGATCGACAGCCCCGAGGCGAAGAGCGCTCTGACGGAGGCGATGCGCCGAGTCTCCATCATCGCCGTCGTCCATGATGTGCTCAGCCAGGGCGTCGAGTCGGAGGTCGATTTCGATGAGGTCGTCGACAAGGGGCTGCGTCTGACTCCCGAACTGACGAGCCCGCTGGTGCAGATCAGCCTCAATCGCTGCGGCAGCTTCGGCACGATCTCTTCGGCTGATGCCACCTCGATGGCCTTGGCGATCACCGAACTCATCACCAATGCGATCGAACACGGGTTCCCCGTTTCGGAGCAGGAGAATCTCGCCCCGGGTGAGACCCTCACCGGTCATGTGTGGGTGACTCCGGAACGCGATGGCGATCACCTGCATGTGACGATCGCCGATGACGGCGTAGGACTGGGAGAGAACCACAGTCCGGGCAACGGGTTGGGCACGCAGATCGTGAAGACCCTGGTGTCGGCAGACTTGGCGGGTTCGATCGAATGGAAGGAACGCGAGGGCGGCGGAACTATGGCCCTTCTCGACGTGCCGCTGCGCCCCGACTCCTACGACTGATGGTGCGCCGACGCTCTGAATCGCGTATCGCCTACAGGTGCTCGTAAATCAGCTTGTTGCAGACCGCCGATTCGGCACTGATGGTGCGGGGTGAGTCGGCGACAAGCTGATTTGTCACCGCGGGGGTGAATAGGACCCTGCGGCATGAATTGCATATTGCGCTATAAGAACGTCTCGTGTTCGAAGTTCGCGGGGAATGCGCCGTGGCCTGAAGCGCTCGGATATGTGCGTACACGATTGAGTCCCTTTTTCGGAATGCGAAGATCTCGTATTCCGAAAAAGGGACTCAAATTGCGACCGACAGTCGCTAGCCGCTGAAAGACTCAGCCGGCGCGACGGGCACGTGCGGCGCGACGTTTGAGCGCACGGCGCTCATCCTCGCTGAGTCCGCCCCAGACTCCAGCATCCTGTCCGGATTCCAGAGCCCACTGCAGGCAGGTCTCGACTACTTCACAGCGGCGGCATACAGTCTTGGCCTCTTCGATCTGAAGCAGGGCGGGGCCGGTGTTTCCGATCGGGAAGAACAGTTCCGGATCCTCGTTGAGGCATGCTGCACGATGTCGCCAATCCATGGTGACCTTTCGACGAATTAAGTGAACGCGGTGTACGACACCCAATTCCAGGCGCGCAACTCTCTTACCCAAGGTTCACATAACCGTTTTGGGCACACAAGGGTAATGCAGTGTGAAATTTCTGACAAATATTTTTCTCATTGTCCTGCTATGGGGGCCTTGACGCAAATTCGTCCACTATGCGTCCCCTTGCAGCACTAGGGAACGGCGGCATCATGATGCCACCGCTTCTCTGAAGTCGTGCAATTTCACGGCTAGACTGGCGATGAAACGACTGGTCACCTCGGCGGCGGTCCGAAGTTGCCGCGGTGTCAGTCGACACCGAGAATCGAATCGCACTGTGAAGCAACCGTGAACCAATGGAGGACTCATGACAACAGACAATCTGACCCATGCCCGCATCATCTCGGTCGGTGGGCACACCCCACAGGTCGACCCGGGTGCGTTCATCGCCGCCGGTGCCACGCTGGTCGGCGATGTGAGGGTGAAGAAGGGTGCCAGCGTCTTCTACGGCTGCGTGCTCCGCGCAGAGGCCGCCCCGATCACCATCGGCGAGGACTCGAACGTGCAGGACAACACGGTCATGCACACGGATGAAGGCAAGCCCGTGGTGATCGGTGCACGAGTCTCCATCGGACATCAGGCTCTTGTCCATGGGGCTGTGGTCGACGATGACGTCCTCATCGGCATGCACGCCACCGTCCTCAACGATGCCCATGTGGGTTCCGAATCGCTCGTTGCCGCAGGGGCGATCGTCCTCGAAGGCACCGATATTCCGCCCCGGTCGCTCGTGGCAGGAGTCCCGGCGAAGGTGCGCAGAGAGATGACAGATGACGGTGTTGAGAAGGTGCGCCAGAACGCGCAGTCTTATCTGCGCCTGTCCGCACTCCACCGTGATACAGCTGAAGTCGTCGACGGACTCTGAGACACTCCGGGTTCTGCATCGCCTTGATGTCTGAGAAGCTTCGGTCTCAGATGCATTCGATGGCCCCTGCGAACCAGCGCATCGGTGGTTGTCGGAACCGAAGCGTCCATTCGCCCTCTCGTCCGCTATTTGAGAGGATTGCTCTGTGAACACTGAATTTGAATCCACTGCAGATCGAGTCGTCATCATCGGTGGTGGCCCAGGCGGATACGAAGCCGCACTGGTTGCCGCCCAACTGGGTGCGGACGTGATGCTCATCGAGCGCAACCGTTGTGGTGGGGCCGCCGTCCTCACAGACGTTGTACCGTCCAAGTCGCTCATCGCCACGGCCGAGATGATGGAAGAGATCGGCCGCTCGGACAGCCTGGGCATCCGCATCTACGACAGTGAGGGCGACGATGGCGATACGGTCATCGCCGACCTCAAGGCAGTCAACAAGCGCATCCTGTCCCTGGCCGACGCTCAGGCCAACGACATCTACGAAGGTCTCACCCGCGCCGGTGTGAAGGTGATCCAAGGAACCGCGACACTGGCCGACCGCGACCATGTCGATGTCGTCGAAGAAGGCGGCACGGAGTACACGCTCGAAGCGTCGACGATCCTGCTGTCTGTGGGCTCCCACCCTCGTGAGCTCGACTCCGCCAAGCCGGATGGAGAGCGAATTCTCACCTGGACTCAGCTCTACGGCCTCGATGAGCTGCCCGAGCACCTCATCGTCGTCGGTTCCGGTGTCACCGGTGCGGAGTTCGCATCTGCCTACCGTGCACTGGGAACGAAGGTCACTCTCGTCTCCTCCCGTGAGAAGGTTCTGCCCGGTCAGGACGAGGACGCAGCCGACGTGTTGGAATTCGTGTTCCGCAATAAGGGCATGAACGTCCTCTCCCGCTCCCGTGCCGACTCGGTCACGCGGACCGAAGACGGAGTCGAGGTGGTTCTGTCCGATGGACGTCGAGTCGAAGGCTCACACTGTCTGATGGCGGTCGGTTCCATCCCCAACACCGATGATTTGGGGCTGAAGACCGCGAAGATCAAGGTCAGCGACTCCGGTCATATCAAGGTCGACGGAGTTTCGCGCACCTCCCGCGCAGGCGTCTACGCTGCCGGTGACTGCACCGGAGTGCTGCCCCTGGCCTCCGTGGCGGCAATGCAGGGTCGGATTGCGATGTTCCATGCGCTCGGCGATGCCGTGCAGCCACTGAAGATTCGTCACGTGGCATCAAACGTGTTCACAGCCCCTGAGATTGCGACCGTCGGCTTCACCCAGTCCGACTATCGCGAGAACTCGACTGACATCGATACGGCGATGCTGCCACTGGACACGAACCCTCGCGCCAAGATGCTGGGCATCAAGGACGGATTCGTCAAGCTCTTCGCCCGCCGAGGTTCGGGTTCGATTCTGGGCGGTGTCGTCGTTGGTCCCCGTGCCAGTGAGCTCATCCTGCCCATCACCATGGCCGTGGAGAACCGCCTGACAGTCGATCAGCTCTCCGCATCGTTTGCCGTGTACCCGTCGGTGAGCGGATCCCTGACCGAGGCTTCACGGCAGCTGCACCGCCATCTGTAGGAGAATTCTTTCTCTGAAGTGTCGATATCGAGGTCCTTCACCCGTCAGTATGGTGTTAGGCACCTTCGCCTGACGTGCTCAGCTCAAGGCTGGCGCACATTTGACGCAAGGAGAGAGACATGAAGTACGTACTTCTGCTCATGGGAAATGCTGGCGACGCCGAATGCGGTGCTGATGAGGGACCTGATCCCAGTGAGTTCATGGCCTTCGACGAGGAGATCAACGCCGCAGGCATCGTCGTCGGCGGATTTGCCCTCGAAGGTCCCGAGACCGGTGTGCGGGTCAGTACCCGGGCCACTGAAACAATCGTCACGTCGGGGCCTTTCGCCGAAGGCGGGGAATTCGTCGGCGGAAGCTACGTTATCGAAGTCGCCGACATCGACGAGGCGATCGCATGGGCTAAGAAGAGTCCGGGCTCCACGCTCGGTCACATCGAGATACGGCCTCTTGCCGATTACTGATGGTCTCCGCAGGCACAGCCGAGCAGCTGGCAGTCGCCCAGATCCTTCGCACCATCGATGCCGAGGATCGTGGGCGACTGCTTGCAGCTCTGGCAACACAGCTTCGTGATCTCGACCTAGCCGAGGACGTCCTCCAAGAGGCCATGGTGCGCGCATTGGAAACGTGGGCCAGCCGGGGCGTGCCGCACAATCCGCGGGCATGGCTGCTCACGGTCGCGAAGAATCAAGCACTCGACATCATACGCTCTGACGCGGTGAAGGCACGCCGACTTGCGAGTGTTCCAATCGAACACCAGGATACCGGTGGTGATCACCTGGACCATGCAGTCCGCCTCGGCGACGAATTGAGTTCTGTGAACATTCCCGACGAACGACTTGGCCTGTTCTTCACCTGCTCACACTCGACGTTGAAGGAACGGGAGAAGATTGCTCTGATCATGCGCTTCCTCGCGGGTCTGAGCACAGTCGAGGTTGCGGCAGCGTTCCTCGTGGATACAAGGACGATGCAGCAGCGGATCGTCAGAGCCAAGAAGCGTATCACCACGACGGGCATTCCCTTCGGCAGACCCAGCACGGAACAATTGCGCGAGCGCCTTCCCGGTGTGCTGCGCGTCGTCTACCTCATCTTCACTCAGGGGTACACACCAACGACCGGCAGCGCACACAGTCGAACCGATCTGCAGGAGGAAGCGATAGCACTGGCACGACTGCTGGTGACCCTGGTGCCGCACGAGACCGAGGCCAGAGGCCTGCTCTCACTGCTGTTGCTCACGGCGTCCCGAGCGCAGGCACGAACTGACTCAGCCGGTGTGCCGGTTTCCCTGGCAGAGCAAGATCGCAGATCGTGGGATTCGCAGCTCATTGCCGAAGGGCTGAGCTTGGCGCTGACGGCCGCAGGAGAGACTGAAGCCGGCCCCTACACAGTGCAGGCAACGATCGCGGCGCTTCACGCCGAAGCCGCCACCTATTCGGAGACCGACTGGGAACAGATACTCGTTCTCTACGGCATTCTCTCAAGACTGGAGCCTGGGCCTGTTGTGTCGCTGAACCGAGCCGTGGCCATGGGGAAAGCAAAGGGGCCAGAGGCCGGACTCAACGCACTCGAGGAACTGGCCGCGCATCCAGGGTTGGAAGACTATCGCCCCTTCCATATTGCGCATGCCCTCACACTCAATGAATTGGGGATGCCCGAACAGGCAGGGAGAGCCTTCAGGAAGGCACTGGGCTGTCTGGGAAATGACGCCGAATCAGACTACATCGAGACTCAGATCAGGGATCTGCTGTCCGGAAAAGCTCTCAAGCGGCGAAGCGGATGATCGGTTCGCCCGACCTCACTGCGACACCGGAGTCGACAAGCACCTCGGAGACGGTTCCGGAATGACCGGCCTTGAGCGGCTGCTCCATCTTCATCGCCTCGATCACGGCCAGAGTGTCGCCGGCCTCGACCGTGTCACCGGCAGCGACAGCCACCGACACGATCGTGCCCTGCATGGGTGCGTTGAGCGAGTTCGAATCGTCGGCCAGCTGAGCTCCCTTGCGGCTGAGGCTGCGCTTGCGGCGCGGCACAGTGGGGCTGGGGACATGCCCGAGGTCCGAGATGACGTCCTTGGGGACCGAAACGGTCATCCGACGGCCATCGACCTCGACCACAACACTGAAACTATCGGTTGCTGTGCTCATCTGTTCTCCTGTTTGCGGGTCGGCGAGCGGATTCACGAACGTGGTTTCGAGCCAATTCGTCCAGACCTCGAAGTCTTGAGCGAAGGCCTTCTCTGAGACGAGAACACGGTGGAGGGGCAGCAGAGTCGATACGCCCTCGATGCGGTATTCGTCCAAGGCGCGTCGGGCCCGCGCCAGAGCCTGGTTCCTGTCGGTTCCGGTGATGATGAGTTTGGCCAGCATCGGGTCGAAGTCCGTGCCGACGACGCTGCCTTCGCCGATGCCGGAGTCCAGGCGCACGCCCGGCCCGGCTGGAGCCCGGTGGTTCTTCACTGTTCCTGTGGCAGGGAAATACGTTGTGGGGTCTTCGGCGTTGATCCGGAACTGGATTGAGTGACCACGGACCTGTGGGAATACCTCCGGCAGGTGTTCTCCCGAGGCGATGCGCAGCTGCCACCCGACGAGGTCGACTCCTGTGACCTCTTCTGTCACGGTGTGCTCTACCTGGATGCGCGCATTGGCCTCCATGAAGATAATGGTGCCGTCTGCACCCAATAGGAACTCGCATGTGGCAGCGCCTACATAGCCGACATGGGCGAGGACTCGGATGGAGGCTTCTGTGACGAGGCGTTCCTGGTCGGAGTTGAGGAACGGCGCTGGCGCTTCCTCGACGATCTTCTGGTTCCGGCGCTGCAGAGTGCAGTCGCGGGTCGACAGCACATGCACGTTGCCATGGGCGTCGGCAAGGCACTGCGTCTCGATATGGCGCGGGCGCACGATCTGCTTCTCGATGAGACATTCGCCGCGTCCGAAGGCGCTGAGCGCTTCACGGGTGGCCGCGGTGTAGGCGGTCTCGAGATCCTCGGCTGCGGCACAGGCGCGAAAGCCGCGCCCGCCGCCGCCGTGCACGGCCTTGATGACGACGGGATAGCCGATCCGCTGGGCCACCTCGGCGGCCTCTGCGAGATCCGCGACGGCACCGTCGGAGCCGGGAGCTACCGGAGCGGAAACCGCCTCGGCGACTTCGCGAGCTCCGGACTTGTCACCCAGGAGCTCGATCGCCGACGGGGGAGGACCGATCCAGGTCAGGCCGGCATCGATCACGGCCTGGGCGAACATTGCATTCTCCGCCAGATAGCCGTAGCCGGGGTGGATCGCATCGGCGCCTGAGCGCTTGGCCAGGGCGAGGATCTTGTCGATGTCGAGGTAAGTCTCCCCGGGGCCGGATCCGTCGAGGAGCCAGGCATCGTCGGCCAGGTGCACGAAATCGGCGTCCGAGTCCGCGCGGGTGTAGACGGCGATGGCTTTGACACCGAGGTCGTGTGCCGCCCGGATGATGCGCAGTGCAATCTCACCGCGGTTGGCGATGAGGACGCGACGCACAGCAGCTGTGGGGACGCGAGTGTGCAACGGTGCAGGCGACTGTTCGGGGAGAACTGTGGTCATGGCGCTCCTTTGTATGATCACAGAACAATTTAGAGATCGGCACCAAGCGTTTGTAGGTCAGAGATAAAAACATAGGCCGAAAACTTCAATGGCTTCGGGCGTGTTCGACCGCTGTCAGCGATTCTACTCGCGTAGGGACCACAGATCAGGCCAGAACAGGCCCGCGTCGCGGACCAATTCACGGACCACGGGAAGACTGAGACCGAGGACTGTGAGATGGTCACCTGCAAGCCGTTGCACGAATGCACCGCCGTACCCGTCGATGGTCAGTGCACCGGCCACGTGGAAGGGCTCCTCGGTCGCGATGTAGGCCTCGAGCTCATCGGGTGTGGGTTCGCCGATGAGCACCGAGGTTGTCGATCGCTGCGACCGGATGTCGACGAGTTCGAAGTTCGCTGTCGCTGCGTCCGCGCGTTTGAGTACGGCCAGCGTGTGCCCCGAGTGCAGAGCGGTCCACTCTCCTGCAATGTCTGCCCACACCTGGCGTGTGCGCTCGGCCGTCCCGGGTTTCCCGATCGCCTGTCCTTCATATTCGAGCAGCGAGTCCCCGGCGATGATCACCGCGGTGTCCGCTGAATCCAGCTGTGCAGGGGGAGAGGCGAGCACACGGTCGATGACGGCACGGGCCTTCGCCTGGGACAGTGCAGTGGTGAGATCGGCAATGCTGCCTTCGAAGGTGGCCTCGATTGCGGGCTCGTCGACCTCGGAGACGATGATGATCGGGTCGATTCCCGATGCGGTGAGAACCTGCCGACGGGCCGGGGACTGTGAGGCGAGGACGACGGGGATCATGAGAAGGCCTCGGTCTCGAGCACAGGATCGACGCCTTGCTCAGGTTCCGGCTGGGGCTGTGTCTCTGTTTCTGTCTGTGCCTCTGCCTGTGGTTGAGGAGCGGGCCTGCGCGCGGCCTCGCCCTTTTCCGGGATATCGAGGCTGCGGTCGACTTCGATGGGAGCCTCGATCCGATCGGCAATCGCGGCTAGGACGGTCGAGGACAACTGGGCATAGCCCAGGGTGCTGGGAAAACGCCCGGACTCATTGAGCAGCGATTTGCGTGTGGTCCCACTCAGAGAACCTGTGGCCCGCAGCGGAGTGGCGCGAGCGGCTAGTGCGGCCAGCCACTGCGAACCGGCGAGCACGCGCGAGGTTCGGCGCAGCGAAGTCTTGAGCGGGTCACGCAGCCCGGGAAGGCCGCCGAGGTTGGGGCAGACCAAGACGAACACCGTGTACCTGCCCTCGCGCTGGAGTCGATTGATTGCTTGGGTGAGGACGGGGATGCCGATGGTGCCGTGAATCGGGTGGATGATGTCGCCTGTGCCGATGGAGATGATCGCGAATCGACGCTGCTCGGTCCAGGAATCGGAGAGCTGACGCGAGAGCCAGGCGGAGCGCAGGATCTCATCGACTTGGCGTGGCAGATCTTCGGACAGGGCTGAGGGGAGCGCAGTGGACTGGACCCGAACGGTGGTGCCGAGGATGCGGCCAAGGCCGCGAGCGATGAGATTCGGGGGAGCCGTCAGGGGGTCGTCGACGTCAATTCCGCAGAGCCAGGAATCGCCGATGATCGCCAGCGCAGCGGAATCCTCATCATCGTAATTGCGTGGTGGAGCGACAGCCTCGGCGACGGTGGAATACGTGCGCTGTGCGTCGTCGTCGAACGCCTTGCGGAGTGCGCCAGCCTGGTGGCGGAGGAGACCAACGGCCGACGCGCCGACACCTACAGCGGTCCCCGTCATGGTGGCCAAGGTGTACAACATGCGTTTTCCCACGAATTTCCCTCCTTTAACCGTCATCATTGCACTTCCCAGAGCCTGTCAACAACTATTGTTGAGTTATGTCTGACAATGAGAAGAAGCAATCCCCGAACCGGTTCCGTGGGGCATGGGACGCGTTCCGCAAAGGCCGAAACGATGGCCGATCCACACCTTCTGAACCCGCCTCTCGTGTGCAGGACGTCAGCGCCGAGGAGATCGCGCACAGCCGTATCGAAGCCGAAGCTGTTCCCTATGTGGCACCGGGCCTCAAGCTCGCAGCCGCATGGTCGTGGCGGTCGCTTGTCGTGCTCGTTGCCATCGGCGTTGCGTTCTGGCTGTTGGCGAAGATCTCGAGCGTCGTTCTGCCGGTCCTCATCGCCCTCCTGCTCACGGCCCTCTTGGCGCCGTTCACCACCTGGATGGTGAAGAAGGGGCTGCCTCGAGTCGCCGCCGCTCTCATCGCGTTCCTCGGTTTCATCATCGTCGTCTCGGGGCTCTTCACCTTGGTCGGCCAGCAGATCTACTCCGGAATGCCAGACCTCGTCGACCAGGTCATCACCGGGTTCGCCGGAATCAGCGACTGGCTGTCCACCAGACCATTCGGTCTGGACGCGTCGACGATCACCCGTTATATCAACGATTCACTCGATGCGGCCACGAACTTCTTCCAGAACAACAGTTCCCAGCTGCTCGGCGGCGCCCTGCAGGCGACGTCGTCGGTCGGCACCTTCCTCACAGGTGCCGCCGTGTGCCTGTTCGCCACCTTCTTCTTCCTCTACGACGGAGAGAAGATCTTCCGCTGGGCGATGCGCCTGCTGCCTCTGCCGGCTCAGCCCATTGCCACCGGAGCTTCGGAGCGTGGCTGGACCACCCTCGTCCAGTACGTGCGTGTGCAGGTCCTCGTGGCCGGCGTCGACGCCATCGGCATCGGCATCGGTGCGGCGTTCCTCGGAATTCCGCTGGTCATTCCGATGACAGTGCTGGTGTTCCTGGCTTCGTTCGTCCCAGTCGTCGGTGCGATTGCCTCCGGTGTTGTGGCGGTGCTTGTCGCTCTGGTCTCAAGCGGGCCGGTCAGTGCCGTCATCATGCTGGCCGTGGTCATCGCAGTGCAGCAGATCGAGAGCCAGGTTCTGCAGCCGTTCCTCATGGGCAAGGCCGTGTCCGTTCACCCCTTGGCAGTCATCCTCGCGGTGACCGGCGGTGGTTTCCTGTTCGGCATCGTCGGAGCACTGTTCGCTGTTCCCATGGTCGCCGTCCTCAACACAGTCGTGACCTACATCGTCCGAGCCAAGAATCCGAACAATCCCTCCGACGGTGAAGACGACGAGGCGACGGTCGTGCTGGAGCGGGCGAAGAACAAACTCGACACCGCCGTCCGCGAGGCTGCGGTGGAGACATCTGAGGGTGAATCGCCGAAAGGCAATGACGAGACCGAGTGATCGGGACTGTGCGGCTTGAGCCGCACGATGAATAGAGAAGTGGGCGGGTGATCATCACCCGCCCACTGCTCTATGTTGCTTTATGGCTGTCCCCGAATGGGGAGTTTCGATCAGCCGGAGAAAGGTTCGATGCTCTTGACCTCGACCTTGATCTCCTTGCCGTTAGGCGCTTCGTAACTGGTCTTTCCGCCGACGGTGATACCGAGTACAGCGGCGCCCAGTGGGGACTTCTCCGAAAACACGTCGATATCCGAATCGCCGGCGATCTCACGGCTGCCCAGCAGGAACCGCATGTCGTTTCCGGCCACCTTCGCGGTGACGACGGAACCGGGGGACACGGTCTTCCCATCGCTGCTGCTGGATCCGACCTTCGCAGACTGCAGGAGCACCTCGAGCTGGCGAATGCGTGCCTCTTGTTTGCCCTGCTCCTCGCGCGCCGCGTGGTAGCCGCCGTTCTCCTTCAAGTCACCCTCGTCGCGGGCGGCTTCGATCTTCTCAGCAATCTCTGCACGTCCCGGTCCGGAGAGGTGTTCAAGTTCCTGCGACAGGCGGTCGAAGGCTTCCTGAGTCAACCATGTTTCTTCCTGGGTGACATCCTCGGTCATGGGTTCTCCTTCTTCGGTTCGGTGCGCTGTCAGGCGCGTCAGGCAACGAAAAACCGGGCGTTGGGTACGCCCGGATGTTGAATGAAACTACAGTCTAACGCATCTGCACGCGAAAACGATGATCTCCGTCACGCGCACCTACACCTGTTGTGGACGGTGCGGCCGGGCCGGAGGTGCGGAGTCCGGACTCCGTTATTCGAACCAGCAGGAGTCGGCGTGGCCAGAGGAAGCGAGCTGCGTCGTGGCCAGATCGATGTCCATCTGCCGGGGCGAATTCGGATCGGCGGCGGGATCTGCGGGGAGAATGATCTCGGTGAAGCCGACAATGGCCTCGTACTCGTTCGTGGCCTGCACGATACAGTGCACATCCCGATCCTGATCAGGAAATATTGCCACTGTGACCTGTGTTGAAGAAGAGTCGACAACTGAATAGTTCAATGTCTTGGGAGTCGTGGGGTTGGTCTGTGGACGAAAGGCCACAAACGCAATCGCGATGATCAGGGCAAAGACGATGACGACGGCGATGATCTTGGCAGTTTTTCCGAGATGCCGTTTGGGCTCGCGGACACGGCCGTATCGATCATCATGCAGTGGTTTTTCCACTGTTACCTCAGTCATTGAATTCCTCATCTACGAACATTGCGCACTAACCTAGAGTAGTCGATCCGTCTCCTGCGATCATTTCAGCCATTGCGCAGGAAGCGGAACGTCACCAGGCTGAATCGAAAGGGACACACCAAACATGACTTCGCTTCCTTACCATGGACTGCGTCTGCTGACGGTTCATGCTCATCCTGACGACGAATCCTCGAAGGGCGCGGCGACGAGCGCGAAGTACGCCTCGCTCGGAGCCAGGGTCCTCATCGCCAGCATGACCGGTGGTGAAGCCGGAGACATCCTCAATCCCGCCTTGTTGCAGAGCCCGAAGGCCAGCCGCGACATTGCCGGCCTTCGTCGCGAAGAGATGGCCACGGCCGCAGCGGCTCTGGGGGCCGAACATGTATGGGTCGGACACGTCGACTCGGGTCTGCCCGATGGTGATTTCGACAATCAGACACCTCCCGGATGCTTCTATCGTGTTCCCGACGAAGTGGCCATGCTGCCGCTGGTGCACATCATCCGCAGCTTCCGCCCACAGGTTGTGACGACCTACGACGAACTGGGCGGATACCCTCACCCGGATCACATCAAGAACCATGCCGTGACGATGGCGGCAGTAGCGGCCGCAGCAGACCCTGAGAAGAACCCGGAACTCGGCGAGCCCTGGCAGGTTGAGAAGGTCTACTACAACCAGGATCTGTCCGCGAAGAAGTGGGTCACCATCCACGAGAAGATGACCGAGGCGGGTCTCGAGTCTCCTTTCGCCGACCACATCGAGGACTTCAAGAAGCGCGATGCCCAGCGGGTCAACTGGTTGAGCACGACGATCGACTGTGCAGAGTTCTTCCCATCCCGTGACCGGGCTCTGCTGTCCCACGCCACACAGATCGACCCTGAGGGCGGGTTCTTCTCCGCCTCACGCAAAGCCGCGCGGACGTATTGGCCGACTGAAGAGTTCGAACTGGCCATCGACAATACCGGTCGGACGCCTCTGACCCCCGGCGTTGATTTTCAAGAGACCGATCTCTTCGCCTCGGTGACCATGGATGATGGCCGCAAGGTACCGGCAGAGGGCATGCTGCCTGCATCGCCAGATCAGTACGAAGACGATTATGACGAAGCGACAGGTGAGAGCGCATGATTCTGGCAGCAACGCAGGGCGCGACCCCCAGCAGCGGCCCGGACCCCGATCTGGTCACCCCCGGCACGATCGGCTTCGTGTCGACGTTGGTGATCGTCATCGTCGTGATCTTCCTCATTCGTGATGCGCTCAAACGAGTGCGGCGAGTGCGCGCACGAGCCCATGCCGATGACGCGTATCCGATCCCGATGCGCAAGCATGCTGTGCCCAACCAGTCAAAGCTCTCCGGAGAGTCTGCACCGGCTGCAGAAGATGAGACGGCGGTCGAGGACGAGGACCGGAAATCAGAGCAGAACGACCTTGAGCCGAGCGACCCTGAGTCGAGTGACTCAGAGCAGAGTGATCCTGCCCGGTCGCAGGACTGACCGGCAGACGCTCAGTAAGCTGCCACCGCTGCGACGAGAAGCGCCGCGAGATGGCAGCCGTAGCCGGCGATCGTGAGAATGTGGAAGATCTCGTGGAAGCCCAGCCACTTCGGTGAGGGGTTGGGCTTCTTGATCCCATAGATCACGGCACCGACGATATAGCAGACGCCACCCGCTACGACGAGGATGCCCACCGCAGGGTTGGTCACCCACATCTGTGGAATGTAGCCGACTCCGGCGACACCGAAGCCCACATAGATGGGTACGAAGAGCCACCTCGGCGCGGTTGTGAAGATGGTCCGGAAGGCAACTCCCAGGATCGCTGCGCCCCAGAGGACGGACAGCAGCAGGATAGTCTGGTCAGTCCGCAGCATCAGCACCGCCAGAGGCGTGTAGGTGCCGGCGGTGATGAGGAAGATGTTCGCGTGGTCGAGTCGACGGAGGATCAGCCGGGCTCGAGTCCGCCATCGTCCCCGGTGGTAGACGGCAGAGGTCCCGAAGAGCAGCATCCCGGTGATGGCGAAGATGGAAGCCGCGATCCGAGACTCGATGGTTGGGGAGATGATGACCAGAGCCAAGCCGCCGAACATCGCCAGGGGAAACGCTCCTGCGTGGAACCAGCCGCGCAGTTTGGGTTTGACCTGACCAGCCAGTTTGTCCAACTCACGTCGCAGGGCGGAGCGTCTGCGGGCTATGTGCACAGGGTAGCCTGAGCGCGACTCCTCCGAGGGTGTGGAGTCGACTGACCTCTGACCTTCGGAGCCGGCCGAGGATGGTTCAGTGACTGGATCATTCATGACTCCAGGATATCGACCTCAGCTGTGGGATCGTTCAACGGTACCCACAGGTAACCGCTGAGAACGCGAAGCCGTTCGGGATAGTACTGTGTAAGGTGGTCGAACCGACCGCAATTCGAGTGTGAAAGAGGACAGTGTGGCGCGACCGGTGAGCCTGCTCTACCGTCTCTACGAGCGGCGGCTCCTGCGCGAGCTGGACAAATCTGTACCTGTACCGAGGCATGTCGGTGTCATCACCGACGGCAACCGCCGTTGGGCGAAGGAATTCGGTGCCACCACCGCTGACGGTCACCGTGCTGGAGCCGAGAAGATCGTCGAGTTCCTCGGCTGGTGCGATGAGATCGACGTCGATATCGTCACGCTCTACGTCCTGTCCAAGGAGAACCTCGCCAGATCCGCCGAGGAAGTCGAAGTTCTCATCGAGATCATCTCCGACCTGGTCGAGAAGATCGCAGCCCTGAACGGCGTGAGGGTGCAGTTGGTCGGGGACCTGGAGATCCTGCCACCGGGCCTGCGGGCCCGTTTGGAAGCGGCCACTTCGGCGGGGGACTGCCAGATGCGCGTGAACGTCGCTGTCGGCTACGGCGGACGGCAGGAGATCGTCAACGCGGTGAAGTCCCTGCTGCGCCTGCGCACGGACGAGGGCACTGACCTGGAGACGATCATCTCCGAACTGTCCCCACAGCAGATCAGCGAACACCTCTACACCAAGGGGCAGCCAGACCCCGATCTCATCATCCGCTCCTCCGGCGAGCAGCGCCTGTCCGGGTTCCTGATGTGGCAGAGCGCCTACTCGGAGTTCTATTTCTGCGAAGCGTACTGGCCCGATTTCCGCCGCACCGACTTCCTGCGCGCCGTCCGTGACTACGGACTGCGCCAACGCCGCTTCGGAAAATAGGCTTCGGGCCGTCGCCGGTTCATGCGAAGTTCACGACCACGACTTTCCCGAACACGCGTGCCGTTGCCTGCCTAGCCCCGAATCGGGGTTAGGTTGGCAGTAGTTGGTCGACACCAACCCGAGATCGGGGGATGTCAGGACTCGGATCTCGGCGGTACTCACGCCACAGGGGTCCTCATGACCGCACACGTCCACACTTACGTTCTCGACACCTCGGTGCTGCTTTCCGATCCGGGTGCCCTGTTGAGATTCGCAGAACACCATCTCGTCATTCCGCTGGTCGTCGTCTCCGAGTTGGAAGCCAAACGCAATCATCCGGAACTTGGTTTCACCGCTCGCAAAGCACTGCACATCCTCGATGACTTCCGGTCCGAATTCGACCGACTCGATGAGCCGATCCCGGTCGGTGATGCCGGCGGCACATTGCGTGTTGAGCTCAATCACGTCGACGCCTCGACGATGCCGATCGGCTTCGACCGGTCGGAGAATGACACTCGCATCCTCTCCGTCGCCCGGAACCTGGCAGCTGAAGGCCAGGACGTCATCGTGGTCACGAAAGACGTGCCGATGCGTGTGAAGGCCTCGGCGCTCGGGCTGCAGGCCGAAGAATATCTGGCGGAACTGGCCACCGACTCCGGGTTCACGGGGATGAGCGAGCTGTCTCTGGACGAAGACGAGATGTCGCAGTTCTATGAGCAGGGGTGGGCAACCACCGAGGCGGTCACAGATGAGGTCGTCAACACCGGCGTGGTCATCACCTCACCTCGTGGTTCCGCACTCGGCCGGGTGCGACCAGGCAACCGGGTGTCGTTGGTGCGCGGTGACCGTGACATCTTCGGAGTCCATGGACGGTCCGCCGAGCAGCGAGTGGCCATCGACATGCTCCTCGACGATGCACTGGGAATCGTGTCCTTGGGAGGTCGAGCCGGAACGGGGAAGTCCGCACTCGCACTCATGGCGGGACTGCAGAAGGTACTCGAAGAGGGCAAGCATTCGAAGATCATGGTCTTCCGCCCGATCTATGCCGTCGGCGGCCAGAGCCTCGGTTTCTTACCCGGCAGTGAGGGCGAGAAGATGAACCCGTGGGCCGAGGCGGTCTTTGACACGCTTGGTGCGCTGGTGAGCAAGAACGTGATCGAAGAGGTGATGAACCGCGACCTGCTCGAGGTTCTGCCTCTGACCCACATTCGGGGCCGATCCTTGCATGATGCGTTCGTCATCGTCGACGAGGCCCAATCGTTGGAGCGCAACGTGCTGTTGACCGTGCTCTCACGCATCGGCATGAACTCGAAGGTGGTGCTCACCCACGACGTCGCTCAGCGGGACAATCTGCGGGTGGGCCGACATGACGGTGTGGCGGCGGTGATCGAGAAGCTCAAGGGCCACGATCTCTTCGCCCATGTGACGCTGACGAGATCGGAACGCTCCGAGATCGCGGCTCTGGTCACCGATGTGCTCGAAGAGTTCGATCCCTTCCGCTCCTAGCACGCGGTGAACGCGAAGGGGCCCGGTGGCCGAACGTGATGTTCCGCCGCCGGGTCCCTTGGCCGTGTAGCTGAGGTGAAGCCGTGTGATTTACTTGTAGTTTCCGATCATCGTGGTGACATCGAGTGCCTTGTCGAGGTCGGCCTCGGTGATGGAGCCGTTGGAGACGAAGCCGAGGTCGATGGTGGCTTCCTTCACGGTCATCTTGTTCGCCACAGCGTGCTTGGCGATCTTCGCCGCCGATTCGTAGCCGATGACCTTGTTAAGAGGAGTCACGATGGAGGGGCTTGCCTCGGCGAGGAAGCGGGCACGCTCCTCGTTGGCCTGGAGTCCGTCGATCATCTTCTCGGCCATCACAGTCGAAGAGTTCGCGAGCAGACGGATGGATTCGAGCAGATTCGACGCCATCACAGGGATGCCGACGTTGAGTTCGAAGGCTCCGTTGGTCGAGGACAGTGCCACGGTGGTGTCGTTGCCGATGACCTGCGCGGCGACCTGAATGGTGGCTTCGCAGATGACCGGGTTGACCTTGCCGGGCATGATCGAGGAACCCGGCTGCAGGTCAGGAATGGCGATTTCGCCGAGGCCGGTGTTCGGGCCCGATCCCATCCACCGCAGATCGTTGCAGATCTTCATGTAGCCGTAGGCGATGGTGCGCAGCTGGCCCGAAGCCTCAATGAGTCCGTCGCGGTTGGCCTGAGCCTCGAAGTGGTTGCGTGCCTCCGTGATCGGAAGACCGGTCTCCTCAGCGAGGATCTCGACGACTCGAGCGGAGAAACCGTCCGGTGTGTTGATTCCGGTGCCCACTGCGGTGCCGCCCTGCGGAACCTCAGCGACGCGAGGCAGCGAAGCCTCGATGCGCTCGATGCCGTATCGAACCTGGGCAGCATAGCCGCCGAATTCCTGTCCCAGCGTCACTGGGGTGGCATCCATGAGGTGGGTGCGGCCCGATTTGACGATCGAAGCGAATTCCTTCGCCTTCTTCTCCAGCGAGACAGCGAGCGTCTCCATCGCTGGAATCAGCGAGTTGACCAAGGCCTGGGTTACGGCGACGTGTACCGAGGTGGGGAACACGTCGTTCGAGGACTGGGAAGCATTGACGTGATCATTGGGGTGAACGTCGATGCCCTGGGATTCGAGGGCCTTCGTCGCCAGGGAGGCCAGGACCTCGTTGGTGTTCATGTTCGAAGATGTTCCCGAACCGGTCTGGAACACGTCGATGGGGAAGTGGGCGTCGTATTCGCCGGCGATGACCGCCTCGGCGGCCTTCTGGATGGCTCCGGCCCTGTCAGCGTCAAGGACTCCGAGTTCGAGGTTGGCCTTCGCAGCCGCCTTCTTCACCTGGGCCAAAGCGGCGATATGAGCCGACTCCAGGGTCTTGCCCGAGATCGGGAAGTTCTGCACGGCGCGCTGTGTCTGTGCGCTGTACAGGGCATCTTTGGGAACCTTCACTTCTCCCATGGTGTCGTGCTCGATGCGAAATTCTTCGCTCATAGTTGTCCTTTCCGACATGATGTCTGGGCTGTTGGTCATTGTGTCTGCTGAGGCCGCGGGTGCAGCCAGGATCAGGACGCGAAGGTCGAAGTCGCGTCCTCGTCGCCTCCGTGCTGTGCGACGACCGTGGTGCGACCGTCGTGCAGCTGATAGGTCAGGCCGACGATGATGAGGCGACCTTCGTCGACTGCCCGGGAGATGATTGCAGAGAGCTGCATGATCTTCTCCACCGTGTCCATGGTGTTCTGCGTGACCGTCTCATTGACAGTCTTGCGGTTGTTCTTACGGGCCCTGGCCACAGTCGGCAGGATCCGTGCCACGACATCGGAGATGAACCCTGGGGGAGTCTCTCCGGAATCGTAGGAGTCATACGCAGCTGTGACCGCACCGCAGCTGTCGTGGCCGAGCACGACGAGCAGGGGAGTGCCGAGGATTTCGACCCCGTACTCAAGAGAGCCGAGCGTCACTGGATCGACGACCTGTCCGGCGTTGCGCACGACGAACATGTCGCCGAGACCGACATCGAAGATCATCTCAGCGGCAACTCGCGAGTCCGAGCAGCCGAAGAGCGTGACGAAGGGCATCTGATTGTTCGACAGTGCCTCACGTCGTGCGGTGTCCTGATTGGGATGTTTCGGGACGTCGTCGACGAAGCGATGATTTCCTTCGAGCAGACGTTTCCATGCTTCGTTCGGCATCGGTCAAGAACCTACTTCCGGTGGGTGAGATCAGAGGGTCGAGTCGGTGGGGTCCGGTGTCGACAGTGATGGATGGTGACGGACGATGGAGATCAGAAGCGAATGCTCAGATGAGTCCGCGTCGAGCAGCCTCTTCGGCAGCTTCGACATAGGAATGGGTCTTCGCAGCCTGATGCTCGGCGAAGACCGAACGCACGGTGCCCGATTTGGAGCGCATGACCAGAGAGTGGGTGGTGACATGTCCGCCGTCGAACTTCACACCGTCTAGCAGATCACCGTTGGTGATGCCGGTGGCGACGAAGTAGCTGTTGTCACCGGTGACGAGATCATCGGTGTTGAGTACCTGGTCGACGTCGAGCCCGGCTGCGGCCGCGGCCTCACGCTCCGAATCGTCCTGTGGCCAAAGGCGACCCTGGATGACTCCGCCCAGTGCCTTGATCGCGCATGCGGTGATGATGCCTTCAGGGGTGCCGCCGATGCCCATCAGCATGTCGACACCGGTTCCCGGGCGGCAGGCGGCAATAGCGCCGGCGACATCGCCGTCGGTGATGAGCTGGATGCGTGCTCCAGCCGCACGGATCTCATCGATCATCTTCTGGTGGCGCGGACGATCGAGGATCATCACGGTCACCGAGGCAGGATCGTTCGTTCCTTTGCCCTTGGCGACGCGACGGATGTTCTCTGCTACCGGTAGGCGCAGGTCGACCGCGTCGGCGGCAGCGGGACCTGTGACGAGCTTCTCCATGTAGAAGACAGCTGAAGGATCGTACATGGCGCCATCTTCGGTGACGGCCATGACCGAAATCGCGTTGGGCATGCCCAGGGCGGTCAGACGCGTGCCGTCGATCGGGTCGACAGCCACATCGCAGTGAGCGCCTTCGCCGTCGCCGACCTGTTCGCCGTTGAAGAGCATCGGTGCTTCGTCCTTCTCACCTTCGCCGATGACGACGCGTCCGGCCATGCGCACGGTTGAGATGACGTTGCGCATAGCGGCAACAGCGGCACCATCGGCGGCGTTCTTATCGCCGCGGCCCACCCAAGGGGCAGCTGCGATGGCAGCGGCTTCGGTGACTCTGACGAGTTCGAGAGCGAGGTTGCGGTCGGGAGCGTCGGCTCCGACCTGTGCTTTCTGGGACCAGGTATCCGTCACGGTGACGGGAGGAGCCTCGGCATCCACTCGGCCTCGGTCATGATGAGATTTCACGGCAGCAGGTTCATTGGAGTCACTCATAAGTCCAATTGTGCCACCCCGCACGTTCGGTGCCGACATCGGTACGATTTCGCGCCGTCGTTGTGGTCTCTGTCATGAATGCCCGTCCAGGATTGGCCCTGGGGACCAACCCCGAGGACAATGGCGATGTGAATGCCCAATCCAATACCTACGCTGTGGGATCGCAGGCGCCCGTGACACACGCGGATGCCGGGTCCGAGGGAGTGCCAATGGCTGACGAGTCCGGAGTGATGCTCCCGGGGTCCAGGGAAGAGATGCGCTTCCTACGGAAGAACTCGAACTGGGTCAACATGATCATTGCGATCCTGGCCTGCCTCGCAGTCGTTGCCGTGGTGCTGCTGATCGCACCGCAACCAGAGGTCGACCCGCAGCGTGTGGTCGACTACCAGACGATTGCCGAGCAGTCGGAGGACAGCGCCGAGTTCGACCTCATCGTGCCGAAAATTCCGAGCGGATGGACATCGAACGAGGCGAGCCTTGATCGTGTGGGCGATTCGGACCGCACATCCTGGTACATGTCCTTCGTCGGTACCGAGCGGCAATGGGTGAGCATCGAGCAAGCCAAAGCCACGGAGAAATGGGCCAAAAGCAAAGTCGGCGATGCAGTTGCAGCTGAGACAGTGACCGCCGGCGGCTTGGATTACCAGATCTATAGGACCGCAGACGCCAAGGAATACTGGGTGACCGGAAAGGGCGACAACTTCGTCGTCATCACCGCAATCGCGACTCCCGATTCCATCGACTTCTTCGCCAAACAGGTTTCCAAACAGCTCAAGTGAGGCTCAGCCTTCCTCGTCTGAAGATTCCTCACGCGCTTTGTCGAGACGTTCACGAGCACCATCAAGCCACCCCTGGCAACGATCGGCCAGAGCCTCGCCACGCTCCCACAGACTCAGCGAGTCCTCCAAGGGAAGATTTCCAGCCTCGAGTCGTTTGACGATTCCGACCAATTCTTCACGAGCCTGTTCGTAGCTGAGGGAATTGATGTCGGCCTGGTTCTGCCCGGTTGTTGGTTCTGTCATGATTACGTCCTCCGTGGCTTGATCGGGTGAGTTGTGAGTGTTGCGGTGTGGTTGGGCCAGGTGCTGCTATTGCTTTGAGGCGTGGTTGTCTTCGGTGTTTTCCTGCACAGCTGTCACCTCGGCGTCGAAGCGTCCGCGAGCGACACGGACGTGGACACCGGCGCCGGTGTCCACCTCGGCCGAGTCTCGGATGGCCTGACCCTCGTCGTTTTGGACGACGGCGTACCCGCGTTCGAGAGTCCGCAGTGGTGAGAGCGACCGTGCCTGTGAACGAAGATGGCTGATCTCCGTCTGTGCCTGCACGATGCGTGTCGTGGTCGCTTGGAGGCTGCGTCGACGCACCAGCCGCAGCTGCTCTTCGTGCGCGGCCACCATGGTCTGAGGCTCGGCAAGGACAGGGCGTGATCGGACTGCGGTGAGCATCTCCTGCTCCCGGTCGATGATCCGGTTGACGGCGGCATCGAGTTCAGCCCGAGCACGCAGCAGATTCATCGCTTCCTCGGCCACATCGGGAACGATGCGTTTGGCCGCATCGGTGGGCGTCGATGCTCGCATATCTGCGACCTCATCGAGGATCGGACGGTCGGCTTCGTGGCCGATTGCCGACACAACGGGAGTGTTCGCCTCAGACACGGCGCGAACGAGTGCCTCATTGGAGAATGGCAACAGGTCCTCCATGCTGCCGCCCCCGCGAGCGATGACGATGATGTCGATCTGCGGGTCGGCATCGAGTTCGGCGAGGTTCTTCATCACACCGGGAACGGCGTCGGGTCCCTGGACAGCGCAGTTGCGGATTTCGAATTCGGCGGCCGGCCAGCGCAGGGTGACGTTGCGAACGACGTCCTTCTGCGCATCGGAGTCTCTGCCGGTGATGAGGCCGATCCGATTGGGTAGGAACGGCAGACGCTTCTTCCGATTCGGGTCGAACAGGCCCTCTGCGCCGAGTTGCTTCTTCAGTCGCTCGAGCCTGGCCAGGAGCTCGCCGAGGCCGACGGCCCGGATGTCATTGGCCCGCATGGTCAGGCGACCGGTCTTGGTCCAGAAGTCTGCTTTGAGGTTGGCGACGACATGGCTGCCCTCAGACAGCGGAGCCCCAGTGCGGTCGAGTACGTTCTTCCAGATCTGGACCGGCAGCGACATTTCGACATCGGTGTCGCGCAGAGTCAGATAGCTGGCCTTGCCGCGGTGATTGAGCTCGACAACCTGTCCCTCGATCCACACGCTCGACATGCGATCAATATAGGACTTCATCTTGCTCGAGAGCAGACTCAGGGGCCATGGGTTCTCTGCCGTCGTCTCGCCTGCTGTCGCCGCCAGCTCCTGAGCGTCGACCGTTTCGCCGAGGGTCCCGGGGGTGCCGGAAATTCGTTGCGCCATGTTGTCTCCCCTTCCAATCCACCACCCTAACGAACGGTGGTGACATGACGAATCATCGCCGCGCAGGAACTCGCGCGGTTGGGGTCGTGATCCGGCTGGTAGGTGTGTGATGTGGATTGCTTCACCTTTGTAGCCGTTGTTCAGGTCCCCGGCCTAAACTGAGCTTGTGACTGCCATATCTGTACCCATGCCCATCATTCCGCGCAAGCGTCTTGCTCCGGAGGACATCCGGACGCCTGAAGGTGCTGGCCAGAAGGTGCTTCTGGCCGCCCCACGCGGATACTGCGCCGGCGTTGACCGTGCCGTGATCGCCGTCGAGCGCGCACTCGAGCACTATGGTGCTCCCGTGTACGTGCGAAAGGAGATTGTGCACAACCGCCATGTGGTCGACACTCTCTCCGAACGCGGCGCCGTCTTCGTCAACGAAACCGATGAGGTTCCGGAAGGTGCGCGCCTCGTATTCTCAGCACACGGTGTCTCTCCTGCGGTGCACGCCGAGGCAGCCGCACGTGAACTGTCCACGATTGACGCGACCTGTCCACTGGTGACGAAGGTCCACCGCGAGGCCGTGCGCTTCGCCCGCGATGGCTACCACATTCTGCTTGTCGGCCACGCCGGTCACGAAGAGGTCGAGGGTACGATGGGGGAGGCTCCCGATGACATCACTCTGATCCAGAATCCTGAAGAAGCCAAGACCGTCGAGATCGCAGACACCGAGAAACTAGTCTGGCTGTCACAGACGACGTTGAGTGTCGACGAAACGATGGCGACTGTCGATATCCTGCGTGAACGGTTCCCCCACCTGCAGGCCCCGCCGAGCGACGACATCTGCTATGCCACGTCGAACCGACAGGTGGCCGTGAAGAAGATCGCCCCGCAATCCGATCTGGTTCTGGTTGTCGGCTCAGCCAATTCGTCGAACTCCGTACGCCTGGTTGAAGTTGCTCTGGAGCATGGGGCCAAGGACGCGCATCGCGTCGACTTCGCTCGTGAGGTCGACGAAACATGGTTCCATGATGTCGCGACTGTCGGCGTGACCTCAGGAGCGAGCGTGCCGGAAGGGCTGGTCCAGGACCTTCTCAAACTGTTGGCCGAGTACGGTTTCGGCTCGGTCGAGGAGATCGTAACGGCAGAGGAAGACATAATGTTCTCGTTGCCGCGCGAACTGCGCAAGGATCTCAAAGCCGCCGGGATGAAGACATCGAATAAGCGCGACGGAGCCGACCGGGACCACGATCTGATCTGATCTGATCGGTGCCTGGTGTCGGTGCCTGGTGTCGGTGCCAGGTTTAGTCGGTACCGGTATGCCTGCGTCTCAGTTCGGTGGGATCTTGTGTCGCAAACGGATCATGTCCCGAGACGCGTGGCCGTGTGAGTTCTTCAGCGCTGACTCCCCGGGTGCGTGAGTCGAGTTCAGCAACTGTATCGAGTTCGGTCGCGACGATACCCGTTGACGGAAACTTCCGGGCCGTGACGAGGAACCGCGATTCCAGTGATGAGACGAAGCGGTTGTAGTCGTGAACCGAGCGATCGAGACTCGTCCCCATTCGCGTCACGTGGGTGACCAGGGTACCGATGCGTTCGTAGAGTTCGGTGCCGAGCTTGAGCACCTCGGCCGCCGAAGTGCTCATATCCGCTTGTCGCCAATTTAGCGCGACCGTCTTGAGGAGGACGAGCAACGTGGCTGGGGATGCGAGCACAACGTTTTTGCCGAGAGCATGGTCGATCATCTTCGGATAGGTCGATGCTGCCGCAGACAACAGCCCGTCTGTGGGAACAAAGCAGACGACGAAGTCCGGTGCGGTGTCGAAGGACTTCCAATACTCCTTGGACGCCAGGGAATCGATATGACGCAGCAACGCTCGAGCATGATCTTCATCGCTGGCCTCAACGTCCTCCATGCGTGCTGACAGCGGCGTCTTGGCATCGATGATGATTGTTCCGCCGCCGGGCAGGTTGACGGTCATATCGGGGCGGTGGCGTTTGCCATCACGCTCACTGCTGACCTGAGTCTCGAAGTCCACATGGGGGAGGAGACCTGCGTATTCGACGAGGCGTCGGAGCTGGACCTCACCCCAGTCACCGCGCTGAGTCGTCGAATTCAGCGCAGTGGCCAGTGAACCCGTCGACTCCTGCAACCGGAGATTCTGCTGACTGAGATGGCCGATCTGAGTGTTGAGGCGAGTGATCTGCTCAAGCTGAGTTCGATCCTGAGCCTGCAGATTCTCCTGCAGATGGTTGACGCTTGCGGCCAGCGGTCCGATGGCAGCGGTGATCTCACCGGCCATCTGCGCATCGGCCTCCAGATCCTCGGTCCGATTGGTGAGGATCCGGGACGTGGTCTCCGCTCTCGTGAGTCGCTCGATATAGCGAGAACGCGTGTGTGCGCGACCAAGAAGGAAGCCGAGGGCGGCACTGATGATGATCGCCAGGATGAAGACGATGATGAGTCCTGTGGTGGGGAAAGCATTCATGACTTCAGCGTGACAGACGGCACTGACGCGAGATTTAGACCCGCACCTCGGCGGCGGGATAGACTTAGCTACCGTGGCTCTAACTATCGGAATCGTGGGACTGCCCAATGTCGGCAAGTCGACCATGTTTAATGCATTGACCAAGAACCAAGTTCTCGCGGCGAACTACCCGTTCGCGACGATCGAACCGAACGTCGGCGTGGTGCCGTTGCCTGACGCGCGGCTGACCCGGTTGGCAGAGATCTTCAGTTCAGAACGAATTCTCAACGCAACGGTCGACTTCGTCGATATTGCCGGAATCGTCCGTGGTGCCTCCGAAGGTGAAGGGCTGGGCAACCAGTTCCTGGCTAACATTCGCGAAGCGGAAGCGATCTGCCAGGTCATCCGCGGGTTCGTCGATGACGACGTCATCCACGTCGAGGGCAAGATCAGTCCCGCAGATGACATCGACACCATCAACACTGAACTCATCCTGGCCGACCTGCAGACCTTGGAGAAGGCGCGACCTCGAATCGAGAAAGAGGTGAAGGGCAAGCGGGCGCCGGCACAGCAGCTGACCGTGATCGACTCCGCCGTCGAGATCCTCGAGAGCGGAAAGACCCTGTACCAGGCCATGCAGGCCGACAACTTCGACGTCACAGAGCTGCGTGAACTTCAGCTGATGACCGTTAAGCCGTTCCTCTATGTCTTCAACGTCGACGACGATGTGTTGGCCGACGAAGAGAAGAAGGCCGAGATGCGTGCGCTGGTGGCGCCCGTCGAAGCGATCTTCCTCGATGCCAAGTTCGAATCTGAGCTCGCTGAGCTCGACGAGGCGGAAGCCCTCGAGATGTTGGAATCCACAGGCCAGGAAGAGGCCGGACTCGACAAGCTGGCGCGCGTCGGTTTCGACACACTGGGTCTGCAGACCTACCTGACTGCCGGCCCCAAAGAATCCCGTGCCTGGACGATTCCGAAGGGCGCGACAGCGCCTGAAGCAGCTGGTGTCATTCACACCGACTTCCAGAAGGGCTTCATCAAGGCCGAAGTCGTTTCCTTCGACGACCTCGACTCCAACGGCTCCATGGCCGCTGCCAAATCCGCCGGCAAGGTCCGGATGGAAGGTAAGGAGTATGTGATGGTCGATGGGGACGTGGTGGAGTTCCGGTTCAATGTCTGAAGATAGTTCCGCTGTATTGACCCGTTAGGTTGGTGACGTGGCTGGCGGGTGGGAGGCCTTTCCTACCCCGAGCGAACGCGAAGACTGACTGCGCAGTCTCGTGCTGGAACAACGAGCCTATGGAGTCCGGCTCCACGTGAAAGTCACTAGCCAATGGTCTGTATACCGGCGGCTCGGGCACAGCCCGGCCGGAGTAGCGTGTTGATAGGTTATTCGGTTACGTAACTCGAGGAAGCCGCATCAATGAGATCGTTCACGGCAAGCGTGCGATAACGGCTGGCACTGCGCTTCGCCTGGGAGGCTATTTCGGTATTGATCCGCAGTTCTGGCTGAACCAGCAGACGCACTACGAGCTGGAGCTCACCGAAGATCGTGTGGCAGAGCAGCTCGCCCAGATCACACCGCTGGAAGTCGCGTGAGCCCCGTAGGAGTCGATGGGCTTCTCCTCTGTGCAGACAGCGATGAGGTTGCTGTTGTCCTCCATCACTTTCCTCGACATATCGAAGTCATAAACGCTGAAGCGGGGTGTCTTCGGTTCAACGTCGAGCCGACGAACGATCCGCTCGTGTGGGGCATCTCGGAGAGATTCGTGGATCCAGAAAGCGTTCGATGCGCGACAAGCGCGCGTTCGAGCCGGAGAGTGGGGCCAATCAACGTCTCCCATCGCGCGGAACTGCGACATTGGGGCCGTGACGGACGACTCGTGATGTTGGTTCGTGCAGCCGATGGTCGCACGTGTTGAAACGTGGGGAGTTTTCGTTTCAACACGAAGTCGAATTCCGATTCAACCGTCTAAGACGGATCGAGCTCACTTCTTACCAGTGGACGCCGGCGACGCACCAACAGGTGCGAGAACGGCCGGATGGCCCGTACTCGGGCGACGTCCGATGTATGTGTCAGCGAGTCTGAATCTGTCGGTCCCGAGCGTCAGGATGAGCGTTTTCGAACTCGAAAATGGATTCTGGCGTCGTCGATCACTTTTTTGATCAATTCCTAGTCTGACGATGCTGTGAAGATTCTCATGCGCAAGGGTGCCCGCCCACGTATGTGGTCTAGTCCCATGCGCTATAGTGACCGCTGGCGTCAGCATATGATCGCAACGATGAGATCTCATGTAGGTGGAGTGTCAACCTGGAAGATCGAAAGTTGAGGACTGAAGATGACCGAGAGCACGAACTCGTTGCCGCACTCGGAACGAGGGGGCTTCGCGAAGCTTTTCAGGGCAGTGGTGATCGCCATCGCGCTCTTGCTGGGCATGATTGTTGCAATCTTCGGACTCGCATCACTCATTCCCGGGATTGGGCCACTAAGTTCGTTTGCGGCTCGGTGGGCGCCGACCGTGGCACCGATAGTGGCTCTTGCCGGACTGATCGTGCTCCTCGTCGGAATCGTTGCTGTGCGCAGGGGGCGTCGGCGCTCAGGTGTAGTCGTGACAGTGCTCGGCGGGGTCGGCGCGGTCACGAATATCGCGGTGGTCATCGTTCTCGTCGGCGCCATCACGTCAGCCGGAGGCTCGGTCAACCTATTTACCGCCGCGTTCGGGTTGTCCGCAATGGACGCAGCATCGCCAGACCGACACGAGGTGTACGACAAGTCCAGCTCGGGGGACGACCTCTCCTTATCGATCTACGAGCCGGAGGGTGCGAAAGGCCCGGCGCCGACGATCATGGTAGTCCATGGTGGCGGCTGGATCGCGGGAGAGCCTGACGCAGTGAGTTCAGAGCTGCGCACCCTTGCTGACCACGGCTACTTGGTTGTGTCGGTCGAGTACGAACTTGCGAACAAGAACAATCCGACCTGGCAGAGTGCGCCCTCGCAGGTTGCGTGTGCTGCGTCCTGGATTCAGACCCACGCCGACACGCTTAGTGCAGATATGGATCGTCTCGCGTTCTGGGGTGAGAGCTCCGGCGGCAACTTGGTCGCCAACACCGCCGGCGCCGCGGCTCAAGGCAACGCTGAATCCACGTGCGGTGGGGAGGTTCCCGTTCCGGCAGCAGTCGTCGCCGACTACCCTGCGTTCGACGTGACCGGCCTTTACGCAAACGCCCCTGCGGGCCCAGGTGCGGGCACGGGCTCGCGCATTTTCGCGTCCAGTTACACCGGCGGTACGCCCGAGAAATTCCCGAAACGTTACGCCACGGTGAATTCCGCCGCGCACATCACTGAGACCACCCCGCAGACGCTCGTGATGACCGCGATGCGTGATGATGTCATCGCACCCGCTGACCAGCTCGCATGGGTCGACACAGCTCGAGACCGTGGAGTCGACGTCCAGGCGGTGCAGGTTCCACTCGCGAATCACGCCTACACGCAGAAAGCGAAGAACTCCCTCGGCAGCCAGGGACATATCAGCATCGCAGAAAACTACCTATCCGAACGACTTCAATAGCCACGAGGTGGAGGTTCTGCAGGCAACAGATCATCAGCTCGATCCGCGAATCAGTCGTGAGTCGCCTCCTCGATGAGCGGGGTGAAGAAGTTGATCAGATTACCGTCCAGGTCTCTGACCAGCAGTGATCAGTTACCCCATGGCGTGTCGGTGGGTTCATTGACGAAGGCCTCGACGAATTCCCGGAGGCCAGAACAGACAGCATCGACGAACTTTGCAGATTCTCGAACTGCTCCTGTCCGCTCAACTGCGAACCGTCTCCGAATTGACTGACCGCCTCGGCGTCGATGATCGTACGATTCGCAGAGACGTGGCGCGACTCAACGATCTGGGCTAGGGGAGACGCTCCTGATCCTGCCGTCATGCTGACGCTGGCTGAGGCCGTCAATCGCCATCAGGCTCTTGAACTGCGATATCTGAACAGCGCTGCAATCGCATCACGACGTCTGATCCACCCATATGGCTTGGTCGCACATTCGGATCAGTGGTATTTGCTCGCATTTGATACGGAAAAGAATGAGGAACGCACGTTCCGAGTCGACTGCATCCGCACGGTGTGAACGACATCGGCAACATTCACAGCCGCAGAGCGTCTTGACGTGAAGTCCCGACTCCTCGAACGATTCGCCGAGGCACACTATCGGTGGCATGTCATCCTGCACATCTTTGCAACCGAGGAGCATATCCGAGCACGATTGGCGGCCAGTGTTGCCCGACTGGAGCGAATGATTCCAAGAGGGGAGCTGAACTCCGTAGATGAGTCGCCGATGTATCGGGCGGAGCTCCATGTTGAAAACCTTGATTGGCTCCTGCCGGCCATTGCGACGCTGAGGTGCAAGGTGGAGATCGAACATCCTGAGGAGCTCCGCCTTCTTGTGCAGGAGGTGGCGCAGAAGATGCTTCATGCGGCCGGGCTGGACTGACTGCAGTGCTACCGTGCACATATGGCCACCATAAGAGTGAACGGCGTCGATCTCGGTGTTGAGAGTTTCGGCCGCGATGACGATCCCCTCGTGCTGCTCGTCGGTGGAACTACGATGTTGTCGTGGCCCGATTCTCTGTGCCAACGTCTGGCCGAAGCCGGGCGCAGAGTCGTTCGCTACGACCTCCGAGACTCGGGTGCTTCATCCACGTTGGACCCGGAAAACCCGACGTACGACCTGCGTGATCTTGCCGATGATGCCGCGGACCTCGTCACAGCCCTCGGTGCGAAGTCCGCCCACCTAGCTGGCATCGGTGTCGGAGGCATGGTCGCCCAGGTTGCGGCACTTGATCACCCGGAGAATATTTCGGCACTGACACTGGTGAGCACTCGCCCGGTTGCTCCGGGCCCTGTCGATGACGACCTGCCCGATCATGATCAGACCGTGATGTCGGCGGTGTTCTCTCGTCCTCAACCCGATTGGACCGACCGTCGAGCCGTGGCCGAATTCGCAGCCGAAGGCGCCGCACTGTTGGGTAATGACGCGGAGCAGGCCCGAGCAGCTGCCGCTCGAATCTGGGACCGAACCCCGACATCGGATACGTCAGTCCACCAGGCGAATCAGCTGGGCATGGTCTTCTCCAGACTTGACTGCTCACCACGCTGGCGAGAACGCCTTCGCAACCTGCGAATACCGAGCCTGATCGTCCACGGTCGAGCCGACCCCTTCTTTCCCGTCGGCAATGCTGAAGTACTTGCCGCAGAGATCACTGAAGCACAGCCGCTGATCTTCGAGGATATGGGAACACAGATACCTGAGTGGGCGACCGAAGACATCGCGACTGCCATGCTTCGTCTCTGAGCGCGAAAGGAATCCGTTGCGCCTCCTGCTTCCCGAATCGATCGTCCCTATCTATCTCAAAGCGACACGGGCAAATCGGCCGTTCGTAACCGAGGAAGGAGCGCACCGACGCATCGATGAGCGTTTTGTCCGACCCGCCTCCTACGCTCCGCCCTCACGATTAGAAGGCGTGAGTGTGAACCGCCGACTGTCGGGTCCGAGCGCATGGCCGGTCTATGACGTTGAACCATCGACACCTATTTCCAGCTGGACTCGGCCTAAGGCTGTCGTGGTCTACGTCCACGGTGGCGGCTGGGTCAACGAAATCGTTCCTCAGCATTGGAAGCTCATTGCCCGCATCGCTCGAAAGACGAACCAGCGCGTCATCGTGCCGATCTATCCGTTGCTGCCCTTCGGCACGGCACGTGAAGCCCGCGATGGCGTCGTCGACCTGATTCGCGCCGAGCTCGACTCCGATCATCAGGTACGTCTTGCCGGGGATTCCGCCGGCGGTCAGATCGCTCTGTCTGCAGCACTGCACCTGCGCGACCAAGGTACACAGCTGCCGGGCACAACTCTGCTGTCGCCGGCGCTGGATCTGACGTGGAAGAACCCGCAGATCGACGCGGTACAGCCCTTCGACCCGTGGCTGGGCCGTTCCGGAGGTCGCCTCCTGGCCCAGAGATGGCGCGGTGACGATGAAATTGAGGATCCGATAGTCAGCCCCCTATTCGGTGACATGAGCGGGCTTGGACCGCTGACCATCCTCACCGGGACTCGGGACGTGCTCAACCCGGACGCCAATCTGTTCGGCACTAAGGCACGAGGAGCAGGAGTCTCAGTGACGTGGCACGAAGGCGAAGGCCAACTGCACGTCTATGCCCTCCTGCCGACGAAGGCAGGGGAACAGGGGGCGAGCATCCTCGTGGAGAGCCTGCGACCGACCATGTGACGTCCTGCTGCGAACTCAGCTCATATCGACGGTCCTGGGGTACGGGTACTCAGGTCCTCGCTCCTGAAAGCTCAAGATACTCGGGTTCTTGATCTCTCCATTGTCGATTTCGATCGCTCGGGAGATCGTGGGAACCTGTGACCACGCATCTGGTCCTTCCATGACTGTGCGGAGATAGGGCATGATCGCTTCGCTGATCTCCCACGTCGCGGAGTTCCACAGGTACGACGGAGTGTGGTCGACGGCGTAGTAGTTGACTCCTTGCCCGACGGTGAACATCGGATTGTCGAAGCCGGTGGGCTTCGCCCACTCGAAGCCCATTCCCTCATCGCAGGAAACGTCGATGATCAGACTGCCCGGGGCGAACTCCTTCAGATCTTCCGTGCGCAGATAGGTAATCGGCGAGGAGACATCCTGGAGCGTGCAGTTGAGCACGATGTTGTGCGATGCGAGGAATGTCGGGAGCAGGACATCGCCAGCGTCGGTGACCACCGTGCTGAGGTGGACAGGTCCATCGCCGGTGTTGAGTTGGGTGATGTGTGCGCTGTGGATCGGCGACCCGACGGCTGCGACCCCTCGCTGCGTGAGTACCTGGATGTCGTGGATCCCCTGGGCCTTCAGCGCGGTCACAGCACCTCGCGCTGTTGCTCCGAACCCGATGACGACGGCACTGAGTCGCGGACCATAGTCACCGGTGGAGCCGGTCAGGCTCAACGCGTGCTGGACAGAGCAGTAGCCGGCCAGTTCGTTGTTCTGGTGGAACACGTGCAGGCTGAAATCTCCCTTCGGGGTCCAATGGTTCATCGCTTCGAAGGCGATGAGAGTCAGCCGACGATCTATCGCAGTCTGCGCCATCGCCACATCCTGCACGCAGTGCGGCCAGCCCCACAGCACGCGGTTTTCGGGAATCGCCTCCACGTCTGCGGCCTGGGGCTTCGGCAGAAGCAGCACATCGGCTGATTCGATCACTTCGGAGCGTTCGGCCACGCGTCCGACACGAGACTCGATGTAGCCAGGCGAGAGCTGGAAGTCTTCGGCATAGCCTCGTTCGACGATCATCCGTGCCCGGATATCGGGGTCGATGCGGTCGAGGTGGTGAGGGTGGAGCGGGAGGCGCCGTTCGTTCTCCATCGAGGAGCCAGCGAGCAGGCCAAGGGTGAGTAGGCCGGTACCAGGTGTCCCATCGGACGCCGAGGCGGTGGTGGCGGCAGTGGTCGGTTGTGCGGTGCCGGTCATCCGGCCTCCCATCGTCGGGGAACCAGAGTCAGCTCCACCTTCGACTATACGCTGAGCTCACCTACCTCCAGCATCGTGCTGCTTTGCGGTCAGGGAACCTGCGGCGTAGGCGGCTTGGCCGACATGCACGGCGGCGTCATCGATGATCGAAGCTAGGCGCACTCCGCGTGTGACCGGGGGAGTCCAGCTCTCGTCAATGACGTCGTCCAGGTCTGCTTCGGACAGTTCGCTGATGTAGCGGCCCAGCGCTGTCAGCGTGGCCCCCAGATGGTCGACAAGCAGCTGCTGGTCCTCGACCCGAATCGCCGCGGCCTGCTCAGCGGTGTGTCCGAGGCCGACGGAGTCACCGAGTTCTCCCAGTGCGAAACGATCCCGGAACTTCTCCCACACCTGCTCGTCACCGGTCAGGTCGGAGAGTTGGACATCAACTTCGCGCCCGGTGTGCCACAGCAGCCAGGCAATCGAATTGGGATGCTCGCCGGGGTGGGCGTTGAGCTGCTCGGCGGTGAGCGTCGGCAGACGCTTGGCTGCATCGACAGGTCGTTGGGCCAAGTCGGTGAGAATCTCGATGCTGTTCATATGGTCCATTGTGCTCTTCGTCGCCACTCATGTCATTCGGTGGGAAGGTCAGTCGAGCCTGGGCCGTCTGCGATTGCGTTTGATCTCCGAGCGTCGACCCTCTGCTCGCGCCCGCCGTCGGCGCGAGTTCCGCGACGGTTTCGTGGCCCGACGTTCAACGGGTGGAGCGAGCGCTTCTCTCAAGAGCTCGGTCAGTCGATCCCGTGCTGCAGTGCGATTGCGCAGCTGCGAGCGCTGGTGTTCGGAATTGACGGTGAGGACTGTTCCGGAGAGCTTGGGCGAGAGAATATGCAGGACACGCTCGCGTTGCTCGTCCGTCAGCACCGTGGTCGATCCGAGGTCGAGGCTCAGTTGCACGCGTGTGTCTGAAGTGTTCACGTGTTGTCCGCCAGGACCGGACGACCGCGAAAACTGTTCGCTCAGCTCGGATCCGGGCACCATGAGGCCGTGAGGTATCCCGGGTCCGGCGGGCACGCGCAGATCATCCATGTGCTCAGTCTGTTTCGAATTCCTCGCGCAGTCGTGGTTCGACGCGATGTTTGGGACGAATGCCTGCCTTGTCGGCGTAGAACTCACGGATCCGGTCCATGTCTGCAGCCACGTCCCCGGTCAGTTCGATCGTCGGCCCCAGCCCGGTGGTCATCGTTGTCCGGTCGACGAAGCCGAGCGTCACAGGCATCCCGGTCTTCATGGCTATCCGATAGAAGCCTGATTTCCAGTGGGTGTGCCCTTTGCGGGTGCCGTCGGGGGTGACGACCAGCCCGAAGACCTCTCCGGAACGGACACGGTCGATCACCTCGGCGACGACGCGTTTGGGATCGGATCGATCGACAGGAATGCCGCCGAGTCCGCGCATGATCGGTCCACGCCAGCTTGTGAACAGGCTCGTTTTGCCCATCCAGTGCACATCGATGCCCAGGCGCCAGGCGATGGCGAGCATGACGGGGAAGTCCCAGTTGGAGGTGTGAGGGGCGCCGATGAGGACGGTGGGTTGGTTCGGGGCGGGCTCGGTGACCAGTTTCCAAGGGCCTAGGAACCAGAACGCGCGGGCGGCAAGGCGTCGAAGCATGGTCACCAGGTTAGAGCACCTGCTCCTTCTCGACTCTCAGGACTCGCTTTGCCGTAGCCATCAGGGCAACTGAGCACCGTGCGTGGCAGTGCTCGTCATTCACATCTTCAGGACTGTGCCGTTACGCGGCAGGACTCCGTCGAAGGCTATCGGGACGGGGTGAGCTCGCTGCGGGTCCCTGCCGTCCATGGCTTGCAGATGAACATGGGGTTCGGTGCTGTTGCCTGAATTCCCGCACCGACCCAGCACCTCCCCTGCTCCGACTCGTTGCCCTGCCCGGACGCTGATGCTGCCCTGTTGCAGGTGACACACCGCCACGACGATCCCGCCGGACTCGAGCAGCACATGATTTCCCGCGGCTGACATCCATCCGCCGGCGACGCGTCCACGCTGACTCGCCGCGTACCCGATGGACGGCAGGCCCCGGTGTGCCAGATGATCGATTTCGGAGTGAACAGTGGACACGACCGTTCCGTCGAGCGGTGCCAGAACAGGTCTTCCGAATCCGGGGAAAGTCTCAGGAGCTTCCGAACGGAAGAATGACGCCACAGTGTAGGGTGCAGACTTTCCGGTCTCGTCGACGGGAACGAAGTCAATGGCGAATGCAGAGGCGAACATCGTCGTCCCGTGGCTGGGCACCCGATCAGCGGGACTGTTCTGTACCAGCCAACGGCCCGTGAACGGATAACTGAGATCGATCGAAGGTGCCTTCGGGTCCATGATCATCCACACCTGCGCCGCGTCGTCCACGACCGCGTCGCGTCGTCAGATCGGAGTAGCCGCATGACGGGACGGCTGCGATAGGTCCGACCGACCTCGGCGAATCCCGCCGCCTGGAACATCGACACCGTTCCGGTGAATACAGCTGAGGGTGCGGGGGCGCCGCTGAGGGCTGAGATATCAACCGGATGACCGTCGACACACGTTGCACCGTGGTCAAAGGCCCAGTCAGCAGCTCGGCGCAGAAGAGCCGTGCCGATTCCTTTGCCCCGATGTTCACGTCTGATGACGAAACACGAGACCCACCAGGCATCAGCTGAATCGTCCAACAGCCGCGCAAGTGCCCGATTCTCCATAATTCCGGGAAGAGATGAGCGGGGGACGATCCGCGTCCATCCCACGGCCTCGTCATCGATGAAGGCCAGCAGGCCGATCGGCAGAGTCGAATCTTCGATCTCACGCCGCAGTGCAGTCCGGTTGTCTACAGCGGCGTGCCGCTGGAACCGTTGGCACCAGCACGAGTCGGGATTCTTTTCGCGAGGACCGTAGACACGGCCCACCCGGGGCCAGAGATCGGGCGTTGCCGGCACAACCTCAACCTCGCCATTGATGAGTCGATTCGCCACCGAATTCATATCCCAACGGTACAGGGATGTCGCTGATCGGTGACGTCTGTGGGAATAATCTGCTGGCATTTGTGGCTGTCCTGAGAGCAGGAACCACCAGCACACCGACGAAGGAGAGATACATGTCTGATGCAGACCGCGTAGTGATTCTCGGAGGACACGGCAAGATCGCCCTCATGGCCGCACCGAAGCTCAAAGAAGCCGGATACTCGGTGGATTCCGTCATCCGCAACCCGGATCAGACCGCCGATGTGGAGGCCGCGGGCGCGAATGCCGTCGTCCTCGACATCGAGTCGGCAGATACGGACAAACTCGCCGAACTCTTCACCGGGGCAAAGGCGGTTGTGTTCTCCGCCGGTGCCGGTGGTGGTAACCCCGAGCGGACCCGAGCGGTCGACTTCGAAGCAGCCAAGAGATCGATTGACGCAAGCGCGAAGGCTGGAGTCGACCGCTACGTCATCGTGTCCTATGCGACCGCCGGAATCGACCTCGACCGCGTTGACCCGGACAACTCGTTCTACCCCTACGTGGAGGCGAAGCACGGAGCGGACGAACACCTGCGGGCAAGTTCGCTTGACTACACCGTGCTCGGCCCCGGCGGACTCACCCTGGAACCGTCCAAGGGCGCCCTGACGTTGGCCGACGCGTCCGGAGACGTCGAGGGGCAGACGCCCAGCGATGACACGCGGGTCACCTCACGCGAGCTCGTCGCCGACGTCATCACGCACGTCATCTCCCAGAAAGCAGCGGTCCGTGAGACCGTGAACTTCTATGACGGTGACACTCCGATCGCCGAGGCTGTGAAGTAGCAGCGGGCTTCATCGAGCAGAGACCGGGCGGGTTCAGGACGAACCGGCCCGGTCTTTTCTGTTCCACAACTGATGAGTCAGGCCGCTTAAGGAACCGATCGTTTCGATGGTGAAACGGTCTTCGACTCCGCCCAGCCCTTCCCACAGCGAGGTTCCGTGGCCCAGTGTGATCGGAACGATTGCCACACTCATGAAGTCCACGAGGTCTGCGGCGAGGAACTGGCGGATGGTCGAGGGCCCACCGCCGATGCGCACGTCGAGACCATTGGCTGCTTCCTTTGCCTGTTTCAGAGCCTGTTCCGCGGTGGCATCGATGAAGTGAAAGCTTGTTCCATTGGGAAAGTGCATTGCCTCATGGGGATGGTGAGTGAGCACGAAGCACGGAGTCTTGAACGGCGGTTCCTCGCCCCACCAGCCGCGCCATCCATCGTAGGGCCACGGCCCTTCCTGGGGCCCGAACTTCTGGCGTCCCATGATCTCGGCGCCGATGCCCTGCCCCCACATCGCGAAGAGCGCGCGGTCCAAGGTCACAGGTGCATCGATGTCGCCGATGCCCTCGATTCCTTGACCGTCGAACCAGCCGAAGAGCCTTTGCGCATCTCCGATGGGTTTGTCGAACGTAACGTAGTCACCGGCGGAATAGCCGTCGAGTGAAACGAATTGGCTGTGTACTCGAGCACGAAACATGATCACTCCGGTGTGATTGTCAGCGAGAATTGCTCCCAGCGTAGAATGCTGTGATTGTAGAACGCAACCAGTTGGGAGAATGAATTGCGAAGCGAACCGCGATCTGGCTGTGCGATCAATGCTGCGGTCGAGGTCCTGGGTGATTCGTGGAGTCTGATCGTGCTCCGGGACATCGTCTTCGGCGGTCGACGGTATTTCCGTGAACTGCTGACTCTCAACGATGAAGGCATCGCCTCGAACATGTTGGCCGACCGTCTGCGCAAGCTCGTCGATGAAGGCCTGCTCACCCGTGCCGATGCCGCCAGGGGGCAGCGGGTGGCCTATTCCCTCACCGAGGCCGGCATCCAGGTTGTGCCAGTGATGGTCGCCCTCGGGAGCTGGGGAATGAATCATCGCGCCACAACACCGGAATTGACGGTACGGGCTCGCATTCTCGCGGACTCACCCGAGCTGGTCGACGACCTCATGGGAGAACTGAGGGAAATCCACCTCGGAGTGCCGCGAACGAATCCAGACCGACCGAAGGCTTCGGAGCGGCTGCAGGCCGAGTACGACGCGACGCTTGCTAGGACTCATAGCTGTTCATGACATGCCGTGAGCCTCGGATCCTCAGCGGTCCGAAGGGCCGCGCAGAAAGGGTATCTCCATGTGCCCCAGTCGCTTGGGGTCGATGATCGAGACGATATCGACCATTTTGCCCTCGGCAACCGTGCACGACATCAAGCCCAGAGGCTGACCGCCTGTCGTTGAAACGAAGATTCCCGGCTCGCCGTTGACACTGATGCGTCGGGCCTCGATCTTGCCAGGATCGCCGCGCCTGACTGCAGCAAGAACCTCGTTTGCCCCGAGTTCCACGGTGTGTCCGCGCATTGAGCAGCGGTGCCAAGTGACGTTCGGATCGAGCACATGCAACAAGGCATCAAAGTCACCATCCCGCGCGGCACTGAGGAATGCGTCGACGACCTCGCGTCTCTCGGTGAGATCGCCCGTAGGTACCGGGACGTCGCGTACTTTGCGCCGGGCCCGACTGGCAGCCATCTTCGCTGCCTCGCTCGAGCGGCCGATGATCGCGGCGATCTCAGAAAAGGGCACGGCGAAGAGGTCGTGGAGGACGAACGCGAATCGTTCCTCGGGGCGCAGAGAATCGAGCACGATCAGCAGGGCCAGTCCAAGGGAATCCGACTGGGTGGCGGCCTCTTCTGGGCCAGGGTGGTCGTCGGTGAGGACGACATCAGCCTCCCAGATATCAAGCGCCGTCTCTCCGCGTGATGTCCGTCTGCGCAGAACGTCGAGGCAGATGCGCCCGACCACCCGAGTCAGCCAACCGCCGAGGTTTTCGATGTCTTCTGCGCCCCACCTGTCCAGTCGGATCCATGCCTCCTGTACGACATCCTCGGCGTCGGTGCGCGTGCCGAAGATCTGCGTCGCCACTGCGGTGAGGTGGGGTCTCTGCTCTTCGAATTCCGAGCTCGGAAGAAGTTTTCTGATGGCTGTTACCTTTTCGTGCCGCGCTTCGTCATGAAGGTGAAGGCCCGAACGGACCTCCAAACCAGAGAGAGAGAACTTGCTGATGAATATCGTACTGTGGATTCTCACCGGCCTGCTGGCCATCGCCTTCGGGGTCGGTGGGGCCACCCAGCTGATCCTCACCAAGGAGCGCTACCGGTCCCTGGCGAACAGCCAGCACTGGGTCGATGATTTCGGTGCCGCTCACGTCAAAGCCATCGGTACGATCAAGATCATCGGTGTGATCGGTCTGGTGGTTCCACCTCTGATTGGGCTTCTTCCCCTTCTGTCTCCACTTGCTGCCTGCGGTCTCATGTTGGTGATGACGGGAGCGGCAACGACTCGTTTCCGTCGCAGCGAATGGGCGCTGATGGCCGGCGACGTTACGTATCTGCTGGCGTTCGCCTTTCTCGCCTGGGGCCGCTTCTCGTTGGCGCCGTTCGGCTGAATGGCCTCAAATGCTTGTAGAAGCCGGGCATCTGTGTTTGCATGGTAGAAGTGATTGCAAAACGCAATTGCCTGCGTTATGCGATCTCGAAGGAGCGATCATGTTCACCGGAGTCATGGCCAACGCCACCGTGAAGGATCCGAAGCGCGCACAGGATTGGTACACGAAGCTGTTCGCCCGAGAACCCGACGCCGCACCGATGAGTGGGTTGCTCGAATGGCACCTGGCACCCGGAGCCGGCGTCCAGATCAGGGCCGAGCCCGATCGAGCCGGACGCTCGAGCATCGTCATCCAGGAGACCAGCTTCGATGCTCTGGCCGATCGACTCAGCGCAGCCGGCATCGATCACGGTGGCCCGCAGTCAGGCGGAGGTCAGCGGATCCTGCAGGTGGGGGACCCTGGCAGCAATCGCATCGTCCTCTCCGGAGAATGAGGTGCCCACGATGCATCCGATGACCGAGACTCTGTATCTGAGCACTGAGATCGTACGTCCCCGCAGGGACGTCTGGGCGGCCTTCGCCGACACCGAGACACGGCAGCAATGGGGAGTTCCCGCAGGCGATGGTCTCGTTTACGATCACGATGATTTCAGAACGGGTGGAAGTGCGCGCTACAGGTGTGGATCGCCGGAGCGACTGGAGTTCTCCGCCGCGATGTCCTATATCCGTGTTGAGGCGGAATCGTATGTGGTCCACACGGATACCGTGTGGTCCGGTGAAGAGGTTCTCGGCACGGCCATGATCACGTGGACCTTCTCCGACGTACCGGTGGGGACGTGTGTTTCGATCGTCGACCAGGTCGTGTCGTTCGTCGGTCAGGGCATGATCGAGGGCAGCCGAAATGGGCACCGAATCGTGCTCGAGCAGCTAGGTGCCTTCCTCGCTGGCCCAGGGCAGATCGGCTCCGGGCCGAGAGACGGTGACAGCGGCGCGCCGTGAGGCATTCTCACCGAGTTGTCTGAGTTCGCTCTCGCTCATCGCATCAAGCCGTGAACCAGAGTCCTGCAGGTCGTGCACCAGCGAGGACATGAAGCAATCTCCCGCACCTATCGTGTCCGCCACCTTGGCTGTGCGCGCGGGAACGCTCACCCTCGCCGAGGCGGTGGTGATGAAGGATCCCTCCGACCCGCAGGTCAGTGCCACCAGTGAAGCCCCGAGGTGAAGAATCCGCTCAATCTGAGAATCGGGGCTCAGCTCGGGATAGAGCCAATCCGCGTCGACGTCACTGAGCTTGACGACATCCACCCGTGAGGCAATTGACTCGAACCGAGCCAGCGCCTGCTCCTGGTCTCCGATGATGGTGGGTCGGATGTTGGGATCGAAGCACAGGAGCGCCGAGGACTGGCGCCCCCGCTCCAGGAGAGCGTCGACGACCGCGGCACCGGGGGAGAGGAAAGCCGCAATCGAACCGACATGGATCGCCGACCACCTGCCGTCGTCGACCACAGAGGGATCCGGCGCCCAGTGCAGCGCGAAATCATATTCGGCAGAACCATCCGGTGACAGCAGCGCCCTTGCCGTCGAGGTCGAACCGGTAGGGCGCGTGTGCACCTGCACGTTCGACTCCCGCAGATGTGCAAGCAGGAAGCCGCCGTGAAAGTCATCTCCGACATCAGTGAGCAGCTCCACATCGGCACCCAGGCGCCCCAAGCCGAGGGCCACATTCGCCGGCGCTCCGCCGGGGGCATAGCGATCCGGTGCCCCTGCCGAGCTGACGATGTCGATGAGAGCCTCACCGATGACAAGAATGTTCATGGCCTCGATTCTATGCGCACCGCATCGACCACGTGCCTCATCAGCACGAATAGGACAGATTTAGTTCAGAAGTAGGCTTTTGCTTCAGTTTGTGTCAGTGCCGTCTGGAATCGTTGCCGCATGGACAAAGACACCATGGAATCAGAAGTCAGAACCATCGTCGATGCAGCCTCAGCTCGCATCCTCACACCACGAGAGGGGGAGTGCCTGGTCTGCTACGTCTTCCGCCAGCTCGGTGAATTCGGTTGCGACGGAACACATCGCTTCGCCCAGACATTTCGGGACCGCACCGCACCCAGGGCCACCGCGCTGATGGAACGCCTGGGAAGTATGGGCGCCTGCTGCTGTGACTGCGAAGTATTCAACAACGCCTACACGTTCGCATCACGCCCGTGGATCACCGGTGCCGCGTTCGGTGCGGATATCGGCACAGGGTTCGAATCCGCAGAACCCGTCGACCTACGTGAGGAGTTCGGCATCAATGAGCCGCCCGCGAAGATCTTCTACTTGTGCTGCCAGTTCGTGCGACGGGGCTCGACACAACCGTGCCCGAACTGGGTGCGAATGAGTCGCTGGTGAGAGATAGAGGCGAGTCTCCGGCAGAATAGGGCACATGCCTCCACGCCTGCCGCTGTTCCTCGACTGTGACCCCGGAATCGATGACGCCATCGCCCTCGGCTATCTGCTGTGCCAAGTCGATGTCGACATCATCGGAATCGCAGCTTCAGGCGGCAACGTGTCCACCGCACAGGTGAGTGCCAATGTTCAGAGCTGGCTTGAACTCGCCGGACGGAGGGACATCCCCATCCATCCGGGCAGCACGTTCCCCTCTGCCTGGCCACCCGCCGATGCCGACCGACGGTCTGCGGCTTCGCCTCGTGCTGAACCCGAGTACGCCGACCTCACCCACGGACCCACCGGGTCCGGATACGCTCAGCTTCCACCGCCGAGCACACCGCTGAGCCCCATCGACGCTGCTCAGGCCTGGGTCGACACGGCACGGTCCCATCCCGGAGAGCTCATCGGAGTCATCATCGGACCTGCCACGAACCTTGCCTTGGCCCTTGCTCTCGAGCCTGAACTGCCCAGCCTGATGAGGCGACTCTTCATCATGGGCGGTGCCTTCAACTATCGCGGAAACACGCTCCCGACCACCGAATGGAACGTCACCTTCGACCCCGAGGCGACGGCGGCCGTCATCGCCTCCTTCGACCAGGCTCACCGCCAGGGTGCTCTGCAGGCACTGCCGGTGATCGCCCCCATCGAAGCCACCGAGGCTCTTGAGATGACTCCCGCGCGGTTGCAGGCAATCCTCGACGGAGCGCGGGCGGCCCATGATGAGGCAACGCCGCCTCGTGACGAGAGGCTGGGGCCCCGTGACGAGACCAGCGAGGTGCTTGTCACAGGAGAGAAATGGAGGGACTGGCTGGCTCAGATGGCCGAAGCTCTGCGCTTCTACTTCGAATTCCACGAATGGGACGGCCTGGGCTACATCGCTCACATCCATGACCCATTCGTCCTCGCCTGCGCCCTCGAATGGGCACGCAGCACCGAGGCCACAGCCACCTCGGCGGGCTGCAGCGAACCGTTAGCGAACGGAACTCGAGGCACACTGCCCTGGGCCACGACGATCTGTGCACCCGTCGACGTCGAACTCACCGGTAAACTCACACGTGGCGAAACCGTCGCCGATTGGCTGGGACGGTGGGGGAAGGGCGTCAACGCTGAGATCATCCGCACGATCGACGCACAGACCTTCCTCGACCACCTCGGCGAGACACTGAGCAAAGGACCCCATCATGACCACTGAATCCAGACAGTCTGGGCAGGGGCCGACGCACACCGTCGGTCCCGCACAAAACCAAAGCACCAAGGGTCACACAATTCCCTTCACACTGACCTTCCTCGGCACCCTCATCATCCTCGGCACCTATATCGCGGTCCTCCTGACCCAACCGGCTAACCTCGGCACCGATCTGGGACACACAACATTGTGGGTCATGCTCGGCTACCTGGCCGGGGGAGTTCTCCTCGCAGCCGGCACCCTGCCGCTCATCCCGCGCAGCATTCTCGCCCTCATCCCCGTCGCCATCGCGGCCAACATCGTCATCGGGCAAGTTGTGGGCAACGTAACCCCGATTCCGCTCTACCTCGACTCCATCGGGACCGTGATGATCGGTGTTCTCGCCGGTCCTGCCGCCGGAGCATTCACCGGCATCATCTCCAACCTCATCTGGGGAGTCACCCTGAGCCCCAGCGTCATCGCATTCAGCTCTGGAGCGGCCTTCATCGGCGCAGCCGCAGGATGGGCGGCACGACTCGGAGCCTTCCGCACCCCCTGGTTCGCCGTCATCACCGGGGCACTGGCAGGAATCCCGGCCGGATTACTCGGGGCACCCGTGGCCGCTTACGTCTTCGGGGGCGGCCTGGGCTCGGGCACCGGTGGTGTTGTGGCCATCCTGCAGGCAGCAGGCCTGGAGATGCTCAACGCGACCATGGCCCAGAGCCTGTTCTCCGACATCATCGACAAGGCACTCATCTTCGCTCTGGCCTACGTCATCGTGCGCACCCTGCCGCGGCGTATCCTCAACCGATACCCGTTCACTGACCATAGTCTTTCGCGCAGTTTCCGTGAGCCGGCGCGGGTCGGCTGAGTGACAGCGACTGTTTCCGACCGTGAACGGCAGACCACACGTCGTTGGCACCCAGCCACTGAGATCATCGTCCTCGCATGCTCTCTGCTGCTCGTCTTCGGCATCCCATCCCCGGTCGTGCCCATCACCATCATCGGTGCCGCGTTCATCGCCGCGGCAGCCTCACCCGCTGTGAGGCTGCACTCATGGACGCTCGGGGTCTGTGTGTTGTGCCTGCCGACGCTGCTCGTCCTCAGCGTCGTCCAAGGACTGTTCTATCCAGGTGCCGAGGTGACCGTGCTGTGGGAGTACGGTCCTGCTCGGCTCACCGTCGAAGGACTGGCAATCGCCGTTCAGATCTGGCTGCGTGTCACCGCCCTCGTGTCCCTGTGCGCATACTTCGGCCTCGGCGCTGACTCCGCCCGCCTGTTCGACGGTCTGCGATTTCTGCGGCTGCCCTCCTCGGTGGCCTATATCGGCGCCTCGGCGATCGGCCTCATTCCACTCATCCGAACGCGCACTCAGCAGATCATCGAGGCTCGGGCCAGTCGCGGGTGGAACGTCAGCAGCTGGATGGTCCGCACACGATTGCTCCCGAGCATCGTCACCGGCCTGTTCACCTCCGTCCTCATCGGGGTCGAGCAGCGCCACGATGTGCTCGTACAGCGCGGCCTTGGAGAATCAATGTCGGTGAGGTCACTGCAGGACCACCACGACGGGCCCGGACAACGGGTCCTGCGCCGTGGTGCACCTATCCTGACCTGTGTCCTCGTCGTGTGCTCCGTGGCAGGTGTTCTGCCACTGCCCACAGCCGACCAACTGATCGGGGGTGATTGAGTCTATGCCGCTCGAACTGATCGGAGCCGGCTTCACCTACCGCCGCGACGCCTTCGCGGCATTGACAGACATCGACCTCCGTCTGGCACGAGGGCAGATGCATGCGATCCTAGGCGCGGTGGGCTCGGGCACCTCCACCCTGGGGCGCCTGATCACCGGCTTGTTGGGCGACTGTGGAACCAGCGTCGGCCGCATCCACCTCGAGGGGACTGCCGTCATGCTCGGCGATGACCCCGAGGCCCAACTGAGCGGAATGACGAGCCTCGTCGGCGATGAGGTCCAACTGTCCGGGCGCTTGCATGGGGACGAAGTCACAACGGTCGAACGGCATGCACGCAACACCTTGAACTCGCTTGACATCGGCGATCTGTGGGGGCGACGCCTCGACACTCTGTCCGGTGGTCAACGGCAGCTCGTGGCCTTGGCCGGGCTGCTGAGTCTCAACCCCTCTCTGCTGGTCCTCGACCAGCCCTCCTTGTCCCTGGACCCGGATACTCGGCAGCGCCTCGCCACAGTGCTGCAGGACTTCTGCTCCGCCGGAGGTACGGTTCTCATCACAGCCCATCAGTTCGACGAGGTGGCTAAAGCCTGCGATCGGCTGAGCATTCTGGATTCAGGTCGGCTGATCACTACCGATACCAGTCTGTCGGCCCAGGAACTTGAACGCTGCGGAATCTGGGACACCCGGTGCCCTGAGCAACATGGGCAGGGACTCTCGGAAAGTGCTCGACCACCGGCTTCGGCACCACTCACACTCTCCGCGCGCGGGCTGAGCGCCATTCGCGACGGTGCCACCGTTGTCAACGACATCGACCTCGACGTCGCATCCGGCGAGAACGTCACAATCATGGGATCCAACGGGGCAGGGAAGTCCACCCTCCTGCGCAGTCTCGCGGGCCTACTCGGGCCCGGCTCCCGAACATCGGGCATCATCACCGTCGATGACAACGGAACTCCGGTCAGCCTCGGTGAAACGCAGGCGCACGAACGGACACGGCATCTTGCTTGGGTCGGTCAAGACCCCGGCAGTCAGCTCTCGGCCGCGACCGTGCGCGCCGAGCTCATGTACGCCGTCCCCTTGCCCTCGCACCGACGCCGCGACCGGGTTGCGATGCGCGCCCAACGCCAGGAAGCGGTCACCTCAGCGATGGTGAAGACTCAGCTGGGCACGGTGAGCGAGATCCATCCCTATGATCTGAGCATCGACCTCCGCAAGGACCTGGTGATGACATCGGCACTGATCATGAGCCCGCGGATCATCCTCCTCGACGAACCGACCTTGGGCAGAGACCGTAGGGGAATCGACAGGCTGAACATGTTCATCACGGACTTCCTTCGCCGAGGCGGGTCCGTCCTGGCCACGACCCACGATGGGCGATGGGCGTCAGAGACAGCGGATCGCGTCCTGATTCTGGACGATGGTCGTCTATGTGAGGGCCGAGGTGGCGGGGTAGTCCCATCGGCAGGATGAGCGAACCGGTTCCGTCCGCACCTGGCACCTGCCCCACTCGACGGCCGGGGTGCGTGGGCCGGGCGACTCAGAAGTCGTAAGTGGCGTCCGTAGTTGGGGTTTCAGGTCCGCGGATCTTCTGCAGGTGCACATGTCTGATCAGGCGGATGACCGGTCGGATGAGCATCTCAAGGCTGCCGAGGACGAAGAGGCAGGTTCCTGTGAATACCCATCTGTCGGAGAAGAACATGAAACTGCCGATGAGGAACCAAATGCCGATGAGGACATCGTTGACGATGCTCAGCACCTGATACCGCTGGCGGATGACGAGTTCGTCATGGCCGATGTGAATCGTCAGATTGCGGTCGCCATCGGTCATAAAGTCCTCCTGGGTTGAACGTGTGTGGGACCACGGTGTTGCTGAGAGATCGCGGCTCGTCCCCGACTCGATGCTAGCCCCGAGAATGCTCAACGACCATATCTGACGCCGACTATCTCGGCCATGTCAGTGCCGCGTCGTAGCGTGAGGTCATGGATAAGAACGTGAATTCGTTTGATGCACTGTACGCCGAAGTCGGCAGCCACAGGTCCGTGATGCCATGGGACGAGCTGCTGGGTTTCGTCCGCAGATTTCCGCATATCGCGGCGTTCAATGCGGCCCTCATCGCACAACAGAATGCCGGAGCGATCTTCGTCGAAACAGAGCACGCCTGGCAGAAGAAATACGGCCGGCTGCTGAAAGACGAAGCTGTGGCGCTGATCGTCCTTCACCCTTTCGCGCCGGTGCGCTTCGTCTATGACGTCGAAGACACACACGGGCCTCCCGTCCCTGACTCCGCGGTCAACCCGTTCAAAGCAGTGGGGGCACCGACGTGGGACGGGCACCGTCTCGTCATGGATGTCCTTCACCGAAAGGGCCTGGCTCTCGCGGGTCTGCCGAAGACTCAGAGCCCGACCGTGATGTTGGCGCATGTGCTCGATGAGCTGGCTCGGGTCTACGCCGGACACCGCGGAGCATTCCCCAAGCTGGGAATCACAGCAAGCAACACCGATATCGACGGACGACAGGCACGTTTCGAAGCCGAATGCGTCACCTGGCTGATCGCCGGACGACTCGGTCTGAAAACGGCGGCAACGGGCTCATTGAAGGGCTATCTCAAACACGGCGAACTGCTGCCCCCACTGTCCAGAGACCGCGTTCTCCATGTGGTCAATGCCATTGAGAAGCTCTTCGGTGGTGCACTGAATTTCGGTCAGACAGTCCGCGAGGATGTGCCAAGTTTGTTTCCGCTGACAGAACAGTGGTCGCACTCGTCATAGCCGACGTCGTGCGGTTACGAACTCTTCGCGGCAACCCGGAGACAAATTTCTGCAGAACCCTGGTCACCGGGGCGCTGGGCGAGCAGAATGCCTATATGTCCACAACCCCGAACAGACGGACCCAGGCCACCGTCTACCCCGATATGTGGGTTGACCCCGACGATGATCCCCGCAATATAGACGGCACGAGTCCCGACGGCGAGGCCGAGACTCAGCTCGAGTTCATCCACGACTACCGCTTCACCCTGCGCATGAAATTCGAGGGAGTCGAGGCTGAGCAGCTGGCCACGTGGTCGGTCCCGCCCTCGACGATGTTGCTTTTGGGCCTGCTCAGACACATGGCCGAGGTTGAACGAGACTGGTGCAACTGGATCACAGACGACGGCCAGAGGCCCTCACTTTACGGCGGACTCGATGCGGCATTCGAAACATCAAGGGCCGATGCCGACATGCTGGCGAAGAACTGGGCAGATCTCGAAGCCGAACAGGCATTCACCGATGCTGAGATGGCCAAGCATAAGGATCTGGGCGCCCGCATCGGACAGTCGCAGATAGCGGTGAGGGAGCTCCAGATCCACCGATTCGAGGAGTACGCCAGACACTGCGGGCATGCGGACCTGCTGTGTGAATGCATCGACGGTCGAACCGAGCAGTGACACCACTGCAAGAGCAGGTAGCCTTGGTTGAACTATCTCAATGAGGAGACACGATGAGCCGAGCAGTTCAGATCACATTCGATTGTCGCGACCCGGTCAAGCAGGCCACATTCTGGGCAGATGTCCTCGGGTATGTCATACCCGGTCCGCCGGGAGTCAGGCTTGATGCCGGTGACGATCCTTTTGCCGCATGGCAGAACTTCATCGAGGAACGCGGCATCGAGATGAAGCCGGAGGATTACCGCGCCGCGATCGAGGACCCGCAGGGACGCGGGCCACGGGTGTTCTTCCAGATCGTTCCCGAGGGCAAAACCGTCAAGAACAGAGTCCATCTCGATGTGCGTGCGGCTCCCGGTCTGCAGAACCCCGAGCGGATGGATGCGCTGGAATCGGAGAGTCAGCGCCTGCAAAGCCTAGGGGCACAGCGTCTGGAGAGGGTTGATCCCAGCCCGCCGATGGAGTCTGGATTCATCGTCATGGCCGATCCTGAGGGCAACGAGTTCTGCCTGGACTGACCAAATCGGTCCTATGGCTCATTTCGGTTCAGTGAACCATTTCGGTCGACAGCATCGCGGCGTAGGCTGTCGACATGCCCATGATTCCCGTTGCTTCGCCGCGGTCGGCAGGACGCCTCGACGTCATTGCCGGCCCCATGTTCTCAGGCAAGTCCGAGGAGCTCATGCGCCGGGTCCGGCGGGCGAAGATCGCTGGGGTCAAGGTGCTTGTCCTCAGCCACTCTCTCGATACCCGTTCCGATCTCTCGGCGATCACCTCACACGATGGGATCAATATTCCCGCCGTGCCTGTTGGTGATGTCGAGTCCCTTGCCGAGGTCGCCCGTGCCGATGACTTTGATCTGGTGGCCATCGATGAGGCTCAGTTCTTCGGCCCTGACCTGGTGCCGACCGTGTTCGAACTGGTGGAACGTGGTGCCACAGTCATCGTCGAAGGCCTGTGCGTGACATTCGACGGTGGACCCTTTGAACCGATGCCGACTTTCATGGCGGTGGCCGAGGATGTTCTCAAACTGACGGCCGTGTGCACGATCTGCGGCAGGGATGCCGTGTTCCACCAACGTGTGGGTACGCCTGGCTTCATCGCCGAAGATTCAGAACCCCGTGCCACGGATATCGACGCCAGCCACATCGGCGGTCTCGAATCCTATGTCGCACGCTGTCGGGAACATTTCGCGCCACCGCGCTAGAAACGCACGCTCACGGCCGCATCAGGTCAGGAACTCAGTCCTCGATGCTCTCCCACACTCCACGCCAGATCCGCGCCAAGTCCGGAACCTGGTAGTGGGCATTGAGTCCGCTGGGCTGGGGCACGACATGCAGCGCGATGTCTTCAGGCCACCCCTCGATGAGGGACGTGTCCTGTGGCCCCAGGTGGGCCGTGGGTTGTGAATATCCGATCCGGAATGAGGTGATCCCAGCGACCGCAACGGCTCGGGGGCGGATTTCATCGAGGCGGTGAACAAGCCTGGCCGCACCGTCTCGCAGTTCCTGCCTGTCCAGCTCATCCGCCCGGGCAGTGGCCCGTCCGACGAGGTTGGTGATGCCGATGCCGCGGGCCAGCAGCTGAGCCTCGTCTTCTACAGCGAGTCCCAGGGAAGCATCGACGAGGTGATCAGTCAGACCTGCCTGATGCAGAGACGGCCAGAAGCGGTTGCCCGGTCGAGCGAAGGGCGCATTGACTGCGGCCGTCCACAGACCAGGATTGATTCCGACGATGAGCATCGACAGTTCACCCGGATGTTTGGGCAGAACATCATCGATGGCGTCGGGACTGTCATTGGCGAACTCAGCGAGGTCGTCCTTCGTCGGCTTTCGTCCACCTAAGGGCGAGGGCCGACGGGAGCTGATGAAACTTTCCTCATTCACGCATTCCACACTACCGTCGAGTCAGAACGGTTGAGTCGGCACCCGCCGACTCACAATAATCGGGAGACCCATGACCCATGCACACGAGCAACATACTCATCGGCACGTGCAATCGTATGCCGGAGAGTCAGCGCCCTTCCACTTTGAGAACCAGTGGAGGGTCAATGCCTCTGTGGCCGATGTGTGGTCCGTGCTCTCCGATATTGAGTCGTGGCCGCAATGGTGGCCGGGCCTGCCAGTGGCGGTGCCCGTCGATGAGGGGACCGCATCCGGAAGCCGTGCCGACATCCAGGTCAACAGTCCGATCGGTGTGACATTGAGCTTCGGCATCGAACTTAAGGACACCGACCCGCCGAACTTCGTGAAGTTCTTCGCCAGCGGTGACCTGAGAGGGATCGGGGAGTGGACGTTGGAGCAGATGGGCCCGATCACAACGATCAGCTCCGTGTGGTGTGTCACGACTCGGCGCATGCCCATTCGCCTGCTGCGTCCCGTGGCAAAGAGGATGCACTCACATGTGATGAGCGCCGGGCGCCATGGTCTGGTCCGTCGACTGAACCGTCTCCTGCCCCGAGGCTGACCAGGCATCGATGCCGCCTGCCAGAGACCGCAGGCGCACGGAACCCGGTGCCGAATCATGGAGGAGCTGCACGGCTTGGCCGGAGCGAGCCCCCGACTTGCAATGGATGACGATGTCGACTGGCGGGTGGCCAGCGATTGTCTCCACCGCACTCCACCCCTCGATCTGCAGCATGCCCAGCGGCAGGTGAACGGAGCCGGGGATGGCCGCGATCTCCCGCTCCCAGTCAGCACGCACATCGATGAGAAGAACACCCGAGGAGTGAGCCCGGTATTCGTCGACGCTGATCTCCTCCGCCCGGTCCGGATCCCGACCATCGGGTCCCGGACGGGCAGCAGCGCAGGCAACGGCCACCTCGGCGAGGTCGGTGACCGGCGGGCGATCAGGATCCGGTGAGAACCGAAGTGTGGAGTAATCGGACTCCAGAGCGTCATAGCGCAGAAGGCGCCCGATCAGCGGTGTGCCGATTCCGCAGATGAGTTTCACGGCCTCCGTGGCCATGGCCGAACCGACGGTGCCGCACAGGACCCCGAGCACACCGCCCTCGGCACAGTTGGGCACGGAGTCGGCCTCGGGGATGTCTGGAAACAGGTCACGCAGCATCGGCCCCTGCCCGGGGACGAAGGTGCTGACCTGCCCCGAGAAGCGAAAGATCGTGCCCCATATCAGCGGTGTGCCGGTGAGCTCGGCGGCATCATTGGACAGGTATCGGGTCGCAAAATTGTCTGCACCGTCGAGGACCAGGTCGTGGGAGGAGAAGAGCTCGAGAGCATTCTCAGGACGCAGCCGCTCACACATCGTGTGGACCACAAGTTCCGGATCAAGACGCAGCAGGGCATCACGGGCGGAAGCGACCTTGGCTCGCCCGATATCGGCATCGCGGTGAAGGACCTGACGCTGCAGATTCGAGGCTTCGACCACATCGTCATCGATGATCGTCATCGAGCCGATCCCGGCCGCGGCCAGGTAATGCAGGATAGGTGCCCCCAGTCCACCCGCACCGATGACCAGCGCCGAGGCGGCCCGAAGCCTCCGCTGTCCCAGCACACTGATTCCCGGCAGGCTCAGATGCCTGGCGTAGCGGTCGAGTTCCCGTGGGCTCAGACAATCGACCGGTTCGACGAGTGGGCCCGGATTGCTCGCCACGCTCATGCCGGGGTCACCATCCCGTCGAATGTCGACGAGGCGAAGGCCAATGGTCGTTTCGGGATGCGACCGGCATGAGCGGCGAGGTGCCCGGACTCCACAGCCAGGGACATCGCTCGCGCCATGGCGGTGGCATCGTGGGCCCGGGTGACGGCTGAGGCCAGGAGGACGGCGGTGCAGCCGAGCTCCATCGCCAAAGCAGCATCGGAGGCGGTGCCGATCCCAGCGTCGAGGATCACGGGCACCTGGGCACGGCTGACGATCGTCTCGATGTTGTGGGGGTTGAGGATACCCAGCCCGCTGCCGATCGGAGCCCCAGCAGGCATGACCACGGCCACCCCAGCATCCTCGAGCCGCTTGGCCAAGGCTGGATCGTCGTTCGTATAGGCAAAGACCGTGAAACCATCGAGAACTAGTTCCTCCGCGGCACGGAACAGTTCCACCGGATCGGGCAGCAGAGTCTCCTCATCGGCGATGACCTCAAGCTTCACCCAGTTCGTCTCGAGCGCCTCCCGAGCCAACTGGGCCGTCAGCACAGCATCCCGGGCGGTATAGCATCCGGCAGTGTTGGGCAGGATGCGAATACCCAGGCTCTGCAGCAAGGCGAACACCGAGTCGCGGGCTTGTCCGTCATAGCGGCGCAGAGCCACGGTCGTCAGCTCGGTGCCCGACGCTTCCAGGGCCTGTTCGAGGATGCTCAGCGAACTGGCGCCACCGGTGCCCATGACGAGTCGGGAGTTCAGAGTCACGTCGTCAACGCTCCAGGTCATGTCAGCCTCCCTGTACCGCGGTGACGATGTCGACTCCATGGCCCTCGCGCAGAGTGAAGTCCGACCACTGTCCGCGCCGGATGACTTCACCGTCGACGGCGACGGCGATGCCCAGGCGGCTGCCGTCGACGGGAGTGCCCTCGGCGGTGAGTTCCTTGTCGACGATGCTGGAGACGAGGTCTCTGGCGGTGGTAGGTCCGGCGAGTGCATGGTGCTCGCCGTTGAGCGTGATGGTGATCGTGTCGGTCATGGATGACTCCCTGCTGGTTGCCGGATGGTGGTTGATGAGTGAAAGCGTTCTGGTCCCACTGCGGTCAGTACCCCGGGAGGCCCAGACTGGGGTGCGCGCTCACACACGAGGTCGGCGCTGAGTTCGGCACCCAGTGGGGCGAGGAGGATCCCGTGGCGGAAGAACCCGGTGGAGATGACACAGCCGGGGTCGATGCGTCCGATGATCGGCACATCATCGGGTGAGCCCGGCCGGGCGCGGGTGGTGATATCGGTGATCTCGGCCTCGAGGATGGCCGGGGCGAGGCGTTCGGCATCTCGGAGCAGCTGGTGGACGCCACCGGCGTTGGTCCCTGACCGCCCGTCCTCACGGCTCGTGGCCCCGAGGACGAGTTCACCGTCGAGACGAGGCACGATGTAGACGGGGCGGGCCTTGACCAGACCACGGATCGTGCGAGTCAGCAGCGGGGCCAGGGCCTGAGGCGCACGGAGCCTGATCACCTCACCCCACACCTGGCGCAGCGGCAGTGGGGGAACGCCCGAGATGTCATTGCAAGCGCTGCCCGCGGCCACGACGACCTGATCGGCGCGCAGCCTCGTCCCATCCTCGAGTTCCACTCCGAGTGTCTGGCCGGCTTCGGTGATCAGGGCGTCGACGCGGACACGAACGATATCGTCACGCAGCACCGCGAGCAGTGCACCGGTAACGCGCCGGGGATCGATCGAATGATCTCCGGGGATCATCACCGCACCACATACCCCCGGTGCCAGGGACGGTTCCAGCTCGCGGGCCCGGGATCCGGTGATGAGGGAGACGTCGAATCCGGCGGTGGTCTGCAGATCGACGAGTTCACGCAGGGAGGCGAGATCGGCGCGGTCACCGGCACAGACGAACGTCTCGGCGCTCGAATACCCCAGCTCATGACCCGAGGCTGCAGCGAGATCGGCGGCGAAACCTGGGTAGAGGTCTGCTGAGGCACGCATGAGCGGATATAGGGGAGACTGACCCCACACCACCTCGGCGGCCGGGGCCAACATTCCGGCCGCAGCATGGGAGGCACCCATGGCGGGATCCGGATCGACGACGGTCACGCCAACGCCGCGACAACGCAGCTTCCAGGCAGTGGACAAGCCGATGATTCCGGCTCCCACAATGACGACGTGCACGTACTTCTCCCTCCGGCGGCATGACCCGCATCAGGTTGAACGGTCGGCACAAAGCCCTCTCAGCCTCTTTATGAGGCTCCCGCGAACTCCTCTACTCTAGGAGCATGGTCGCAGATATGACAATGGACGCCGCAGTCCGAGACACAGACAAGACCGCAGACAGAGCCGCACGACTGGAGCGACTTCGCGAAGCCAGCCTCTATGTCTGCACCGATTCCCGCAGCGCCCAGGGGGACCTCCCCGAATTCCTCGACACCGCCTATGCCGGTGGTGTCGACATCATCCAACTGCGCGACAAAGGCCTCGAGGCACGCGCCGAGATCGCAGCACTCGAAGTGCTCAGGGAGGCAGCCCACCGTCACGGGAAACTGTTCTCCGTCAATGATCGTGCGGATGTGGCTCTCCTCGTGGGAGCCGATGTCTTCCACGTCGGGCAAGGGGACCTCACCAGCGAACAGGCCCGCGCGGTCCTCGGCCCGGATGTGATCCTGGGGCGATCGACCCATTCGATCACGCATGCCGAGGCCGCCGAGGCGGACCCCGAGATCGACTATTTCTGTCTGGGCCCCGTATGGGAGACCCCAACCAAACCCGGCAGACCCGCCATCGGCACTGACCCCCTGCGTGCGCTCGCCTCCATCGCCACCAAACCCTGGTTCGCGATCGGCGGGATCTCGGCAGGCCAGCGCCTCGACGAGGTTAAAGCTGCAGGTGCGCGGCGCGCCGTCGTCGTGCGTGCGGTGACCGCGGCAGACGACCCTGCGGCCGCAGCCGCGGAACTCAAGCAGGCACTGTGAAACCCAGCCGGTTGAGACCAGCACTGTGAGGGCCAGCAGGGAGAAGGCCAGCAGTATGAAAACGAAGGAATCCAACTGACATGGGAGAACACGCAGTGAAGATACTCATCGCCGGAGCCGGCGCGACCGGTGGAGCATTCGGCACCCGCCTGTTCGAAGCAGACCGCGACGTGACACTCCTGGTCCGCGCCGCGCGGGCAGAGACGATACGCGCCGATGGGCTGCGCTTCGTCGCCCCCGGAGAAGACCGGACGAATCACATTCCCGTCCTCACTGCGGCAGAACTCGCCGCAGACGGCACCGACCAGGCCCCCTTCGACCTGGTGATCGTCGCAGTCAAGGCCAACGGCCTGGAACCGATCCTCAACGACATCAGGCCCGCCGTCGGCGAGCACACGATGATCATTCCGTTCCTCAACGGCATGGCTCAGATCGACCGGCTGGTCGAGGAGTTCCCCGGACAGGTGCTGGGCGGTCTGGTCAAGATCGTCGGGACGATCAAGGACGGAGCCATCCACCAGATGACAGATCTGGCCGTCATGACCATCGGCGACCTCGACGGGGGAGTCGTTCCGGAGACCATTGCCCAGGCGCTTGACGTTCCCGGCTACAAACTGCAGATCCTGGACGACATAACATCCGCGCTATGGGAGAAATGGATCTTCATCGCAGCAGCGGGAGTCGTCACCTGCCTGTTCCGAGCCCCGGTCGGAGCGATCATGGCCGCTGGTGGCCACGCCCACATCGTGAGGATCGTTGATGAACTCGAGGCCGTGGCGGCCGCGGGCGGACACCCTGTTTCGGCCAAGGCCAGGGACATGACACTGTCTATGCTCACCGCCGAAGGGTCGGCGTTCACCTCATCGCTCTACCGTGACGTGACCTCGGGTCTGCCCAGTGAAACCGAGCACATCCTCGGACACCTCGCGAGCACGGCGGCTGGCCTCGGTGTCCCGACGCCCCTGCTCGACCTCACACTTGTGCAGCTGCGAGCTGGGGCATCTCTGCGACAGCACTGACCTCTTCGGCGCCGAGGCGCAGCATCGTCACGTACGGGTCATTGGGGATGGTGTGGGGGACCGCATCAGATCCGTGCGGGGCGGTGAACGTCACCATCGGGATCGCATCTCTGCGGTCGAGGACCAGAAGTGTCTCGTACTTGCCCGGCCCCACCGAGTGGGCGGCGCCGACGGGAAGTTCGGAGGCCAGCGTCTCCAGCGGATTGGCCGCCGAGGGTATCCGATTCATCTCCTGATCGGCGACATCGGCGAACTGTTCGGCGGTGATGAGATAGGCCTTGGCCGGGGTGGGTCCCGGTGCGTGATGGTCGTAGAAGGCCATTCCTCCACCGCCCCACACGGTGGAGCTGCCGGCGAAGTAGATGGATCCGGGAAGTTCGATGCCCATCTCCGCCAACGGCGGATCGGTGTTCCTCGCGCCGGGATAGGTGACGAAGGCACCTGGGGGACGGCCGCCCTGCAGGTAACAGGCGAGCCTGTCACGATGCATGTTCGACCCATAACTGACATACCACACGAGTGCTTGAGACATCCCTTTCATGATGCCACGTCGACGGCTGGGACTGTCCAATCTGTCGCGCCTCGGTGTGCCGTCCGAACGTCGTCTGCTCGGGCTTTCCTCCTGGCCAGGAGTCTGCGCGTGAGTTCGGCTACACCGGTGATTGTCAGAGCGATGCCGACGCCCAATCCCACTCCGAGCAGCGGCTGGTCTTCGAAGAGCACACCACCGAGGAGACCGATGCCCGTGGAATACAGGGCCCAGGCCAGGCACCCTACGGCGTCGAAGGCGAGGAACCGGGTGCGCGGATACTTCAGGATCCCGGAGGTGAGGGTTGTCGCTGTGCGCCCGCCGGGAACGAAGCGTCCCGCGATGAGGGCGGCACCGCCTCGGCGGGCGAAGATGTCTTCGGTGTGCTCAACCATTCGCGAGGCCCGCGGCGAGCGGGTCCACCGATGCACCAGCGAGCCGCCTCCGCGCCCCACAAGATGGGCGGCGAAGTCGCCGATGAGGGCACCGATGGCCGCTGCCAGGAGAAGTCCCACGGGGGTCGGCGTGCCGGCCGCGGCATAGGCTGCAGCGGTGATGAGGACCGTCTCGGAGGGGACGATGGGGACCAGGGAGTCGAGGCCGGCGGTGACGAAGATGAGGAGATAGACCCATGGGGATTGGAGCGTAGCGGTGAGGATGTCGAGAGCAAGGTCCATACCCACTTACGCTATGGACGGGGAGGTGAGATCGGAACGTGGCAAGGAGCAGTCTCTTGTGCAGGTGTCCGGACGAGGATATGCGGAAAACCGGAAGCGGAGATTGCGGTCGGTCCCATGGGAGTGGCCGTCTGGCGTTGCTACGATCAACCTATGCCCTGGCCGACATCGCTGACTGCGCGAATTCCCCGAGAGTCCCGCATGTTCGCCACCCGTTGGGTCGCCTCGGTCTTCGGCATCCTTTGGGGCGTGGTTCTGTGTCTTCCGCTTCTGCTCGCCGCCGTCCCAGCACCGACGTCGCGTTTGAGTCGCAGGGTCCTCGGCTGGGAAAGAAGCCGACAGGATAGGTGCTTCGGCATCGTCATGGGCGAGGCTCCGAGCAAGCGCGGCTTCTTCGTCTTCAATGGTGTGGTTGCTGGCCTCATCGCCATGCCAGTGTTCAATCTGCTGACCGGTTTCCTGCTCGTCACGATCGGCTCCCTCATCCAGGGACTGTTCATCGGTGGCAGCATCACCATCGGCTTCGACTTCTGGACCATCAGTCAGCCGACATTGTTCGTCGGGGTGCTCTACGGAGCCGCGAATCTCATCGGGGTCATCGTCCTCGCCGAGCTCGCGAATTGGCTGCATGGGACAATCGACTCCCGATATTCGGCGGTCAGCCGCCCCAACGCACCACACACTCGCATCACCCAGCTCCTCATGACCCGCCACGGTGTGGTCATGGCCATAGACGAGGAGCGTCGACGCATCGAACGTGACCTCCACGACGGGGTGCAGCAGAACGTTGTCTCCCTATCCGTGCTCATCGCCCGGGCCCAACGAGCCAAAGACCAGGACAAGGTCAGCGCTCTCCTCGATGATGCCCTCGTCCAGTCCCAGGACCTCATCGATGAGATGCGCGAGGTCGCTTGGCGTGTCTATCCCACGGCCTTGGACGAACACGGCCTGGGCACCGTTCTCAACCGGGTCGCCGATCATTGCCCGATCCCGGTCACCCTCACCGCTGTCCCGTCCCAACGGGCGCCCCAGGCCTGCGAATCGGCCGCGTATTTCGTCGTCCGTGAGGCTGTGACCAATGTCGTCAAACACGCAAATGCCTCGCACATTCGCATCAGCGTGATCGTTGACGGGCAGATGTTGATCGCCGAGGTGGTCGATGACGGATGCGGGGGAGCAGATCCTGCCGGTGGCGGGCTGAAGGGCCTGTCACGTCGAGTCGGAGCCTTGGACGGGACGATGACGATTGAAAGCCTCGAGAATGTCGGAACCACTGTGAGAGCGGAGATCCCCTATGCCTGAAGCCGAAATGCCTGAATCCGCTGATGAATCGAGGGATGGTGATCCTATGAGAGTCGCTTTGGCCGATGATTCTGTGCTGCTGCGAGAAGGTGTGCGCAGCCTGCTCGAGGACGAGGGCATCGCGGTTGTGGCCTCTGTCGACGATGGGCAGCAGCTGCTCACCGCGGTAGCAGCCCAACGTCCGAACCTGGCGATCGTCGACGTCAGGATGCCACCGACACACACCACCGAAGGACTGGAAGCCGCGCTGGAGATCAAACGGCGGTTCCCGGACATCGGAGTTCTCGTGCTCAGCCAATACGTTCTGCGCGAATACGCGACCGAACTGCTGAGCACAGAGACGGTGGGAGTCGGCTACCTGCTGAAGAACCGGGTCACCGACATCGACCGCTTCCTCGAATCCGTCAACAGGATTGCGGAGGGAGGTACAGTCATCGACCCCGAAGTCGTCCGGCAGCTGCTGAGCTCCTCCGAACAGCAGAATTCTCTGTCCGCGCTCACTCCCCGGGAGAACGAGGTCCTGCGGGCCATGGCCGAAGGTCTGTCGAATCGAGGTATCGCCGAACGCCTCTACGTATCCATCAGCTCAGTGGAGAAGGCCATCAGCTCGATCTTCGACAAGCTCGGGCTGCAGGCGGGGGAGACCACGAGCCGCCGAGTCGCTGCGGTCCTGCACTACCTCGACCAATCCTGATCAGAGTTCTGCCCGGGTCCGGGCGCCGATGCGCAGGTTGAGGTCCTCGAGCTCTGCCAGGACGTCGCCAGCGCCCCAGATCTGATTGCGTTTGCGACTGGTCAGGCCGCGCAGAATGCCAGCTTCCATCAGTGCGGAAACGGCCCGGTTCGCCGAGGAGCTGGGCAGGTTCAAAGAGTTCTCGTGGTCATCGATCGTGAACACTGGGTCCGATGCGAGGTAGCTCAGGACGCGAGCTGCGGCACTGTTCGCATGCGGATGGCCGAGGAGGTCCGCCCACTCACCCGGCAGCGCGGCCAGCCGATGCGCGGTCAGCTGCGATTCCTCTGCAGCGATGATCGAAGAACGGGACCACAGGGATATGACAGGTCCGGCATTGCCCAGGTGATAGGAATTCAAGGCGCCGAAGTAGCGGTCGCGAACCTCGACCAGAGCAGCGGCCAGCGGAACCGTGATCCCCGTGGTGACACCTCTCGAGTGGAGAATCCCGGCTGCCAGGGCCCGTCCGATGCGCCCATTTCCATCCGTGAAGGGATGGATCGCCTCGAACTGCGAATGGGCAATAGCCGCCTGCGCAATCGTGGGAATGTCATCGCGCAGAGCAAACGTGAGCAGATCGTCCATGAGCCCAGGCACAAGCTCAGGGGGAGGCGGGACGTAGAGGGCTCCACGGGGCGAATGATCCGACCCGCCGATCCAGTTCTGCATCGGCCGATGCCGCCCCGCCAGATGATCTTCCCCAGTATCGTCTTTGAGCAGCAGCCGATGGGCACGAGAGATCGAATCTGCACTGATCGCTCCTGATGTCAGCAGATCCAGTGCCCCTGTCGCAACGGCCATCGCTGTGGCCGAGGAGTTCGACTTGGCTCCGTGCAAGGCCCTGACGAAGTCATCGATGGGTGCCTCTTCGGCCTCGATCTTCGACGAGGCGATCGATTCGCTGCGCAGCAGCAGATACGACAACGGAATCAGGGTGCGACCGTGCTCGGCATCGAGTCGGGAAATCGCCCGGATCGCGGTCTCTGACAGAGACGCGAGTTCGGCAGGCAGACGCAGGTCGACCGAGCTGATCCGAGCGGGAATGGAGACTGCCACCTCGGCGAATGTCCTGTCATCGACAGTGCCGCCGCGAAACTCCTGGCGCCACGGTCTGGTCTCGGACTGCGCCGTGGGGACGGGCACGATGAAATCGGACATGGGATTCGTCTAAGAGATAATTCCACATATGAAGGAAACTGGGAATATCTCTCATGGTGATCCCAGTTCCGGCGAACACAGATGCCTCGTTAGACTCGCAGCTCAGAGGTGCCGACTGCCCATGGCTGTCCCAGGCACCTCGAGCCCGACGACATTCAGTATTGACCACGAGTTTGCGTGTTTGCCACGAGATTGCGTGTTCACGACGAGGAGAACGATGAAACGCCAGCTGCCCGATATGAAGGAACTCGCCCCTCTCCTACAGTTCGGACTGCCCAGACTCGACCGGGTGGCCGCACGGCTCGACTCCGCTGCCGATATCTGGGACCTGCGTCGCATCGCCAAGCGAGTGACACCCACCGCTCCCTTCGATTACGTCGACGGAGGAGCACTCGATGAGCACACGCTGCGCAAGAACCGGCAGGTCTTCGCCGATGTCGAACTCCTGCCACGCATCCTGCATGGAGTCGACGCTCCGAACACGTCGACGACGATCGCCGGACAGCACGCAGCCCTGCCTTTCGGCATCGCACCGACCGGCTACACACGCATGATGCATTCCGAGGGAGAGGTCGGGGGAGTCCGGGCCGCAACGAAGGCAGGAATTCCCTTCTCCCTATCGACAATGGGCACACGGTCCATCGAGGAAGTTGCTCAGGCGGCACCCGGGTCCACACGCTGGTTCCAGCTCTACCTGTGGAAGGACCGCGAGCGCAGCCTCGACCTGCTGCAGCGAGCCCAAGCCAGCGGGTATGAGACCCTGCTTGTCACCGTCGACACCCCGATCACCGGACAGCGGCTGCGCGATAACCGCAATGGGCTTTCGATTCCACCGAAGCTGACGCTGAAGACCATTCTCGATGCCTCCTACCGGCCCGGCTGGTGGTTCAACTTCCTCACCACCGAACCGCCGAAATACGCCTCGCTGTCGAACACCTCACAGTCCCTGGCCGAGATGACGCAGACCATGTTCGACCCGACTCTTGACCTTGATGACCTGAAATGGATCCGCGAACACTGGAAAGGCAAGCTCTTCGTCAAGGGCGTCCTCACCGTCGATGATGCCGCCAGGGCTGGGTCCATCGGTGCCGACGGTCTGGTCGTGTCCAACCACGGAGGACGCCAGCTCGATCGGGCACCCGATTCTCTGACCGCACTGTCGGAAGTCCGGGCTGCAGTCGGTGAGGATATGGAACTCATCCTCGACTCCGGCATCATGTCCGGCACCGATGTCGTGGCCGCACTGTGTGCCGGAGCGGACTTCGTGCTCATCGGCCGGGCGTACCTCTATGGCCTCATGGCCGGAGGGCAGCGCGGAGTAGAGAGGGCCATCGAGCTGATCAAGGCTGAGATCTTAACCGCCATGGGGCTGATGGGTGCCCGGAACATCTCCGACCTCGGGCCGGACCTTGCCAGGGGCCTGCCGACACCTGCCACTGGGAATCCGGCCAGACCGGACGAATTGCGCGGCGTCGACTCCTGAATGTGGTAAGAATGGCCGGGGCCCGAACGGGATCCCGCCGGCACGACAGTCAAGGGACACGATGAACGCAGCACCCACCTCGGCGAGGGACAACCGCGAACTCAAACGGGGGCTGAAGTCACGTCACCTGCAGATGATCGCCATCGGCGGTGCCATTGGCACCGGCCTCTTCCTCGGATCGGGTGGCACGATCTCACAGGCCGGACCCGGCGGTGCACTCCTGGCCTACGCCGCGATCGGCATCATGGTCCTCTTCGTCATGCAGTCCCTGGGGGAGATGTCGACGCATCTGCCCGTGGCCGGTTCCTTCCACACCTACGGCTCGAAATACGTCAGCCCCTCATTCGGCTTCGCCATGGGGTGGAACTACTGGTTCAACTGGGCCATCACACTCGCGGCCGAACTCGTCGCGGCCGGGGTCATCATGTCCTTTTGGCTGCCCGATGTTCCCTCCTGGGTCTGGGCCGCGGTCTTCCTCGTCCTGCTCTCGGGACTCAACTTCCTCTCGGCCAAGGCCTTCGGCGAAGGCGAATTCTGGTTCGCCGCCATCAAGGTCACCGCGGTCCTGGCATTCCTCGTCCTCGGGGTGCTCATGATTACGGGCATCATCGGTGGACAGTCGCCGGGCAACAGCAACTGGACGACCGGGGAAGCTCCCTTCGTGGGCGGCTGGGTCTCGATCATCAGCGTGTTCATGATCGCCGGATTCTCCTTCCAGGGCACGGAGCTCGTCGGTGTCACCGCAGGCGAGTCCGCCAACCCTCGCCGCGACATGCCACGAGCCATCCGCACCGTGTTCTGGCGCATCATGCTCTTCTACATCGGTGCGATCGTCATCATCGGCTTCCTCCTGCCCTACACCGACCCTTCGCTGCTGGCGTCGGCCAACAGCGAGGATGTCACGGCCTCGCCCTTCACCCTCGTCTTCGAACGCGCCGGAATCGCCGTGGCCGCCTCTGTGATGAACGCCGTCATCCTCACCGCGATCCTCTCCGCCGGCAACTCCGGTCTCTACGCCTCGACCCGGATGCTCTATGCAATGGCCAAGGAGGGAACCGCGCCGAGGCTGTTCGCCCGACTCAATGAACGCGGCGTACCCGTCATGGCGCTGCTGGCCACCGCGGTCATCGGCCTCTTCGGCTTCCTCTCGGAGGTGATGGGCGACGGCGGGGCCTACACCTGGCTGATCAACGTCTCCGGCCTCTCCGGATTCATCGTCTGGGTCGGCATCGCCTGGTGCCATTTCCGCTTCCGTCGCGCCTACATCAGGCAGGGACGCAACCTTGCGGACCTGCCGTATCGAGCGCCCTTGTTCCCGATCGGTCCGATCATCGCCCTGGTCATGCTGGTGATCGTCATCATCGGCCAGAACGTGCAGGCGATCGTCGAAGGACGCGTCCTCGAAGTTGCCTCCGCCTACATCGGACTGCCTGCGTTCCTGCTGCTGTGGCTCATCCACCGACTGGTCACGGGTCACCGCTCACGCATTGTGGGCCTCGAGGAGATGGATGTCGAAGGTCTCGAGATCACACCTGAGCACGACCGGAGCAAACGCATCTGAGCGTCGCCGAGACCCTCTCGGATGGGTTAAGCTAGGCTCGCCTAACTCAAAAAGAAGGATCTCATGCGCAGAATTCTCGCCCCCATGCTCGCCTCAGTACTCCTGCTCACTGCCTGTGGTGGCAGCGGCGGTGGGGGAGAAGAGGCCGGCTCCGGTACCAGCATCGACACAAAATTCGGTTCCGTCGAGGTTCCCAAGGACCCGAAGAAGATCGTGGCCCTGGGCTGGGGCGATGCAGAGACCGCACTGGCCCTCGGCGTGCAGCCCGTCGGTGCCTCCGACTGGGTGGAATTCGGCGGCAAGGGTGTTGGTCCCTGGGCCGAAGATCTCTACGACCAGGCTCCGGAGATCATCGACACAATGGAACCCGACTTCGAGAAGATCGCGGCACTCGAGCCCGACCTCATCCTCGACACGAAGAGTTCCGGTGAACAGAAGCGCTACGACCGTCTCTCGGAGATCGCACCAACTGTGGGAGCACCCGAAGGCGGCGACAACTACCTGACGACGATGGACCAGCAGGTCGATCTCATTGCCCAAGCCCTGGGCAAAGAAGACGAGGGCAAAAAGGTGCTCGGCAAACTCGATGAGAAGTTCGAATCCGTGCGTGAGGCCCATCCGGAGTTCGACGGTAAGTCTGTGAGCGTGGCGGCCAAGACCTCGGAAGGCTGGGGAGCCTACGTCGAAGGCTCTGAACGCGTCCAGTTCATGGAACAGCTCGGCTTCAAGCAGTCCGAGAAGGTCGCCGCCCTCAAATCGGAGAACTTCACCGCTGACGTCTCCGAGGAGGAGCTGGAAGTTCTCGACGCGGATCTGCTTGTGGCCTTCCCGATTTACATTCCCGACACCGAGGTCACCAAGGACGCTGCCTTCAAACGCATTCCAGCCGTCGAAGACGGGCACAGTCTGGTGCTGACGGAGGACCTCAACGACGTCCGCCAAGCATTCTCACTCAACTCGGTGCTCTCTGCGACTTATGCCGCGGAGAAGATGCCCGACCTCGTAGCCGACACCCTCAAATAGCCCCACACTCACACTGCGCCACGCCACGCATCAAGACCGATGTCGATGATGCGGGCGTGGCGCACGTCGGCCAGCGAATCGATGGCCAGCCATTCCGCCCGATCCGTCGTGCCATCGATCTCGAGCGTGCCCAGGGTACCGCCCGTGATGCGAGCCTCGTAGACGACCCGCACTCCCTTGAACGGACGCGGAGTCGACCTGCGACGGGAGGCATTGCTGCGATTCTCCGTGAAGGTGTGGGTCGTGAGAGGGCGGACGAGCTCGGCATCGAAGCCCGTCTCCTCTTTGATCTCACGGATCGTTCCGGTGTCGATGCTTTCGTGGAACTCGATCCCACCGCCGGGCAGAGTCCACAGTGCATGGGCCGGTTCACTGCCGCCGTTGAACCAGCTGAGCAGGATTTCCTTATCGTCGTTGACGATCACCGCGTACCCGGCAAGTCGTGTGTCGTAATCGGAGAAGTGCATGGGTTCAGCCTACCTTCGAGTATCTCTTCCCAAGCCGAAACCCGGTGAATAGGCTGATCACATGCCTGAAGCCGCGAAATACCCCAACGAACACATCATCCGCACACGCACCATCGAGGCCCCCGCCCACTCGATCTTCGCAGTGCTGCGTGATCCGACCCGACACCGGGACACCGAACCCACCGACTGGGTGCGCGATGCCGTCGATCCGAAGCCGATCACGGCCACCGGACAGATCTTCTCCATGAATATGCACTTCGATGAGGAGAATGGTGACTACAGGATTGACAACACCGTGACCACGTTCGAACCCGATCACGCGATCGCCTGGGACCCGGGCCAAGCCGATGAGAACGGACAGGTCGACCCCGGCGGCTGGCGGTGGCGTTATGACCTTGAAGAGACAGATACCGGGACAAAGGTGTCACTGACCTATGACTGGTCACGCACAACACGAAAGATACGAGACGAGTTCGGCGGCTTCCCCGTCGTCAGCCCCGACTACCTCGACCGGTCATTGCAGGCCCTGGAAGACACGGTCACCAGCAGCAAATGACCCGGTGAGACGTCCCGGGTAGGCTGATGGCGTGAGAGACATCGCCACCAGACTCATCGGCACCACCGGTGCCCGCATCGTGTTCCTCCACGGTCTCTTCGGCCGCGGCAAGAACTTCACCTCGAACGCCAAGGCCCTCGAGCCCGACTACTCGAGCCTGCTCGTCGACCTGCCCAACCACGGTGATTCGGACTGGACCGAGGACTTCAGCTACGTGGACATGGCCGACTCCATCGCCGCAAAGATCGCCGAGGTGACCGATCCCGATGACCTGCCCGTGCGCCTGGTCGGTCATTCCCTGGGCGGCAAGGTCGCCATGGTCCTGGCGCTGCGTCACCCGCAGCTCATCGACCGCCTCGTCGTCGTGGACATCGCACCCACCGCGGGCGGGTCGCTCGGAGTGTTCGAACACCTGCTCTCAAGCCTGGCCGAACTCGACCTTCACCAGATCGAGTCCCGCACGGCTGCCAACGACGCTCTGCAGGAGAAGATCCCCGAGGACACGATCCGAGGATTTCTGCTGCAGAACCTGCGCACCACCTCGGCCGGATATGCCTGGCAGCCCAATCTGACCCTGCTGCATGAGAGCCTGCCTGAGATCGGTGACTTCCCCGACATGGGGGAGGCCACCTTCGACGGTCCCGTGCTGTGGATCGCCGGCGAGAGATCGGACTACGTCTCCCGTGACGACCTGCCGCTCATGCGCTCCCTCTTCCCGCGCACAATCCTGCTCACTGTCAAAGGCTCGGGCCACTGGGTCCACTCCGAGAAGCCACAGACGTTCATCTCGTCCCTGCAGACATTCTTCGCACGCAGCTGACTCACGAAACCCGCCAGCAGCCTCCCGTCTGACTTGTGAGGCTTTGATCTCACCTGCGACACCCCGAGATCGGTCACTGCTGAAGAGGAATATGCTGGTGGACAGTGGCGTTGAGCCACACAGACGCACCATGAACCACAAGATCACAATCTTCACGAGGAGGAACGAGTGAGCACAGCGATCCCGGCCGATTCCACGGTCAAATTCGCCGAATACGCAGACGGTTCACGCCTGGTCAGCACCGAATGGGTGGCCGAACATGCCGGTGAACCCGGACTGGTCATCGTCGAAAGCGATGAGGACGTCCTCCTCTATGAGGCCGGGCACATCCCCGGCGCGGTGAAGGTCGACTGGCACACCGAACTCAACGACAGGGTGACCCGGGACTATGTTGACGGTGAAGGCTTCGCCGCCCTCATGTCCGCCAAGGGCATCTCACGAGAGGACACGATCGTCTTCTATGGCGACAAATCCAACTGGTGGGCCGCCTACGCCCTGTGGGTCTTCTCGCTGTTCGGACACGAAGATGTCCGCCTCATGGACGGCGGCCGCTCCAAGTGGCAAGCCGAAGAGCGCGAACTGACCACGGTGAAGCCACGCCCGGAGCCAACCGAATACCCGGTCGTCGACCGTGATGATGCCACCCTGCGTGCCTTCCTGCCCGAGGTCAGGGACAGCCTGGGCAAACGTCCCCTCATCGATGTCCGCAGTCCCGAAGAATACAGCGGAGAGCGCACTCATATGCCCGCCTACCCCGAAGAGGGCGCACTGCGCGGAGGACACATCCCCACCGCAGCATCGGTGCCCTGGGCGAAGGCCGCAAACGAAGACGGCACCTTCAGATCGGCCGAGGAGCTCAAGGCCATCTACACCGATGAAGCCGGACTCGGCACCGCCGACGAAGTCATCGCCTACTGCCGCATCGGCGAACGCTCCAGCCACACCTGGTTCGTTCTCCAGCATCTGCTCGGCTACACCAACGTCCGCAACTACGACGGTTCCTGGACCGAGTGGGGCAACGTCGTCGGCGTTCCCATCGTCACCGGCTCAGAAGCCGGCGAGGTGCCGACCAGCTGATGGCTGCCGACACAGACACCCCAGATACCTCGGACCTGCCGGAGAGCCTGGCCGAAATCGTCACTGACTTCGCAGACACCGAATCCGGCGACCGGCTGCAGCTGCTGCTCGAGTTCGCTTCTGAGCTGCCCGAGCTGCCACCGCGCTACACCGATCACCCCGAACTGCTCGAACCGGTGCCCGAATGCCAGTCACCGATCTTCCTCGTCACCGAGGTCGAGAACCCCGAGCAGGGTGACTCGGCAATCGTGAAGCTGCATTTCTCGGCACCTCCCGAGGCGCCGACGACGCGTGGCTTCGCCGGGATTCTTCACGAAGGGCTCAATGACCAGACCGCCGAGGTTGTCCTGTCCATCCCGTCCGACCTGCCCTTGCGTCTGTCGATGACGGATCTGGTGAGCCCGCTGCGGCTGCGCGGGATGAGCGGTATGCTCTCCCGGATCCAGCGGCAGACATCGGAAAGGATCGGCAAGATCACAGATCAGTGACCGGCAAATCGTTTGGATGAGCCGACATTTTCGACTAGATTGTGGTTAGCCTGCCCTTAATTAGTCGATACTAAGGAACCCTCCGATGACCAGTCTCGCCACCACCGCCTCGGCGAAGCACTCTGAGGTCACCGGTCAGAAGGCGAGCCGAGCGCTCAAGGTCAAGAGGACTCTCGGCCTCGTCGTGGCGATTCTGGCTTTGGTGGTCGTGGTGCTGGCTTCACTGGCCATCGGCACCCGCGATATGCCGGTCTCGGAGGTCCTTGGGGCGTTCTTCAAGCCCAGCGGCAGCGACGACCAGCTCGTCGTCCTCGAACTGCGTTTCCCGCGGACCGTGCTCGGAATCCTCGTCGGCATGGGTCTGGGGGTGGCAGGCGGGCTCATTCAGGCACTGACTCGCAACCCCCTGGCCGATCCGGGCATCCTCGGCGTCAATGCCGGAGCCTCCTTCGCGGTGGCCATCGGCATCGGATTCTTCGGAGTCACTTCGATCAACGGCTACATCTGGTTCGCCTTCCTCGGCGCGCTCCTGGCCACGACAGGCGTGTACATCATCGGTTCCTCCGGCCGAAACCACAGTGTGGACCCGATCCGCCTGACCTTGGCCGGAGTCGCGGTCGCCGCTGTGCTGACCGGACTGACCAAAGGCATCCTGCTCACGAACGAACGCGCCTTCGACGCCTTCCGCGCCTGGGACGTCGGCGCCATCGCCGGCCGCGGATTGGACACGGTCTACGCGGTCGCCCCATTCATCATCGGCGGCATCGTCCTCGCACTGTTCTTGGCCCACTCGCTCAACGCGGTGGCACTCGGTGACGATCTGGCTGCCAGCCTCGGCACCTCGGTCAATCGCACCCGCATCATCACCATTCTCGCCGTCACTCTCCTCGCCGGCGGCGCCACCGCTGCTGCCGGGCCCATCGGCTTCATCGGACTCATGATTCCCCATATCGCCCGTTGGATCGTCGGTCCCGACCAGAGATGGATCCTCAGCTACTCCGTCATCCTCTCGCCCATCCTGCTCCTCGTCTCCGATGTGCTCGGACGCGTGGTGATGAAACCGGGTGAACTCCAGGTCGGCGTCGTCACCGCCTTCGTCGGCGCGCCGGTACTCATCGCCCTCGTTCGCAGAAAGAAGGCGAGCGGACTGTGAAGACATCGAACTCACCGATCGGTGACGCCCCTGTGCTCGTTCCAGGACACCGCGTTCTGCCGGGGGAGCGGATCAACTTCGGCCGCCCCATGCTGCGAGCCTTCGGCTTCCGCATCGATCTGCGCGTCGTCGTCATAGCCGGCATCGTCACTCTCCTGGCCCTGGGCTGCGGATTCCTGGGACTGCTGCTCGGCGAATTCTCACTGACCCCCGGCGAAGTCTTCCAGGGGCTGTTCGGCCAGGCCGACAGACGCATCGTCAACACCGTCGTCGCCGAATGGCGGGCACCGCGCATCATCGCCGGAATCGTCCTCGGTGCCGGCCTGGGCATCTCGGGCGCGGTCTTCCAATCACTGACCCGCAACCCGCTGGGCAGCCCCGACATCATCGGCTTCTCCACCGGTGCCTACACCGGCGGCATCGTCACCATCATCGTCTTCGGCTCCAGCTTCATCTCCACCGCCTTCGGCGCGATCATCGGCGGACTCCTCACCGCCATCGTGGTCTACCTCCTGACGTGGAAGGGCGGCGTCCAAGGATTCCGACTCATCATCGTCGGCATCGCACTGACCGCCATGCTCAACGCCTTCAACACCTGGCTGATCATGCGGGCAGATCTCGACCTCGCCATGGCCGCAGCCACTTGGGGTGCTGGCACACTCAACGGCATGGGCTGGTCGACCCTGCTGCCGGCCGCCATCGGCACGGCGCTGTTGGGGCTGGGGTGTGGTCTCTTCTCCCGTGGTCTGGGAACCCTGGAGCTCGGCGATGACACCGCCAAGGCGCTCGGCGTGCGCAATGAACCGGTCCGTGCCGGTCTCATCCTGGTGGCCGTAGCTCTCGTCGCCGTCGTCACCGCCGCCGCAGGACCGATCGCCTTCGTCGCACTTGCCGCCCCGCAGATCGGACGCAGAATCGCGAAATCCCAGGGCACCAGCCTGCTCTCAGCTGCGGCGGTCGGAGCACTTCTGCTCGTCGCTGCCGACCTCATCGCCCAGCATGCCCTGGGCGAGACCCAACTTCCCGTCGGAGTCGTCACCGTGTGCATCGGCGGCATCTACCTGATCTGGCTCCTCATCCAAGAAGCTCGGAAGGCACAATGAGCATCTCATCCGACACGACTGATAAGGCTGTTATGACTGATAAGGCGACCTCGACCCAGGCGCCGCTGGCAGCCCAGAATCTCGACCTCGCCTATGACCATCGCCAAGTCATCGCCGACCTCGACGTCGAGATCGCACCCGGCAAATTCACCGTCATCGTCGGACCCAATGCCTGCGGCAAGTCCACCCTGCTGCGGGCACTGGCACGACTGATGACGCCGGCGAAAGGCACGGTGCTCCTCGACGGTGGAAACATCGCAAAGCTGAAGACGAAGCAGATTGCCAAACGATTGGGGCTGCTCCCGCAGGCATCGATTGCCCCTGACGGCATCACTGTCGGGGAACTCGTGGCCCGCGGACGTCACCCGCACCAGTCGTTCCTCAAACAGTGGACCGATCAGGACGAAGTCGCTGTGCTCTCGGCCCTGCGTGCAACGAACACCGAAGAGCTCTCCGCGCGCCAGGTCGACGAACTCTCCGGAGGCCAGCGGCAACGGGTATGGGTGGCGATGGTCCTGGCGCAGGAGACGCCGTTGATGCTCCTCGATGAGCCCACGACGTTCCTTGACCTTGCCTTCCAGATCGAGCTGCTCGATCTGTTCTCGCAGCTCAACAACGAACACGGGCACACCCTCGTGGCAGTCCTTCATGACCTCAACCAGGCCTGCCGCTACGCCGATGAGATCATCGCGATGAAGAACGGCGCGATCGTCGCCCAGGGAGCACCAGCGGAGATCATCACGACAGAGCTGGTGCATCAGGTTTTCGGCATCGACTGCACCGTCATCGACGACCCCATCACCGGTGCACCCATGATCGTTCCCGGCAAGCCGAAGAAGACCTTCGCCGACCGCTGACTCTCAATGCCAGCAGTATCGAAGACGTGCTGGAGAAATAGGACTCAACTGTCCGAGGCGTCTTTGGCCTGGCCGGGCGCGTAGTTCGGCTTAGGTCCTGCCCCGTGATTGGCAAGTGAGACCGGGTCCGCAATAGACTTCGCTTCGTTTGTCTTCGCATCGTTCGTCTTCGTGTCCCGGACGGAGGGCTCCTTGCCGTCGTTGTGCCCGGACTTCATCAGTGCAGTGATGCCGACGGCGATTCCTGCCACGATGGCTCCCCAAACGGCACCGAGGATGAGCGAGAAGAAGGTGTTGACCAACCAGCCGAGGAATCCGCCAACGACCGGGATCATGGCCACGGGCTCTTCGAGGTGGTGGACGAAGTCGTAGAAGACGTGGAGGCCGAGTTCGTCTGTGCCGACGAGGATGATATGTCCGCCGACCCACAGCATGGCGAAGGTGCCGATGACTGAGAGCCCGCCCAGCAGCTTGGGCATCGCCTTGACGAGGAACCGGCCCGTCTTCTGTGTGCCCGGTTTGTCCTTCTGGGCCATGTTCAGACCGATGTCGTCCATCTTCACGATGAGGCCGACAGCACCGTAGACGCCGACGGTGATCGCCAGAGCTACAAGCAGGAGGATGATGGCTCGGGGGAGTAGAGCTTCGCTTGTCACCTCGTTGAGGGCGATGACCATGATCTCGCAACTGAGCACGAAGTCAGTGGTGATGGCTGAGCGGACGATCTTCTTCTCGGCGTTGGCATCGTCCTTTTTGCCGTGTTTGGATTCCTTCTTCGGCTCTTCGTGGTGTTGGATCCACCCGAACTTCTCAAAGATCTTCTCCGCACCTTCAAAGCACAGGTAGGTACCGCCCACCATCAGAAGCGGAGTCAGCAGCCACGGCAGGAATTCGCTGAGCAGCAGGATGACCGGCAGGATGATGACGACCTTGTTGATCAGCGAGCCGATGGCGATGCGCTGGATGATCGGCAGCTCCCGTTTGGGATCGACCCCTTCGACGAACTTCGGTGTCACTGCCGCGTCGTCGACGACGACGCCTGCGGCCTTGACTCCTGCACGGGATGCGCCCGCGGCAACATCATCGAGGCTGGCCGCCGAGAGCTTGACGAGTGCCGCCACATCGTCGAGGAGAGCAAACAGACCGCCGGCCATTTAATGTCCTTCGTCGGGTTCGATCGAACCGGTGTCCCTGACCAGTTCGCCGAGGTGGTTGCCGCCATGATCGAAGACGGTGAGCAGGTCGCCTTCGGCCTCAACGCGGTGAACGCGCCCCACCCAGGCCTCCATGCCCATGACGGCGCGCTGGGTGGTGGCGAAGGGCTTGATGACCGCTCCTGGGTCTTCCGCACCCCATGTGGTTGCGATTCGGTTTCCACCATCGCTGCCGGTCAACGTTCCATCCTCGTCGAACTGGAGGAACGCGGAGGATCCTTCCTTGGTGCTGACCCACTTACCGTTGATCTGCTGCGTCATTTCTTCTCCTTCTCCAGTCCGCCGACGACCTTGCCGCTGGCATCGGCGACCTTCATGACGTTTCCTTCGATGGTTGCCGATGCGGCCTTGGACAGCCATGGATCCACGCCTGCACAGGCTTTCTGGGTCGAAGTGAAGGAGGTGATGAGGACCTTGTCCCCGTCGACTTCCCACGTCGTCTTGATCGCGTTGCAGCCATCGGATCCCTTCACCTGTCCGTCCTCGGTGAACTCGAGGAACGGATCTCCGGTCTCTGGAGACGTCCACTTCCCGGTGGGGTCGAGCGCATCGGCATCGGCCGAGTCAGTGGGCGAATTGGATTCCGTGGACGCAGAGCTGGTCGGTTCGCTGGGTTCGGAGCCAGTCCCGCACGCGGCGAGGGGCAGTACGAGGCCGAGCACCGCGATTCCCATGACACGACCGAACGCAGCTGGAGGTCTGATTGCAGTGAGGTTGAGCATGCACCGATCATAACGGCCTGCCTTGACAGGTCCATGGAGAACTCCGCAGACAGGGTACAGATTCAGCTTTTGTAAGTTGTGTTCACCAGCAACACGCATTGTGGTTGCTTCGCATCGTTGCCAAACCGTAACCTTTCACGTGGTTGAAAGACTGTTCTCAGAAACGTCCTCACGATTCTTCAGGTGCGGGACGAAGAGAGCACAGGCAGACACAACATGAATCCGATCAAGGGAACCCAAGAGTATGCAGAAGAAACTCGTTCAGAGTTCGCTGGCACTGACCGCCGCAGCGGCGCTCGGTCTCGGCAGTGCGTTCGTCGCATCCCCTGCCATGGCGTCCGACGCCCCGCAGAAGCTGGATGTGCAGAGCGACGCACAGGTGCAGAAGGCACTATCCGACATCGAAGGCGTCAACGCCTACGGTTCTGAGGACGGAAAGCTCAACCTCGGTGTTGAGAAGAAGACCGACGAGATCAAAGATCTCGAAAAGAAGTTCGACAACGTCAAGGTCACGACCGGCGTTCAGGAACTCGAACCTTACGCAAAGAACGATCTCGTCGGCGGAGCCGGCTACCTGCTCAAGGCCGGCGAGGCCGGCGGAGCATGCTCGACCGGTTTCTCCGGTTGGGACGGCGATGGCAACCCGATCGTCCTCACCGCTGGTCACTGCGCCCAGATCATCAACGAAGAGACCAACGAGTTCGACGGCAAGACCACGGTCAATGAGACCGAGCAGCCTTCGAGCGCTCCTGCGAACGGCGGCGAAGGCTTCAAGCAGTCCGGCAACGGAGTCATCGGCAAGTGGGGCTTCACCAACTTCGGCGGTGACCTCCTCAAGGGTGACGACGAGAAGAAGTGGCCAGAGCCTAGCGAATCCGACATCGACTTCGCTGTCATCAATGTCGACAAGGACAAGTACCAGGCCAAGAGCGGTGTCACCGACTGGAAGAGCGCTGACTCCGAGGACCTGTCGAAGTCCACATCCGACATCGCCAAGGTCGGAGCTCACAAAGACAGCTCCATCGAGAAGTCCGGCCGCACGACCGGCCTGACGGAAGGCGAAGTTCTGCCCCGCAAGGACTACGACTTCGATTACCAGAACGTCGGCGGACGTTGGGTTCACGGATTCGGTGTCACCGCACCGATCGACAAGCCCTTCTCTCAGCCGGGCGACTCCGGTGGCGGAGTGTTCCAGGGCGACACCGCAGTCGGTGTCATCTCCGGTGGCGGAGACCTCGACCCCACCACCTCGTTCACTTGGGTTGCTGACCTCGATCACTCCCTGGAGGAGTCCGACACCGACTTCCATGTCGAAAAGCCGAGCGAAGAGCCCCCTGAGGCACCTGCCGCTCCCAAGGCCGAAGACCAGACCATTGAGCCCAAGGGTGATGTGACAGGTAAGGCTAAGGCTGGCGCCGAAGTTGAGGTCAAGTGGGAAGCAGCCAAGGGTACCCAGGCAGCTGAAGACGGATCCGAGAAGGTCAAGGCCGACAAGGATGGAAACTTCGAGATCGAAGGGCCCACGGCTGAAGGTACATACGCTTTCTCAGCTACCGCGACTGTCGATGGTCAGGAATCTAAGACCACCGAGTTCGAGGTGACTGTAGAGGAAGACGAGTCCGAGACTCCTGCACCAGTCGAGCGTGAGATCAACGTTGACCCCAAAGAGATCGTCGCTTCTGACTTTGTGAAGGAAGACAAGGGCGTGACCGTGACGGTCAAGGGCTTCGACGAGGGCGAGAAGGTGACTCTTAAGGTCGCCTCCGGTCCTGAGAATGTCGAAGGCATCACCCTCGACGAGACCGCGAACGAGAACGGTGCTGCTGCCTTCTCGATCTACGGCACGAGCGAGACCGATCCTTCGGTCTACCTCGGCAAGTACGACGTAGATGTCACCGGTGCCAACGACACGGATGATGAGAAGGCTCTTGCCGGTTCGTTCAACGTTGTTGCAGACGAAGACGGCAACGGCGGCGGCGGAAGCGATGACGGCGACAATGGCAACAAGGACGACGGCGATGACGGTGACGGTGGAGATGGCGGATCCGATCTGCCTCGCACCGGTGCTGAACTGACCGGCCTTGCTGCCGGTGCTGGACTCCTCGTTGTCGGTGGAGCCGCAGTTGCTCTGACCATGCGTCGGAACAAGAAGAACTGAATTGACTCACACGATCAGCAGATGATCGTCTGAGAGCTCACGCGAGTGCCCCTGGTCTTCGGACCAGGGGCACTCTGTGTTTGTGTGGGTACAACGGGTGTGTCGAAAGCGATAGGAAATCATTTTGGCAACGCCTGTTGTTTCGTTCATTTAGTTCACAGCTTGAGGGGTACTTTCTTGGTAGTCGCTGTATGCAGCCCGTAACCTTACCGTGACCAAGGTCATCAACTTGTGATGTTGCAAGCTCCTGATAAGAGAAACGGAAATTTATGCAGAAGAAACTCGTGCAGAGTTCGCTGGCACTGACCGCCGCTGCGGCACTCGGATTGGGCGGCGCGTTCGTCGCAGGCCCAGCTGCAGCCGGCCCTCAGCAAGTCCTGACTGAGCAGCAGGCTGTGAAGGCTGCCAAGAACGTTGACGTCGTCAACGCCTTTGGCTTCGATGAGAAGACTAAGACTCTCCACCTCGGTGTTGAGGGAGAGGCTGACGTTAATTCGAAGGAGATCAAGGATCTCAAGAAGAAGTACGGCGCTGAAAGCGTCGAAGTAGTCTCCGGAATGAAAGCCGCCGAGCCTTACGCGAAGAATGACGCAGTTGGCGGCATGGGCTACCTGTCTGAAATTCCCAGCCAGCCAGGCTTCCTGGGCGCGTGCTCGACTGGATTTGCCGGTTGGGACGCAGACGGCAAGAAGCTCGTCCTTACTGCGGGACACTGTGCAGAGGACGACGCTCCAGGCAATCTTGTCACCCCACTGGACTCTGAACTGCCTTCAACAGCCCCCGCAGTCACCGGGGACTACGAGGAGGGCGGATACGATCTTCAGAACATCGGACCGTTGGGCGAATGGGGCTTCAACAAATTCGGGAGCGTCGCGACTGACCCGGATAACCCTGACGAGGCGAACGAAGACGACATCGACTTTGCTGTCATCAACGTCGGTGATAAATACAATGTCAAGCCTGAGATTACTGATTGGCAGTCCGCTTCGACCAATGACCTTTCAGGGTCAACGACTCAAATCACAGAGGTCGGTGCTCACACTTCCGGAGCAGTCCAAAAGTCGGGACGCACCACTGGTCTGACGAGTGGTGAAGTTGCCGCTGACGAGCTATGGCCTTTTGACTATCAGACCGTTGGTGACCGCTGGGTTCATGGCTTTGGTGTGACCTCAGCAGTCGGAAACGACTTCTCTATGCCTGGTGACTCCGGAGGTGGAGTGTTCCAGGGCAATACGGCTGTGGGAGTCATTTCGGGTGGCGTCCCTGACCCCGTTACCGTCGGTGGCGAGACCTTCATGTGGGGCTGGGTTGCTGACCTTGACTACTCGCTGGAGCAGTCCGGAATCGACTTCCAGCTGACTGATCCGAACGAAGAGCCTCCAGGCGACGACGATGCAAATGCTGACGCTGGTGCCGACGCGAAGGACGCTGGCTCAGACGCTGGTGCCGACGCGAAGGACGCTGACTCAGATGCTGGTGCCGACGGCAAAGACGCTGACGCATCAGCTGCAGCTGACGCAGACGCCAAGGACGCAGAGGCTGACGCTGGGGCCGACGGCAAGGACGCAAACGCCGACTCCGATGCTCCGGAAGCACCTGAAGCGCCAGTCGTCGACGACCAGAAGGTTGACGAAGGCGGCCAGATCACCGGCAAGACCGAAGCCAACGCCAAGGTGAAGCTAGGTTGGAAGCCTGTCGCCGCCAACGGCGAACAGTCGTCGAACCAGGCTCAGGCTGCAGCAGAAGGCACTGTGACTGTCACGGCTGACGCCGACGGAAACTTCACCGCTGAAGCTCCTTCAGAAGCTGGCGAGTACGCATACACTGCTACCGCGACCACTGATGCCGGAACTTCGGACCCAACTGAGTTCACCGTGACCGTGGAAGCTGCCGCTGAAGAAGCAGACGCCGATACTGACGGTGCAACCGCTGATGCGGATTCGGGTGCAGAATCTGATGCAGGCGCCGACTCGGACGCTGGTGCAGCTGCAGACGCTAAGAATGCAGAATCCAACTCTGATTCCGACGGATCGAAGGACGGCGAGGCTCCGGCCGAGCGCAAGATCTCCATCGAGCCTAAGGAAGTTGCGGCTTCTGACTTCGTGAAGAAGGACAAGGGCGTGCAGATCACGGTCGAGGGCTTCGAAGAGGGCGAAAACGTCTCTCTCGAGGTAGTCGCCGGTCCGGAAAATGTTGAGGGCATCACCCTCGACGAGACCGCGAACGAAAACGGCGTCGCCGCTTTCTCGATCTACGGAACCAACGCAACTGATCCTTCGGCCTATCTGGGCAAGTACGACGTGCAGGTGACCGGAGCCAACGACACGGATGATGAAAAGGCACTTGCCGGCTCGTTCACCGTAGTTGCCGATGAAGATGGCAACGGCGGCGGAAGCGATGACGGTGACGGTGGTGACGGTGGATCCGATCTGCCTCGCACCGGTGCTGAACTGACCGGCCTTGCTGCCGGTGCTGGACTCCTCGTTGTCGGTGGAGCCGCAGTAGTCCTGACCATGCGTCGGAACAAGAAGAACTGAACATAGCTCACCCGATCAGCCAATGATCGTTTGAGGGTTCACACAAGAACACCCCTGGTCTTCGGACCAGGGGTGTTCTTCTTATAGCCACAGCTTCAGGTCACAACTTCACAAATCCGCGGACGTCTGACCTGCCGGCCGCGGATGCTTCGGCGAATCCCAAGGAATCGTAGAACGCCGTCTGTCCGGGATCGGTATCCGTGAGCAGGACCTTCTGCCGGACTGCCCCAAACGGAGCGAGGACACGGGTGACGAGTTGCCGACCGACACCTCGGCGATGGTGGTTAGGGTGGACGAGCACATCCTGTAGGTAGACGATCGAAGCGAAATCACTGACGACGCGCGCCAAGCCGATTAGCTCGCCATTAAGCCGAGCGGAAACGACATGAGCCGAGGACAGCACGCTCGAGCGCAGGGTGACCGGGTTCTGTGTGTATGCCGTCCAGCCCACCGAACGATATAGATCGACAAGTTCTGTGGCCTCAGATACAGAGTTCGACGTGAATTCGACGTCTTCCTCGACATGGGGAGTGAACATTGGGAGATCGTGCCAATGGACATCGACCGATGACCCAGACTCCCATTCCTCGCGCAGAATGGCGTAGGCGACCGAGTCTCTGGGAGCCTGACCTCGTACGGGCCAGGCTCGTCGATAGTGTGCTTCCTTCGACCAGCCCGCCCGAACGAAGGTGGACCGCATAGCAATGTTGTCATCGCGAGTATGACCTTCGAACCGATCGACGTTCAGGGTCGTGAATACATGATCCGTGACAGCGCGCAGACACGCGATGCCAAGACCTCGTCCGCGAAACTCCTTGCCCAAACGCAGATCGAACATGGGTGTGTCATCGGTAAGATCTTCCAGGCGGACATAGCCAATGACGCCCAAGGTGTCATGGCGAAGCCAGAATGCTTCATTCTCTTGATTGCGAAGAACGCCAGAACCGATGACTTCCACTGCCTTAGCAACAGTCCAAGGCTCGGCGTGAACGTGGAACGGGAAGTCGTTGCTGGTGAAGAATTCGATGAGGCCGGAACGATCGGCACCGTTGGGATCGAGGCGTGACAGGGATATGCTCATGGTCACCAGGCTAACCGGATAGATGAGGGCAGAGGAGTGTTGGCAGTGGGCCTCGAAGGCGATCCGTTCGACTACCGCATCACGAAATCCGGAATGCTCGTCATTACCCGCAGCGGTCGAACTGTGATGGAGCTCGGTGGCAAGAAGGCGTCTGCTTTGATTCCAAAGCTCGGCGTCAGCAATGATTCCGACCAGCAGCTGCTTGCTCGGGCCACCGGCAACTACCGCCGCGGCAACGAACGGCACGTCAACCGACATCACTGACCGGACGTTTGTTCAGTTCTTGATAATGTGAGTCACATGAGCCAAACGAATGTGAACGAAACGCGACTCAGTGAATTCGCCTCCGCCATCGCTGTCGAACGTCAGTCCGAGACCAGCTTCAGCGCTGAACTCGACGGGGAGTGGAGTGTAGCCGGAGCAGTCAACGGGGGATATCTCCTCAGCATTGCCGCTCAGGCTCTGCGCAGCAACAGTCCGAACTCTCCCGACCCTTTGGTGCTCTCCACCTACTATCTGGGCCCCAGCCGGGGAGGCCGAGCCGACATCACCACACGCCTGATCCACGAAGGCCGATCCAGTGCCACCTTCGCCGTGGATATGGCGCAGAACAATGCACCTAAGATCACCGCATTAGCGACAATGGGCAGTCTGGGCAGTCTGCCCGACGATGTAGAAACGACTGCGGTCCCACCAGAGCTGCCGGACCCGGAACAGTGCATCAGCATCGCCGAGGCGCCCGGAGACTTCGTCGAATCCGCTCCCTTGGTCAAACGCTACGATATGAGGCTCGATCCCGAGACCGCTGGCTTCGCAGTTGGTCGACCCAGCGGACGCGGTCTGCTGCAGGGGTGGATCCGTCTGGCCGACGGGACGGAGCCGGATGCATTGTCGCTCTTGGCATTTCTAGACGCATTCCCACCTGTCATGTTCGACCTGGGCCGCTTCAACTGGGCCCCGACCATGGAGCTGACAGCTCACCTGCGCTCGGTGCCAGCCCCAGGCTGGATCAAGGCAAAGCTGTACACGCGCAATATCGCCGGTGGCATGTTCGAAGAAGACTGCGAACTCTGGGACTCCGCCGGGCGGCTGGTCGCTCAGTCCCGGCAACTGGCCAGGCAGCCACGCAGCTGAAGCCCGAATTGTGTCAGGGAACCCACACCGCGTCATAGCCTGCGTCTAGAGTGTGAGGTCAAACAGACCTCATCACGAAAGGACCACCAACCATGGCGTCCCTGTCCTCGCTGAGCATCACATTCGACTGCCTCGATGTTGAAACCCAATCGGTCTTCTGGGCTGAACTCCTCAACGCAGATCTCGACGATGGGGCGGACGAATTCGTCGCGAGCATCGGCGGAGTCCACAACGGGGAATCAACAACCCCAGGCATGCTCTTCCTGCAGGTCGACGAACGTGGGGAAGGCAAGAACCCACTGCACATCGATCTCGATGACCCGAACTATCCGGCCGATGTCGACCGTGCGGTGGCGTTGGGGGCCGAGAAGGTCGCATCCTTTACCGAGTTCGGCATCGAATGGACGACGTTGAGGGACCCCGAAGGCAATGTCTTCGACATCGGCCGGAAAACACCCACAGAGGAAAGCGAGCGTTTGACATGAGCCTCCCACCAGACGAGTCAGCCGAACTGGCCGAGCCAACCGAAGCACCGGGCGAACGTCAGGGAGTGGAGGAGTTCCTTGACTACTACCGCGAGGTGATGCGCAGAAAAGTCAGCGGACTCGACCAAGCTGCACTGAGCCGAAGCGTCGCTGCATCGACGCTGACCCTGGGCGGAATCATCAAACACCTCAGCCTGGTCGAAGAGTCTTGGTTCGTCGAGGACATCTTGGGCCAGGAGCTATCAGATCCTTGGGCAGCCATCGACTGGGAGACCGATCGCGATTGGGATTTCGAGAGTGCGGCAAACGACTCGCCCGAGTATCTCCTCACCCTTCACGCCAAGGCATGTGAGCGCTCAAGACAGATTCTTGCCGACATCGACGACCTGGACACCCTTGTCGCACGTGAACCCTCCTCAGGCGATCGATTCAACGTGCGATGGGTCCTCATCCACATGATCGAGGAGTACGCCCGACACGTCGGCCACGCCGACCTCATCCGCGAAAGCATCGACGGAGCAACCGGCGACTAGGAGGCCAACCCCGAGACAGCGGTACCCTTCTGCTCATGTCCGCACCGGTGTCTCGTAAGGTGAAGACACTATGACGAATTCCAACTCAGAGGCGACCGCCGATGGCGCAGCCTCCCGCTCCAAAACGCTGATTCCCCTTGACCTGCTGCGCGGCTTCCTAATCGGGTCTGCCGAGCTCGTCCCCGGTGTCTCCGGTGGAACGATCGCACTCGTGACCGGCGTCTACGACCAGCTCATCGACTCCGCCGCGCATGTCGTCAAGGCTGCTAAGACGGTGATCACCGGCCCCGATCGGTGGAAGGGTGCCGTTGCCGAACTGCGCCGCACTGACTGGTTCCTCGTCATCCCGGTGCTTCTGGGAATGGCGACAGCGGTCTTCAGCATCGCCGGCGTGATGGAAGCCTTCGTCACCGCCAACCCGGAACTCGCCCGGGGACTGTTCTTCGGCCTCGTCGCGGCCAGCATCGCTGTCCCGCTGCGCATGCTGCCCGCGCGCACCGGCCAACCAGTGCTGCTCGGCGCCGTAGTCTTCCTCGCCGCCGCCGCACTCGCCTTCTGGATGACGAGCCTGGCTGGCGGATCCGACGTCTCGAACCCGCCCCTCATCGCAGTTTTCTTCGTCGCCTCCATCGCCATCTGTGCCCTTGTCGTTCCTGGAGTCTCTGGATCGTTCTTTCTCCTCGCAGTCGGCCTCTACGCCACCACGCTGAGAGCGGTTAATGACCGTGACCTCGTCTACATCGGCGTGTTCGGGCTCGGCGCGCTCCTCGGCCTGGCAGTGTTCGTCAATATCCTGCGCTACCTACTTCACAACTACCGGTGGTGGACACTGGTGGCGATGGCAGGGCTGATGCTCGGGTCTCTGCGTGCCCTGTGGCCGTGGCAATCGGCTGGCGACGCCGGTGGTCTGCTCGCTCCTATCGACCCGGTGTGGCTGCCGATCCTCCTCGCCGTCATCGGCGCAGCAATCGTCGTTGTTCTCATCATCATCGAGTCCGCGTTCGCATCGAAGACTGTGAAGGACAGCCTCGGCGAGCAATAGAGCCAACATAGTTTGTGCATATTTTGCTCAGGAGTTGCTCAGAATTGTTGTATTTCGGATTAGAGTAGGAGATCTGTATCACAACGATATCTGGAGACTTATGCGCTTGCGTACCCTTGCCTCGTCCACACTGGCTCTGACGCTCATCGTTGCAGGACCAGCAGCCGCCTCGGCGACGGGACTGGGCAGCGGGCCACCAGAGGATGACAAGGCGGCAGGCACGGGTGTACTCACCCTGTTGGCGACAACCGACGTCCACGGACACGTCCTCAACTGGGACTACTTCGCCAATGCGCCCTACCCTGACGGGGAAGAGCTGGGCATGTCGCGAGCCTCCACTCTGATCAACGAAGTCAAAGAGGCCAAAGGTGAGGATTCTGTGCTCCTTGTCGACAACGGCGACACGATCCAGGGCACCCCGCTGACCTATTACTACGCGCAACAGGAACGCATCACCGAGACCGGTGAGATGCACCCGATGGCCAAGACGTACAACCACGTCGGCTACGATGCGCAGGTCGTGGGCAACCACGAATTCAACTACGGTCTCGACCTGCTCGCCAAATACAAGGAACAAGTCGACTTCCCCCTCCTCGGCGCGAACGTCATCAATGACGATGACGGTCAGACCCACCTTGATCCCTACACCCTCGTGAAGAAGAACGTCTCCGGGCAGGAGATCACCATCGGCGTGCTGGGCGTGACGACCCCCGGCAGTCGCATCTGGGACAAGAACAACCTCTCAGGTAAGGTCCACCTCGATGACCCGGTGGAGACTGCGAAGGAATACGTCCCGAAGATGAAAGACGCCGGTGCAGATATCGTCGTCGTCCTCTCCCACTCAGGCAAGGATCCCGAAGGCCAGTCCTGGGACCCAACTAAGCTGCAGGAGAACGTCAGCACCTCGGTCGCGAAGGTCCCCGGGGTCGACGTGCTCGTCGCCGGGCACACCCATCTGAACGAGCCCAGCCAAGTCGTGTCCCGCGAAGACGGGACGAAGGCCCTCATCACTCAGCCCAACTACTGGGCGCGGTCGGTCTCCGATGTGGATCTGCCTATCGACCTCGAGGACATGGGCATCGACTGGGGGACTGTCGACCCCGAAGCCACACCTCTGGCCACTCAGGGCGACGTCGCCGAGGATCCCGAGATCAAAGACATCATCGACTCTCAGCACAAGAAGACCGTGGACTACGTCAACACGAAGATCGGCTCCGTGACCGAGACCATGAGCGCTTCGAACTCGTACTATGAGGACACCCCGATCCTCGACTTCATTTCAAAGGTGCAGTCCGAGACGGTGGAAACCGCATTGGCTGACACGAAGTACAAGGACGTTCCCGTCATCTCGCAAGCTTCACCATTCAGTCGTACGGCCGAATTCCCCGCCGGTGACATCACCATCCGCGACGTCGCAGGACTCTACGTCTTCGACAACACCCTCGGCGGCGTCGAGATCAACGGTTCACAGCTGAAGGACTACCTCGAGTTCTCCGCTCGTTACTTCAAGCAGACGGAAGAAGGGGCAGACTTCGACCCGGTCAATGGAACCAACGCCATCGACGAAGGCCTGGATCGCCCGATTCCCGACTACAACTACGACGCGCTCTCAGGCATCGACTACGACATCAACGTATCCAAACCAGTCGGCAAGCGAATCGAGAACCTCACCGACAAAGAGGGGAAGACTGTCAGTGATGATGACACATTCATCCTCGCGATCAACAACTACCGTCAGTCCGGGGGTGGTGACTACCCGGTCGGTGACCTGAAGGAGGTCTACAACGAACAGGTCGAGGTCCGCCAGAGCCTCATCGACTGGGTCAAAGACAACAAGGTCGTCGACCCTACGGCCTTCTACGACGAGAACTGGAAGGTCGTCACGACCACGCAGGAACCCGGCGACGATGACGAGAATTCGTCGAACGCCCAGGCAGAGGCTGAAGCTGACGGGACGGCCGACGGTGGCAACGCGGGCGCCGTGGATGGCACTGACAAGGGCAACGGCGACGATGGCGCGGCTGGTGCCAAGGATGACTCCGATGCCAACGACGAGGCTGCTGCGAACGCATCGGCTGCGGCCAAGGGTTCGGACTCTTCCACCAGCAGCTCCTCCAACGGCAGCGGGGACGCGAACGCCGGCGGTGACCTGCCACGCACCGGTGCAGAACTTGCCACGACGCTCGGGATCGCGGCAGTCATCATCGCACTCGGTTCAGGATTGGTCTTCATCGCCCGCCGACGTCGGATCTGAACGACCGATTCCCGTGTCCGTCCTCTCACGTAGGGTGGTAACTGACAGCAGTGATCACGACAGAAAGTGAGAGTGAAACATGGCGAAGACAGCATTCCAGGGCACACCGGTCAAGACCGTAGGTGACCTCCCGGAAAAGGGTGCACAGGCACCAGCATTCAGCCTTGTGGGCAACGACCTCGGTGAAGTGAGCTCGGCCGACACAGCTGGTAAGCGAGTTGTGCTCAACATCTTCCCCAGCGTGGACACCGGAGTCTGTGCCGCCTCGGTGCGCAAGTTCAACGAACTCGCCGCGAGCCTGGACAACACCACAGTCCTCTGTGTGTCCAACGACCTGCCCTTTGCTCAGGCCCGCTTCTGCGGCGCGGAAGGCATCGAGAACGTTGTGGCCGCATCAGGTTTCCGCAGCGCCTTCGGCAAGGAGTTCGGTATGACGATGGTCGACGGCCCCCTGGCCGGACTGTTGGCTCGCTCCGTCGTCGTCCTTGACGAAAAGGGCACCGTCATCCACAAGCAGTTGGTCGACGAGATCGGGACCGAACCGGATTACGACTCGGCGGTTGCGGCACTCGGCGCCTGAGCGCCTCGGAGCCGGTCACCGCTCAGTCGTGCCGGGTCCTACATGTCGAATACCTGCACGGGCAGCGCGTACTTCACGCCTGCCCGTGTTCCGCCTTCCGAGGTGATTCCCGGGATCATGTCCGCAGGTGCAGGATGGTCGGGCAGCGCCTCAAGATAGACGGTATGAGCCTGCAACGAGCGCACGGCTCTATCGACATGATCATCGTCGAGGGGCACGGCATGTGTGGCGTCGGCACCGTTGACCAACAGTTTGTCGGCCTTCCATGCGTTGAGACCCTCATCCTTGAGGTCGGTGAAGACCCATGGATTGTCGGCATCTCTGATCGCATCGACTGTCGCGATGCCGGCGGCACGATGGTCGACATGGTTAAGTCCCCATGGCATGTTGAGCTCCCAGTTCGTCACCATCACGGCATCAGGTTTGAATTGGCGGAGCTTCCTCGCGATCGCATGCCGCAGTTCAAGACTCGGCTCAAGAAGTCCGTCAGGGAAATCGAGGATCTCAAGGTCATCCACTCCGACGATCGTGCACGCCTGACGTTGTTCTTCTGCGCGTAGGGGAGCGACTTTCTCGGGGGCCATCCCCTGCGTGTCAGGGTGAGTTGAGTCCACCGGTTCATAGCAAGTCCGCCTTCGCAGGGCGAGTTCAGGAACAACCACCATGAGTATCTCGACTCTGTCCACACCGTCAGCACCGATCGGGAATGATGGAGACATG
>NZ_FXZH01000022.1 GCF_900169365.1 Brevibacterium sp. 239c
CGAGCATTTCAGCGTCGGTCAGGTAAAGGTTTCACGTATCGAACGCGCTGAAGCTCGTGATGACGAGTTCGCAGCGCAGTACCGGGACTTCCTTCTTCAAGCCGCTTGACATCTATAGGAGCATCACAGAGGGTGCTCAACCGAGTTTCAGTTGAGCACCCGCGTTTCGAGGAAGGGGAGCAGCACAGCACCTGAGCTACAGGGGAGAGCCGGCCACGACCTCCGCGAGCCGGCCCGGGCCAGGCGGCTCAGCCGGCCGCGGCCTGCCCAGGCCCACTGTGCGCAGACCTGCGCAGACCAGACTAGGCTGCTGGGCCTACTTCTCTTCCCAGTTCTTGCGGAGCAGCTTCTTGTCGAGCTTCCCCACCGAGGTGCGCGGCATCTCCTCGACGACGTTGACCTCATCTGGCATCTGCCACTTGGCGAAGCGCTCACTGAGAGTTTCGATGATGGACTCGCGGGTCACCTCGGCGCCGTCATTGGCAACGACATAGGCAATCGGCCGCTCATCCCACTTCTCATCAGGGACTCCGATGACGGCTGCTTCCTTGACGTTGGGGCTGTCGAGGATCGCGTTCTCCATATCGATCGAGGAGATCCACTCGCCGCCGGACTTGATGACGTCCTTGAGGCGGTCGGTGATCTTGAGGTAGCCGTAGGCATCGATGACACCGACGTCACCCGAACGCCACCAGCCGTCGATGAACCGGTCCGCGTTGTCGGGCAGCTGGAAGTAGGACTCCGTGATCCAGGGACCGCGCATGACGATCTCGCCTACGGACTTCCCATCGCGAGGCATCTCCTCACCGGTCGGGTCGACGATCTTGAGATCGACGCCGATGATCGGCAGGCCCTGGTAGCGTTTGAGGTCCCATTTCTCCTCATCACTGAGATTCATGCCGGACTTGATGCGCCAGTTCGTGGTCGCCAGCGGAGTGGTTTCGGTGGCACCGTATCCGTGGATCACCTCGGCGCCGGTGATCTCCTTGAAACCGCGCATCATCGACAGCGGCGGCTCGGAGGATCCCGAGACCAGGCGGACGCCGCTGAGGTCGGGCGGGGTCGGCATATTCTTCATCATCGCCAGCATCGGCGTGAAGATCGCGGGAGCGCCGTTGGCCAGCGTCACCTTCTCTTCAATGAAGGCCTGGCCGATGGCGCCGAACTCTTCGACGGCGAATTTGCCTGGCAGGACGAGCTTTGCGCCAGCAGCCACCGCGTTCTGCGGGAAGCCCCAGGAGAGCACGTGGAACATCGGGGTGATAGGCATGACGCAATCGTCGAAGGTCGCATTGAGTGCGGCCAGTCCGCCCATCGTGTGCAGGTAGATCGAGCGGTGGGAATAGTAGACACCCTTGGGTCGACCTGTAGTTCCGGTCGTGTAGCCGGCATAGGCCGCTGTCTTCTCGTCGACAACAGGCCATTCATAGGTCTCCGGCTTGTCGGCGATGAGATCTTCGTAGAAGACGACGTTCTCTAAGGAAGTCTCGATCTCCGAGGCGGGCTTGTCGGTCATGATGACCCACCCCTTGACGTCGAGCTTCGGTGCGAGCGACTCGGCAACGTGGAGGAGTGACTCGTCGACGAAGATCCAGTCGGACTTCGAGTGGCTGACCACGTAGGCGAGGTCCTCGGGAGCCAGACGCAGGTTGAGCTGGAGCATGGTTGCGGCCACGCCGGGGACCGAGAAGTACAGCTCGAGGTGGCGGCGAGAGTTCCAGTCGATGACGCCGACCATGGAGCCTGCGCCCACACCAAGCTCGCCCAGACCATGGGCGAGCTGAGCCATCCGCTTGTATTCGTCGGCGTAGTTCGAGCGACCCCAGGACCCGTCAGACCGACGGTAGACGACCTCTGATTCGCCGAAGAAGGTCGCGGCATGCCGGATCAGGGTGGTGGTGTTGAGCTGGTAGCTGTCTCCGAGTGTGGATGGAATGCCTGTAAGCATGAGACTCCTTTGATCATGGTGGTCGTACTGGGGTGTCGCGATCGTGGTGGGACCCAGAGCTTGCGCAGTTGTCGAGGCTGCACGGTTCGCGTCATGGTGTGCAGTCGGAACACGTTGACGCCTGGGTCGTTTTCATCGTCAGAATATCCCGGCAGGTGATGCGGTTCACAATTTGCACCGCAACGTTACCAATTAGAAACTAACGGACGCCGAGGTGCGGGCCCGCCCTGTTCGCCGAGTCGGGCCCGTCCGATGCGACAGTCCGGCTATTCGCCGGTGAAGTTCGGTCCGCGCTTTTCGATGAAGGCCGCGACCCCTTCGGCAAAGTCATTACTGGCCCGCAACGCTGTCTGACCCGTGAGCTCCTGGTCGAATGCATCGTCGAGTTCAGTCAGCGTCGCCGCGTTGATGGCTCCCTTCGAAGCGGCGAAAGCGAGGGGTGCGCCCTGAGCCCATTGTGCTGCGATCTCCTGTGCCCGGCTCAGGTGCTCGCCCGCGAGCGTGACCTCGCTGGACAGGCCCCAATCGAGTGCTTCCTTGGCCCAGACCTTCTGTGCCGTCAGCGCCATCTTCATGGCTCGATGCCGACCCGCCGAGGCTGCGACGAGTGCCGTCGCCCCTCCATCGGGCATGAGCCCGATCTTAGTGAAGGCCAACATCAGGTACGACTCTTCGCTCATCACGGTGTAGTCGCAGGCCAGAGCCAGGGAACAGCCGATGCCGGCTGCGGGACCGGAGACCGCGGCGATGGTCGGTATCGGCAGATCGATGATCGATCGGATGATGGAGTTGGCCCGGTCGAGGCCGAGCCCTCCGCCCTGCACAGACCCCTGCAGATCGGCACCTGAACTGAAGGACCGGTCATTGCCGGTGATGATGAGCACACGGGCTGTGGTGGCTGCCGCAGCGACGGCGTCCCCGATGCCCTCCATAGCCTCCTCGGTCAGCGCGTTGAGACTTTCGGGGCGATTGATCGTGACAGTGACGACCCCATCGTTCAGGTCGGTGAGAACACTCGAGGTCAAAGCGACTCCTCTATGTTGGCGTTGGATGTCTGATCTTTCATCCAACTTTAACGTACGTTAAGTTGATCTGGGTCACACCGCTCGGAAGTACTCTTGGAAGCGAGCAGGCGCGCTTTCCCGTCAAGCAGCGCACTTGCCGCCGTGCCACGGGCCACCCTGCGCTCGCGGTCACCGCACCACGAGTCTCACGCCGTGCCACAGGCCACGTTGCACCCCGGGCCCCTGTGGTCCTGCCAGTTCATGGTGGTCACACTCTGCGGTGCCGGCTGTGCTGGTCTGCCTCAGACAGCGAAGCCAAATAGGCGTTGTAATTCCGCAGCTGGGCGTCACCGTCCCTGGCAGCTTGGCGGTCGAGACGACGACTGAGTCGCGCATCAGATCTCTGCCACTTGAACACCAGCACGCCGAGCATGATCAACGTCGGAATCTCCGTGAACGCCCACGCGATGCCGCCTCCGAGGAACTGGTCCTTCAACGGATCGATGCCCCACATCGGCATTCTGTAGAAGCTCGTGAGCAATGTCGTCGACATCATCACGACAATCCCGAAGAATGCGTGGAACGGGATGGTGGCCACAATCTCGAAGACCTGCACGACGGTGGGATCGATGCGAACCTGGCGCTTACTGCTCGTTCGCGGTGAGGGATCGATGCCGAAGATGTTCCAGAAGTAGAGCATCCCGATGGCCACGAAGTGGATGAACATCAGGTTGTGTCCCCACATCGTCGACATCAACCAGTCGAAGACGGGGGTGAAATACAGACCGTACAAGCTCATCAGGAACAACACGGTTGTCACGACCGGGTTGGTCAGCACGCGCAGAGGAGGACTGTGGACGATTGCGAGGATCACTCGACGCGCATTCCATCGACCCGATCCGGCCGGCAGGACACGCAGCATCAGTGTGATCGGCGCACCCAGGACCAACAGGATGGGACTGAGCATCGACAGAATCATGTGCTGAATCATGTGCATGCTGAACAGCGCCATGCCATAGCCATTCAATGCTGTGCCATCGACGAGGATCACGGTGGCGATACCCAAGGTCCACCAGATGGTTCGCGAGATCGGCCAGGGCACTCCTCGCCGATGGAGCAGCCAAACACAGATGAGATACGCCAGCAGGCCGAGCGTCGCGAGGATGACGATGATGGGGATCGGCTGCGGGTGCCATTCGATGACCCGTGACAGCGTCGGCGGGAGCGTCGGATGCCACATCGTCCCGCTCATCTGGTGCTCATGCATGCGCGCCCTCTCCTCGATCAAATTCTACGTACCGTAGAAAATTGGCTCGAGGCCCACCGTACGCTGGTTGTGCCGCTTCGTCACCCGGAGATCTCCACCCTCGCCGAGGCGCTTGCCCGGACCCAGCGGCCCGTTCAGGTGCACGGCCCGTCCAGGCAGTCCAGTCAGCCCAGTGGCGTGCTCAGATCAGCGCGGCCGCCAGCTGACTCCCCGTCAGAGCCCGGTCGGCGAAGACCAGTCGCATCGCCCGCGGATCGGGGTTACCGGCATCAGGTGCTCGATGCCGCAAGGTCAGACCCACCTTCTCCGCGACTCTCCGTGAGGCCGCATTATGTTCGAGCAGGTAGGCGATGACCGGCAGTTCCGGCTTGAGCTCCTGGGCCCGAGCAACGGCCAGGCGTGAGACCTCGCTGGCGTAGCCGCGGCCCTGAACTTCGGGGCGGAAGCGGTAGCCGAGGTTCCAATAGGCTTCGATCCGATCGGGATCCCACTCATCGGCCATTGGTCTGCGCCTCACGCCGCAGCCGCAGGTCCCCAGCACCGGGCCATCCTCCGATTCGCGCACAATCCACGCACCGAGCCCGTCGATCTCCCAATCAGCGATGCAAGCTAACAGATACGCCTCGGCTTCCGCCCGCCTGACCATCCGGCCGCTGGGAAAATGCGTCCAGACACGGGGGTCGCTGTGGATTTCGAAGACCTCATCCAGGTCCTGAAGTCCTGGACGGTCGAGAACGAAGGGAGCAGCCATCAAGCGCTGTGAGCCGTGCGCAGGGCCGCGTCGAGGTCGCTCCACAGATCATCGACGTGCTCGATGCCCACGCTCAGACGCAGCAGCCCATCGGGAACCGATTCCGGCTCCGAGGCATTGCGCCGACGACGTTCGATGAGGGACTCCACTCCGCCCAGGGACGTGGCAGGAGTCCACACCCGGACCGCCTCGGCGACGGCTGTGGCCTGTTCCGGCGTCTGGGTGCAGAAGGCAACGATCGCACCGAATCCCGACATCTGTGCCGCCGCACGCTCATGCCCGGGGTCCTCGGGCAAACCCGGGTAGCGGGTTTCGACGACGCTGGGGTGCGAGCTCAGACGCTTCGCGATCACCGCGGCATTGGCCTGGGCGCGCTCCATGCGCACCGACAAGGTCCGCAGACCACGCAGCGCCAACCAGACCTCGAAGGGCCCGGCGATTGCCCCACGCAGTGAGCGTTCGCGATGAAGTCGCTGGTGCAGCTCTTCGTTGCTCGTCAGCGCTGCACCGAGGACGACATCCGAGTGTCCGGCGAGGTATTTGGTGACCGAGTGGACGACGACGTCCGCACCCAGATCGAGCGGCGTCTGCAGCAGCGGGGTCGAAAAGGTGTTGTCCACGATGGTCAGGATGCCGCGCTCGCGCGCAGCGGAGATGAGTGCGGGTGTGTCTGCGACTTCGAGCATCGGGTTGGTCGGAGATTCGATCCACAGCACCGCCGAGGCGGCAGCAACCTCGTCGAGTGCCGTCACGACGGCCGCGGTGTCGGCGATGTCGACGGTGACGAGCGTGAATCCGCTGCGCTCGGCGACTTCGCCCGCGGACTCCAGCGACCCCTGGTAGCAGTGCCGGGGCATGATCAGAGTGCCCTCGCGCGGGACCAGGCTGAGGGCAGCGGCGATCGCGGCCAGCCCCGAGCCGAAGACCAGTCCGGGCAACGCAGCATGTTCGAGTTCAGCTAATGCCTCCTCGAACGGAGTCCACGCCGGGGTCGAGAACCGACCGTAGACATAGGCGGACTGATCGATCTCACGGCTGCCGACGAAGGTCGAGGACAGTTCGATGGGAGGGTTCACCGACGACCCGGTCGAGCGTTGAGGACGACCCGCCTCGACGAGGACGGTCTCTGGTGCGTGGGACGAATCTGGAGAGGTCATCGTCCCAATATATGTCGCATGCCGACCACGCCGCACTGACGTCTCAGTGGTGTGACTGACGCCTCAGCGGTCATTCGGAGGCCTCAGTCGCACCACTGATGCCTCAGCCGCGTACACGCACCATGTGCTCCAGCAGTGCCCTGGCTCCTGTTGAGAGTCGGCGCCTAGGCGACCACACCGCGTGCAGTTCACGGTCGAGGGCGACCCCGGACTGCACCGGCAGCGGCACCAGGCGTCGGGCCCGGAAGTCATCGCGCAGAGCCAGCTCGGAGAGCACAACGGGTGCGACACCGGTGGCAGCTGCGATCTTCAGCGCCGAGTTCGACCCGTACTCGCCCACCACACGTGCCCCACCGAAGCGAGCCAATGCGGAGTCAAGGACCTCCCGTGTTCCCGAACCGACCTCTCTGACCAGCAGCGGAACCTCGGCCAACGCCTCAGCGGCGATCGGGGCCGTCCACGCATCGGCGAAGGCGGGTGCGGCGGCGATCATAAGACGGTCATGGCCGACCACCTCGGCGGGGAAATCCTTGGGCAGGGACACAGACTCGATGAGGCCGAGGTCGCAACGCTGCTCACGGACGGCAGCGATGACCGCGGCCGAGTTCTCGACCGCCAGTCCCACGTCGATATCGGGATGGGAGGAAGTGAACGTCGTCAGATAGCGGGGCAGAAGGTATTCGGCCACGGTCAGCGAGGCGGAGACCCGAACAGTGCCAGCCCGCGCATCCTGGATGGCGCGGGTGCCGGCGTTGAGATCGGCATAGGCATCGATGACCTTCGAGGCCCATTGGGCCACGGCATGACCTTCGGCGGTGAGCTGGGTGCCCTGCGGCGAGCGCACGAGCAGCGGCACCTTGAGATCTCTTTCCAGGTGGCGCAGGCTGCGTGAGGCATTCGGCTGCGCAAGGCCCATCGCCTCGGCGGCCTGTCCAATGGACTGGGCGCTCGCGCTCAGAGTCACCAGCAGCCCCAGCGCCGGGAGCTCGGGCCAGTCCTGCATTCTGCTGAGATCCTGCATGCCCCAATACTGCCATATCAGCGCCATATGGGTCGGTCGAACAATGCCGGCTACCGAAACCTCTGAGTGCTTGACAGACTGAACTTATGAAACGCATTGTCAGCCTCCTCCCAGGCTTGGGAGTCGCCGCAGTCGCCACCGCGATCGCGTGGCCCATCTCAATGGTGGCCCCCATTCTCTCCCCGCTCCTCGTCGCCATCGTCCTGGGGATCATCGTCGGCAACGTCCTCCCCGAACTGCCGCAGACCTTCCAACCCGGCCTCGCCTTCGCGGCCAAGCCCCTCCTGCGTCTGGGCATCGTCGCCCTCGGCGCACAGGTCGTCCTCGGCGACATCCTTGACCTCGGCTGGCTGGTCCTCGTGCTCGCCGCGGTCGTCGTCGCCGTCGGCATCATCTCCGGACTGCTGCTGGCACGTCCGTTCCGCGTCGATTCGAGTCTTGCGCTGCTCATCGGCTGCGGGTTCGGCATCTGCGGGGCCGCCGCGGTCGCCGGGGTCGAGTCGACGCTGAAGGCGAAGAAGGAGGACGTGGCCGCGGCGATCGGTCTCGTGGTCCTCTTCGGCACCCTGATGATCGCTGTGATCCCCTCGCTGAGCGCCGCCTTCGGTCTGGCCCAGGACACCGCCGGCATGTGGGGCGGGGCGTCCACCCACGAGGTCGCGCAGGTCGTCGCAATCGGCGGCATCATCGGCCCCGCGGCTCTGCAAGTCGCCGTCCTCGTCAAGCTCTCCCGCGTCATCATGCTCGCCCCGACCGTCGCCGTGTTCAGCTTGGTGATGCGCCGCAACGAGAGCCGGGAGCGGGCTCTGGTGACTTCCCCCGCCGAGGTGGCCTCGCAGTCCTCGTCGGACGCTGAGTCATCCTCGGATGCCCAGTCGCCTTCGGGTGGCCTGCCCGCTGCACCTGCGGCGAAGCGCCCGCCCATCATTCCCCTCTTCGTTCTCGGATTCCTCCTCATGGCGGGCCTGCGCACCTTCGGCCTGCTGCCTGACGTTGCGGTCTCCGGCCTGGGCTGGATCCAGACCGTGTGCCTGGCCATGGCGATGTTCGCCCTGGGGCGCGGAGTCCAGTGGCGTTCACTGCGCAACCTCGGCGCAGGTCCGATCGGCCTAGCCGCGGTGACGACTCTCATCGTCGCGGTGATCAGCCTCGGCGGCGCCGTCCTCCTGACCTGAGGTAATGAGCGCGGTACTGGTCTGAGGCTCTCACCTTGGTCCTGATCTGAGCTCCTGAGCGCACACATGCTGGAAGCACCTTCTGCAGGCTGCCCGTCCTGGCTACGATGATGGCGAAGTCGAACCATGATCCAGTCGAGAAGGATGCGGCAATGAGTGCGAACGCGATAGTCGTCGGCAGCGGCGTGATGGGAGCGTCCATCGCGTTTTCCTTGGCCAAACGTGGATACTTCGTCACCGTCGTCGACAAGAAGGCGGGACCGGCGCAGGGTTCGACGGGGGCGACCAGTGCGATCGTTCGCTTCACCTATTCCCTGCGGGACTCCATCGCCCTGGCCTGGGAGTCCAAGCACCTGTGGGAGAACCTGCGGGACCATGTTCAGGCACCGGAATCGGAACCGGTCGCGGACTTCATGCGCACCGGCATGGCCGTCTTCGACATACCCGGGCTGATCCCGGCCACAGTCCGCACAGACTTCGAGGCCCTCGAGATCCCCTATGCCGAGTGGGACGCAGCCGATCTTGCCCGGGAGCTGCCCGGTGTCGACCCCTCGAACCACTTTCCACCGACGCGCCCGGAAGATCCAGCCTTCCTCGACGACAGTGTCGAGCCCGCCACAGCACTGTACACACCCGACGGCGGGTATATCTCTGACCCGGTCCTGGCCACGGAGAACTTCGCCCGCGCCGCCAAACGACATGGCGCCCGGTTCCTCTACAACACCGAGGTCATCGGCCTCCACCACGCCGATTCCACCTGGTCGATCAACCTCGCCGATGGCCGAGTCCTCGATGCCGACGTCGTGATCAACGCGGCCGGACCCTGGTCAGCCCGACTCAACGAGCTCGCCGGGGTCGGCTCCGACCACGGAATCTCGCTGACTCCCCTGCGCCAAGAGGTCCATACCCTTCCGGCGGAATCGACCGTCATCCGCGCCGATGGCTCTCCCATTCCGGCCGTGCTCGATGCCGGCATCGGCACCTATATGCGCGCCGAGGTGGGCGGCCAGCTGCTCATCGGAGGCACAGAACCCGAATGCGATGAGCTGGAATGGGTCGAGGACCCTGACACCGTATCGATGAGCGTTCGCTCCGAACTATTCGAGACCCAGGCGCTGCGAGCGGCCAAACGCTTCAATGACATCACGATCCCGAACCGGGCCCGAGGAGTCGTCGGCGTCTACGATGCTTCCGCCGACTGGACCCCCATCTACGATCGCTCCGTAGCGGATGGCTTCTATCAGGCGGTCGGCACCAGCGGCAACCAATTCAAGAATGCGCCGATGGTCGGCGAGCTCATGGCGGAACTCATCGACGCCGTCGAGCACGGTCATGACCACGACCGTGATCCCCTCCAGATCTCACTCCGATACACGGGCGGGGAGCTGAACCTGGGAACCTTCTCGCGGCTGCGGTCTCCGGCAGGAACCAGCGGAAACGTCATGGGCTGATCTCAGCGGGGCACACTCACGTGCCGTTATTTGGGAATTACCGACCATTCGGGCTGCGATTACCGCTACTGTCCTTGCCGAACTGGTAATGTCACTCAGCGAGCCATCCAGTTTCGTTCAGCGAAATTCCAGCCTAAATGGGGAAATCATGCTCCTTCAAATCATTGCATTGTTGATCTTCATCGCCCTGTTCGCAATCGGCGCGATCCGCGGTGTGCAGATCGGCATACTCATGCTCGTCGGCGCAGCCGGCACCGGTCTGTTCCTGGCAGATATGAATGTCGATGACATCATCGCGGAGTTCCCGCTCTCGATCATGATCCTGCTGGCCGGGGTCACCTACTTCTTCGCCATCGCGCAGGAGAACGGGACCGTCGACAAGATCATCGACTGGGCGCTGGAGAAGGTCGGGTCCTCTGCCGTCCTCCTCCCCATCGTCTTCTTCATCATCACAGCCGGCATTGCCTCCATGGGGGCGCCTCTTGCCGGTCTCGTGATGATGCCGGTGGGCATGCAGGTGGCCCGCAAGTACGGGGTCGACTATGCGCTGATGGGCTTGGCGATCTGCTTCGCCATCGGCGCCGGCGGGTTCGCTCCGACCAGCCTCTACGGCATCGTCACGTACAGCACTGCCCATGATGCGGGAATCGACCTGTCGCCGTTCCTGCTCTTCGGCATCGCCGTCGTCGTCTATCTCGTCATGCTCGTCGTCGCCTACTTCATGTACGGTCGCACACTCTTCGGACGCAAGTCCGCCATGGCCGCGGCTGGTACCGCGCACTCCGGGTCCTACGTCAGCGAGACAAACGGGTTCGGAACCACCGGCGAAGGTGCCGGTTCCACGATCTCCCGTGGATCGGCCTCGGCGACCAAGGTGGCCTTCGGTGAGGATGAAGAGGACGAAGCACTCTTCGACTCTTCAAGCACCTCCGCGAGCGCCGAGTCGGGCCCCTTCACATTCGTGCAGATGCTCACCGTGGTCCTCATGGTCGGACTCATCGGCTCGGTCGTCGCTCTGGCAGCATACGGCAAGGAACCCGACATCGGCCTGCTGTGCTTTCTGTTCGGTGCGATTCTTTCGCTCGCCGATCCTAAGACCGGCAAGGCCGCGCTGCCCAAGATCGACTGGTCGACCGTCCTGCTCGTGGGCGGCATCATCACCTTCGTCGGAGTGCTGCAGAACATGGGCGCCGTCGATCTCCTGGGTGAGGGCGCCGAGGCGATCGGATCGCCACTCATCGCTGCCTTCGTTCTCTGCGTGGTCGGCGGACTGGTGTCCGCGTTCGCGTCCACGACCGGCATCCTCGCCGCGCTCGTGCCTCTCGCGCTGCCCCTCATCGCCGCTGGCGGAGTACCCGGCTGGGCACTGATTGCGGCGCTGGGCGTGTGCTCGGCCGTCGTCGACGTCTCGCCGTTCTCGACGCTGGGTGCCACGGTCGTGGCCACGGCTCCACAGGATCATAAGGCGCGGCTGACGCGCATCCTCGTGAAGTTCGGCATGTCGATGGTCATCATCGGGCCCATCGTGCTCGTCGGCGGTCTCGTCATCCCTGCCATGTTCTTCTGAGGCATCTGGCGTCCGGACCCATTGGGACGCCCGCCTCCAAGACGCACATGGTGCCCAGCGAAAATCGCTGGGCACCATGTGTGTCTGTGTCACTTCATTCGGTTCGACCCGCTGCCGGAACTCAATCCAGCGGTTTGACCAGTACGACGAACTCGAGGTCATCGACCAGGGGCACACCGAATCGATCGTCGCCGTAGGGGAAGGGCTCGATCTCTCCCGTGCGCTCGTAGCCGCGGCGCTCATAGTAGGCGATGAGTTCGGCGCGCTTGTTGATGACGCTCATTTTCAGCGAGTGAGCGTTCCAGCGTTCGACCGCCCACGCCTCGGCGAGGTTCATCAGTGCCGAGCCCACACCCTGGCTCTGCCCGAGCGGAGAGACCGCCAGCACACCGAGGTAGGCGATCCCGTCGACGGGTTCGCGCAGGTAGACGCTGCCGACAGCATGCCCTTCGGCGGACCGGACCAATATCATCGACGAATCGGTCTCTGCGAGCATCTCGCGGGCCATGTCGGCATCGAGCCGCTGACCGCTGAGCAGATCCGCCTCCGTCGTCCACCCCCGCTTCGAGGGCTCACCCCGGTAGGCGGAAGCGACGAGCTCAACATAGTCGTCGATGTCGTCGAGGCCGAGTTCGCTGACCTCGAAACCTGATTCGTGCAGGATCAGCATGTGAGCATCGACCATGGTGGCGGGTGCGTACGAGGACATGGGTCGGCTCCTTGAGGATGTCTGACCGTCGACAGGAACGGCCGAAAGAACGGGTTGCTCAACAGGTTAGTCGCTAGGCGGCGAACACAACTATAGTTTCATGTAGCAGAATTGACTCAGCTACGTGTCGGCCTGGAACCGACCGACACCTTCGCCTCTAAGGAGCGTTCATGGACCTCGAGATCTCGGACGAGACCTACACCTTCGCCCAGGACTCAGCGGCTTCTCGCTTCACAGTGAGCCATGACGGCAAGCGCATCGGTCACGTCGACTACGTCGACCGCGAGGCCAGCCCGGACGACACCTCAGAGTCCACCGTGCGCACGTTCACCCACACCGAGGTGTCCCCCGCCTTTGGTGGTCGCGGCCTTGCCGCTCACCTGGTGCGTTTCGCCCTCGAGACCAGCGCCGAGGCGGACCTGAAGTTCCGCACCACGTGTTCTTATGTCATGGAATTCTTCCGCAAGAATCCGGAGTTCGACGAGTTGCGTGCCTGAGTCGGCACGAATTTGAGAACGTAGCCGACCCAGACCGTGGCGGCGATGACGATTGCCGCAACGGCGCCCCACAGCAGAGTCGGATCGACAATCGCCAGCTGCGGTATTTCCCTGCCCGGAATGATCGCGGCGAAGGTGCCCGCCGTCAGCGCGCCGAGCCATGATCCGACCATCATCCCGATGTGTCTGCGGATGTTTCCACGCCGGATTGCAATGACTCCGACAGTTGTGGTGCCGAAGGTGAAGATCGCGAGCGCATGGAAGACCGTGAAGCTACCGCTGAGGGTGTAGATGAACATGCCGCTCACGCACACGAGATACATGAGGATGACCCATGACCGCCCGATCCACCTGTGCCTGCGGTCCTTGGTCCGCCGGATGATCTGAACCGGGGCCAGGAGCACTACACCAGAGGCAGCCAGAGCGTGGATTGCTATGAACATCGTTGTCATAGACCTAAGATAGTTCCACTAACTAATTGCGGCAACGAAGATAGCAGAACAGGAAATGCTATCCAAGTCAGCTGCTATTCACGTTGCCATCCGCACTGCCATCTCAGCCGATTGGAGACCCGAATGAAGCTCAGCGCCTTGGCCCAGGAATCCGGAGTCTCGACCGCCAGCATCAAGTACTACATCCACGTCGGAATCCTGCGCCCTGGCCACAAACGCAATGCGACCACGGCGGATTACTCCCAGGCTCACCTCGACCGCCTCGGGCTCATCACCTGGCTGCGACGACAACTCGGCTCGCCGATTGACTCCATCGCCGCACTGACTCGGGCCATCGATGACGAGTCTCTGGAGAACATCGAGCTGATGGGCTTCTGCCAGAGACTTGCACTGGAGGCGAGCAATGTCCTGAAGTCCGCAGCCGGCTCATCCTCGCATTCCGAGCCTGAACCTGCAACGGCAACGGCAGCAGCGGAACCGGCACCGGCACCGAAACCTATCGAGAACGATATCCGTGACGTTCTGCAGGAACTGGGCTGGCCGGACATCTCACCAACCGCAGTGGCATCGATGGCAGGCGTGCTCGAGGAGTTGAGCACCTCAGGCTATCCCGTCGGACGAGACACAATCATGCGCCACATCCAGGCTCTGACCGAGGTCGCCAGCAGGAACACCACCCCGATCACTGATGACCTGAGCAGGGACCAGATCTGTATCGAGGTGGTTCGGGGCATCACCTTGCACAACCGACTACTCGTCGCGACGAGTGCTCTCGTCCATGCTTCTCTATCGGCAATGCCTCGAAGCTCGCAGTCCATCTAGCTTCAGACAACGAAATTCGTATTACATGCATCGAATATCGCCACTACACTGTTCACTACTGCTCGCTTTCGTGCCTATCGGCCACCTGCAGTTATGCCTTATCGACAACCAAGGAAGGATCAGTCGTGGACATCACGCCGATCATCGACAAGCTCAACACCGGACTATTCATCAATGGCCAGTGGCGCGATGCCGAGGGTGGAAAGACGGTTGACGTCATGAACCCCGCAACTGGTGACTTCATCACCACGGTCGCCGACGGGTCTGCAGCCGATGCCGAGGAAGCCATCAAGGTCGCCGGTGACACCCAGGAATCATGGGCTGCCACCCCGCCACGTGAACGCGCCGAGATCCTCCGCCGGGCCTTCGAACTGCTCATCGAACGCTCCGATGACATTGCAGCAGTCATGACCGCCGAAATGGGCAAACCCTTCGCCGAGTCAAAGGGAGAGGTCACCTATGGGGCCGAATTCTTCCGCTGGTTCTCAGAGGAAGCCGTGCGCGTCGGCGGCGAATACACGCAGTCCACCGATGGCAAGACCCGCGTCATGGTCTCCCGCGAGCCGGTCGGGCCCTGCATCCTCATCACCCCGTGGAACTTCCCACTGGCCATGGGCACCCGCAAGATCGGCCCGGCCATCGCCGCCGGCTGCACAATGGTCTTCAAGCCAGCGAAGCTGACCCCGCTGACCTCTCTGATGCTCGTCGACGTGCTCATCGAGGCTGGTCTGCCCGCTGGCGTCCTCAACGTCGTCACCTCCGAATCCGCTCGCCGCGTGGTCACCCCGTGGATGGAGTCCGGGATTGCCCGCAAGGTCACCTTCACCGGATCCACCGAGGTTGGCGTGGGACTGCTCAAACAAGCCGCAGACAATGTCATGAAGACTTCGATGGAACTCGGGGGCAACGCCCCATTCGTCGTCTGCGATGACGCCGACATCGACAAGGCCGTCACCGGCGCAGTCCAGGCGAAGATGCGCAACGGCGGTGAGGCCTGCACCTCTGCGAACCGCCTGTTCGTCCACTCCTCCGTTGCTGAGGAGTTCTCGGCGAAGCTGACCGAGCGCATCGGCTCGATGAAGGTCGGCAACGGTCTAGATGAGGGCACAGAGGTGGGGCCGCTGGTCGATCAGGACTCCCTGGACAAGGTCGCTGCCCTCGTCGATGACGCCGTGTCCAAGGGTGCGAAGATCCTCACCGGCGGGTCGACGATCGAAGGCAAGGGCTTCTTCTACAATCCGACCGTCATGACCGATGTGCCGCTTGACTCCGAGATCCGGACCACCGAGATCTTCGGACCTGTCGCCCCCATCGTCACCTTCGACACCGACGACGAGGGCATCGCCTTGGCCAATGAGACCGAATTCGGTCTGGCCGGCTACCTGTTCAGCGAGAACGTCGAGCGTGCACTGAACCTGGCCGACAAGATGCAGGTCGGAATGGTCGGCCTCAACACCGGCCTGGTCTCCAACCCCGCAGCACCCTTCGGCGGTGTGAAGAAGTCCGGACTCGGCCGCGAAGGCGGAAGCGTGGGCATCGAGGAGTTCCTCGAGGTCAAGTACGTGGCTCTGCCCCGCGCCTGAGGCGCATGTCGACCCACTGCTTGACACCCGAGCGTTGCTGCGTCCCTGCGGCGAACACCGCAGGGACCTCCTCGAGTGCCATCGCCGGACCCATGATCGCCTCCGCGGGCATCTCCTCGAGCAGGTTCACTGCCGCAGCGATGTCCCGCGGATGTTCATAGATAAATGACCCCTTGATGCGTAGCTGCTTCTGCACGATGGTGAAGCTGGAGGCGCCGAGGTGATGGTGGTCCTCCCCCACCAGAGTGACCGCTGCGAACGGGGCCAATTGGTCAACGACTGCACCGAGAGCCTCTGGCACCCCGGCCGCGTCGATGACGACCTCGGCCGCGGGGCTGTCCCCGGGAACGAAGATCTGCGCACCGAGTTCGACCGCCAACGACCGACGTTCATCGCTGGGTTCGCTGACGTACGGGCGATAACCCTGCGCAACGAGAGTGCAGATCGACAGCAGCCCCTGGGCGCCGGCCCCGAGCACGAGCACCGTCTCCCTCCCTTGGAGGTCCGTGCGTCGAATCGCCGAAGCGGCAACGGTCAGAGGCTCGACGCACACCGCACGTTCGAGTGCCATGTCCGGCTCAAGTAGATGGCAGAAGTCGCTGGGATGGTCGACCACCTCGGCGAGGAATCCAGGCTGAGTGAGGACTCCGGCGCTCAGCCTGGAGGTGCAGGCGGAGGTCATGCCGCGAGCGCAGTATTCGCACCGGCCGCAGGTGATGTTCGGTTCGAGGGCCACTCGGTCGCCTACGGCGACTCCGGGAGCACCGGAGCCCACCTCGGTGACTTCACCGATGCCCTCGTGGCCCAGGCGCCACGGAAGTTCGGGAGGCATGCGCAGGCCAGCGGCCAGGCTCTGATCCGTCCCGCAGATTCCGACGGCGAGCATGCGGATTCGGAGATCGCCGCTGCCGACCGGCCCCTGCGGCTCGCGACGGTCGACGATTTCGACGCGGCCGGGTGCCGTGATCTCCGCCGAGCGCATCAGAGCTGAGCCGCCATCGTGGTGCTCGTCATCGCGCGTTCAACGTTGCGCTCCACACGCCACTGGTGGACGAGGTACATCGCGATGGCAATCGAGATGAGGCACCCGCCTGCCAGGTAAGCGGCGACGAGATACCAGGAGCCTCCGCCGACACCGACGAGGAAGGTGGCGATGAAGGGGGTGAAGCCACCGGCGATCGCACTGGCCAGCTGGTATCCGACTCCGGCTCCGCTGTAGCGGAATTCGGGGCTGAACATCTCGGCGAACAGCGGCTGCTGCACGCTCACGACGGCGTCGTGGGCGATGTTGATCAGCAGCACGGCGAAGATGACGATGGCGACGATGTTGCCGCTCTCAAGTGCGAAGAAGAATGGGACCGCACTCACGAGTCCGACGATTCCGCCTGTGAGGTAGACACGCAGTCGCCCGTAACGGTCGGAGAGGTAGGCGAACAGAGGGATCGTGATGATGCCGAGTCCGCCGACGAGGAGAGTGATGTTGAGCATGATCTGGCGGTCAAATCCGAGCTCGTCCGTGGAATAGGCCAGGGCGAAGGTCGTCACGATGTACATCGTCAGCAGCTCGATGAATCGCAGGCCGACGATCTGGAAGATCTGAGCCGGGTAGCGCTTGAAGGCCTCGAGGATCGGCAGCTTCGCCACCTTGTCCTCTTTGGCATGCTTGACCCGCTCGAGGTACTCCTCGGATTCTTCGACACCGGAGCGAATCCAGAGCCCGACGAGAACGAGGACGGCGCTGAAGATGAAGGGGATCCGCCAGCCCCAGGCCAGGAAGGCTTCCTGTGAGAAGTTTCCGCTCAGCAGGGCCACGAGCCCGGTGGCCAGCAACAGTCCCACGGAGTATCCGATCTGGACGCCGCTGGAGAAGAATGCCTTCAGCTTCGAGGGTGCGCTTTCGACGGCCATGAGCGCGGCTCCGCCCCATTCACCGCCGACGGCGACTCCCTGGATGCAGCGAAGCAGCACGAGCAGAGCCGGCGCCAACCAGCCGATCGTTTCATAGGTGGGAAGGATACCGATGACGGCGGTGGCGACGCCCATGATCGTCATGGTCCAGATGAGCATCGCCTTGCGGCCGAGTCGGTCACCGAAGTGCCCGAAGATGATTCCGCCAAGAGGACGGAAGATGAAGCCGACACCGAATGTGGCGAAAGCGGCCAAGGTGCCTGCATGGGCGCTGTAGCCGGGGAAGAAGAGCTCGCCGAAGACCAAAGCGGCAACGATTCCGTAGAGAAGGAAGTCGTACCACTCAACCACTGCTCCGACGAACGACCCTGCGGCCGCCCGCCGGGCGCGTTTCATGGCCTCGGGGCTCGCTGTCATCTGGGGCTGTCCAGTGGACATGGCATTCTCCTTCGAATGGTGGCGGCAGTGCTGACGCGCCTTCCACGACATAGCACCGGCCCGTTGGGTCGCAGATCACATTATCATCATGTGCACCTTTCGTACAGACGTGCGCAGTGCGCACATCAGAAATGTGCTGGCGAGGTAGGACGCTACGTGGACCGACTGCCGCACTTGATCTGACGGCCTGAGCGACGGTGACCGCTACCCTGGAGAGGTGAAGTCAGAGATGAGTCCCGACGACGGGCCCCAGAAGAGTGCGCACTACGTTAAATCTGCCGAGAAGACCCTCGCCGTCCTTCTCGCCTTCAACGGCGAAAACCCGCAGCTCTCCGTGACACAGGTGGCTGAGGCCACGAACCTGACCAGAGCCGCTGCCAGGCGATTCCTCCTCACCCTCGTCGACCTGGGGTATCTGAGTGCGGTCGGCACGCAGTTCGCACTCACCCCACGGGTCCTCGACTTCGGAGCAGGCTTCCTCGCAGGCCTCGATCTGCCGAAGGTCGCCCAACCTCATCTCAACGCCCTGGCTCTGGACCTCGACGAATCCGCGACCCTGAGCATCCTCGACGCCGACGACATCGTCTACATCGCTCGGGCCGCCGCGCCTCGACTCCACGCGGTCACCGTCAACTTGGGAAACCGGCTCCCCGCTTGGGCCACGTCCATGGGGCGGATGCTCATCGCCGAGCTGCCGGAGACCTTCCAGGAGCAGTTCCTCAGCCGAGTTCAGATCTCACCGTTCACTGATCACACCGTGTCATCGGCCGTCGAGCTCGGTCATGAGCTGAACCGTATCCGCCAGCAGGGCTGGTGCCTGGTGTCTCAGGAACTCGATGACGGGCTCCGCGGCCTGGCGGTGCCGATTCGCCGAGGTGACAACACCCTTGCCGCGCTCAACGTCTCTCTGCATACGTCTCATCTGCGCGGACTCTCTGTCGAAGACGACCTTGTCCCCCGATTGCAGCACGTTGCAGCATCGATTGCGGAGGACTTCGGTGGTCGCTCCGACTGACCCAACCCGCCTGAGCCCGGTCGGACGATCTGCACCCCGATCGAACCGATCCGCGTATGCGCACAATCGAAGTTACACTCTGAGATGTGAGCAGCGAAGGCGAACGAAAAGGTCAACCGCGGAAGCCGAACTTCGAGCTGAGCGCGGAGGACCTGAGATCGGTTGTGGCGTTCACCTCCGCTGCTGCCGAGGTGGTTCTCCCTCATTTCGAAATGCGATGTCCCGAAGACGGTAGGCCCCGTCAGGCCCTCACAGCTGCACTCGCCTTCGTTCATGGAGCGCCACGATCACGAGCCCAGCGGGTGAGTGCTCCGGCCGCCCATCGCGCCGGACGAGAAGCGGCATCTGAGATTGCGTTCCATGCTGCGATGGCGGCCGGAGATGCGGCTGCATCAGCGTATCTGCATCCCCTGGCCGATCCGGTACAGGTCAAACATATTCTGCGCGCTCCCGCGCATGCCGTTCGCGTCATCGAACTCACGGACAGCCCAGATAGGGACGTAGACTTGAGTCCCCTCCTTGAACGCTTCGCGTCGTATGCCACTTCGCAACTCAGAGATGTTCTTCGACGCTATCCGCGGATCAGCGCCACGTCGAGCCGGACCACCGAGAAGTCGAGCCTGAACAATGACCGCACCAATCCAATCAACCGCTCCATATACGAACTCGATGCACGGCTTCGCAATGGTCCGACTGCGGCAACCGAGCAGCGATGATTCTACCTGAGGTTCGCGACCAGTCGATGGTGACGATTCGGCGCGGTGGCACGCTGCGCGATGACGATCACCGACTGCTGGCGCTATGGGCGGCAGACTGTGCTGAGCACGTCCTGCACCTCTTCGAAGTCCAGGCTCCCGAGGACATGCGAGTACGTGATGCTGTGACTGCCGCACGTGCCTGGGCGGAAGGGACCATGCCGATGATGCAGGCGCGTGCCGCCGGGGGCCACGCCATGGGTGCGGCCCGTCCGTTGCGGGGCGCAGCTCGATTCGCGGCCCATGCGGCCGGGCAGGCTGCCTGCGTCGCTCACGTGGCCGAACACGATCTTGGTGCAGCGGCCTACGCCATCAAAGCCGCCCGCAGTGCACACCCCGAGGACGCTGCGGCCACACGCACTGAGCGCGACTGGCAGAGATCCCAGCTGCCCGACCAGGTCCGCCAGCTGGTCCTGTTAGATCAGCGACGACGCGACTCTATCTGCTGGTTCGTCTTCGGCACCGACTGAACCGAATCGCCGGCGACGCGGTCCTGAAGGCTTGACGCATTGAGGTTTGAAGCTTGAAAGCTTGAAACGTCAGGCGCGGCGGCGGGCCAGAACGTCGTCGATGGCGCCCATCTCGGGTGCTTTGTTGGTTCGAATCGCATTACGACCGTGTTCCAGCGGGCTGTCGTCACGGGCGGAGTCGCTGAGTTCGGGGCGGTAGCCGAGTTCAGCGGCGAACTGAGCCGCGATGTCTTCACGGCTGCGAGCCTGGGTCTCATAAGACGAGGCATCGGCCGCCTTCGACTCAGAGACCGGGTGCTCGACCTGTGGGGCATCTACATAGCTGGGCACCGGCAGTGGCGTCGGTGACCAGGCACCACGTGCCTGCAGTCGCTGCATGAACGGATCATTGACCTTGACGGTGTCGACAGTCGACGCGGTCGCCACGACGTCTTCTTCCGGTGCAGCGACATTCTCGGCCTCAGCCTCGGTCTGTGGTGCCGTCTCGACTTCTGCGGCCGAGTCCACACCCGGAGTCGATTCGGCCGCGGTGTCATTCTCCACGCGATCTGTCTCAGCCGAGTCCGTGGCTGCAGCGTGTGATTGCGAGTCCTCGGACGCCGCTTCTTCAACGATGGGGATCGGTCCGGTGAGCAGCACCTGGCGAGTGGTGTGTCCCTCTGCAGCTTCGTTGCGGATGCGCACGAGCGGAATCTCGCCGGTGTCAGCTTCTTCCTTGATGTGCTTTGCGCTCACGTTGCGCTGCATGACGGCACGCGCCCGGGCTGCCTTCGTCGATCCTGCCGACCGTGTCTCGCTTGTCTTCGCAGCCGCAGTCTTCGCACCCGTGGCCGTCGAAGCGGCGGGTGTCGGTGCGGTGCTCGTGGTCTTTGCAGTCGTGGTCTTCGATGCAGTGTTCGCACCCTTCGCAGCCCGAGCGTCGAGATCACGGAGACGAGCCTTGATCTCGCGTTTGCGCAGGTTGAGTGTGCGCACGATGGCCAGGGAGACGATCGCGAGTCCGAGGAACACTCCGGTCAGAGCGATATGGACGACCGAGAACATCGCGAGCACGCCTGTTACAAATACGCCCAAGGCAGAGGCGAGGAATACCAGTGCGAATCCTCGCGTCATCGCGCCCAGTGATTTCATCGACTCGTGCAGTGTCGTTGCTTTCTCAGTCATCGAATGGTCCTCATCGGCTCCGAAAGTCGGATTGGGAATCTGTGTACCTCGTCTGTTTGTCTCTGCTGTGTCTGCGGTGATGGCTTCACCGGATCGGCTGTGCCGCGATCGCGGCTGAGCCTGTCCCGGCCGGATCGGAATCGTCCCGGAATGCTCACCGAGGTGGCTGGTGCTTGCCGAACCTCGGCCGTTCGACGAGCCCTGGCCGTTCGAACCCTGGCCGTTCGAGCCTGACTGCGACTGGTTGAACACGGCCTGGACCGCCGGGTGCACCAGCCGAATGTTGTCGGTCCTCGCCGAGGTGGCTGCCTCATGTGCACTGTGACTGAGGCTGTCGAGATAAGTGGAGTGGGATTCACCAACGGCCACGGGAAGGGAGCTGCGCTGGTGCTGCTCATCCGCCTCGGCGATGGTGGATTTCGTGTCCGTGGTCGAACTCGTGTCGGCGTGCCCGTCGATGACGGCGAACTCCGGTGTCCGCGCTGAGAGGCTGAGCGTCGGGGCGCTGGCCATCGGGGCGACGTCGGGGCGCGGGACGGTCGGTTCGATGGTGGCTGAGGAGTGGAAGACTCTCGCCCGTTCGGAGTGATCGTGGCCCGGTATCTGAGGGTCAGCGGCGATGACCTGTGCCTCTGCCGGGACTGTGTCGATCTCGACGCGGGAGAGCTCCGTCGCTGATTTGCGGATCATTGTGGGCACAACAACGACGAAGACCACGATGATGGCGATAACGACGATGATGCTGGTGTCCACAACTGCAACCCTAGAGCGCCCGGATCAGCAACGACGTGAAGGGCTGTGGTGTGTCGGTCAAACAGGTGCTAAGTTCACATCTTTCTCAGGCTGTGACGGTAGGCGGCGAGGATTCCCTGAGGAACCTCCTCTGCGACCAGGGCGAAAGTGCGATGGTCACACCATCTGCCGTCGATGTGCATGTACTTCTCGCGCAGCCCCTCATCCCGCAGACCCAGCTTCTCGACCACCCGCAGGCTGGCAGTGTTCTCGGGCCGGATGTTGATCTCGATGCGGTGCAGCCCCAGCGCGAAGAGGCAGTGGTCGGCGGCCATGGCGACAGCGATGGGAGTGATGCCGCGGCCGGCGACTCGCGAATCGATCCAATAGCCGATCTGTCCGCTGAGGATGGACCCCCAGCTGATGCTCGAAACGGTGAGCTGACCTCGGAATTCACCGCCGACCTCGATCGCCAGCGGCACCGACTGCCCCCGCTTTGCCTGCTTGTCATACATGCGGACCATGGCCCGAAAGCCCGGGAGCTGCTGGCCGGGAATCGGCAACGTCGCGTCCCAGGGGCGGAGCCAATCCTGGTTGTACCGACGCACCTCTCGCCACTGGCTCTCGTCGTGCCGGTGCAGCGGACGCAGCACGATGTCGGACTGCTGATCAGTCAGTATGACTGGCCACAAAGGGCGGCCTCCGCTCTCGAGTGCTCAATCAGGAATGTCATCTGGTGCGGTGATGCCAACGGCTGGGGCATTGCCACAGGCGATCAGGGAAGCGTTGCCACGTATTCCTTGAGCCAGCTGTTGAGGTCAGCGCCCAGATCCTCGCGGGCGCTGGCGATCTGCACGACAGCTTTGAGGTAATCGAGCTTGTCACCCGTGTCATAGCGGGCGCCCTTGAACACGACTCCGTAGACCCCATTGCCGCCATCCTGTTCAGCGAGGACCTGGAGGGCGTCGGTGAGCTGGATTTCGTTGCCCCGGCCCGGTTCGGTGGTCTCCAGGACGTCGAAGATCTCCGGTGCGAGGACATAACGGCCGATGATGGCCAGATTCGATGGGGCTTCACCCTGTTCTGGCTTCTCGACCAGACCGGTGACCTTGACGACCTCGTCATCGGAGGTGGACTCGACGGCTGCGCAGCCGTAGAGGTGGATCGCCTCGGGCGGGACTTCCATGAGCGCGACGACGCTGCCGCCGGTCTTCTCCGCAACCTCGATCATCTTCGGCAGGATCGGGCTGCGTTCGTCGATGAGGTCATCGCCGAGCAGAACCGCGAACGGCTCCTGGCCCACATGCTGGCGGCCCTTGAGCACCGCGTGGCCCAGGCCCTTCGGATCACCTTGGCGCACATAGTGGATGTCGGCAAGCTCGGAGGCGTGACGAACCGCGGCGAGCTTCTGTGTGTCGCCTTTCTTCGCCAGTGCGGCTTCGAGCCCGTCGACACGGTCGAAGTGGTCCTCCAGGGGTCGCTTGTTGCGCCCGGTGATCATGAGGAGGTCCTGGAGCCCGGCATCGGCGGCTTCTTCGACGACGTATTGGATGGCCGGTTTGTCTACGACGGGCAGCATCTCCTTGGGAGTTGCCTTGGTGGCGGGGAGGAAGCGGGTGCCCAGACCGGCCACGGGGATCACGGCCTTGCGCACTGTGCGCTGCGTTTCATCACTCATGTCGTTCATCTTAACCACTGGAAGTGATTCCGATTAGGCTTATGGGCGTGGATGCAGAAACTTCAAAGGCGCAATTGCGTGCACGCATACGTTCCGAACGCGCCGCTCGGGCCGCAACGGCCCCCGAGTCGCGAGGCGTTGAGGCTGAGCCCTCGGTGGCCGAGTCCGCCTGGGCGCTGGTCGAGAGCCTGTGGCCAGATCTGGATCTCAACGGACGTTCGATGCTCGCCTATGCCGCATTGGCCGGCGAACCCGATATGGATCCGGTTGTCGACCGGTTCCTCGCCCATGGCGGAACCGTCTACCTTCCCGTTGTCACCACCGTCGGTCAGCCACTCATGTTCGGTGCTGTCACCGAATCCATGGCAACCCTCGAGCCTCGTGGGAAATGGGGAATTCGTGAACCCTCACCCGCGTTGTCCGCCGTTGACCTCCTCGCCGAGGTGGCCCCCGACATTATGTTCATCCCCGCCCTCGGGTTCGGCCCCGAGGGCGCACGTTTGGGAAATGGCGGCGGTTTCTATGACCGCACGTTCGGCCCGCAGGGCGAGGTGCCTATGGAGAGGGAAGACCGCATGGGCTGGGTCTTCGGGGTCTGCTTCTCGACCGAGCTCGGTCTGCCCGGACTTGCCGTTGAAGCCTGGGACCTGCAGATCACCAGTGCCGTGACCGATCATGGCGTCCACTCCTTCGACTGAACCGAGACGCAGGTGTGGGGGTCCGCAGACGCTGGAGTGTGGGCCGCAGATGCCCACTTGCGTGTACGAGCCTGTGGACAAGATTCCGGTCGCTTGGGCTCCTCACCCCATGCGTTACTCGCGGGTGAGCGCGGTGGACTATAATCTTCTCGTCGAAGAAAGGTCTCGAATGCCCGTTTACGCCTACGCCTGCAAGAGCTGTGGTCATGCTTTTGATATTCAGCAAGACTTCAGCGATGACTCGCTCACGATCTGCCCCGAGTGCCAGGGACGCCTGAAGAAGGTCTTCGGCACGGTGGGGATCAGCTTCAAGGGTTCCGGCTTCTACGCCACTGACTCCCGCGCGAGCAATTCGAGCACAGTCTCCTCTTCCTCGAAATCCGATTCGTCGAGTTCTTCCAGCTCTTCGGACTCATCAGGCTCATCCAGTTCGGCAACGGAATCGTCGAGCTTATCGGATTCGTCCTCGTCGACGTCCAGCTCACCGGCCAAGAGTGCCCCGGCGGCCAGCAGCGCTTCCGCCAACTGATTCCACCGTCCACGTTCTCGCCGGAGGTCGTGTGGATTGACCGCCCACTCATGTGCGTTTCGCCTGTGGACACAGATCAGCTGTCCACAGGCCTTGTCTGTTCCCTTGATCCCAGCCTCTGAGCACCAGCACGCTCATAGGCATGGGAATCATGCGCCGCATCAAAGACCGAGTCTCGACGTGGTCGAGGTCCTCACGGATCAAACCACAGCGGGTCGTCGCCGCCGTCTGCTTCGCGTGTGCATGTGCGCTCGTCGTCTGGATCCTCACCCCGGATCAGGGCGGAACCGCCGTCGTCGTCGCCAACAGGAATCTGCCTCCGGGGTCTGAGCTGCGCTCGCAGGACCTGACCGTTGTCGAATTTCCGACACGGCTCGTCCCTGAAAAGGCCTTCACTTCGGTCTCGGACGCCGATCACAAGCGCACCTCTGCAGGCTTGTCCAAGGGGTCACCCGTGACTCAGTCGGCGGTCCTCGACCAGCAGGCGTTGCCAGAGGACAGTACCGATCTCCTCATGCCCGTGCGCTTGGCCGATGACTCTTCGGCAGCGCTCCTGGAGCCGGGGCAGCGAATCCGCCTGTTCAGCTCACTCCCCGATGGGGGTTCTGACGTAGTGGTGAAGGAAGTGACAATAGCCCGATTGGTCGACCAGGGTGACGGCATTTCTGCTGAATCAGGGCAGCTTGTCTCGGTGATATTGTCATCGAGCGATGCTGAACGGATCGCAGAATTCGCAGGGATGCCGATCAGCTTCGCAATCCTCCCCCGCTGAGTCAGCGCTGAATCAGCGCTGGATCACCAACCACGCCGCGCGGCCCTTACGCGGGCTGCATGCTGACTCAGCGGCGGTCTTCACCACGCGACTCAGACCCGGCGAACCGGGATTTCTTCGTGGCAGAAAGATCGCATGTCTACCGCGTGTAGACGAGTTACCCGTGTGTATCATGTAATCGTAATAGAAGTGGTTCACTCCGCATTATTGTTTTCATATACGCCGAAAGGGTGCCTCTAATGCTTAAAGGTTTCAGAGACTTCATTCTCCAGGGGAATGTCGTCGAACTCGCAACCGCAGTCATCATCGGCGGCGCCTTCACAGGGATCGTGACGGCTTTCTCCGATAAGGTCATCAACCCGCTGATCGCCGCCGTCGGTGGCGCAGAAGGGCCGGCACTGGCCTTCAGGGTCAAGGCGGGCGTCGAAGAGACGACAATTGATCTGGGCGCTGTGATCACGGCCGCGATCAACTTCCTGATCGTCGCCGCCGTCGTCTACTTCATCATCATCGTCCCGATGAACAAGCTCAACGAGCTGCGCAAGCGCGGAGCCCCGGAGGAAGAAGTTCCTCCGACCACCGAGGATCTGCTCGGCGATATCCGCGAAATCCTCCGGACACAGGCGGCCACCACCGCTGGTGGTCCTGCCGAAGGTCCAGCCAGCACGGCCGGTCCATTCGACGACACCGAACCGACGGAGCCCCCACGCCACTGATTAGCGCGAGTGCGGCAAAGGCCCGTTTCCACTTTGGGGAAGCGGGCCTTCGTCGTTCTCAAGCTCAACCGGTATCGCTCGGGTTCAGTCGGTGGGCGTTCGGCCTAGTCGGTAAGCGTTCAGCTCTGTTGGTGAGCGTTCGGTTCAGTCGCTCACTACCTCTGCAACTGACGAGTCATTGAGTACCGGTCACCAGTGCGGGGGCTTCTGCGATCTGTAGTAGTCCGCGCTGAAGCCTCCTTTGCCGGTCTCTGCCTCATTGCGCAGCGTGGCCCGGTACTTCCGCAGTGCCGTGTCCAGACGCGCCTTCTTCTGCTGGTCCGTCTCATGCTCTTCAGCAGGCACCTGACCGGCTGCACCTTCAGCGGGTTCTGGGTCATGTGCGTGCTCGCCCTCGGGCGGTTGTTCGCCGAGGCTGTCTTCACTCATCGCTGTGCAGTGGATCCGTGCGGGGCTCGACATCGGCCGCGCTCGGGCGTTTCGTCGCGGCCTCCTGCTCGCTGGCGACTGTCTCCTGCTCACCTGAGGCCGTTTCCTGCTCAGCGGAAACCGTATCCTGCACACCGCTGGTGGGCTCGGACGTTCCGGCCTGGGCCGCCCGTGTCGCGTCCGGTGTCTCCCGTTCATCCGAGCTGGGCACCTGGTCATTGCTCGCGGTCTCGATCAGACCCGCCTGACGCAGCTCGTCAGCCCTGATCTTTCCCGTGTCGAACGTGGGTACGACCTCGTCCTCCATGGGGCTGTGCTGATCTGCTTCGGGAACCAGAACCTCGGCGCCGGTGACGCGTTTGGCCTGTGCATGGCGTTGACGATAACGGTCCACGGCCGCCTGCAGCTGGGAGTCTCCGCGACCGGAGCTGCCCTTCTGGGCCAGTGCCGTGCGGAGCAGATCCTTGATCTCGCCATCCCCGCGCACGACAGCATCGGACTGAACCCAGTCGATCATTGCGTCAAGACCCGAGTCCGAGTATTTGTGCATGGGCAGCCCCGGCACCAGCTTGGGCCGGCTGCCGGTGCGGCCGACGACGACCGAGGCGGCACGAGCCGCGTTGAGGACGGCCTGCGGGCTCATCTTCTCGACCGTGGACTTCCACGCATCGAAGATCTTCTCGGTCTCTGACTGAGGATCGACGAAGGCATCGGTGGACCACATGCGCATGAACTTCCACCCGCGACGAGCCAACTGTTCGGGCACGACGCGGTCACGCTGGCGCAGGCTGCGCACCGAAGCGTATTCGGGTCCGTCTCCGGCGACGGCGATGATCATTCCATGCTCGTCCTCGGTCGAGTTCGCCACGGCCAGATCGATGCCGTTGTAATGTTCGTGAGCGACGACGCCGAGCTGCAGCAGACGATCGGCGATGTCGTTGAAGAGCGGATCGTAGATCTCACCGTGTGGGCCCGGCTGTCGGACACCACCGGTGGCCACTTCGTCGAGCAGGCGTGGGAGCAGGACCGCTCCCCCGGTGAGCTTGTTCGTGTCGAAGTCATCGGATTCGATGCTCGAGACCACGGTGAGTCGTTTGCGCGCCCGTGTCATTGTGGCCGCGAGGATCCGCTCCCCGTCGGGACCGGACAGCGCGCCGAAGTCGTGGATGACCCGACCGTGGACGGTCCGGCCGAAACCGAAGGTGAAGATCACGGCATCGCGGGACATCCCCTGCACGCGTTCGGCATCAGTGACCACGAAGGGTTCCTTGCTCGAATCGTTGAAGAATGCTGCAACATAGGGCAGATCCTTCATCGCCCGTCCGATCGAAGTGGCGACGCGCTGAGCGTGATGCGCGGTGAGTGCAACGACGGCCAAGGACTCCCGCGAACGGTTTCGTGCGTGCCTGAGTACGAGTTCGACGACCCGTTTGACCTCAGCGTCAGGACTCTCGACACGACCCGTGCCGATGTCCGTCGGGCCTCTGCCGTCTGCCACGTAGGAGAACTCGAGTCCGGTGCCTTCGCCGGTGTGTGCGGTCGGCATCGTCGTGATCGTCGAATCGTAGAAGTGCCGATTCGCCAGATCGATGAGCCCGACCGGTGACTGGCGGTAGGAGTTCGACAGTTCCATTCGAGGCAGGAACTCGCCGAGGTGCTCCTGGACTGAGCTCGGATGATTCCCATCATCCATTCCCCAACGATCGACGGCGATCGAGAAAGGTCGTGGACCGAGCAGTCGGGAATCTCCAAGCGAGACGACCTGCCTGGCACGGGTGATGGCTGGAACCACGTCAGGGACCGAAAGACGGCCCGCATCGGCGATGACGACAGCGTCGAAGAGCGGCAGAGCCGAGAACAGTTCCGGCACCGTGTACGGACTGGCCATCCAGACCGGGGCAAGGGTCGTCAGCAGCTCGGGGGCACGCGTGGACATGGTCTGCACAGAGGTGTGCGGGGAGAGCAGTTCCTGCTTGATGACTCCGGCGGAGATCGGGTCGTTGTCGATGCCACGCTTCCAGGCCTGCGCATGGTTGTATCGCAGTCGACCTGCGCCGGCAGCGACGAAGGCACGGTCGTTTTCGGCGAAGCCTTCGGCCACTTGGTGCAGTGCGGCACCATCGTGACGGCCCACCTGTGGATCCTCGCTGGCCATCCGCTGCAGGACCGATGCCCAGTAGGCCAGGTCGAACTCCGGTCCTACGAGCGTGGTGTCGACCTTGCGACGACGCAGATCGGTGAGCAGATCAGACAGGCCCTCGTCAGTCAGCTCGCGCTGAATACGAGAGCGCTCGGGTAGTTCGGCGAGGTTCTCCGAGTCACGTCCCATGGCTTCGGTCCGTGCCTGCAGCTCTTCGATGAGCATTGAGCCCAGTTCGCCGCCATCGGGGGTGGTCTCGAGAATAGGTGCGATCTTGGCAATGTCGGCCTCAACCTCTTGCAAGATCTCATCGGCTTCGAGGACACCGCGTGGGATCTGCGGACGACCGTCATGACCGGCGAGGTCCTGGAGCACGATGCGCTGGGACCGGACATCGATCAGCGACGAGTGCAGGTCCGTGACATTGGCGCCGGGACGCAGGAACTCGTTTGCAGACTTCTTCTGGCGCTTGCGCTGAAGCATGCCCATCTCAACGCCGACCTCGGAACGGTATTCTGCGGTTCCCGTCGCGGCAATGAGATCGTCGAGTCGGTGGTCGTAGATGTCAGGGGCGAAGTTGTCGAGGGTCGTGCGCACCCGTAGCAGCACCTTGATCGCACGCGACCAGTCGTTGAGGTTGCGGCGGGGGTTCAGCTTGGCTTTGGACAGGACCGGTTCGACAGCCTTGACCAGATCAGGGATGGTTCGACCAAGACGCTCGGCGACGGTTCGTGCGGCTTCGGCCTCTTCGACGGACTTGAGGTCCGCTCCGAACCAGACGGTGTCCTCCACATCGAGGGTGAAGGCTCCCAACGAGGCCAGCTCGCTGAGCTTTCCACGCAGTGCCTCGCGACGGTCGTCGCTGGATTCGAGGAGATCTTCACCGAATCGCACAGGTGTCTGCGGAGAATCGTCGCCGGAGGTCAGCTCCGCCAGGTGCTGCATCGTCTCGTAGACGGAAACGTCCCAGGGTTCACGCCGACGGTGCAGTGAGGAGACATGTTCGTTCAGAATCTCGCGCTGTTCGTTGAGTTCGTTGAGCAGCCCGGTCAGGTCGGGCCGTTCAGCCTTTTCAGCCGAACCGATGAGACCGACGAGCTGGTCCCGAATCCCGCCGGTGCCCTGGCGAGTGTCGACTGCGAATTCCGAGAGTCCAACCTCGCCGAGGCGGGAGGAGAAGTCGTCGAGCGCGTCAGCGGTCTGTGCCAGGAAAAGCACGCTCTTGCCTGTGTGGGCCAGGGTTGTGGCCACAGCGACGGCGACCTGGGTGGCACCAGTGCCGGGAGGGGTGTCGACGACGACGGATTGCCCTGACACGGCCGCGTCGACGACGGCCTGCTGGTCACCGTCAACATCGATGACGAGGAACTCTTCCTGAGGTTTGCGATCAGGGAGAGGGGTGACGGGTTCCTTGAGCGCGGCAGGAACGACATCGTCTTCGTCGGAGTCGACAGCTTCCGGGTCTGCGGAGCTGTCCGCGTCCGCTGCGGACTCTGAACTCTGAAATTCTGGGGCCTTGGAGGCAGGAGCGTCAGCCTCTGCCGCTGACGATGTGGTGTCTGACGTTACGGAGTCTGATTCCTTGCCGTCAGCGGCACCCGACGTGGTCTTCTCTTTGCCGATGGTGGCAGCGTCGTCGGTGTTCTGATCCGACTGCGCGCTGCTATCGCTGGCAGCACCGCCTACTGAGGTCTCTTCTGCTGAGTCGTCGGGCAGGGTCCTGGAGTCCCCGGGCAGGGAGCCGTCGGTGATCGGCACCGTCGGCTGAGAGAACTCGTCGTCAACATCGGCGTTCAGCTCAGAGCTGTTCAGTTCGACGGCTGCCTGCTTATCAGAAACCTGCCTATCGGCACCAGATGCGTCTTCCTGGCGCGCGGGCTGCCGCGGAGCCGGAGAGTAGGAAGGGCCGCCGAGCACACGCCGGACGTCTTCGTCTCCGGCGAGAGCTCTGAGGATCGGGTGCTGTGTGGGCAGGTAGTCAGTGGTGAATGGGCTCGCAATGTTCGCGAACGTTGATACGACGAAGCGATGGTTGATGCGCAATCCGGGCACCGACTGTGCGAGGTCGCGGAGACGGTCGAGAGCTGGCCCCGGATCGAAGCCGTGCGGTCCGCCTGTCGCGTCGACCCATTCGTCGACGGGAACATCGAGGTCATAGACCTCGGACAGGTGCTGGACCAGGGCAGGGTTGATCATGATCCCGTCGCCCAGCACGATCTCGAAGTCCTCGACGCGGGAGCCGCGGGGAACAAGCGTGACATGGCGCATCACGACGGGGGCGTTGAACTTGTACTTGGAGTCTTTTTCCGTCCACGAGGCGAAGCCGATCGCCAAGTGCGCAGCCTGAATTCCGCGTTCATTGTCGAGCTGCTCTGCCTTCGACCGGATCGATTTCGCACGACGGCGTGCGTCGGCGAGGACCTCATGGTCGCGGACCAGGCTGGAGAGCCGGGTGGCCCGACCGGCCAGAAGCTGGGCTAGACCAGACGGGTGAGCTCCGGAAAGATCAATGCTGCCATCACGCGAATCCCGGAAATGGAGCATGGTGTCGCGACCACCCAGGTGGGCAGCCTGCTGTTTCCACTCGACGTAGACATCGTCGAGTTCTGGGAACTGATCGTCAACAACGGAATCTGGCACAATTCGACCCTAACGAGAAACTTCACATAATAGGTGCTGGCACACCGTGAAACATCTAGGTTTCTTCTACGCTACACTGGGTGGTCGTGGCTGAAGAAGACCACACCGCCCCCGTAGCTCAGGGGATAGAGCACCGCTCTCCTAAAGCGGGTGCCGGCAGTTCGAATCTGCCCGGGGGCGCCACAGCAGACATTGACCAGAGCCCATTCAGGCGCAACGGAATCACCCAGCGCAATACTGAATACCGGCTTGCAGCCCCCGCTCGCCAGTTCCTTTTCGACTCCCACGCTCCCTCACCTTTGAGGTCTGTTCGCACGATTGACCCTACTCTCATCGAGCCTCTTCCCAGGACAACGAGCCGCGCCCGACGGTATTTTCACTGGTAAGACGCCCGTAGCTGAACCCTGAAGCATACTCCCTTGCCGCAAAATGAGACAACTATCCTTGTTTTCCCTATACTGACCTGGTGGGAGCGAGAGAGGGCATGTCCTCTGTATCTACGTTCGTGGAGTCGACGGCCGACACCACGGAACGCACCCAGGAAGGAACCACAATATGCGGCACCTCCGCAGACGACTGCCCGTAGTCGGCACAACGATTGCATTGATCGCCGGGAGCACTCTCCTTGCCTCACCAGCAACGGCTGCACCTGAACTCGGTCCCCAGCTCAGCGCGTACGAGGGCGAACCGGATTTCACCGGAGTCACCACCAACCCTGAGACGGACAACCAGGGCGGCATCGACAACGCCACCATGTACGGGGCCTATATCCCCTCGTCCGGCGTTCTCTCCGGCAATCGGGTCTGGTGCATCGACCGAGGCCTGACCCAACCCATGGGCAACGGCTACGACGAGGGTGGCAAATCCTCCGTCGAGGCTCCCGAGCTGGCCTATATCCTCGCAAAATGGGACGAACCCCGCAGCGACCAGGCCAGTCAGATGGCCCATGACATGGCCATCAGCGAGCATGTGCACAGCTCTGAGGAAATCGACCACCGTGACATTCTCGACGACCGCAGTCTCGAAGAAGTCACCGATGGAATCGGGTGGAACGAGGACTCTCAGAATCTCAAGGACATCGGCGCTGAGAAGTTCTCCGATGATGTGCTTCCCGATGCCTACGACCTCTCGGCACTCATGGGTGACGAAGCCGCAAAGTATGCGGGCAACGGCACCTACGAAGCCGAAGTCAGCATCGATGCGGACTCGTCGACGGCAACCGTCTCGCTGGTCAACTCCGAAGGTGTCGAGGTTCCCGGATTTGAGGGTGAGCTCTCTGTCGACGGTGCCGAGGCTGAAACCACGGACATCACCTCCGGGGAAGAACCGGTCGAGGTGTCCCTCGACTTCGCCGACGACGTCCCCGACGCATCTGTGTCCGTGACGTTCTCGGGCCTGCCCACCGGTTCAGTGACCCAGTGGGATCCCAAAGACTTCGACGCCGATGATTATGATCGCACAAGCCTGCAGGGTGTCATTGAGGGTCAGGAGACTACGGCCGAGGCATCCGATTCCTACCAGGGCCTCTACACGCCGGAGGTGTCTTCGCAGGTCTCGGTCAACGAAATCACCGACCTTCCAGCCACGGTCACTGACAAGGTTCGCCTGGACCACTGTGCACCGGGCGAAACCATCGACGATGCCAAGGTCGATGTGTATGCCGAAGACGGCACCATCGCTCAGTCCAAGTCCGTCCCCGAGGACGCTGAACTGCTCGAGACCTTCACTCCCGACGTCACTTGCGGTGAAGACGGCACCGCCGACTTCGAGACCGAGAAGCTCGCACTCGATGCTGACTTCGTGGAACCCGGCAAGGAGAAGTCGGTGACATTCGTGGCCTCGGCTCCTGCCTCCGGTTCAAACGAGGCCTTCTCGCATGAGTACGGTGTGCCCTCGGAGACCGTGGCAATCACCATCCCCGAGGCTGAGAAGCCAGACGATCATCCAGTCGTGAAGACGGGGGCCTACGTTGATTCGACCGACGGTGGTCCCAACTGGAACCTTGTCGGCGGCATCGGACTGTTGACCGCTGCGGGTGCGCTCATCATTGGTGCACTGCGTCGTCGCACGACGAGGGGCTGAAGTTTCACTCATGATTCGAGGAATCACTCAAGACTCGAGGATTCGGTCATGACTCGGTGGCGGTCACTGCTGCAGTGGCCGCCACCGGCATATGAAAGGAAAGCATGACGCCACGCATACTGCGCAGCTGGTGGTCCTTCCCGGTCACTGTCGTCATCATCGCACTTATCTGCGCAGGGGCATGGATGCTCGTCCAGGGATTCTCTGATGAACAGAGCACCGTCGAGGACGACGCTCAGATCCAGCTGGAAGAGCCCCCAGACAAGGCCGAGGTAGAGGATATGCAGATCGAAGCCCTCGACGGAGACTTCCAGGTCCCGTCAGTGGGTCTGGATACCGGGCTGGAATCCATGACCGAAGTCAATGGCGCGATCAATCCCCCGGGGCTTCACAACGGCTATGTGGTGCGCAATCACGGCACCCCTGACCACCCCGAACGCGGCACCACCTACGTTGCCATTCACTCCGTGCAAGGTGCCGAGCTGCCAGGGAACACACTCATCGATGTCGATGCAGGCACGGCGGCTGTCGAGACGGGCGAGTCGGTCACTCTCCAAGACCGCGACTACACGGTGACCGACTCCTACACTGTGTCCAAGACGGACATCTCCGGAGATGATCGCGTGTGGGCCGATGAACCTGGCCGCCTCGTCATCCTCACCTGTCTGCAGCGCGCCTCCGGTCGTTCAGCTGACAATGTCGTCATCGAGGCCGTCGCGAACTAGCAGCTCAACGGACGGTCCCGAACCGACCTACGCGACATCCACAGACCGACTTGAGCAAGTATCGCTGATCCGACGCCGCCACCCACGTCACAGCCCTGGTTCGGGAGTATCCCCGTCGTGTCGACGCTTGTTGTGGTCGCGAGTGACACGAACGACCATGGTCGGGCACTGTGAGTACGGGAGCACAGACTGCGAGGTCGAACCGAGAAGCAACCCTGCGAAGCCTCCACGGCCACGAGAACCGATGACAAGCACCTCGGCGGTGTCAGAGGCACGGACGAGCACCTCGGCGGGCTGGCCGTCGAACAGAGTCCAGGTGACATCGAGGTTCGGGAACTCGGCCTGCAGGTGCTGTTTGGCCACGACGAGCTTATCGGCGCCTTCGTTGACAAGCCGCTCGAGGTCGGCGGTGCTTGGCAGCCATTCGGGGCCGATCACGGTCGTCGTGATGACGGCAACGATGTGCAACGGCGACCCTCGGCGCACGGCCAGTCGAGCTGCCTTCCACAATGCCGGAGACTCTGCGCCGAGCGAATCGACACCGACGACGACCTTGCCGTCGAAGCGCAGCCCTTCGATGGCTTCAACATTGGGGTCAGGCTCTTCGACGACGATGCCGTCCTGTCGGATCGGTCGTGAGGATGTGGGGTGCGCGGTCTTCTCCACATCAGACTGCCACGAGGCGGGCACGACGACAGTTGGGCACGCGGAGTGAGCCGGGAGGGCGCTGGACACAGTGCCGAGCAGACGCCCAGCGAATCCGCCTCGACCGCGGGAACCGACAACGGCCAGGCTTCCCGACTTCGATTCGTCGATGAGGACACCGGCGGCGTCGCCGATTTCGATCACGGCTTCGACCGGCACGCCGGCCGCCTTCACCTCGGCGGCGGCTTCTTTGAGGGTATTCGTCACTGCCGCCCGGATCGACGTGTCATCGATCGGAACGTAGGAGACGTCGATCGCGGCTGCAGCCACGCTGGGGATCGTGTAGGCCCCGACCAGACGGATCGGCTTGCTCAGCGACCTCGCTTCCTGGATTGCCCACGCCAGAGCATTGCGGCTGGGTGGCGAACCGTCGATGCCGACGACAACAGCGTCAGGCTCCCCCGCAGGTGCTGCATCGGCGTTCGGGGTTCGGTCTTGCTCGTTCATCGCAAGCTCCTCATCTTGAAGCGAACTACTCTCGTGTCCACCCTAAATCAGAATCAGGGCAAGGCCTCCGCCTATGTCACATCGTTATCGGAAATGGGCCATAGTGCGGACATTGCTCCGGTGGCCTGGAAGGGTGTCGCTTCAGGCAGCCTGGGAGAGTTCCAGAAATGGGCGCCATTGTTCGACCGGTTTCTCAACCCCGCGCATCCAGAACTGCCCGGTCCGCGGCTCCCTGGGCTGGAAGCTGAGCTTCCACCCGATCTCGGCCAGCGTCCTGTTTCCCTTGCGGTTGTTGCACTCACGGCAGCAGGCAACGAGGTTCTCCCAACTGTTGACCCCACCGCGTGAACGCGGAACGACATGATCGACCGTCGTCGCAGGCTTCGCGCAGTACGCGCAACGGTGGTTATCCCGGCGCAGCACGCCCCGCCGAGAGAGCGAGACCCGGCGGTTGTGGGGCGGCCTGACATAGCGGGTGAGCAGAATGACCGATGGCTGGTCGAGGTTCAGGTGCTCAGATCTCACCGGAACATCCTCAGCGGCCAGGACCGTCGCCTTCCCCGTGAGCACTAGGACCACTGCCCTGGTGAACGGAACGATCGACAGTGGTTCATATCCGGCATTCAGCACGAGAGTCTTCATATCCCGCCCCTCATCTTCATGTGAGTGCGGACCCGGTCGATCGACACGGACCCGGGAAACGCAAAAGGCGCCGTGCCGCAGCACAACGCCTTGAAAGAAGGGACAGACACAGATATGTACTCCGCGCCAGTAACTGGAGCGGATATTCGTCCTATGCGACTGTGGCCCATCTGATTTCCCATCACTTACGCCAACTCAATCTTTATAAGACTAACGCCAACCCTCCCCTGTGACCGAATTCATATCGCTCGCGTCACGGATTCTTTCCTCGCCGTTCACCTGAGCGGGCGGTGGACACCGCTTCCTGCCCTCCGGGAAGGAACGTCCACCCAATCTGCGAAGGGGAGCACCGCAAAACAGGAGATGGGAACTTCAGACAAGCAAGAGACGCAAAAACTCCCCGCCTGATTCGAGGACCGTCGAGTCAGGCGGGGAGTTTTGGTGTGAACTAAATCAGAGAACGCGGATGAAGGTGACGTTGCCCATCCAGCTGTAGCTGCGCTTCGAGGTGCCTGAACCTGGGGAACCGGCATCGTACATCTGTCCGCCACCGGCGTAGATGCCGACGTGGCCGGGGTGCCAGATGAGGTCACCGGGCTTGGCTTCAGACTGCGAGACGACCTTGCCGGCAGCCTTCTGTGCACCTGAGCTGCGAGGCAGGTTCACACCGACCTTGCTGTAGACCCAGGCGGTGTAACCGGAGCAGTCCCAGCCGCTCTGCGAGGTTCCACCGTAGACGTATGGGGTTCCGACGCCTTTGGCTGCCCAGCCCATGACCTGCTCGGCCTTGGAGCCGTCGATCGAGCCGGCATCATCGGAGCCGGAGTCTTTGCTCTTGTCACCGGAATCTGAGGAACCGGCTGTTGCGGAATCGGATGAGTCGCCTGAAGTGTCTTCGGCGGCCTCAACGGGTTTTGGCTTAGGCGCTGGTTTCGGAGCAGCCTTGGCGGTGACGGTCTGGACGTCGGCGTTGAAGGAGGAATCCTGCTTCTTGTCCTTGTCCTTGGACTCGTCAGCAGCATTGACGGTGGCCGTCTGGTTCTGGTATTCAACCTGCGTGTGAGCTTCTGACTCGGCGGAGACTGCGACGTTGTCGTCGGCTCCCTGTCCTGCTGCTGGAAGGACTGCTGCGGTGAGCAGACCACCGCTGGCAGCAACAACGGCTGCACGGCGTCCGAAGACGGCGGAGTTGGCATTCAGGATTTCGGTCAGCTCGGTCAATGGGGTCTTGACCTTGGCTTCAGCGGCGCGGCGGCCATGCTGCTTAATTGCCACGTTTCCCTCTCGTCACCTATTGGAAGAATCCCAACCGCCACTCTCGGTCCTCAGAGATTTTGCATCGAGCGTGGCGTTCGGCTCTCGATGCAAAGTCGTCACTTTCGTGAACGACCTCCACAACTGTAACCAATCGGTCACCGATTGTCACGTTTCTGTCACGAACCACGGAGGTCATCCCTGAGGTTTTCCATAACACTCCAGGTCAGACCCCCTATAGGGATGGAAATATTCGTAACATTTGCTCGTAATACGACACGGCCCAGGGGGTGAAATTCCACTCCCTGGGCCGTGCCCACCAAACGTTTTATAACAAATCGATCCTGTTCGAGACCTTCGGTCGTGACCGGACTGTCTTCGGTGGTGACGGGACTGTCTTCGCAGAGATCATGCAGATGCGACTCGCTCCTCAAAGACGCCCCGCCCTTCAGAGCAGGACTATTCCTTGAAGGCTTACTTCTTTTACTTCTTTTACTTCTTGTAGGCGAACACGTGTGAGGCTGTGTCCAATGGCAGATCGAGCACGTCCTGTGCCCCGGGGACCTGAACCGTGATGTACTCGCCGTTGCGTGAGATCTCGACATCACTGTCGGGCAGGACACCAGCGACCTGGAACTGCTGCAGGAGGTGGATGTCGACTTGCAGGGGTTCTGCCAGCCAAGCGATCCGCAGCTCCTTCGCCCCGTCGCGAGCCACAGCGGTCGCCAGATCGACAACCTCAGTGCCTGGCGCCAGCTTTCCGCCGATCACGTCGAGACCGGGGATCGGGTTGCCGTACGGGCCTGAGGCCGTCTCTGGAAGCAGAGCGATGAGTTTGCGTTCGACCTGCTCGCTCATCACATGCTCCCAGCGGCATGCTTCGTCGTGGACGAGTTCCCATTCGAGTCCGACGACATCGGCGAGGAGCCGTTCGGCCAGACGGTGTTTGCGCATCACTTCGGTGGCGATCCGACGACCCTCGGCTGTCAGCTCCAGGTGACGGTCGTTGCTCACATGCAGAAGTCCGTCGCGCTCCATTCTCGCCACGGTCTGTGAAACGGTGGGACCGGAGTGATCCAAACGTTCGGCGATCCGGGCGCGCAGCGGCACGATCGACTGCTCCTCAAGCTCGATGATCGACTTGAGGTACATCTCAGTTGTATCAATGAGGTCGTTCACTTAAGACCAGCCACTCCACTCTTCGTCTTCAGGCCCATTCGACCATTTCAGGCGTTCTCAGCATCAATCCTATCTCGCGTACAGCCGATCTCGTGCCTTCAAGCGACGTCGACGTCTGCTGCCCGTCGGCTCATGCTCGGCGAACTCCCCGGTCGGCCCATCGATCATACCTTTGCCTGTCCCGCTCAACACTGGCAGTGAACCGAATATTTCTCCAAGGTGTACCAGCCCAGGGGCCGTTCAGATCATGGGTAAAGACGAACAGGGTTCCACTCGGTCGCCTGCGACAGATCGGCAGGTTCGTGGCTGCCATCGGCACGTCGGAATGCCCATCGGTCGTGGAAGCGGTTCTTCTGTCCCTGCCAGAACTCGATCTCGAAGACACGAACTCGGAACCCACCCCAATGCTCAGGCCGGGGCACATCCTTGTCCGCGTACTCTGCAACGGCAGCATCGTATTCTGCCTGCATCTGTTCGCGGCTGCCGACGATCTGGGACTGCTTCGAGACGCTGGCCGCGATCTGGGATCCATGGGGACGGACAGCGAAGTACGCGTCCGAGTCCTCGGTGGCGGCCACCTCGGCGAGGCCCCGGATCCTGACCTGACGTTCCATGTCCTGCCAGGGGAAGTTCACGGCCACTCGGGGATCGGCACGCAGCTGACACCCCTTGGCGGAGTCGTAGTCGGTGAAGAACATGAACCCGGACTCGTCGATGCCTTTGAGCAGGACGATCCGCGAGGACGGACCCCATTCGTCGAGGGTGGAGACCGTCATCGCGTTCGGTTCGCGGACATGCTCCGCGGCCTCGTCGTACCACTGTCGAAACAGCGCGAGCGGCGAGACCTCCGGATGGTCGAAGGTCGGGGACTCGTAGGACTTCCGGGTCTGCGGCAATCGGTCGACTGGCTCACTCATACCTTCACTCTACGGCGAGCCGGTGCCACTCGTCAGGCCATGAACCCACAAGTCACACCCGCGTGACCGCCCAACACGACTCGATCCGAGCGTGACAAGTCTCAACATGACGATGCCGGTCGTCGGTCACACATGGGTGCGCCGTAGAATGTCGAGCGTGACTGCCACGAATATAACGATCCCAGACGAACTCCTGCCCGCCGACGGACGATTCGGAGCCGGTCCGGCCCGCATCCGCAAAGCCCAGATCGAGGCGCTTAACTCCGCCGCCACCGATGTGCTGGGCACCAGCCACCGCCAAGCACCCGTGAAGAAGCTGGTCGGTCGCATCCGCACCGGCCTGGCCGAACTCTTCAACCTGCCCTCCGGCTACGAGGTTGTCCTGGGCAACGGCGGATCCACCGCTTTCTGGGACGTCGCCACCTTCGGACTCGTGCGCGAGCGGGCCGCACACGCCACCTTCGGCGAGTTCGGCCAGAAGTTCGCGAAGGCCACCGATGAGGCCCCTCACCTGCAGGATTCCCTCATCGTCAAGGCCGAACCGGGCACATCGGCCGTCCCCTCCCCCGCGTCCCTCGCCGAGGCGACCGGAAATTCGGATGTCGCGGCCGATGTCTATGCCTGGCCGCACAACGAAACCTCAACCGGCGTCGCCACCACGATCGCCCGCCCCGAAGGCATCGACAATGACGCGCTCGTCGTCATCGACGCCACATCCGGTGCCGGCGGCCTGCCCGTCGAGATCACCGCGACCGACGTCTACTACTTCGCACCGCAGAAGAACATGGGCTCCGACGGCGGCCTATGGGTGGCGATCATGTCGCCGAAGGCCATCGCCCGCGCGCAGGAGATCAAGGACTCCGGCCGCTGGATTCCCGCGTCGTTGGATCTCGTGACCGCGATCGAGAATTCGCGTAAGGACCAGACCTACAACACTCCTGCGGTGGCGACCTTGGTGCTCCTGGCCGAGCAGATCGAATGGATCAACGGCAATGGTGGTCTCGAGTGGGCTACTGCCCGGACCCGTGAGACCTCCGGTTACGTCTACGACTGGGCCCATGCCGCCGAGGTGGCTCATCCCTACGTTGAGAACCCTGAGGATCGCTCGTCGGTCGTGACCACCATCGACTTCGACGATTCGGTCGACGCGGCCCTCGTCGCCTCGGTGCTGCGCAACAACGGCATCGTCGACGTCGAGCCCTACCGCAAGCTGGGCCGCAACCAGCTGCGCATCGCTACGTTCGTCTCTGTCGATCCCGAGGACGTCAAGGCGCTGCTGGCCAGCATCGACTTCGTCATCGACGCCCTGGCCTGAAGTCGCGTCACTGACGCCGGCCGAGGAGTCTTCTCGGCCGGCGAGGCTCTGGGCCAGCAACCTTCTGGGCTAACGACATTGTCGGCTAACGACCTTCTGAGCCAGTACATCGAGCACCCCGCACCGTCAGCACCGAAACGACCTGTTGCCCGGGTTGTCTTCGGCACGGACGGTGCGGGGTGCTCAACTGCCTGTCGGCAAAGCAGCTAACTGGAGGACTTGCGAGCACCGGTGCGTGGCGCGGTGCGCGTCTGAGTGTCCTCAGCCGAGGAAGTGGATGAGGTTTCCGATTCCGAAGGTGATGGCGGCCAGCAAGGCGAGCACGAACTCGATGGCGGTGCCGATGCCGATCGCCTTGAGTGATCCCCAGCTGGAGGCCCACGCTTCCTTGGCATCGTGAAGCCGGGTGTGTTCGGCGAGGTAGAGCCCGGCGATGAAGCCGATCGGCAGTCCCACGACGGGAATCACGAAGAATCCGATGATGCCGAGGACACCGGCCAACAGCACGGACCGGTTGGGGACGGCCATCTCCTTGAGTTTTCTGCCCGTGAGCACCAGGGAAGCACTCATCCCGCCGGCGACGAACACTGCGACGACGGCGAAGATGATCCAGGCCATCGGTCCCCCGATGACGATCGCCCACACCAGCACGCCGATGGCGATGAGGATGGATCCCGGCAGGACGGGAAGGATGATGCCGAGGCAGCCGACCAGGATAGCCAGCCCGACCAGCACCGAGGTGAGAATGTCCGCGTTCACTGTCTGTCCGATCTGTTGCTGTGCTGCTCAGTTGTTTGTTGCCTAGTTCCCTAGCCGCTCAGTTACATACGAGCGTCCCCGATCTTAGGCGATGCAGATCCGCGAGTGGCTCAGGGAGAGTTCAGAGACCAATACCGCCAGCCCGGACCTCAGGGGCGACCGAGGTAGCTGACGTGGACACGGATCCGAGACTTGGGGTCGTAGTGCAGTCGCAGGTTCTTCGCCACGATCATCCACACCAGCCCGACGGCGAAGGCGATGATGCCCGAGGCGGCTCCGACGCCCATCGCCATCCGAGGCCCGTACAGGTCAGCGACCCAGCCGGCCAGCGGGGCACCGATAGGCGTGCCACCCATGACGACGGCGGCGTAGATGGCCATCACCCGACCGCGATAGTGCGGCGGAGTCGTCGTCTGCACATAGGCGTTGGCTGAGGTCATCATCGTCAGCGATGCGAAGCCGACGAATATCAGCGACGCCGCGAAGACATAGTAGTTGGGTATCAGGGAGGCGGTTCCCACCGCGAGGCCGAAGCCTCCTGCAGCTCCGAAGATGAACCGCAGCCTCGGCTTCTCTCGTTTCGCCGAGGCAAGTGCCCCAGTGACGGATCCGATCGCCATGACGGAGTTGAGCAGGCCGAAGCCGGAGGCGTCCTTGTCGAATTCGATCTTGGCCATGGTGGCCGTATAGATGTTGAAGTTGAATCCGAAGGTCGCGACGACGAAGAGGACGATCAGCACGATCGTCACATCGGGGCGTTGTCGCAGGTACCTGAACCCGCCCAGAATCCCGCCGGTGCCACGGCGCCTCGTGGGATGCAGCCGGGTCTGATCCAAACGGATGAGCACAGTCAGGGTCGCAGCGAACCCGAGCCCGCTGATGAGGAACACCGGTCCGGCACCAATGACTGCTGTGAGGACTCCGGCGACGGCGGGGCCGATCATGCGTGCACCGTTGAATGATGCGGAGTTGAGACTCACGGCATTGGGAAGCAGTTTCTCACCGACGAGCTCAGAGACGAAGGCCTGTCGGGAGGGATTGTCGAGGGTGGCCAGGATGCCCAGAGCCAAGGCCGTCATGTAGACGTGCCAGAGCTGAATGGTGTCGGTGATGACGAGGACGAACAGCAGCAGCCCCACAGTGCCCAGCAGGGTCTGGGTGACCATGAGCAACCTGCGTTTGGAGAACCTGTCGGCAATCGCACCGGCAAAGGGGAACATGATGAGCTGCGGGCCCATCTGCAGCGCCATGGTGATGCCCAGGGCCGAGGCGTTGTTGTGTGTCAGGTAGGTGAGGACGATCCAGTCCTGGGCCGTCCTCTGCATCCACGTTCCGGTGTTCGAGATCAGGGCACCAGCGAACCAATGTCGGTAGTTCGGCTCTGCCAGTGACCGGAACGTGTGCGCCATCGAGTGTCTCAGCCCTCCTGGAACTCGAGTTCGCTGACGGAGTAGTCATCGACGACGGCTTCGGCAGGCTCGTTGCTCTGCCGGCTGACGTCGGTCTCAGAGTGGGCTCCGCAACCGAAGTCGAGCGCGACGACCTTACCGTCGGCCGGGGACCACCCGTTCGCACAGACCCCGAACTTCTGTCTCAGTGATCCCGCGATCGGCAGGAAGTACCCGCAGCTGGAACAGTGCGCCGAGGCTTTTGCAGCGAAATCGGATTCCCCGCCGGTCTCCGACTCGGCCCACCTGGTCGCGGCAGCTGAGATCCCTTCAGGTGAGAGGACCCGGCGGCGGCCGAGTCCGAACTCAAAATTCGGGATCTCGTCCAGATTACCGTCCGAGGTCTCTTCGAGCTGTTCGAAGCCCTGCTGCAGGTTCGGATCGTCCTCCACCTTCGGCAGAGTGTCGCGAGGGGTCAGATCGCCGGGCTCGACCCGCTGGTCCCAGGGGACCCATTCGGGTGCGACGAGGGAATCGGGGCCAGGCAGAAGGGCCGTCTCGCAGACCGTGACCTTCTTGGCCCGAGGCGCACGGGCGAGGACGGCGACCCAGCGCCAACCGCGATAGATCGGATCGGTGCACGCGAAATAGTGGGTGACCAGGCGGGTACCCTCAGCCAGAGTGCCCAGGTGGTCACCGATCACGGAACTACCGGCCACCTCGGCGATGGCGGAACGTGCCGTGTCGATGGCTGCGGCCAGTTGTGTGTCCAGAACGATCTTCTCCGAACTCGCCCGCGGGGCCTTGGCCGGCTTCACCGGCGCAGCAGCCTCAGCCTGTGCCGGTGCAGCGGTCCCTGCCGCCTCAGTCTGGGCCGGAGCAGCGGTCTCAGCAACCGCTGCGGTCTCCGCATTGTTTGGGGTCTTCGCAGCCGACGCCGCCTGAGCGGGCGCAGGGTCGTTCGTCGGCTCGGCACTCCGGCCGGCCATCCAATCACTGAAGAGTGATGACATCAGGACTCCAAATCGTCGGCAATTGCCCGCAACAGTGAGGCTACCTTGTTCCCGTGGGAAGAGTCGGGGTAGCGGCCGTGCTGCAGTCCGTTGTTGAGGTCATCGAGTACTTTGATGACATCTTCAACCATAACTGCCATGTCTTCGGCCGGACGCCTGCGGACCTTCGCAACCTTGGCGGGGCCGGAGAGCAGGCGGGCCTTGAGGACCTGGGCTCCGCGACGGGAATCGACCACATCGTAGTCGAGGCGGGTGCCCTTGGTGACCTCGGCGCCCTCGGGCAGAACTGAGGAGTGGAGGAAGGCCTGAGAGCCGTCCTCGGCGGTGACGAAGCCGAAGCCCTTATCGACGTCGAACCATTTCACGCGTCCGGTTGGCATGATGTCCTTTCCTGGTGATGCTCGTAGTTGGTGTAGCTCGTAATGGGTGGTGCTCGTACGTGGTGAAGCTCAGTGGTGGAAGTGCTCGGCGGTGCCTGGCCTCAGGATCGGCCACGATCGCTTCGGTCACCAGCAGTTTCGTCTGACTGCGACAGCGCGGCCCTGGCTCTGCGCTGTTCCCGAATCCGATCCGGCAGTGTGCTCGCGCATCTTCTCATCAGTCGAACTCAGCGATCGAATATCTGCTGAAGCGCTGCGCTGTCACTCTCGGCTGCCCGGATCGCCCGGATGCGGGCGTGGACTGCGGCCAACCTCGGCTCAAGGCCGTCTGTGGAGGTGGGTGCCCGACGCTGTCTGCGCGATCGTCCCGCGGAGAGGCGATCAACTCAGCCCAAGTGACTGTGTCGCTGACAGCACCAGCGGCCGAGTTTCAGCTCTGGCCCACCTCTGTCTGTCTGCGTCTCAGTGCTGCTCTGACCAGGGTCACCGCGACCAAGGCGAATGCGATCGGGAGGAGGATCATCGGCAGGTATGTCAGCAGGTGCGAGGGCGCGTAGCCCATCCAGGCCTGACCCAGCACACCGATCAGCGCCAGCGCACCGACAAGGGCGGCGGCAACGGCTACGACGACGATGGTGGTGTCGACACGTTTGGCTGACAATGCTCGTCCTTTCCGAGATCCGAGAAGCTCTTCTGCCCATCTATTGTAACCCTCGGGCTAAACTGAACAGCGATGTCAATGACCTTCAGCCAGTGGCTGTCCCACAGTTCCGATACCGACTTCGAGTCCTTCGTCCGGACTCGTCGCGATCTCCTCCAACCCGAGTCCCCGACGATTCCTTCGCTGGCCGCGGCCGCTTCCTCGCGCATCGGCGTCTCCCGGGGCATCGAAGCGCTGACTTCGGCACAGCTCGACGTCTTCATCGACTTGGCCAAGGCCGCACGCACCACGGCCGACATCAACGTGGGTGAGAATCGTCATATCGACGCTGCCCTCGCCGAGGTGGTCCTCCCCCGACTGCGCGACCTGGGCCTGGCCTGGCCCTCGTCCTCCCCCACCGAGGCGGCATCGCCGTCTGAGTCCACCTGGCGGATCCAGTCGGAGGCCATCACACTTCTGCCCACCTCGGCGGCCGAATCCGCCCGGGCACATCCGTGGCAGGCGGACACGTCCGGGATCGACTCGAGCACCGAGACGATCCCGACGGCACTCATCCACAACAGCGAACGAGCCGCCGTGGCGGAGGTCATCTCCTCCCTGCGCGGTCTCGTCGATGAGCTGGCGAGCTCGCCGATCTCGCGCCTGACCAGCGGCGGCATCTCCAAACGAGACGTCACCCGGATCGGGAAGACCATCGATCTGAGCCTCGAGCAGACGATCACACTGCTCCTGGCAGCGAAGTCACTGAACCTCATCGGCGTGCTCGATGACCCACTGGATCCGCAGTGGACGGCCAGCGACGACGCGGCCGATGTCCTCGAAGGCGACAGGGCAGAACTGTGGGCTGCACTCATGACCTCGTGGCTGCGCGAAACCCTCGACGTCACCCAGTTGGCGGCTGGGGCCAGCGCCAACGAACGCCTCACCGTCCTCGCCTCGCCGAAGAAGTCCCTGTTCAAGGGCTTCAGCCAGTCGCAGCCGACGATGCCGCTGCTGCGCTTCACCATCCTGGAGATCCTCGCCGACATCGGTCAGGGGTCCTCACGATCGGCCGAGTGGATCCACGCGCAAGTGCTGGACAGGCGTCCACTCATCCCAGCCCACGAATTCGCGATGACAGAGGCGATCCTGCACACCGCTGGTGCCTTCGGCCTGGCGACGACCCCGCTGCAGAATTCCGAGCATTTCGGGCCCAGCAGGTTCGGTGTTCTCCTCGCAGCGGGCCTTCGGTCTGCGATGAGTAACCAGGCCGCCCAGGATCCCTCGATCGCACCGGTGAACTTCAGCCTCGAGGGCCTCGACGTGCCCAGCGACGTCGTCGACGCGGTCCGCCTCGGGCTCGTCGATGAGGTCGAGACCGTGCTCATCCAGTCAGATCTCACGGCCGTGGCGACCGGGCCCATCGAACCCCGTGTCCACCACATTCTGCGTAAGTTCGCCGTCGTCGAAGCGCGCGGGCAGGGAACCGTGTACCGCATCGATGCCGACACGATCGAAGCGAGCATGCAGACCGGCATCAATGCCGAGGATGCCTTGGCCCAGCTCGCCGAGATCAGCGCCGAGGCCCTGCCCTCGACACTGAACTTCCTCGTCGAGAACACGGCGTCGAAACTGCGCCGCGTCCAGGTTGCCGGCGCCCGTGCCGTCCTCGTCGTCGACGATCCCGTCGACCTCGACGTCATCCTCTCCGACCAGGCCATGCTGCCGGCCGGTCTGGAACGTCTGGCACCGACAGTGGCGGTCGGGCAGCTGGGCCCAGAACGCACCATGCATCTGCTCGAGTCCGCCGAGCACCATGCCATGCTGCACTCGCCGTCCGGGCCGGTGCGCAAACGCAAGGTCATCACCCAGGCCGATCCCGAGGTGCACCTGCGCAAACGTGCACGGGTCGACGATGCCCACCTTGATGATTACATCCGCATCCTCCGCTCCCCCGGAGCTCGCGCGGCACCGGCCACGAGCACGGATGAGCCGCTGGGACACATGGATCGCCTCCGGGAGGCCGCCGCGGCCAGTCAGCAGGTCACGATCACGCTCGCCGACTCGCATGGGAAGGAACGCGTCATCGAAATGCTCCCGGCCACCGTCAACGGTGGACGTGTGCGCGGCAAGGTGAAGACCACCGGCGCCGAGGCGTCTCTGTCGATCGCACGCATCGTCAGCGTCGATGTGGTCGGCGACGAGTCCAGCGACCGGTCTGACGGGTCCGGTAGGTCTGACGGGTCCGGTAGGTCCGACGGGACCGGTAGGTCCGACGGGGTGGAGGAACAATCCTGAGGCCACAGACGTTAGGCCCTCGGAAGTCACCTCGGCGTGGAAAGAAGCAGGAACTTACATGAACGGTCCGTTGATCGTGCAGTCCGACCGGACTGTGCTGCTGGAATCGGGGCACACCCTGGCCGTCGAGGCGGCCGTGGCGATCGCGCCGTTCGCTCAGCTCTCGCGGACGCCGGAGTACATTCACACGTACACGATCACCCCCTTGGGGCTGTGGAACGCCCGCGCCAGCGGACATGATGCGGAGTCCGTCGTCGACGTCCTCCTCGAGTTCGCGAAATACCCGGTGCCCCATGAGCTGCTCGTCGACATCGTCGACATCATGGACCGGTTCGGAGTCCTCACCCTCATCGAGAATCCGATCCATGGACTGACCCTGACCTCAACGGACACCGAGCTGCTCGCCTCTCTCATCGAGCAGCCGGACCTGGTGGGCAAGTTCGGCAAATCCCTCGACGCCGAATCCGTCCTCGTCCATCCTTCGGAACGCGGTGAGCTCAAGCATGCGCTGCTGCAACTGGGCCATCCTGTCTCCGACCATGCCGGTTATGTCGACGGCGAGGCCCACGAGATCGCCTTGTCCGATGACGCCCATGGTGGTCAGTGGCATCTGCGTGACTATCAGAAGGAAGCGATCGACCATTCCCTCAGCGGTGAGTCCGGTGTCGTGGTTCTGCCCTGCGGTGCCGGCAAGACCATCGTCGGCGTGGCCACGATGTCGCGGGTGCAGACGACGACGCTGATCCTTGTGACGAACTCGGTGGCCGCCCGGCAGTGGAAGGACGAGATCCTCGCCCGCACCTCGCTGACCGAGGATGAGGTCGGTGAGTACTCGGGGTCGACGAAGGAGATCCGACCGATCACCATCGCCACCTATCAGGTGCTGACGACCCGCCGCAAAGGCTCCTACCTGCACCTGGAGCTCCTCGACGCCAAGGACTGGGGGCTGGTCATCTATGACGAGGTCCACCTCCTGCCCGCACCGATCTTCCGTCTCACCGCGAGCCTGCAGGCCCGGCGACGCCTCGGTCTCACCGCCACACTAGTGCGCGAGGACGGACGTGAGGATGAGGTGTTCTCCCTCATCGGCCCCAAGCAGTACGAGGTTCCGTGGAAGGAACTCGAACGCATGGGCTACATCGCCACCGCGTCCTGTCATGAGATTCGGGTCCGTCTCGACGGCGGGACACGCACGGCCTATGCACGTGCCGACGGTGAGGATCGGTACCGGCTCGCGGCCACCTCGGATGCGAAGCTGCCGATCGTGCGCGAGCTCGTCGCCGACCATCCCAATGCACAGATCCTCGTCATCGGGCAGTATCTCGATCAGCTCGAGGAGATCGGGGCCGGCCTCGACGCCCCCGTGCTAACCGGGCAGACTCCGGAATCGCAGCGCCAGGAACTCTTCCGCGAATTCCGTTCGGGACAGATCCCTGTGCTCGTGGTGTCGAAGGTCGCGAACTTCTCCGTCGACCTGCCGGCCGCCTCGGTGGCAATCCAGGTCTCCGGTGCCTTCGGCTCCCGGCAGGAGGAGGCTCAGCGACTGGGTCGGATCCTGCGACCGAAGGAAGATTCGGGCTCCGCGACCTTCTACACCGTCGTCGCCGCCGACACCGTCGACGAACACTTCGCCGCCCAGCGTCGCCGCTTTCTCACCGAACAGGGCTACAGCTACGACATCGAGGTCCGCTGAGGGGACCACGCCGCTAAACCACTCCGACGTCACTAAACCGCCCCGGCGCCGGGCGCAATTAGTGACGTCAGGGAGGTTTAGCGAAGGCTGCCACACCGCTCAGCCATCTTCCGGGCGCTGGGCAATCCCACTAAACGCTGCTCGGCGCCCGGACGGTGGCCGATAGGCAGACGAATCCCCCATTGGCGAAGACAGCATCAGCGAGCGGTGGAACGGATGGCGGAATGGCGACTAGTCTGTAATCTGCAGAGATCTGCTGATTCTGCTGGCCGGGATCATCGTGACTTGTCGCGCTGGAATGCTGAAGCCCGAAAGCGAAGTCGCCTAAAGCAACCCCGTGCCGGTCACCCTCATGCGCATACTTGAGCGTGCGTCATCGAGTGCGCCCACAAGTGCGCCTCCTCGCCTACGCCCACTCGTAATGGAGGTCAGCCTCAGACCGCAGCGAGCTCCTCGGCCCGGACGATGACCTCGCGGGAGGCCACTCGGCGGGCCAGGCGCGCCTCGCCCCATTTGATGAAGCCGACGCCGCCGACGATGAACACACCGCCGAAGAGTTGGATGGGCGCTGGCATCTCAAACAGGATCAGCCAAGCCACGATGACGGAGAATGGAACCTCGATGAGGTTGACGAAGGAGCCGACCGTGGCCCCGATGTAGCGCAGTCCCAGGATGCCCGTGATGTAGGCGCCCACTGTGAAGACGACGATCATCGCCATGGGCAGGATCCAGGAAACCGCGTATCCGCCGAAGTCGACGTCGGCGGTGACGATGCCGGCAGGCATGACTCCCGAGAACACGATGATGGACATGGCCAATGCGCCCACGCCCATGCCCAAGCCGGTCAGCGCGACCGGTGGGACATTGATGGAGTCCTTCGCCGAGACCAGGAAGTAACTGGCCAGGCAGACTGCCGCGGCAAGTGCCATGATGACGCCGAAGATGCTGATGTCGGAGTCGCGGAGGTTGAGGACAAGCACCAGCCCGAACATCGAGATCACCACCCCGATGAAGGTCACGGTGGCGGGACGGGTCCGGGTACGTGCCCAGATCCAGAACACGATGAGCATCGGTGCCGTCATCTCCAGCAACAGCGCAACGGCGACGGTGAGGTGCTCGACGGCGACGAAGTAGAAGCCCTGCACACCTGCCATCGACACCAGCCCGTAAGTGAGCACGGTCTTCCAGTGCCGGCGCACCTCATCCCAACGTCCGCGCAGAGCGATGAGGCTGGGGATGAGCAGCAGAATGGCCGAGCCCGCGAGGCGAATGAGGACGACGGAGCCAGGAGTCCACCCGATCGCATACATCGTCTTCGCGATCGGGCCTGAGACCGCGAAGAAGAACGCGGAGGCCAGAGTCAGCAGAAACCCCATGACGACGGTGCGATTCATTCTTGACCTCCTGAGATGCGCGCGGACTCGACGTAGGACTCTTTCCCTCGCCGAGGTGGTTGTGATGAGTGGATGTGAACTGCGGACGTACATGTGGTGCAGTGCAGTCACGATGCTGCTCGCGGCCGATATGTGCGATGCGGCGCGTGATGATGCGACAGCGTTGTCCGCCTTGACCAGTATTTCCCACCACCATGAAATGAGTCAAATACACTTTGACCCTTACATGGTGTGGCAGAATGTCATTCACAATGACTTTCGCCTACGACATTCGCTCGAATCTCACCATGCTCGTCGATCTCCTCAACACCTCCGGCACCATCGCCGAGGCGGGAGATGAGCTGACGACGACTGCCGGACTCCACGGATTCGCTGCCCGACATGACTTCTCCGGCCCCTTCCAGGCCACGAAGCCCGACGTCGAGGAGACTCGTGAGCTGCGTGAACGATTTGCCGTCGTGCTCGACTCGAGCATCGATGCCCAGACCGAGGCTGAGGTCGAAGCGGGCGAAGAAGGCGTCGTCAATCAGGTGAATATCACGCTCCGCGAGACCGGCGCGCTGCCACAGCTGGTCAAGCATGGAAGCTGGGATTGGCACCTGCACGCAGTGGGGCAGGCGGCGAGTCTTGCCGATCGCGTGGCGGCCGACGTCGCCCTTGTACTCATCGACCTCATCCGCAGCGGGGACCTAGACCGACTGGGACGCTGTGCGGCGGAAGACTGCGGAGCCTATCTGGCCGACTTCAGCCGCAACCGCTCGAAGCGCTTCTGCGACACCGGCAACTGCGCCAACCGCACGCACGTGGCCGCCTTCCGGGCCCGCCAGGCAGGCTCGTGAGGTCGACCCTGCCTTCTCTGTGAGCAGGCTGTGCACGAGCGCAAATATTGCTCAATTCGTCACACCATTCCTGAGAGCGCATGCGGCGCTTCGGGACTCACAGGACTTTCTCGAGAGTTTTTCAGTGACCTGGCTCACAATCGCATTCAGGTAACTGTCAAGTGACTCTCAGAATTGATCTTCAGACTGGATGCATGACTACAGCAAACGATACCGACATCGAAGCCACACTCCTCGTTGTCGACGATGAGCCCAATATCCGCGAACTCCTCTCGACCAGTCTGCGCTTCGCCGGCTTCGACGTCGTCTCGGCCGCCAATGGTGCTGAAGCTCTTCGTCTGGCCGAGCAGACCAACCCTGATCTCCTCGTCCTCGACGTGATGCTGCCGGACATGGACGGCTTCACAGTCACCCGTCGCCTGCGCCAGATCGGCATGAATGCTCCTGTCGTGTTCCTCACCGCCCGTGATGACACTTCGGACAAGATCACCGGCCTCACCGTCGGCGGCGACGACTATGTCACGAAGCCCTTCAGCCTCGAAGAGGTCGTCGCCCGCATCCGCGCCGTGCTGCGTCGGACCCGCAGCCTCGAAGACGAAGAGAACGCCGTCATCATGGCCGGCGATCTCGAACTCGATGACGACACTCATGAGGTGCGTCGCTCGGGAATCCTCATCGATCTCTCCCCTACCGAGTTCAAGCTGCTGCGCTACCTCATGCTCAACACCAATCGGGTGCTCTCGAAGTCTCAGATCCTCGACCATGTCTGGGAATACGACTTCGGCGGCGACACCGGAATCGTCGAGTCCTACATCTCCTACCTGCGACGCAAGATCGATGTTACGCCCGAGACAGACGCCGCCGGACACCCTGTGGAGATGGAGTGGACACCGATGATTCAGACCAAGCGCGGTGTGGGCTACATGCTGCGCACACCGGAATCCAAGTAGTCGGACAAGCTCAGGCGCTAGATTAATCACGTGGCAAAAGAATCCCGTCCCACCCGCCCCGGCTTCTGGGAAGAATGGTCGCTGACCACCAAGCTGCTGGCCATCATGATGTTGCTCATGCTGCTCGTTCTCTCCGGAACGAGTGCTTGGGTGCTCGAAAATCTCCGCGACAGCCTCGTCGAGCGCACCGATGAGAGACTCATCAATGCCTCGGAGACCCTTGCGAAGCAGGCCTATCAGGATGTGTTCCAGCCTGCCCAGCTGCAATCGACACAGTCGAGTAAGCATCAGACACCGGATTCGGGTAAGGACAGCCACGGGTCGGATTCTTCGACCGAGACTCCCACCACGATCGATTCGAGCTCGTGGGATGAGCTCAAGAGCCTGATGCCCGAGGGATTCTACGTTCAGTTCTATGACACGAGCGGCAAACCGATCAGCGACCCTGTGGCTCCGGAGTCGGGCAACCGCCCGATCCTGCCGAGGATCAACGAGTCCCAGGTCTACTCACGCGGCGGTGAACCATTCACCGTCACGGGGACCAACTCGAAGTGGCGAGCGCGAGCGATGAAGGTCCAGAACACCGATGTGCTCGTCTCGATCGCGGTGCCCTTCGATCGCGAAATCGACAACATCAACGAACGTGCCCGCAACACGATGATCGGCATCGGACTGTTGGCTCTGGCCTTGGTCGCAGGCGTCGGATACTGGGCGATCAACAACACGTTCCGGCCGCTGCGTGACATTGAGAAGACTGCTTCACGGATCGCAGCCGGTGACCTGAGTCAGAGGGTGCCGACGTTCCCTCGCAACACCGAGCTCGGCCGCCTCTCGGGTGCGCTGAACACGATGTTGGGCCGCATCGAGGATTCCTTCGACGGACAGACGCGATCGGAGAAGCGCATCCGCCAGTTCGTCTCCGACGCCTCGCACGAGCTGCGCACACCGTTGGTCACCATTCGCGGCTATGCCGAGCTCTATCGGCAGGGTGCGATCACGAAGTCAGATGACATCGGCAACGCCATGGAACGCATGGAGTCCGAAGCCAAGCGGATGGGCGTACTCGTCGACGACCTCGTCGTCCTCGCCCGTCTCGATGAACAGCGACCTGCCGAGATCGGGCCCATCGACCTCCATCGAATCGCCCGCGACGCCGCCGCCGACGCGGCTGCCCAGGCTCCCGACCGCGACATCAGCTTCATCGGACTCGATGGAGAGGACGCGCAGCCTGTGCCGATGATCCGCGGATCGGAGTCGAAGATCCGTCAGGTCATCATCAACCTCGCCGGCAACGCTGTCCGACACACGCCAGAGCACACGGCCATCGAATTCGCCGTCGGCGTTGTCGGAGGCAGCACCGAGGCTGCTGCGGACTCAGCAGAGTCTGCAAATGGCCAAGGTACCGGCACCAAGACCGGTTCGAACAAGGTGGTGGCGAACGCGAACAAGTCAGCGGCGAAGGACAAGTCCCGCGAGCGCGGATTCGTCACCGGCGGTGTACGCATCTTCCGCCGAGGCGACTCCACCGGCAATGATCAGAGCGACGCTCAGACACCGACCGGCATCGTGCCGGACATGACAGCAGCGGGGTCCATCACCGTCGACGAATCGCTGCGCGGTTTCCCCAACGGGCGAGTCAGGATCGAGGTGCGCGACCACGGCGACGGGATCGACCCCGAGGTCGTTCCTCGGATCTTCGAACGGTTCTACCGCCTCGACGTCTCCAGGACTCGCGACACCGGCGGGTCCGGCCTCGGACTCTCCATCGTCAAAGCGATCGTGGAGAACCACCACGGCTCGATCACAGTGCACCAGACACCGGGCGGCGGTGCAACGTTCCGCATCGATCTGCCCATCTCAGAAACTGAAGACAGCGCTCCGGACGCACGAAAGGACGAGCGATGAGCAGCAACGACCCTAACAATCAGGGCTACAACTCCAACAACCGGGGACGGCACGGGGATCAGGACCACCGCACGTTCCCCACAGATGCAGATGGCTCACGCGACTCCTCAGACGTCCCCCGCAACTCGACTGCAGGACCTCAAAGACCCACAGACGGGTCCCGCCGTTCGGCAGAGATCCCACGCACCTTCCCGAACGGGTCGAACAGCGCCAACGGTTCGAACGGCCCGGCCCGCGTCAGCCCACCCGTCGCGCCCTCGGCCCGACCGACCGGCCCGAACAGCCAGAACAGCCAGAACGGTCCGGACAGCCCGGACAACCCGGAGCAGGGCCAGGGCCAAGGCGGCAATGCTGGTCAAGGCCAGGCTCCATGGCAAGGACAGGACCCCAGGCAGGGCCAGAGGTTCGATCACAACCAGGATCAGAATCCCCCGCAGGGACAGCCGACTCGCGCTCAGCCCCCTGTTGATGGTTCGAGAGGCCAGACCGGCCAGCCCGGACAGCCAGGCCAGGGACCGAGCCAGAACTACGGCAGCAGCCAGCGCTTTGACCGCAGTCCAGACAATGGCACCAGCAGTCACAACGGCTACCCCTATGCCAGAGCCACCACACCCAACGGACCAGCGCAGGCCGGCCCCAACTCCCCCACTGATGCCAATGCCCCATACGGCACTCCGTATTCTCAGGGTGCCGGACAGCCTGCACTTGGTGCAGGAGTCGGAGTCGCTGCGGGAGCGGGTGCAGGCGCCGCTGCCGGCACAGGCTCAAATGCCCACGGTCATTACGGCAATCAGCCGAACCAGGGCGGGTACCCCGCTTCCGGTTCCGCGGGATTCCAGTCCGGGCCAGGGGGTCCGGGTGGGCCCGGCGCGCCAGGAGGCCCAGGAGGACCGGGAGGCCCCGGGCCGTACGGAAGCGAAGCACCACCTCGGCGAGAGAAGCGGGGACCGGGCTGGGGTGCGACCATCGCCATCGCGTTGATCGCCGCCCTGCTGGGCGGAGGTGCTGCCTTCGGCGGGAGCTACGCGGTCAGTGCCCTCGGAGGGGATGAACCGCGCAAGGTCGCCGGTCAGACGATTGAAACCCCGGACTGGACCGAGGTCGCGAAGCAGACGTCCCAGAGTGTCGTCTCGATTCAGGTCGGCACCGATGGCAAGGTCCAGGCTCTGGGTTCGGGCTCGCTCTACGACGACCAGGGGCACGTCATCACGAACAACCACGTGGTGGCCCCGGCAGACACGCCCTCCGGTGAGATCGCGGTGACGATGAAGAGCGGTGAGACGATGAAGGCCAAAATCGTCGGGCGCGATCCGTCGACCGATATCGCGGTCATCAAACTCGACCAGGTTCCCAAGGACGTCGATCCTCTGCCCGTCGGCGACTCGAAGAAGATGAAGGTCGGAGACCCGGTGATGGCATTGGGCAACCCCCTCGGCCTCGCGGACTCGGTCACCACCGGCATCGTCTCAGCCCTCGACCGTCCTGTGTCGACGGAGAACATCGGCGAGGACGCGACTTCGCAGGAGAAGGAGATGACGATCACGAACGCCATCCAGACGGATGCGGCGATCAACCCCGGCAACTCCGGCGGCCCGCTCGTGGACGGCGATGGCAACTTCATCGGCGTCAACTCCGCTGCCGCCTCATTGAGCCAGGCAGGTGAGGACGGCCAGTCGGGATCGATCGGCATCGGGTTCGCCATCCCCTCTTCACAGGCTGTGATGATCGCCGACCAGCTCATCGCCAACGGCAAGGCGCTGCACCCGTTCCTCGGGATCACGCTCACGGACGGACAGATCAACAGCGGCGGCACCACTCGCGGCAGCGCCAAGGTGCAGTCGGTGCAGTCCGGATCACCAGCAGCGAAGGCAGGCTTCAAAGACGGCGACGACATCGTGTCCGTGTCCGGGACAAAGGTCAACAACGCGATTGCGCTGCGTGCGCTCGTCCGCGCACAGCCGACGAACTCTCCCGTCGATTTCACGGTGATCCGCGGCGGACAGGAACAGACGTTGAAGACAACGCTGGTACTGAAGTAGCACCACCTGAGTGCAGATCGCTGTGGATGGCGATCTGACTCATGTGCGTTGAGGGTGTGGACAGCCAAGCGCTATCCACACCCTCTTTCTCTGGGCTTCTTCCAGCGCGAGCGAGCGGTGATGCTGATGAGAGTCCCGGTCCCTCGTACCGAGTTCCGGTGCCCACCGTCAGGAGAAGTCATGAGTTTCGAAGTCGACGCCGAACGCGTCTCATCTGCAGCCGCTTCCACAGCAGGAACCGCGCGCACACTTGTTGCGGAGTCCAATACGATGCTGAGGAATCTTCTCACCTTGCAGGAGTGTTGGAAGGGAAGCGCTGCACAGAACTTCCAGACAGTCATCAATGAGTGGGAGGGCGCACAGAAACAGCTGTTCGAATCGCTGACCTCGATCCACGGGGCGCTCAACACAGCGGCCGCTCAGTACTCTGAGGTCGAAGCCGCGAATTCCCGGCTCTTCGCCCCCTGAGCGCCAAGCCCCCGACAGCATGCCACGGCATGCTGTCGTCGCCGATTCTCGCCTCGATTATCTGTTCGAGTTCTGTGTCCACGTCTGGCAAATTGTCAGCCTTTGTTAGTAGGCTGATAGCGATAGTTCGCGGCGGTGCTGACAGGGTTTCTCCAGGTACGGAGACGATCGGTCTGTAGCGTCGGGTCAAGACCAATGCAGGAGTCGACTACGGATGAGCATCTTCCAAAGGATCGCGGCGATCTTTGGCGCCAAGGCCAACAAGGCACTGGACAAAGCCGAGAACCCCAATGAAACCCTCGATTATTCATATCAGAAGCAGCTTGAGCTGCTGCAGAAGGTACGCCGCGGTGTTGCCGATGTCGCCACCAGCCGCAAGCGCCTCGAACTGCAGATCACTCAGCTCGAACAGCAGCAGTCCAAGCTCAGCGGTCAGGCCCAGAAGGCCATGGAGATGGGCCGCGAGGACCTCGCTCGTGAGGCACTGACCCGGAAGTCCGGTCTTGACCAGCAGATCACCGATCTGCAGGGACAGCACGAGGGCCTCCAGGGCGAAGAGCAGAAGCTGACACTGGCATCACAGCGGCTGCAGGCCAAGGTCGACGCCTTCCGCACGCGGAAGGAAACGATCAAGGCCACATACAACGCGGCGGAGGCACAGTCGAAGATCGGCGAAGCCTTCTCAGGCATCTCCGAAGAGCTTGGTGACGTCGGGCTCGCCGTCCAGCGCGCCGAGGACAAGACGGCTTCGCTCCAGGCACGGGCTGGTGCCGTCGACGAACTGATCGCTTCGGGCGCACTCGAAGATGTCACCGGGTCTTCGAAGGATGACATCAGTTCACAGCTCGATGCGCTCTCCAGCGAAAACGATGTCGAGATGGAACTCAACCGGATGCGTGATTCGCTGCCAGCCTCGTCGAACAAGCAGCAGCAGTCGCTTGAAGGCGAGGAGCAGCAATGATTATCCGCATCATGGGCGAGGGCCAGTACGATGTCGCCGACGTCGACCAGAACCTGATGCAGAAATACGACAACCAGGTCGAAGACGCCGTCAACGTCGGCAATGAAGAAGCCGCCAGGAACGCTCTGCACGCCCTCCACGACTATGTCGTCACAAACGGCAAGGCTGTCTCCAACGACTACCTGGGTTCGAGTGAGGCCGTTATACCGTTCGTCGATGCGACCCTGCAGGAGATCACGGAGCTCCTCACCGGTGAAGGCTTCATCCCGGATCCAGCGTGATCCGCACAGCCTGATCCGCACTGCTTGACCAACACATCTTGATATCGAAGGCTCCGGCCCATTGCCTTCACCCAAGGCTGTGGGCCGGAACTGCCAGACCCAGAGAGGAACCACGATGAAGAATCGCTTCGTCAAGGACAACGGGCTCACCATGCGCATGGGGTGGACGATCTTCCTCAACGGACTCATCTATGTGGTCCTCATTCTGGCCATCTGGTGGATCTTCGGACAGAGTATCCCCGGGGTCATCTTCGCTGTGCTCATCAGCGCGGGCGCGTTCTTCTTCCAATGGTACTTCTCCGACAAGATCGCGATGAAGGCCATGGGAGCACGGGAGGTCTCCCCCGAAGAGGCCTCCGAACTGCACACGATGGTCGACCGGCTCTGCCAGCTCGCCGATTCGACCAAGCCTCGCGTCGCGGTCTCGAACTCGGCAATACCCAACGCCTTCGCCACTGGCCGTTCGCCGGAACGATCGGTCGTGTGTGTGACTCGCGGACTGCTTGAAAAACTCGACCGTGATGAGGTCGAGGTCGTGCTGGCGCACGAACTCTCCCACGTCGCCCACCGTGATGTCACTGTCATGACCGTCGCCGGGGTCACCGGAGTCCTGGCCGCACTGATGATGCGCGCCGGCTACTACATGAGCTTCGGACGGTCGAACAACAACAACGGCGGTGTTCCCATCCAGCTGGTGTTCCTCCTCGTCGGGGCCGTCGTCTACGGTCTCTCGTTCCTCCTCATCCGCAGCCTCTCGCGCTACCGCGAGCTTGCCGCAGACAGGGCAGCAGCCATCCTCACCGGCGCGCCCTCGACGCTGGCTTCGGCACTGACGAAGCTCAGCGGGGACATGAGCAAGATCCCGGAGAAGGACCTACGTTCTTCAGCCTCGGCCAACCACCTGGCTCTCATTCCCGCTGTCAGCGGCAAGGCAGCCCTCGGACAGCTCTTCTCCACTCACCCCTCGCTGGACAAGCGGCTGGCACAACTGGCGAGGATCTCCGGGCAGCTTTCACAGCAGCAGTGACGATCACTGAGCTGACCGCAATCGCACCGACCGACATCCACTAGGAGTTTCATGGGTTTCTTCGACGCGCTGTTGGGCCGTTCCAAACCGAAACGGGCCAACCTCGACGACCTCTTCGCACTTCCTCCAGCCGCGCTGACGCTCGAAGCTGCAACAGGCTTCAAGCCCACCGGTGTCGGAGCAGTGGCGTTCCGACAAGTCGAGGGCGCGGCGTTCCAGTCCGCTGAGTCCGAGAGCATTGCCCTCATCAGCTCCGACCCGGCCGCGAACGTGTCACAGCGCAACGATGGCTTCGGATACACCTGGCAGGTCGTCTCCGACACCGACGCCGAGGTGGTCAATCTCGTGACTAATCTGCACGCTGTGAATTCGGCCCTGGTCAGCCAGGGCTTCGATACCATGCTGCTGTGCTCGACCGTCTACTTTGCCAACCCGGATGGGCGCCGCCTGGCACTGGTCTACCAGTACAAACGCGGCACGTTCTATCCGTTCGCACAGTCGGGTGCCAAGCAGCGAGACAATCCTCTTGAGATTCAGGTGCGCGGTGTGCTGGCCAACGAACTGCCGTTCGAGGATGACACTTCACGGTGGTCGGCGCTGTGGGATGCACCGGGGCTCAATGACTCCCCCCAGTCGAACGAAGAACACTGAGCGTTGAGCGTTGAGCGCTGAGCGCTGAGCGCTGAGCGCTGAGCGCTGAGCGCTGAGCGCTGAGCGCTGAGCGCTGAGCGCTGAGCGCCCAAGAAACCTGATACGAAGAAGGGACGTCCCCGCGGGGACGTCCCTTCTGCAATGTCTGTCTGTATCAGTTCGTATCAGTTCAGCTGTGTTGCCTGCAGCGGTTCAGCGACCGATGCGACGCTGGTTCGTGAGTCCTATTCGGTCGCGACCTCGATGACCTCACCCAGAGCTTCGACAGTGTCTCCGGGCCGAATTGTGGCACCTCGGCGAGTTTCGACCTCACCATTGACCACGACTTCGCCGTCGGCGATCATGTCCTTGGCCATCGCGCCATGTTCGGCGACGCCATGGAGTTTGAGCAGCTGACCAAGTTTGATCGACTCGCCGCGGATCTCAATTGTCTCCATCAGAATATGTCTCCCAGATCGAATCCGTCGCCTCCGAAGAGACCTCCGCCATCGCCGCCATCTCCGCCGAAGAATCCGCCTCCGTCACCACCAGCATCGCCACCTCCGGCGTCACCGCCAGCCATGTCACCGCCGCCGTTGCCATCCCAGCCACCGCCGCCCATACCGCCGAACATCATCGACCCCATCAGCACACCGGGCAGAAGCCCTGAACCTGCGTAGGAGTTGAAGTATCCGCGGTTGTATTCGGCGTAGGCAGGACCTGCTTCCCAGTAGGCGCGGCGAGTGTGTCCGTCAGCGGTCACGACCTTGCGCACCGCAGGATCCGCACCCACCGCGACGCGCTCGGCGTCGGCAGCGCAGACAGGAACGGGTCGCAACTGACCACCGGCTGGCGCCCAGTCGATGTCTTCGGACGAGGGTCCGTGCTGCGGGTTGAAGAAGCATGGAGGACGGCGCACGGGCAGCGGCTTGCCGTCGACACGAGCGCGCACGCACTTGGCGGCATAGCGGCCGTCTTCGAGAGCCTCGGTGACACTGCGGATGTCGGAGGGTTCGTCGACATTGTCGAGCGTCTCCTTCGCAACGTCATAGGAGTCAAGTGCCTGTTTGTAATCCTGCGAACCACCGGTGTCGAGTTCGACTCCAGCGGTGAGGACATCCAGTTCGGCGACTTCTTCGCCAAAGGACGTCACGTCTTCTCCGGCGGTCTTCGTCACCTGCTGGAGCTCGGAGGCTGCGAGTTCCTTCTTACGTTGTTTTTCCTTGCGGTAACTGACGAAGAAAATGGTGCCGAGCACCACGAGTACTATCAGGAATACTGGTCCCACGATCTATGCCTCCCAGCAGAATGAGTCACCATTTAGTATGCCGGACGAATCTGACAAGCGACTGAACCGAACCCTTGTGTCGGCTCAGTTCTCAAGGTCCGACACCACTCTCCGATGAAGAGTTCAGCTCATTCGCGGCAGGATCCGGCAACCACTTCACGATGAGTCAGGACTGCTTTCAGCTCAGGTGGCTCAGCCCCTTGACGAGGGTTGCGGTTCCTCCGCCGAGAGCGAGGATGATCATGGCAATCCGAGCGGTCGAGGCTTCGACCTTCTTCGACAGCCAGTCTCCGCTGACAAGTCCGGCGATGAGGACCGCAGCGATCCCGATCCACACGGGTGCCGCCAGCTGCGGCCATGCACTCTCGTCGAATACGGCTTTGAAGATGACCGCCGAGGTTGTCCCGACGACGAGGAACGGCTGCAGGGTTGCGGCGAATGTCCGCTGATCCCACCTGGTCAGGACGGCATAGGCGCTGACGGCAGGACCGCCCGTTCCCGCAGCCGCCGACATCGTGCCGGAGAGGAGACCGGTGGTGAATTTAGTGCCGAAGTTCGCGGGCATCGTCTTGCCTGTCCGACCGATGACCATGGAGCTGATGAGGGAGGCGATAATGAGCGCGCCGATGAGTATCTGCAGTGGTGGCGCCGGGAGTGCCGCGGCCAGGAGAGCTCCGGGAATCGTGCCGATGACGGTCCCCAGCGTCAGCTTCCAGAAGGCTCCCCAATCGGCCTCTCGCCAGGTGCGGGCGAAGACGGTACCGCTGGCCACGATGCCGCAGATGTTGACGAGCACCACACCGGAGAACGGGTCGAGCAGAAGCACGAGGAATGGGCCGCTGACCAGGCCGAATCCCATTCCGGTCACCCGCTGCGAAACTGCGCCCACGAACACCGCGAACAAGATGAGCACGACGACGGGTTCCATTTGCTCAAGTCTAGTTCAGACCGCTCATCCGGGCGGGGTTACAGTAAGAGTCATGAACAGTTCCCCTCTGTGGTCACGATTCAGCGCGGATCCGCGTGCGCATGGGCAGGTGCGCGCCTCCGATGCCGATCGCGCTGTCGTGACCGATGTGCTGTCCGAGGCGTATGCCTTGGGCCAGATCGATGCAGAGGAGTTCGATGAGCGCAGCGAGGCTGCCAATCACATGAAGACCTTGGGAGAGGTCCCCGATCTCGTGCAGGATCTCATCATCGCCGAGGCTGGCGAGCTCGACCCGGGGGAACTCGACGATTCCGCTCGTGCCCAAGCTCTGGCCCGGTTGAACGCTGATCGTGTCCCGATCACTCCCGAACAGATCGATGCGGCCGCACAGAAATATTACAAGGACCGTGTGCGGGCCGCGCTCCTTGGAATGTTCGCGGGACCTGCAGGCGTGACGCTGGCGATCTGGGCCGCCACCTCATTCGCCCAGGGGAGGCTGATCTTCTTCTGGCCGATCTTCGTCATTCTTCCGATGCTCTTCGGCGCGATCTCGCAGATCTCCAACAAGCAGAGCCTCATCCGCAAACGCAAGCGCGAGCTGACCAAGCGGGCTCGAGCTCACTTGGGTGATGCTGAGGCCAAACGTGAACTTGAGGCGCATAAGACGGGCTTGGAGGACGAGGATGAGGACTTCGGAGACACATTCGGCAACGGATTGCAGCCTCCGCACCCATTGGCTCCCCCATTTTCACCGGGGCATGAGTCGACGCGCGATGAAATGCGCAGGCGTCGGGATGAACGCCGACGTCGACGCAGAAACCCCTGGGACTGACAGAACCGAATCGCTTCGGTCGTAACCATTCGCGAGGAACGAACCGTCAGAGCCGGAAGGTCCGAATCTGAGCGAATTCCTCTGCCTTGTTATTTCGGAACCAGAACGTATCCGAGAAGTAGCCGATGTCCTCCCCATCACTCGAATACTCCCACTGCCCCCAGGCAGCACCAGCCTTGCCGTGAGTGATGGCCGCCTCCAGATGACCGGCCACTGGGTTCGAGGCGTAGAGACCCAGCAGTGCTGCGACGACCTCGTCACGGCCGGTGCTGGTCTCGACTCCCCCGCTGCCGACGATCTGGAGTACGCAGTCCTCGGCGACCACCTCGGCGAGGGCCGACTCATCGCCTATGAACAGGTTCTCTTCGAACCGGGCCACGAACATGTTCTTGGGACTGTTCCCGCAGGACTCTGTGCCGGTGAATGTCATGGCACTCAGGCTACGGGAAGGACGCTGGACATAAAAGAGCCCGCGTTGACTCATAGAAAACCTCCGCGTAACCCACATCGTTGCCCCACATGAAAACCTCCGGGAACACCGAGTCGTTGACTCAAAAGAAAACCTCCGCCACCGGAGTGGCTCCAACCCACGGGCA
>NZ_FXZH01000007.1 GCF_900169365.1 Brevibacterium sp. 239c
TGGTGGTTGTGGGAGAGTAAGTGACTGCCGCAATATTTTTTAGGGAGGCCATCCTGTCGTTGACAGGGTGGCCTTCCTGCTTTTTGGTGAGGGGTCATTCCGCTTCGGTGGGATGGCCCCTTTCTCGCATTCATAGGTGTTTCAGGACCAGGGGCGCTGGTGCAAGTGTTGGGTTTTCCCTATTCGACAGTTGAGTTTGCCTCAGTTCAACTTTCCAGCTTCCGTTCTACAGTTGCAGTATGCAACACAACCTGCGTCTCAACGAAGATCCTGTGGCCGACGAAGAGGACGGCGAAGGCTGCCGAAATGGGAATGGCTCCTCGGCCGCACGTGCAACGGATCGCACCCAAGCTCGCAGCCCCGGCAAGACGCGATTGATTACTGTCCGTGTCTTGTGGACCGGACACTGGCTGCTTCGCATCTGGCTGGCAGGCTACCTGCTGATCTACGGGTGGTCGAAGGTGTTCCTCATGCAGATGGGACAGGCCGACTACTCCGACGCGCTCGTCCAATATGGAGAGATGAGTCCCATGGGATTGCTATGGCGTTTCATGGCCTTCTCTCCGAGCATCCAGATCCTGGCTGGCCTGGCCGAGGTCGCAGCCGCAGCCTTCCTTCTGTTTAGGCGCACAGCCTGTTTGGGTGCCCTTCTCGCGGCTCTGAACATGGGGATTGTGTTCCTGCTCAACCTGACCTTCGACGTGCCCGTCAAACAGCTTTCAGGCATCATGGCTCTTGCAGGAGTCATCCTCCTCATTCCCAACCTGCGCCGGCTATGCCGCTTCGTGGTCGGCAAGCCCACAGGTGCAAGAGTGGCAGGTCTGATCTCCACGAACCGTATCTTCGTGGCGATCACACGGTGGGCCGCGCCCCTGCTTGCCATCGCAATGTTGGTCGGCTCGGGCGTCGTATTCGGAAATATGACCGACTGGGGCAGACTCGATGAGCAAAGCGCCATAGCTGGGGTCTACTCGGTCTCAGGCGAGAGCAGAGCGGACTTCAACGACTCTCAAATCACGCAGGCAGCCTTCGGACAACTGTCCAAAGAAAAGACTGCCGCCGTGGGCCTGCGTTACGCCGACGGAAGCCTGCAGAAGGGCTCCTACGGCGTAGATGGGGACAATAAGGTCAGGCTCAAGCTCTACCCGGAGCAGAAGGGCTCGCAAGGTCTCATCAGAGACTATGTCGACGAAGCGACCCTCACCTTCGCCATCGATGACTCGGGCGAAATCACCCTGACAGGTGAGGGCCTTGACGCGACGCTGACGCCCGACCGGGAACGTCGGTACCTCTTCGACCGTGACTTCAGCTGGGAGCCGCGCACACCCGTCAACCGATGACGGGTGGTCAGCACCTGCAGATCAGCGGCCGAAGAGCTTCGAGAACAGACCCTTCTTCTTTTTCGGTTCCTCAGACTTGGTCTCTGCCTCGTCGGTCTGACGATCGGTGTCGTGCGTGCCTTCCGTGCCCGACCCTGCAGGCTCAGTCTCGGCGTCCGCTGCCTGTTCCGATCCGGTTGCAGGCGTGGGACGAGCGTAAGTGGAGTCGAGCTCGTTCTCGGGTGCCGCCTCGGCGGGGGAGGTGGTCGGAACATTCGAGGGAGATGCCTCGGTTGTGGAATCGCCTGGCGACTGTGTAAGCGTTGATGCCGAGTCTGCTGCTTCCACATCGGTCGGAGCAGGTTCTCTGCTCTCAGGCCGTGTTGCACTAACCGGCTCGGAATCTGAGCGCGGTGCGGTGGCAGCAGGATTCGACTCGGTCGCCGCGGCAGGAACATCCGCGGCCTCTTCTGCGGGCGCGGACGTCCCGGTGGCCTGCGCATACTGCTGCGCGGCTTCACCTTCGAGCGGTGCACCCATCTCGCAATTGGAGATCCGGTTCTGGTCGTCAAAGGACAGGTCAGCCGACCCATCGGCGAAGAGCAGACGTAGTCCGGCCTCGGGCAACACTGCGGTGGGGATGCCCCGCTTGGCCACATATGCCTCGAGGGCGACGCGATGATCGGTCACAGTCGTCTGTGTCAGTCCCTGCATGAGAGCTCGCACAGTGGCCTTGACCTGAGGCTCGGGCAGAGTCAGCTCCGGAGCATCGACGAGCAGCCAGACCGTCGTGCCTGCACCGGCTGCAGCAGGATAGTGAGCCCACTTTCCGGTGGCCTCCTTCGACGCCAAGGTCAGACGCAGCGCAAGCTCCTCATCCAGGGGGAGCTCCTCAGAGATCAACTCGGCGACATCCTCGGCGGCGCCGAACTTGCGAACCTCGTGGGCGAGGCCGACGACAGCCTCGGGGAACTCGTTGATGTTCTCCCAACCCCACAGCCATGTACTCTGCCCATTCGACTCCGAACCGAGCAGATGCGGGCGGCCACGCAGAACAGTCCCCTCCGCAGAAGTGAAGGTCAGGTGTGGGTCGGACGAGAAATCGACCTCCCATTCGGCATCGGCGATGAGAGCGCCGAAGTGCGTCTGCATCTCTGTGGAGAAGAAGACGGCGCGATTGACGAGGTCCTGCAAAGTTGTGCTCATGATTTCAAGACTAGAGGTGTCCGCCCGATTAGCGAAGAGGCACGCGGAGCTACCGCCGAGGTCGGAGCCGGTTTTACCTGTTCGTGTCAGTGCCGTGTGGTGAACTGCAACGAGAAGGGAAACAGGTTCAACCTATTGTTCGAGAGGGGAACGCATGTAAGATAGCCTGTTGCGCTTTCGAATTTCTCAACGCCTGTTTCGCGAACTACTACCTTATCTGGACTTCCGCTGTGGCCCTATTACGCCTGTCTCTGAAATACGCCCGATCCTATTGGCTCTACATCATCTTCGTCGTCGTCCTGCAACTGGCCGCAACCATTGCGGCGCTGTTCCTGCCGAGTCTGAATGCGCAGATCATCGACCAGGGCGTCGCGAAAGGTGACACCGATTTCATCTGGTCGACCGGCATGACGATGATCGTCGTCTGCCTCGTCCAGGTCGTCACGGCAGTCACCGCCATCTTCTTCGGTGCTCGCACCGGCATGGGAGTCGGGCGGGATCTGCGCCGTGCCATCTACAGCAAGGTCGATGAGCTCTCGACGCTTGAAGTGGGCAAGTTCGGCAGCGCCACCCTCATCACCCGTAACACCAACGACGTGCAGCAAGTCCAGATGCTGGTGCTCATGACCTTGAACTTCATGGTCTCCACACCGATCATGTGCATCGGCGGAATCATCATGGCACTGCGCGAGGACGTGGGGCTGTCCTGGCTGGTGTGGGTGTCCGTGCCGTCGCTGTTCATCGTCGTCGGCATCCTCGTCTATCTGCTCATGCCGCTGTTTCGACGGATGCAGGAGCAGGTCGATGACATCAACGGAGTCCTCCGCGAACAGATCACCGGCATCAGAGTTGTCCGCGCGTTCGTGCGCGAACCATTCGAAACCGACCGCTATGCCCTCGCCAATCGGGCCCTGACGGAAACCTCGGTGAAGGTCGGCAACCTCTTCGTTCTCATGTTCCCCGCGATCATGATGATCCTCCACCTCGCCACCGCCGCCGTGCTGTGGTTCGGCGGACACCGCGTTGACGCCGGTCAGATGGAAGTCGGATCGCTGACGGCCTTCCTGCAGTACATTCTGCAGATCCTCGTGGCCGTCATGATGGGGGTGTTCATGATGATGATGATTCCCCGCGCAGTCGTCTGCGCCGAACGCATCTCCGAAGTCCTCGATTCGACCACGTCGATGGTCATTCCCAAGGGCGTGGATGAACTCCCTCGCCGAGGTGAGCTCGAGTTCCGCAATGTCACCTTCGGTTATCCCGGGGCCGAGATGCCAGTCCTCGAGAACCTCAGCTTCACCGCACAGCCAGGCACGACGACTGCGATCATCGGTGCCACGGGCGCCGGCAAATCCACGATCGTCAACCTCATCCCGCGGCTGCTTGACCCGCAGTCGGGCGAGGTCCTCATCGACGGTGTTCCGGTCAGCGCCTTCAATAGGCATCAGCTGGCGCAGCTGGTGGGCCTCGTCCCGCAGAAGCCGTACCTGTTCTCGGGCACGATCGCCTCTAACCTGCGGTTCGGAAACGAGTTCGCTGATGATACAGAGCTGTGGGAAGCACTGACGACGGCTCAGGCCGCGGACTTCGTCGCCGATAAGACTCATCAGCTCGAGGAAGGCGTCGCCCAAGGTGGCACGAACTACTCGGGTGGGCAGAGACAGAGGCTGTGCATCGCCAGAGCATTGGCGGCTAAGCCGAAGATCTTCGTCTTCGATGATTCATTCTCTGCTCTCGACGTGGCCACCGACGCCCGTCTGCGCAGCGCCTTGGATGACACCACCGGTGATTCGACCGTCGTGGTTGTGGCGCAGCGAGTCTCGACTATTCGAGACGCCGACCAGATCATCGTCCTCGATGAGGGCAAGATCGTCGGCCGGGGAACACACGAAGAGCTCGTGGACGCGAACGAAACCTACCAGGAGATCGTCGAATCCCAGCTGGCCACGGAAGGGGTGAACTGACTTGACGAACAAGGAATCCAAGGAGTCAACGACGTCAACCACCTCGGCGGCAACAGCGACCGTCGTTCCCGACACAGCGCAGACCACCGAAGAGGACTACCTGCCCCACGGCGACGAGGGGGACATGTTCAGCGATACCCCGGCTAGGAAGGCAAAGCATTTCTGGCCCTCGGTCAAACGACTGTTTGGGCTGATGGGTGCGGAGAAGCTGGGCCTCATCAACGTCGTCCTTCTCGTCATCGGTTCAGTCGTGCTCACCGTCATCGCACCGAAGGTGCTGGGCAAGGCCATGGATATCATCTACTCCGGTGTCATCGGCTCCCAGATGCCTGCGGGCGCCAACGCCGACGACATCATCGCCGGCGCTCGGGCTGAAGGCAGAGACGACTTCGCCAATATGCTCTCCACCGCCGAGGTTGTTCCCGGCCAGGGCATCGACTTCACCGCTCTGGGCCAGATCATCATCCTCGTGCTCCTCATGTACCTCGTGGCCTCGATGCTCATGTGGGCGCAAGGCTACATCCTCAACGCCCTCGTCATGCGCGTCGTCTACCGACTCCGCGAAGACATCGAACGCACCATCAACAAACTGCCTCTGCGATACTTCGACACCAGGCAGCGCGGCGATGTGATGTCGCGCGTGACCAACGACGTCGACAACATCCAGCAGGCACTACAGCAGGCCTTCTCGCAGCTCGTCCAATCCGCTCTGACCATCCTGGGCATCGGCGTGATGATGTTCATCGTGTCCTGGCAATTGGCACTGCTGGCGCTTATCGCACTCCCACTCTCAGCGCTCATCGCCGGTGTCATCGGCACCCGGTCGCAGAGGTTGTTCAAGGCACAGTGGAAGCACACCGGTGATGTCAACGGACATGTCGAAGAATCGTTCTCCGGCCTCGACGTGGTTCGCGCCTTCGGTCGTGACGAGATCATGCTCGAGGAATTCGATCGCCGCAATGAATCCCTGTACCAAGCCTCGGCCGGTGCACAGTTCGTGTCGGGCATGATCATGCCCGCGATGCAGTTCGTGTCCTACCTCAGCTACGTCCTCATCGCCGTCGCAGGCGGCCTCAAGGTGGCCTCGGGGCAGATGACACTGGGCGACGCGACGGCCTTCATCCAGTACTCCCGTGAGTTCTCCCAGCCGATCTCTGAGATGGCTGGTGTGGCGAACATGCTGCAGTCCGGCGTCGCCTCGGCAGAGAGGACCTTCGAACTCCTTGATGCTGAGGAAGAAGAACCCGACGACGCTGAGGAGACGCTGCCGCAGCGCACTCCTGGCAGGGTCGAGTTCTCCGAGGTCAGCTTCCGCTACACCGAGGACACTCCGCTCATCGAGAAGGTCTCGTTCACGGCCGAGCCCGGCCACACGGTGGCCATCGTCGGACCGACTGGGGCTGGCAAGACCACCTTGGTCAATCTGGTGATGCGCTTCTACGAAATCACCGGCGGCCACATCTTCCTCGATGGCACTGACACTCAGGACCTGTCCCGAGCAGATCTGCGGTCCCATGTGGGCATGGTGCTCCAGGATGCGTGGCTGTTCGAGGGCACCATCCGAGAGAACATCCGGTACGGCAGGCTCGACGCCACCGACGACGCGGTCATGGCTGCAGCGCAGGCAACCATGGTCGACCGCTTCGTGCGTCAGCTGCCCGATGGGTACGACACGATCATCGACTCCGACGGCGGCAGCGTCTCTGCCGGAGAACGTCAGCTCATCACGATCGCGCGAGCATTCCTCGCAGATCCGTCACTGCTCATTCTCGATGAGGCGACATCCTCGGTCGACACCCGCACCGAGGTGCTCGTCCAGCAGGCTATGGCCGCTTTGCGAACGGATCGGACATCGTTCGTCATCGCACACCGACTGTCGACGATCCGCGATGCCCACACCATCCTCGTGATGGAGGACGGAGCCATCGTCGAACACGGAAACCACGAAGAGCTGCTGAGCGCAGAAGGAGCGTACTACCGTCTCTACATGTCGCAGTTCCGAGGGGAGGACGCTGAAGAGCAATTCACCGCTGAGGTGCTGGCGGAATCAGAGGCCGAACCTGGAATCCTCATCGAGGAACCCACTGGCGTCGAAGCCGATGAGGGTGGTGACGAAATCGAGACCCAGCGCACCGGTGAGGCCTGACCTAGTGGAGAGTCGCCGGCCACGGACGGTGACAACACCGGTGTGATCGGCTCGAGCGCTGATCGAGCAGCGCCGGATTCGGCCCCCGCATTTCACGTGCGGGGGCCGAATCGTCTTCTGAAGACGGTAACGATCTTTATGCGAAGTCAGGCGATCTCCGGACATTGTGACCATGATGTTCCCTGCACCCAGCGGTACGAGATGCCGGACGGTTGCTGATGAAGATCGAGGTGGGCTCGGTCAGCAGAGCATTGAAAATTCAGAGATCGATTCAATTGACGGATCTGGATGTCTCAAGGGGATAACCATTTCAACATTTCCCTATTGCATTTCCGTCATGAACTAAATGAACAAAAATGTCTCCTTCCTAACTACGTACGTATGGTCTTTTCCATAACCGAACATGGCAGCCACCCAGATCTCTGGAAGGATCCTCATGAAACGGCTGGCACTTGCAGCAGCTTTCGCCTTGGCAGTCTCCACCGTGGGAGTCGGGCCAGCAGCTGCAGAATCTCTGACCACCGCCGAGGCACTCGCCGCTCAGGCTCGCGTTGAAGCTCCGACCGAAGCTGCAGCCGATCCGGGGGACGGCGCCGATCCCGGAACGGGCGAAGGACAGGACGCCTCGGAAACAGATCCGGATCGGGACCAAGATGGAGGTGAATCGACTGGCCCCGGTGAGTCGACCACTGCTGGCGAAGAGGCCTCTGACCCAGAGGATAGCGAGGATGAAGAGAACGAGGACGACGCAGCGAAACCTCAAGCAATCGAAGCGAACTTCGTTCTCGATAAGAAGAAGATGACCGCAGACGAGATAGGCGATCCTGACAAGGGCATCGGTTACACGATTGAACCCCTCGAAGTCGGAGATGTCGTCACCGCCGAACCCGGTGAGGCCGGTTCGACCACTGTTGAAGCTGACGGTGCGTTCACCGGCACAATTCTCGGCAACACCGGAGTCAAGGCTGGCGAGACGCTCGACGTGAGCGTCACGGTCACCCGTGACGGCGAGGATCCGAAGACCTTCAGCGGCAGCGTTCAAGTCGTCGCTCCAGAAGATGATGACGGCGATGGCGACCTCACTGTCTCGCCGAAGACCCAAAGTCTTGGCGATTTTGCCTCAGGCGGTGTCCGGATCGCACTCGACAACTGCACGATCGGTGGCGAGGTCAACTTCCGCATCACCCGCAAGGGCGATTCGGACACGACATTGTGGGAGGACACGCAGAAGGCCGATGAGAACTCGACCGGATCCACCACCTTCGTCCCGGACTCCAGTGAGGACGGCTGGATCGGTGACTTCGTCGTCGAGGCTACCTGTGGTGACAAGAGCACCAAGTCGGCCTTCACCGTGACCGATGAGGGCGGCGAGGATTCCGATGCTGACCTTACGGTGACGCCGAAGAGTCAGGAGCTGCAGGAGTTCCTCAATGACGGTGTGTACATCACGCTCGTCAATTGCCGCGTCGACGATGATGTGAAGTTCAGGGTGAGCACTAAGAATGACCCTGACACTACGATCTGGGAAGAGACGCAGAAAGCAGGAGAGGACGCCGCCGGATTCGTGAATTTCGTTCCCCAAGGCGAACGTGGAGCCTCCTGGGCCGACGAATTCCTTGTCATGGCGTCCTGCGGGGACAAGACCGCGGAGACGACCTACACTGTGACCGATGACGGCAGCGTCATCGATCCGAAGCTCTCTATCGACCCGGAGAAGATCTCCGGAGAGGATTTCATCAACGGCGACAAAGGCGTGACGATCACCGTCACAGACTGCGAACCTGGCAGCGATGCCAAATTCGAGGTCTGGGGATTCGAACCCAGTGAAAAGCTCTATGACCAGAGTGCCGAGGTCGCCAAGAACGGAGCCGCATCGGTTCATGTCTACGGACTCGGCAACAGTTCCGAAGTCTATGTGGGCGCCTACCAGGTGAAGGTGAACTGTATGGACCAGGGTTTGAATGGTGGGTTCGTTGTCACGGGTGCAAGCGATGGGGGCGGCTCTGGCGATTCGGGCAACGCCGGCTCGATGCCGCGCACTGGCGCCGAGCTCACCGGTCTCGGTGCAGGGGCCGTATTGATCTTGGGAGGCGCAGCGACGATCCTCTTCGCTCGCCGCCGAGCTCAAGTAGGTAGGTGAGCTCAATCAGGACAGCGAACGATGACCCGACGGGTTGGTGAAGACTCCCGGCCCGTCGGCGCGAATCGACACTGTTAAGAGGGTATTCGACTCCGGAACATAGATGGATCAGCCTGTGTTCCGGAGCCGAAATGCGTGCTCCGAACATGGTTATGCGTCAGGAGCACACCACCTTGCGGCGACGTCGTCAGGCGAGGACAGGGGGCTCTGCGCAGAGGTCTGGGCGTCGACGGTGTTATCGGCGATGACACGTGGGCAGTGGAGCTGCATGCGGCGTCAGCGACGCTCGGGACGGCCGTCGTGCTCAGATGAGCCGCAGGCTGAAATGGCTGATAACGATTGGATCGCGCACATTGGAAGGCTTCATCCGGACGTGATCCCAGAACTGAGTACCAGCTGAACGCAGGTGTTCGCATTGTCCTCAGGGTTCGTTCAGCCCGTCGCAGTTGCACGCGGGTGACCAGGAATGAAGCTACGTCTGCGGAAGATGTGAGAGTCAGCTGCGAAAGAGTCATCTCAGCGTCGGCTCAGCATTTCGGTGTGTAAGTTTCGTTGCCATTACAGAATGACGGAACTGTCATGACAGGCCTGTCATGACCACAATGAACACAACGCCACAACTCCTGTCTTTCGCTCGTATCGTCGTTGGCACAACTGGATACGGCAACACATCTTGATCTGACCCAATGATGCGAAAGAAGGATGATCACAATGAAGAAGCTCGCACTCGCAGCTACCGTCGCTCTAGGATTCTCCACGCTCGGAACCGGACCGGCGACCGCTTCAGGGCTCGGAACGGCACCCTCGGACTCTGCTCCGTCGGTCGGAACTTACTCGAACGAGGCTGCTTCCCCAGGCGTAGACAGCTCGAATGAAGATTCGGTGATGAAAGAAGCGGACTTGGCGTTGAAGTACAGGACGATGACTCCTCGGGAGGTCACAGGCGATAAGGGCATCGAGTTCACGATAGACGGGCTCAAGAAGGGCGATGACGTCACCACAAGCCTGGACAACGAGATGTGGACAGTGGAGCAGGACGGACCGTATGACGGAGCGGTTGTGATGAATGAGAAGCCTGACGATACGAACGTCAAGTTCACGATCACGGTCAAACGAGGTGATGAGCCGGACCGCTTGTTTCACGCCCGCGTCCACATCATCGAAGGCGATCGGGGCGACTACGATGACGGCACCCTCGTGATGGACCCGGAAGAGAAGATGCTCGACGAAGGGCTCTACCAGGAGGGGCTCAACCTGACGATGGTCAATTGCTCGAGCAAGGACCAAGTCAACTTCCAAGTGTTCAAGAAGAACGAGAAGAACAAGACGAAGGTCTGGGAGAAGAGCCAGCTCGCCGGTGAGGACGAGTCTGCATCGGTGAGATACATGCCCCGAGATGGCATGCCCGATACGGGCAAATACGAGGCCGTCGCCACGTGCGGTGATCTCAAAGACAGCGCATCAGTGACGGTTGACCCGACCGAACCGCCGGCGTGAGGTCATTCCGGCCAATAACGAGGCAAGGACGAACGAGGGTCCCGAGGCTCGGCATCATGCCGCGCGTCGGGACCCTTTCGTGTGCCAGTCGGTGAGGTCAGCGACCTTCGACGAGCGAGCGCACGGCCGAGGAGAAGAATCCCTGGCCGTCGATTCCGCCGCCGTCTTCTGGGCCGAAACCGGCCTCGACAGCGTGTTCGGGGTGGGGCATGAGTCCCACGACGTTTCCAGCTTCATTCGTGATGCCGGCGATGTTGCGCAGGGAACCATTGGGGTTGTGCCCCTGGTAGCGGAAGACCACACGGCCGGAGCCTTCGAGGTCGTCGAGGACCTCATCGGTGGCGACGAATCCGCCCTCACCGTTCTTCAGAGGAATGCGAATCGTCTGGCCTTCGGTGTAGTCGCCGGTCCACGCGGTATTCGTGTTCTCGACAACCAGTTCCTGGTCGCGGCAGATGAAATGCTGGTGGTCATTGCGGATGAGGGCACCGGGCAGCAGGTGCGATTCGCAGAGGATCTGGAAGCCGTTGCAGATGCCCAGGACCGGCATACCGGTATTGGCAGCCGCGACGACGGACTCCATGATCGGAGCAAAGCCCGCGATCGCACCGCAGCGCAGATAGTCACCATAGGAGAATCCACCGGGCAGAATCACTGCGTCCACACCTGCAAGGGTGGAATCGGCGTGCCACAGGTTGACCGGTTTTGCACCGGCCAAACGAACCGCACGTGCGGCATCACGATCATCGAGCGTCCCGGGGAACGTCACGACACCGATCGAAGCACCGGATTCAGCACCCGCCTCGGCGGTGGTGGGATCCGTGGCGACAGCAGTCATCAGGCTTCCTCAGCGACGCGAACGGCCACGACGTTCTCGATGACAGGGTTCGACAGGAGCTTCTCCGCAGCCTCACGAGTTTGGGCGAGAACCTCCTCGGTGACCTCACCTTCGACTTCGAGTTCGAAGCGCTTTCCCTGTCGGACCTCACCGAAACCGGTGAAGCCGAGTCGGGACATTCCACCGGAGATCGCCTTACCCTGAGGGTCTAGGATCTCGGGTTTGGGCATCACCTCAACGACGACACGTGCCATGCGTGTTCTGCTCCTTCAAGAAAGTGTTCGGGAATTCCTCCCGCGCTCGCTGAAAGTCTATCAAGCGCGAGAGGTTCCCCAGCCTCCGGTCCGAGCCGCGGACGTCACTGGAAGGCTCAGGAGTCGAAGCCCATGCCCACCGCATCGAGTGCCTTGAGCAGCGGACCACGTCGGCCTTCGTTGCCGTCGGCCTTGATGAGCGCGTTCGTCGTCATCTGGATGCCCAGCCACGCCACAGGTTCGGGAGGGAAAGGCAGGGGCAGTTTGCGCACCATCTCCAACTGGGTCAGCTCGGTTTCCTGTCCGGTCAGCAGGTCGAGCATGACCGTGCCGGCGAAGCGCGAGGCGCCCACACCCAGTCCGGTGAAGCCAGCAGCCATGGCGACCTTCTTGCCGTAGGCGGTGGTGAAGAAGGAGAAGAACCGCGAACAGGTGTCGATCGGTCCACCCCATTTGTGGCTGAACTTCAGGCCGGCCAGCTGCGGGAAGGTCTCGTAGAAATGTTCGGCCAGAGTCTCGAAGGTCTCCGCGCGTTGGTCATACTTCCACGACACCTGCCGCCCGTAATGATAGACGGCGTCCCATCCTCCGAAGAGGATCCGGTTGTCGGCCGAGAGCCGGTAGTAGTGGAACCGGTTCGCGCAGTCGCCGATGCCCTGCCGCCCGTTCCATCCGATGGACTCAAGCTGCTCATCGCTGAGGGGTTCGGTCATCAGCGCGTAGTCGTAGACCGGAACGGTGTGCAGGCTGGCGCGTTTGAGCAGCGAGGGGAAGACGTTCGTCGCCAGAGCAACGCGTTTGGCGGAGATGGTGCTGTACGGAGCGGTTCTGCAATCTTCCAGGGTTTGAGCCGTCACCCCAGTCGTGACCTGCACTGTTGACTTCCGGTCACTGACATCGGTGACCTTCGTGCCCTCGAAGACCTCGACGCCGAGTTCCCGGATGACCCGCAGCAGCTCCCAGCACAGTTTGGCCGGATTGACCATGGCGACCTCACGAGAGTCCCAGAGAGCACCCTTGTACGTCGGGGACTTCACGATCTGCGCCAGCTCCTGCTGATCGTAGAAGATGAAACCTGACTCCGGGTCGTGTGCCTCTCGCAGCTCGGGGACCTGGTAGTCCTCGGTTGCGACGTCGAGTTCGCCGGTGCGTTCGAACTCGACGTCCATGTCGTATCTGGCTACGGCGGCCGCGATCGCATCGAGGTTCTCGCGCCCCAGCTGTGCCAGGCGGTCGTTCTCATTCGGCAGATGGGACTCGCCGTTGTCATAGCCGTGGGTCAGGCTGGCAGCGCAGAAACCGCCATTGCGCCCAGATGCGGCCCACCCGATCGAGTTCGCCTCAACCAGGAGGACGTGGCGCTTCGGGTCACGCTCCTTCGCCTGCAGCGCCGTCCACAGCCCGGTGAAACCGCCTCCGACGACGACAAGGTCGGCCTCCAGATCGCGGGTCAACGGTGGCAGGGGCTCCGGACGCTGGTCGGAATCGAGCCAGAACGGCACGGTGGAAGCGTCGGCCAATGCGGCATTGACGTCCATGTCACTTCACTTTCTGTTTGACGGCAACTGTGTGCCGTCGATTGATTTTCAGTTTCTGCCTTGCGGCAATCATTGCAGGGATGGCGAGGATCAGCCGGCCATGGTCTTGATGATCTCCGTCGAACTTCCACCGGTCTTCTTCAGCGCAAGCGCACAGACGCCGAGGGCGACCAGAGTGAGCAGGAACATCAACGTCGACACCGCAGCGATCTCGGGACGCAGGGCCACCTTGACCGCAGCGAAGATGTAGACCGGCCACGGAGTCGACCCGGGCAATTGGACGAAACTCGAGAGGATCGTGTTGTCCAGACTCAGCGTGAACGACATCAGAGCACCCGCGAAGATGCCGGGGGCAGCGATCGGCAGGGTGACGTTGGCGAAGGTCCTGATCGGGGTGGCCCCAAGATCGGCCGAAGCCTCCTCCAGCTGACGGTTCATCCCTGCCAGACGAGCACGAACGATGAACGTCACGACCGCCATGGAGAACATGGCATGGGAGATGATGAGGCGGAACATGCCGTCATTGAACGGCACCAGGCCCCAATCGACCCCGAGGGTGACGAACCAGGGGAGGAAGGCGATGCCGTCGACGATCTCTGGAGTGAACAGAGTCGCAGCGAGGATGACAGTCAGCCCGATGGCCCACCAAGCACCCCTCCTGGCTCGGGCCAGGGCGACACCGCCGAGCGTGCCGAAGATCGTGGCGACGAGCGCCGAACCGAAGGCGGCCTTGAGGCTGGTCCATACCGAGGACATGATGACGTCGTTGGCCAGGCCGTGGACATAGGCCTGGAAGCCGAACTCCTTGAAATTGGCGAGCACGGTTCCATTGTTGAACGAATAGACGACGATCACGGCGATCGGCAGGAACAGGTAGATGAAGACCAGGATCCCCCAGACGTCAAGAGCCTTGTCGGTGAATGGTTTGCGAGTAGTGAATGCCATGTCACGCCCTTCCGTTCGTGATCGGAATGCTGTTGGCCTTCGCCGTGATCAGCTGCCCCGTCTTCAGCACGGCGAATCCGATACCGACGACGATGAAGGTTGATGCGATGAGGACCACCGCCATTGCCGATCCCAATGCCCAGTTCTGCGCAGCGTTGAACTGTTCGGCGATGAGCTGGCCGACCATCGACCCGCTTGCCCCGCCGAGGACCGTGGCCGTGACGTAGTCACCGTTGAGGGGGATGAAGACGAGCAGACACCCGGAGATCACACCGGGCATCGCCATCGGCAGGGTCACCCGCATGAACGTCTTCACCTTATTGGCGCCGAGGTCGTAGCTGGCCTCACGCAGCTTCTGGCCCGACCTGTCGATGGCGACGAAGAGCGGAAGGATCATCAGCGGAAGATAGTTGTAGACGACGCCGATCTGGACGGCAGTGTGGGTATAGAGAATGTCGATCTTGTCGTGCGTGATGCCCAGCGACATGAGCCAATTCGAGATGAACCCGTTGGGGGAGAGCATGATCTGCCAACCGAGGGTACGGACAAGGAAGTTCGTCCAGAACGGCACCATGACAAGTGCCAGGGCGAGCCCGCGTCGGGCCGGAGCGACCTTGATCGCAATCCAATAGGCGAAGGGAAGGGCGATGATCAGACACAGGATCGTGCCGAGGATCGAGATCCGCAGCGTCGCGAAGAAGGTGGACAGGAACGCCGGGGTCATCGCCTCGGGGAAGCGATCGAAGCTCAGGTGCTCCGTCGATACCGGGGTGTAGATATCGGGTTTGCTGCCGAAACTGAAGAAGATCACCATCGCCACTGGGATGACGAAGAAGAAGACAACGTATGCCCAGGTGGGAAACGACAGTGCGGCGGCACCGAATAATCTGTTGCGCAGCGGAGTCATGAGCCGGACCTCCTTTGGGCCTCGGTGAGGATGTCGACGCGATCCTGCATGCCGTCGTTGAAGACGCTGGCCTCAAGTCGATCAAGAATGTTCTGAGCAGGGAAGATGAGGTCGAGACCTTCCATCCCCTCAGCCTTCGCCGCCTTCTCCGATCCTTCGACACCGATCGGATAGCCGATGTACTCGATCTGAGTGATGGCGTTCTCGGGAGCGATCATGTAGTCGATGAAGGCGTGAGCGGCATCAGGGTGAGGTGCTCCGGTGGCAATCGCCCAGCAGTCCATCCAGAGATTCGCCGAGGGCGTGGGGAACACGAACTCCCAGTCGTCGGGGTTGTCGACCTCGTCGATTCCCTGCCGGGCGTCGCCGTTGTAGGACTGCATGAGCGTGAAGCTGCCCTGGATGATGCCCGTCGAAGCGCTGCCGAAGTAGGCGCGGACATTCGGTGCCACGTCGTCGACGATGAGTTTCTTGGCCTCGGCGAGCTCCTTCTTGTCTGTCGTGTTGAGGCTGTAGCCGAGGCTGGCCAAGGCGATAGCGGTGACCTCCCAGGCGTCGGAGAGCAGCGTGGTCTTTCCAGCTGCTTCCTTTTGGGAGGCCTTGATGAAATCGTCCCAGGATTTCATCTCCCTCTTGATGACGTCCTTGCGGTAGACGAAGCCCGTCGTACCCCACGCTTTGCAGATGGTGTACTTGTTCTTCGGGTCGAACTCCTGAGCGATGAAGTTCTTATCCATGTGCTTGAAGTTCGGGATCAGTGACAGATCCAGAGGTTGGAGCAGATCGTGAGTGGTGAAGCGCACTACTTCGGACCCGGTGGGGACGACGACGTCGTATCCGGAAGTTCCCCGGCTGGAGGATAGCTTGGCGATGAGCTCCTCGTTCGATCCGTAGGAGTCGACCTGGAGCAGGACATCGAATTTGTCCTTGAAGCCCGACAGCAGTTCAGGTGAGTCGTAGTCGCCCCAGGTGTAGAGGTTGAGCTTCGACTCGAGTTCGCCGTCGGTGTGCGGCGAGGCGGCCATACCGTCGGTGGACCCGCAGGCGGAGAGCGCACCGAGTCCGAGGACTCCGAACCCTGCCAGGGCCGCCCGTCTCGTTATGGCCGGGACCTTCGATGCCGGTGCGAGCACGCTGATCGGTTGAGTCTCAGTCATCTGAGAACACCGCCACTGCATCCTCATCCCAAGACAGGGCCACGTCTTCGCCGTGTTCGAACAAGCGTGCCTGGGCCGCTGGGACCCGAGCGAGGAGCTCATTGTTCGTGCCCGCCCGAATCATGTACTGGACGACATCGCCGAGGAAGGACGAGGAGATCACGGTCCCCTTCGCCGTGTTCGGCCGTGATCCGGCCGAATCGTCAGCGGGCGTTACCTGCATCCGTTCGGGACGGATGGCGGCGCGAACCCGATCGCCCTTGGCCAGGGCCGTCGTCGACGCTGCCGTGTTGGCAGTTGCTGCCTTGGCCTCCAGGTGGGCGGTGCGCATCATCGAGTTGTCGCTGCGCAGGGTTGCTCCGGACTCGTCGATCTCGGTGACGGTGACGGGAATGAAATTCTGCTTCCCGATGAAGCCGGCGACGAACCGGTTGCTGGGATTGGCGTAGATGTCTTCGCCGGACCCGATCTGTTGGACGACTCCGTCATACATGACGACGATGCGATCGCTCATCGCCAGAGCCTCGTCCTGGTCGTGGGTGACGAAGACGAAGGTGGTGTCGAGGGTGGTGTGCAGGCGTTTGAGCTCGAGCTGCATCTCTTCACGCAGTTTGCGGTCCAGCGCCGACATCGGCTCGTCGAGCAGCAGCACCTGCGGCCTGTTGACCAGAGCACGAGCAAGAGCGATGCGCTGCTGCTGACCGCCGGAGAGCTGTTCGGGTTTGCGGCCGGCGAAGTCTTCCATCTGGATCAGAGCCAGCACTTCGCGCACACGCTCGGCGATCTCCGGTTTGGGAACCTTCGCCTGTTTGAGCCCGTAGGCGATGTTGTCGGCGATGTTCATGTGGGGGAACAGGAGGTAGGACTGGAAGACGGTGTTGACCGGACGTTTGTGCGGTGGCCGTCCCACAAGATCCTTGCCGCCGAGGTAGATGTGACCTGCCGTCGGCGTCTCGAACCCGGCGATCATCCTCAGCAGGGTCGTCTTGCCGCACCCTGAGGGGCCGAGCAGGGACAGGAACTCGCCCTTCTTGACCGACAGGTCGATCTTCTCAATCGCGGTGGTATCGCCGAAGCTCTTCTTCACTCCTTGGATCTCGAGATGTTCGAACTGCGGGGGAGCCGTTGCATCGGCTGTGGCTGTCGTAGTCATGATTGCCTTTCAGCGGTGGTGGCGTCGTGGACGATGTGCCCGCCTGCGATCGTCAGTTCGTTGTGCACTTCGGCCAGCCTGCGCGGATCGATGGCGAAGGCGTTCTCACTGGCCAGCGCGAGATTCGCGATCTGGCCGGTGCGGATGGTCCCATTGACCTCCGAGCGCAGCAGGTGCGCGGAACCGGAGGTGTAGGCACACAGTGCAGTGGACAGGTCGATGGCCTGTTCGGGCAGGAGCGGTGCCGGGTCGCCCGCATCCGGGTGCGAACGGTTGACCGCGACGTGGATGGCTTCCCACGGATTCGGCGTCGAAACCGGCCAGTCCGAACCCATGGCCAACTGTGTGCCAGCATCGGCGAAGGACCTGAATGGGTAGAGCCAGCCGGAACGTTCCTCGCCGAGATAGGGGATGTTGAGGTCAAGCAGCTGCTGATCGTGACAGGCCCACAGAGCCTGCAGGTTCGCGGTGATCCCGAGCTGAGCGAAGCGGGGAATGTCGACGGGGTCGACGACCTGAACGTGGGCGATATGGTGGCGGCGCTCTCCGCCCTCGCTGTCGGAGTCGTTCGGGCCGCCGGAGCGGCCTGGACTGGTTCCGATCGCCTCGAACGCGTCCAGGGCCGCCCGATTGGCGGCATCACCGATCGCATGACAGTGGATGTCGAAGCCCGCCGCATCGAGGGCGGCGAAGGATCGGTGCAGGTGTTCGCGGGTGAAGTAGCTGGTGCCGAACCCGCCGCAGGGGCAGCTGTACTCATCACTCATCGCAGCGGTCCGAGATTCGACGATGCCATCGAGCATGAACTTCACCGAGGTCGTGCGGAACTGTCCCTGAGTTCGCCGCAGCTCGAGCAGCGCGGCGACCTGGGCGTCGATGTCCTTGACGTCACGGGGCCACCACAGGCTGCCGACCACCTCGGCGGTCAGGTCGCCTGTGTCCTCAGCAGCGACGTAGGTGTCGAAGGGGGAGCGGTGGCCGGAGTAGTCGCCGACGATGGCGTCCATCCACGCGGTGATGCCGAAGGATTCGAGGTAAGACTGCCCGGCGAGGAGGCCAGCGCGGATCTCAGCGTCGGTGGCGTCCGGAACCTGGGCGGAGATGAGATCCATGGCGGATTCGTGCAGGCACCCGGTCGGGTTCCCGGTCTCGTCCTTCTCGATCACGCCGCCGGGCGGAGTCGGAGTGGAGGCATCGAGTCCGGCGATGTCCATGGCCTTCGAATTCACCCAGGCCGAATGATGGTCGGCGCTGATCAAGATGATGGGCCGGTCCGAACTCAGTTCGTCGAGGATCCCAGCGCTCGGTGCGCCACCGGGGAAGTCGGCCATCGACCAGCCGCCGCCGGTGACCCAGGACCCAGGAGTGGTCGCTGCCAGGTAGTCGCGGATGGTCTCGAGTGCGGCCTGGAGACCCTGCGCCGCACTGAGGTCACAGGCCAGTGACTCCTGCCCGCCGAAGGTCGTGTGCACGTGGGCATCGACGAACCCCGGCGTGATCAGCTTCCCCGTTGCCGTAATGGAGCGTTCGGCGGGGTCCGCGGCCTTGCCGGTGCCGATCTCGGTGATGATTCCACCGCGGATGCTGATGCGGTTCGCAAGCAGGACTGAGTGACCGTCGAAGATGTTGACGTCGAGAACGTCGAGGTCCATGTTCCTCCCGACTTCCTTGTCGAAGGTGAGGCGAGGCGCGCCGTACACGCTTCGCAGGATGTCATTGTATGTGCACTGGCACGGTGGCTCACAGAGCTACTGGCCAGCTGTTACCGGTTCGTGCCCGAGCTCGTGACTCGGCGGTCCCCGGCAGAACGTCAGGACGTGAAGATGGTGTCCTGCCATTCGTGGTGCGGGTCCTCGTGGTGATCGATGAACACGTGCTTGACCTGTGTGTATTCGTCGAACGAGTACTGGCTCATGTCCTTGCCGAACCCGGAGGCCTTGTACCCGCCGTGGGGCATGTCGGAGACGATCGGGATGTGCTCGTTGATCCACACACACCCGGCTTCGATGTCGGCCGCGGCGCGCATCGTGCGATTCGTGGTCGTCGTCCAGGCGCTCGCCGCCAACCCGTAGGGGGTGTCATTGGCCAGTTCGATGGCCTCATCATCGGTGTCGAAGGCGATCGCGACGAGGACAGGGCCGAAGATCTCATCACGCCACACCTCGGCGTCGGTGTCGATTCCGCTGATGAGAGTCGGTGCGTAGTACGCCGTCGACTCGGTGTTCCCGGGCAGAGCCTCGCCGAGGTGGTTGTGCGTCGGTACCTGCCCGCCGCAGTGTATGGTGGCGCCGGCTTCGCGGGCGCGATCGACCATTCCTGCGACCCGTGAGCGGTGGGTCAGAGAGATGAGGGATCCCATGTCTGTGGCGGAATCGGACGGGTTGCCGACACGGACGCCGTCCATGAGCTCGGTGACCCGAGCAGTGAAGGTCTCGAAGTGCTCGCGGGCGACGATGGCCCGGGTGGCCGCGGTGCAGTCTTGGCCGGAGTTGATGAGCGACCCGGCCACGGCACCGCGAGCTGCAGCCTCGATATCGGCGTCATCGAAGACGACGAACGGGGCCTTGCCGCCGAGCTCAAGATGGACTCGGGAACCCTTGGCCGCGGCGAGTTCCATGATGTGACGTCCCACCTTCGTCGACCCGGTGAACGAGGACATGACGACGTCGGGGTGAGTGATGAGCGCTTCCCCGGCTTCGCGCCCGTCGCCGGCGATGACGTTGATGACTCCAGGGGCGAAGCCGGCTGCGGTGGCCGCCTCGGCGAGGATGAGGGAGGTCCCGGGGGTCATCTCCGAGGTCTTGAGCACGATCGTGTTGCCTGCCGCGACGGCGGGGAAGATCTTCCACGCGGCCATCTGCAGCGGGTAGTTCCAGGGGGCGATCGAGCCGACGACTCCGAGGGGTTCGCGCCGGGTCATCGACGTCGATTTCTCCCAGTAGGTGCCGGCTGCCAGGCCGGTGAGCTGCCGGGCGGCACCGGCGAAGAACTTTGCGTTGTCGATCGAGCCGGGCACATCGAATTCCTTGGCCAGGCGGATGGATTTTCCGGTCTGGAGCGATTCGAGTTCGGCAAGCTCATCGGCACGCGCCTCGAGCTGTGCTGCCAAACCGAGCATGAGCTCGGCGCGCTCGCCGGGAGTCAAGGCCTTGAACGCTGGATAGGCGGCCTTCGCCGAGGCGACTGCTGCGTTGACATCGGCGGGGTTCGCGAGCGTGTACTCTCCGGTCGTCTCACCGGTGGCGGGGCTGACGAGGGTGAAGGTATCGCCGCTGCCTTGGTGATAGCTGCCGTTCCAATAATGCATGTCTTCACTTCCAACCGAGTTGCACGTCAATGTGTGGTTCGCGTGACCGCAGGTGTGTCTCCGGTCACCATCGCGTTCACCCTAGCGGAACTCATCGGCAGTTTCCACCGATTTCGTTGCGTGAGACCAATACTCACAGGAAAACTCTCACGGTGTCCGCCAGCAATTGCTGAATCGGTGTCATTCGTTGCGCATTTCGTGGTTATCGGCTACTGGCTCGTGTGCCCGTGAAGCTGAAATGCCCCAGCTTCACGGGCGGCGTCACTGCGGCGCGGTTGCTGCCGAAACTACGCCGGAGCACCGAAACTACGCCGGAGCGTCGAAACTACGCCGGAGCGTCGAAACTACGCCGGAGCGTCGAAACTACGCCGGAGCGTCGAGCCACCTATGCGTGCGTAGGTGTCTCGACGCTCCGGCGTTGTCGGGGTGAAACTGCCGAGCCGCGGCTCCGCAGCGCCTCCTAAGCGGGCGTTCTCGGCGAGGTCAGCCAGGGAACTTCTGGCCGGTGAGCTTCTCGAATGCTTCGATGTAGCGGGCGCGAGTCTTCTCGACCACCTCGGCGGGCAGTGCCGGCGGAGGAGTGTCCGAGGACTTGTTCCAGCCGGACTCTCCGGTCAGCCAGTCGCGGACGAACTGCTTGTCGAAGCTCGCCTGCGCCTTGCCCGCTTCGTAGCTCTCGGCGTCCCAGAAGCGTGACGAGTCCGGGGTGAGCACTTCGTCGCCGAGGACCATCGTCCCGTCGGGCAGAGTCCCGAACTCGAATTTCGTATCGGCCAGGATGATGCCGCGTTCACGGGCGATCGCCTCGGCGCGCTGGTAGATCTCGATCGTCAGGTCGCGGGCCTTCTCGGCCGCCTCGGTGCCGATGGTCTCCGTGATCTGGGCGAAGCTGACGTTCTCATCGTGATCACCGAGTTCCGCCTTGGTCGCGGGCGTGAAGATCGCGGGTTCCAGACGGTCGGCTTCGATGAGGCCTGCCGGCAACTGGATTCCGCACACGGAGCCCGTGGCCTTGTAGTCGGCCATGCCGGAGCCGGTGAGGTAGCCGCGGGCCACGCACTCGATGGGCAGCATCGACAGGTTCTTGACGATGAGACCACGACCGGCCACAGCCTCGGGGACGTTGGAGCTGATGACATGGTTGCCGATGATCTCGGAGAGCTGGTCGAACCACCACAGGCTCAAGCCCGTCAGTACCTTGCCCTTGTCGGGGATCTCGGAGTCGAGGACCCAGTCATAGGCGGATATGCGATCCGAGGCGACCATGAGCAGCTGCTCGGCAGACGCGGCGTCGGTGGCCGTGTCGGGAATGTAGAGGTCACGGACCTTGCCTGAGTAGATGTGCGTCCAGCCCGGAAGTTCGGGCGCTGTGGAGTTGAGCCCCGCAACCGCAACCGCAACCGCTTCTTCGGGGGCTGGGTAGATATCGGCCACGGTGATCTGCCCACGGGCGGCCACCTCGGCGATGTCGGTGCGGTGCTGTTCGCCGTCCCATTTGACCTCGTCCACGGCGGCATAGGCCTTCGACCTGGCCTCGTTGAGGTCGTTGCCCAAGGAGACGACGGAGAGCACGCGTCCACCGGCGGTGACGATGTCACCGGTCTCGGCGACGTCCTCGGAGATGACGGTGTCCTCCGGGGCGAACCCGGCTCCGGTGTCCGTGGCACGTGCTGTTCCGGCGTGGAGGATGTGGACGTCCTCGAGCCCGTCGGCGGTGTTGAGGCCGCGGATGATGTCGCCGGTGCGCGGAGTATTCGGGTAGTTCTCGGCGGCCATGACCACGGTCACCGAGGTGCGCGGATCCCATTCGAGTTCCCCGACTTCGTCGAGGCGACCTTCGGCGGCGGCGAGCATGGTCTGACCCAGTGGGCTGCGTAGGCGGGAGAGCACGGACTGAGTTTCGGGATCGCCGAAGCGGACGTTGAACTCAACGACTCGCATGCCCTTCGAGGTCAGGGCGAGTCCGCAGTAGAGGAGACCGGTGAACGGGGTGCCGCGACGGGTCATCTCATCGACGACCGGCTGGGCGACGGTGTTGACGATGTCATCGACTGTGCCGGCCGGGATCCAGGGCAGCGGCGAATAGGCGCCCATGCCGCCGGTGTTGGGTCCGGTGTCGCCATCGCCGATGCGTTTGAAGTCCTGAGCGGGAGCCAATGGCAGCGTGTGCTGGCCGTCGCAGAGGACGAAGAGTGAGACCTCGGGGCCGTCGAGATAGTCCTCGATGACGACTCGGTCTGAGACCTGGAGGCAGGAGGTGGCGTGGGTCAGGGCCTCGGTGCGATCCGAGGTCACGACGACGCCCTTGCCTGCTGCCAGGCCATCGGCCTTGACCACGTAGGGGGCACCGAAATCGTCGAGGGCCGCCGCCGCCTCGTCGGTGGTGTAGGCGACCACGGCACGTGCGGTGGGCACGTTCGCAGACTCCATGATCTCCTTCGCAAACGCCTTCGATCCTTCGAGGACCGCGGCCTCAGCGCTGGGGCCGAAGACTGGGAACGAGGACTCACGCAGGGCGTCGGCGACCCCGGCGACCAACGGTGCCTCGGGGCCGATGACCACGAGGTCGACGTCGAGCGTCTCCGCCAGTGCAGTGACTGCCACGGCGTCGTTCATATCGACGGCTTCGGTGTGCGCGATCGCTGCGATTCCCGGGTTGCCGGGTGCAGCGATGACGGCGTCGACCTGGGGGTCGCGACTGAGAGCAAGGACGAGGGCGTGTTCGCGGGAGCCCGAACCGATGACAAGAACCTTCACCCCTCCAGCCTATAAGGTCGTAGGCTTGGGTGCGTGACTCCTTCCACTTTCACTTCCGCCGAGGCTGTCGAATTGGCCACAGTCATTCGCAGCGGATTCGAAGAATCCCGCCATATCGGTTCCGCCGTTGTCCTCGATCCGAGCGGATCACCCCTGATCAGCCTGGGTGCGCCCGAGGTACCCGTGTTCACCCGGTCGAGCCTCAAGCCCCTCCAAGCCATCGCCGCAATGAAACTCGGTGCGAATGTCAGCGGCACGTGGGCAGCCCTGTCGACCGCGTCCCACAAATGCGAGGCCGGCCATGCTGAGGCGGTTGCCGGGATGCTCGGATCCGTGGGTCTGAGCCCGGCTGACCTGCAGTGCCCGTCCGCGCACCCCACCGATGGAGCCTTCCGCCGGAGTCTGCAGGAGACAGGTGCCGGCGACCCGAAGTCGGCCCTGTACTTCAACTGCTCCGGTAAGCATGCGGCCTTCCTCATGGCCGCCACGGCCATCGGCGCCGATACCGGAGGCTACCTCGACCCCACCCATCCGGTGCAGGCCAAGGTCGCCGAGGCGGTCGAGACCTTCGCCGGCGAGCCCCCGGCCGCCGTGGGCACAGACGGCTGCGGTGCCCCGGTGTTCGCGCTGAGCCTGGTGGGACTGGCGCGGGCGATTGGCTGTGTGGTGCAGTTGGGCAGCGCACACGAGAATCCGGCGACCGCCTCGGCGACGGAGGACTTCACCTCCTATGCACCCGAGGCCCGCACCCTCATGCAGGCCGTCTTCGCCGACCCCTGGGCGATCGAAGGCCACGGCAGACCGAACACCACCGTCATCGACCGCCTTGGCATCTTCGCCAAGGGCGGGGCCGAAGGCGTCATCGTCATGGCCACGAAATCCGGGTACTCGGTGGCGCTGAAATGCCTCGACGGGTCTTCTCGGGCGACCGGGCTCGTGGCCCTGATCCTGCTGCGCAAGGCCGGGGCGCTGGCCGATGTCAGCGATGAACTCCTCGACGAAGTCATTGCGGCGATCACAGACCCGGTCACCGGCGGCGTCGATTCCGAGGGGCGGACGGCGGTTGTCGGTCGCGTCGTCGTGGGTGAAGATGTAGCGAAGATCAGGTAAGAGGGAGAGTCACTGATGGCGATTCGCAGAAGGATCGACCCCGACGAGGGTCGCAACGCCCTAGAGATGTGGGTGGCGCATTCGGACGCCGATGCGGCACCGGCGGACAGGTCGACCCTGGCCACCGCGGTGAGGTTCACGCTCGAGGAGCTGGCATCGCGGGCCGAGGGCAACAGTGTTGAGGTGCGTGTCCCTCCGTTCGGAGTCACCCAGTGCATTCCCGGTCCCCGGCACACCCGCGGCACACCGCCCAACGTCGTTGAAACCTCGGCGCAGGTGTGGTTGGACATCGTGACCGGCAAGACAGAATTCTCCGCAGCGCTCGCCGAGGGGACGGTCGACGCATCGGGCACCCGCGCGGACATCTCCGACTTCGTCCCTCTGTACACAGCAGCAGAATTGGAAGGCCGGCGATGAACGCCCAGATCACCCAGACCACCTCATTCATCGGCGGACGCCACGTCCCCTCACTGACCACCTACGCCAACGTCGACCCGGCCACCGGCGAGCACCTCGGCGATGTCTCCCGGGGCGGAGCCGACGAGGTCGACCGTGCGGTCAAGGCCGCGGCCCGGGCACAGCGGGAGTGGAAGCGTTCGAGCACAGAGCAGCGCTCGAAGCTGCTGGTCACCACCGCCGAGGTGATCCGAGCCAACCGTGATGAGATGGCGGCCCTCGAATCGGAGGACACCGGCAAACCCCTGACTCAGGCCTATGCCGACGTCGATGTCTGCGCCCGCTACTTCGAGTTCTACGGTCACACCATCGAGTCCTACTACGGGCACTCGATCCCCATGTCCGAGGACATGCACGTCTACACTCGCCGCGAACCCTACGGTGTGACCGGGCACATCGTGGCCTGGAACTACCCGCTCCAGCTCATCGGCCGTGCTGCCGCAACATCATTGGCCACCGGCAACTGTGCCGTGGCGAAACCTGCCGACGAGACCCCGCGCTCCACGGTCCGCCTGGCCGAACTCATCCATTCCGTGGGTTTCCCCGCCGGTGCGTTCAACGTGGTCACAGGCCTGGGCTCCGAGGCGGGTGCGGCGCTGGCAGCCCACCCCGGCATCGCTCACCTCGGCTTCGTCGGCTCGACCCAGAACGGTTCGCAGATCGCCCATGCTGCCGCCGATCGGGTGATCCCGACGGTGCTCGAACTGGGTGGGAAGTCCGCGAACATCGTCTTCTCCGACGCCGATGTCGATGCCGCCATCCCGTCCCTGGTCCGCTCGATCATCCAGAACGCCGGCCAGACCTGCTCGGCCGGTTCCCGGCTCATCGTCGCCCAGGACATCCACGCCGAGGTGGTGGAGAAGATGGCGGCCGCGATGGAGAAGGTGACCATCGGCTACGGCAGTGACGATCCCATGCTCGGACCTCTGATCTCGACAAAGCAGCAGGCCCGCGTCGAATCGTTCCTCTCCGATATCGGCAGCGCCCAGATCATCACCGGCGGCACCCGCCCCGAAGGCCTCGCCGCCGACCTCACCGGGGGCGCCTTCATCACCCCGACCCTCGTGGACAATGTCTCCCCAGGTTCGAGGATCGCGCAGGAAGAGGTCTTCGGTCCCGTCGTCGCGGCCATGGCCTTCGGCGACGAGGAAGAGGCGATCTCCCTGGCCAACGGCACCGACTACGGTCTGGTCTCGGCGCTGTGGACGCAGAACATCTCACGTGCGCATCGGGTTGCCGCCGAGGTGGAGGCCGGGCAGATTTTCGTCAACACCTACGGTGCCGGCGGGGGAGTGGAGCTGCCCTTCGGCGGGTTCAAGAAGTCCGGGTATGGCCGTGAGAAGTCCATCGAAGCCTTCGACGAGTACACGCAGACGAAGACCGTCGTCGTGAAGCTGTGAGCATGGCAGCACCCGAGGTCAGGGCAGTGCCTGAGGTCGGTGCAGTACCCCGGGTCGGAACGATATCGTCCGTGCGGAGCCTCGTGCGCAGTTGTGGTCGTCGATGACTCCTGCGGTCCTGGGACTGGTGCTGGTCGCCTCGGTGGCCCATGCCCTGTGGAACATCGCAGCGAAGTCCGTCTCCGGCAAAGGCTACGCTTTCGTACTGGCCTATCACGGACTGTCTGCGATCCTGCTGGCACCGATTGCGATCTGGCTGCTTGTCTCGGTCACCGATCAGATCAATCTGGGCATTGTGGCCGCCGCGGTGCTCAGTGCGGTCTTCCACATCGCCTACTCGGTGTCTCTGCAGTCCGGCTATGACCATGCGCCCTTGGGCGTCGTCTATCCCACGGCGCGCGGGGTCGGGCCGATCATCACGATCATCATCGCCGTGCTGTTCCTGGGCGAGCGGCCGACGCCTCCTGAAACCATCGGCGCCTTCGTCGTCCTCGCCGGCATCGCGGTGGTGACGGTGCGACCGCGAGGCGCAGGCATCGGGGCTTCGAAGAGCAGCCTCGGCGGCGGCCACCACGGCTCTCACAGCTACGGCATCGGACGCGGCTTGGCCTGGGGTGGGTTGATCGGATGCTTCATCGCCTCGTACACACTGTGGGATGACTTCGCCGTCAACCACATCACCGACTCACCGCTGCTCTACTTCGCTGTGTCCGAGGCCTGCGTCGCGGTCATCATGGCCTTGGGCATCGTGGCGCTCCCAGGCGGTGCGGGACGCAGGGCGGACGTCGCATCGATCCTGTCCGGGCACAAGCGAGCCCTGATCACTGTCGCCATCCTGTCCCCGTTGGCCTACCTGCTCGTCCTCTTCGCCATGCAGCAGGCACCGGTGTCCCTGGTGGCTCCGGTGCGGGAGACCTCGATCATCGTCGGCACACTGTTGGCCTGGTGGTTCTTCGGGGAGAAGAACATCGCCATGAAGCTGACCGGCGCGGTGGTCGTCGTCGCCGGGATCAGCCTCATCGCTCTGGGCTGACGGCCCCGTCCACGCCGCCGCAGCGCGCCAACCTCAGCGCTTCTTCGCTGCCTTTCGGCGGAGTACACGCACCACTCGGATGGGGCACACCGCGTGGGAGAGCACGGCTTGGGACGTCGACCCGAGGATCGTCGACACGAAACCACCGCGACCGCGCGAACCCATGATGATGAGTTCGGCGGTGTAGGTGGCGCTGATGAGCACCTCGGTGGCGGGGGCATCGAAGATCGACCAGCGAACCTCGATTTCGGGGAACTCCTCCCGCAGCGACTCCACCGCATCTTCCCTCGAGGTCACGGCTTCGTCGTACATCTTCTCCAGGTGCGTTTCGCTGGGCATCCACTCCGGGGAGAGCACGTGAGCGGCGGTGATGCCAACCAGGTGCAGGGGCAGACCATAGATCCGCGCCTGCTGCGCAGCCTCACGCAGGACCGGACCATCGGTCTCGAACGGATCGATCGCGGCGACGACTTCACCGGTGAAATCGGGACGACGGTCTCTGGACTCGGTGGTGGTCGTCCGTGCGTCGGAGGAGCGCACTGGCAGGTCGATGGGCAGGGGCCTCTCGGGCAGCGGGCGCTCCGGCCAGGTGCTGGGGATGACCACAGTGGGGCAGAGTGCGTGCGCGGGCATCGCCAACGCCACCGACCCGAGCAGGCGGCCGGCGAAACCTCCGCGACCGCGGGCGCCGATGACAGCGAGATCGGCGTTCTTCGAGTTCTCGACCAGCGCACCCGAGGCATCCCCGGGGAAGACCACTGTCGACACCGGCACCGAGGCGTCGGTGACGGTTCGTGCGTTGTCGTCGACGAGCTGCTGCACCGACCTTTTGATCGTGATGTCGAAATCGGCCGGGTAGACGATGTCCGCTTGGCTCATATTCACGCCGGGGACGGTGTAGGCCGCCACGAGTCGAATCTCCGAAGCGGTCAGCTGCGCATGTTTGATCGCCCACTGCAGCGCGCATTGACTGTTGGCTGAGCCGTCGACTCCGACGATGATCGTATGAGACATGTCCACCCCTATGTGAAAACCACTGCTGTGTCTGTCTCCACCTTATGGGATGGGTCGCACAACTGCCTGGGAGTCAGTGGAAGAGTTCTCGACTAGACTGTCCGCGACTTGAAATGCGGGTGCCACTGACCCGCCACCGACACTCTTGCCCGAGGAGACCATGAAGGATCAGATCGACGTCGCCGTTCGTCGCAGCCCCAAGTACTCAGTATTCATGGGACTCGGCGCGATTCTCGGCGCTCTCGTCGCGGGCGTGCTCACCCTCTTCGTCGATCCCACAGCGATGCCCGCCGGCTACACCGTGGGCAAGGGGGCAGGGCTTCTGCTTCTCATCCTTGCCGTCGGCGGCTTGTTCCTCGGTGGACTTCTGGCCGTGATCCTCGACTGGATGGGTCGGAGGAAGGCCCGCAAGTACCGCGTCGGTGCAGAGATCGACGTCGTCGACGATCCGAAGGAGATCGCGCGTCGGCGTATTGCCGAAGCCAACGGAGAAGATCCCGATGCGGGCTCGCACACACCATCTGAGCCCGTCGCCGAGGCGGATGCCAGTGCCGATGACGAGCCCTGCAGCGGGTCGTCCGACGGGCCCCGCAACGGGTCTTCGAGTACCGGAGTCTGAACTCCCTGCGAAGTGGGGCCCGTCGATGTGAGACAATCTTTCACGTGGCAAGAGGAGACGGGCAACTAACGCACGAAATTGACCCCCTGGACCGCGGACCTCAGGATGCTTGCGGAGTATTCGGAGTGTGGGCGCCAGGCGAGGAAATCGCCAAACTCACCTACTTCGGGCTATACGCTCTGCAGCACCGTGGGCAGGAGTCCGCAGGCATCGCTGCCAGCAATGGCAAACAGATCCTGATCTACCGCGACATGGGCCTGGTCTCACAGGTCTTCCATGAACGCGATCTGGAACTTCTGCAAGGCCACATCGCACTCGGACATACGCGCTATTCGACGACGGGTTCCCCCTCGTTCGAGAACGCACAGCCCACGCTCGGGCCCACCCCGTTCGGCACCATCGCCTTGGCGCACAACGGCAACCTGACGAACTTCGATGAGCTCGAGGCCCTGGCCGATGGCCGTCGCGACGATGCGAACAAGGTCGTCAAGGACGCCACGAAGAAGGTCAGCCGGACTCGCCCCTTCCGCGACTCCTCCAATGACACCTCCCTGGTCACAGAACTCTTCGCCACCGAAGAGGGCGAGAACCTCACCGAGGCTGCGCTCAACCTCCTGCCCAAGGTCGAAGGCGCGTTCTCTTTGGCCTTTATGGACGAGAACACCCTCTACGCGGCACGTGATCGCCACGGAGTCAGGCCCCTGTCGTTGGGACGCATGGAGAACGGCTGGGTCGTGGCCTCCGAGACTTCGGCTCTCGACATCGTCGGCGCCTCCTTCGTGCGTGATGTCGAGCCGGGCGAACTCATTGCCATCGACGAAGACGGACTGCGTTCCTTCCGGTTCGCCGAACAGGACCAGGCTCGCTGCGTTTTCGAGTACGTCTACCTGGCTCGTCCCGACAGCGTGCTCAACGGCAAGACCGTGCATTCGGCCAGGACTCAGATGGGCCGCCAGCTGGCCGACGAGTTCCCCGTCGATGCCGATCTCGTCATCGCCACCCCGGAATCAGGGACACCAGCGGCCGTCGGCTATGCCGAACAGTCAGGCATCCCCTTCGGCCAGGGTCTGATGAAGAACGCCTATGTCGGGCGCACATTCATCCAGCCCTCGGACACGTTGCGACAGCGCGGCATCCGCCTCAAACTCAATCCGCTGCGTGAGAACATCGAGGGCAAACGCCTCGTCGTCGTCGACGATTCGATCGTGCGCGGCAACACCCAGCGTGCCCTCGTCCGGATGCTCCGCGAAGCCGGAGCGAAGGAGATCCATGTGCGCATCTCCTCACCACCGGTCAAGTGGCCCTGCTTCTACGGCATCGACTTCGCAACCCGGGCCGAACTCATCGCCAACGGTCTGAACATGGACGAGATCCGTGACAACCTCGGCGCCGATTCCCTGGGATACATCTCTCTCGATGGGATGGTCGAAGCCACCCAGCAGAAGCGCAGCCAACTGTGCACCGCCTGCTTCTCGGGCGAGTACCCGATTCCTGTCAACAACACCCCCGCAGAAAAAGGATGTTGAGTTGAGCACCGATCCAGCAAAGTCCACCACCTATGCCGCTGCCGGCGTCGATGTCGAGGCCGGTGACCGCGCCGTCGAACTGATGAAGTCCGCGGTTGCAGCGACTCACAATGCGAATGTCGTCGGAGAGGTGGGCGGTTTCGCCGGACTCTTCGACGTCTCTGTACTCAAGAACTTCGAGCGCCCGTTGTTGGCCTCGTCGACCGATGGTGTGGGCACGAAGGTCGCGATCGCGCAGGCTCTCGATAAGCACGACACCATCGGATACGACCTGGTGGGCATGGTCGTCGATGACATCATCGTGTGCGGTGCCAAGCCTCTGTTCATGACCGACTACATCGCCTGCGGCAAGGTCGTGGCCGAACGCATCGCCGACATCGTCCGCGGCATCGCCGAGGCATGTGCTGGCGCCGATGTTGCACTGGTCGGCGGAGAGACCGCTGAGCACCCGGGCCTGCTCGGGGTTGACGACTACGATGTTGCCGGTGCCGCCACCGGCGTCGTTGAGTCATCCAAACTGCTGGGACCTGAGAAGGTCACCGCCGGGGATGTGCTCATCGGGTTGCCGTCATCCGGCATCCATTCCAACGGCTACTCCCTGGTCAGGCACATCATCGCCGAGGCGGGCTGGAGCCTGGATCGCAACGTGCCGGAATTCGGCCGCACCCTGGGCGAGGAGCTCCTCGTTCCCACGCACGTCTACACCGGTGAACTCAACGCCTTGTTCTCGGCTCTGCCCGACGCTGTGCATGCGGTCTCGCATGTCACCGGCGGGGGACTGTCTGCGAACGTGGCCCGCGTTCTGCCCAAGGGCCTCGTGGCCAAGATGTCGCGTGCCTCCTGGGAGATCCCTCCGGTCTTCTCGACTCTCGGCGATCTTGGCGGAGTGCCGCAGGATGACCGGGAGCGGACCTGGAACCTCGGCGTCGGAATGGTCCTCGTGACCTCCGCAGACTCCGTCGACAGCGTGCTCGCCGCCAGCCCCGGCTCCTGGGTGCTCGGCGAGGTCAGCGTCGACGACGGTTCACTGGCCTCGGAACTCGACTACGTCCAGGGCGCCAAAGGCGTCGACGGCGGAGCCGCAATCCTCCGCTGAGAGTAGGCGGTCTCACCTGCAGGTGGGCAGGGCCATCTCAGGGTGCGGCAGCACGCTGGAGCCACGGATATGAGATGCCACTGTCTGTAGGGCGAACACCTGCCTTGAGTCAACGCACCTGCCATCAGACAACGCAGAAGGCGGAGGCCGTAGCCTCCGCCTTCTCACTTGCGCGAATCCGATGCTCTGTGTATCTGAGCGTCGGTCACATCAGTGCTGATCGGTCAAGATTCGCGCTGTGTATAGTCGTCTTCTTCGTCGTCATCGTCGACGTTGTACTTGTCGGCGTAATCCGAATAGTCCGGCTCGTTGTCGTACGGATCTGACGAACCGGACGCCTGCGACTCGGAACCCAGTTCCTGCTGGAGTCTATTCAGGTCGGTGTCCGGGCTGTAATATTTCAGCTTCCGGGCAACCTTGATCTGTTTTGCCTTTGCGCGGCCGCGACCCACTGGCGTGACCCCCTCCGTCGTCATTTGGGGCGAAGCGCCCCGGACTAGATCTCTGCTATGCGCTTAAATCCTACCTGTTCGCAGTGGGAAGTTCCATTTTGCGGCCCGACCTTGGATAGGGTGAACCCATGTCCTACAGTCGCGATTATGTTGTCACTCTGCGGATCTTCGAGCCCACCGTGGTTCATTCCGCATTGCAAGACGAGCAGGTAGAAGACAACCGTGCTCGGGTCGAGGAGCAGGTCTCCGATGATGCCGATCAGCGCTTGATCTCACTGCCGCCGAGCCCTGTGGCCGAATCGTTTCGCAATACCCCGATCTTCCTTCCTGCGTCTCAGACTTCGGACGGAGTCGATCGTTACTGCCCCGCTCAAGAGGACATTCGCGGGTGGGAAGCACTTGAAGCGCTGAGCGAACACACCTCGAAGGCGACGCTGGACATCATCGCTCCGAAGTCGGCGCGCAGGCGTGCGGCCAGCCGTCGAGCCGAGTGGCTCCAGGACGCAAAGGACACTCGGGTCTTCACACGAGTCTCGGCCTGGGACGTGCCACCGTCATGGTGGCTGTTCTTCTCCCTCAGCGAAGACCAGATCATTACGAACGAAACCGATGCCGGGCTGAGAATCCTCATCCGTACGGACATTCTGGCCGCCTCGGCGAGGATGGAATGGGCGGCGGAGACCGTGGCCGACAAGTCCAAGGTCGTCGACATGGTTGAGCAGACATCGATTCTGGCTCAGTGGGTCGACGGCTTCGATATGAACTCCGTGCTCGAACTCGACCTGGGCGGTATGAGCGATGTGCTCTGGCCCAACGAGGCACCGGAACTCGTCGATTCGTGGGTGACCGCGCTGAGCAACGACGACCCTGAAACTGCGGTCGCATCCTTCCAGAAGTATGCGGCGATGTGGGAACAGCTCAATCTCTACGCTCGCAGTTCCTGAGTCCTCCGACTACCCAGTGGCGGTTACGATAGTCTGCGTAACTGCGGCGTCGAGAGAGTGAACCACACAGCGCATGGATGAGAAGAAGCACCGACTTCTGACGAGCAGGAAGCCGCATTCGGAACCTGCCGACCAGACCCAGTCTGCCGACGAGTCACCGACCGCCACCAATCCGAAGCCGATGACGACCTGGTCGATCGTGTGGCGCCTCGGCGCGACTGCTGTGGCCCTCATCATCCTCACCTGCGGGCAGTTCCTCAACACCAACGACTTCTTCCCGCTCGGGTCACTGACTCAGTACGCGACAGCCAAAGATCTCAACGGCACGGTGAACTCGACCTGCATCGAAGCGCAGTTCCCCGGCGAGGACGAACCGCGCCGGCTCGGCTTCAACCCGGCGACTGTGGGCATCGAACGCGGCGACATCGAGTCTCAGCTCGACCGGGTCATCACCCACCCCGAGCTCCTGCAGACCCTGGCAGATTCCTTTGAACGCCTCCATCCGGACGAGCCGAAGCCGGAGAAGATGATCCTCTGCCGCAGCGTGACCCAGTTGGAGAACGGCCGCAGCGTCGGCGAACCCGAACACAAGATCCTGGCGACTTGGGAGGTGCAGTGAACAAGCCCACCACAGCCGAGGCGAAGGCCGGAAACCCAGTCATCGCCTGGTTCACGCCGCAGCTCCCTCTGGCCCGGGTCGCGGTCTTCCGCGTCTTCATCTACCTCTTCGTCATCATCGATGTCCTGACCATCTCCGCCGATGTCATCCCACACGGGTGGACTCCCGACCTCTACCAGCCGCTGTGGCTGGCCAGGTTCCTCCACATCCCACCGGTCAGCGTCGTCGGCGCACAGATCCTGCTCGCCGCGATCATCGTCTTCTCGCTGCTGGCGGCCGCCGGAATTCTGCAGCGCCTGAGTGGGTGGATCGTCGCGCTGACCTTCGGGTTGTGGATGTTCTACACCCAGGGTTATGGCTACGTCGCCCACGATCACATGGCCCTCGTCATCGCTGTGGTGGTTTTGCCGACGGTCGGAGTCGCGCGATTCCGGGACGTGGGAACCACCTCGGCGAAGGCGGGGTGGGCACTGCGGGTCGTGCAGATCGCTGTCGTCCTCACCTACTTCTACTCGGTGGTTATGAAGTGGATCGCCTCGGGCAACATCACTCACTGGGCCAACGGTGCCGTCATCATCTGGGCACTCATGCGCCGCGGTGCCGAATGGTCGAAGCCGTTCCTCGAAATGCCGGGCCTGCTCATCGCCGGTCAGTGGGCGACGTTAGTCTTCGAGTTCCTGTCGCCGATCGTGCTGTTCTTCAAGGGCAAATGGCTCTACGGTGCCGTCATCTTCTTCATGCTCTTCCACCTCATGACCTACATCGCCCTGGGCATCCACTTCCTGCCGACGGTCATCTGCTGGGCGGCATTCCTGCCCTTGGAGAAGCTGGTGCCGAAACGGTTCGCCGCCCGGCGTTAGCCGATTCGCGCCGGAGTGTCAGGCGATGTGCCGTAAGGCGTCGAGCACCCGTTTGAGGGCTGCGCGTTCGGCGGTGTCGGGGCGCATGACCGCGACAACCCAGCGCGTGGTCGTGACTCCGGTCAGAGGCACGAGAGTGAGACCTGCGTTCTGCGGAGTCGTGAGTCGCGGCAGCAGCGCAAGGTGATCGCTGGAGGCGACGATCGCTTCAATGAGACGGTTGTCCCTGATGCGTTGAGTGACTTCGAGTGCCCGTCCGGTCACGTGCTCGATCGACGACATGATCGTGGCGAACGGGTATCCTTCTGGCACGCCGATCCACCGGGCATCGACGAGGTCGTCTGGAGCCAGTTCGCTGCGCCTGGCCAGCGGGTGGGAGTCGGACATCGCCACATCGATGCGTTCCCGAGCCAAGGATTCGACCGTGAGTCCTTCTGTATTGGAGGGGCGTCGGGAAATCAGGCTGTGGGCGACGACGATGTCGAACTCCGAAGTCAGACCCGCGAATTCGTGTTCAGCGAGGTCCACATCGGTGGTGGTCACGACGATGCTCGGGTTGGTTTCACGCAGACGCTGCAGTGTGGTTGGAATGAGATAGGTGAGTGCGCTCGGCAGTCCCGCGATCTTCACTTCGCCGGCGGCCTCGCCGAGGTAGTCCTCCCAGTCCGCCTGCACACGGGCGATCGCAGAGGCCACGTCCTTGCCTCCCGAGGCGAGAAGTCTCCCGGCCCTCGTCAGCTTCAGTCCGCGACCCTCGGGTTCGACGACCTCGTGCCCCAGTTCTCGTGCTGCCTGTTTGAGCTGCTGAGAGACCGCCGATGGTGTGCGGTACGTGGCTCCGGCTACGGCGGTCACGCTGCCGAGTTCGGCGAGGCGCCGCAGCAGCTCAAGGTGTCTGGGGTCCATGTCCCAATGCTACAAGTGTTAAGTCAGGCTACAAATACATTGAAGAACATGTCGATTGTGTCAATTGTGGTGCTGACTCGAGAATGGAGTCATGTCCTTCAAGCACTGCCTTCTCGCCGCCACGGTGGCGGTGATGTGGGGATTGAACTTTCTGGCGATCGATTTCTCGCTCGAGCAGTTCCCTCCCTTCTTCCTCGTTGCTCTGCGTTTCGCCGTACTTGCGCTTCCGGCACTGTTCTTGGTCCCGAGACCCGATGTGAAGTTCCGCTGGATCGTGGGTTATGGAATGGGTTTCGGGCTCCTGCAGTTCCTGTTCCTCTACTGGGCGATGGCAGCAGGAATGCCTGCAGGACTGGCCTCACTCGTCCTTCAGGCCTCGGGGCCATTCACTGTGCTGTTGGGGATGACGTTCCTGCGGGAGAAGGTGCGCGGTTCGCAGATGGTGTTTCTACTCGTCGCGATGGCCGGTCTTGGAGTCGTCGGGTGGCAGAGATTCGACTCGAATGCGAGCTTCCTGCCATTCCTGCTCACCGTCGCAGGTGCCTTTGGTTGGGCGATCGGAAATATCTGCAATCGTCAGGCCCATTCCGTTGAGCCGGTGAAGTTCACAATGTGGATGTCGGTGATCCCACCGGTGCCTATGCTGCTTCTCGCTCTGGTGGTCGAAGGTCCGGCCAGAATCGGAGAGTCGTTGACGACGCTCATGACCCCCACTGGTTGGCTGGGTCTGGCAGGACTTGCGTACACGGTCGTCATCGCTACGATCCTTGGGTCCGGAATCTGGTCGTGGCTGATGTCGCGCAATCCTGCCGGAGTCGTCGCCCCGTTCTCGATGCTCGTGCCAATCGTCGGCATGAGCACCGCCTGGTTCGTCCTCGGCGAGACGGTGTCCTTGGGTGAGCTGTTCGGAGCGGTCCTCGTCATCATCGGTGTCCTCGGCGCAGGGATGCGAGCGGCGAAGGGGCACAAGATACTCGCCGAGGCGGTGTCCACCGGCATGGACTCCGTTGTCGACGTCCCAGCTGGGACGCGGTGAGCGCCCGGGTGCACCGGCGAGGGCACCCGGGCATATCGTCATCCGCGTTCGACCGGCATCCACAGTTCGGTCGTGGCGGTGCTGAAATCTTCCGACCGTTCGGCAATCGCCACGATGGACGGCCCCGGCCGAAGCTGCCACGGATTCGAGGGGAACCACTCACTTGCCGTCGCCGCCCAGGTCGTCTGAAGGGCTTCGGGGTAGGGCCCTGAGGCGGTGAAGACCGCCCAGGTGCCTGCCTCGAGGGCGATGACATCGAGGTCCTTCGGTGCCGAGGCGTCTGACCCGACTGCGACTCCGTGCAGGTAGGTGAGCTCGGTGCCCTCGCGGTGGTCCGGGTCGACATGGGCCGTGACCTGAAGGAGCCCACGGGGTTCCATCTCGCTGAGGGCCTTGAGCCGAACGTGCTCGTCATCAGGCAGTGACGAGATGTGTTCGCGGATGTGCGGATTCTCGCCCTCATGGATGAGAGGCACGCGCGCGGCATGGCCGATGAGTGAGAATGCTGGTTGTTCGGTGATTCGAGTGTCCATGGAGGATGTCCCTTCGATCGTCAGGCGGAACCTGATGGTTGGTTGACTGCGAAGGGGTCCACCGCTGCGCCGCACCACTGCAGGGCTCGTGCCGTGGACCGAGCGGAATGCTCGTCCGAATGCTTCCGCCGAACCGTATCCGAAACGGACGGCGATGCCCAGCAGTTCTCGCCCGGCGACGACCTCAGCAGCGGCCACAGTCATGCGCCGTCTGCGAACGTATTCCGACAGCGGCATTCCCGACAGGGACGAGAACATGCGCCGGAGGTGATATTCGGTGGTGCCGATCTGCGCCGTCAACGTCTCGAGGTCGAGGCCCGGATCGAGCGCAGCGTCAGCAGTTCCGTCGCCTCTGTTCAGATCCGATTCGATGAGGTCGATGAGCGTATTGAGTTCAGCGATCACGATGTCTCCCTTCGCTCATCAATACTTCCAATCGCCGAGCCTGCTCCGCCCGATAGTTCCGGTCCGATACTGTCGTGTTTCGGCTCCATCTCTCGTTATGTGCTCGACTTCTGTTCTAAGAGCTCGAGCATTCCGTTGATGGCGTCGGCCATGGGCTGGGGGTCGCCGAGTGCACGAGAGATGACGTAGCCGCCCTGAACGGTCGCGATCGCGGCTGTTGCCCGCTGTTGGGCCTTCGTTCGGTCCATCCCGTCTTCGGCAAACACATCGGTGACGATGGCGATGAGCTCCACGAAGTAGTCGGCGATCAGGTTCTGCAGTTCGGAGTCCGACATGACGGCGGCATCAGCAGTGAGCCGGCCGACTCGGCACCCGGCCACTGCATCTCGGGGATGGAACAGGTACTCGCGGATACGTTGCGGCGGAGTTGAGGAGGCGAGCAGTGTCGAGCGTGCCGACTCCAGCATTTCTTCGACGGTGCGAGTGACCGCTGCCAGGGAGAGGTCCCGCTTCGTCGGAAAATGGTGATAGAGACTGCCCTGCCCCACGCCGCTGCGCTCCAGGACCTGGCGCGGTGTAGTCGCGGCTACACCGTGCTTCCAGTGCAGATCTTGGGCGGCCTTCACCAAGCGTTCCCGGCTAAGGGTGCCGGTGGTATGTTTCGTGGTCATTGTGCCACTATACAAGCGTGCATACCTATAGGTATGGTCAGCTGTACAGTCATCTTGACAGACGGGACCGACCATGACTCGAATTGCTCATCTCAGCGACACTCACCTTGACGGCGGACCAGCTCGAGCCAAGCGCCTGCGCAGAGTCCTCGACGCGGTCCACGACCTCGCCGATATCGATGCCATCGTCGTGACCGGCGACATCGCCGACCACGGGGAAGTCGCGGAATACCAGCAGTTCTCTGAGCTGATGGAAACCGAGCTTCCAACGCTTGTCGTTCCCGGAAATCACGACAGACGTCAGGACATGGCGCATTTCATGACGCCGACGCAGCAGGAGCGGTTCGACTCGGTGCAGACAGTCGGCGATGTGACCATCATCGGCCTCGACAGCCTCATCGAAGGCGAAGACGCGGGATATCTCAACGCGGTGACCGTGGAGTTTGCGAACGAGGCAATCGCCGCCAGTCCCGGGCCTGTCGTGCTGGCGCTCCACCACCCACCCGTCGCGATCGGGCACTCGGTCATGGATGGCCTTGGGCTCCGCAACGCCGACGATCTCAGGGATCTCATTGAGGCGAATGACTCGGTCATCGGGATGTTCACAGGGCACGTGCACTGTGCCGTAGCAACGACCTTCGCCGGCCGGCCCATGCTGGGGGCGCCGGGAATCGTATCGACCATGCACCTGGTGGAACAGCCGGACCAGATCGCCGATGACAGCGCACTGCCGGGGCTGGCTGTTCACACCATTGATCCGAGCCAGCGCATCACCACCCGCTTTCACACACTGAGCCCAGAGGAGGACCCGGCGCATAAGGTGGGACTATGACCAGCGTCGAAGACAGCTTCGGGTCTGAGCGCGCGCTTGCCGCCTGCGGATCCGAGAAGACATCCGGCATCCTGGAGATCAACCGGCCCGACGGCTGAACCGGGCTGTGTCGACGCTATCCACTTGATGTCACTCAGCACCGCTACGACTGGGGCGAAACGACCGGACGCCGCGGGCGCTGGGTAATCCGTGACTGGTCACAGGTGGCCGAGGAGTTCGACTGTGTGAATGTCAGTCACGCAGGATACCTGTGCATTGCCGGTGCGGCCGTCGACGTCGGCGACGACAACCTGGTCGACGATCCGTCGTCTCTGCCGACGACAGGCAAAACCGACGACTGGATGCGAGCCTGACTCGCTTCTCTGATATCGCTGTTGAACCATCACACGGACACCGGTGACCGCGCTCGCGATTCGACGCTACGATCACCTCATCACCACTGGTGAACCGCACGGATCCGTAAGCGGGGCTGCAGGTTCGCCACCACGTTTCAAGGGAGAAGAAGTGTCTCGCAAGTTCGCCGATCGCATCGACCGAGTACAGCCGTCCGCCATCCGCGAGCTGCTCAAGTACGGCGATGACCCTTCCATCACCTCCTTCGGCGGTGGCTACCCGGATGCCGCGCTCTTTCCCGCCGCCGAACTCCAACGGATCTATACCGAGGTCCTGGCCACGGAGAGTGCGACCGCTCTGCAGTACACCGCCTCGGCGGGATTGCCGAGTCTGCGTGCGCAAATCGCCAAGCGAATGTCGAATGCGGGAGCGGCAACCGATGCCGATGATGTCCTCATCCTCCATGGAGCCCAGCAGGGCCTCGACCTCGTCGCGAAGCTGCTGATCAATCCCGGCGACGTCATCCTCACAGAGAACCCGACCTTCCTCGGCGCCCTCATCGCCTTCAACCCCTGCCAACCTGAGTACGTCGCCGTCGAGATGGACTCCGATGGCATGGACGTCGACGCCCTCGAAGCAACGTTGCGGGAGGCAGGCAACGTCAAGTTCATCTACGTCATCCCCGACTTCCAGAACCCGACGGGCGTGAGCCTCAGCCTCGAGCGCCGCAAGCGCATCATCGAATTGGCCAATGAGTTCGATGTGCTCATCCTCGAGGACTCGCCTTATCGCGAGCTGCGCTTCGAAGGCGAACAGCTGCCCACCCTGGCCTCACTCGACACCGAGCACCGAGTCATCCACCTTGGCAGCTTCTCGAAGATCCTTGCTCCAGGCGTGCGCCTGGGGTGGGTGAGCGCGGCACCGGAGATCCTGGACAAGCTCAGCCTGCTCAAACTGGCCGCCGACACCCAGTCGTCGACCCTGAACATGACCGCGGTGACACGGTTCCTCGAGACCGTCGACATCGACGACCACATCTCGGAGATGCGTGAGGTCTACCGCGCCAAACGTGACCTCATGCTCTCGACCATGGCCGAACATTTCCCCGCCGAGGTGGCTGTGACCAGACCCGAAGGTGGACTCTTCACCTGGGTGGCCTTCCCCGACGACTTCGACGCGACCGCGTTCATGGCCGAACACGCCCTGCCCGAAGCCCGAGTCGCCTACGTGCCCGGGGAATCGTTCTTCCCTACCGAACAGCGCAGCAACTTCGCCCGGTTCAGCTACTCTGGTCAGTCGGATGAGGACATGGTCGACGCCCTGACCCGACTGGGCACGATCCTGCGCGAGCACATCTGATCGTCCCTGCTGCGTCCCTGGGCTGCAGTGACATGTGCCGGAGGTAGTGCCAAATCGCAGCCGCGGGCTTACGGTCAACATATGACCGTCGCCCCCAGGGTCGCTCCAGCGCCGGAGCCGCCAACCGCACTCGCCGCCTCGGCGGTGCTTGCCGGTGCGCTGTGCCTGTCGATCTCGGCGATCCTGGTCAAACTTGCGGGTGTGGACGCGGCGACGACGGCCGTGCTGCGGTGCGCGATCGCCGTCATCGCACTCGTGCCCCTGGCGCTGTTCGAACGCAGGCGCCACAGTGGTCTTTCACGATCTGGCATCCTCTGGGCAATCGCGGCCGGCGTTGCGCTGGGCATCGACTACATTGCGTGGACGGCCTCGATCTACCTCGTGGGTGCCGGCGTCGCCACTGTGCTCGTCAACGTTCAGGTCATCGTGTTGCCCCTGCTTGCCCTGCTGATCGACCGGGAGCGTGTGAGCGTACGCTTCCTCATCTCCCTGCCGCTGATGCTCATCGGCGTCGGCCTGGTCGGTGGGATCGTGTCTCTGGCCGCGGTGGGGGAGAACGCTGTTCTCGGCACCGTTCTCGCGCTTATCGCCGGAATCGGATACGGGGTGTACATGTTCCTCACCCGCCGGGGAACCAGGCGTAAGGCCGAGGGGGCCATTCAGCCCCTGGCCTGGGCGACTGCCTCGGCGGCTGTGACCGCGGCGGTCATCGCCCAGTTCACCGGCGGCATCCACCTCGCGGGGATCGGTCCGAGGTCGTGGATGTATCTCATCGCCTTGGCTCTGCTGGGGCAGGTGGTGGCGTGGCTGTTCATCAACAGGGGAAGTGCCCGGTTGGTGCCGTCGATGACGGCGAGCCTGCTGCTCATCCAACCTGTGCTCGCCCTTGTGCTCGCGGCCCTGATCCTGGGCGAGAAGCTCACTCTGGGGCAGGCGCTTGGTGCGGGCCTCGTCGTCGTGGCGGTGGCCGTGGCCAACGGAGTGTGGCGGATGCGTTCGCACCGGCACCGGCAGGTTATCAGGGAGCCAGGCTCGGGGCCTCGCTGATGCCGAACTGCGTCTTCAACGCTCGCCGAGCCGCGAACCACCCGTTCATTCCGTGGACGCCGGGTGCCGGTGGGGTCGCGGCCGAACACAGGTAGGCGCCGGGGACGCCGAGGCTGTAGTTGTCCCAACTGGTGCGCGGGCGAGCCATCATCCGGTAGAAGGAGACGAGCCCGGTGGCGATGTCGCCGCCGATGTAGTTCTGGTTGTGACCAGCCATCTCTGAAGCCGGGATGGAGTTGTACGTGACGATCGTGTCGCGGAAGCCGGGTGCGAAGCGTTCGATCTGGTTGATGATGTATTCGGCCGGGTCGAGTGGGCAGTCGAAGGGGACGTGGGCATATGTCCACAGTGGGCGTAGGCCGTCCACCTCACGCGCTGGGTCGAAGACGGTCGGGTCGGAGACCAAACTGACCGGGTGGGCTGGCATGCGCCCGGCGATCACATCCGCCTCGGCTGCGGCCATCTGTGCCCGGGTTCCGCCCACATGGATGGTGCCGGCGCGGTTGATATTAGGGTCGGCCCAGGGCACGGGTCCGTTGAGGACGAAGTCCACCTTGGCTGCGGCGTTGCCCTGCTTGAAGGACCGCAGCGACTTGGCGACCTTGGCCGGGATGAGGCCGGAGAAGATCTGTGCCGCGTTCAAGGCGGAGGTGTCGAGGAGATATGACCGGGCGGCCGGCATATCGGAGACATGATCGATGCGCGCGTTCGTCGTCACAGACCCGCCGTGGGCTTCGAGGTCGGCAACCATGGCGTTGATGATCGCCTGCGAACCGCCCACAGGCGACGGCCATCCGGCGGCGTGGGCGACGGTCGAGAGCATGGTGGCCGTGGCAGCTGTGCCCATGGCCGGCAGTCCGCCGATCGCGTGCGCGGCGACACCGGTGAACAGGGACTGGGAGGTCTCATGTGAGAGCGGAATGTTCCAGGCCGGGCTGGCTTGGGACAGCAGCCGCAGCCCGAATCTCATCACATTGGCGATGCCGGGAACATCGCGCAGCGTCTCCGGAATGGAGCGTTTGTCACCGAGGGACAACCAGATCGCATCATCGACGCGTTCGAGCAGCGGGGCGAAGAAGCGCCGCCATTCGGGTCCGGCCGCGCCGAGGTGATCGACCGTTGTATCGAGATCGTGGAATGCCAGCGCGGCGGGCTGATTGTCCAGAGGCTGAGCGTAGGAGACTTCCGGAGTGGTGAACTCGAGGCCCCGGGAACGCAGGTCGAAGTCGACGAAGAAGGGGCTCGAGATCGCCAAGGGATGCACGGCCGAGCAGATGTCATGGCTGATGCCAGGGGCCAGGCCAAGGTCGAGGGTGCGTGCGCCGCCGCCGATGGTGGACTGGGCTTCATAGACCTGCACGGACAGGCCCGCCCGAGCCATGGTGACCGCGGCGGCCATGCCATTGGGCCCGGATCCGACGACAACCGCATCTACCTGGGGATTGCTCATGGGTTCATTCTAGGGGAGAGGACTGACACGACCAGGGCGAGGACCGGCATGAGCAGGGGCGAGCGGTGGACTTTCTCTTGCATCGAACATCCCAGGTACCCCCATGGCTCGCCAAGCTTTCAGGCGTAGCCTCAAAGTACATCGCGAGTTGCGCAGACGGCGTCGACGGTGATCAGGATCGAAGGTGATCGGCGATGAGCACATTGAACATACGGGAGCGTCGGGGGACGCTGCCGACTCGGCTGGTGAAGACAGCCGGCTTCTTCCTCGCTTTCAGCATGGTGGCATTCGCCGCTGTGAATATTCTGGCGAACATGTTCCAACACACTTTCGTCATGATCGTCGAAACGGTGATTGTCGGAGTGCCATTCCTCATCGCAGTAGGCTGCGCCGTCGCTGCGATCGTTGCGAAGATCGTCAAACACAATCAGCATGCCCCTGTGTGAGGCAGATGGTGCGTTGCCTGCCCCTTTCCAGTTCTCGGCTACTGAGTTATCGGTGGCCCTGCTCGCGCGGCAAGGCGGGGGTGTGCCAGATCCTCGTTGTCGAGGACCCATGTCGCCATCTCCCACGGCGAGCATTGTGCGAAATAGAGCCGCTGCCCGCCGACATAGCGATGGTTGGACTCTGCCTCGGGATCAGGATCGTACTGCCCGGAAAAGCGCTCGTTCCCGCGCGGAACAGAGACCGCGAAAGGTACCTGCACCCAAATGCTGGCGTCCCACAACTCACGGAGCTCAGGCCGATGGAGGAAGATGCCATCCACGAGAAGGACGCAATCCTGTGGCAAGTCGAGACTGGAATGTGCACTCTCGATACTGGTATCGGCAACAACATCCCAAACGGCTGTGACAACAGGCAACCCCTGCTTGAACGCAGTCGCGACTGACCGCTTGAGCGCTGGGTAGTCGTAGGAGTCACGGTAGAACGACTCGGGTCCTCGCCCCCTCGCATACCGGGTCGAACGTGGGTGATGGAAGCCGTCGATGCTCAGTGAAGCAACAGAGCGGAGTCCATCCTGGGCAGCCAGCCGAACAAGCTCCCCGGCGAGAACGGTCTTGCCCGCTCCGTCGACCCCGTCGACGGCGATGAGGCTCCGCCCACCAGAATTGATCTCGCGGATCTGTGCAAGCAGCTGCCGCAGAACCGCACGACGGGTACTCACCTGGTGCCGCCCTCAGTCGAGCACATGGGCCTCCTCGAAGAACGCCAACTCCACATCAACCGTCCGCTGCCAGAGGCGCGCCAGCCGGGCCCGGGCCGTGGCGGATTCAGCCTCGTCGCCGGTGGGAAACACCCTCTCAAGTTCGTCGACGAGGAACTGCACCCAGGCACGGAAGTCCTCACCATGATGCAGCTCGATCCATCCGGTGTGAACGTGGCGACGGGGCATCGGGTCCTCGCGCTCGCCCCAGTCGAGGTAGAGCCATTCGGCGATGACGAGCACGACGAGCAGGTCCGGGTAAGAGGCAGAAACGACCGCGTCATCCATGATGGTGCGAAACCGCGCGGTCGGATCGGTCAGCACCGGATCGTCGTATTCATCGGCACTGGCACCCACCTCGGCGAAGGCCCGAAGGAAGTAGGAATTCTCATCTGCTTCGAGGAATCCGAGCTGTTTGGAAAACCGGAGTTTGGGGCCGATGCCATCGGCGTGGGCGACGCAGGCGCCGAGCATCGACAGGAACGATTCGAAGAACTGATAGTCCTGAATCAGATACTTCTTCATCACGGAATCGTCGAGGGTCCCGGCGAACAGTTCCTTAACGAACCTGTGCCCGACCGCGGCGTCCCAGGTGGGGGCGGTCGCCGCTCTCAATGTCGCCACCGGCCCGCCTGGGTTCAGGTGAATACTGGTGCTGGTCTGCTGTGGGACGTCGTTCATCCTTGTCATCTCTCACTTCCTCCGCCGGTGCTCACCGGATCAGGTTCGAAGGGTCTGCTTGCGCACTCTCAGCACCGGTCTCGTCGGCGCTCCCCTGTGGTGTTTCGAGCCTAGCACCGGCGAAGCACCTGTGCCCTTCACCGTGACACCGGTGGCGCGTAGACTTCCAGCATGGCAATCGCAAAGCAGCCCGTCGTCGTTCTCGACGCCCCTGACGCACGCGAACTCGCGGAGTTCTACGGTCAACTCCTCGACTGGCAGGTCAGAGTCGATGACGACGGCACCTGGGCAGAGATCACATCAGATTCCTGGCCGCCGATCTGCTTCCAGCAGGTCGAGGACTATCACGCCCCCAGCTGGCCGAGCCAGGCCCACCCACAGCAGATGCACCTCGACGTCGTCGTCGATGACCTTGATGTCGCCGAGGCAGCAGTGGTCGAACTCGGTGCAGGGAAGGCAGTTGACCAGCCAGGCGAGACCTTCCGCGTCTTCCTCGACCCGGCAGGTCACCCGTTCTGCATCGTTCTGAACTGAGGTTGTCACCAGGGTGGGCCGCCCCTGGGTGCGCTCGCCCTCTGGGTGTTTCAGACCCTGAGGAGACAGCACCGGCTCAGGTCGCTTCGGTCTCCTGGTTGAGCTCTTCTGCCAAGTCCTCGGCCTCTTCCTCCGAAGCCGCCGACGGAGTCGATCCCCACAGCGGACGACCATTGCTCTCTTCCACGAAATGGATCGCAACGAGTCCGATGATTCCCGCGGCCACGAGGTAGATCGCCGGCCACATGAGGAAGCCGGTGGCGCTGATGAGGCTGGTCATCACGACCGAGGTGGTGCCGCCGAACAGTGAGATCGAGATGTTGAAGGCGATCGCCAGCGCACCTGCTCGCACCATCGTCGGGAACAGGGAAGGCAGCGTCGAGGGCATCGTCGCGCTGAAGCAGATGAGGCTGAGCCCCATGATCAGCAGACCGAGGAACACGATGATGTCGCTATGACCGCGGATGAGCATCAGAGACGGGAATGAGAGCACGATGAGTGAGATCGATCCCGCGCGCACAACTGCCTTGCGACCCACCCGATCAGAGACCTTGCCGATGACCGGAATCAGTCCGAGACAGACCGCCATAACGAGGATCTGCAGAATCTGGGACGTGAGTTCTGAGACCCCGCCGCTGCCCTGAATGTCTTGGACCATCGGGAAGTAGAGGGGAATGAATGAGGTCAACATGTAGTTCGTGACGTTCCACGCCAGGACCAGACCGCAGCAGGCCAGAAGGTTGGGCCACAGCGCGAAGATCTTCTTGAACTCGCCCTTCGTGCGGTTGCTGGATTCTTCCTGTTCGGAGAGCTTCTCCATCTCTTTGTATGCCGGGGTGTCGGCGAGTTTCGTCCGCAGGTAGACGCCGACGAAACCCAACGGCAGGGCGACGAAGAAGGGAATGCGCCAGCCCCAGGTCTTCAGGAAGCCTGTGGTGGATACGGCCTGCATGATTGTGGCAACCAGAGCGCCGAGGACGTAGCCGGTGAAGGTACCGACCTCGAGCAGGCTGCCGAGGAATCCTCGGCGCCGATCCGGTGCGTATTCGGCGATGAACGTCATCGCGTTGCTGTACTCGCCGCCGGTGGAGAATCCCTGCAGGAGTCGGCAGGCAAGCAGAAGGAAAGGCGCCCACAGACCGATCGTCGCATAGTCAGGGATCACGCCGATGAGGAAGGTGCCGGCTGCCATCATGATCATCGTCATCGCCAGGACCTTGTTGCGGCCGATCCTGTCCGCCAAGGGGCCGAAGAACATTCCGCCGAGCGGGCGGACAAGGAAGGCGACTGCAAAGAGCCCGGCCACGATGACATGGCCGATGGGGCCGGAGTCCTTGGGGAGGAAGATGCCCTCGATGACGACGGCGAGGTAGCCATAGACGCCGAAGTCGTACCACTCGGTGACGTTTCCGATCGCTGCTGCTCCGATGGCACGTTTCGTGACGTCGGGTTTCGTCACGGTGATCTCGTCTGGGCGCCAGCGCTTGCGGACGTTGTCTGGTCCGAACATGTTTTTCCCTTCCGATTGCCGGGGGAGAGACACACGAGAACTGCTGTTCAGGGCACTTGAGAATCACGCGGAGGAAACCCCGGCGTGCCTCTCTTCTGTATGGGTGATGTTTCCGCTGTATCTGTTCGCAACCCGATCGTTATGGGCAAAACGCACGTTCCAAGGCTAGTCCTCTGCGCTCACTTGGCAAGTGGTGCGCCGCGACTACAGTGATCACATGCGCGTGATCACTTCATTCGACGACCTCGAACCGGTTCCCTGGGCCAATGGCGCGGGGGAGACGACCGAGCTCGTCTCGCTCACCGATTCGCAGGTCCTGACACCGGCCCTTCGGCGCTGGCGCCTGAGCATCGCGCGTCTGGACCGTCCGGCTGAGTTCTCGCCTATGCCCGGCATGGCGCGCACCTTTCTTCCCACCGGCGCCGAGGTGGTCCTTGAGATCGACGGTCACAGGCACCCGGTGACGCCGGCCGAGCCCGCACTATTCCGTGGTGAGCAGAAGGTGTCCCTCGTCGGATTGGGCGCCCCGTGCTTCGCGCTCAATCTTATGGTCGAGATAAACAAGAGGCTCGGCTCAGGTCAGCGTGGACTGGAGCTGTCGACGCGATTCACCGGCACCGGGCTGTTCGCAGTGACCTTGGATTCGGTCCCCGGGTACCCGAGATTCCAGTTGCTGGAGTTCGAGGAATCGGACGTTCTTCCGGACCACCTCGGCGTGGCCGTCCTGCACTGAGGCACAGGTCGTCGCAGACACCGAATCCGGACCTGCGAATATCATGCGAAGCGCATGTCCCATGCGTCACATTGACCATCATCGTTGCAGGTCAGGGCCCTTAGGGTGACTTCCTGTTCACAGTGTTGTCCCAGCTTCTACGGGGGTGGGTCAGGAACTCCGGAAATCGACGGACGATACTGGACTCAGGGACCAGTCATCGGAGGAACTTTGGGGTCGAATCAGAATGAGTCAAGCAGATTGAATGGGCAGGACGGATCAGCGTCCGATCACGACGGATCAGCAAAAGATCACCACAGATCAACCTCCGGAGTCGGTGATTCCGAGATGATCGTGCAGGCATCTCAGACCCTGCCTCTAATCACCGAAGAACTTGCAGCCACCCACGCCGAGAATGCTCATTCGACACCGACGACGACCCCGCATGTGACCACACCGGTGATGCCGCCGAATCCCATCCGACGCGAAGAGTCGCCGGCGTCGGCGACTCGGATGAGGCAGGAGGACACAGCTGCCGTCGGCACACCTGCGACGGCTGCAGACGCAACCGCGACGGTCGTGAACGCCACTGCTGATCACGGTGACTCGACGGCGAAGAACGACGTGGTCGAGAAGAAGGAGAAGAACGAAGGCAGGGTCTCAGCGACCCAGCTTCTCGCCGGTGCGGCGGCCGCGGCCACCTCATCGGTCATCGGCGGACAGTTGGGCGTCGCCGGAACCGTCGTCGGCGCGGGCGTCGCGAGCATCATCACCGGGCTAGCTGTGACGCTCTACACCAGCAGCCTCGACAAGGGCAAAGAGAAGATCAAGGAAGTCGGCTCGAAGCTCGCCCCAGCGGTCAAGGCGAAATCGCCTGGCGCCAAGACGCAGCGATCCGCCGCGGTAGGCGACCAGGCCTCAGGAGCTCTTCGGGCTACCAGCACCTTCGGTCATCTGAGCGATAAAACGGCCGCTGGCAGAAGTGACGCAGGTGCGCCAGATTCCGGCTCGCCTGATGCCGATACAGCAGCCGCTGAATCGGAGACAGAAGGCAGTGACGCCAAGTCATGGTGGCAGAAGCTGCGTCGCAAACGGGTGCTCTACCCGGTGGCCATTGGAGTGGCGACATTCGGAATCGGATTGGGCGCCGTCGTCATGGCCGAATCATTCACCGCTGCCGACATCTCGCCCGGCACCTCGCAGATCTCGCGGTCCGTCACGGGGAATTCGAGCTCCGGCGATGAGTCCGGCACCTCGCAGGACGGCGGGTCAACCTCCAACTCGGATTCCTCTGGGTCGGCCTCCCAGTCCGGCCAGAACCCGAATCAGGGAAGCGGGAACGAGAGCTCGACGACGAGCGAAGGGCAGTCCACCTCGGCAAGCGACGGCGGCTCCGCCAGTTCCGACAGTTCCGCGACCGCTGATCAGACGGGAACCGAGCAGGCAGGAGACACCGGCAGCAGTGACAGCTCTTCGGGATCGAGCACCGACTCGAGCGGCTCCAGCAGCACTGGCGCAGACACCTCGGGAAGCGCGAGTTCGAGTGACGCTTCGGGATCCAGCTCCGACTCACAGGGCAGCAGCTCCAGCGGCTCCGGCGGATCAAGCTCCAGCTCAGGCTCTGGATCAGGCTCTGGCAGCGATGCCGGTGGGGGATCCAGTTCAGGCGGAGACGGAAGCGCCGCGACCGCGCAGGGCTGAAGACACTCCCACCTGTGGTCAGACCAGAAATGCCGGTCTGGAATATTTGGGAGGGTGGCCTTGGTTGAACACTGTGAGGGACGTGGCTAGCGTGAAAATTGGTGACGACAGTTTTCTGTCCGCTGCCAGGAACTCGATATCAGGGGAGTCGATGTCGACCTTTCGCATCAGCATGCTGATGCGTGCTGCTCGTCCTATGATGGATGTAGTGGACCGGGAAGAATGACCCCCCGTCGCTCAATCGGTTGAAGGAGAAGCTATGACAAAACACGCTGATCATGAACATCCAGGATTCGACGGCACGAAGCCCTCGACGACCGAGTCGGGTGCCGCTCGAGAGTCCGACGCGCATTCGCTGAGCGTCGGAGCAGATGGCCCACTCCTCCTCCACGACGTCGCACTCGTTGAGAAGCTGGCTCGGTTCGACCGCGAACGCGTTCCCGAGCGCAGCCCCCATGCCAAGGGCTCCGGTGCCTTCGGTGAGCTTGAGATCACCGCAGACGTCTCCAAGTACACCCGCGCAAAGTTCCTGCAGCAGGGCAAGAAGACCGAGATGCTCGCACGGTTCTCCACCGTTGCTGGTGAGCTCGGATCACCCGACTCATGGCGCGATGTGCGCGGATTCGCACTGAAGTTCTACACCGAAGACGGAAACTTCGACATGGTGGGCAACAACACCCCGGTGTTCTTCGTCCGCGACCCCATGAAATTCCCCGACTTCATCCACTCCCAGAAGCGCACCCCTGATTCGGGTCTGCGCAGCAACAACATGCAGTGGGACTTCTGGTCGCTCTCGCCCGAGTCGGCACACCAGGTCGCCTACCTCATGGGGCCCCGCGGTCTGCCCAAGACCTGGCGGAACATGAACGGCTACTCCTCGCACACCTACATGTGGGCGAACGAAGCCGGCGAACGTTTCTGGGTCCAGTACCACTTCCACACCGATCAGGGCGTGGAGAACATGAGCAACGAGGAAGCCGGCAAGCTCGCCGGTGACGACGCTGACATCCACCGTCGCGATCTGTTCGACGCGATCGAGCGCGGCGACTACCCGTCCTGGACCGTCAGCGTCCAGATCATGCCCTACGAAGAGGCCAAGACCTACCGGTTCAACCCCTTCGACCTGACTAAGACCTGGTCGAAGAAGGACTACCCGCTCATGGAGATCGGTAAGTTCACGCTCAACAAGAACCCGTCGAACCACTTCGCACAGATCGAACAGGCTGCGTTCAGCCCCTCGAACACCGTGCCGGGCACCGGAATCTCGCCCGACAAGATGCTCATGGGCCGTGTCTTCTCCTACCCAGATGCGCAGCGCAACCGCATCGGCACGAACTTCAACCAGCTGCCGGTCAACGCGCCCATCACCAAGACCAACTCCTATGACAAGGAAGGTCAGATGGAGTACCACCATTCAGGTGATGCTCCGAACTATGCCCCGAATTCCTACGGCCGCCCATACCAGGCCGAAGAGACTCAGGTCGAGGCACGGTGGGAATCCGACGGCGACCTCGTCCGTAGCGCAGCCACTCTGCACGCCGAGGATGACGACTTCGGCCAGGCGCACACCCTGGTTCGTGAGGTCTACTCCGAAGAAGAGCGCCAGGGCCTCATCGAGACCGTCGTCGGTGCACTGAAGGACGGTGTTGAAGAGCCCGTGCTCTCCAACGTCTTCGCGTACTGGCGCAACATCGATGAAGAGGTCGGCCGCGCAATCGAGGACAAGTACAAGTCCGAAACCGCGTGATCTGACTGGCGGCAGCGGCATCAGCCCAGCGCTGAGGCCGCTGCCGTCCTTCTTTGAGAACTCAGCAACCCTCCGGGCGCTGGACAACTCCGCTTTGGAGTGGTCAGCGCCTGGAGGGTTGCTTTCTTGTGTGTGCGAGCTCAGTCGTCGATCTCGTCGAGAAGCTTCTTCTCATCGATGGCCAGCTGCTCCTTGTCGAGATGCTGCATGAAGTGCTTCTTGCCCCGGGCGTACCAAAGTACGACGCTGATGACGAGCACCCCGAGGACAGCGATGGGGGAGTAGTTGAAGGTCGAGATCGTGATCGGCAGGGTGGGTGGCAGCACGAAGAGGATGCAGATCAAGATCACCCAGACGACAGCGACCCACCCGATGACTGCGCTCCACCGTCCCAGATTCCAAGGGCCGGCCTTGAATCCTTTGCCCTTGAGCCGGCGCAGCAGAACGGGTGCAACGTAGGCGATGTAGAGCCCGATCACCGCCACGCTCGTCACCGCCAGGTAGGCGGTCTCATTGAACAGCGCCGGCACGGTCAGAATCGAGGACAGCACGATGCACAGCCAGATCGAGTTGGTTGGTGTTCCGGTGCGAGGGTTGACCTTCTTCCAGTACTTGGATCCCGGGATCGCATCGTCACGGGAGAACGCGTAGCTCATCCGCGAATTCGCCGTCACCGATGCCATGCCGCAGAAGAACTGGGCACCGCAGACGATGAAGAGCAGGAATTTCGCCATCGTCGGGTTGTTCAAGGCATCGAGGAACACCTGCGCAGGCGGCAGGCCGGTCGCGGTGGCGTTGAGCGCGGTCAGTCCGGCTTCGGAACCGTCCTGAATTGCGGCCGTGATCGAGTACAGCAGGATCCAGCCGCCGATGATCGAGATCAGGACGCTCATCACGATGCCTTTGGGAGCGGCAGTGGAAGCGTTCTTCGTCTCCTCCGCCACGTGTGCCGAAGCGTCATACCCGGTGTACGTGTACTGCGCCATGAGCAGACCCATGAGGAAGACGAACGGCATGAACGTAAACCCGGTTTCGTTGTGCCACGCCGTCATGGTCCAACTGAACGACTGATGTTTCGTGGGCATGATCCACAGGGCGGCGACGATGACGAGCACACCGACGATGTGCCACCAGGCGGAGACGCCGGAGAGCAGGTTGACCAGGTTGACGCCGAAGGTGTTGAGCAGACCGTGCAAGGTGATGATGACGAGGAACAGGATGAAGGTGTTCAACGCGGTGGGCACCACGCCGAAAGTCAGTGCCGCGAAGGCCATCATGGTCGTCGCCGCACCGTAGTCGATAGCAGCGGTGACAGCTACCTCGCCGAGGAAGTTGAACCATCCGACATACCAGGCCCAATGTCGTTTGTTGCGTTTGGCCAGACGCCCGGCCCAGAAATAGAGTCCACCCGCCGTCGGGTATTTGGAGCAGACTTCAGCCATGGCCAGGGCCACGCAGAGGACGAAGATGCCGACCAGCGGCCATCCGATCGTGATTGCGGCCGGCCCGCCCGAACCCAGCGCAATGCTGTAGGAGGTGATGCAGCCGGCGAGGATCGAGATGATGGAGAAGGAGACCGCGAAGTTGCCGAAGCCCGACATGCCGCGCTTGAGTTCCTGCTTGTACCCCAGCTCGGCAAGACTGGCTTCGTCAGCGCTGAGGGCCGGGGCCGCACCTCCCTGAGCGCCGGTGCCATCGGGAGGCGTCGGCCCGGGAGCCGCCCCGGATGTCGGGTCAATGGGTGGAGGGGCTTCATTGCTCATGGAGAACACCGTTCTTCTCGAAATGATTGCTTCCGCGGGCCAAACCCATATGGCCCAGATCTGCGACCCGGAGCGGTCGTCGCTGACCTACCGGCGTCGTCGGAATCTGGCCGTTGTCTATCGGGTGCAGATGCCGAGACCCAAGCGTGCGCGTCCTTGTGGAACGTGACTGTGGAACGCGTGCGGCAGTCACGAAAATAGTGCGTGATGCAGTTCACAACTCTGTTCTGACGTTGAGCCTGTCACCGTGCAAATGGTTTGTCAATAGGTATTTGTTCAGACCGCAAGGCCGCGCTGTCATCAATTTTCCCTCATGTATTGCGCATGAATGGTTCGGTGGCATACCTTAAATGGGAGAGTCTTCCTGAACTGCCGCAAGGCACGACCACCGCAACGATGCGTGACCACCACCGGGATGCAGTCCATCGCAAAGATGCGTACACATCGCGAAGGTGGGCTACCGAGAAGAGGAACCATGAGCGTGACTTCATCAGATATGACCCTGGAGCAGCTGCAGGCCGAGATCGCCGCCGGCCGCGTCGACACTGTGCTCGTCGCCGCCACGGACATGCAGGGTCGCCTTCAGGGGAAGAGAATCACGGGCCGATTCTTCCTCGACGAGGTGATGGACAACGGCACCGAAGGCTGCAACTATCTCATGGCTGCCGATGTTGAGATGAACACCATCGACGGGTACGAACTCACCTCTTGGGAACGCGGCTACGGCGATCTCATGTTCGTCCCCGACTATTCGACTCTGCGTCGCATCCCTTGGCACCCGGCGACGGTGATGGTCCAGTGCGACCTGGCCTTCGTCGACGGCTCACCGCTGACCGTCTCCCCACGACAGGTCCTCAAAGCACAATTGGAGCGACTTGAGAATTTGGGCTATTCGCCCATCGGCGCCACCGAACTCGAATTCGCCCTTTACAACACCGGCTACCGGGAAGCCATGGCCAACGACTACCGCAACCTCGAAGCCGCCAGCACCTACAATATCGACTACTCCCTTTTCGGCACAGGACAGGTCGAAGGCTATCTGCGCCGTCTGCGCAACGAGATGGACGGAGCCGGCCTCTACACCGAAAGCGCCAAGGGCGAATGCAACCTCGGCCAGCTCGAGGTCGGATTCCGCTATACCGACATGCTCGCCACCTGCGACAATCATGTCGTCTACAAGCTCGGCGCGAAGGAGATCGCAGATCAAGAGGGCAAGTCGGTGACCTTCATGGCCAAACCCAATGACCGTGAAGGCAGCTCATGCCACATCCATATGAGCCTCAGTGACACCGCGGGCACACCGGTATTCCCCACCGGCCACGGCACCGAGATGTCAGAGACGATGAAGCACTTCGTCGCCGGAGTCGTCGCCACCCAGCATGACTTCACCTACCTCTACGCACCGAACATCAACTCCTATAAGCGCTTCGCCGAGGGCTCCTTCGCCCCCACCGCCGTCGGCTGGGGATGGGACAACCGAACGTGTGCCGTGCGCATCGTCGGCCACGGTCCGGCACTGCGCTTCGAGCAGCGCGTGCCCGGCGCAGACGCCAACCCCTACCTTGCGAGTGCAGCACTCATCGCCGCCGGAATCCACGGACTCGAGAACAAACTCGACCTGCCCGAAGCGCTCGCCGGCAACGCCTACACCCAGGACGTGCCCAACATTCCGCGTCGCCTCCACGACGCCGTCGCGGCCTTCGAATCCTCCGACGTCGCTCGCCATGCCTTCGGCGACGAGGTCGTGAACCACTACAGCCATGCGGGCCGTGTTGAGATGGCAGCCTTCGACGCTGCAGTCACCGATTGGGAGGTCCGGCGTGGCTTCGAGCGTCTCTGACCCGGTCCTTGATCCTGCGACGCGTCGCCCGCTCATCGGACTGCCCACCTACTACGGGCGCGGACAATTCGGGGTTTGGGACCGAGACGCGGCCTTCCTGCCCAGCGTCTACGTCACTGCCGCGACTCGGGCCGGTGGCCGCGTCGTGCTCCTGCCTCCGGAAGATCCCTGGAGCCTCGCCGAGGTGGCCGAGCTCGACGGCATCATCCTCACCGGAGGCGATGATGTCGATCCCGCCCTCTACGAGGCGCAGCGAGACCCCCGCACCCAGGTGGCGAACACGCGTCGCGACTCCTTCGAAACCACCCTGTACCGTCACGCCCGCACCGCGAATGTACCGGTCTTCGCGATCTGCCGCGGAGCCCAGATCGTCAACACCGTTCACGGCGGAACCCTGCACCAGCACCTGCCCGACCTCGACGGCTACGACGCTCACGAGGCACCGAAGAAGGACGAATTCGCCGAGGTGGCAGTGCGAACCGCACTAGGTACCGCCGTGTCCGGCCTGATCGGAGACGGGACCACAGTCCGGTGCCATCATCACCAGGCCATCGACCGCCCAGGTGAGGGACTGATCGTGAGCGCACGCTCCGACGACGGCTGCATCGAAGCCCTGGAGACACCAGACGGTTCGATGCTCGCGGTCCAATGGCATCCGGAGGAGACGCTGGACGATCTGCGCCTGTTCACCGGCCTCGTCGAAGCCGCGGCCCGACGCGCGAGCACAGCACCACCGAACACCACGCCAGCTACGACGCCCACGACGCCCACGACACCCCAGACGAATGCGGAGGCTCAGCGATGACCGAAGTGATCAACCCCGCGACAGAGGCACTCATCACCTCGGTCGACGCTCACAGCGCCGAGGCGACGAAGGATGCGATCGGCCGGTCCGCCGACGCTTTCACACGGTGGCGGGCCACAGCACCGGCCGAACGGGCCGAGTTGCTGCGTGCCTTCGCTCGCGCCGTCGACGCCGACATCGACAATTTGGCCGCGCTTGAGGTTGCAGAGGCCGGGCACACGATCGGCAACGCCCGGGGCGAGGCCGGAAACGTCCGCGACGTCCTCAACTACTTCGCCGGCGGAGTCGAGCGCCACCTCGGCGACCAGATTCCCGTGGCAGGGGGAGTCAACATCACGTTCAACGAACCACTCGGTGTCGTCGGCATCATCGTGCCGTGGAATTTCCCGATGCCCATCGCCGGATGGGGTTTCGTGCCCGCGCTCGCCGCGGGAAACACTGTGGTCCTCAAACCTGCCGAGCTGACCCCGCTGACGGCGATCCGCCTCGGCGAACTGGCCCAGCAGGCAGGGATTCCCGCCGATGTCTTCCAAGTCATCCCCGGCAAAGGTTCCATTGTCGGTCAGACCTTCACGGATGATCCGAGGGTCGCGAAGATCGTGTTCACCGGATCGACCGCGGTGGGTGAGAAGATCATGGTCGACGCAGCGAAGACGATGAAACGCACAACGCTGGAACTCGGCGGCAAATCCGCGAACATCGTATTCGACGACGCCGACCTCGAACTCGCAGCGGCCACCGCACCCTACGGGGTCTTCGACAATGCCGGCCAGGACTGCTGCGCCCGCTCGCGCATCCTCGTCCACGACTCCGTCTTCGACCGTTTCATGGAACTCCTCGAACCCGCGGTCTCCGGAGTCGTCGTCACCGATCCCAGCCTCGAGGAGGCAGAGATGGGCCCGCTCATCTCGAAGAGCCACCACGAGAGCGTGGCCGGATTCCTCGACGGCGTCGACATCGCGTTCACCGGCAGCGCCCCGACCGGTGCCGGCTACTGGATGGCGCCGACGGTCGTGCTCCCGAAAACATCGCGTGATCGCATCGTCACCGAAGAGGTGTTCGGGCCCGTTGTGAGTGTGCAGCGCTTCAGTGACGAAGCCGAGGCGATCAGCATGGCCAACGATTCGCCTTATGGCCTCTCTGGCTCGATCTGGACCCGTGATGTGGGCCGCGGACTGCGGGTCGCCCGCGGTGTCGACTCGGGGGCGCTGTCGCTGAACTCCCATTCCGCGGTGCGCTATTCGACCCCGTTCGGCGGGTTCAAACGCTCCGGCATCGGCCGCGAACTCGGCCCCCACGCGATGGACTCATTCACCGAGACGAAGAACCTCTTCATCGCCACGGACTGAGCAGACTCACCCTCCCCACGAGCACCACCACCAACGGGCAAAGGACACACCATGAACGAGACAGCAGAGCAGATCATCTGCCGCCGCCTCCCGGGGCGCACCGCAGTCGTCACCGGAGGGGGCAGCGGCATCGGGCTGGCCACCGCAAAACGTCTCGCCTCCGAAGGGGCGAACGTCGTCATCGCCGACACCAACACAGACTCAGGAACGGCCGCCGCCGAGGCGGTCGGGGGCCTCTTCTTGTCCACCGACGTCACCGATCCGGACCAGGTGGGCAAGCTGTTCCAGACTACCTTCGACACCTACGGCAGCGTGGATGTCGCTTTCAACAATGCGGGAGTCTCCCCACCGGCCGACGCCTCGATCACGGAGACCGGTCTCGATGTGTGGCGCAAGGTCCAAGACATCAACCTGACTTCGGTGTACCTGTGCTCGAAGGCGGCGTTGAAGCACATGCGCAAGCAGGGGAGCGGCTCGATCATCAACACGGCCTCATTCGTGGCGCTGATGGGATCGGCGACCTCCCAGATCTCCTACACCGCGTCGAAGGGCGGGGTGCTGGCCATGTCACGAGAACTCGGCGTGGAGTTCGCACAGGAAGGCATCCGCGTCAACGCCCTGTGCCCTGGACCGGTCAACACCGAGCTGCTGCGCGAACTCTTCGCCAAGGACCCGGAGATGGCAGCCAGGCGTCTGGTGCACGTGCCGATGGGACGCTTCGCCGAGGCCGACGAGATGGCCGCGGCTGTGGCGTTCCTGGCCAGTGACGATGCTTCCTTCGTCACAGCACAGTCGTTCACCGTCGACGGGGGACTGTCCAACGCCTACACGACCCCGCTGTGAGTGACGATGGTTTGATGGCGAGTACCCCAGCTGCGGGCAGGCAGACCGGCAGCCAGGTGACGGCGTTGCGGGCGATCGCCCCTGCTCGCTCGGGCAACATCTTCGAGGAGACGATCGAGTGTCTGCTCCAGATCATCCGCCTCGGGATCATTCCGCCTGGTCAGCGCTTCCCGCCCGAACGTGAACTTGCGGAGCAGCTGAGGGTCTCCCGGGCGACCTTGAGGGAGGCGATCTCGGAACTGCAGACCGCCGGCTGGGTCAACGTCCGCCGAGGCCGTGGTGGCGGAACCTTCGTCTCCCGCACTCCTGCAGGGGGCTGGGCTCACAGCCCGGCTCATGGCGATGACGCAGGGTTCTCTGCGGTCGAGGTCGAAGATACACTGGCCTGGCGCCGAGTCATCGAAATGGGAGTCGCCGAGGTGGCTGCCGGGCAGGATCTCACCGCGCGCCAACGAGGTCAGCTGGCGGAGGCCATGGATACGAGTCGGCAGTCGAACCTGGCCGAGTACCGGCGCTTGGACTCCCAGCTGCACCTGACCTGGGCGCAGGTGACAGGGTCTCCGAGCCTGGTGCGCTCGATGGTCGAAAGCCGAACCCGGGCGAACAAACTGCTCGAACGGATCCCCATGATCGAACCCAACCTGGCTCATTCGCACGAACAGCACCAGCGGATCCACAATGCGATCCTCGCCGGAGACGCCGCCGCGGCCCGCACAGCCATGGCCGAGCATCTTGACGGCACGGCCGCATTGCTGCGCGGCTTCCTCGCCGAGCCCTGATCACGGGTGGACTCGAGCCGACCCCTCAGCGCCTCTCGGCCGCCTCCTGCTGGGCACGTTGGGCGATGCGACCTCCGGCGAGGACCATGTCGACCTGCCGAGGCGAGAGTGTATGGCGGAACTCGAACTGTCGTCCGCCTACCTCGGCGCTCACGGTCTTGCCGGCGGCCAACTCATCGCGCAGACCGCGGAACTCGAGGACATCCCCTTGGGACAGGTTCTCGTAGTCGTTCTCATCGGAGAATTCGAGTGCGAGAACCCCGAAGTTCGCGAGGTTCTGCCAGTGGATGCGGGCCAGCGATTTCGCGACGACGACTCGCAGGCCCAGGTAGCGGGGAGCGATCACGGCATGCTCACGGGATGAGCCCTGACCGTAGTTCTCCCCACCGATGATGGCATGCCCGCCTTCGTGCTCGGCCGCACGAGTGGCGTAGGTGTCATCGACCTGGATGTAGACGAACTCGGAGATTTTGGGAATGTTGCTGCGATAGGGCAGAACCCGGGAACCGGCGGGCATGATCTCGTCAGTGGAGACGTTGTCACCGACCTTGAGCATGATCTCGAGATCGATGTCCCCGGGCAGCGGTTCGAAGTCAGGCAGTGAGGAGATGTTCGATCCTTTGACCAGCTCGACCTGCCGCGCCTCTTCGAGCGGAAGCGGGGGGACCAGCATCGACCGATTGGCGGAGAACTTCTCCGGGAGTCTGACCTGGGGGTAATCGATGCCGAGCTCGCGTGGGTCAGTGATCCTGCCCGTCAGCGCGGCGGCCACGGCAGTCTCCGGCGAACACAGCCACACGGCGTCCTCGTCGGTGCCCGAGCGGCCGGGGAAGTTCCGCGGCATTGTGCGCAGGCTGTTGCGCCCCACGGCCGGGGCCTGTCCCATGCCGATGCACCCCATGCAACCGGATTGGTGGATGCGAGCACCCGACCCGACCAGCGAGGTCAACCATCCGCCAGCGATGAGGTCGGCGAGGATCTCCCGCGATGTCGGGTTGACGTCGAGTGAGATCTGCTCGTGGATGTGGCGGCCCTCGAGTGTCTCGGCGACGACCGCGAAATCCCGCAGCCCCGGGTTCGCCGAAGAGCCGATGACGACCTGGAAGACGTCCTCACCAGCGGCTTCGCGTACGGGGCGGACATTGCCCGGTGACGAAGGAGCAGCGATGAGCGGTTCGAGCTGTGAGAGGTCGATGGAATCGTGGAGATCGTACTGCGCGCCCTCATCGGCTTCGATCCGGGTGAAGTCCTCTCCCCGGTCGCTGGCTTCGAGGAAGTCTCGGACCGCGTCGTCGGCAGGGAAGACCGTGGCCGTGGCACCGAGTTCGGCACCCATATTCGCAATCACGTGGCGGTCCATCGCGGTCAGGTCCTTGAGTCCCTCACCGTGGTACTCGATGATCTTGCCGACTCCGCCTTTGACGCCGTGACGGCGCAGCATCTCGAGGATGACGTCCTTGGCCGAGACCCACGGGGGCAGTGTGCCGGTGAGTTCGACGCCCATGATCTGGGGTGCGCTGATGTAAAGCGGTTCACCCACCATGGAGATTGCGATCTCGAGACCGCCGACGCCGATGGCCAACATTCCCAAGGCCCCGGCCGCGCAGGTGTGAGAGTCGGAGCCGATGAGAGTGGCACCGGGCGTGCCGAACCGCGATTGGTGGACCGGGTGGGAGACGCCGTTGCCAGCGGGGGAGAACCACAGGCCGAATCGCTGCGCGGCAGAACGCAGGAATATATGGTCCTCTGGATTCTTCTCATCGGTCTGCAGAAGGTTGTGGTCGACGTACTGGACAGATGTCTCCGTGCGGATCCGGTCGATGCCCAGCGCTTCGAGCTCGAGCATGACCAGCGTTCCCGTCGCGTCCTGAGTCAGCGTCTGATCGATGCGGACTCCGATCTCGTTACCGGGCTCAAGCGTCCCGGATTCCAGATGTGAGCCGATGAGTTTCTGAGCGACATTCTCAGCCATCGTCACCCTCCTTATGAAGTGGTCGAATTGCTGGTGCAGCACGCTCTCACGTGGTCTGTCCACGTTAGCCCTCGTTCAGGGAACTCACAAGGGCGGTATCCACGGCGGCAGTGCCACTGTGTGTGCAAGGGCGCATACTGGTTCCATGCCGGAATTGCCCGAAGTCGATGCACTCGTGAATTTCCTGCGCTCGCACATCGTCGGGGATTTCATCTCCCGGACCGATATCGGCGAGCTGAGCATCCTCAAGACGGCGGATCCGCCGCTGGCGGCGATCAGCGGGCTCGAGATCAGTGGGGCCTCCCGGGTGGGCAAGGCCCTCGTCATCGAGCTCGACGGGCTCGAACTGGTCTGCCGGTTCGCCCGTGCCGGCTGGTTGGTCTGGCACGATCAGGTGCCCAGCGGTCCGGTGAGGATGGGCAAGGGGCCCTTGGCTCTGCGCATCCACTTGGCCTCCGGTGCCGGATTCGACACTTGGCCTCCGGTGCCGGATTCGACATCAGCGAAGCGGGAACGAAGAAGAACGCCGCGGTCTCCCTCGTGACCGACCGCGCCGAGGTGTCCGCCATCGCCAACGCCGGACCCGATGCCCTGTCCATCGGAGTCGAAGAGTTCACTGCGGCGCTGGCCGGTTCGACGGCACGGATCAAGACCGTGCTCGGAGATCAGAACCTCATCGCCGGCATCGGCAACGCCTACTCCGACGAGATCCTCCACACCGCACAACTCTCCCCATTCGCCCCAGCCAATCGGGTCGATGCCCCGGCACTCCTGGAGACGATTCGCGAAGTGCTTGGCCAGGCCCGCGAGGCCCTCTTCGATCTGCCACCGGCGAAGGTCAAGGCGGCGAAGAAACGTACGTTCTGCGTCCATGGCCGCGCCGGTCAGACCTGTCCGGTGTGCGGGTCGACCATCGCCGAGGTCTCCTATGCCGATAAGTCGCTGCAGTACTGCCCCGGCTGCCAGACCGGAGGCAAGAAGCTCAGCGACCGCAGAATGGACCGACTCCTCAAATAGCGAAGGACCTCCATCGCCGAGGTGGCCCGGCCAGCGGAATTTTCACCGCCGGGACTGTCGTTATGCCAGGTGAAAGACCACGCGCGAACCACGCGTGAACCGACCACGAACCTCGAGTCGACACAGGAGCATCATGACGCAGCAGGTAGCGATTCCCGGCACAGACCTTTCCATCTTCCCCATCAACCTGGGCACGAACACCTTCGGCTGGACCGCTGACGAGGCCGGATCCCACGCCGTCCTCGACGCGTTCGTCGCCGCTGGAGGCAACTTCCTCGACACCGCAGAGTCCTACCCGGCGTGGGTTCCCGGCAACACCGGCCGCGAATCCGAGACCATCATCGGCACCTGGCTCGCCGCCCGCTGCAACCGCGATACGGTCGTCATCGCCACCAAGGTCGGAGACCACCCGGATCACAAGACGCAGAATCCCGATTACATCCGCACCGCCATCGACGCATCCCTTCAGCGCCTGCAGACCGATCATGTCGACCTCTACTACGCGCACCGAGATGATGAGGTGACCCCCATCGCCGAGGTGGCCCGGGTCTTCGATGAGATCGTGCGTGCCGGTAAGGCCAAGCACATCGCCGTGTCCAACTACTCCCCAGACCGCCTCGCCGAATGGTTGGCCGTGGCCGAGGCGGAGAACCTGGCCAAGCCGGTGGCGATCCAGCCCCAGTACAGCCTGGTCTTCCGGAAGGAATACGAAACGCAGCTGGCGCCACTGGCACGCGAGCACAACCTCGGCGTCTTCAGCTACTTCAGTCTCGCCGCCGGATTCCTGACCGGAAAATACCGCACCGAAGAAGACCTCGAGGGAGCCAGCCGCGGTGGCATGGTGCAGGGCTACTTCAGCACTGAGGGGCTCAAGGTCGTCGAAGAGCTGGTCGCTGTGGCCAAAGCCCACGACGTGGCACCGGCAACCATTGCGCTCGCCTGGCTGCTGGCCAAAGGTGCAAGCGCCCCGATCGTCTCGGCGCGCACACCCGAGCAGCTCGATGCACTGATGGCCGCTCCGGAGATCACGCTCACAGATGACGAGGTCACCCGTCTCGATCGAGCCTCGTCGCCTTTCGCCTGACCAGGAGCGGGCGCATCGCGATCAGGCCGAGGATCGGCCCCGGCAGGAGCAGCCAGACGGCGGCCACTCCGATTACGGCGATGAGGCTCTGCAGGATGACGATGCTGATGACGCTGACGGCGAAGCCGAGCGAATTCATCACCGTCAGCCCCGTTCCCGTCAGCTCTGCGGGAGCGTAACGGGCAGCGAGATCCGAGAACTGGGGAGAGTCTGCGATGACAAGGAGACCCCAGAGCATGAGAGCCGCAATGAGGAGCGGGCCGATGTCAGGCAGCAGAGGGTAGATCAGGCACATCAGTCCCGACCCAGCCAGGGCCGTTGCGGCGACCGCTGCACTGCCGGTCCTGCGGCTGATGATTCCGCCGAGCACACATCCCAGGACCCCGGCGGCGATGACGAGGAAACTCGTTGTCGCAAACCCCGTCGGGCCGTCCGCGTCGGCCAAAGCCGCGATGACGAGTGTGGGCACGACTGCCCAGAAGGCGTAGAGCTCCCACATGTGGCCCACGTATCCGAAGACGGCGGCGCGAAACATCCTGTCCCGGAACAGTCTCCGCAGCGCTGGACTTCCGACGGACTTCGAGGGCCCGGAAGTCGCATCGGACGCATGTGACCGAGCCGCTCGGGGCCCGGAGATCGTTGCCACGAGCACGGCTCCCAGCACCGCCAGTGCGGAGGAGCCCCACATGATCGACTCCCAGGGCAGGGCGGCGCCGACGGCTGACAGGAACTGTGGCATCGCGGTGCCCAGGGTGAGCATGGCCACGAGCCAGGCCAGAGCCTGCGCGGACTTCGCCTGCGCCCGTTTGACGATCATCTTCATCCCCATCGGGTAGATACCCGCGAGGCTCACGCCGACGGCGAAGCGAGAGATCCACACGAGGACGAGGTCAGAAGGACCTAGCGTCCACACGAAGTTCAGTCCAGCACCGAAGAGGCTGGAGAGAATGAAGATCCGCTCGGGCGGGAACCGATCGGCGATCCCGGTCGCCGCGCTCAGCAGCGTTCCGACGATGAACCCGATCTGGGTGGCCGCGATCAGCCACCCGAACTGAGCCGGCGTCGAACCCAGCCAGGCGGAGAGGCCGTCGACGGCACCGCTGGGGCTGAACCACAGCGACGTTCCGAACCACTGCGCCACGACGATGGCCAGGATAGCCACTCCTGCTCCCCGCCCCATCTGCGATTGCGACGCCATCGAGTCATTCCTCGCTCGTCGGGGACACGCCATAGGCGCGGAGGGCCACCTCGGCGATGCGGGTGAGGAATTCGCTTGTCGAGGTACGGTCCGCAGCCGGTGTCTGCACCCGCTGGACAAGTGCCTCGGTGATGCCTCCGACGAGGATGAGGCTGGTGAACCCGAGCTCGTCCGGCTTCTGCAGCGCGGGAATCTCCGGCAGCTCGTAGGTGGTGTGAACGCGCACGAATGCGGCATCGACGGCGGCTGCGAGGATGCGCATCGTCTCCCGCCGCCGCGCTTCGAGCGATTCATTGACGCCGACGGCCTCGACCTCGAGGACGCGAGCCTTGCGCTCATCACCGAGCATCGGCATCAGCGCGGCGGAGACGACGTTGACGGTGGCCTCGACGAGACTCGCGCCGGCCGGGATCGTCAGCGTCGTCAGAGCATCGACGATCTCCTCGTTGAGGACGGCGTAGAGCTGTTCGAGCAGCGACTCCTGCGCAGTGATCGACTCCCGCACTGCCCCCGACTCTCGCACTGAACCCGATCTGTGAGCGGGGAAGAGATCGTAGAAGGACCGACTCGAGACCCCGGACTCCTGACACAGGGCCTGGATCGAGGTCGCACGGAAACCAAGCGTTCCGTACAGTTCGAGGGCGGCCTCGAGGAGACGCTCACGACGTTCTCCGTCACGGTCGGCGCGTGAGGTTCCACGCCACAGTCCCGCCGAGGCTGCGCCGGAGGAATGATCATTCATTTCTCCAGTGTAGTGAAAATTTTGATTTTCAATGGCAGTATTGTGACATGCCTTACAATGTCAAGCAGGAGCATCGTGCTCCGAAAGTGACCGCGCCCATCCCGCCGAACCCCGCACTGCCGCGGGTCTGCGTGATCGGAGCCGGAGCCTCGGGCCTCGCCGCAGCCAAAGCCCTCTGCACCGCGGGCGTTCCGTTCGACTGCTTTGAAAAGGGCAGCGAATTCGGTGGCAACTGGCTCTTCGACAACCCCAATGGCGTCAGCGCCTGCTACGAGACCCTGCAGATCAACACCTCGTGCCCGCGCATGGCCTTCTCCGATTTCCCGATGCCGGCTGACTACCCGAACTACGCCAGCCACGATCAGGTCTACGCCTATTTCCGCGATTACGTCGACCACTTCGGATTCGGCCACACCATCACCTTCAACACCGAGGTGACCCATGTCCGCCGAGGCGAGAACGGCGGTTGGGATGTCGACATCCGCCCGACAGGTTCCTCCGCCGAATCTTCTGCCAACAGCGACACGGCAGAGTACGAGACTCGCCGTTATGACGCAGTGATGGTCGCCAACGGCCACCACTGGGATGCCCGCTGGCCCGACCCCGGCTACCCCGGTCACTTCGACGGCGGGCAGATCCACGCCCACGACTACCGCAGCGGCGAACAGCTCGAGAACCGCGACGTCGTGGTCGTCGGCGCCGGCAACTCCGCGATGGACATCGCCGTCGAGGGCTCCTACCGGGCGCAGAGCGTCAACCTCTCCATCCGTCGCGGACAGTGGGTGATGAAGAAGACCATCTTCGGCAAGGCGGCAGACCAGATCGCACTGCCGGGCTGGGTTCCCTGGTGGGCCACAGCGGCACGGCTGCGCATCGCCGCGATGCTCTCCGGGGGACTGCGCAGATACGGCCTGCCCACCCCGGAGCACACGCCCGGCCAATCGCATCCGGTGCAGTCGGATGCGATCAGGGACCGCCTCGACGAGGGTGCGATCACGGTGCGACCGGGCATCGAACGACTCGAGGGGGATCGTGTGTTCTTCACCGATGGAAGTGAGGCTCCGGCCGACCTCATTGTGTGGGCGACGGGATATCGGGTGAATTTTCCGTTCTTCGATCCGGACCTGATCTCCGCAGAGGGCAATGATCTGCCGCTGTTCAAGCGCATGGCCCACCCCGACCGCCCCGGGCTGTTCTTCATCGGCCTGCTCCAGCCGGTCGGTGCGATCATGCCCCTGGCCGAGGCTCAGTCCAAGCTGGCAGTCAAGACGCTGACCGGGGACTATGAACTGCCGAGCCGCCGGGACATGACCCGGCAGATGCATGAAGACGACCGCCGAAACAAACGGCAGTTCTACGATTCGCCCCGGCACACGATGCAGGTCGACTTCGATCACTATCTCTTGGAGCTTGAGCGCGAGATGCGCAGAGGAAAGGTGGCGGCATGAGCCGGACGACAACATTGGCAGGTCAGGTTGTGGCTATCACCGGCGGAGCCCGTGGCATCGGGAGAGAGATTGCCGCCGAGCTCACCGCGGCCGGGGCGAAGGTGTCGATCGGCGACCTCGACCTCGTTCAGGCCCAGGCCACCGGTGCAGAACTGGGTGTGCTCGCCTACCGGCTCGACGTCACGGATCCGGACTGTGTGAGCGCGTTCCTCAGCGAGGTGGCCCATGACCTGGGACCCATCGACATCTTCGTCAACAATGCGGGCCTGATGTGGGTCGGTCCCTTCGCACAGGAACCGCACTCCGCAGCTCGGGCGCAGGTCGACGTCAACCTGCTCGGTGTGATCAATGGGATCAAGGCTGCCGCGCCAGCCATGGTCGCGCGCCGACGCGGTCAGCTCATCACCGTCGCTTCGGCGGGCTCTATTCTGCCGACCCCGGGTGAGGCGACCTATGCCGCGACGAAGCACGGTGTGCTCGGCTACCTCAAGGCCATCCGCGCGGAGCTGCGCGGCACCGGTGTGCGGGTCACATCGATTATGCCCGGGGTCGTCGACACGGCACTGGCGGCCGGAACGTCGAGCGGGGCGGCAAAACTGCTCACCCCCGCCGAGGTGGCCCGCGCCGTTGTCAAGGCTGCCGCACGACCGCGGTTCGAGGTCACGGTTCCCGGATTCATCGGCCCCGGCGTCAAGGTCGTCAATCTTCTGCCCTTGCCGATCCGAGACCGGATCTTCGCTGCGCTGGTGCCCAATCAGCTCGAAGCGCGTAAGAATCAGCGGCAGGACTACGAAGCCTCATTCACTGCCCCGAAGAGCTGAATTCCGCAGCAGCCAGCAGCCAGCAGCCAGCAGTTGGCAGGATCAGGCGACGATCTCGTCCTTGGGTTCGACTGCGTGGGCGACCGCCGCACCGATGACGGTGCCGATGGCAATCGAGAAGAACGCCGCACCTGCCGCGAGCAGACCGCCCGCCACTCCGCTGCCCTCGCCGAACTCGAGTTGCGAGGCGTTGAGCAAACCGAATGAACCGGGCGCGACGATGAGGAACGCGGGGACGAAGCTGATACGCCAGATCGGTCCCCGCGGCAGACGGGAGAGGAGGACGGCTACCAAGGAGGCGGTCAGCGCCCCGGCGAGACCACCCACTGTGGCGCCGAACTGTGCACCGAGGCCGAGCTGCGCCAGCGCGGCCGCAGCGATCGTGAGAACGATCGGCACCGTGTGCTCGAGCGGGGTGTAGAAGTAGATCATCAGCCCGATGGTGGCAGCCAGGACGCCGAGGGCCGAGAGCTGCCAGGTCGAATCCGCCAGTCGAGTATTCCTCATTGCCTCGGCTCCGGTGCCGGTGATTGCGGCCGCACCGGCAACGCCCGCGATGAACATCGCCAGCTGCACCGTGGCTGAGACGAGGCGTGAACTGCCGGCCGAGAGTGCTCCGGCTGAGATCTCCGTCAGCCCTGTGACCACGGCGCTGCCGGGCAGCAGCAGCGCGAGAGTGGCGATGATCGTGCGCAGGGGACTCTCGAGCCAGCCCAGCTGGTAGCCGATGAGCACGATGACGGAGATGAGGAACGCAGAGCTCACAGGCAGCAGCGGATTGAGATTGGGCCAGCGACCGTTGAGGGCGAGGACGCCGGCGACGATGAGCGAACCGAAGGCGGCGAAGGCCAGATTGACCAGTCCGGGTTCGAGCAGCAGACACAGTCCGATGCCGATGGGCACGGCGCCGAGGTGGGAGAGCCAGCCGGGCCAGCGTGGCGGTGCCGCGTGCACTTCGGTTTCGATCTTCCGTGCGGCTGCTGACACGGTGAGCCGCCGCGCTCGGAGTGCGTCGACGATGTCGAGCAGCTTCGCGGTCTGATCGAAGCGCAGATCGGGCCCGATGCGTTCGAACTTCGTGGAATCTCCGGAACCCGACGTGAGGAACAGGCCACGGGGCAGGGCGGCGACGCGGAGTTTGCTGATCCCCAATGTGCGGGCCAGGCCGGTCAGGGCATCCTCGACGTCGACGGAGGAGATGCCGCCCGCGAGCAGCCCGGCCCCGATGGTGACCAGCAGGTCCTGGGCGGACGCAGGTGAATCGGTTTCCTCGTTCACTCACACACACCCTCTCGTTTGCAGGCCGGCCAACGAAATCGAAGACTACCAGCAGCCGGCCTGGCGAGGGAGCCGGTCACTGCCCGGGAGCGGTGATCCCCTCCACGCTGGAGCCCACGAGGGTGGCGGCCGCGCGTTCGGCGATCATGATCGTCGGGGCGTTGGTGTTGCCAGTGGGTACCTGCGGCATGATCGAGGCATCGGCGATGCGCAGCCCCTCGAGCCCGTGGACCTTGAACGACTGCGGATCGACGACAGCGGTATCGTCCTGACCCATCCGGCAGGTCCCGACTTGGTGGTGATAGGTCACGACCGAGCCGCGGACATAGTCTTCGAGGTCATCGTCGCTGACCTCGGGGCCAGGGAAGATTTCGGTGGGCTGCCAGTGTGCCAGCGCTTCGGCGCGACCAATCTCCCGGCACTGTTTGACCGAGGCGGCGAGGGCATCGACGTCGGCCTGTTCGGAGAGCACATTCGGGTTGACCAGTGTTGGGTCCTGCGGATTCGGGCCGCTCAGGGTGACCTCGCCGCGGCTCTGTGGTCGCACGAGTCCACCCTGGAGGGTGAAGCCGTTGTCGGGGCCCGACTGCACATTGGGTGCGGAATCCTGGGCGTACATCGGCACGGAGAAGAACAGAGGCTGAGTGTCGGGAACCGGAAGTTCGGGATGCGACTTCCAGAACAGATGCACCTCGGCGGGGGCGATCTCACCCATCGGCACCGGCTCGGATCCGGTGGTGAAGATGACGGGGGAGAGCCAGTGGTCCTGCAGGTTCTTGCCGACCCCCGGCAGGTCATGGACAGGTTCGATCTCGACCTCACGCAGCTCGGCGGCAGGTCCGATTCCTGAGCGCAGGAGCAGCTCGGGGGAGGCCAGCGCTCCAGCGGTGAGGATGACTTCGTCTGCGTTCAGTGTCCCCACCCGTCCGCGGAAGTCCACCTCGAGACCGGTGACCTGTGTGCCGTCGAGGAGGAGACGACGAGCATGGGTCGATGTGAGAACCGTGAGATTTCCGGCGCCGAGGCGGGGCTTGAGGTAGGCCCGCCACGTGTTCAGGCGTTTGCCCTCGCGCACGTTGAGCTGGATCCGGGAGATGCCTTCGACGCTGCCCGAGTTGTAGTCGGGGTTGTAGCTCAGTCCGGTCTGTTGACCTGCGGTGACCATGTCCTCTTGGATGGGGTTGCGCTCATAGTTGAGGCGCACATCCATGGGTCCCTGGGTCCCGCGCTCTTCGGTGATGTCGCCGTCGAAGTTCTCGATGGCCTTGAAGACTGGCAGTACTTCGTCCCACGACCAGCCTGGGCACCCGGAGTCAACCCACTGCTGGTAGTCCCAGGCATCGCCGCGGACCCAAATCACGGCGTTGAGCGCATTCGATCCGCCCAGGACCTTGCCGCGCGGCAGATGGATCTTGCGATTCATCGCGGATGGCTGCGGGGTCGTGTAGTAGTCCCAGTCCTGTGCCGAATGCCAGATCAGGCCGAGGGTGTTGAGGTGGTCGATGTTCGGGTTCGTCTCATCCCCGCCAGCCTCGACCAGGCAGACCGTCTTGCCCGCGTCGATGAGCCTGCTGGCGATGACACAGCCGGACGAGCCGGCCCCGACGATCACATAGTCGAAGTCAGTGTCGGGCAGTTCGGTGGGGAAGTTCTCACTGTGCTCGCTCATCGAGCCGGCGCTGTTCTGTGCAGTTGAGGCGTTCATGACGCCAGGCTAGTGACCTGGCTCACGAGACAACAGCGGTGGGGCGGAACTCTGCACGCACACTCAAGCGGGACCGCTGTCTGTGCACGGAGGATCAATGCGGGAAGCTTGTTGTGGGACGGCCGAGTTGTCCCCAGCACGCATGGATGTCGAATTTCCAGAATCGATGACCGACGAGACCAAGGCTGATTTCCAGGTCAAGGAGATGGCCTATTCCGCCGAACTTCAGGAACGCGGAATCATGAAGGGCATCTGGCGCATCGTGGGAGAATACTCCAATATCTCGATCTACGACGTCAATGACCTCGACTTCCTGCACGCGACGTTCCAGGGCTTCCCGATGTTCGCCTATATGAACGTCAAGGTCACACCCCTGGCGAAGCACCTCAACGCGATCACAGACGACTTCTTCCGCCAGCTCTGAGCCGCGCGGGGGCGCCGCGCAGCAGTCTCACCCCTCGCAGCAGTCGCCGCCGGACCCACAGCAGTCTCCGTCCGAGGCCGGAGCAGGCACATCGAGAACGGGGGAGCGGTCGAAGAACCCCTCCGGCCGCAGCTTGAACCCGACCGTATCCACGGGCATGATCGGCCAGTCCTCGACCCGGGGGAAGTGGGTGAGGCCGAAGCTGTGCCAGAGAACGATGTCCTCACCGTCGACGTTGCGATCAGCAGCAGTCCAGGTAGGCAGCCCCGCATGGCCGGGATGCTGGTTCGGGAAATCTCCGGTCGGGTAGCGCTCATCCTCGTGATACTGCGAGACCCACAGGGCCTTTGATGCGAACGTCGCGCGCTGGTGGATCGAAGAATCCTCGGCCGCCAGCAGGGTCGGCAGACCCGTCGGATGGAGTTTGTAGCCGACAGGCTCGCCGAGGCGGTTGGTCGACTCCAGGTTCGACACGACCCAGGTCCGAGCTTTCGACTGATCCGCATCGCGCTGCGCCTGAAGCTCCGTTCCCAGCACCGTGCGCTTGCGGCTGAAGGCGTTGCCGCGCGGATTGGTCTCGGAGACGGGGAGCCGCACGACGTCTTCCTCCTCGACCCGGCACTGGCCGCCGTCGAGGGCGAAGTCGAGTCGAGCTCCGAAGAGATGCTGATGGAACGGGGCTCCGAGGCCGGGCGCGATCTCCGAGGCGAAGTCCGTTGACCCGTTCGGCAACGCCGAGGTGAAGACGACGCCGGTGGCCTTGGCCTCGAACTCGATCGTGCCGTCGAGGTAGAGGTACCAGTAGAAGCCGTAGTCGTAGTTGCCGACAGTGGTGAAGAAGGAGACGACGAACCGGCGATTGCGCCTGGTGTAGGCCACTCCCGACCACAGATCCGAGTGCTTGGCCAGGATCGAGGCATCCTCCTCGTGCATGCAGATCCCGTACTTGATCTGCCGTGGTTCGCCGAGGTTGTTCGCCACCCACGGAGACAGATACGTGATATCGCCCAAGCAGTCACACCCGAGTTCGAGGGAGTTCGCCCACTGCCCGACGAGGTACTCCCCGGTGTCGAAGTAGTTCTGCCAGGACCGCACTGGTGACGGGTCACCGTAGGGCACGACCATCTCCGCGATGGCCGCCCGATCGAGGATCGTTCGGGTGCGCTCGCCGTCAGTGAAGGCGATGTTGTGCAGGATGAGGCCCTCACGCATGTCGAAGCCGACGTCGAGGGACCACTTCTCCCACTCGATGTGATTGCCCTCGGACACAGTGAAGCTCGGACCCTCTGGCTGAGTGATTTCGATCGGCTTCTGCGTGGTGCGCACCGGACCTGTCAGCTCCGGATCCGTGTAGTTTCCGTGCTCGGCGGGCACCGGCATGTCCTCGAGATCAAGGATCTGGTCGACGGTCTTGTTCGTGACATCGACATAGGCGACGAGGCCATCGATCGGGTGCGCCCACGCGGAATCACTCTCATACTGCTGGTGGAAGGCCAGACCGCGCAGGATGCGCCGGCCCGATTCCTCCGGATATTCGAAGACACCGGCCGACAGGGGTGCCACACGGACTTCCTCGACGGGCAGGCCGCGACGGGCCAGGATCGACTGCCATTTCGGATCGGCGGCCAGCACCTCCTCGACGAGCTCGAACTCCTCTTCCATGACGGGGAACTCACCCTGAGAGGTGGAATCCACCTCGGTCACGGAATCGATCCGCGAATGTGTCACGGACACGATGATGTCCCGGGCACTGCCAGCGGTTTTGTCGAGGATGAAGGCACGGAAACGACGATCCACCTCGGCGGCACTCCGGGCCTGCCCGCGGACGGGATCAAGCAGGCCGAGGTAGGTCAGGCGCGCCTCGGCAGGGAAGTGCCCGGCCTCGCGCAGCACCGAGGTCACGGACGTGATCTCGTCCTCTGTGGGCAGTGAGAACGGCGTGAGAGTGGTCGAGGTGGAGGGTTCGGCGGGAGCGGAATGGCAAGACATGGGTGCACCTTTGCAACGTAAAATGTGTGCTGAGTCATGTAATAACCTACGCTTGTAGAAAATAAAGTCAAGAGCGGCCGGAGGAAGCATGCCCAAGATTGTGGACCACGACCAGCGTCGTCGTGAGCTCGTCGAGGCGACCCTGCGCATCATCGTTCGGCAGGGCTTGGCAGGGGCGACGATGCGCGACATCGCCACCGAGGCGGGCTTCGCCAACGGGGCGATCAAGTCCTACTTCGCCTCCAAATCCGATCTGCTGGCGGCCACCTATCTGTTCGTCTTCGAGGCCACGAATCGTCGCGTCGAATTCTCGACTGCGCACCTGCGAGGCATCGCGGCACTGCGGGCCTTCGCCCACGAAGTCCTCCCGGTCACCCCCGAACTCCACGACGAAGCCCGGGTCGTCCTGTCGTTCCTCGCCGAGGTGGCCCAGAGTCCCGACCATGCCCAGACCACTCGTACGACCATGAGCCTGTGGCGCACGTGGATCCTCAGCTGGCTGCACCAGGCCCACAGTGACCGGGAACTGGCCGCCGAGGTGGCCATCGAGCCCACGGCCGATGTGCTGCTGACGTATCTGCTCGGCGCTCAGACCACCGCGATCATCGGCGGTGACACCTTCGACTTCGCAGGCTTCCGAGGTCAGCTCGACTACGTCATCGTACGGCTGAGCGCCGTTCATGACCATTCGGTCGGTAAAACCTGACAGGCTCGTGACTCCCTGCGTGGTTGGGGATAGAGTGAGCGCCAAGCGGTCGTCGACGCTGACGTCGCCGACCGATCGTTTCTGCAGAGGACGAAGATGTTACTTGAGAGCACAGCCTCAGACTTCGACGGGTGGAAATCCCTCGTCTCGGACTCATTTGTGCCGCTGGACACCGAACCTCAACGCCGCGGCGGCTTCCGAGGGGCGATCAGCGCCCGTGACTACGATTCCGTGGTCATGTCCTATATCAGCGCCAACCCTCACGCCGTGCTGCGCACACCCAGCCTCATCTCCGCCGATACCGGCACAGGCGCCGGCACCGGCGGCCAGGGGGCAGGCCGGTCGAGCTACTATAAGGTGTCACTCCAGCTCAAGGGGCACGGGCTGCTCGTCCAAGACGGACGGGAAGTGTCCCTGGCACCCGGGTCACTGGCCATCTATGACACCTCGCGGCCGTACACGCTCAGCTTCGACTGCGACTTCTCCTCCTATGTCATGATGTTCCCGCAATCGCGGGTCAATCTGCCCGCTGAAACCGTCCGCCAACTCACGGCGACCTCGATCGGTGCTGAGCATCAGCTCGGAGTCGCCGCCACCCAGCTCATCACCCAGGCCGGGGCCATGCTGCCTACCCTTAGCCGATCAGTGGGCATCAGATTGGCCGGCAACGTCGTCGACCTGCTCGCCACGGTCATGGCCGATGAGCTGTCTGCGACAGAAGCGCCAGGGGAGAGGCGGCGGCTGTGGTCGCAGATCACCACCTACATCAAGGACCATCTCACCGATCCGCAGCTCACCCCCTCAACGATCGCCGCCGCACATTTCATGTCGGTGCGTGCCCTCCACCAGATCTTCGAAGGCAGCGGTGAGACGGTCTCCAGCGAGATCCGTCGCCTGCGCATCGACCGCTGCCGAGAGGACCTTGCTGATCCGTTGCAGGCTCAAGTGCCCGTCGCCGCGATCGGCGCCCGGTGGGGTCTGAGCGACCCTGCCCACTTCTCGAGGCTCTTCCGCAATGTCGTGGGCTCACCGCCGGCCCAATACCGCAGCAGCTCGCTGACCTGACTGCGCCGAAAGTCAAGAGTCCTGCCCCCAGAGCCAAGACGCGTCACACTCTGATGAGAGAACCTGACCATACAGTCAATCTCAGAGGTGGATCACATGGAAGTGAAAAGCGAACCAGGCTTCTATGCAAAGAACACAGTGCCGGAGGCTGCCAGTCTGGGGCTGAACTCCCGCCGGATCGGAACTCTCGCCCTCGTCTTCATGATCATCGCCGCCTCGGCGCCGCTCACGGTTGTCGCCGGCGGAGTCCCGAGCAACTTCGCAGTGACCGGGCTGCTGGGGATCCCTCTGTCGTTCATCGTCCTCGGCGTCGTCCTCGTGCTGTTCGCGATCGGATATGCGGCGATGAGCCGGCACGTGCACAATGCGGGTGCCTTCTTCGCCTACATCTCCAAGGGGCTGGGCAAGCCCGTGGGAATGGGTGCGGCACTGACCGCTCTGGTGGCGTATAACTCGTTGCAGATCGGCATCTCCGGAATGTTCGGCTTCGTCTTCTCCTCCTTCCTCGATTCGCTGTTCGGCTTACAGGTCTCCTGGTGGATCTGTGCGCTTGTCGCCTGGGCGATCGTCGGACTCATGGGCATCAGCCGGGTCGACTTCTCCGCGAAGGTCCTCGGGATCATCGTCGGCACCGAGTTCCTCGTCGTCATCGTCTTCGACATCATCGGATTCGCACACAGCCCCGAGGGCGTGACGGCTGACGGAATGCTTCCGGATCAGCTCTTCGCTCCTGGAGTCGGTGCCGCATTGGCCTTCTCGATCGCAGCATTCATGGGCTTCGAATCGGGTGCGATCTACAACGAAGAGGTCAAGGACCCCAAGCGCACGGCCGGGCGGGCGACGATCATCGCGGTGAGCGTCATCGCCGTCTTCTATGCGTTCTCCGCCTGGGCGATGACCGTGGCCGAAGGTGCATCGAACGTGGTCGGACGGTCCCAGGAGTTCGGACCTGACCTCATGTTCGTCTTCCTCGGTGAGCACGCCCCGGTGTGGTTCGTCGACCTCGCGAACCTTCTCTTCCTCACCTCTCTGCTGGCTGCGCTCGTCGCCTTCCACAACATCGTGGCCCGCTACTTCTTCGCCCTCGGCCGTGACCGGGTGCTGCCCGCATTCCTCGCCGCGACCTCTCGCCGTTCCGGTGCCCCTGTTGCCGGGTCCCTAGCCCAGTCGGGACTGGGTCTCATCGTCATCCTCGTCTTCGCCATCGTCGGCGCCGGCAGCCAGGACCCGCTCTTCCCCGTCGTCACCCTGTTCACCTGGCTCACGAACATGGGCGCCTTCGGCCTCGTGCTCCTCATGGCGCTGACCGCGTTGGCCGTGGTCGGATACCTGCGCTCTCACTCTCTGGAATATTCGCTGTGGACGCGAGCCATTGCACCGGGGCTCTCGGCGATCGGACTGATCGCCCTCTTCGTGTCCATCGTCATCAACTTCAACGTCCTCATCGGCTTAGAAGGCACCTCGGTGCTGTCCTGGCTGCTGCCTGCCATCGTGATCGTGCCCGGAATCATCGGAACCATCTGGGCCATAGTCCTCCGGTCGCGTCGCCCGCAGCTCTATGCAGGCATCGGCACAGGTGGAAGCCTGGGGTGAGGCCCCGACCCGTCCGATCCATGACCCAGCTTCGATCCGTGCCTCTCGTCCACACCTCAACCACTCGTTCCACCCCCGAAAAAGGAGAATCATGAGCACCGACCTCACCACTTTCGCAGGACTGCTGACATCGATCGATGACCCGAACGGTCGCGAACTGCTCGATCCTGCCACCGGCGAGGTCGTCGGTCGCACCCGTGAGGGCAGCACCGCCGACATCGACACCGCCGTTGCAGCTGCACGCAAGGTTCAGCCGGAATGGGCGTCGCGGACGTCGAAGGAGCGCAGCGATCTGCTGAACCAGGCCGCTGACGCGGTCGAGGCCTCCGCCGAGGCTCTGGCCGAGCTGCTCTCGCGTGAGCAGGGCAAGCCGCTCAACGGACCCAATGCCCGTTTCGAGGTCGGCGCCTGCGCCGCATGGCTGCGGGCCAACGCCGCTTTCGAGCTCGAGCCTGAAGTTCTTGTCAACGACGAGGAGACCCATGCCGAACTCCACTACGGACCCGTCGGCGTCGTCGGAGCCGTCGGCCCCTGGAACTGGCCGATGATGATCTCCGTCTGGCAGTTCGCGCCCTCTTTGAAGATGGGCAACACCGTCGTCCTCAAGCCCTCCGAATACACGCCGTTGTCCGTGCAGGCACTCGTCGCAGTGGTCAATCAGGTCCTCCCTGCCGATGCCCTCACCGTCGTCCCCGGCGGCGGCGAAGTCGGTGCCGCACTGACCTCGCATGCGGACGTCGACAAGATCATGTTCACCGGTTCGACGAAGACCGGCCAGGCGATCATGCGCTCGGCCGCCGATACTCTGGCCCGGCTGACCTTGGAGCTGGGCGGCAACGATGCAGGGATCGTGCTCGAGGACGCCGACCCCGTGGCCATCGCCGGCGACCTGTTCTGGGGTGCATTCATCAACACCGGTCAGACCTGTGCGGCGATGAAGCGCCTCTACGTGCCCGAATCCCTCTATGACCAGGTCTGCGAAGCCCTCGTCGAGGTGGCAAAACAGTCCCCGATGGGAGTGGGCCTTGATGAGGAGAACGTGCTGGGCCCGCTGCAGAACAAGCAGCAGTACGACATCGTCGCGAACCTCGTCCAAGCGGCCAAGGACTCCGGTGCGCGTGTGCTCACCGGGGGAGATCCCGTCGCGGGTCAGCCCGGGTACTTCTACCCGACCACGCTGGTGGCCGACATCGACAATGACAACCCATTGGTCGCCGAGGAACAGTTCGGGCCTGCCTTGCCGATCATCAAATACACCGACCTGGAGCAGGCCATCGGCTGGGCCAACGGGCTCGAGGTCGGGCTCGGTTCCTCGGTATGGGGCAGTGACCTCGAAGAATGCAAGAAGGTCGCAGCGCGGCTTGAAGCAGGCTCGACCTGGATCAACAAGCACGGTGCCGTGGATCCGCGCATCCCCTTCGGCGGCGTGAAGAAGTCAGGCTTCGGCCTCGAATTCGGACTCGAAGGACTCAAGCACGTCAGCGTTCCTCACGTGATCAGCTGGTAAGACCTACCCGAGGATCTCCTGGATCGCCGGGGCGGTGATCGCGACGATGTCGTCGACCTCCGCTTCGGACAGGGTGGGCACTCCGATGACTGATCTGCCGGTGACGATGCCGACGAGCATCGATGATGCCAGTGCTGCGCGCAATGCGGCACTGGCATCACTGCTGTCCGCAGTGCCCTTCAGCAGTCGGGACTGGATGAAATCGGCCAGCTGGTTGCTGGCATTCTCATTGACGATGGCGCCGCGCAGCATCGCCATCAGCGGCTGTGACTCCTCGGGGATGGATTCCCAGGCGCGCAGAAACGCGTGCACGACACGTTCGCCGAGGTGCTCGTCGGGTCCTTCAAAAGCGGTGTCGAAACGCTCCAGCGCCGAAACCGGCACCGCCATCACCGCGGCGAAGAGTTCCTCCTTCGAGCGGTAGAACTGCATCACCTGGGAGGCGTCGACCCCCGCATCGGCGGCGACCAGGCGGATCGTCGTGTCGGTGAATCCTTGGTTCGCGAACCGAGTCCGTGCGGCATCAAGGACCGCCTGACGGGTGGTTCCAGACCCGGGACGCCTGCCCCGCTTGGACGGTGACGACGATTCCTTTTCCTTGCTCATGGGACAAATGTATCTCCCAGAGAAATTTAACTCAACACCTGTTGAGTTTGGGTGCAGTGTGGACGTAGGCTCTCATCATGAGCGATGACCAGAAGGCATACATTCCATCCAGCCCGCTGCCGGAGGCCAGAACCGGCATTCTCACCGCCTTCGATCCAGGAACCAGAACCCTTGAAGCCGGCTTCCGAATCGCACCGCCGTTCCGAGAATTGCCGGTCGACATCGTGTTCGAGAAGGACACCTCCGTCCAGCTGCGCGACGGCACCACCGTCCACGTCGACATCTTCCGCCCTGCGGGAGCTGAGCAGGTACCGGTCATCGTGGCCTGGAGCCCCTACGGCAAGGCCCAGGGCACCTCGGCGAGCGTAATGGGAGTCTTCGGCCTCGCCGGACTCGACAACTCCGTCGTCTCCGGTCTGGAGAAGTTCGAAGGCCCGGACCCGGCGTACTGGTGTGCTCGCGGATACGCCATCGCCAACCCAGATATCCGCGGCGTCGTCGACTCCGACGGAGACAGTGTGCTCTGAGATCGTCAAGAAGGTCGCGATTGCTTTGACGTCATCGAATGGCTCGCCGAGCAGGAATGGTGCACCGGAAAGGTCGGAATGAGCGGAACGTCCTACCTGGCTGTCTCGCAGTGGTTCACCGCGGCGGAGCAGCCCCCGCACCTGGCCGCGATCAACCCTTGGGAAGGAGTCAGCGACGTCTACCGTGACCTCGTGATGCGCGGCGGAATGCCTGACACCGGGTTCGCTCGCCAGCTCCAGGAAGGCAGCTTCTTCGGCAAGAACCAGAAGGAAGACATCCTCGCCGAGGCTGATGCCCACCCGCTGATGGACGAGCTGTGGGAGAATAAGATCCCCGAGTTCGATCAGATCAATGTGCCCGCCTACGTCGTGGCAAGCTACTCCAACACCCTGCATACGGCCGGAACCTTCCGTGCCTGGAGGCGGATGGCCTGCGAAGAGAAATGGCTGCGGATCCACAACTCCCAGGAATGGTCTGACTATTACGACGAGGCAAACGTCGAGGATCTGCGCCGATTCTTAGACCACTACCTCAGGGGTGAAGACAACGGATGGGAAGAGACACCTCGGGTGCGCTACTCGGTCCTCGACCTCGAAGGTGGTGACCGCACCGGCATTCCTGCCGAGTCTTTCCCACCTGCCGAAGTGGACTCGACGAGGTTCTACCTCGAGGCGAATTCACGTTCTCTGACGATAACCACACCGACCGCCTCGGCGGAGGCGAGCTACGACGTGGCAGCAAACCCGAACGCGGTCTCCTTCATCACCCGATTCGACGAAGAGACCGAACTGGTCGGATACCCGAAGGCCCACCTGTGGGTCGAGGCCCGCGGCTCCGATGACATGGACCTGTTCGTCCTGCTCCAGAAGCTCGACGCACACGGAACACCGCTGCAGGCATTCACCGTGCCGAACCAGAATGCCCGGATCCACGACGCCACCGATCATGGGGCGACGATCTTGAAGTACAAAGGATCTGACGGACGGCTGCGCGTCTCGATGCGCCACCTCGACGAGGCGCTGTCCGCCGAGGACGTGCCCGCCCACGCCTTCGACCGGGTCGAGAAGCTGCAGCCTGCTCAGCTCGCTGAAGTGGAGATCGATCTGCTTCCCATCGGCTTGGCCTTCCATCCGGGTGAGCAGCTGCGCTTCGTCATCAGCTCACGGAACCTGCTGGGTACGATGATGCCGGGAATCCACGAGTACGTCGGTGCGAACAGCGGTCAGCATGTGATCCACACAGGTGGAGAGAATGCTTCCTACCTCCAGCTGCCTGTGCTCAAGTAGTCGGCGAGGCAAGTCGCCTGCTTAGGCCTCGGGCAGGATCTCCCGCACGACCTCGATCACCCGGGCCAGGGCCTCCGAGGGGTTGTTGCGGCGCCAGCCCAACGCGAGGGTGAAGGCATCCCCGCCCTCTGCGAGGCGAACATAGGTGACTCCGTCGATGTGGATGTGGTCTGAGGATTCGACGACGATCGCAATGCCGACCTGGGCGCCGACGAGTGCAAGCAGGCTGTAGGGGTCGGGTGCTTCCTGCATGATGTGGGGGAGGAAGCCGGCCTCGTCGGCCAGGCGCATCATCACCTCACGGACTTGGGAGCCATGCGACGGGGCATAGGAGATGAATGGCTGATCGACCAGATCGGTCATCGACACGATCTCTTTGTCGGCGAGTTCATGGTCGGTGGGAAGGGCGACCATCACCCGCTCCTGGCGGATGGCATGGACGTCGATCCCGGCAGGTGAAGGTGGGCTGACCACTGCCAGATCCATTCTTCCGTCACGGATCGCCAGCGCCGCCTCGCCGGAATATGTCTGCGGGTGCAGCTCGAGACTGATGCCTGGTTGTCGGTGGGCGACTTCACGGGAGAGTCGGGACAGGATCGAATAGCCGCTGGTCCCGCCGAAGCCGATCTTCACCCGACCGACCACGCCTTCCTGCGCGGCCCGGGCGATGCGACGGGCCCCGTCGACCTGGGCTTGGATCCCCTGAGCCGGTTCGAGGAGCGCCTCACCGGAGGAGGTGAGTCTGACTCTGCGTGTGGTGCGCTCGAACAGCTGCACGCCCATGTCCTTCTCCAGCGAGCGGATCATCTGGCTCAGCGCTGGTTGGGCGATGTGCAGAGTCTCGGCGGCCCGACCGAAATGCAGCTCCTGTGCCACGGCAGTGAACGCCGCGAAGTGCCGCAGCTCCATCCGATGAACCTTCCTCCGAGGGGCAGCGAAGCTTCCTTCGTCGATCGCCGATGCCTCATTGATAAAAATATCCAATTAATAACCTAGAGATTACGTCTTGGACTCTGAGTAATACAAGTGGAACAGTGATCACTGGCACAGATTGAGCCACCACCTCCAGCAACTAGAGAGCAGACATGAGCAATCTTGGATCAGCGTCGATCCGCGACACGGACGCGACACCAGCTTCGACAGTCGATCCCAAGCAGGGGCGCCGCGCAGGCACCGCAGCCTTCGTCGGCACCACCATCGAATGGTTCGACTTCTACATCTACGGCACCGCCTCGGCGCTGGTGCTGGGCAAACTCTTCTTCCCGGAAGTCAGCCCCGCCATGGGCACACTCGCTGCCTTCGCCACGTTTGCCGTCGGCTTCATCGCCCGGCCACTCGGTGGCGTCATCTTCGGTCACTTCGGCGACAAATTCGGTCGGAAGAACACCGTCATCACGACACTCCTGCTGATGGGGATGGCCACGGTCGGCGTCGGCCTCCTGCCCACCTACGAGCAGATCGGCTTCATGGCTCCGATCCTCTTGGTCCTCCTCCGCATCATCCAGGGAGTCGCCATGGGAGGCGAATGGGGCGGTGCGGTCCTCATCGCGACCGAGTTCGCACCTCCGGGCAAGAAAATCCTCTACGGTGCCTTTGCACAGCAGGGTTCGCCGGTGGGCAACCTGTTGGCTACCGTCTCCTTCCTCGGACTGACCTATATGAGCGCGGAGAACTTCGGTTCCTGGGGTTGGCGGATTCCCTTCCTCGCCTCTGCCATTCTCATCCTCGTCGGACTCTACATTCGACTCAAGATCACCGAATCTCCCGAGATGATTGCGGCGACGGAGAAAGCACCGCAGACGCGCACCCCGATCGTCGAGCTGCTGCGCGACCATTGGAAGGTCGTCGGCCTGGCCATCGGTGCCGTCGTCACCGGCGTGGCTATCACCTACGTCAAAACCACCTTCGCTCTGTCCTGGGCGACGACCGACCTGGATTTCGGGCGCACCGAATTCCTTCAGATCGTGACTGTGGCCCTCATCGCCCAGGTGATCATCCAGCCCTTCGGAGCCATCCTTGCGTCGAAGATCGACACCAAAAAAGCCATCCTCGTCATGCTGCTGCCAGAACTGGTGCTGCTGCCGGCGATGTTCCTCCTTATCCAGACCGGCAACTTCGGGCTGGCGATGCTCGGCATGGTCCTGGCCACCGCGCCCCACGCAATGTACTACGCGGCACTAGCCGGCGTCCTCGCCCAGTTGTTCCCCACCACCATCCGCTACACCGGGATCTCCGTTGCCTACCAGGTTTCGACGGCGCTGTTCGCCGGCACCGCACCCTTCCTCAGCCAGTTCCTGCTCAGCACCACCGGATCGATCTGGGTCGTCGTCTGCCTCGGCCTCGGATACGTCCTCATCTCCATTGTCTGCATGTCGCTCCTGCTGCGCGGCAAATCCTGGATCAACCGCGAAGGAGAAGCCGGGCACCAGGCGAAAGCAAGCACCACCTCGGCGACCCCAACAGAACCCGCCGTCACGACACCCACCACGAGCATCTGATCACCACCGATTTCACCGATCAGCACAGCAGCCACCGATGACCAGAGAAGGAACAATGAACTACGTCGATCTCGACCCAGCCCTGCAGCCCCTCATCGAGTCCTATCTCGAGCCGGCGGATCGGGATCGCCTGGCCCCCGTGCTCGCTGCCCTGGGCGCCGATGCGGCCGAGCGGCTCGCACCCTTGGCTGACGTGGCCGACAAGAACCCGCCGACTCTGGCCCAGTTCGATCGGGAAGGCGACCGGGTCGATGCCATCGACTACCACGCCAGCTACCAAGAGCTGCAGAAGGCCGCCTACGAGGAGTACGGTCTCTCCGCGCTCTCCCATCGCGGTCTCCATGGTTGGGATGACCTGCCCCCTCACCTGGTGAAGTACATCCTCTCCTACGTCTTCGTCCAGGCCGAGTTCGGTTTGGCCTGTCCCGTGTCGATGACCGATGCCGCTGCCAGGACCCTGCGGAAGTTCGGTGAAGGTCAGCAGATCACCGAGGCGATCGATCGTCTGATCTCAACTGATCCCGATCATCGGTTCACCGGTGCGATGTTCATGACCGAGATCCATGCGGGCACGGACATCGCCCAGACTTCGACGGTGGCCGAACGCGACGGTGAGAACTGGAAGCTGTCCGGGCGCAAATGGTTCGCCTCGAATCCCGACGCAGACATTATCCTCACCCTCGCCCGCTTCCCCGGCGGCGATGACACCACACGCGGTGTCGGACTCTTCATGCTGCCCAAACGTCGCCCGGACGGGTCGAAGAACTCCTATGTCATCGACCGTCTCAAGGACAAGCTGGGCACCCGATCGATGCCCAGCGGCGAGGTCACCCTTGACGGTGCCTACGCCGTGCAGGTCGGGAAGCTCGACCGCGGCTTTCGGCAGATGGCGGAGATGGTCAACACCTCCCGCCTGTCCAATGCGATGCGCGCCACCGCACTCATGCGCCGGTCGATCAACGAAGCGCTCGCCCACGCCCGCACACGGGTGGTTTTCGGCAAGCCACTCATCAAGGCGCCACTGATGCGCATGACCCTTTTGCCGCTGCAGGCCGAAGCCGAGGCCGCCCTCGGGCTCGTCTTCTACTGCGGTGACATGCTTCAGCGCGGTGACGCCGGCGACGAGTCCGCGGCCGCGCAGATCCGCGTGCTCACCCCGCTGGCCAAACATTACATCTGCAAACGGGCTCGCTTCGTCACCGGAGAGGCGATGGAGATTCGCGGCGGTCGCGGCTACATCGAAGAATGGCCCGATGCTCGCCTCGTCCGCGATTCCCACCTCGGCTCCATCTGGGAAGGCTCGAGCAATGTCATCGCCCTCGACGTGCTGCGTTGCATGCGCAAACAAGACACCCACCGCCTCCTGGCGAAGACGATGGAAGAGAAGCTGACCCCCATCACCCTCGCCGAGGCGGGCCCTGAGGTCCGTGAGCTCCTGACCCGGTGGACGGCGATCGTCGACCGCGGTGACGTGATCCTGGGTGCTGAGCCGGATGTTGCTGAGGCTCTCATCGGCGGCTATGCCGACGATCTAGCACAGCTGATCATGGCTACCCTGCTGCTCGAACAGGCCGATGCCGAAGTCACCCGCGACACCAACTTCCGCAAGCTGCTCGTCGCCAAGGCCTTCATCGGCGGCAACATCAGCGCCGATGAAACTGCCGTCGTCGACACGCTCGCCCATTTCGAAGACATCGTCGACGGAGCAAGCGTGACCCGCGAAGCGCTGTCCTCACTCCCTGCACCCGTGGCCTGAAGCCACACACGACACCGGAGAAATTCGTGAGAACCACAGACACAGAGCCCACACCCGATGCGACCACCGCGGCAGGTGAGACCTTCGAAGGGCCACTCGCCGGCGTGCGCGTCATCGATCTTTCGAAGATCCTCGCCGGTCCCTATGCCACGATGTCACTGGCGGACCTCGGTGCCGAGGTGATCAAGGTTGAGCATCCGGACGGGGGAGACCCGACACGTGCCTGGGGCCCGCCCATGGTCGGGGCCGATGCCACCTATTTCCACGCAGCCAATCACAGCAAGAAGTCCGTGACGATCGACCTCAAATCCTCTCGGGGACAGGCGCAGGTCCACGAACTGTTGGCCGGGGCCGATGTCCTTGTCGAGAATTTCAGGCCTGGCAGCTCCCTGCAGACGATCTTTGACTACAAGGAGCTCTCGACGAAGTTCCCGCACCTCGTCATCCTCCACATCTCCGCCTACGGTGACCACGGGCCGATGCGCGATGAACCCGGCTACGACATGGTTGCCCAGGCTCGGGGTGGGCTCATGTCCCTGACCGGTGAGGCCGGAGGCCCCCCGATGAAGTCCGGGTTCGCCATGGGTGACCTGGGGGCGGGCCTGTTCGGCATCATCGGCATCGTCTCCGCGCTCTTCGAACGCAGCCGGACCGGCAAGGGCCAATACTTGACGACCTCGCTCTACGAGGGTCAGCTGGCACTGCACGTGAACTGGGCGACGAACTACTTCGCCGACGGCAAACGCCCACAGGCTCTGGGCTCAGGTCACCCCAACCTCGTGCCCTACCAGGCCTACCCTGCCGCCGATGACTACTTTGTCATCGCCATCGGCAACGACTCCCTCTGGCAGCGGCTCTGCACAGCCATCGACCGACCAGACCTCGGTGGTGACGAACGCTTGTCGGTCAACCGCGGTCGAGTCGAGAACCGCGAATACCTCAACGAGGAGCTCTCCCGCACCCTACGCACGAATACCGTCGACCACTGGTGTGCGCTGTTCTCGACCACCGGCGTTCCCGCCGCACCGATCAAACACCTCGACGAGGTCTATGCCGATCCGCAGACCGAGGCTCTGGGAATGGTCCAGACGGTCGAACATCCCACCGCCGGACCGATGCGACAGGTGGCCTTCCCGGTCAACTTCAACGGCGTCCGCCCACCTGTACGCTCGGCGCCACCGGAGCTCGGGGCCGATACGGACGACCTCCTCGGAGCCTCATCATCACCGACCACGACCACGCAAGGAGCCTGATATGACCACGCCCACCGCCACTGCACAGGACAGCGTCGACATCGATAAATCCGATCTCCTCAACCTCGCCGGGCTCTTCAGCGAGACCGAAATCGAACTCCGCAACAAGGTCCGTAGATTCGTCGACGCACGGATCCGCCCGAACATCGCCGACTGGTACGAGAACGCGGTCTTCCCCCGCGAGATCGTGAGGGAGATGGGAGAGCTCGGACTGCTGGGAATGCACTTGCACGGCTACGGCTGCCCCGGACGTTCGGCCGTCGAATACGGAATCGCCGCACTGGAACTCGAAGCAGGAGACTCCGGTCTGCGGACCTTCGTCTCCGTGCAGGGATCGCTGGCGATGTCCGCGATCCACAAATTCGGTTCCGAAGAGCAGAAGAACCAATACCTGCCGGGCATGGCGAAGGGCGAGATCATCGGCTGCTTCGGCCTGACCGAACCCACAGCTGGCTCCGACCCAGGATCGATGGCCACCACAGCCACCCGCAATGACGATGGTTCCTGGGTGCTCAATGGGGCCAAGCGGTGGATCGGCCTCGCCTCCATCGCCGACGTCGCCGTCATCTGGGCCGTCACCGATGACGGCATCCGCGGGTTCCTCGTGCCCACCGAGACCGCCGGATTCACGGCAACACCCATCGAGCAGAAACTCTCGATGCGGGCCTCCATCCAGTGCGACATCGACATCGACGATGTCCATCTACCCGCTGAGGCGGTTCTGCCCGATGTCACGGGACTGAAGGGTCCGTTCTCCTGCCTCAACGAGGCCCGCTACGGAATCATGTGGGGTGCGATGGGCGCCGCCCGCGACTCCTACGAGGTGGCGCTGAAATATTCCCAGGAGCGTCTCCAATTCGACAAACCTCTCTCCGGCTACCAGATCACCCAGCAGAAGCTGGTGAACATGGTGCTCGAGATCCAGAAGGGAATCCTCGTGGCCGTGCAGACCGGGCGCCTCAAGGATGCCGGCACGCTCGACCCGATCCAGATCTCGGTCGGGAAGCTCAATAACTGCCGCGAGGCGATCGCCATCTGCAGGGAGGCTCGCTCGATGCTCGGCGGCAACGGCATCACACTCGAATACTCACCGCTGCGGCACGCGAACAATCTCGAATCGGTGCGCACCTACGAAGGTACCGACGAGGTCCACACGCTCATCCTGGGCCGCCACATCACCGGTGAGCAGGCGTTCCGATAGGAGCTGATTTGGAACAGTCGACCCTAGGAGCGGTGCCGCGAGACTCCTGCCACCCATACCTCGGCGGGGGTGCGCAGAGCGCCGATGTTCCTGAGCGGATCGCGGTCAACGAGGACGAGGTCGGCCCGGGCACCTTCGACGATCCGACCCCGATCACGCAGGCTCAGCGCCTCGGCGGCTGAGGATGTGGTTGCCCGGATCGCCTCTGCGCTCGTCATCCCGGCGGTGATGAGGTAGTCGATCTCATCGTGCAGCGAGGGCCCGTGCGCGACCGGGGCGAAGGGCGTCTCGTTCGCATCGGTGCCGGCGACGACGGTGATCCCGGCGTCGATCATGGCGCGGACGTTGTTCAGTGCGATGCCGAAGGCAGAGTCGGCATGCTCGCCGAGGCGGGCGTCTGCGATGGCGCGCATCATCACCAGTGTGGGGGAGACGATGGTGCCCTGTTCCTCCATGCGGGCGAGGGTGCAGTCATCGAGTGGCCGATCAATCGGGGCGTGAGTGAGGATGTCGACTCCGGCCTCCAAGCCACGGTCGAAGGCCGCGGCGGTGACAACGTGGGCCACGGTCAGCAGCCCACGCTCGTGGGCGCCGGCGACGAGGGCCACCAACGTTGGAATGTCGAGCGCGGGGACCTCGCCGGCGTCCGGGTCCTCGGTGATGATCTTGATGAGATCGGCACCGTTGTCGACTCGCCAGTCGAGGAATCGCTTCGCGTCGTCGGGGCTGGTGACGCCGGATTCGGCAGGGAATCCCATCATCTCGATCTGGGTGCTGCCAGGCGCCGAGGCGGCCGAACCGGCACTGATAATCGCCGGCAGTGCGTCGTCGGCTTGAAGCTCATGCACGCGAGAATCAGGGTGGGTACCCAAATCCAACACCGTCGTCAGTCCCGAACGCAGCGCTGTGACCAGCTTCTCTCGTTCACCGAGGTGGAGATGAGTGTCGATGAGACCCGGCACCAGGAAGCGTGCGGTTTTGTTGTCGGGTTCTGAGGCAGGCCGGATCGAGGTGATTGTAGCAGAGAATTCGACGTCGACGAGCTCGCTGTTCCAATTGCCTTCGGTATCGGTTACGTGGACATTGCGCAGTACAGTCATGTGCCCACTGTACGGATCGATATTTGAGTACTTAGCGAACTCCGAACCCGAGTTCGGCCCGGTCATGTGATGGTGCCCATGAAGTGAACTCAGATGGGTATTGGCGATCAGATCAATTGTACGTACACTGAGTACCTACATAGGCGATTATTTACTCACTACGGCTCTTAAAAAGGGGATTCGCCATGGCTGCCGAATCACAGACCACCAGTCGCATTCCACTCTTCGACGGGATGAACCGGATTCCGGGCGGGATCATGCTGATCCCGCTCATCCTGGGCTCAGTCGTCGGAACGTTCTTCCCCGGGTTCCTCGAGCTGGGCAACTTCACCTCGGCGCTGTTCCGCGATAGCGCACTGCCGCTCATCGGTATTCTGATCTTTGCCACAGGCATGCAGATCACGCTCAAAACCTCGGGGCCGGTGTTGGCGACGACCGGTACCATTCTGCTGACGAAGTCGATCATTCCGGCCGGCCTCGTCGTGCTGCTGGGACAGTTCGTCGGCATCGAGGGAATTTTGGGTGTCTCGATCCTGGCGCTTATCGTCACAATGGACAACAGCAATGGCGGATTGTGGCTCGCCTTCACCGGCCGCTACGGAGACGCACGCGACCGAGGTGCCTACATGGCCTCAGCGATCAATGACGGCCCCTTCTTCTCGATGCTCTTCCTCGGAGCAGCAGGCCTGGCCGACATTCCCTACACGCTTCTGCTTGCGGCGATCATTCCGCTTGTCATCGGCATCATCGTCGGAAACCTCGATGAAAAGTGGACCGAGATCATGCGTCCCATCCCCAACATGGTCATCCCGTTCTTCGCTTTCGCACTCGGTACCGGAATCGACCTAGGCAACGTCGTCACCGGTGGACTCTCCGGTCTCCTCGTCGGCGCGATCGCCACGGTCATCACCGGTACACTCGCCTATTTCGGCTACCGCTGGATTCTGCGACGAGGCAAGCAGTCAGGTATCGGAATCGCCTCGGCGACAACGGCCGGCAATGCGATCGCAACCCCGGCGATCATCGCGGGAGCCGATCCGAGCTTCGAACCGTATATGGAAGTTGCCACGGCTCAGGTGGCCTCAGCTGTCCTTGTCTCTGCGGTCCTCGCTCCGCTACTGGCCGCCTGGGTACTCAAGCGTCAGGGCGGCATCAAAAAGCAGAACAAGGGTTCGGGCGAGCAAGCGCAGCCGCTGCGGGCTGAGGGTCTGTGACAGTGGCGTCTGTGCTGGTTGTGGCCGACGATCTGACCGGGGCCACCGACTCCTCAGTGCAGTTCGCCCACGCAGGGTGGACGACGGCGCTCATGCTCAGCGACGATGACAATGACCAGCAGGCACCGGGAACCGTCAATGCGCGGGTCACCGACTCTCGCGCACTGGCCAGTGCAGATGCGCATGATCGGACGCAGAGAGCTGTCCTGTCGGGAAGGCGCATCGCGACTCGTGTCTATCTCAAGATCGACTCGACCATGCGCGGAACAGTCTCCTCCCAGATCGCAGGCGCTCTGGCCGCCTGGCGATCAGATCATCCGCAGGCCTTCGCCCTTGTCTGTCCGGCCTATCCCGCGATGGGTCGGACGGTCGTTGACGGTCAGCTGCAGGTCAACGGGACTGTGGTTCATGAAACTGCGATTGGGCGTGACCCGGTCACTCCGGTCACGACGAGTTCGATGTCCGAACTCCTCCCCGGGAGCATCAGGGTGAGGGTTCCACATGGTGACGTCTTCACGCGTGACTCCCTGGTGTCGTCGATCAGGGCCGCACGCTCAACGTCATCCATCATCACGATCGATGCCGTTGAATCGGCTGACCTGGACACCATCGCCGAGGCAATCGCTGAGTTCGGTGACGATATCGTCCCGGTCGGCTCGGCCGGTCTCGCCGCCGCGCTGGCCGGCGTGTGGGGGTGCGGTCTCGATTTCCCTGCTGAGGCGCAGCGCAGTTCAGAACGGGTGATCGTCGTCGCCAGCTCGCTGCACACCGTCACCAGAGACCAAGTCGCAACCCTGTCCGAGCTTCCGAGCAGCGAGGTTGCGATGTGGACTCCTGATCTGGATTCAGTCTTCGATGATTCGGCTCGGCTCGCCTGGCTCCAAGCCCTCTCCTCCAGCAGTTCAGATGCGCCGATAGTGATCGTCAACGCCCCCGAAGAGAGGACAGATTCCACCGAATTCGTCGCGGCTCTCCTCGCCGACGCGGCCGAACTGCTGATGCACGACACCACTCCCACGAGTCTCCTGCTGCTGGGAGGCGAGGGTGCACGGGCCGTGCTCAACCGCCTCGGCGCGGTGCGGCTCCGCATTCACTCGACCATCCGAGAAGGTATCCCGATCGGAACCATTGAGGGCGGATCGGCTCATGGCACGACAGTCGTGACGAAAGCCGGAGGATTCGGACGTCCCACCGACGTCACAGATATCGCAGAAGAGCTTCTGCACAATAGTTTTCACAACAACAACGAAGGACCAGCGCAATGACCCTCCCCGTATTGGCAATCACCCTCGGCGATGTCGCAGGCATCGGGCCGGAGATCACCGCCAAGTCCCTTATAGGGCATGATGACCTGAGAGAGAAGTGCACCCCGGTCGTCATCGGCGACATCGCCTCCCTCAAACGAGGCGTCGAATTCGTCGGTGGAGACGCTGGATCCGTGCGTGAGATCGGAGCCCCGGCAGAAGCGAAGAACATTCCGGGCACCATCGAGGTCATTCAAGTCGGCTCCTCCCTGGCCGATGTCGGCGTAGGCGAACTCAGCGAGGCAGCCGGGGACGGCTCTTACCGATTCGTCGTCGAAGCCTGCAGGCTCGCCAGGGAAGGAAAAGTCGACGGGATCGTCACAGCACCTCTCAATAAAGCGGCCATGCATGCCGGCGGTCACAACTTCCCTGGTCATACCGAACTGTTGGCTCATGAATTCGGTGTCAAAGACTATTCACTCGTTCTTTCTGCCGGAGATCTCTACTTCTTCCACCTGACCACCCATGTGTCGATGCGCCAGGCGATCGAGAACATCACCTTCGATCGCACACTGAGTGTCCTCAGACTGGCCGGCGCCTTCGCAGACTCCATGGGCAAACCCGAGGAAACGATCGGACTCGCAGGACTCAATCCGCACGCGGGAGAGAACCGCCTGTTCGGCGACGAGGATGCCGATGTTCTTGCTCCAGCAGTCGAAGCAGCACGCGAACAGGGCCTCAACGTGGTCGGCCCGCTGCCCGGAGACGCACTCATCCCAGCCGCTGTGCGCGGTAACTACAATCTCGTAGTCGTGTGCTATCACGATCAGGGACATGCCCCATTCAAAGCCGTCTACGGTGATGACGGAGTGAATATCACAGTCGGACTTCCCGTTGTCCGTGTATCGGTCGACCACGGCACCGCGTTCGACATCGCCGGGCAGGGCATCGCCCGCGAAGCCAGCCTCGTCCTGTCGATCGAGCGGGCCGCAACCTTGGCTCCCGAATGGAACGTCGTTTGGGATGCAGCCCAAGCCATGTGAGCGGCTGTTACGCTGAGTCTGCCGAACGGAGAGGAGCGGAAATGTGGATCGATGACCTGAATGCCAACGTCCTCGACTCCGCTCACGACGAGCCTCTCCACCGGCAGTTGAGCGAAGTCATCCGAGAAGGAATATCCGGCGGTGCGTTGCCTCCTGGCACGCGGATGCCCACAGAAGCGGACTTTCAGAAGAAGTTCGGCATTTCGCGCTCCGTCGTCCGCCAGGCGATGGCAGCGCTGACTAACGACAATCTCATCCAACGCGGCCGCGGCCGTGGAAGTGTAGTAGCTCCACAGCACGAGCATCACCGCGCCGTGCAGAAGATGTCAGGACTCTCGACCCAGTTCTCGAGTTCAGGTGATTCGGTGACAACTGAAGTCCTCTCGCTTGAACGCGGCGAGGACCCTCGTGCGCAACAGGCGTTGGGCACGTCAGATCTGCTTGCTCTCAATCGTCGCCGGAGCGTTGATGGTGAGCCGATCGCCCTCATTCACACATGGCTCCCTCGTCGTCTAGTACCGGGGCTCGAAGCGAAGGATCTGGTGGATTCCTCACTCCATGACACCCTGCGGCAGCGTTATGGAGTGCCGGTGACTGCTGGCCACCGCCAGGTGAGGGCCGTGTCAGCTTCGGAAGAGCTCTCCGCTGTGCTTGGGCTGCATTCAGCGGCCCCGCTTCTGGTCCTCGAAGGAACCAGCTGTGATGACAAGGGTGAAGTGATTGAGTATTTCTGTACCTGGCACCGCGCCGATCGTGTCATCTTCGACGTCGATGCGATTTCGGATCCTGCAGGCACGCGAGTCCGATCGACTCCCAAGCAGACTCCGACTCCTTACGGCAGTCTTGATGCGAAGAGTTCAGCAGAAGCCACTGAACTCAGCGAAGCAGCGCGGTCGATCGCCGAGGCGATGAATGACTTAGCCGAAAGAATGACCCAGCAAGACGGAGAAAGTCGGCACAGTACGCAGAACTGCTGAGCCTACAGCGGAAACTCCACGCCCGTCAGTTCCTCCGACACCGTCCACAGACGCCGCGCCACCTCAGTGTCCTTAGCGGCAGCAGAACGTCCGACGAGCTTCGGCTGACCCATAGTCTCCTTGAAGCCTCGTGGGCCAACATAGCTGTTGCCTGGGATATCGGCTGTGGCGGCGCACAGTGTCGGTACGGCACCCTGTTGTTCGCTCTGCGAGACTAGGCCGATGACCGCCTCGGCGACCGACGCGAGCAGTCGGTTCCCCTGCCGTCGATAAAGGTTCGTTGCGGCCAGGCCCGGATGAGCTGCGGTCGCGATGATAGGGGAGGACACTTCGGTGAGCCGTCGCTGCAGTTCGGATGTGAAGAGCAGGTTGGCGAGCTTCGACTGGCCGTACGCAGCCATCGGCTTGTACGTTCTGCGCTCCCAGTTGAGGTCATCGAATTCGATGCTGCCCATCCGATGCGCCATCGAGGAGACCGTGACGACACGATCGCGGATCTGAGGGAGAAGAAGGTTGGTCAGAGCGAAATGGCCGAGGTGGTTGGTCCCGAACTGCGATTCGAATCCGTCAGCGGTGTGCCCGAGGGGAGGGGCCATGATCCCGGCGTTGTTGATGAGGATGTCGATCGGGTCGCTGAACTCCTCAGCAAAGTCGTGCACTGTACTGAGGTCGGCGAGATCGAGGTGACGTACCTCGACGTTGCCGCGTATCGTCTGTGCTGCGGTCCGACCCTTGCGCAGGTTGCGCACCGCAAGTACCACTCGAGCGTCCATGCCGGCAAGCATGGATGCTGCCGCCCGGCCGATCCCGCTGTTGCCACCTGTGATGACGATGGTGCGGTCAGCCGCTGATGCGATGTTGCCATCAAGTCTCTTGCCCATGAAGCCATGTTAAACCTCAGTGGGACCGTCATGTCTCGCTGCGAAATGTTAGGGTAGCCTTCGTGTCGCAGACTCCCACATCAGGTTCGCTCCTCCTCCGCAGAGCCGCTCGTCGGCGCCTCGGTCTCCTCCTCCCCGGCGTCATCACCATGTCGCTGTGGCAGGTCTGCGAAGCCCTCGTGCCCGTCGCCATCGGAATCATCGTCGACCGTGCGATCATTCCCCTGTCCCTTCCGATGCTCATCGTCTCGATCATCGGCCTCGGTCTGCTCTTCACCGTGCTCAGCCTCGGCTACCGTTTCGGCGCCCGATTCTGCAATTCCGCCCGCGAACATGAAGCGCACGCACTACGTGTCGAGATCACCCACGCGGCTCTGACCTCGGCGAACCTGCCATCCGACCGTGCCTCCGGCGAAGTCCTCTCGATCGCCTCGGCGGACGCGGACACGGCTGCACAGTCCTTCGCCCAGTTAGGGCGTGGAATCGCCTCGGTGCTGGGCATGATCACGGCCGCCGTCTTCCTCCTCATCGCCGACCCCGTGACCGGACTCGTCGTCCTCATCGCCGTCCCCATCGGACTTGTCATCGTGGCCCTGCCCGGACGATCGGTGTCCACCAAGGCCCGCGCACAGCTCGAAGCCGTGGCACGAGCGGGCAGGTCAGCCTCCGACCTCATGCACGGACTGCGCGTGATCAAGGCTATGGGCGGAGAACCCTGGGCCGTGCGCCGCTACCGGACCACCTCGGACGAGGCCGCCACCGCCGGCATCGCCACCGGTGAGAGAACCGGACGGCTCGCTGGGCTTGGGGCACTGGTCATGTCGGTCGTGCTCGCGATCGTCCTCATCGTCGCCGGGCTGCGCCTCATCGAGGGTCAGATGAGCGTGGGCGCACTCATCGGCATCCTCGGCATGACCGCATTCCTCACCGAACCGATGCGGGCCCTGGCCGAGATCGTCGGCCTCTTCGCCCAATCACACGGAGCCGCCCAGCGGATCTCCCGGCTCCTGCTGGACATCGACGAGTCGGAGCTCGGGTCGGACGTGACCAACTTGCCTCAGATCCACCTCGGCGAGGACAATCTGAGCGTCCGCGATTGGGAGGTGGGGGAGGGCCGACACGTCGATTTCGACACTCCAACAGGCTCCCTGACCTGCATCGTCGTGGAGAGATCCGAGTCTGAGGCCGCACTGATCGCAGCCTTGAGCACCCACGCTCGCGGCACAGAACTGGACCAGATGATCGTGTCCCCACACACCGTCGACCTGTTCGAGGGCACAATCCGTTCCAACATCACCATGATTCTCGGCACCGACGATGCCCCTGTGGCCGCCGAGGTGCTGGCGGCCTCGGGCGCAGATGAACTCCTCGACCTCGTCGACACCGGACTCGACCACCGCATCCAGGAACTCGGCGGCAACCTCTCCGGCGGCCAGCGCCAACGTGTGGCCCTGGCCCGGGCCCTGAACGCCGACCCCCGGGTTCTCGTCCTCCACGAACCGACCACCGCGGTCGACGCCGTCACCGAAGCACGGATCGCGGCCGGACTCGAAGACCTGCGCAGCTCACGCGGCACCGCCGCAACCCTCATCTTCACCAGCTCACCGGCATTCCTCGCCGCGGCACAGACCGTTGTGTTCGTACCCGCCACAGGCTCGAGCGTCGTCGGCAGACATGCCGATCTCCTCGCCGCCGACAACAAGTCCGCCGAGGCCTACCGAAACGCGGTGACCCGATGAGCGAGCAGACCACCCAGACCACCCTGTCCATCGCCTCCAGGCGCCGTTCATTTGCGCATCTGGCGCCTCTGCTTCGGGCCCGGTGGGGGTGGCTGCTCGTCCTCGTTCTCGCCGGGGTCGCCAATGCCGGTGCCGGACTCGTCGGACCGTGGGCGATCGGCCGCCTCGTCGACGAGCTGCCCGCCGGAGCCGGTTCAGACCTCGTCATCACCTGTGCTATCGCCGTGGCCATCGCAGGTGTCATCATGGCCTTGGGCACCTGGATCGGAGCCTGGGCACTGGCCCATATCGCGATGCCCATCGTCGCTGACCTGCGTACACAGGTCGTCGAATCCGCACTCAGCCTCGAATCCCAGCGCATCGAATCCACAGGAACAGGTGATCTGGTCTCGAGGGTCGCCGACGACTCCCGCAAGATCAGCGAGGCGGCGGCGCAGGTGCTGCCGCTCGTGGTCGAATCGCTTCTCATCGTCATCGTCTCCGCCGCCGGTCTGGCTGCCATCGACTGGCGCCTGGGCATCGTCGGCCTCGTTGCGCTGCCGATGTACTGGCTCACCCTGCGCTGGTATCTGCCCCGCTCGGAGCCGATCTACAAGGAAGAGCGCGCAGCTTTCGGCCGTCGCGCGGGACGTCTCCTCGGCGGCCTCACCGGTGCCAGCACACTGCGTGCCTACCGCGCCGAATCTGGGGAGCTGACGCGCATCGATTCCGCCTCCGGGCAGGCCCGAGACCTCTCGATCGGCGTCTTCAGCTTCCTTACCCGAGCCTTCGGACGCAACAACCGCGCCGAGGCTGTCGTCCTCTCCCTGCTCCTCATCGCCGGATTCGTTCTCGTCTTCGCCGGTGAGACGACGGCTGGTGCCGTGACCACTGCGGCTCTTGTCTTCCACCGCCTGTTCAACCCCATCGGAGCCCTCGTCGGGCTCTTCGACCAGATCCAATCAGCCGGAGCCTCGCTGACTCGCATGGTCGGCGTCATCGACGAAGCATCGACCTCGCCGAGGCGGACGACCGACATCAGCATCGACCGACCCGCAATGGTTCTTGAGGACCTGTGGTTCACCTATGATGAGGACCCGGACTCGAGCAAGCACGTCCTCAAAGGTGTGAGTCTGCGCCTGAGTCCCGGCGAGGTCGTCGCCGTCGTCGGCACCACGGGGGCCGGGAAATCCACGCTGGCTCGGATCGCTGCTGGCCTGTCCTCACCCACCCGCGGTCGGGCCGGACTCACAACCACCTCGGCGAGGCAAGCGGGACAGTCAACGTCGCTGACCGACCTGCCGGAAGACATACTGCGCGGCCACATCTCGATGGTTGCTCAGGAGGTGCACACCTTCAACGGCACGCTGCGTGAAAACGTGGCTCTGCCGGTCCCGGATGCCACGGCCGAACAGATCGCGGCTGCACTGGACACAGTGGGAGCAGGTTGGGCCACCGAACTTCCTCGAGGCCTGGAGACCGAGGTCGGCGATGGCGGTGCCAGACTCACCGCGGTCCAAGAACAGTCGATCGCACTGGCCCGCCTGGTGCTCGCCGACCCGGACTTCGCGATCCTCGATGAAGCGACGGCCGAGGCCGGGTCGGCCGGGGCCCAAGTCCTCGAACAATCGGCCAAGGCCGCGCTGAACGGGCGCGGAGCACTCGTCGTTGCCCACCGATTGAGCCAGGCTGAGACTGCGGACCGTGTCCTCGTCATGGAGCACGGTCGAATCGTTGAAGAGGGCACACACGAAGAGCTGGTCGCAGCCGGTGGCCACTACTCGCAGCTGTGGGCAGCCTGGTCGGCTTGAGCGCAGTCAGCCTGAGCGCAGCCCAAGGGCGCAGTTCTCAGCTCAGTCCCAGAACCGTCGTCGCAATCGAGAAGTAGAGGATCAAGCCCGTGGCGTCGCAGAAGGTGGAGATGAACGGGTTGGAGAATACTGCTGGATCCGCTCCGACCCTCTTCGCGATGATCGGCATCAGCCCACCCACGGTCGCGGCCATCATGCACACCGAGAGCAGGGTGAGTCCGATGACCAGACCGATCGGCCACCCATAGACGAGGCCGGCGACGATGAATCCCAATAGCCCGAGCACGGCTCCCAGCATCGCTCCGACACGCAGTTCGCGCCAGATGACTTTCCAGAGGTCGCGGATTCTCACCTCGCCCACGGCCAACGCCCGGGTCACGGTGGTCGCGGCCTGGTTGCCGGTGTTGCCTCCGGTGCCGGTGAGCAATGGAATGAACAAGGCGAGGATAACGACCTGATCGAGGCGGTCCTCATAGACCTCGAGGACCTGCACCGTGAGGATCGCGGAGACGGCGAGGACCAGCAGCCAGACGATGCGGCTCCTGACCAGGCGAAAGATGGTGCTCGAGAGGTATGAACGGTCAAGGGGTTCGGAACCGCTGCCGCGGGCGATGTCCTCGGCGTCCTCCTCATCGACGATGTCGAGGACGTCGTCCATGGTCAGGATGCCGACAAGGCGGTCCTCCTGATCGACGACGGGCATCGCGATGAGCCGGTGGGAGAGGAACTGACGAGCGGCGACCTCACGGTCCGTCAGCGCCTGTGTGCTGATCGAATCTCGGACCAAGTCACTGACCAGGTCCTTGGCGTCTGCCGCGATGAGGTTACGCAGGGACACAACGCCGGAGAGGACGCGTCCGATGCCGACCACGGGGAGGAGATAGACGGTCTCGGGACCGTCGATGCGGGCCCGGACGACTTCCATCGCCTCGCCGGCGGTCCAGTCGTCGTGGAGGCTGAGGACCTCCGGGGACATGTACCGTCCGATCGCAGACTTCGGGTATCCGAGGACCGCGGTGGTCATCTCGCGTTCCTTGGCATTGAGGCCGCTCATCAGCCTGCGGGCGACATTGGCCGGCAGTTCGCCGAAGAGTTCGGCGCGGTCGTCGGGGTCCAAGCCTTCGACGATGTGGGCGACATCTGGTTCGCGGAGGTTCTGGATGAGTTCGGCCTGGTAACCCGGCGGAAGGTTCTCGAACACAGCGAGCGCATCATCCTTGTCCAGGATGCGGAAGAGGACCGCTGACTCCACGGGTGTGCTCGTGTGGACGAGCCGGGTCAGCTCGGGCAACGGGACCTCATGTGCCAGCTCGGAGATCGTGTCCATCGCGGATCGGTCGATTCGTCCCGTCAGTGCGGATTCGAGGCGGTCCACCGCCGAGTTGTCCACCGTCATGTCTGTCATGACTGCTCCTTCGCGTCCGCTGCCCGTATGATCGCTATCCACCCTATGCCACGGCAGGAGGCAGAGCCGAAAGCGGCCCGTTCATCACAGGTACGATCGTCCTATGGTTGGGCAACAGAATTATGCGACGACATTCGAAACCGGAATACTCACCACATGGATCCGACGCGTGACGCTGATTGCGACTGTTCTGTTGTCAGCAATTCTGCTTGCCAGCTACCCGAAGCTGCCTGAGCTGATTCCCACCCATTTCAACTTCGTCGGCAAGGCCGACAGCTACGGTCCGAGGTCGACGGTCTTCGTCATCGTCGGACTGCTCTGTGTCCTCATCGGCGCAACGTCCTGGCTGTCCACGAGGCCGCAGGTCCTCAACTTCCCGATCGTCGTGACTGAGACGAACGCGCAGCGGATCTTCCGTGAGTCGGAACGGATGATGGTGTGGGTGTCAGCGTCGTTGCTCATCATCTACGTCGGCACGGCGATCTCGACCTGGGGTGGCTACGGCGTCCCCGCCTTCATCGTGGGCATTCTCGGGCTGGCACTCGCGACGATCATCGGCGTCAAGAAAACCCTGACAGCCGGCTGAGCTCAGCCCGTCGCCGATCAGCGTTTCTTCGCGGCCTCCGGCACCCGCACGGTGAGCACCGGGACAGGGGAGCGGAGGATGAGGCGTTGGGCCACGGAGCCGAGCAGGACCTTGCCCACCCGGGAGCGACTGCGCACCCCGAGGACAAGGCGATCCACCTCGGCAACGTGATCGCGCAGCTCATCGAGGACTGCGGTGACGGGATCACGATCTCCGCGCCCGGACCGGTTGATCAGCTTCACCTCGAGGTTACGAGGAATCTCATCATCGGTGAAGTCATGGAGGGTGAGATTGATGAGGAGCAGGCCCGTGTCCAGGGCTCGCGCCTCGGCGACGGCGTTCTCCAGCGCTGTGCGTCCTTCGGGGCTGTCGGTGACGGCGACTGCGATTGACATGGTGGCTCCTGTTCTGTCATTTCCGGCCGTATTTCGCTTTGAACTTGCGTTCGAACTGCGCCAGGTCCTTGTCCTTGGTCTCAGGAAGAAGTGTGTAGAGGAAGATGAAGGCGATCACGGCGCAGCCGGCGAACATACTGAATGTCGCCGTCATCCCCATCGCCTCGATGAGCGGCGGGAAGAACTGCGCGACGATGGCGTTCATGATCCACAGCACGAACACACAGATGCCCATGGCGAAGCTGCGGATCTTCATCGGGAAGATCTCGGAGAGCATCAGCCAGGTCAGCGGTCCGACCGTGCCCTGCATCGAGAACACGAAGAGGACGAGGAAGACGAGGACCGTCCACGCCTGTCCCGGTCCCGGCGGAATCACGACGGCGGTGAGTGCGATGAGGATGTGGAAGAACGCGATGAGGGCGTAACCGGTGAGGAACATGACCCGACGCGGCAGCTTGTTGAGCAGGAACATGCCCAGCGAGATGCCCAGCAGCGAGAAGACCCCGTTGGCGATGTTGCCGATGATCGCGACACCGGAGTCCAAACCGGCATTGGTGAGCAGCTGCGTGCCGTAGTACATGACCGAGTTGATGCCGGTCAGCTGCTGGAAGAAGCCGAGGCCCACGCCGATGATGACCAATCGCAGCACCCAACGGGTTCCGAGATCGGAGAGTCCACCGGTGGACTGCTTGGCGTCTTGGGATGCGAGGTGGGTGACCTCGGCGACCTCCGCCTCGGCGCGTTCGGGGGAGCGGACCTGTTTGAGCACCTCGAGAGCCTCCTCCGTGCGGCCCTTCGAGATCAGCCAGCGGGGGCTCTCTGGTTGGAAGATCATGCCCACGAGCAGCGCGATGGCCGGTGCGAGTGCGACGAGGAGCATCCAACGCCAGATGGAGTCGACATGGCCCCAGACGTTGAAGATGACGGCGTTGATGATGAACGCTGCGAGCTGCCCCGCAACTATCATCAGCTCATTGCGAGTGACGAAGGAGCCGCGCTTCTCTGAGGGGGCGATCTCGCCCAGATAGACGGGGACGATGGCAGAAGCGGCGCCGACCGCGATGCCGAGGACGAAGCGGGCGCCGATGAGGAACTCCGCACCCGGGGCCAACACGCAGCCCAGCGTGCCGAGGATGAAGACGCCGGCGACGAGGATGATCGTGTGCCGCCTACCGTGGGCGTCGGCGACGCGACCGCCGAACACAGCACCGAATGCGGCACCGATCATGAGGCTGGCGACGACGAGTCCTTCGGACAGCGGAGTGAGGCCGAAATCTTGACTCATCGGTTCGAGTGCGCCGTTGACGACGCCTGTGTCATAGCCGAACAGGAGACCGCCGAAGGTGGCCACTGTGGCGATGATGCCGAGGCGGTGAACAGGCTTACCCGAACCCGCATGTGGCAGGTCGAACTGTTTCTCGGCGCGATCAGGCAAAGCAGACATGGATGACTCCTTTCCTCTCTCGTTCTAACACGGTTCGTTGTTGCTGAGGGCGGTTTGCCCGCACTGAGAAGTGAAGATCACACTTCGGCCCGTCCCGAACAGTAGGAGGCATACCATCGAAGCTATGACCAGGAGCCACCCGGAATCGGCACCGAATATCGCCGCGCTGGCCTCGGCGCTCGCCGACCCTACCCGCGTCATGATCTGCACGAGTCTCCTCGACGGCAGAGCCTGGACGCTGACGGAGCTGTCACGAGCTCTCGCGGTACCGATGTCATCGGCCTCTGAACATGCCAGCATCCTCATCGAGCGCGGCGTACTGGCCGAACGTCGGCAGGGCAGGCACCGCTACGTGCAACTCGCCTCGGCAGACATCGCCTGCTGGCTCGAATACACCGGTGCGCTCGCGGGGGAGAGAGTCGAATCGGCTCCGACCCTGGCGGCGAAGACTCGTGACCGACACCTCCTCGAGGCACGGACCTGCTACAGGCACATCGCTGGACGTCTGGGCGTGCAGATATGGGCGGCCGTCACGGCGCGAGGGTGGGTCGATGACACCGCGACCGTGACCGAGGCAGGAGTTGCGGGCTTCGCAAAGGTGTGGGGGATCGATGTCGCCTCCATGGCCTCAGGCTCGCGCCCGCTGACTCGCCGCTGCCTCGATTGGACGGAACGCCGCACCCACCTCGGCGGATGGCTTGGAGATGCCGTGTGCGAGGAATTCCTCGACCGGACGTGGATCACCCGCCGTCGTAGCAGTCGCGCACTCACACTCACATCGACTGGTCGGGACGAACTCGACTGGATACTCGACACAGAGGTGACACAGCTATGAACAGCACAACAACCGACCAGGACCCACCCTTCCACCGGTTGCACCGACCGGGGGACCCGTTCATCCTGCCGTGTGCCTGGGATGTGGCAAGTGCCCGACTCTTCGCCGAGGCGGGTCACCCTGCCGTGGGTACGAGCAGTCTGGGGGTGGCCGCCGGCATCGGAGCCGCCGATGAGGAGCGGGAAACGATGACCGCCATGGTCGATCTGCTGAAAAACCTCCGACGGGCCCTGCCCGAATCGCTGCTTACCTGCGACTTCGAAGATGGGTACAGTGGCGACCCGGCAGAAGTCGTCGACATCCTCCGGGACGCCTTCGCAGTGCGGCGAGACGCTGCAACAGGTGAGGGTCCCGGCCTCGCCGGACTTGCCGTCGACGGACTCAACATCGAGGATTCCGCTCGCGGACATCTCGTCGAACCGCGGGAACTCGCCGCCAAGGTCAGCGCGATCAAGGAGGCATTCCCGTCTCTGTTCGTCAACGCACGAATCGACACATACTGGACTGGTCAGGACAAGCTCGGGGAGACCCTTGAGCGGATGCGCCGCTACGCCGGTTCCGGGGCCGATGGGATCTTCGTACCCGGGGACCTGGATCTGGAGACCATCGCACAGATCGTTCGGGCCTGCCCACTTCCGGTCAATGTGCTCGCCAGTCCGCGCTTCTCACGTGACCAGTTCGCCGAGGCGGGTGTGGCCAGGATCAGCACCGGCTCATTGCTCTACCGGGCCGCGATTTCTGCGGCAGTGCACTCATTGAGTGGGCTGAACGAAGACCGCCCGGCGCAGACGGCGAATGTGCTGTCCTACCGGGCGGTCTCGACGCTGGGCGATTAGCCTGCCGCGGGGCAGACGGGTTTCAGTCTTCGACCCCGTCGTCGGCGAGTGCGTCGACATCGAGGTCATCACCGGCGAGTTGGGCGACTTCTGCATCGTCCTGGTATTCGGAGATCATGTGATCGCTGCGACGGTTGCCCTGTTCGGCAGCTGGCGAGGCATCTGTGGAGAACTCTTCCGGAATGTCGGGGGTATCGTTCCCAGACTCCAAGCCCTGTGCATCCAAGAGCTCATCGTCGGCGCCTTCGATGCCGGTTCCCTCCGGGCCTTCGGCACCAGGCTCGACGGCTGCAGCGGAGGCGACATCGGCATCAAGGTCCGTGTCGAGATCATCGGCTTCGGCCTCGGCGGCATTGAGCTCCGGGTCATCAAGCTCATCGGCCGTGGGCTCGTCGAGGGTGGGGTCATCCATCAGCGGTGCACCCATCTCGGGTTCGTCCTGCCACTGTGTCGGATCGGTGGGGTTGTCGCTCATGGTCGCTCCTTCGGTGGTGGTCGATGCTTGTGTCTGTCGACGCCCACATTGTTGCACGAGCAGTGGGCCGCTCGCAGGTGTCTTGGTTCAGCGTCGCTCGTAGCGTTCCTTCCACGCCTGCCAGTCCCAGGTGCTGAGGAAATCTGTGGTTGCGGTCTGGCCCGAGTCGATGAGTTCGAGCTTATCGGCTCGACTCAGGGCGAAGTCGGTGCTGCTCTGCGAAGCGGTGTCGACGAAGATCGTTCGATCGGTGACCGAGGGCTCGTCGATATGACGCCGGTCGTGGGCGTTGATCATGGTCGACAGGAGCGAGATCCCATATTGGTAGGTGTTCGCATTGGGCCGCCATTGGGTTTCAGCCGTTGTCCTGGCCGAGAGCATCACGCCCAATGTGGGCCAGCGGGCAGGACGCGCATCTTTCCGATCGAAGATGTCGACGGGGAAGTTCGAGAGCAGACCGCCGTCTGCACCGAGCACCGAGACACCGCCGGCCACGCGCGGATCTGCGCGCAGCGATCGGGGCCGGAAGAAGAAGGGTGTCGCGGCCGAGGCACAGACCGCCTCGGCGACCGACTGCGAATCCGGATCGACGCCGAGAGCAGACTGGTAGTCCCAGGGCAGGCGCAGCATGCGACCGCGGGAGACATCGGAGACGATGACGACGAGGCGGTACTGACGCTCCGGTGGCAGCGCACTGTGCGGGTCGTGCAGGCGAAGATCGCCCCAGGTGCGGATGCCCTGCGAGGCGAGGGCGTCGGCCAGGAAGTCGTGGAGGGCTGTGCCGAGGTACATGCCCTTGTGAAACAGAAGACCTTGGATCTTCCCGAGCCACGGCAGAAGAGAGAAGGTCGGGCTGAGGTCTTCGAAGTCGGTGAAGTCCTTGCGAAGAATCGTTTCGATGAGGTTCTCCGGAGGGATTCCTGCAGTTGTCAGCGCTCCCACGACTGCACCGGCCGAGGTTCCAGCGATGCGGTGGATGGAGTAGTCAGCCGAGCTCATCGCATCGACCGCGCCGACGAGCCCGGGAAGTTTGGCGCCCCCGCCTTCGAGGACCAGATCGGTCATGGCCATGACGCGCTCCTCCTTGGGCAATCTCGGTGTCCCGACGACGCTCGTGCCGAGGGGACTCCTCTCATTGTCTACCCGCAGGAGGGACAACGAGAGGAGAAAGCCGTCTCGCCTGTCAGCGCGCCGTCGGGGCGGGATCGGTGATCTCGGCGGCCGGCGACGCAGTGTTGCGCTCTGCGACCACGGGCCGTCGGCCGGTGAAATGGTCCATGGTCTTGTTGACTCCGAGGAAGTCCATCAGCTTGTCGAAGGCCCGGGTGGGCAGCATCCGGGCTCCGGGCAGAATGCGCACCAGTGAAGGCATGGCAAGCTGCTCTCGTCCCGACTCAATGGAGTCGAGAACGTTGGTGGCAACGTTGGTTTCCTCGAGGATGGGCAGCAGACGAGGGAACTTGGTCGTGACGCCTTCGAACATCCCGGTATTGATGTAGAAGGGGCAGACGACGAGCGTATTGACGTTGTGGCCATCGGCGCGCAGTTCGGCGCGCAGAGACTCGGTGAAGCCCACCGCGGCGAATTTGCTCGCCGAGTAGTCGGTCTGACGGGCGACGCCGACAAATCCGGCAGCGCTGGAGATGGTGACCACTGAGCCCCGATCGCGTTCGATCATCCCGGGGAGGAAGGCACGCGTCACCCAGTAGAGGGCGAGGGTGTTGACATCGTAGACGCGTCGGATCGCGGCTTCATCGGCTTCGAGCAGTTTCGTACCGGTGACGATTCCGGCGCAGTTGATGAGGACGTCCACGGGTCCGGTGTCTTCGGCGATGACTGCGACCTGTTTGGCGTCGGCCACATTGACTGTGAACGAACGGGCCTGCGATCCGGTCGCCGAAATCTCATCGGCAACACGCTGTCCGGCCTCTGTTGAGAGATCCCAGATCAGAACTTCCGCAGCTCCACGCGAGGCAGCGTCGAGTGCCATCAGACGTCCGATACCGCTGCCCGCACCGGTGATCAGTACTCGTGAGCCGGCGATCTTTGTTCCACGCGTCATGTGGTTGCTCCTTTGCATCATGTGCTCTCAACTAAGATTGTGTCGAATCAAAGTTACTGTACAGTACATGTGTTTGCAATCACAAAGGGTGCCCTGTGCAGAGGAGGCTGGCTTCGGATACACGAAAAACCCCGCCGTGGCAGGGGTTTTCGTTATGTGGTGGCTCCGACCGGCGTCGATCCGGTGACCTTTCGATTTTCAGTCGAACGCTCTACCAACTGAGCTACAGAGCCAGGTCGCCAACATACGTCAAGTATGTTGAGAGAAACAAAGGCCCTTCCGAAGAAGAGCCTTGTGCTCCGCGACCCTGACCGGACTCGAACCGGCGACCTCCGCCGTGACAGGGCGGCGCGCTAACCAACTGCGCTACAGGGCCTTACTGTGTTGCATCTGATCCGATGTCGGATTTCTCAATCCTACACCGTACCCCCAACGGGATTCGAACCCGTGTCGCCGCCGTGAAAGGGCGGTGTCCTAGGCCTCTAGACGATGGGGGCCCAGGTTGTCCTCGGATTCCCCGGGGCAACGTCGTTAATCCTAGCCCAACCATTTCGCAGAGTGCAAACCGATGCCCCGTGTCCTCGGTCACACCGATTCGAGAGACCCTGAGAGCCTCCGAGAGGGGCAGCAGGAGCGTGCCAGGGGCGCCGCCCTCAGCCCCTTCGGAGACCATCCCGCTAGGCTGGCAGACATGGAGTACCTCAGTGAAGAAGAGTTCGAGTCGATCCTTGATGAGGCGATCGACCAGCTTCCTTCGGGTGTGACCGATGAGCTCGACAATGTCGCTCTCTTCGTCGAGGACCGACCCGAGGATGGCAACACCCATCTGCTGGGGCTCTATGACGGAACACCTATGGGGGAGCGAGGCATCTCCGGTCTCGAACTGCCGGACAACATCTTCCTCTACCGCGACAACCTCATTGCATACGCTGAGGACCGCGATCACCTGCGGAGCGAAATCGTCATCACCATCGTTCACGAGATCGCACACTTCTATGGAATCGACGACGAACGACTCCACGAGATCGGTTGGGGCTGAGCATTACAACTGCCGAAGTTGACCGTGAAGTCCAGCGTCGCCCCAGGTCGTAGGTGGAATCTGGTGCTTCATCGGCCGTCATTGATTGGCGCTGGAGCCTGGACTTCGCTTATTGTGGGCGGGTACCCATCAGCATTCGATACAACATTCCGTCCGTATCGACGCGGGACCACAGGGGCGAAGCCCCGGGCAGAAGTGCCTTGCGTGTCCCCGCAGATTTACGGGCAGGAGGCACGACCCCTTTATGACAGTGGCATCCAAACCGACAAGCGCGGCTACCCCGGCCGTCCGTGTACTCAACCTGGCAGGCATCGATTACACCCTGCACAGCTTCGATCACGATCCAAGCACCCGCCGTTACGGGTCCGAAGCCGCCGACAAGCTCGGCGTCGGCTCTGACCAGGTGTTCAAGACCCTCATGATCCAGGTCGACGGCGCACCCGTCACCGCCCTGGTTCCCGTGTCCGGACAGCTCGACCTCAAGGGCCTCGCGTCTGCACGCGGAGCGAAGAAGGCTCAGTTGGCAGGCGTGGCCGAGACCGAGCGACGCACCGGCTACCCAGTCGGCGGCGTCTCCCCGTTCGGGCAGCGCCATGCTGTGCCGGTCGTCATCGACCGCACCGCACTCGAGCATTCCTCGGTCTTCGTCTCGGCAGGCCGGCGTGGCCTCGAGATCGAGATCCGTCCCGAAGACCTCGTCATGCTCACCAATGCGCAGCTCGGGAAGATCGCAGCCCTGGACTGATCAGTCCGGCACTGCTCACACCCATTCGATGTCACCGACGGCGGGCTCTGCCTGCCCGGCGGTGACGTCTGCGTATATGGCCAAGGCCGCGTCCACCTCGGCGACGGGAACCATCATGTCGATCTCCACGGTGGCACCGTAGCTCGACCGTGTCGTCCACCCCCTGTTCCCGGCCGCCCGATCCAAGGCGTTGGCCTGGGCATAGTCCACGTCGGCGCGCACCGGAACCACCTCATGCTTGGTGACGATGCGTGCGGTCTCCAATGCCGCCGAGGTGGCCTGTCCATAGGCGCGGACGAGTCCTCCCGCGCCCAGCAGAGTTCCCCCGAAGTATCTGGTCACGACCGCAACGACGAAGGTCAGCTGGTGACCGGAGACGACGTCGAGGATCGGCGCGCCTGCCGTGCCCGCCGGTTCCCCATCATCGCTGAAGCGCTGTGTGCGCGAATCCGGGTCAAGGACGAACGCCGTGCAATGATGACGCGCCTTCGGGTGGGCGTTTCTGCGCTCTGCGATGACCTCCCTGGCCTCTGCCTCATCGGCGACCGGTGCCACGAAGCCGATGAAGCGTGACTTCTTGATCTCGATCTCGGTTTCGGCGGGGGCGACGATCGTGCGGTAGGGCATGCGAATCACTCTACCGAAGACCATGGACACGGGGTCGGGGGCCACTGTCACGGACCGTTTCGCCGGAATCTGATCTACGATGAGCGGACAACCTGAACAATGGTGAAAGGGTGATGGAAAGTGCAGCAGCTCAGCGACGCTGAAATCTCAGCGGTCAAGGACGAATCCGCCCGAGCCTACGAACTCGATCGGGCGCACGTCTTCCACTCATGGTCGGCGCAGGAGCTGCTGGACCCGATGACCGTCTCGCGGGCGCAGGGCTCACATATCGTGGACGGTCAGGGACAGTCATTCCTCGACTTCTCCTCCCAGCTGGTCAACACCAACATCGGCCACCAGCATCCGAAGGTCGTCCAGGCCATCAAAGATCAGGCCGACCTGCTGTGCACGATCAGCCCCGCCCACGTCAACGCCGCCCGGTCCGAGGCCGCCCGCCTCATCACCGACCGCACCCCGGCCGGTCTTGACCACGTGTTCTTCACCAATGGCGGTGCCGACGCCAACGAGCATGCGATCCGCATGGCCCGGCTGCACACCGGCAAACACAAGATCCTCTCCCGGTACCGTTCGTATCACGGCGGTACCGAGACCGCCGTCAACGTCACCGGTGACCCGCGCCGCTGGTCCAATGACCGCGGTGATTCCGGCGTCGTCCACTTCTTCGGACCCTTCCTCTACCGGACCGAATTCTCGGCCACCACCGAGGCGGAGGAGACCGAGCGGGCTCTGCGTCACCTCGAGCGCACCATCGAACTCGAAGGCCCGTCGACGATCGCCGCGATCATCCTCGAATCCATCCCCGGCACCGCCGGCATCATGTTGCCCGGCAGTGACTATATGCAGGGGGTGCGCGCGCTCTGCGATCAGTACGACATCATCTTCATCGCCGACGAGGTGATGGCCGGGTTCGGCCGTTCCGGTAAATGGTTCGCCTTCGAACACTTCGACGTCGTGCCTGACATCATCACCTTCGCCAAGGGCGTGAACTCCGGGTACGTGCCGTTAGGTGGGGTGATCATGGATGACGCGATCTATGGTTCATTCGCCAAGAAGCCCTATCCCGGTGGGCTCACCTACTCCGGTCACCCTCTGGCCTGTGCAGCAGCCGTGGCGACGCTCAAGGCTATGGATGAGGAAGGCATGATCGAGCACGCCGAGCGCATCGGCCAGGAGATCATCGGACCTCGGCTGCGCCAGATCGCTGAGAATTCGAAGCACGTCGGTGAGGTCCGCGGGGTCGGTGCCTTCTGGGCGATCGAACTCGTCTGGGACAAGGAATCACGCGAACCGTTGGCGCCCTACGGCGGAGGCTCACCCGAGGTCGCCTCGGTGGTGTCTTCGCTGAAGGAACACGGCGTGGTGCCCTTCAACAACTACCACCGCCTCCACGTGGTCCCGCCGATCAACATCAGCGAAGAGGACCTCGAAACAGGCCTGGGCGTCTTCGAGAAGGTCCTCACCGACCTCGACTTCTCCCGCTAAACCTCCCCGACGTCACTAAATACCCCCGGCGCCGGGCGCTATTAGTGACGTCGGGGAGGTTTAGCGGGCGTCGTGGGTGAACTTTCCGCCGAGGATGGTGGCGCGGACCGGGATCTGTGAGATCTTGTCCGGGGCCACCTCGGCGGGGTGAGCGTCGAGGGCCACGAAGTCCGCGAGCTTCCCGCGCGAGAGTGTTCCCTTGTCAGCGCCCTGCCCGGAAGCCTCGGCCGCAACCGAGGTGTAGGCGGCGATCGCCTCATCGGGAGTCAGACACTCTTCGGCCGAACCCATGATGTCGCCATCGCGGGTCCTGCGGGTCACAAAGGCCTCGATGCCGCGCAACACGTTGCCGTCGGCGCAGGGACGATCAGAGCTTCCGGCCAGCAGCACACCGGCGTCGATGAAGGACTTCGCACGGTAGATCAGTGACCGGCGTGCCGGGCCCAGTGAGGCGTTCATGCCATCGCCGATCCCTTCGGCGAACGCGGACTGCGGGGTCACGACGATGCCGTTGTCGGCCAGGGTGGTCAGGTGCTCGTCGTGGACGAGGGCAGCGTGCTCGATCCTGTTGGGAACCGCCCGGCGCCCGTACCTGGACTGGGCATCGACGATGTTCTTCACCGCCTCGTCGATGGCGGCATCACCGATCGCATGGACCGCGACGGACCATCCAGAGGCGTAGGTGTCCAGGATCTGCTTGCGCAGCGCCTCGGCGTCGGCCTGCAGGTAGCCGGGATGGTCCTTGCCCTCATAGTTCTCTCGCAGGGCCGCGGTCTCCCCGCTGAGCGCGCCGTCCATGAAGAACTTGACCGGGCCCAAGGACACGAGGTCATCGCCGAGGCCGGTGCGGACTCCCGCATCGAGGCCGATTCCGAAGCCGTCGGCGGAGTTCGCCGCGATCTCGTGGAGTCCATCAGCCTGCGGCAGAAGCTGGGCGCGGGCGCGCAGCTTGCCCTCTTCGCAGGCGCGCAGGTAGGCGGTGACCTCGATGGGGGAGTGACCGATCCACCCGTAGGCGATGCCGCAGTCGCCGAAGGAGGTGATGCCTTCCTGCGCGTAGTAGGCAGTCGCAAGATCGATGGCTTCGACGATCGTGTCGAGCGAATAGGGGCGGATGAGGTCCTGGACGAGTCCCTGCGCGGTCTCTTCGACCAGCCCGGTGGGGTGCCCGGCCGCATCGGTGACGACCTTGCCGCCGACGGGGTCGCTGAAACCGGGCTCGAGGATTCCCGCTCGCCTCATCGCTTCGGTGTTGACGATCGCGGCATGCCCTGAGGTCTGACGCATGAACAGTGGACGGTCGCCGGTGATCTCGTCGAGGCGGGACAGCTCCGGGTACTGTCCGTCGTAGTCGCGGTGAGCGTAGCCGGTGGCGTTGATCCATTCACTTGCTGGCGTCGTCGCAGCGGCCTGCTCGAGCGCGGCGTAGACATCGGGCAGGCCGCCGGGCAGGGCGGTGACATCGACCGATGCCAGGGTGAGTCCGAACCAAGCGGTGTGGCAGTGGACGTCGTTGAAGCCCGGCAGCACGGTGGCCCCGCCCAAGGATTCGACCCGGTCCGCGGTGATCCCGTCGAGCTCCTCGTCGAAGCCGATGATGCGTCCGGCGAAGACGCCGATCTTCTGCGCCCGCGGACGTGCCGGGTCGAGCGTGTGGGCGTCGAGATCGGTGAAGATCGCGTCGATGTTCATGTCAGTCACCTTTGCAGCGTCAGAGTCAGTTACAGCTTGAGGGGCAATTACAGCGTGAGAGTGTGGGATTTCGCAGCAGCCGCGGCCGAAACACCGCCGGCGGCGTGCTCACGCCCGGGCTCCGCGGATCGCGGGGTCGGTGAGGCAGCGGACGAGGGCAGGACCCTCATGGGCGAGTGCCTTCTCGAAAGCGTCTCTGAAGTCCTCGGTGCGTTCGACGGTGAGACCCAGGCCGCCGAAGGCTGTGGCCAGCGCTGCGAAATCGGGGCTGCGCAGGGATGTGCCTGTCGCCCGGCCCGGGTACTCACGATCCTGGTGGCCCCGGATCGTGCCGTAGACCGAGTTGTCGTTGACGATGACGGTGAGGTTCACCCCGTACTGTGCCGCGGTCGCGAACTCCTGGCCGTTCATCAGGAAATCTCCATCGCCGGCGATGCAGAAGACGGCCCGCTCGGGATGGACGAGCCCAGCGGCCACGGCGGCCGGGAGGCCGAAGCCCATCGACCCGTTCCGTGGTCCCAGCGCCGAGGGGAAGCTGTGCGTGGGCAGGAACCTGGTGGCCCAGCCGGAGAAGTTTCCGGCCCCGTAGGTGATGATCGCGTTGTCCGGCAGCAGCTCCTTGACGTGGACGAACGCCTCATCCATATCGACGAAGGTGGAATCGCCGGTGCCCGCCGAGGTGGTGACCGGTTTCCGCCATTCGTCGAGTTCGGCGCGGGCATCGAGGATCCAGTCGGGCAGTTCCACCGGTTCGTCGGTGCCTGCCAGATGCTCATCACCGACGGCGGGCTCATCGACGGAGCCATCGGAGGACACCGAATATGCGCGAGCCCCGTCGGCGGTGAAAAGTGCCTGGGCGAATCGGTTGACCGAGGTGACGATGTGCTGGTCGAGGCTGCCGAAGTGTCCGTGGGCGTCCGGGTCGGGGTTGATGACGACGGTCTTTGCATCGGTGCCGATGGTGAAGGATTCCGTGGCCACATCGGTGCGGACACAGCCGAGGAAGATGTGCAGGTCAGCCTCGGCGAAGGTCCTCTTGGCCACTGCGGAGGCACCGAAGCCGAGCATGCCGAGGAAATTGGGGGAGTCGTGGTCGATGCCGTCATAGGCGCGGAAGGTGCCGATGACGCCGAGGCCGCGATCACGGGACCATTGGGCGATTCTGCGGGAGGTGGCCTGGGACCAATCTTCGCCGCCGATGATGAGGACGGGACGATCGGCCTGCAGGATGCGAGCCCGCAGCTCGGTGACGTCGCCGGCATAGGGCGCCGCAGAACCGTGGACACGGGGCGGCACTACCGTTCCGGCGCTGGACTGGACGAGCACCTCTTCGGGCAGGCCCACGACGACGGGACCGGGCCGGCCGGTCACGGCGGTGTGCATGGCATCGGCGACCACCTCGGCGGCCTTGTCCGGGTCATCGAGGGTCAGGACCTTCTTCGTGGTGGTGGAGAACCAGCCTGCCAAATCGAATTCCTGGAAGGCCTCACGGCCGCGCTGGGCTGTGGGGATGAGGCCGACGAACACGACGAGCGGTGTCGCATCCTGGTAGGCGGTGTGGAGGGAGACCATGACGTTGGAGGCTCCGGGGCCGCGGGTGACCATGGCGATTCCGGGGATGCCGGTCATGCGGCCCTCGGCTACGGCCATGTAGCCGGCGCCACCCTCTTGGCGGCAGACGATCGGGGTGATAGTCGAATCATGGAGCCCGTCGAGAACGTCGAGATAGGACTCGCCGGGGACCAGATAGGAACGCTGGACGCCGTGGGCTTCGAGCTCCTTGACGAGGAGATGGCCGGCGGAAAGTGGTGCTGAGTTGTCCATGGCTTCATGCTTATCATCCTTTTGTCTCATGTGGGCAGACTCTTGAACATTCGGTCACGCAACGCCGTATGATCTTGGCACAACGGATTCCGCAGGGAATCGCTCGACATCGAGATACTTCATCGCCAGGAGGCTCAAGTATGACCGGCATCGACTCCGACGAACACCCGGCACAGGCATCATTCATGCCTGGACCGTCAGCTGCCGGAGGGACCTCCCGAAAGCGGTTGGACGCGGATGTTTCGGAGAACGGATTCCGGTCTCGGCCCAAACAATCCAAGCTCGAACGCGACCCGGGAATGCCGGCGAGCACCTGGCGTCTGCGCTCGGACGCCTGGGAGTACCTGAAGTTCGCGATCAAACGCCTGGCCATCAGCGGCGGCGACTTCTCGATGATCGCCGCCGACGGTGAGGTCTGGCGTTCGCTGCGCTCGCTGAAGACGATCGAACTGTACTGGGGCGGATTCGGTCAGCGCTATGTCGAAGACATTGCCGAGCTGCTCTCCGACGGTGAGTTCGATCGGGCCCACGACATGATCACGCGAGCCGTCAACCGCCTGCGCGGGAACACAGTCCCCGATGTGGCCGACGATGACCATCTCAATGAGGAAGAGCGCGCCGAGCAGAAGGACCGGCAGGACCCACGTCCTCGCTTCGAGGTCCTCATCGTCGACGAGACCACCGAGGGAGGCCGCGATGAGCTGCACACCGACCTGCTCAAGCTACGCAACGCCTCCGACCAGTTCATCTACGACTACGTCATCGTCCCGACTGCTGATGACGCAGTCGTCGCGGCGCTGACGAACCCGAATCTGCTCGCCTGCGTCATCCGCCCCGGATTCACCGACCGGACCCGCGAGGTGCTCAGCCGCGATCTGCGCAGCACCGTCGCGCTCGCCCACGAGGGCACAGCCATGTCGCCTACGGCGCCGATGAGCCCGCTCAACTCGGTCCGTCGGGTGCTGCGCCTGGCCGACACTCTGGCGGGTCTGCGCCCGGAGCTCGACCTCTACCTCATGGCCGGCGCCCATATCGAGAGTTTGGCTGGTGCGCTGACTCATCGCTTCCGCCGTGTCTTCCGGCGCGAGGACCAGTTCGAACTGCACTTGTCCCTGCTGCGTCGCGTTCAGCACCTCTATGACACCCCGTTCTTCACCGCGATCCGTGAGCACGCCCGCCGCCCTGCCGGAGTCTTCCACGCGCTCCCAGTCTCCCGTGGCGGCTCGGTTGTGGGGTCGAAGTGGATCAGCGACTTCGTTGACTTCTACGGCCTCAACCTGCTGCTCGCCGAGACCAGTGCCACCTCGGGCGAGCTCGACTCGCTGCTCGCTCCGGTGGGCACGATCAAGAAGGCCCAGTCTCTGGCGGCCCGCGCATTCGGTGCCAAGCGCACCTACTTCGTCACGAACGGAACGTCGACGGCGAACAAGATCGTCCACCAGGCCGTCGTCTCACCCGACGAGGTGGTCATGGTCGACCGCAACTGCCACAAATCCCACCACCACGCGTTGATGCTCACCGGTGCCCGAACCGCCTACCTCGAGGCCTACCCGCTCAACGACGTCGCCTTCTACGGTGCGGTGCCGCTGAACCGGATCAAGCAGCTCCTTTTGGACTACCGGGCCGCCGGTCGCCTCGACGAGGTGCGCATGATCACCCTGACGAACTGCACCTTCGACGGCATTGTCTACGACCCGGAGAAGGTCATGGCCGAGTGCCTGGCCATCAAGAAGGATCTCGTGTTCCTGTGGGATGAGGCCTGGTTCGCCTTCGCCCGGTTCCACCCTGTCACCCGCAAGCGCACGGCCATGGTCGCGGCCGAGCACCTGGAAGATCTCCTGGCCACCAACGCCCATGCCACGGCCTACCTCGATCAGCAGAAACGACTCTTCGACTCCGAGACCGGACAACCGGCACCCGATGAGGTGTGGCTGAACGAGACGCTGCTGCCGCCACCGGATTCGCGGATTCGCGTGTATGCGACCCAGTCGACCCACAAGACTCTGACCGCTCTGCGACAGGGATCGATGATCCATGTCTACGATCAGGAATTTGCCTACGGCGGCGAGGAGTCCTTCCACGAGGCGTACATGACGCACACCTCCACCTCGCCGAACTACCAGATCCTCGCCTCCCTGGATCTGGGCCGCCGGCAGGTCGAGATGGAAGGATTCGCACTCGTCCAGAAGCAGCTGGACCTGGCGATGAGTCTGGCATCGGCGGTCTCACGGCACCCGCTGCTGAAGAAGACCTTCCGCGTGCTCACCGCTGCAGACCTGATCCCGGAGGAATTCCGGGAGACCGAACGGACGATGCCGCTGCGTGACGGTATGGCGACCTTCTGGGAAGCGTGGGACAAGGACGAATTCGTCGTCGACCCGAGCCGCATCACCGTCGAGATCAGCGGCACCGGCGTCGATGGGGACACGTTCAAACACGAACACCTGATGGACCGCTACGGCATCCAGGTGAACAAGACGAGCCGCAACACGGTGCTGTTCATGACGAACATCGGCACCTCCCGCTCATCCATCGCCTACCTCATCGAGGTCCTGGTGAAGTTGGCCGGGAAGTTCAACGACCCGCACGAAATCCAGTCTCACGAAACCGTGGCGGAGCCGGCCGCGCTCATGCCTCCGCTGCCCGATTTCTCCGCCTTCGCTCCTGCCTATGCCGCCGAGGTGCCTGCTGAGGATCCGTCGAAGCAGCTGCCCGACGGTGACCTGCGTACGGCCTATTATGCGGGTCTGCGTCGGTGGAACATCGAACATGTGCTGCCGGAGGAACTCAGCCATCGGGTTGAGTCCGGTGACGAGCCGGTCTCGGCCGGATTCGTCACCCCCTACCCGCCAGGATTCCCTGTGCTGGTGCCGGGCCAGGTCATCACCGCCGAGGTGCTCGACTTCATGGCTGCCCTCGACACCAGAGAGATCCACGGTTACGACCCACGACTGGGCTACCGGGTGATCCTGAAGAAGGATCAGGCCGAAGCCAAGAAGTAGGACGAACCCACGAAACCGGACTCTGGAGCTACGGCGCAGCCTCGGCGTCCGGTTTCCGTCCGGGGAGGGCGAGTGCGGGCAGCAGCGCGAGAAGCGAGATGCCGACCGCCCACCAGAAGGACAGGTGGAATGCCTGCAGCGCGGCATCGCCGGAGGTGGAGTGGAGCGCGACGAATTGCAGGACGACCGCGACGATCGCGGTGCCGAATGAGGCTCCGAACTGCTGCATGATGCGCGTATTCATGCTGGCATGTGCGACATCCTCCGGCCCGAGGTCCTGGTAGGCCAGGGTCATCGGCGGGATGAGGACCGCGCCGATTCCGAGTCCCCGGACGAACAGCACGAGTGTCAGCCAGACGAGGCTCGTGTCGTGATCTGCGAACGCGAACGGCAGCGTGCCGATGACTGATACGAGGAAGGCGGCGACCGTCACGGTCCGACCGCCGAAGCGGGCGACGAGTTTGCCTGTCACGAAGCGGATGACAAGCGCGCCGATTCCTTGAGCGATCATCAGAAGGCCGGCTTCGAGCACGGACCGCCCCTGCACCACTTGGAAGTAGAGGGGCAGCAGGAACATGCCTGCGTACATGGCCGCTCCGGCGGTGAAGAGTGTCGACGAGGCTGTGAACATCGACCGGACCCGCATCAGCCGCACGTTCACGAGTGGGTCTGCGCTGCGGAGCGCCCAGATGATGAAGCCGACCAGCAGGAGAATTCCGGCACTGAGCGGGATGAGAACACCGGGATGGTCAAGACCTCCGTGCTGTGCGGTCTGCGAGAAGCCCAGCAGAATGCCGACCACGGCCGGGGACAGCAGGCTCAAGCCCACCCAGTCGAGTCGTGGTCGTTTCTGGTCTGCGGCGGGTGGATCCGATTGAAGATATTTCCACGCCATCACCAGGGCGACGATGACGATCGGGGCATTGACGAGGAACAGCCACCGCCAGCTGAGCCAGTTGAGAATGACGCCGCCGACGACCGGTCCCAGAATGGGGCCCAGAGCTGCGGGCATGCTGATGGTGGCGATGAGATTGGGGCTCGGCCGGTGGCCGACGGCTCTGATGGCCAGAGTCTGCATGAGTGGCATGATGAGGCCGCCGCCAAGTCCCTGCATGGCGCGGAAGGCGATGAGGCTCGCATCATTCCAGGACAGTGCGCAGAGGACTGAAGCGGTTCCGAAGATCAACAGCGCCAGCATCCATGCGCGTTTGCCTCCTATTCTCCGTTCCAGCCAGCCGGTCATGGGAACGGCCACGCCCAGTGCGAGCAGGTAGGCGGTGGTGACCCATTGGATGGTTGCAGTGGTGGAGTGCAGGTCGACGGTCAGGGTGTGGATGGCGAGAGTGACCATCGTGGAGTCGAGGATGGCGGCGATCGCGCCGATCACCAAGGTGGTGATGGCGAGTTTCGCTGCTCGGGGGAGCGGAGGCGCTGCGGCGTTCGCTTCGGCAGCGGGTGATCCGGTCTGGGAGGTGGACATGATGGGCAGGACCTTAAGTTAGAGAGGTTTTCCTATCTAAAGATAAACCCATCTAATAAGAGATGCAATCCTTCCTTGAGGATTTGTGTCGTACGATGCTGAGGTGAGCGAATCCTCGATGCCCAGCCCCGCCCGCACCCGTCGACGAGGTGCGGAGCTTGAGAGCGCATTGCTGCAGGCAGCATGGGACGAACTCTCGGACGTCGGCTATGCGGGATTCACCATGGAGTCGGTGGCGACGCGTGCCCGTACCGGTATCGCCGTGCTGTACCGACGCTGGTCGAACAAGGACGACCTGGCTCTCGCCGCATTTGAGCACTACCGAGAGGCCCACCCGATCACGGTGCCGGACAGCGGCAGTCTGCGCGGTGACCTGATCGGACTGTTGGAGAGAATGGGGCGTCAGCGCGCCGGCTTCTTCTCGATCGCCTTCGGTGGTGCATTCTCCGGCCTGCTCAATTCGACAGGACTGTCATTGACGCAGTTCCGGGACAGGATCCTGGGCGCGCAGAGAACCGAGAACCTGATCATGATCTATCAGCGTGCGCATGACCGCGGAGAGATCGATCTGAATAAGATTTCGGGCACGGTCCTGGACATGCCCGTCGACCTGGTGCGACACGACATTCTCATGGATCCGAATCCAGTGGAGAGGACACGCATCGAAGCGATCGTCGACGAAGTCCTGCTGCCGCTCGTCCTGCCGACCGGGCGTGGTTGATTCGCCGACGAATCTACCCCAGCTGTCCGGGATTGAGGACGCGAGAGAGGAAGTCCCTCGTCCGCTGCTCCTGCGGATTGCCGATGACCTCCTTGGCTGGACCAGCCTCGACGACGACTCCTCCGTCCATGAAGATGACCCGGTCGGCGACCTGCCTGGCGAACTCCATCTCGTGGGTGACGACGACCATGGTCATTCCTGCCTCGGCGAGTTTGCGCATGACCTGGAGAACGTCACCGACGGTCTCCGGGTCGAGCGCCGAGGTCGGCTCGTCGATGAGCATGACGTCGGGATCCATGCTCAGCGCTCGAGCGATCGCCACGCGCTGCTGCTGCCCGCCGGAGAGTGAGCCGGGCTTGGCCTCGATCTTCTCAGACAGTCCCACCTTGGCCAGGTTCGCCTCGGCGACCTTGTCGGCCTCGGCTTTCGGCCGCTTGAGCACCTTCGTCTGGGCGACCGTGAGGTTCTCACGCACGGTGAGGTGGGCGAAGAGGTTGAAGGATTGGAACACCATGCCGATGCGGGTGCGGGCGGCATCGATGTCGAGGTCGAGATCGGTCATGTCCATGCCGTCGACGACGATGGACCCGCCGGTCGGGGTCTCGAGCGTGTTGATGCAGCGCAGCATCGTGGACTTACCCGAGCCCGAGGGGCCGACGACGCAGACGACCTCGCCCTTGCCGACATCGAGGTTGATGTCGGTGAGAACCTGATTCGTCCCGAAGCTCTTCTTAAGGTTGCGGATCGCAATGATCGGAGAGGTCATCATTTTGCTCCTGGCTCGGCGGAACCGTATTTGCGTTCGAGGACGCGTGAGAGATAGGACAGCGGAATCGTGATGATGAGATAGCAGACCGCGATGACGATGAACGGGGTGAGGTTCGCGGTGTTGACGATCTCAGCTCGACCGAGTGCTGCAAGTTCGCGACCGTCGACAGAGGATCCGAGGATGTAGGCTAGCGAGGAGTCCTTCGTGAGCAGGATGAGTTCATTGGTCAGCGGCGGCAGGATGATGCGCATCGCCTGCGGCAGCACGATCGTGACCATTGCTCTTGAGGAGGACATGCCCAGTGAGCGGGCCGCCTCGACTTGTCCCTTCGGCACGGCTTGGATGCCGGTGCGGATGGTCTCTGCCATGTACGCCGAGGACACGAGGCCCAGGGCGATCATGATGATGACCAACTGAGGCAAGAGGAAGCCGGGGAACGCGACAGGAAGCCCGAAGCCCATGACGAGGAAGACGACGAGGGCTGGGAGCCCGCGGAAGAATTCGATGTAAATAGTCGCCAGCCAGCGGTAGACGCCGACCGAGGACAGTCGCATGAGAGCAACGACCAGAGCGATGGCCAGCCCGAGGACGAAGCCCAGAGCCGTGAAGATGACTGTGTTCTTCAGCGCACCGGTGATGACCTCAGGGAACATGCCGACGGCGATGTCGACACGTCCGAAAGTATCAATGAATGTCGGCCAGTCGGCGACGAAGGCGATGACGGCGGCGATGAGGATCAGGATTGCGTACTGGATTCCGCGGGAGAGCTTCGCCTTCTGGCGTTTGCTCATCTTGGCCTTGGGGGTGGCTGTGGCGAGAGGGACTGCGGGGCCGATGGGGCCGCTGTCTCCGTTCGCGGGTGTTGGTGACATGGGTGTCGTCCTTCAACGGTGGTGGCGTGGTGTGCCGAATCTGCTCAGGTCAACGGGCGGCCGACCCGGCCTCGAGGGCTCAGATCGACCGCCCGATCAGCGATCTCTATTTGGGAGCGTCGCCGAACCACTTCTTGTAGATCCGTAATGCCTCATGTCAATATGCCCGCGAAATGTTCTCGATGCCTCACATGGATTTGCCCGCGAAACCTACCCGACTTTAACCCGCACTCCCTTACGCACATCCGGCAGGGCTGACGGGAACGATGCCAGGTACATTTGCTCGGTCTTCTTACTCGATAGGACCAGTAGCCGGTCCTGGACCCGGGCGATCTCAGCAGCGATCTTCGCCGGGTTGAGACTGTTGCGATACGCCGTCATGTCCTTCACCTGTTTCGGCGCTAAGACACCAGAATCGAGGAGCCTATCGAAGGGAGTCCGGGGCCGATCATAGACACGTTTGCGTCGCCCATTCTTCGTCGACCCATACCCGGTCGGCTTGATCGTGGGCATCAGATAATTGACCCGATCATTGACTAAACGCCATAGCCGGTTGAGTGCCCGTCGTTCCAGGTCAGTGTCGTAGCGGTAGTAGAACCCATACCGGCGTACGACGTGGTTGTTCTTCGACTCGATCGTGGCCTGATCGTTCTTTTTATACGGCCGCGACCGGGTGAAGTAGATGCCCTTCGACCCGGCCCATTCGATGACGTATTGGTTGAGGAACTCCGACCCGTTATCGAAGTCCAAGCCAGTGATCTGAAATGGAATCTCACGAGCTGCGGTCTTCAACCCCGCCAGGATGTTCGTATGAGCGTTGTTACGCACCGTGCGCGTGAACGTCCACCCCGTGTGGAAGTCGGTGAGGTTGAGCGTGCGTGCGAATTCCCCGGACTCAACGGGTCCGCAGTGGGCGACGGTGTCTCCCTCGAAGAAGCCGGGCTCGCCTTCGACATCGTCACCGGCCCGGCGGATCGTGATCGCTGAGCGCAGCAAGGACCCGGGCTTCGTCGTCGAGATCCCGTTGATCGCGTCCCTGGCTCGCACGGGTTTGAGGTACCGGTCGATCGTGGCCGGGCTCATCGCAAGCAGTTCCTTACGCACCTTTTTGGTGTAGCGGTCCTGGCCGAGGGTGAGCTCGTTGTGGGCTTCGAGGAGGTCAAGGAGGATACGCATCGTGGTGTGGAGGTATTTGCCGCATTGACCACCCGAGATCGCCCACACGCGCTGGAGGATCTTGACCGCGTCGTAGGAGTATTTCCTGGCCCGAGGTTGACGCGAATGCGAAGCGACTTGCTTGCCGCGGCCGGGTGGATGTTTCGCGGCTTGGGTTAATCGCCGTCGTGCGTTGTCGCGGGTCCAGCCCGTGACGGCCATGACCTCGTTAAGAACAGTGCCCTTGTTCTTCTTCGAAGCCTTCTTGTATTCCCTGGCGTATTTCGTGGTGATCTCTGCTCGAGTCGCCATCGACAGTTCACTCCCCATAGCTTCCGAGGGTCCACCATTTCGCGGGCAAAAGTATATGAGGCACCGAGGGTGGCATCCGGGCTGTTTACGTGAGTCTGGTCGAGATCTTGTCGTACTCGCCGTTGCCCTTGATCTCCTTGAGGGTGTCGTCGACGGCCGTCTTCATCTTGGTGTTGCCCTTTTTCATGCTGATGCCGTAGTGCTCGTCGGTCTTGATATCGAAGCCGATGGCGAAGCCCTTGTTCTCGGTGTTGTAGTTGTAGAGTACGCCGTTGTCATTGATGACGGCGTCGACCTGCCCGGTCTTGAGTGCTTCGAGTGACAGCGGCAGGTCTTCATAGGTGACGACCTCCGAGTCTTTGAAGTGCTCGGTCGCGTATTCGAGGCCCGTGGTGCCCGCCTGTGCGCCGACCTTGAAGCCCTTCAGCGCTGCCTCGTCCTTGGCCTTCTTGTCGCCCTTGGTCAAGATCGCCTGGTTTGCATCGAAGTAGGGATCGGAGAAGTCGGCTGCTTCCTCGCGCTTCGGTTGGATCGTCGTTGCCGCTGCCGCTACGTCGCACTTCTTCTGGTTGAACTCGGCTCCCGAGGTGATCGTCTCGAAGGAGGTGTTGATGATCTCCTGTTTGACGCCGAGCTTCTTTGCCACGGCATCGACGATGTCGACGTCGAAGCCGACGACCTTGCCGTCCTTCTCGAACTGGAACGGCTGGTAGGACAGGTGGGTGCAGGTGGTCAGCTGGCCCTCTTTGACGAGAGGAACGCCGCCCTCACCGGTCGCCTCGGGTTTGGAATCGCCGCCTCCGCCGCATGCGGATAGGGCGAGCATGGCGCCGACGGCCACGGTGGCCAGGGTCAGGCGTCGTTTCGTAGTTCCTCCAGGGGTGTCGCTGACATCGATGTCAGAAAGCCGGTGTCGCTCGCACGGAAATGTCTGAGCAACGTCTGGAAGGATTCGTACAGTGTGCTGAGTCACACTTGCGACCAGCCTGACCCCGCCGAGGTGGTTGTTTCCAAATCGTAGTGTTGAGATTCCTTTATTTGGCCCGAGGTTCGCCGAGGTTTCGGAGATGAGAAAGGTGGCCGCAGACTGGAGACTTCTCTCGAGTCCACGACCACCAATCCGGTCGCGCGCAATGGGCCGTGACCGGCCACTGTCTGCTTCAGCTCAGCTGAGCCTCCATGTCGAGGTCCGAGGTGTCCTTGGCCAGGAACAGGGCGATGAGCGTGAGAATCGCCGCCCCGATGATGTAGAGGCCGCAGTAGAAGATCGTTCCGCCTTCGGCCTGCCACAGGGCGACCATGGCGAAGGGCGCCGGCCCCGCACCGATGACGCTGGACATGTTGTAGGAGATCGCCGACCCGGTGTAGCGGACGTTGGCGGGGAACAGCTCCGGCAGGTAGGCGGCCATCGGGCCGAAGGTCAGGCCCATCAGGATGAAGCCGACGATCAGAGCGATGATGACGCCGGCGGTTCCCGCGTTGAACAGGACGTTGACGACGAGGCCGTAGGCGGCGATGAGGATCGTCACTCCCATGAGCATCTTGCGCCGCCCCAGTTTCTCAGCCAGGGGACCGGAGACCACAGTGAAGATGCCGAAGAACACGACGCCGATGATGAGGTAAGTGAGGAACTCACTCTTCGTATACCCCAGCCCCGCGACGAACCCTGCGGGATCAAAGACCGTGCCCGCAGCCTCGGCGGCGGCCTTCGCCTGACCGGTCGTGGCTGGTGAGGTGCCGTAGGTGAGGGTGAACGCGGTCATGAAGTAGAAGATCACGTAGGTCGCGAACATGATGAAGGTGCCGAGGACCAGTGGCTTCCAGCTTGTCTTGAAGACAGCGGCGAGAGGGGCCTTCGAGATCTGCTGCTTCTGGGCGACCAGCTGGAATGCGGGGGTCTCCATGAGCGACATGCGGACATAGAGGCCGACCGCGACGAGAAGAGCCGAGAGCAGGAATGGGATGCGCCAGCCCCAGGCGAGGAACGCCTCGGGGGAGGTCCACCTGTTGAGTCCGATGAAGAGCAGGTTGGCAATGATGAAGCCGATAGGAGCGCCGAGCTGCGGGAACGTACCCCAGATGGCGCGTTTGCCCTTTGGTGCGTTCTCAGTTGCGAGCAGTGCCGCACCCGACCATTCGCCGCCGAGGCCGACACCCTGGCAGAAGCGCAGGAGGACGAGGAGGAGTGGTGCCAGAATGATCCAGCCCGGAGTGCTCGCGGTGGGAAGAAGCCCGATGAGGAAGGTGCCGATGCCCATGATGAGCAGCGATGCGATGAGCGTCTTCTTGCGGCCGACGCGGTCACCGAAGTGGCCGAAGATGATGGAGCCCAGAGGGCGGGCGACGAAGGCGACGCCGAAGATTGCGAAGGAGCTCAGCAGCTGCGTCGTCGAGGTCTGGTTCGGGAAGAAGAGGGCAGGGAACACCAGCGAAGATGCGGTCGCGTAGGCGTAGAAGTCGAAGAATTCGATCGTCGTGCCGACCATCGAGGCGGTGAGAACCTTGCCTCGGGTGTTGTTCTTCCGAGTCGCCGCAATGGCGTCGTCGTGCTCTGATCCAGGCTGCGCGTTCGGGGAGCCCGGCTGTGTATCGGTGGACATGTTCTTTTGTGCTCCGCTGTAATCGAAAGACGAAGGCACGGGCGGATGGTGCTCGTGTCAGATGGAAGCCGCCGGACACAGGGATGAAGGGCGACTGCTAGACACTACTCCTGTCTCAGAAAACGCGCCCCTCAAGTCTCAGACGTTGAGATTACTTGTACGTCCGAGTGATCTGTCCGACTCCGGCGTCAAGACACGGCAAGGCTCGCCAGAACGTGACAGGCCTCGGCAGGACTCAGAGCTCGACGGTCGAGCGGTTCTCGGAGCCGCCTCGGCGCAGAGCGATCGCGATTATGAGGACGATGAGTCCGAGCAGGCACAGACCGACGCCCACCCAGGCCGGGGCGCGGTAGCCCATGCCGGCGGTGATGACGATGCCGCCGAGCCAGGCGCCGAGGGCGTTGGCGAGGTTGAACGCGGCGTGGTTCATCGCCGCGGACAGGCTCGGGGCGTCGTGGGAATCGCGCAGCAGACGCATCTGCAGAGCGGTCGTGATCATCGAACCGGCGATGCCGATGAGGAAGAGCGCGACGATCGCAACGGCCGCGATGTGGGTGAAGGCACCGAATGCGGAGAGCACGATGGCGGAGAGGATCATGCCGCCGATGCCGGAGCGTTCGATGGACTTGTCGACGAGCGGACCTGCGATGAGTGAGCCGGCGGTCATTCCGAGGCCGTAGACGGCGAGGACCCAGGGGATCGCAACCTCAGGGACGCCGGCGACGTCAGTCATGGTCGGGGTGATGTAGGTGTAGACGGCGAACATGCCGCCGAAGCCGACGGAACCGGCAAGGAGAGTGAGGACGATCTGCGGACGTGCTAGTGCCTTCATCTCACCGCGAGCTGAGGGGGCTGCGCCGAGTTTCACACGGGGGACCGCGATGGCGACCATGACGACGCAGAGGATGCCGAGTCCGGCGACGAGGGCGTAGGCGCTGCGCCAGCCGAACATGTTGCCCAGTGCCGTGGCGATGGGGACACCGACGATGTTCGCGATCGTCAGACCCAGCATGACGCGTGACATTGCGCGTCCGCGACGATTCGGGGGCACGAGCGTGGAGGCGACGATCGCGCCGATGCCCAGGTAGGCCCCGTGGGGGAGTCCACTGGCGAAGCGAGCAATATTGAACAGGGCGGCGTCGGGGGCGAGCATCGAGGCGAGGTTGCCGAGGGCGAAGAGCCCCATGAGGCCCAGCAGCAGATTCTTGCGGTCCATGTGAGCGGCGATCGTGGTGATCAGCGGTGCGCCCACAACGACGCCGATCGCGTAGAACGACACGGCATGCCCGGCCTGCGGCACGGTGATGCCGAGCTCCCGGGCGATATGGGGCAGCAGGCCCATGGTGGCGAACTCGGTCACACCGATGGCAAAGGCGCCGATCGCTAAGGCGAAGACGGCGAATTTGTAGACTCGGCGTGGCACCGGAGCGTCGCTCATGGAGTCCCTTCGGACGGAGTGGGTAGGTCGAACAGACGCGATGCCCGGGGTCGGAGACCCGACCGGACGATTCACCGCAACCGAACAAGCCTATTGCTCAGCGACGGCCATCGGTAGCCCCTCCGACGCAATGTGACGATTCGAACAGCCTCGCGGGCCAGGGCCGGCTCAGCTCCAGCCAGCGCCTCAGCTCTCTTCGTCCATCTCCGCCAGTGCCTGCGAAGCCACTGAGAACGCGGTGTTCGCACTCGGCACGGAACAGTAGATGGCCGATTGGAGCAGGACTTCCTTGATCTCATCACGGCTCAGACCATTGCGGACAGCGGCCTTGACGTGCATCGCGAGTTCGGCCTCGTGACCGCCGGCGATCATTGCGGTCAGCGTGATCGCCGAACGCATGCGCTTCTCCAGGCCAGGGCGGGTCCAGATCTCGCCCCAGGCGTAGCGGGTGATGAGGTCCTGGAAGTCCGCGGTGAAGTCGTCGACCTTCGCGTTGGCCCGGTCGACGTGGGCGTCGGAGAGGACCTGACGGCGCACGGTCATCCCGGCCTCGCGGACCTCGTCCCTGCTGGCTTCGCGAGGACCGGAAGCGGTCGGCAGTTCCGCCGAGGCTGCACCTGAGTTCGCTGCGCTCGCAGCGCTTCCGCCCGTGGTGTTTCCGTCCAGAAAATCGTGGAGCAGACCGGCGACGACTGCCGGCGCCTCGGCGGGTACGAGGTGGGCCGCACCCTCGATGACCTCGAGGAGGGCACCGGAGATGCCGTTGGCGATCTCTGCGAGCTTGGTCGGCGGGGTCGGTTGGTCCTGGGCCCCGGCCACGGCGAGAACAGGCAGAGAGATGCTGGACAGACGTGAGCGGACGTCGAAGGAGGCCAGCGCATGGCAGAGCGCGGCGTAGGAGAAGCGGTCCGCGTCCTGCAGCGAATGCAGCAGTGCGGCCGAAGTCTCTGGTTCGCGGTCCATGAAGCCCTCACCGAACCAGCGCTGGGCTGAACCGATGACCTGTGTGGGAGTGCCCGAAGTGGCGACGACCTCGGCGCGTTCTTCCCAACCGCTGGCCTCGCCGATCTTCGCGCCGGTGCAGAACACCGCGGCGCGGTCGAAGCGATCGGCGTGGTCGAGGGCCAGCTGCAGGGCGATGGCTCCGCCGATCGAATCACCGGCCACGCTGATGCGGGCAGCAGCAGACCCGGCGACATCGGGAAGGATGCGATCGAGGGTAGCCAGGACCGCCTCGGCGAGGTCGCTCATCGTCAGCTTGGGAACCTCGGATGTCCCCGCGGGGACGTCGACCGGTGCCGAACGACCGTGACCGGGCAGATCGATGCCGATGACAGTCGTCTCCGGGTGCACTCCGCCGAGGTGGGTGGACGCGGACTGCCACAGTGCGCTCACCGAGGTGCCCAGTGAGGGCAGGACGATGAGGATGCGCGGGTTCGCGGTGGCGGGGGCGGTCGGTGCGGCAAGGACAGTTGCGGTCAGTTCCACGTCAGATCACTTTCTCGAGGCGAAGGGGAGGAGGCCCGGTGATACGGGCTCGGGTCCGTTGATGGTGGCGATGATGGTCTGGCGGATGTCTTCGGCATCGCCGAGGTAGTTCTCCGGTGAGAAGAAGTCGGCGAGGTCGAGTGCGTCGTCACCGGCGACCGGGTGCTGGGCGAGCGCTGCTGAGAGTGCGGCCACCGGGTCACCGTCGGGAGCGATGATGTTCTGGATCTCGGTCTTCGACAGCCTGTCGCCGAAGGCGATGTTGAGGCGTTCGGCATAGATGCCGGGGCTGGCGGTGTCCACGTTCTTCAGCATCGCGTCGGGGTTGACGCTGAGTCCCTCGACCATTGTCTGGAGCATGATGAGGGAAGACACCGCCAGGCTCATGAGTTCGGACAGGGCAGGCCATTCGGCGTGCCAGGCTCCGTCGGAGCGTTCCTCGATCGCTTCGGCGGCGGTCGAGGTCAGTGTGGCCATGGCACCGGGGGCGCGCATTCCGTTGCGGTGGAGCAAGACCGCCGAGGTGGGGTTGAGTTTCTGCGGCATCGCCGAGGATCCGCCGGTCGAGGCCAGGCTCAGTTCGCCGACCTCCGGGCGGGTTCCGATGAGTACGTCACGAGCGATCGAAGCTCCGACGGTCACACACTGTGTGAGGTGGGAGGCCCAGTTGAGGACCCGGACGCGGTCGGTGTGCCAAGGCACGGGAATGCTGGTGAGCGCGGCGTCGGGTCCGCGCAGCTGCACATGGAATTCGCGCAGCAGTGCCTCGGTCTGGGTCCCGGCGAACTCGCGGATCGCGGCTCGGGTGCCGGCCGCACCTCCGACCTGCACATAGTCGATGCGGGGGGTGAGACTCTGGACCTCCTGGACTTCCGAGGCCCAGGCCGCAGCCTTGAGTCCGAAGGTCGTCGGCAGGGCCGGTTGGGTCAGGGTGCGGGCCAGGCACACGGTCGAGGCATGGGCGTCGGAGAGGCCGACGAGCGCCTCGGCGATGACGTCGAGGCGCGCATGAGTCTGGCGGGCGACGCGGGCCATGAGCAGCCCGAGCGCCGAGTCCATGACGTCCTGACTGGTCAGGCCCTTGTGCAAGGCCCGGGACGCATCCTGGCCGAGCTGTGAGCGGACGGCCTTGAGGAATGGGATGACCGGATTGCCACCGGATTCGGAGTCCGCGGCTAAGGCCTCGAGCGCAGAGGCTTCTGAGAGCAGGGACCGGGTGGTGGCTTCGATGCCCGCCACCGCCTCGGCGCGGGCGTCAGCGGAGATCAGTCCGGCATGTGCCTGAGCATTGATCCACGCCGATTCGACGTCGCCGAGTGCAGACACGAGGGCGACATCGTCGATGGCTTCGGCGCCTCGCAGATCGCCTGGGGCGAACAGGAGGCGCGTATGGGCAACGCTGTCAGTCATTGTGTGTCCTCTCCAGCCGCTGCAGTCGCGGTTGAGTAGCCTGATGCGACTCTGCTCAGTCTTCGTGACTGGGGAACCGCAGGAACGGTGTCTCGTTCTCACCCTGCAACCGTATGTCGAAACGAAGCGATCCGTCAGCCTCACGGGTGGCAATCAGTCGATCTCCTTCGTCTGACTCCAGGGAGGACAGCAGCGGATCAGCGGCCAGGGCTGCGGCGTCTTCGGGAAGATAGATCCTGGTGAAGAGTCTGTTGAGCAGTCCACGGGCGAAGATGACGACGCTGATGAACGGCGCCTTGCCGGGCTCCGTGGCACCTGGGTTGAGAGTGGAGAAGACGAAGCGGCCTTGTGGGTCGACCTCGTTGCGGCCGAATCCGGTGAACGTGAATCCGTCACGGCGCAGCGATCCCGAATTGCTCGAGACTTCGCCGTTCTCATCGGGCTGCCAGATCTCGAGGATCGCATCGGGGATGGGGTCACCTGCCCCGTCGTAGACGTAGCCGTGGAGTTGGACTGCCCCGTCCTTGGCTGGGGGGACGAGTTCGTTATCGCCGGGCCAGGGCATGGCGTACCCGTAGAATGGTCCGACGGTCTGGCCGGGTGTTGCGGTGAGCTTCGTCTCAGTCATCGTCCTCTTCTTCCATCCAGGTGCGGTTGCCTCCGGTGAGCACGATGTCCCAGTTGTAGCCCATGAGGAATTCGTGCTCGGTGATGTTGTGATCGTAGGTGGCGACGAGGCGATCGCGGGCCTTCTGATCCGTGATCGACTGGTAGATCGGGTCGAGAGCGAACAGCGGGTCACTCGGGAAATACATCTGAGTGATCATGCGCTGCGTGAACTCGGAGCCGAAGAGTGAGAAGTGGATGTGGGCCGGCCGCCACGCATTGTGGTGGTTCTTCCATGGATAGGGGCCCGGTTTGATCGTCGTAAACGAATATGAGCCGTCGTCTCCGGTCAGGGTGCGACCGACGCCGGTGAAGTTCGGGTCGATCGGGGCCGGATGCTGATCGCGTTTGTGGATGTAGCGTCCGGCGGAGTTGGCCTGCCAGATCTCGACGAGCTGGTTGCGCACGGGTCGTCCGTCGCCGTCGAGGACGCGGCCAGTGACCTTGATGCGTTCGCCGATCGGTTCCCCGCCGGCCTGGATAGTGAGGTCGGATTCGAGGTTCGCCAAGTCGCGGTGACCGAAGGCGGGGGAGAAGAGTTCGATCGTCTCCGGATCGGTGTGCCGGGGGTCCTTCGTCGGATGCCGCAGAATCGAGGACCGGTATGGCCGGTAGTCCAGGCGCGGCTGTGTCTCGGCCGGTGTGCCGGCGGCGACTGCGTTCTTGTGTTCGGCCTCGATCGCCTCGATCTCGGCAGACAGGGTCTGCTGTGACTCGGCCGCATCATCTGGGCCGGAGAGCTTCTGTGCACCCATGGTCGAACCTTTCTTCTCGGTGTCGCAAATTCGTGGTGGTTCTGCTGTTTCGTTGACTGAGCAGGCTCAGCCCTTCGGCCAACCCGTGTAGCACTCGGCGAGGTAGCGCCGGCCGTGCTCGGATTCGAGGATCGAATTCAACTCGCCGAGGCTGCGCTTCGTTTCGAAGGCATCCTGGCTGGAGTCGGAGTGGAGCATCCGGGTCATCTGGTAGGAGAAGTTCTGCGCCTTCCACACGCGTTTCGTCGCGGTCTGCGAGTACCCGGCCAGCGCCTCGGCTTCGGAGTTCTTCAGCGCCGAGATCAGGGCCGGGGCGAGCACGGACACGTCGGCGAACGCGAGGTTGAGGCCCTTGGCTCCGGTCGGGGGAACGGTGTGGGCGCTGTCGCCGGCGAGGAACAGGGAACCGTGCTGCATCGGCTCGGTCACCGCCGAGCGGAAGGGCAGGATGTTCTTGTCGATGATCGCACCCGTCTTCAGTTGGAAGCCGTCTGGTCCCTCGACCCTGGCCTGCAGTTCTGACCAGATGCGGTCGTCGGACCAATCGCCCACCTCGGTGTCGGTCGACGTTTGGAAGTACATGCGCTGTACGTTCTCGCTGCGCTGGGAGATCAGCGCGAAGCCGCGTTCGGAGCGGGAGTAGATGAGGACCTCGTGGCTGGCCGGTGCCTCGCAGAGGATGCCGAACCAGGCGAAGGGGTATTCGTGGAAGAAGCGCTGCTTCGTGTCCGCTGGGATCATGGCCCGGCAGGGGCCGCGGGAGCCGTCGGAGCCGACGACGTAGCGGGCATTGATGCGCAGTTCCTCGCCGTCCTCGGTCGTGGCAGTTACCCAGGGGTGTTCGGTTTCGATATCGCCGATCGCGGTGTCGGTGACCGAGTAGAAGGTGGGGCGGCCGGTGCGTTCGCGGGCGGCGGAGAGGTCGACGAAGATCTCGTTCTGCGGGTAGAGCCAGACGGATTCGCCGATGAGATCAGGGAAGTCGAAGGAGTGGCTGACGCCGTTGACGCGGATGTCGATGCCGTCGTGACGGTGGCCGGCGGTGTGCACGCGGGATTCGATGCCTTCGGCCTCGAGCATGCGCACCGATCCTGCTTCGAGGATTCCTGCACGGTGAGTGTGGGCGATGTCGTCGCGGCTGCGGTTGTCGATGACGACGGAGTCGATCCCCGCATTGTGCAGCGTATGGGCGAGCAGGAGCCCGGCCGGACCTGCTCCGACGATCGCAACGTCGGTTTGAAATTCTGGCACCTGGGCCTCCTTGCCGTAATCGTCCTCTCAGTGTGCGCCCGGTCACTGACACAAGGCGAGGCTGTTATCAATGAATGAGAAAAAGCGCGGCGGGGGCGACGCCGGAAACTAGGTGCCCCCGCCGCGCGGACCGCAGGGTGCGGTCGCCCAGTCGTTGCCTTACTTGACCGGAGCCGGGTTGATCACCCGTCCCCAGGTGGACTTGTTGCCCCAGATGTTCTGGCGCAGTCCCTCCAGTTGGAGGATCTGGGAGTGGTCGACGAACAGGTTGCATTCGTTTCCATAGTTCTTGATATACCACTCGAAGACAGGTCCATCGGCGGCTTCGAACATGACGTTCTCCAGGCCGAGGCCGTTGATGATGGAAGCCGCCGCAGCGGTGTTCCGCTCATCGACGTTCTCCGTGATGCCTTCGGATTCGATCATGATGATCGAGGCACCGGCGTCCAGTGCCCGCTTCCCGCGGTCGACGAGGTCGCCGATGTCCTTCGCGGATTCGGCGGCCAGCTCGGCCTCACCGGAGTCGCCTCCGGAGCCGATCTGGATGCCCAGTTCGGGCTTGGCCTTGAGTCCGGCTTTGACGACCTTCTCGACGAGTCGTTCCAGACCCGAGGTCGGCAGCATGATGAAGCCGGTCGAGATCTCGATGACATCGAAGCCGACCTCCTTGGCCTCCTTGAGGTACTGGTCGACCGCGTCGTCGCCGTAGCGCAGCACGGTCTCGATCCAGCCTCCCGAGGAGACATAGGAGCCGTTGTCGTGGGCGATGTCGCTCATCGCCTTGACCTGTTCGGCGGGGACGAGGGAGAAAGACCCTCCGGCCCACTTGATGCCGTCGACCCACTGACCGGCGACGTCGAAGACGTCCTGCAGGTGGCGGGTGCCGAAGGTTGAGTAGTACGGGGCGCGGATTTCGGTCATCCCGATGGTGCGGGGCTTGGCCGGGCGCCAGGCGCGGGGGACGAAGTTCATGGACACATCGAAATCAATGGCATTCGACATTGTGTTTCCTTTCTTCGGTGTCGGCGGTGTGCCGACGGGGAGTGATCAGCTGCGGGCGAGGGGAACCTGCGCGAGAACCGCGGTGAGCTCCTTGATCCGGTGATTCTCGAGGTCGTGGACGAGGTCGGCGATCTCGTTTCGCAGTCCCACCTCGGCGAATGGGGAGGTCAGTGCGTCGAACTTCCTCCGTGCGCCCGCCCAGTCGAGCGGGTGCGTGGTGAAGCCCTCGTAATCATCCGTGCTGGCCCGGAACTGCGTGCCATCGCCGAGCGTGACGACGAGGTCGGCGCACATGTGCTCGGGGAAGCGGTCGCTGAACTCCTTGGAGGGAGTGATCGTCACCTTGCGCATGAGGTCCTGCACATCGTCGTCGACGATGCGCTCGGACTCGTACTGAGCTGGGTTGAGCTCCCCGTCGAGTAGGACAACGGCGACCATCCAAGGCAGTGAGTGGTCGGCCTCTTCCTTGGTGCGGATCGAGCGCTTGTCGCCCTCCTCGCCGCCGCCGATGATCGAATACGCGACGTCGAAGGTCGTCAGCTCGACGCTGGCGATGGCATCGGTGCGGAACCCCTCCTGGCTGCGGATGTCCTGGGCTGCATCGAGTGCGGACTGGGAGTGGATCTCGGCGTTGTGCTTCTTGATGATCGTGCCGGTGACCTTCTCCAGATCCTCGGCCGACCAGTCGAGATCGAAGTCCCCAGCCAGGGCCTTGAAACCCTTGTTGCCCTCGAAGACTTGGGCGGGTCCGGTGATCCCGTGTGCGGCGAGAAGGGCGTCGAAGACTCCCTCCTTCGACACGTGCGGGTAGGCCAGGCCCTTCCAATGGCTGAGATCACCGGTGCGCGTCACCCGCAGGGCGACGTTCGCGGTTCCGGCCATGGCGGCCGCGTGGGCGATCTGCTCGGCGTTCAGACCCAGTGCCTTCGCCGAGGCGGCGCCAGCAGCGAACGCGCCCTGTGTCGTGTGGTCGAAGCCAAGGTCACGGACCGGAGCGACGTCCGAGAGGCGCGCGTGGATCTGATAGGCCACGGCGAAGGCCGTGAGGAAGTCCGCCCCCGAAGCGTCTGCGTGCTCGGCTGCGGCGAGGACCGCGCCCATATTGTCCGACGGGTGGTTGGTCTCATCCTTGGCGAGGTAGGCATCCATGAAGTCGAGATACCTGCTCAGGGCCGAGTTAAAGAAGGCGGCGTGGTCCGTGCTGGTGTGGCCGCCGCCGATGAGGGTGGCTCCCTGCCCGGCATCGAGATCTTCGATCAGTGCGCGGATCTCCTGCAGCGGCTCGGCATCGAGGGCGCCGATGGCGACGCCGATCGTGTCGAGGACGCGGATCTTGAGCTGCTCGAGGGCCTGCTCGCTGAGCATGTCCAGCGAGGCCTTGTCGACGAATTCGGCGAGTGCCTGCACATTGGTGAGTGTCTGTGTGGCTGTTGTCTGACTGTTTGTCATTTTGACCTCTCCTAGTTAGGTTAGGTATTCCTAACTATTTCACCAAAAGTATCTTGATGTCAAGGTACTTTTGGTGAATCTGGATCACAGTGAGGCAATTGTTGTGATTGGTCTGACGTTGACGTGAGATTGATTGTTGAGCAGAATGGGCGGTTGTTGTGACCCCCGCCGTACTGCCGCCAGAGAAAGCAGATTCATGATCATCACCGGACTCATCGTCGGCCTGGTACTCGGATTCGTCCTCCAGCGAGGGCGATTCTGTGTGACCGGAGCCTTTCGCGATCTCACGCTGACCGGAAACACTCGGTGGTTCTCAGCACTCATCCTCCTCATCGCCGTTCATTCGATCGGGCTGTTCCTGCTCAACAGTCTGGGGGTGATCACACTCGAAGCATCGCCCTTCCCGTGGTTGGCCTCCATCGTCGGCGGGCTGATCTTCGGGTTCGCCATGGTCCTCGCCGGCGGTTGTGCCACGGGCACCTACTATCGGGCGGGCGAAGGTCTGGTAGGCAGCTGGTTCGCGCTGATCTTCTACGCGCTGGTCTCGTCCGTGATGAAGAACGGTCCGCTCGCCTCGGTGACGGAAGGGCTGCGCTCGATCACGATCGAGAGCGGCACGCTCCAGGCGTCGACCGGGCTGAGCCCGTGGGTCTTCGTCGCGATCATCTCAGCCATCGCCATCGCGGTCACCGTGCACCACAACAAGAAGACCGCCACGCCCGTCGCGACCCTGCCGCCGCTGAAGAAGGGGCTGGCGCACATCCTCACGGAGAAGCGCTGGAACCCCTTCGTCACTGCTGTCGTCATCGGCATCATCGCAACGATCGCCTGGCCGCTCTCGGCCGCGACCGGGCGCAACTCCGGTCTGGGTATCACGACGCCTTCGGCGAATCTCACCACCTTCCTGGGCACGGGAGACTCATCCCTTGTCGACTGGGGCGTCATGCTCGTCATCGGTATTCTTGTGGGCTCGTTCATCGCGGCGAAGGCCTCGGGTGAGTTCCGGATCCGTGTGCCTGACCAAGGGACAGTGGTCAAGTCCATCCTCGGTGGAATCGGCATGGGTGTCGGTGCCGCGATCGCCGGCGGATGCACGGTCGGCAATGCGATGGTCTCGACCGCACAGTTCGAATACCAGGGCTGGGTCGCAACCTTCTTCATGATCGTCGGCGCAGGAGTCGCCGCGAAGTTCACCATCAAGTCGGGGGCGCGGACAGGTGTCGCGCAGCCCGCAGAAAGCAGGAGTGTATGAAACAGGTACTAGAGACAAAAGGACTGGTCTGCCCGTTCCCTCTGGTTGAGGCCAAAGACGCAATCGGCGGAATGGACAACGGCGATGAGCTCGTCATCAACTTCGACTGCACCCAAGCCACCGAGGCGATCCCCCAGTGGGCGGCCGAGAACGGCTACCCCGTGACCCACTTCGATCGCACCGGTGACGCCAGTTGGACGATCACGGTTCAGAAAGCCTGACCGGCAACAGGCTGCCGCTCGGCTGGCATCTCGGCCGTTTTCTCGACCGCCCGAGCGTCCCTGGCTCTGAAGTGGCCCTGCAGGTCGGCAGGGCCACTTTCGTTACCGCGTAGTTCCAGTGGTGTGCATTGTTCTGGAATCGCTTGAAGAATCACCTCTGTGCCGAAAAGCACAGGTGTGATAAATGGCGTTAGTCAAAAAGTAATTGTACGATAATGAACGAATCACTACCGATGGTGATCTGTGCACATACGTGCTTTTCCAAGGAGTCAGAATGACGCAGTCCCCGACGCGCTCTCGTAAGTTCAAGGCTATCCTCGCAGGTGGCATCGTGCTCGGCGTCGGAGCTGCAGTGACGCTGGCCGCCTGGACAGACAACGAATGGGCCGAGGGAACCTTCGGTGCCGGTTCGTTCAACGTTCAGGGCAGCACCAATGGAACCGACTTCACCGATCACGAGAGCTCGGGTGACGCAGCGTCGTTGAGTTTCGACCTCGATGGCGGCAAAAACCTGTCTCCAGGTGACACCGTGGCAGCGCCCTTCGTCCTCCGTCTCGATGATGCGACTACATACGACGCAAGCGTGGTCCTCGAATCCGCCGCAGGCAGCGGTGCCAACGAAGCGAACCTGAGCTACGGAATCGTCACCGTCGACGATGCCGCGTCGTGCGGCGAAGGTGCAACGGGCACAACCGTCGTTCCGGCCGGTACGGCTTTGGATGCGACCACAGGTGCTCAGGGGTTTGACCTGACCGCAGGCGCGGGCAGCGCAGCAGGTGCTCCTGTCACCCTGTGCTTCCAGGTCACCGCCAGTGACGATCTGACGGAGGGCGATGCCGCGAAGGCTCAGTGGCAGTTCACCGCGACCTCCGCTGAATAATTCCAGCGGACTCCGTGCAGTTTCCAACGGATGCCTCTGGCGATCCGACCCTGTCTGAGCAGGTCTTGAACGAGACCCGCTCAGACAGTCGACTCCGGAAACGGCAGCGTGAGCAGAATCGGCGACGCCTGCGCAATCGCCGAATCAAGGCGATCCTCGCCGGAGGATTGGTCTTCGGCATCGGTGCGGCGGCGACGTCGGCGGCGTGGACCGACACAGAACAGGCCACTGGTTCGTTCAAAGCGGGTACGTTCAACATTGATCTCTCAGTCGACGGCACCAACTGGAACAACACGTCGACGATGACTTTCAACGCCACTGGGATGTACCCGGGATCGAAGGTCTACGCTCCGGTGTTCATTCGGACTACGCCGGACACCTCGATTGATGGTGAGCTGAAAGTGTCGAGCGGAGGGACAGGCGGCACAAGCGGCATCGCCGGGTCGCTGGTCTACAAAGCGGTGACGGCCTCATACTCGTCCGGCGGTTTCACGTGTAATGCCTCGGCGTTCAACTCAGGTGCGGACTACGTCTACGGCGGTGCTTCAACTACGACGAATCTCTCGGATAAGGACCACTCAGGCGCCGGTTCGCGGTTGGTCGGCCAAGCCGGCAGGTCGGTTCGAGCCTACTGCTTCGAAGTCACTCTTCCGACGACCACCCCGAGCTCAGCACAGGGCACGTCCGCGTCGAACACTTGGACATTCACTGCCACGAACAAGGCACCGTCGTGACAAGTTCTCACGACGCCGCCCCTAGAAAGCGCCCCACATCGTGGCTCGGCGCGGCCCTGCTCAACATCCTCGCTGTATTGGGCGTCGTGTGCATCGTCCTCGTCATCCTCAGCTTCGTCTTCAACATCTCGATCATGATGTTCAAAACAGGCTCGATGACCCCGACGATCACCGCCGGTTCGATCGCCTTCGTCCACGAGATCCCTGCACAGGAGATGAACGTCGGCGATATCGTCACCGCCGACCGTGGCGAGAAGGTCCTGCCCGTGACGCACCGCGTGACCTCGATCCTCGATGCGGATGCTCAATCCGGCGAGGTCACCTTCGAGATGAAGGGCGACGCAAACGAGGCGAAGGATCCCGAGCCCTACTCCGCCGAGACCGTTCGCAGGGTCCTGTTCTCCATTCCCGGTATCGCCCCGATCATCCAGCAGCTGCGAAACCCGTTCGCACTCGGCGGCATCACGATCGCGGCCTCGCTGCTCGTCGTCTGGGCGTTCTGGCCTCGACGCGAGGACGACGATGCCGACCGCGATGACGTCGTCGAGGCACCCGCAAGCTCGGCCACGCACTCCGAACCGCAGCCAGCCGTAACCCGATCACCCAAGCACGCCGTGGCGCTTCCCGCCGTCGCTGCCATCGTCGCCGCCGGAACAGGAATGTTCGGGCCCTTACCGCAGGAACTCGCCGCTATCCCAGCAGCTGAGCCGGCAGCGGCTGCTTCCGGTGCGGAGACCACTACCCCCGCCGAGGTGCACGGACAGTACCTGCGAATGCGGGCAACCGGAGACGAATCGACAATGCTCAGCCTCAGTCCCGGTGCTTCGGCTGACTGGACAGTCGACGTGTGGGCCGACGCTCCCGACCCTGGAAAAGTGGAACTGGAGATCGGCTCGGGCCAGTTGTCGGAGGCCCTCGCGTCACAACTACTCGTTGACGTTCGCACTTGTTCCCAGATCGTGCCGATGGATGAGTGCCCTGGCGGTGCGGCAGAGCCGGTCAATGATGTGGCGCTCACCGACCTCGGTGCGTCACCCGACAGTGACCGACGGCTGCTCGAAATGCCCAGTGATGAGAAGCGCCGAGTTCAGGTGACAGTCACCATGAACAAGAACGCCGACGCCGAGGCGGTGGCAGGTCACCGCAGTGGAGTCCGCCTGACCGCCATCGGCCAAGGAGAAGAAGTCTCGCTCGGCCCCGGTGACCCAGGTGAACCCGGCGCACCAGGTCCTGAAAATCCAGACGTCCCCGGTGATCTGCCACGAACCGGTGTGGAAGGTTTGCTGTGGATCCTCCTGGCCGCCGCAGTGCTCATCGCGACTGGGTCGGCCGTCGTGGCCAGAACGCGTAGTCGGAGGAAGCCATGACTCAGCCTCGTTGGCATCAGTTGATTCGGGGTCGTCGAGTCCGTGCTCTGATCGCAGGGTTCGCGCTCGTCATGCTCGTCCTCGGCCTATCTGGCGTTCGCTCGACGACGGCCGCGTGGACCGACAAGGATGAGGCAACAGGATCGTTCTCGGCTGGATCGCTGAAGATCAGGGATCTTACTTGCACGGACAACAGCGGATTGCTCGGTCTAGGCGGCGACCAGTTAAAGCTGGATTGGAAGAGGCCGCAGATATCAGACTCTGTGCAACTCGCATACACAGTCACGGTTATCAGGACTCCGCTGCTCAGCTCCCCCAGCACGACAACCTACACCACTGAGGAAACGACACTGACATATCGGGACACGAAGCTGTCGCTGTTGTCCATTCCTACTTACACGCTCACTGTTCAGGCAAAGCCGATCGGTGAATGGAGCGGAAGCGCAGCGACGGTGAAAGGGCATGGAATCAATCTCGCGACTCTCGGGTTGGTCTTGCGCTGCAATTCTTGATGGGCAGGACCCATCTTTCGTGGCCACGCACCCCTCAAACCCTCACCACAGTCTCCGCCCCATCAGCCACAGTCAACCGCATCGCAGTGTTCTGCTCAACGAGACGCCAGCCCTCGTGCTCGATGCCTGATGACGACACGATCATCGCTCCATCGTCGAAGCGCCGCCAGCTCATCCGATAGTAGTGATCCTTGTGGTCAGGCGGCAGCTCGCCGCCGGTGCCCGAAGTGTCGAAGTTCTTATACGGAATCGGTGTTCCCGCGGTGGCATGGACGACGATCATATCCTCCGCTCTGAGGATTAGCAGATTGATCCCCGGATGATCGAAGTCTGCGCGCAGCATCCGCACGGTCGCGATGGTGGCATCGAAGAGGCTCTCCCCTTCGGCCACACGTCGCAGCAGGAGAGCGAAGAGGATCGCAGTGTCCGTGGTTCCACCGATGCGTTCAACCTCGGCACTCGGGACGTATTTACGGAGGCGTTCTATCGGGTGGATGGACCCGTTGTGCGCCAGGGCAATGTTGTCGGCGAGGAACGGGTGCGAATTCTCGGTGAGGTCGACCGCTCCGTGCGTGGCCATGCGCAGGTGAGCGATCCGCGCGACCGTCGGGCGGGCGGTGAGGACTTCCGTGAGATGAGGGTCATCGGCTCCCTCGTGCGGGGTGCGATACCTTTCTAGACGTCCTCCCCGAGACACGGTGTCCTGCACATCGGGTTCCATGTCGAAGGTGCCCGAGGTGGTTCCCTGCGGGCGGGCTGATTCGGCTGAATCAGCTTCCGGTCGGATCCAGGCGGTGCCCCAGCCGTCGGCATGGAGGCGGCCCAGGTTCTGCCACTGTCGACATTCCTCGGCGCCGATGAGGTCCGCCGCGCTCGCCGGGACGGGGGAGATATAGCCGAGAAGTCTGCACATGGTTCGTCGTTTCCTTCCGCAGAAGACCGTCTGCCTAGTCGAGGCGGCTACGTCATTCCAGCGTACGCCTGACCCTTCCCAAGCAGTTCGATCAGATCGTCTGTCTTATTAACACTTAGGCGGCGAAGTGTTAATAAGAAGTGCCGGTGCACACAGGTAGGAGGAGAAGACACTTCCATTATCAACGTCATCCCCTGTTGCAGTCCTCGCCGGCTCACTAGACTCGGACCATGAAGATCACGGTACTCGAGGGAGATATCACCGAGGCTGCCGTGGACGCGATCGTCAATGCCGCCAACTCAAGTCTGTTGGGTGGCGGCGGCGTCGATGGAGCCATCCACAAGGCGGCCGGACCCGAACTGCTCGAAGCCTGTCGTGAGGTCCGCCAGACCAGCTACCCGCGCGGACTTCCCGCAGGTCAGGCCGTCGCCACGACCGCTGGCGCGCTCAAGGCCAAGTGGGTCATCCACACCGTCGGCCCGAATCGTCACCAGGGCGAGGCCGATCCCGAGGTGCTTGAGTCCTGTTTCGAATCCAGCCTCAACGCAGCCGAGGACCTCGGCGCCACCTCGGTGGCTGTCCCCGCCATCGGCGGGGGAGTCTACGGCTGGTCGGCCCGAGATGTCGCCGAGGCGGCCCATTCCGTCATCGTCGACGGTCGGGAGCGCAGGCGCTGGGAGCAGATCGCCGAGGTGGTCTTCGTCCTCTTCAGCGATTCGATGACGAGCGTGTTCTGCCAGGTCTTCGACCACGATCAATGGTGAAAGGTAGAGACGATGAAGGTCCACGACGTCATCCCCGACATTCTGGTCTCCGACATCGACGCGGCCCGAGGTTTCTACGAAGATTTCCTCGGCCTGGGTACCGAGGAGTTCAACCTGGGCTGGGTGGCCCGCTTCACCTCGGCGGAGACTGGAGCGCATGTCCAGCTCGTCACCGAGGACGCGACCGCTCCAGTCACCCCGGTGCTCTCGCTCAAGGTCGATGACATCGATGCCGCCCACGCCGAGGCGGTTGATCGCGGCTTGGACATCGTCCATCCGCTCGTCACCGAGGAATGGGGCGTGACGCGATTCTTCGTCCGCGACCCCGACGGCAACATCATCAACATCACCGCGCACAGAGTCCCCGAGGACGTCACCGAAGACAGGGAATGAGGAAATCCGTGACAACGAAGTCATATACGCAAGCCGTCGCCGATGGGATCTGGGGTGCAGGCGCCGATCTCATCGGCTACATCCCCTCGGTCACCATCGCGCCCGTCATCGACCATCTGGTCACTGCCGATGGAGGGAGAGCCGGAATCTCGGAGCGAGTGAAGCCGCTCTCGCGTGAAGAGGAAGCAATCGGCGTGCTCGGGGCTCTGCCGTTGGCGGGGAAGTTCGGGGCCGTCGTCATGCAGGACAACGGCTTCGGCAACAGCCTCACGGCCCTGACGACGTTCTCGATGTCCTACCACCTGCCGCTGCTCATCTTCGCCAACACCCGTGGCGGCCCGGGAGAGTACAACTCGATGATCCACTCGATCAGCCAGCCAATGCCGACGGTGCTACGCACGGTAGGACTCCAAGTCCTCGAACTCGACCGCCGATCCTCGTCCGAGGATTGGGAGCAGACTGTCGCCGAGGCGGGTGTCCACGCCCGTATGACCTACCGTCCGGTCGTCGTGCTCGGTTCCTTCTGGAACACCGATGGGAGGGTGGCCTGAGATGAAGCGCATCGAAGCACTCGAAGTCCTCAACGAACTGACCGCCGAATTGCCCGTCGTCGTGACATGTGCCGCGACCAGCCGTGAGCTGGCGTCCTTGGAGAACCGGGACAACCACTTCTACGTCCTCGACTCGATGGGCCTCGTCGGCTCCATCACCACAGGCCTCGCGCTGGCGGCGAAGGACTCAGATCTGCCCAAGGTCATCGGGATCGAGGGTGATGGGTCCCTGCTGATGAACCCGAATGTTCTGCCCACAGGGGGATTCTTAGGTCCCGAGAAGCTGCTCCTCATCGTCCTCGACAATCAGGTCTACGGTTCCACCGCAGGCCTGCCGACGTATTCTTCACGCGTCGACCTCGGTGCCATCGCCGAAGCCGCAGGCTGGACCGTCGGCCGAGCCGCGGATGAATTACAGCTGCGCACCGAATTCGACCGCCTACTGACAACGAGTGGTCCGACGTTGCTGCATGCGAGCATCGAGGCAGGTAATGCCGCCGACATCCCCAAACTCCTCGTCGACTCGGTCGTCCTCGCCCACCGCTTCCAAGGATGGCTGAGACCCAGACTGGCACGGGGCAGTGGGACCAGGTGAAGATCAGACCGTGGTGTAACCGCCGTCAATGAGTTCGGTGCGATTCTGATCATCCTGCCAGATCGGACGAACAGGAGACAGCTGGTATGTCGTCAATGGCCGAGGCCGGCTTCGAAACCTCGGCTATAGGCGGCAAGGAGTTCACCGGCAAGCGAGTTCCGCATGTGACGGATCAGCATCTGTCTCTGTGCCGGATCGCGGATGATGTCGAGCACGGCCATCCCGTCATGCTGGGAGAAGGGCCGGGCCGCGATGTGGGCGTAGTGGTAACTGGCCGCTGTGATGATGTCGGCATCGGTAGCGTCAAGTGCTTCGTCGTCGTCCCAGACCTCGTCATCGAATGGACTTTCAGAGAGCGCATTGAGGATTACGGCGAGGTCCAGTCCGTCCTTGGGGTTGTCAGTGTGGCGATCATGCCAGGCGAGAATCTTGAGTGCAGTCAGAGCGGCAGGGGATGCAACTTGCACTTCGGTTCCTTGCGGCATGCGCACCGAGACGGAGGTCGAGTGCGCTTCTTGAAGCCCAGTGACATCGAGAAGGTTGCCGTCTGTGAATGTCACAGTGCGATCGGCTTCATCGCCGCCGAACGGAACGATGTCGACCTCGACTCCGAGAACTTTGAGCTTGTGAGGTGCTTTGCCCCTGCGAGCAACGGTTCCGGCGAGTTCGAGAAACTGTTCGTCGGTGCGGACCGCAACAGCGATATCGACGTCATCTGTGGCGCGTATGGGCTCTGTCTGCTGCTGAGAGTGGATGACGAGATCGCGAGCGGCTGCGCCGATGACGAGCATTTCGACGTTAGACTCCTTGCAGGCAACGCCAAGTTCGGCGAGGACCTCTTCGGGCACCGGGACGTCGTTGTGTCCGAAGAGATCGATCAACGGTCGTCACCAAAGAACTGAGTTCTGATCTCGTCGACACGAGGATCGTCTTCAAGGAGCAGATCGGCGCGAACAAGGAGGCGAGGGGACGTCTGATCGAGCGATGGCACCGGTGGGTGGCTCCAGATAGCTGGCCGGATTCGGATCATCCCGCGCTCGTCTTTGCGGAGCCTCCCCTGTCGGATCAGCTCTCGCCGGTCGCTGGCGTTACCGCCGAGGTGGATGAGTACGGATGCCGGCCGGATCGGTGCACCGAGGCGGGCGGCGGCGATTTCCGAGCCGAACAGCGCAGCCGGTGGAAGAGATACGTCGAGCAGATCTGAAGACTTCTTCCAGATGTCGCTGGTAAAACGTTCTTCGGGCCAGACAGTGTGCTGCATCGCCGAGTACGCCGAGATCCATTCGTGTTCCAGAGCAGATCTTCTCAACAGCTCATTGCGTTTTCCCTCCAGCACGGGTGGGGTGCGCTCGCGCAGTGCCTTGATCACACGGTTGACCGTTCCCAAGGAAGCTCCAGAACTGTCAGCCAGGGCTCGCTGAGTGGGCGTGCTGCCGAAATGCTCGTGGGCGGCAAGAAGTGAGAACGTCACAGGTAGCCCCGCGCGGGTGAAAGGCGCTGTAGTCGCGGCCTGCTGAGCCGAATCACCATTGCGTTGGCCCGCGATCTCGATGACCAAGCCCTCTCCGCGCAGTGAAGCATTTCCCGAGGAGTCCACGTAACCTCCCCACCCCCGATCTTTGAGCTGCTGCGCACGTGCTTGCGTGACTCGCTCTGAAATCAAGACCGTATCTCGATCATGAGGGAACATAGCGACGTCTGCTTTTGAGTTCGATGGGCTCGCAATTGCTGAGAACTTGTGAGGTCGTCCTCCGTTTTGGACTGTCAGTGTTCCTGAAACGGCCTGCCCGTATTCGTCCGCATGACCGGACCAGCCGACGCGCATGCCCAACGCAGCGAGATGACTGACAGCCCGTTCGATGAACGCGGGGGCATCTTGACTCCTATGTTCAATCGGATCCATATGTTCAGGATACTTGAACATGTGGAAAAATTGAACATCCTGCGGAGAAGCGATCTGCACGATCATCTTGAGGGGTTCGATATCCCACCTGACCAGAAGGAGTTCCAAATCTGATCGACCTTGCTCTTCACATCACCTGTAATCACAGGTACGAACACAGCCATTGGGATGGACGTGAGTTCAATTGGGAACCGAGCCGCAAATTTCGACATGAGCCGTAGCAGTGCGGCTCAATGACCGTCATACTGATTGCATCGACGACTCAAAGGGGAGTGATGGGAAAAGTCACGTGGGGTTTCACGAGTTCACTCGACGGGTTCATCACCGGGCCGAACCACGACATGTCCTGGATGTCCGGTCTCGGCTCACTGGCTGAAGACACCGTTGAGGACCTTGCGTCCCAGGTGGCTGTCATCATTTCCGGGCGCCGTGGCTATGACGCTGCGAAGGCTCAGGCGGATGAACGCGACGAACTGACCTCCGAGGCTTACGGCGGGGCCTGGGAAGGCACAGAGTTCATCCTCACCCACCGACCCGAGGAATTGGCAGACAACTCGGCCGTCACCGCCCTGAATTGTTCCATCGCCGAGGCGATCGACCGTGCCCAGCTCATCGCGGGTGATCGTGACATACAGATAATCAGCGCCGACATCGGCCGCCAGGCGCTCGAAGGCGACCTGATCGACGAGATGCAGATGTTCGTCGCGCCGGTGTTCCTCGGCGATGGCACGAGAATCTTCGACGTTCCCGGTGGCAGACGCGTCTACTGGGAACTCGTCGCAGAGGATGAGGCCAACAACGATGCCTGGTTTCGCACATTTCGTCCGAAGCGTCGGTAGTGTTCTGCTGCCGCATCGGGTGAGCTCACTCTTGTCGTGAACTCAGCTCCCACAGGATACGCAGGGCTTCCTCGTCGAAATCCTCATCGGTGCTGCCCGGTTCGCTGTCGTGGACCTCGGCGTGCAGCTGCTCCATCTTGCGATCGAGCTGGCCGGCCACCTCGGCAGCCTGTGTGAGTTCCTCGACGAGCCGATCGGGAACTTCGCCGGCGAACTTGTAGTGGATCTTATGTTCCAGGCTGGCCCAGAAGTCCATGGCGATCGTGCGGATCTGAACCTCGCAGATCACCGGGGTCGGACCTGAGCTGAGGAACACGGGCACCTCGAGTATCGCGTGCAGGCTCTTGTAGCCGTTGGGCTTCGGGTGGGTGATGTAGTCCTTGATCTGGACGACCCGGACATCGTTCTGCGAGGTCAGCATCTTCAGCACGTGGTAGGTGTCGGCGATGAAGCTGCAGGTGATGCGGATACCGGCTATGTCGGTGATCTTCGTGCGAATCACATCGAAGTCGAGGGGAAGCTCGCGGCGATTGACCTTCTCCAGCAGACTCCGCGGCGACTTCACCCTCGATGTGATGTGCTCGATCGGGTTGTAGCTGTGCGTGTGGGAGGTCTCTTCGCTGAGGATCGAGATCTTGGTCAGAAGCTCGTCGATGACGAAGCGGTGTTCCATGAGCAGGCGGGAGAAGTCGTGTCGCAGAGCTCGCACGCTCGCCACTTGGCCAGGAGTCACCGCCGTGTTCGGGGGAGGGAGTTGGTCGGTCATCATTCTCCAAGACTGGGTTGTTGCGGGGACGCTTCGCCAGTCTATCGGCGGCAGAGACCTATCTCGTGTCAGTCCCGCGGCGTACCGTTGGGCCATGTGCAGGAACATCAGAACCCTTCATAATTTCGAACCCCACGCCACCTCGGACGAAGTGCATGCCGCGGCACTGCAGTACGTGCGCAAGATCGTGGGTACGACGAAGCCCTCCCAGGCCAACGCCGAGGCTTTCGACCGGGCCGTCGAGGAGGTTGCCCATACCACTCAGCACCTCCTCGATGCGCTGGTGACCAACGCCCCGGCGAAGAACAGAGAAGTCGAGGCCGAGAAGCGACGAGCCAGATACGAAGCCCGCGCGTGACGAGCCGGGAGATCAGTCCATCACAGTCTTGCCCGCAGCCTCGAGATCCTTCGTGATCCCCGCCGAGGCGGTGCGCAGGGCCTGCATGATCGCCGGCCCGCCGACGTGGTGCTCGGAATCGACGACGACGCCGAGGCCGGCGATCGTCAGCCCATTGCCGTCGAACACGGGCACCGCGATTCCAGTGGTGCCGTCATCGATATGACCGACCAGTTCTGCGAAGTGATAGGTCCGGATCGAGGCCAGCATCTTCCGCAGCACGCTCGGATCGGTCGTCGTCTTCTCGGTGATCGCAGCCAGAGGGCCCCGCAGGTACGCTTCGCGCACATGCTTCGGTGCGTGCGCCAACAGTACCAGTCCGCATGACGAGGCATGGGCGGGAAGCCTCCCGGCAGTCTTCGAGCGGTGGATGACGGCAGTCGGCTTCGACATTCGCTCGATGATGAGGACCTCACGCTCGCGCAGAATCCCCAGCTGAGTGTTTTCGCCGACGAAATCGTGGACGGCCATCATATGCGGTCTGGCCACGGAGGCCAGGTCGACGGCGTCGGAGGCGCGATTCGACAGCTCCCACATTCCCACGCCGATTCGCAGCCGCCCGTTGGGGTCACGCTGCAGCAGGTTGTGTCGCATCATGTCGTTGATCAGCCGGTAGGCCGTGGACTTCGGCAAGGCTGCTCGTGCGGAGAGCTCGTCGGTGCTCAGGCTCTGATGATCGGGGTCGAAAGAGCCGAGGACCCGGACCAGCCGATCGATCATGGAATCGCCCGATTGAGAGTTCGCCATGGCCGCAATCGTAGCCGGAGAACTGGCGTATTCTCAATCAATGGATCACCGATGGCTCCGCGTGGTCCGCATCACTATTGTGGCGATAGGTGTGGCAGCCACGCGCATCAGCTGTGCCCGAAAGGCCGACCTCGAAGGAGCGGCAGCCCAGCACCCGATCGCCGAGGCGGCCGATCGTTCCCGTGGGCACGGGGGCTGACCTACATTGAAGTCATCACAGTCACAACCCGAGCAGAGCAGAAACAGGGGAGAACGTCATGAGCGAGAACAGTTTCCTAGGCACCCAGTGGCACGGCAAGATCTTCACCGGCGCGTGGACGAACGGCGCAGACGAGTCCTATGACGTCATCGAACCCGCCACAGGCCAGACCTTGGGGCGCTTGAGCGCTGCGAACGCCGACGACGTGAATGCAGCCGCCACTCGTGCGGCCGCGGCCCAGAAGGAATGGGCGAAGACACCACCTGCCGAACGTGCAGCCGTCCTCCGCCGAGCCGGTGCGCTGTGGGCCGAACATGCCGAGGAGCTCGCCGACTGGATCGTCCGCGAATCCGGTGGAATCCCAGCCAAGGCAGGTCTGGAAGTAAGCTCTGCTGAGCAGATCTGCTACGAATCCTCCGCCCTGCCCAGCCATCCCAAGGGGCAGGTCCTGACCTCGAACGAACCCCGCTGGTCGTTCTCCCGCCGGGTGCCCGCCGGAGTCGTCTCCGTCATCGCACCATTCAACTTCCCACTCATCCTCTCGATCCGCTCGGTTGCCCCGGCACTCGCCCTGGGAAATGCGGTCCTGCTCAAGCCGGACCCACGTACCGCAGTCTGCGGAGGAGTGAGCCTGGCCCGCATCTTCGCCGAGGCGGGTCTTCCCGAGGGTCTCCTGCAGGTTCTGCCCGGAGGCCGGGAAGCCGGCGAAGCCGTGGTCTCTGCTCCCGAGGTCTCTGTCATCTCCTTTACCGGATCCACCGCAGCCGGGCGCAAGGTCGGCGAGTCCGCCGGGCGCCTCCTCAAGCGCTGCCACCTGGAACTGGGTGGAAACAATGCACTCGTCGTCCTTCCCGGAGCAGAGGTCGGTCCGGCCACCTCGGCAGGGGCCTTCGGTTCCTGGATGCACCAGGGACAGATCTGCATGACCACCGGCCGCCACCTCGTCCACGATTCCATCTACGACGAATACGTCGAACAGCTGGCCGAGCGCGCCAGGAACCTGCCCGTGGGCAATCCCGCCACCGAGGAGGTCGCACTGGGGCCGATCATCGACGATCACCAGCGGACGAACATCCGCGACATCATCGACAAGTCCCAGGCCGACGGTGCACGACTCGTTGCCGGTGGCACCGGTGAAGGCGCCTTCGTGCCACCGACGGTGCTCGCGGACCTGAGCCCCTCGAACCCAGCTTGGACGCAGGAGATCTTCGGACCTGTGGCGCCCGTGAGTCGATTCTCGACGCTTGAAGAGGCCGCGGAACTCGTCAATGCCAGCGAATATGGTCTGTCCGTGGGCATCCTCGGCGATGTGGGCATGGCCATCGAACTGGCCGATCTCGTCGACTCCGGCAAAGTCCACATCAACGAGCAGACCGTCTCCGATGAGGCGAATGTGCCCTTCGGCGGCACCAAGGATTCCGGCAATGGATCCCGCTTCGGTGGGGCCGATGCCAATATCGAGGCCTTCACCGAAACGCAGTGGGTCACGATGCGCTCGCAGATCGCACCGTACCCCTTCTGACCTGATGATTTATCGACAAACGTACTGCTCGAACCCCTGAACGACCGGAGACATCGATGTCCACACCTGCTTCACCCACTGGCGCTGCCACCACAGCTCGCGCGACCGATACCCGTTGGCCGGCGATCCTGTGCTGGCTGGCCGTCGCCCTCGAAGGCTTCGACCTCGTCGTGCTCGGGGCCGTGATCCCTGAGCTTCTGGCGACCAACGCCATCGGCTTCACCGCGGAGGCCGCGACCCTCGTCGCGACCCTGAGCTTGGTGGGTGTGGGCCTCGGTGCTGCGGCGGTGGGGCCGATCGCCGACCGCGTCGGACGCCGCTACACGATCCTCGTCTGCGTCCTCGTCTTCTCCATCTTCACGATTCTCGTCGCGTTCTCCCCGAACGTCGCACTGTTCACAACCTTCCGGTTCATTGCCGGACTCGCCCTGGGCGCCGTGATGCCCGGTTGCCTCGCCTACATCAGCGAGCACAACAAATCGGGCAAGACCGGCAAAGCGACGACGCTGACGATGACCGGCTACCACGCCGGCGCCGTGGCGATCTCTCTGCTCGCCGTCTTCTACTCCCACAACTGGCACCTGCTCTTCATCGCCGGCGGTGTCGCCGGACTCGTCCTCGTCCCGTTGCTGTGGTGGAAGCTGCCCGAATCCCAGGAATTCGTCGACGCCCAGGCCGCGAAGTCACGTCCAGCCGAAGCCACGGCCGCAACCGCAGACGCGACTGTCCTCGCGCCGAAGACTGGAATGGCGGGACTGTTCGTGGGCCGCTTCAAATTGGTCACGATCGGCGTCTGGGCCGCCAGTTTCATGGGTCTGCTGCTGGTCTACGGACTCAACACCTGGTTGCCGAAGATCATGGCCGACGCCGGCTACGAAGTCTCAGACTCCCTGGTCATGCTGCTCGTACTCAACCTCGGCGCCGTCGTCGGTCTCGTCATGGCCGGCTGGCTGGCAGACAAGCACGGCACCAAGCCGATCGTGCTGATGTGGTTCATCTTGGCGGCAGTCTTCCTCGCCGTGCTCAGCATTCCCATGACGAGCCAGATCCTGCTCAACATCGCCGTCTTCATCACCGGAGTCTTCGTATTCTCCGCCCAGGTCCTCGTCTACGCATTCGTCTCCGCGATCTACCCACCCACCGCACGCGGAACGGCGTTGGGCATGGCCTCGGCCGTCGGCCGCCTCGGCGCCATCGTCGGCCCGTTCATCACCGGCACCCTCGTCACCGCTGGCATCGCCTACCCGTGGGGCTTCTACCTCTTCGCGGTCGTCGCTGTCCTCGGCTTCGTGGCCATGGTCATCGTGCCCAAGACCGTGGACCCCGCGGGCCGATGACACACTGGATCGATGCCGCGTTCGTTCGCGGAGGTACGAGCAAGGGGCTCTACTTCCGCGCCGATGCACTGCCGACGCTGGACTCGGTGCCGGGACCGGGACCGGGGCCCGATGGGACCACCTCGGCGTGGGATGCGATCTTCTGCTCCGCGCTGGGCTCCCCGGATGCCTTTGGTCGTCAGCTCGACGGGATGGGCGGCGGGATTTCGTCGCTGTCGAAGGTGATGGTGGTATCCGCCTCGGACCGTGAGGGTGTGGATCTCGACTACACCTTCGGTCAGGTCGATGTCGCCGAGGCGGCCGTGGACTATTCCGGCAACTGCGGAAATCTGTCATCGGGTGTCGTGCCCTTCGCTCTCATCGCCGAGATCATCTCGGCCGCCGACGGGTGGCATGTGTTCCGTCTGTTCAATACGAATACCGGCAAGCTCGTCGACGTCGGTCTCACCGTCGTCGATGGCCAGGCCTCCGTTGCGGGCGATTTCGAACTCACCGGTGTCAGCGGCACCGGAGCGCCGATCGAACTCATCTACCCGGATCCTGCCGGCAGCCGCACTTCGGGGCTCCTGCCAACCGGAGTGTCCTCTGAATCGATCGACGTCGACGGAGCCATGTTCGACGTTTCCATGGTCGATGCGTCGCTGCCGGTGGTCATCGTGCCCGCGGCGGCAATCGGTCTCAACGGTGATGAGTCTCCGGAGTCCATCGACGCCAACCGTCATTCGACCCTGATGATCGAGGAGCTGCGGCGCAAGGCGGCGGTGCGGATGGGCTTGTGCGAGTCGCCGGAGACAGCTCCACAGGTCGTACCGAAGGTCGCGGTCGTCACCTCGCCGGAGCCGACGACCCTGCTCGACGGCACCACCTTGGCTGCGGCCGATTCCGATGTCGTCGTGCGCATGATCTCGATGGGCCAGACCCACAAAGCGGTACCGGGTACTGGAGCAATGTGTTTGGCAGCTGCCGCGCAGATCTCCGGAACAATCGTTTACGGAATAATCCACAGATCCGAGCATTCTGTGCCTGGCCCGGAGGTGCGTCTCGGCACACCATCGGGCGTGGTCACCGCCTCCGCGGTCTGGGACGAAGCGCAGAAGACCGTGACGGCGGCCTCCCTGTTCCGCACTGCCCGCGTGCTCATGCGCGGCCAGGTTGCAGTAGAGAGCTGAAGGTGAGGGAGAAGAACCTTGATTTCTGATCGTAGAATCAAGGTCATTCTCCCTCACAATTGCTGGTCCGGCTCACGGCCGGCTGGGTGCGCGGCGCCCAGCGCCGTGGGCTAGCTGCGCTCGCCCAGCTTCCGCCTGCGCACGATGTGCACAATGCTTGCGCCGATGATGATAAGCCCGGCCGCAATCGACATGATCAGCGTTGGATCAGTACCGGTGCGCGGCAGATCGCCGCCGGCATGACTGCCAGCATCGCTTGCCGCCGCGTCCGAGGAGCCGCTCGCACCAGAACCAGTGGAACCGTCTGCCGCGGCCGTCGATGAGCCACTCGAGTCGCTGGCGGAATTCGCACTTGCAGAAGCATCAGAGTCAGCGCCGTTGGCACCTGCATCAGCCCCGTCGTCGGAGGCGGCACCCACATCAGCCTCACCCGAGGCCGCTGCACCGTCGCTTCCATCTTCGTCCTCGGGTTCGAAGAGCCCGACGATGACAGGGTCGTGATCGGAGGCACGGAACTGATCCGGAGCGTAGAAGTCGCCCGCGTTGTAGTTGAAGCGGCTGTATTCGAGTGCCAGAGCTTCGACCGAGTTGATGTTCCAGACATCGGCACCGGTGATTGCATCGAAAGCGCTCGACGGCACATCCGCCTGAGCCTCGGACCTCGACTTCGACTGAGCCCCCGAGCCTGAAGCGTCCAATGCCAGCACGTGGTCGAGACTGCCGGTGCGGGACTTGAACACATAGGTGGATTTGTCTGTCTTCTCGGCTGCGACGTCCTTGAACCCTGCCTCGTAGAAGACCTGCATCGGGTCCTCTTGAGTGTAGGAATTGAAGTCGCCGAGCATGTAGACGAAGTCGCTGTCGGCGGCCTCCTGCTGCTTGCCTGCGAACTTGACCAGCGAAGTCGCCTGCTTCACCCGATCAGCGTTCGACGCTCCTTGTCCGTCACCACTGTCCTCGTTGCCTTCGCCTGAGCCCGAACCTTTGGACTTGAAGTGGTTCGAAATCGTCACGAAGGTCTTGTCGGTCTCAAGCTCACCGGACTCGTCCTTGGGTGCGAACGCCTGCGAGAGGGGCTCGCGGGCGTTGGAGAACGCATCCTGGTCGTCAAGGATCGTGGAATCGTTCTGCGTGGCCACCTCGGCGGGCTGATAGATCAAAGCCGTGCGGATGACATCCTCATCTTCCGGCACCGTGGCGGGGGAAGGTACGAAGTCCCACTTGTCTTCTCCGGCAGACTCGTTGAGGCGCTGCACAAGAGTCTCAAGTGCATCATCGCGATCATCGCCGAACGCCGCGGAATTCTCGATCTCCATGAGAGAGACGACTGAAGCATCGAGCTTGCTGATGGCCGTGACGATCTTCGTCTCCTGGCGTTTGAGGCTTTCCGCGTTGGCAGCACCACGGGCATCGCAGCCGCCGCGAACGGTGATCGGGTTGCCCTCGCGGTCGTCATAGTAGTCACAGCCGGAGAGCTGATCGCCGGTCGTGGTGAAATAGTTGAGGACGTTGAAGCTGGCCAGACTGACCTGTCCGCCGATGTCCTCTGGTGCATCGGTGCGGGTGTCGGTGAAGCTGGCAGGCTGGATCGCCTCGGCGTTGTCGCCGGTCAGGCGGGTGGTGGGCTGGAAGCGCCACTTCTCGTGATCGAAGCCGAGCACCACCGGCGAGGTCATCGTTACCTGAGCGCCGACGCGCATCGGTTCGTCGTTCGAGACATACGGGACGACAGTGTCCTTGTCGTTTTCGAGGTAGTTGACGCTCGCACCGTCATCGAGGATGACCTCACGTTTGAGGTTCTCGGCTTCGACGGCCTTGGCCTCTGCACTTCCCGGTCGGGCGACTTCGGTGGGCTGGGGGAGGGCTCCGTCGCCGGTGGCCAACACCACTTCGCCGTAGGCGTTCGTGTTGTAATTGTCGGCCACGGTCAGCTCACCGGTGGGCTGCAGCAGCATGCCTTCGAGGGCTTCACGGGCGGAAGCGTCGTCAGGGAACGCGTCTTCGATGGGCTTGACCGCCTCGGCGGGCTCATCCAGGACCGTCATTCCCTTGTTGCTGACGGAGATCTGAGTCTGCCCGTAGTGTTCAGAGACCGAGCCGGTCAGTTCAAGATGGTCGCCGAGGCTGACATCAGCGACTGTGTCAGGGGAGTAGACGAAGACGCCGTCCGAGGCGCCCGGAGTCTCATCCTCGGCACCGCCTGTGCCCGGCGTCTGCACGTAGTATCCGTTCAGCCCGCCGCTCGGGTACGACGCTGTGACGATGCCGCGGGTCCTGACGGTCTCGCCTTGCAGGGGGCTTGCATCGCCGGTGCCCTGAATATCGGCGATCGGGGTGACATCCTCTGGCACAGGGGAGTTGCCGCCGTCTTCACCATCATCACCGGGCAGCGCGTCCGGAGTCGGCGCCGCGGAGGACCAGGTGCCGTCGATGAGTTGGATGGATTGTCCGCCCGCGGCGGTGGCTCCCGTGGGAGAGGCCTCTTCGCCGACGACGGCGTCGGGGGTGTTCTTGTTCGACTTACCCGTCACACCCTTGCCGTCGGTCACGCCGCCGACCTGTTCGAAGTCCACGAGCATGCCGTCGTCATCGATGGCGAAGGCCGAGGAGCCGTAGCTGCCGTCGGCGGCATTCCCGGACTTCACGGAGTTCGTGATCGGCACCTCGACCGCCAGCGCGCCGGCCTCGCCTACGGTGGTGCCGGCAGGAACGGTGGTGATGTTCTCCGCCGCTTGGACACTGCCGCCGCGAGTGACGGAACCGACCGTCCATCCCGAGACGTCGGTGCCGGGCTCGGCTGCGATCTCGATGAAGTCAGTGTCGAGCGTGTAGCCGATTTCGCTGATGTGCGGATCTTCGGCAGCGGTTGCCGGTGCTGGGGGAAGCGTGAGGCCGATTGCCGCGACGAGGCTGAGCGCCGCGCACGATGAAGCCGTCTTGGAGACTGTCATAGGAGCCTTTCGGATTCTCAAGCGTCGCGAGAGATCACGGCGCAGACACAAGCACCGTATCGCTGTCCACGCTGACGTCTATGGCAGACATGTGAACGAAGTGTGAACTCTGCAAGAGAACGCTGGGTGCTCTGGTGTGATCGAGACTACTACATATGAGACCCTGCCAACACGAACGTCGGCTTGGACACAGCCAGTCCGCGCTGGCTCCGGGAGATCTAAACTGGTGATCTGATCATCAGTCTGCAGGGAGGCAGAAGATGCGTGTGCTCGTCGTCGGCGCCGGGATCGCTGGTTCCACGGTGGCCCATTGGCTGCAGAAAGCGGGGCATCAGCCCACGCTCCTCGAGCGATCACACGGGCTGCGTCGAGGTGGTTATCTCATCGATTTCTGGGGTACTGGATTCGATGTGGCAGAGCGGATGGACCTTGTGCCTCGACTGCGACGCGAGGGCTACCCGCTCGCAGAGGCTCGCGATGTCGCCCTAGATGGGCACCGGATTGCGTCGCTCGACCCCCAGCAGTTCGTTGCGGGAACAAGTGGCCGATACGTCAGCATTCTGCGTTCAGACCTCGCCGCTGCAATCCATGACAGCCTCGAAGGAGACGTCGAGACGATCTTCGGGGACACCGTTGCCCGACTCACCGAGGGGGAGCGAGGCGTCCATATCGAGTTCCTGCATGCTGCCCCACGGGAATTCGACCTCGTGGTCGGTGCGGACGGGTTGCACTCACGCGTCCGTGAACTGATCTTCGGTGAGGAGTCGCGGTTCGAGCGAGACCTCGGGATCGCCGTCGCCGCGTTCGATGTCGACGGCTACCGCCCACGAGATGAACTCGTCGCCGTCTTGCATGCTGAAGTCGGGTTCCAGGCGATCCGTGTCGCGCTGCGTGATGACCTGACGATGTTCATGCTGACCTTCCGGCATCAGGGCCCGGTTCCCACTGATGATCTCGATGCACAACGGGACCTCCTTCGTTCCAGCCTGGCAGAGGCAGGATGGGAGATCCCGGCGATTCTTCACGAGCTGCCGCGGGCACGAACGCTCTACCTAGATCGGGCGAATCAGATCCGGATGCCCTCATGGACCAGCGGCAGAGTCGCACTGATCGGCGACGCCGCGGCGAGTCCGTCATTGTTGGCCGGTCAGGGATCGGCGTTGGCGATGGTCGAAGCCTATGTGCTGGCGGCCGAATTGGCTGCCACACCGGGGGACCATCGCCGAGCCTTCGACGCATACGAACGTCGGCTGATGCCGATGATAGCCAGCAAGCAGGACGCGGCCCATGGGCTCGGAATCGTCTTCGCTCCAGCGAATCGCCGCGACCTGCTGCTGCGCTCGGTCGGAATGAAACTCATGAACATCCGACCGCTGGCCGGTTTGATGCTGGGGCGCAGTCTGCGGGACCAGGCCGGCCTTCCCACGTGGCCGGGCCGCTGAGGCTTCAGCGTATGTACACGATCGACGGAGTGGCACGCGCCGATCGCGCAGGGAACCGCTCAGGCCGGGAAAGTGAACCGTGTTTCGACGAGCTGATGATCGGACGGGAAACGGTTCTGCCGCTGGTTCGGGATGAGTTCGCAGCGTCCGCCGACATCGACGAAGCCGTCTTCGATCAGACCTTCGGCGCTGCAGCCACGCATCACACTGTCGACGACGTCGAGGCCGCGCGAGAAGATGAAGTCGATCCGATCACGGGGCTCGGCACCGTCGGCGCGGCCCGGTTCGGGCTTCTCTTGATGACCCGCGTGGGTGAGCGGCTCGATCGGAGACCATGTATCGGCCGGAGAGGCGACAGGGTCAGAGTGCACCGCGCGGAAGGTGTCGGTGAACCCGGCCGCCAGCAGTGCGTCGGGCGAGCGCCACGCGATATCGGGTCGATCAGTGCGCGCCGACCAGTCCCCGGTGGACGGGGTATTGAAATCACCGCAGATGACGACGGGCAGATCGGCCTGACCGTCCTGGCCGCAGATACGGTCGGTCTCGGACAGGATCTCTTCGATCTGCTCGAGGCGTGGTGCCTCCTCGGCATCGGCGACGTCCTGTCCTTCCCCCTGCAGAGCTCGGTAGACCGCATAGGGGTACGGCGCGAGGTGGACGGACCAGACGAGTATCTGCGGCGAGTCCGGCAGCGGACGCACGAGTGCTGCCTGGGCATAGGGCAGCGTGCTGGTTTCCACCACCGTCAGCTGTCCGGAGCTGAGCACAGCCGTGTCCCATCCCCGCTGCGCATGGTCTGCGAGGATCTTCGGTGCCAGGTTCTCTGCGGCGCTGCCCCAGCATTCCTGCAGCGCCAGAACGTCTGCTGGGAACTGCGCAGCGATCGCGTACTGCTTCTCTTGGCCGAAGTCGACTTCGCGGCCGCCGTACCAGACGTTCCACGTCTGCAGGGTGAATGTGGTCGAAGTGGGCATGGCATCTCCTCAATGCTCGATGTCGATGAGCAGCGAACGGGTTCGGGGATCGAAACGCAGCTGCGCGAAGTGGCGCAGTCGCACCTCGCCTGCCAGCTCGATGCTGGGATCGTTGTTGACTCCGATCACCGTGCATCCGGCCGTGTGCGCTGCCTGTGACCCGACCGGTGAGTCCTCGAAGGCGACCACCGTCGAGGCGGAGAGCCCGAGCCGTCGAGCAGCCAGAAGGTAGGGGTCCGGTGCCGGTTTGCCCTGGTCGACGTCGTCGATCGTGATGATGGCGTCGAAGAAGTCGAGCATTCCGGCACGTTCGAGGAGTCCGCGGACGTCCTCGCCTCGGCCGTTGCTGGCCACAGCTATCGGAATGGTCCCTGACAATGAGGCCACGAGTTCGGGAGCGCCGGGCATGGGAGCGGCGACGTGCTCGAGGGCGGCGCTGTAGGCGCGGTCGACCTCGGCTGCCGTCGGCGGCTGGACATCGCTGGGCGAGCCGAGTGCCTCGTGAATGCGCTGAAGTCGGGCCACAGCCTCGTCCGCGGTGAGTCCGCGCAGGTCCTCGGGCGAGAGGCCACTGGCGGACATCGATGTCAGGTAACCGGCCATGAGGTCGATCCAGGGGGCTTCGGAGTCGACGAGGATGCCGTCGCAGTCGAAGACGGCACCGGAGAATCCGGTGATGGAGTCGCTCATGCGGGGACTCCTTCGGCGTCGTTCCGGTCCAGGCGCAGCGCGGGTTCAGCGGTGACCGAGGCATCGATGCGCATGCCGGGTCGCAAGTCATCGGCGTCGACCGAGGCCAGGGAGGCCGCCCACCGCGCCTTGTGGTCTCCGGGCAGCCCGAGGTGGACCATTGTGCGCTCGCCGGTGTAGGTGCTGTGCTTGACCTCGAGGAAGCCGTCCGCGGCAGAAGTGATCGACAGGTTCTCGGGACGGACGAAGACGGTGTGATCCGGTGCGGGCTCGATGGGAAGACGGTCGCGAATCGTCCAGTCTTGGCCCACGGCGAATTCGTTGATCGAGCCGACGAACCGGGCGACGAAGGCAGTGGCCGGAGACGAATACACCTCGTGCGGGGCGGAGTACTGCTCGATCCTGCCGTCGTTCATCACCGCCACGCGGTCGGCGATCGCCAGAGCCTCTCCCTGGTCATGGGTGATGAAGACCGTCGTCGTGCCCAGCGCCTGCTGCACTCGACGAATCTCATCACGCAGCGAGGAGCGGACCGAAGCGTCGAGTGCGGATAGCGGCTCGTCGAGCAGCAGGACCTTCGGCTGAGTGGCCAGCGCGCGGGCCAGAGCGACACGCTGCTGCTGCCCGCCAGAGAGCTGATGCGGGAAGCGGGCGCCCATTCCGGTCAGGCCGCAGATCTCGAGGAGCTCCTCGGTGCGTCGACGGCGTGCTCCGGCGTCGACCTTGCGGATCCGCAGGCCGTATTCGATGTTGTCGCTGACCCCGAGATTGGGGAACAGGCTGTAGCTCTGGAACACCATGCCCATGTCGCGGCTGTTGGGTGGCAGCTTGAGGACGGATTCGCCGCCGACGAGGACATCTCCTCCGTTGACCGGTTCGAAACCGGCGAGGATGCGCAAGGTCGTCGTCTTGCCGCAGCCGGACGGTCCGAGGAAACTGACCATGCTGCCCGCTTCGATGTCGATGTTGAAGTCGTTGAGCACCTCGGTGCCGCCGTAGGACTTGTTGACGTGTTCGAAGCGCACGGCTTCGGGCTCATCTGTGTGTTCGATGCCCGATCGTGATGGGCGAGGGCGGTTATCCGCAGTGGTCATGGGGTCTCATCGTCCTTTCGAAAAGCACCGGCGGCCTGGGAGACGGCCGGTTCATCGGCTTCGGGCTCATCGTGCTCGCTGACAGCGCTCGGTCGATGGCCGAAGCGCGAGGCGCTCACGGTGGCGGCAGCCAGCAGCAGCCATGTGGTGAGGTTGAGCAGCACGGACAGGGTGATCGAACCGCGGAAGTTCGTGCTTGAGAGTGTATTGAGGAAGACCGGCAGGGTGTTGATCGACAGAGTCGCGGCCACCGTGTACTCCGCAATGGACAGGGCGAAGGTGAAGAAGACCGAGAACATCACCGGTCCTCGGATGTTGGGAATGATGACCCGCCGCAGTGTGGTCCCGAGCCCGGCGCCGAGGATCGATGAGGACTCGAAGAGCGTGCGCAGCGGCAGGGTGGACAGCCCCGCGTCGATCGATCGGAATGTGAAGGGCAGGCATAGGATGACGTAGGTGCCGACGAGCACGAGCGGCAGATCCTGCGACTGCAACATCGTATTCAGCTGCATGCCGAGGCTGCCCCGGCCCTGAGCCGCCAGGCTGCGCAGCACTGCTGAGAGTCCGGCGACGATCGCGATGGCCGGCACGACCAGAGGCAGGGTGCACAGGATGCTGAGCACCGACCGCAGCCGAGGCGCCCAGAGGTGGACGGCGACGACTGCAGGAACCAGCGTGACCACGAGGATGACGGCGGCGAGCACGGACACGACGAGGCTGCGCATGAGCGGGGCCACGATCTTTCCGGAGTCGGCCAGGCCGGTGAGCCCGGACGTGGTGAAGCTGCCGTCGGCGCGGAAGAACGAATATATCAGCGAGCTCAGCAGCGGAGTGAGGATGAAGATCGCCAGCGCCGCGAGCGGCAGCCACGCCAAGAATCTCTTCATCCGCGGGGAGCTGTTCAGGTGTTCAGCCACTTGGCGCTCCTCTTCATCAATGCGTTGTAGGCGATGAGGACGATCACGGCGATCGCTCCCGTCGTCACGCCCAGGGCCATCGCCACTCCTTCTCCGCCGGTGGCTGCAGAACCGGCGAGCTGTCCGGCGATCTCGAGCGGGATGAGGGGGAAGCCTCCCGTGCCGATGAGCACTGCTGCCGAGGCGTGGGTGCCGAAGGCGGAACCGAACATGAGCAGCCAGGCACCCAGCAGGGCGGGAGTGATCACAGGCAGTCCGACACGGCGCCAGAAGGTCAGGCTGGTGCCGCCCAACGACGTGTTGGCCTCACGCCACTGCTGTCTGAGCGAGACGAAGCTGGGAAGCGTGAGAAGGATCATCGTGGGGATGAGGAAGTACTGGTACATGAGGATCAGACCCTTGACGCTGTAGAGCGTGAAGGTCGAATCGACCGCCGTGATCAGCGCGGTGAAGTATCCGGTGTTGCCGACGGCGACGATGAAGGAGAACGCCAGAGGAACGCCTCCGTCGTTGGCCAGCACGCTGGAGATGACGGCGGTGATGGAGTCGACGATCTTCGACTTCACGGTCGAGATCGCCCAGGCGCAGAGACCGCCGAAGATCGCGGCCACGGTGGCGGCGGTGAACGACAGGAGGAGGCTGTTGCCCAGGGCCATCGAACGCGATCCCGAGCCCAGCGCGGTGAAGTTGTCGAGGCCGAAGGTCTTCGTGCCGGGTTCGCTGCCGGGAACGAGGAGCGAGGTCGCCACCATTCCGCCGATCGGGATCACGAAGAACAGCACGATGATGACCGCGATCGGTGCCAGGGCCGTCCAGGCCGGTGAGAGGGCTCGCCTGCGCCGTGGGCCGGCCGGAGCGGAACCTGCTCCGGCCGGCCCAGCGGTGCGGGGCGATGACTGTGGAACTGAGGTCATCCGATAGCTTTCGCCCAGTTGTCAGCGAGGACCTTCTGCTGCGAATCCCGCTGTTCCTGAGTCGGCTGCGGCGCCGTCTGGTCGACCGCATCATCGAGCAGCTTCGACAGTGCATCGTCGTCGACCGTGTCGGCTTCGACCATGGCGTCGAGGCGACCGGGCAGGACGTAGCCTTCGAGCAGCAGGTTCTGTCCCTCGTCGCTGAAGACGAATTCCTGCCACAGGCGTGCAACCGCTGGGTGTGGTGCATCATCGTTGATCGATGCCGCGTAGTAGGAGGCGACGGTGCCGTCGGACGGGATGGAGATCGACATGTCCACCCCACCGTCAGCAAGGTCGTCCGCCCACTGCAGGAGCAGGTAGTCCCAGTTGACGGCGATCGGCGTCTCACCGGTCTCGAACGTTCCGGCCTCAGCCTCTGTCGGTACGAGGTTGCCCTTGTCCGAGAGCTCGGCGAAGTAGTCGATGCCCGGCTGAATGTCGTCGAGCGAGCCGTCGTTGGCCAGGGACGCGGCGACGACGGCCATGAAGCCGGCTTCGCCCGTCGTCGGGTTGCCGCGCATGGCGACCTTGCCCTTGTACTCGGGCTCGAGCAGCTCGGCGAAGCTCTTCGGGCACTTCTTCACGGTCTCGGAGTCACAGCCGATGGCCATGGTCCCGCCGAGGTGGTTGAACCAGGTGCCGTCCGGTGCCTTCATATTCTCGGGGATGTCATCGGCGGTCTCGGGATAGTATTCGGCGAGCAGGCCCTCCTCTGCGGCGTCGACGGCGAAGGATTCGCCGGTGTCGAGGTAGTCGAGAGAGGTTTCCTGCCCCTGCCTGTTCTTGACCGCGTTGATGAGGTCCTGGCTCGCGCCGGTCGAGGTGTCGTTGTCGATCTCGATGTCGTACTTCTCCGAGAACGCGTCGAGCAGCCCGCCGTAGTTGGCCCAGTCGGGGTAGAGGCCCATGACATTGAGTGATCCCTCCGCCTGAGCAGCCTCGACGAGAGCGTCCATGCCCCCGCCGTCTTCGACCGACGTCGCCGATCGCCAATTGGCCGATTCCTCGGACTCGGCGCTGTCACCGCAGCCGGACAGGGCGGCCAGAGCGCCCACTGCGAGGGCAGCCGTGAGCTTTCGTGTGTGTTTGAGCATCGTCGTACTCGCCTTTCGGACTTGTGCGCAAGCGCATTGTGTTCTCATTCGAAGTGCTTCGATCCATCCCCACGATAGGGAACAGATGGAAGATAGACAACCCAGATCACTAGTGAGGTTCTAAGAGTAGAATAATCCTCACCAGTGAGGTTGGCCGAGAAAATGCCGTGCGCATGAACTCTGCCGGGCTGCTCACAGCGTCGAGACAAGGTGACGGTGACGCTCCAGTGCGTGCGGTCGTCGCCAGCTCGGGGGCTTGCGGTAGCGTAGGTGCACGGCACTGACAGCAGTGCTGAGCGTGCTGGCTGTATTGGGAACACATCATGGGAGGACTGAAGGCGTGACCGAGTCGCAACTGCAGCCGTCTGGATCCGGCGGTGCGCGGTACGAGCAGATCGCGGAGCAGATACGCGAATCGATTCGCACCGGGGCACGGCAGGTGGGGCAGAGCCTCGAATCCGAAGCAGCTCTGGCCTCCGAGTACGAAGTCGCACCGGGCACGGTGCGCGAAGCGCTGCGACTGCTGGTCAGTGAGGGAACCGTGGGAGGTCGGCGCGGAGCTCGGAAGATGGTGCTGCGCAGGCCTCGGCCGGCGGCAGTGGCTGAGGAGTTCCGCAGCTTCGCTCAGTGGGCCAGCGCGCACGGGCGGACCCCGGGCGGCCAGGTCATCGAGCAGCGCTGGCGCATTGCGGGGGATGAGACGGCCGCGGCACTCAAAGTCGATCCTCGTGCCCGTGTGCTGCGGGTTCTTCGTGTGCGTCTACTCGACGGCGAGAAGGTCATGGTCGAACGGACGAGCTACCCCGAAGATCTCGGCGACTTGGTCGAGAAGGTTCCCAGCGATGCAGCCTCGGTCAGCCGCAGCCTCGCCCAGCAGCACGGGATCGTCTTCGCCGGTGCTGATCACGTCTTCTCGGCGACCGTCTGCGGTCAGCAGGATGCAGACCTGCTGGGGGTTGCACGCGGACGACCGCTGCTGCGCCACCTGCGTCGCAGCCGCGACAGTGCGGGGCGGCCGTTGGAGATATCCGAGGACCGCTATCTGGCCAACATCCTGTCCGTGGCGATGTCGAACGGTCGCAATGTCAACCCGATCAGCTGGCTGACTGCCGACGAACCGAACTGGTTCTGATTTCGTCGCCGACACCCGAACAGCAGACAGCGGCTCGGACACCTCGATCCGAGGTATCAGAGCCGCCGTCCGCCAACCGTTCGGCTGGGTCAGAGCCAGCAGGTCGGCTGGGTCATGCCTTGAGTCCGGCCGCCAGTTCGTGGAAGTCACGGCTGGGATTGCCGAAGCGGTGCAGTGTCATGGACACGGCCTGCTCCTGCACGTAGTAGCGCATCTCCACCCGCGCCGAGGAGGTCACCGGTTCATCGATGACCGCAACCTCTGGACGTGGTGCGGTGGCCGCCAACAGCTCGGGTTCCTGCGGCCCGAGCACGCGGATGCGGGCGCCGACGGAATCATCGTAGCGACCCTGACCGACCATGTCGGCGAACGTCGCTGCGGACTCGGTCCGAGCCGGGACGCCAGCGTTGGTGACGGCGATCTTCACCTCGGAAGCCACATCCTCGGCGACGGACAGCTGCACTGTGGACCCGACGCACTTCGCTGCTTGCAGGGACCTCTCCAGGTCGAACAGTGACGACTTCGAGGTCACCCGCAGTGTGACCGGGCGAGGCCGGTAGCGGAAGATATTGGCTTCGGACTGGAGACCTGTATGGTCCTTCGCTGCCCCGAACTCGCGGGCCAGCCAACGTTCGTCATCGGCCTTGGCCAGTTCCAGGTTCTGGCTCGCGTCAGTGGCACCTGGCAGAGTGGACGGATCGTCGGTGTAGTGGCCGAAGAGCATGAGGTAGTTCGGGCCACCGGCCTTCGAACCGAGTCCGACGGAGGACTGTTTCCAACCGCCGAAGGACTGGCGCCGAACTATCGCGCCGGTGATGCCGCGGTTGACGTAGGCGTTGCCGACCTGGACCTGGTCGAGCCACGTGCGCACTTCCTCGGGATCGAGGGAGTGGATGCCGCCGGTGAGACCGAAGTCCACATCGTTCTGGAACTCGATGGCCTCGTCGAGGTCCTTCGCGTGCATGAGGCCGAGCACAGGACCGAACACCTCGGTGAGGTGGAAGAAGGATCCCGGCTTGACGCCGTCCTTGACGCCCGGGCTCCACAGTCGGCCCGTGTCATCGAGCTGTTTGGGTTCGAGCAGCCAGGACTCGCCCGGCTCGAGGGAGGTCAGGGCGCGTTTGAGTTTGTCGGAGGGATCCTCGGTCAGCGGTCCCATCGTCGCCGACATGTTTGCCGGCCAGTCGACGACCATCGACGCGGCTGCGTCGATGAGCTGTTTGCGGTAGCGCTCGGAGTCGTAGGTCGACCCGACCATGATGCCCAACGAAGCGGCCGAGCACTTCTGCCCGGCATGGCCGAAGGCCGAATACACGAGATCGGCTACAGCCAGATCGCGGTCAGCCGCCGGGGTGATGACCAGGGCGTTCTTGCCGGAGGTCTCCGCATTGACGTGCAGGTCAGGACGGAAGGACTTGAACAGGGCGGCCGTCTCGGAGGCACCTGTGAGGATGACACGGTCGACATCCGGGTGAGCAACGAGGTGACGGCTGAGGTCCCGGTCCGAAGGCGTGCACAGCTGCAGCACGTCTTTGGGCACTCCCGCTTCCCACAGACAGTCGATGATGAGTGCCGAGCAGTGTGGGGTGGGCTTCGAGGGTTTGTGGATGACGGCCGAACCGGCCGCCAGCGCAGCCACGGTGCCACCGGTGGGGATGGCGATCGGGAAGTTCCACGGCGGGGTGACGACGACCAACTTATCGGGGACGAAGTTCGCTCCTTCGAGGTTCTCCAGCTCCGCGGCGTTGAGCGCGTAGTAGCGGATGAAGTCGATGGCCTCGGAGATCTCCGGATCGGACTGGGACGGCATCTTCCCGACCTCGGCGGCCTCGACGGCGATGAACTCACCGCGGCGGGCGGCGACAACCTCGGCGGCACGGTGGAGAATCTCTCCACGACCGGCAGCACCCAGCTCGCGCCAGGCCTGCGCAGCCCTGCGGCCATCGGCGATCATCTCATCGAGTTTCGCAGCCGAGTCGACCTTCGGGGTCTTGGGCCGGTCATCGAGATATCCGGGAGCAGTCGCCTCGGCGATGATCTCCTTGGCCCACTTCTGGTTCGCCGGCAGCGAAGGGTCGGTGTCTGGTTCGTTATAGAACTCGGTCGGGACGGGGCTGGAGACATCGCGTTCGGTCGAACGGTCCTGCTTGCGGTTCGGTGCCGGGGCAACCTCACCGTCTTCGGCCAGGATGTCCTCGAGCTGCTTGACGGAGGCCTGGAAACGATCTGCCTCGCGGACGAAAACCTCATTGCCGTTGGCAAGGTCGAAGATGCCGGACATGAAGTTCTCGTGAGAGGAGTTCTCTTCGAGCCTGCGCACAAGGTAGGAGATTGCGACGTCGAATTCCTTCGGGTGCACGGCGGGGACGTAGAGGAGGAGATCTCCGACGTCCTCGGTCACCGCGGCGGCCTGCTCCGAGGCCATGCCCTGCAGCATCTCGAATTCCACGCGGCTGGTGACATCGCGGTCGACGGACAGGTGGTGGGCGAAGGCGATGTCGAAGAGGTTGTGCCCAGCCACGCCGATGCGCAGCCCCTTCATCCGCTCCGGAGTGAAGAGCCAATGGAGGACGTGCTTGTAGTTCGCGTCGGTGGACTGCTTCGAATCGCACGTGGTCGCGGGCCAGCCGGCAATCTCCGCGTGGACGGTCTCCATCGCCAGATTTGCGCCCTTGACGAGGCGAACCTTGATTCCGACTCCACCGTTGGCGATGCGTTCATTGGCGAATTCGCTCAGGCGCTGCACGGCACCCAGTGCGTCGGGCTGGTAGCCCTGGATCACGATGCCGGCCTCGAGGTTCTTGAACTCAGGTTCGGCAAGGAGGCGGGTGAAGACCGCGATGGTCAGTTCGAGGTCGCGGTACTCCTCCATATCGAGGTTGACGAACTTGGAGCCGGTCGGTGCCTTCGCTGCCTGCTGGTAGAGCGGGCGCAGGCGTTCAACCACGTAGTCGACGGTCTCGTCGAAGGCCCACATGGAGATCTGGGACGCGACAGAGGAGACCTTGACGGAGACGTAGTCGACGTCCTCGCGGGCCAGCAGCCGGTGGGTTTCCTCGAGGTGGTGGTCGGCTTCGCCATCACCGAGGACAGCCTCACCGAGGAGGTTGATGTTGAGTCGGTGACCGTCGGCTGTCAGTGCTGCTACAGCCTTGCCGAACTGTTTGTCGCGAGCGTCGACGACCATGTGCCCGACCATCTGACGCAGGCGGGTGCGAGCCGCCGGCACGACGACCTGGGGCAGTGCCCGGGCCAGGGCGGCACCGGTCTTGATCTGGGCGCGGTCGAGGGCCGACATCGTCTCGGGAGCCAGCTTGCCGACCTCCGCCAAAGCATCCGCGGCGGCGTGCACATCATCGGTGCGCACGACCCGATCGACGAATCCGACGGTGAAGTCGAGGCCGTTGGGATCGGAGAGCACTGCCGAGAGGCGTTCGGCGGCAGGATTCTTCGCCGTGGTCTTGCTCGTTGCCACGCGCAGCCATTTGCGAACGGTGTCGATGGAGCGACTGGTGAGCTGATCGAGATCGGAGTCTGTATGCAACAACTGCTCGTTCCTTTTCTGTTGGACGAACTCTGGATGAGTCTGGCTGGGGTCGTGCCAGCTGTTCCCGCGTCGCCGTTGACTGTTGACGGGATCGTTGAGACCAGTATGCGCCGCAGAGAATTCGCGGTGAAGGGCTTGCAGCCAATCGCAGACATAGTTGAGTCAGAAGTAATAGAATGGGGCGATGTATTCCTCAGAGATGCGTCGCGCCGCTGTTGCCAAGACGGCTTCGTCCTCCATCGCCGAGGTGGCAGCCGAGTTGGGTATCTCGCCATCGAGTCTGCGTCGGTGGACGCTGCGATCCGACCTTGACGACCGCCCGCGCAGCGGCCGTCCGCAGATTCAGAGTACGGCAGATCAGGTCGTGGAAGCCCTGGTGAGCACGGCAGGGGCGAGGATCTCGGGGAAGGACTATTCGACGAGGGCTCTCGCCGAGGCGACCGGGCTGAGCCAGAGCATCGTGTCCCGTGCGATGAGAGGGATGACGGTGCACCGCGACCAGCTGCGCGGAAGCGCTGAGATCACGGTTGTCGCAGGCGGATTCCCGCTCGTTGTCATCGGCATCCGACTTGGTGACGAGCACGGTGTGGGTGAAGCCTTTGATGGGGGTGCCGGCCGCGATGGTGGTGCGAGCGCAGTATCGGCACGACGGGTCCAACGCCGCATCGCTGGCATCGTGGCGGCTCTGCGTTCGGCAGGTGTTCAGCGTTGGCCGCAGCGTTTTGACAGCGAGCATCGCCAGACAGATGCTCAGGACCTGCTCGATCTGCTTCGGGACGGGGGCGAGCGCGAGCGCTTCATCGTCTTCGATCCCTTCGGTGAGACGGACGATTTGGACGTGCAGGTCCCGATTGCGAACGCCGGCATCGTGGTCCACAGGGAGTTCGATGCGTTTATCGACGATGTCAAAGCTGGACTCGCTCTCTGCCGCGATGTTCCCGGTTCCCTGCTCGACACCCTCTCCGGCCGTGTGCGTCACGGTTTCGAAGGCGTCATGTGGCGGCAATCGAGCCAAACTGATGCTCGTAGAAGTTCCATTTCTTCTGACTCAATGGAGATCTCTTCGTGGTTGCCGAAGGGGACTCGGTCCATCACAGAACACCTGGCGATCGCCCTGCGTGAGGAGATCATCGATTCGGGATATCAACCTGGGGACAGAATCAATCCGCGCCTTCTGTCGGGGCGGATGCAGGTGCCCCGCTCCTCGGTGGATGCCGCTCTGCGGCGCATGGTCGATGACAAGCTGCTCGACGGTTCACGGGGCGGTTCGAGGATTCCTCTGATCACCACCCTTGACGTCCTCGACCTCTATGCCGGACGCATGTCGGTGGGGGAAGTTCTCCTGCGCTCGCTGGCGCTGCGACCGAAGCGCTACTTCGTGCCCGTGCAGCTGGCACTGCGGCAGGTGGAGGCCTCGGCGGCGACGAAGAGCGGCATCGACGTCGAGGATGCCGATCTCCACTTCCAGCAGGAACTGGCACGGGCCTCCGGTCTGCGACAGAGCGCCCGAGCCTTCGAGGCACTGACCCTGCGCCTGCGCCTGTTCATCTCTGTTCTGCAGCTTGACTACTCACCCGCCAGCGATCGCATCCTCATCGATGACCGCGCTATCTTCAGGGCACTGTCCCTCGGTGACGCCGATACCGCAGTGGTGGCATGGCGAGGCAAAGTCGACAACGCGGTCAGGCACATGGCCGGACTGTTCGCTCAGCGTCGGTTCGACCAAGACCTCTGGGCCCAGCTCACCCGTCGAGTATGAACGGACCCGCCGGCCAACCTCGGCGAGGGTGACTGGTATAAATTTGGGGAAAGTCAAAGCTTGAATCTGCAGAGCCGAATGGGATAGTTGAACCGTGGAGACCTTGATTGTAGGCGTGGCCGGGGGCACCGGCAGTGGAAAGACAACCCTGACCCAGGCGCTGCTGGACAAGTGCGCGGGCCCGCCTTCGGTGTTGTTTCACGACAACTACTACCGGCGGCGAGACGAGCTGACGTACGAGGAGCGCGAGAAGGTCAACTACGACGACCTTGACGCCTTCGACAATGACCTGTTCGTCGAACATTTGAGCGCTCTGCGGGCATCGCAGTCGGTGGAGAGCCCGGTCTACGACTTCTCGATCCACAATCGCAGCGATCGCACGACGCTCGTGGAGCCATCGCCGGTGATCATCGTCGAAGGCATCCTCATCTTCGCCGAACCGCGGATCTGTGAACTGCTCGACATCAAGCTCTTCGTCGACACCGACGCCGACGTTCGGCTGCTGCGGCGGATCAAACGCGACGTCGTCGAACGAGGACGGACCCTGCAGTCTGTTGAGGACCAATATCTGGGCACCGTAAAGCCGATGCACGAGCTGTATGTGGAGCCCTCGAAGCGCAACGCAGACATCATCATCCCTGATGGCGGGCACAATATCGTGGCCATGGACATGGTGCTCAACCGAATCCAGCGGGACGTTGGGTAGAGCTCTGCCTAATCGGGTTCCAGTTCGTTGAAATCTCGTGCCAGAGGCACGAGTACCTTCGTGTCAGGCGTTCGAAAAGTCTCGTGTCAGTACCGGATTGTAGTGTGTTTGCATGGACACGGAGACCGTTCCGGATGCACCACCGGCGGACCTCGATCTCATTGCAGAGATCGACCGCTTCGCATCTATGCTGCGCGGTGAGCGGCCTGCTGTAACCGAAGCCGAGACATTGGCACGCATCACCGCGTTCGAGAGCCTGAAGGCGACCATCGTGTCCGCGCAATCCGCCGAGGCGGTGGCATTCGAGGGCTTGCGCCAACGCCGAGATGCCCTCAACCAGGTTCCCGCACGTGATTGCGGAATCCGCTCCGCTGAGGAAATCGCCCTCGCGAAGAAGGTGTCACCGGGTTCCGGTCGAAAGTTCCTGTCCACCTCGCGTGCGATCGTGTGCGAGATGCCGAATACGTTCAAAGCTCTCGCCTCCGGGGAGATCTCAGAAGACAAGGCCCGTGTCATGGCCGACGAAACGGCGACGCTGACCAGCGCTGACCGGCGCAAGGTCGACACTCGTATGAAGATGAGCATGGGACCCGCCGGGATCCGGAGCCTGCGCACCGAGGCGCGCGCCTTGGCGGAGGAGATGAACGCCGAGACGGCCGCTGAGCGAGCGGAGAGAGCGACGGCTAACCGACGTGTGACCATGACCGCGCTCGAAGATGGAATGGGACGAGTATCTGCGATCCTTCCGATCCAGCAAGCCGTTGCCGTCTATGAAGGGCTGAGAGGTGCGGCCGAATCAGTGACTGCAGCCGGAGGCGCCCAAGGGCGCAGAAACAACCAGCTGATGGTCGACACATTCGTCGAACGCCTGACTGGACAATCGAGCGCGGCAGCCATTCCCACCGAATTGCACCTCGTCGTAGAGGCGGAAACATTGCTCTCCGATGGAATGGTGCCCGCCTGGTTGCCAGGCTTCGGTCCTCTCCCTGCTCGGACCGCACGCAACTTCCTCGCCGCCAATGAGGCAGAAGTCTTCATCCGCCGGATGTTCACCCGCGCGACCGACGGTCAGCTGGTGGGGATGGAATCTCGCGGCCGCATATTCACTGGTCAATTACGGCAGATGGTCATCTACCGCGACGATGTGTGCCGCACTCCGTGGTGCGATGCGCGGATCAGGCACGCCGACCATGCAGATGGGTATGCCTCAGGCGGCGCGACTTCGTGGGAGAACGGCTCAGGACTGTGCGCCGCGTGCAACTATGCGAAGGAACATCCGGGTTGGAAACACGAAGCGACGGCAGAGGGTCTTAAAGTCACCACTCCCAACGGCGCTGAATACGAGGATCTGACCCCGCCCTTCGTCAGACGAATGAAATACCCGCGAGCCGTGTCCGGGTCGTTGGACCCACCCCGAACAGTTGACCCACCAGGAACCAGTGACACGTGGGAAGCCGGAAATTCGCGCTCCTCTCCACTCGACGACGATTGGCGGCTGAAGCTGTCCGGATTTCTGGAGCCTGAACGACGCAGGGAACCACAAGGCACGGAATGCCGCGAAGTGGAGATCCCGTTCCTTCCGATCACAGGAGCAGAAGCGAAGAAGTACGAGGAAAGCCAGCGAACAGCGCGTGACCAGGGCGAACCTCCGGAGCTCGAAATCGTAGAGATCGTCGAACCCGTTCTACTTCCACGAACGATTTGGCCCACATATCGTCGCAGGATTCGCAGTTTCAGCGATTCCGAGGACTGCCGTGTGGAGAGGACTTTTCGGAAGGCGCTGCTCGAAGCGAGCTGACGTGGTGATTCTGCAACAAATCCGACACTGTCCACACAGCGTCAGATTGCATGATTTTGAGTATGAATGCGGACGACAACAACGCTCCAGGACCTGATGCCGACCGCAGGGTTCAAAAATCCGAGGACGGTGGCAGCGACGAGGTCCCCGCTGCGGGTTCCCTGCGACGACGCGAGACTCGGCCCGGCCGAAGTCTGCTTCAAGCCGCTCGTCTCCTGCCGCTTGCGACAGTCGCAGTTTGGATCGCCACGATCTTCGTGCCCATTCTCGACAGTGGAGCTACTGAGGGCTTAGGAATCACGATCACATCCTTAGGGGAAGCTCCGCTCGGCACAAGGGGCACCGACCCTGGCTTAGTCGCCATCTGGATACTCATTGTGATCATCGCGCTTCTGCCTTGGCTATTTGGATACTCACACTGGTGGTCGGCAGCCGCGATCCTGATCGGTGATGTCATTCTCTTCGGCCTCGTAGCCGTGGCGATCACCCCGCCTTCCCTGATTTGGGACGGACAGACCGCCGAAGGAGTGCCGACAGGGGGTATGGAAATTGCTCGCCCCGACTTCGGGTTCGTGCTGTGGATCATCGGGAGTCTAGCGCTCATCGTCGCCGGCATCTGCGGATGGATCGGGGTACAGCGGCTAAAGAGCGGGGGATCGAAATGACTGCGGGAGGGCGTGAGCGATCCCGTATCGCGGCCAAGGTACTCCCGATCCTTGCGATGACCGCGTGGGTCGCGACGATCTGGGTGCCGGTCTTTGACAGCACTTCCAACAGTTTGCATTCCAACGAGTCCATGGTGCTTATCGTCACCTCACTCGGACGTAGGCCGATCACCCTGAGCGAAATCGACGTCGAGCTTGTCGTGATCGGGGCTTGCCTGCTCACCTGCGTAATCTCCGGGTGGCTCGTCAATGGTCTGCGGCTGTGGGCATGGGCCGCTGCAGTCCTCGGAATCGTGGTCATGTCGCATCTAGGAGCCATGGTGGAGGACCCGCCGACAATCATGTGGGACGGCAAAGACGGAGACGGCATGTGGATCGGCGGTATGGAGGTGGCCTCTCCCTCAGTTGGTGCTGCATTTTGGGCGTTCAGCGGCGTCGTACTGGTTACGGCTGGAATCTGCGGACTCATTTCCGAACGGCATCGCTCGAACGTGCGGATCCGCCGCTGGTTCGCAACCGATCACCGTACGTCTGGCCGGCCTGGCCGAGCGACCAATCATCAGCACATCTCCGCGGTCGACCGCGCGGCCTGCCTGTTTCCACTTCTTGCCCTGGCTTCGTGGATAGTGATGATCTGGGTGCCGATAATGGATAATACAGCGTCGGACGAAGACGATGTCACGTTCACGTCTCTTGGCCGACAGACGGCCGACCTTGTCGATTTCGAGCCCAGTGTGGTGATCGCATGGTTGATAGTCCTCATCTGCGCAGTTGTCGGCTTGGCTAACGACCTTCCGCGCTGGTGGCCTGCGATTGTGCTGGGACTCGGTGTCGTGCTGTATGCGCTGTTGGTAGAGCGATTGGCTCATCCGCCGATTGTCCGGTGGGCGGGTGAGACAACAGATGGGCAGTCGATCAGCGCGAGCATTGTCGGCTATCCGGCCGCTGGAGTGAGCTACTGGGCACTGGGAAGCGCCGCTCTGGTCTCGGCTGGAATCTGCGGACTCATCGGTCAGAGGCGGCAACACCCCATAAACGCAAAACGTCGGCACCTCATCAGCTGAAGCATCTCGCGGCTGATGAGGCGCCGGCGTCACCGGGCGAAGCAAGTCACTTACTGGGGCAAGAACACTCCGTCGAAGAACTCACCGATCTCGTCGTGAGCATCCAGAGGGAAGATGCCCGAGACGTACTGATCGGGGCGGACGACGACTACGGCGCCGTCACGGCTGATGCCGCGTTCGTCGTAGATGTCTTCCTCGGGCAATGCTGCGAAGATCTTCTCCACGTATTCGAGGCCGAACTTGCCCACGTGTGGGCGGAACGCCGTCGGAACATCGGGGAACGAGAACGCGGTGTGATCCTGCTGGTAGACGACGTTGAGATCGATGAGTGCATCGAGGTCAGCGCCCCCACGTCGGAACCTGACCAGAGGTGAAGCTGGATCAAATTCGAGCCAGTCAGCCAACTGAGTGGTCTTGGACTCCGCCGCGTCGTCGCCGAGCGCCGGGGGTGGAGCGTCAGCGAAGACGTAGACGCGCCAGCGGCCATCTGCGCGTGCTCGGTGGCCAAGATGGATGAAGTTGGCGTCACAGTTGCGCTGTACCCGAGCGGACTTGAACCTCTTGCCCACCGGGAAGCCGGTCGCCAATTCCTGATGCTTGGGCGAAGCGGTGATCATCGATTCCGTGTATTCGGTCATGAAGCCGGCAGGGAACTCGGCAGTCTTGACGTAGAAGTCCTGTAGATAGGTCTCGTCCGGAAGCTCCTCCTGCGGAGTCGCCATCAGCGTCGACCATTCCTTGTCGAAGTCGATGAGGTTCTTCGCAGTCACCTGGCGCTCGGAGGAATAGGTCCGCAGCAGTTCGTACGAGGACCGTCCGGAGAGCACCTGGCCGAGTTTCCACGAAATGTTGAACCCGTCCTGCATCGAGACATTCATGCCCTGGCCCGCCTTGGCCGAGTGGGTGTGGCAGGCATCGCCGGTGATGAACACGCGTGGACACGGCGAGCCGACAGACGTGTCATCTGTGTCATCGAAGGCATCGGTGAGGCGGTGTCCGACCTCGTAGACGCTGTGCCAGGCCACGTCCTTCACGTCGAGGCTGTACGGGCTGATGATGGCGTTCGCCCGGTCGATGATCTCGTCGACGCTCGTCTGTCGCACTTTGCGTGCGTCGTCTTCGGGGACTTCGCCCAGGTCGACGTACATGCGGAACAGATGCCCGCCCTCCCGGGGGATGTGGAGGATGTTTCCGTGTTTCGAGGAGATTGCGCATTTGGTGCGGATATCGGGGAAGTCCGAGTTCGCGAGCACGTCCATCACACCCCAGGCGTGGTTGGCCTGGTCGCCGGCCATCTTGCGGCCGATGGACCTGCGCACGCCCGAACGGGCCCCGTCGCAGCCGATCACATAGCCGGCGCGGATGGTGCGCTCTTCTCCTGCGCGGTCACCCGCGGTGTAGCGAACGGCAACCGTCACTGGGTGATCGGACGCGGCGGCTTCGGAGCTGGATGGGTCGGCCGAGCCTGCGGTGGCAGCATCGTTGACCTTGAGATCGACGAATTCGATGCCGTAGTCGGGCTCGATGCGGCCGGGGGACTGTTTGGCGAACTGCGCGAAGTAGTCGAGGACTCGCGCCTGGTTGACGATGAGGTGCGGGAACTCGCTGATTCCGGATTCGTCATCCTTGGGTCGTCCGGTGCGGATGATGTGTTCGGGGTTCTCCGGATCCGGATTCCAGAAGGACATGTCGACGATGTGGTAGCCCTCGCGGATGATCTCTTCGGCGAATCCGAACGCCTGGAAGGTCTCGACCGAGCGGGCTTGAATGCCGTCTGCCTGCCCGATGACCAGTCTCGAGTCGCGCTTCTCGATAATCCGGGTGTTGACTTCGGGGTATTGAGACAGCTGTGCTGCCGCGATCATGCCAGCCGGGCCGCTGCCGACGATGAGGACATCGACCTCGTCGGGCAGATCCTCTGGACGATCGATTCCGTAACCTGCTGCAGCTTCGATCCGCGGGTCTGCGGACACATAGCCGTGCTGGTGAAAATGCATGTCAACCTCCGGTTCATCACACGTCTTCGTGACTTTCCAATATTAGCAGTTCATATACGATCTTGTGTTGCTCAGGTCATCATGAGCGGATACCTATGATCGGGCTCACGGACTGCTCCTCCTCGTGGGCCGGTCCCAGGGGGATGCCCGAGCGGTCCCGCAGGAGCAGCGTGGCCACCAGCGCGATCACGGTCATACCACCAAGATAGATAGCCACCGAGGTGGTTGTTCCGGTGGCGGAGACCAATGCCTTTGCGATCGTGGGTGCGAAGGCCCCGCCGAGGATCGACCCGATCGCATAGGACACGGAGACACCGGAGAAGCGCACGCTGGAGGGGAAGATCTCGGCATACATGGCCGGCTGCTGCCCATAGGTGAAGCCGAGTCCGACGGTGAGGATGACCAGCCCGAGGAAGAGCATCCAGATGCTGCCGGTGTTGACCAATGGGAAGAGGGAGAAGATGCCGATCAGCAGCAGAACCCATCCGAGCAGATAAGTGTTCTTGCGTCCGATCTTGTCCGAGACGGAGCCGGCGATGATCGTGAAGATCAGCCACGACACCGCCGAGGCGGAGACTGCCCAGAGCACGGGGCCGCGCTCGAGCCCGATCGGGCCGGCCGGGTCGGTGGCGTAGTTCTGAATGTAGCCGCCGGTGGTCATATAGCCGGCGGCATTGTTGCCGACGAAGACCAGCGAGGCCAGGATGACGAGAAGCCAGTGGCTCTTGAACAGTTTGCCGAGTGGGTTGGTGACCTGTTCCTTGCGTTCGGCGATCTCGTGGAAGACAGGGGACTCTTCAACCCCGCGACGAATCCAGTAGCCGACTGCGACGAGCAGGATCGAGAGGAAGAAGGGCACGCGCCAACCCCATTCGAGGAAGGCTTCGCCCGGAGCGATCACGGTCATGAGTGCGAGCACGCCGGAGGAGAGGATGAGGCCGATGGAGACACCGATCTGCGGGAAGGATCCGCGCAGCCCGCGATGTTTGACCTCCGCATGCTCGACGGCCAGGAGGACCGCTCCGCCCCACTCGCCGCCGGCGGAGATTCCCTGGATGACGCGCAGGACGATGAGGAGGATGGGTGCTGCAAGGCCGATCGAGTCGTAGGTCGGTAGGAAGCCGATCAGGGCGGTGGCCGCACCCATCGCGATGAGGGTGATGATGAGGACGACCCGGCGCCCCAGTTTGTCACCGTAGTGTCCGGCGAGGAATGCGCCCAGTGGGCGGAACAGGAAGCTGATGCCGACAGTGGCGAAGGAGACCATGGTCGAGAGCGTCGACCCGAGACCACCGAAGAACAGCTCGTTGAAGATCAGTCCAGAGGCAGCCGCATAGAGGAAATAGTCGTACCACTCGATGCTGGTGCCGACGACGGTCGCGAATGCCACCCGACCTTGGGTGTGCTTTTTACTCACCATGACTCCTGTGTCGCATTGTGACTGCTGCGTTAGTGCCGCTGTCCCATGGATAGGAGATCGCAGCCATCGGAACGCTGACGTGACCTCAATCATGTGACGCGGACTACTTGTCCTCCGGAACCGTATCATATACGATCTGGGTGAAAGCCAATCGAAATGAGGTGCGAGATCGATGTCGACTCCAGCTGGTGTCCCAGTCCGACCGGGCAAGATCATTGCCGTCCATGTGGCGTACGAGTCACGCTCCGCCCAGCGCGGAAAACGGCCCTCCCAGCCGTCCTACTTCCTCAAGGCCACCAGTTCCCTGGCCGCGTCTGGTGAGGCGATCGAGCGCCCTGCCGGGACCTCGCTGCTTGCCTTCGAAGGCGAGATCGCGGTCATCATCGGCACCGCGGCCCGATCCGTCAGCCCCGACGAGGCCTGGACCTTCGTCGAGGGAGTGACCGCGTCCAACGACTTCGGCCTCTACGACATCAAGTCACCCGACAAGGGCTCGAATCTGCGGTCGAAGAGCCGCGACGGGTACACACCGCTGGGTCCGAACATCATCCCCGCCGCCGAGGCTGACCCTCAGTCGCTGCGCATCCGCACCTGGGTCAACGGCGAGGTCAAGCAGGACGACGGCACGGGTGCCGCACAGCTGATCTTCCCCCTGACCCAGATTGTCGCCGATCTCAGCCAGCACATGACCCTGGAACCCGGCGACGTCATCCTCACCGGCACCCCTGCGGGATCATCCGTGGTGGCTCCCGGGGACACGGTCGAGGTCGAGGTCAGCACCACCTCGGCGAGTACCGGATCAGAACTCAGCACGGGCCGACTCGTCACGAATGTCGTCGAAGGGCCGGGGAAATTCGACCCGAACCTCGGCAGCACACCGGCCGTGACCGAAGCGCTGCAGGCCGACGCCTGGGGATCGCGAGAGGCTGCAGGCCTGGCACCGGAATCCACCGGCGGCGGTGCACTGAGTGAGGACCTGCGCGCCAAGCTCACCGAGGCTCCGACGGCTGGTCTCTCTGCGCAGCTGCGTGCACGCGGACTCAACAATGTGGTCATCGAAGGCGTCTCGCCGCTGGTGCCCGGCAGCAAGGTCGTGGGCACCGCGAAGACTCTGCGCTTCGTGCCCAACCGTGAGGACCTGTTCAAATCCCATGGCGGCGGATACAACGCCCAGAAGCGGGCCTTCGACTCTTTGCAGTCCGGTGAGGTCGTCGTCATCGAGGCGCGCGGCGAGTCCGGTTCGGGAACCCTCGGTGACGTGTTGGCGCTGCGGGCCAAGGCCCAAGGTGCGACCGGCGTCATCACCGACGGGGGAGTCCGCGACTCCGCCGAGGTGGCCGGAATCCTCCCCGTGTTCTCGACGGCGAAGAACCCCGCCGTGCTCGGCCGCAAACACGTTCCCTGGGAATCGGACGTGGCAGTGGCCTGCGGAAACGCCACCGTGCTGCCCGGCGATGTGATCGTCGGAGACGACGACGGAGTCATTGTCATCCCACGTGACCTCGTCGAAGACGTCGTCGACTCGGCGTTGGCGAAGGAGATCGAAGACGGCTGGGTGGCCGAGCAGGTCGCGGCGGGCAATCCGATCGAATCCCTGTTCCCGCCCAAGGGCCAATGGAAAGAGAAGTTCGAAGCCTGGAAGGCCGCGCGATGACTTCTGTTCCCACCGCGGAGACACAGCCGGAGGCGACGTCACTGAGCAAGGCGGAGACGGCCTACCGGTGGATCCGCAAGTGCATCGCTGATCAGACCTTCGAACCCGGACACAAACTGGTTCTGGCTCAGATCGCTCTCGAACTCGACACCTCTGTCGTGCCCGTGCGGGAAGCCATTCGCCGCCTCGAGGCCGATGGACTCGTCACCTTCGAACGCAATGTCGGGGCTCGTGTGGCCATGGTTGACCACACCTCCTACGTCCAGTCGATGGAGGCCGTGGCGATCCTTGAGGGTGCTGCGACCGCGCAGGCGCTTGAATTCTTGGATGAGCAGGACCTCGCCGAGGCGGATGCGATCAATGAGCGCATGCGTGATCTGCTGACCGACTTCGATCCCACCGAGTTCACCCGCCTCAACCACGAATTCCATGCGGCACTGTTTCGCCGGTGCCCGAACGAACGGCTGCACAATCTGGTTGCCATCGAATGGGACCGCCTGGCTCACCTGCGCAACTCGACCTTCTCCTTCGTGCCCGAACGGGCTTTGGGGTCGGTCGACGAGCACGCCAGGATCGTTGCGCTGATCCGGGCCCGCGCCTCGGCGGAGGAGATCGAGCGGGTGGTGAGGAGCCACCGCTCAACGACCCTCGCCAGCTACCAGGAAGCCCAAGCCACCTCCAAGACCATGAGAAACATCGACAGAGAAGAGGACAAGTCATGACCGAGTCCACTGCAGCTCCAGCAAACCTGCCGGAGAAGATCCGTCACTACATCAACGGCGAATTCGTCGATTCGATCGACGGCGACGAATTCGATGTCATCAACCCGGTGACCAACGAGCCCTACATCAAGGCCGCCTCAGGCAAGAAGGCCGATATCGACGCCGCCGTCGCCTCGGCGAAGTGGGCCTTCGACGAGGGCCCGTGGCCGACGATGCTCCCACGTGAGCGCGCCCGCGTCCTCAACAAGATCGCCGACATCGCCGAAACCCGCAGCCAGGAACTCGCAGAGATGGAGTCCTTCGACTCCGGTCTGCCGATCACCCAGGCGAAGGGCCAGGCCAACCGCGCAGCGGAGAACTTCCGCTTCTTCGCAGACCTCATCGTCGCCCAGGTCGACGACGCGTTCAAGGTCCCCGGCCGCCAGGCCAACTACGTCAACCGCAAGCCCATCGGCGTCGCCGGGCTCATCACCCCGTGGAACACACCGTTCATGCTCGAGTCGTGGAAGCTGGCCCCGGCGATCGCAACCGGTAACGCCGTCGTGCTCAAACCCGCCGAGTTCACCCCACTCTCGGCATCGCTGTGGCCGGGCATCTTCGAAGAGGCAGGACTGCCCAAGGGCGTCTTCAACATGGTCAACGGCTACGGCGAAGAGGGCTTCGCCGGCGACTCCCTCGTCAAGCACCCGGACGTCCCGCTGATCTCGTTCACCGGTGAGTCCACGACCGGTCAGACGATCTTCGCCAACGCCGCTCCCTGGCTCAAGGGCCTGTCGATGGAGCTCGGTGGAAAGTCACCGGCCGTCGTCTTCGCCGATGCCGACCTCGACACCGCGATCAATTCCACAGTCTTCGGCGTCTTCTCCCTCAACGGTGAACGCTGTACCGCCGGTTCGCGCATCCTCGTCGAAGAGTCGATCTACGACGAGTTCGTCGAACGCTACGCCGCCCAGGCCAAGCGTGTGAAGGTGGGTCTGCCCTCGGATCCCACCACCGAGGTGGCCGCACTGGTCCACCCCGAGCACTATGACAAGGTCATGTCCTACGTCGAAATCGGCAAGGAAGAGGCTCGCCTCGTCGCAGGCGGCGGTCGCCCCGAAGGATTCGACACCGGCAACTTTGTGGAACCAACCGTGTTCGCCGACGTCGCACCCGACGCACGGATCTTCCAGGAGGAGATCTTCGGGCCCGTCGTCGCGATCACTCCGTTCAAGTCCGATGAAGAGGCCCTGCAGCTGGCCAACAACACGAAGTACGGTCTGGCCGCCTACATCTGGACCTCCGACCTCAAACGGGCACACAACTTCTCGCAGGCCGTGGAATCCGGCATGGTGTGGCTGAACTCGAACAACGTCCGCGACCTGCGCACCCCCTTCGGCGGTGTCAAGTCATCGGGCCTCGGCCATGAGGGCGGCTACCGTTCGATCGACTTCTACACGGAGCAGCAGTCCGTGCACATCAACCTCGGCGAGGTCCACAATCCCGTCTTCGGGAAGCAGTGAGAGGAAAACACATGTCCCAAACCATTCCAGTCCCATCGGTTCCAGCACCCGACATCCTGCGGTGCGCCTACATGGAAATCGTCGTCACCGACCTGAAGAAGTCGCGTGACTTCTACGTCGACGTCCTCGACCTCCAGGTCACCGAGGAGGACGAGAACACCGTCTACCTGCGGTCGATGGAGGAATTCATCCATCACAACCTGGTGCTGCGCCAGGGACCCATCGCAGCGGCCGCCGCATTCTCCTACCGCGTGCGCACACCCGAAGATGTCGACGCCGCCGAGGCCTACTACCGTGAACTCGGCTGCGAAGTCGTGCGGAAGAAGGACGGCTTCGTCAAGGGCATCGGCGATTCGGTGCGCGTCCAGGACCCCCTCGGCTTCCCCTACGAGTTCTTCTACGACGTCGAGCACGTCGACCGTCTGGCCTGGCGCTATGACCTCTACTCCCCAGGTGCTCTCGTCCGGATCGACCACTTCAACCAGGTCACCCCGGACGTGCCGAAGGCAGTGGACTACATGGAGAACCTGGGCTTCCGCGTCACCGAGGACATCCAGGACTCCGACGGCACCGTCTATGCGGCCTGGATGCGCCGCAAGCCGACGGTGCACGACACGGCGATGACCGGCGGCGACGGACCGCGCATGCACCACGTCGCCTTCGCCACCCATGAGAAGCACAATATCCTCGCCATCTGCGACAAGCTCGGTGCGCTGCGACTCTCCGATTCCATCGAACGCGGACCGGGACGCCACGGCGTCTCGAACGCCTTCTACCTCTACCTGCGCGACCCAGACGGTCACCGGATCGAGATCTATACCCAGGATTACTACACGGGCGACCCCGACAACCCCCGCGTGACCTGGGACGTCCATGACAACCAGCGCCGCGACTGGTGGGGCAACCCGGTCGTGCCATCCTGGTACACCGACGCTTCCACGGTCCTCGACCTCGAGGGCAATCCGGTGCCGCTGAAGCAGCGCACCGACGATTCCGAAATGGACGTCACGATCGGCGCCGACGGGTTCTCCTACACCCGCCGTGAGGATGCGACGACGAACTTCGGTGAGCGCTCCGGCGCTGACGACGGAGAAGACGAGTTCAAATTGGGCCACCAGCTCTGAGGAGACGCGCACATGCTCGATGAATCAACGATCGCGGCCATCGCCGACGATCTGGCGAATGCGGAGAAGAACCGAACGAAGATCGGTCTGCTCACGGCGAAGTACCCCGACATGACCGTCGAGGACTCCTATGCCGTGCAGAACGAATGGCGTCGCCGAGGCGAGGCGTCCGGGCGCAGGCTGATCGGCCATAAGATCGGCCTGACCTCGAAGCCGATGCAGCAGGCGACAGGGATCAGCGAACCGGATTACGGGGCGATCTTCGCCGACCAGGTCTACGACACCGGCTCGGTAATCGACCACTCGCAGTATTCGGGCGTGCGCGTCGAGGTCGAACTCGCCTTTGTGCTGAAGGACGAGCTGCGCGGACCCGACATCGGCCTCATCGACGTCCTGCGAGCCACCGAATATGTGGTGCCGGCACTCGAGGTGCTGTCGTCTCGGATTGAGATGGAAGGCCGCACCATCGTCGATACCATCTCTGACAATGCGGCACTGGGGGCCATGGTCCTCGGCGGTCGTCCGGTGGCCGTCGACGCTGTTGATCTGCGCCGAGTCGGTGCGCTGCTCTATCGCAATGAGTCGGTCGAAGACTCCGGCCTCGCCGCCGCCGTCCTCGACCATCCTGCCCGCGGCATCGTGTGGTTGGCGAACAAGCTGGCCGAACACGGCGATGTCCTTCAAGCAGGCGAGACCGTTCTGGCAGGATCCTTCACCCGGCCCATGTGGGTCAGCCCGGGTGACACCGTCCACGCCGACTACGGAGATCTGGGAGTCATCACATGCCGTTTCAAGTAGATCTGCCACAAACCCTCACCCAACGCGTCGCGCAGTTGGGCGAGGGGGAGTACCTGGCCGGAATGTGGGTCTGCTCCGGCTCGCCCGTGGCTGCGGAGATCGCCGCGGCCTCCGGAATGCAGTGGGTGCTCATCGACGCCGAGCATTCGCCCATCGACCTGCAGATCACGACCAGCCTCCTCCAGGCCATGAACGGATACCCCGCGACCCCCGTCGTGCGGGTGCCCGTGAATGACCAGGTGCTCATCAAGCAGTACCTCGACCTCGGTGCGCAGAATCTGCTCGTACCGATGGTCGATACCCCTGCCGACGCCGAGGCTGCCGTGCGTTCCGTGCACTACCCACCTCGCGGTGTGCGTGGGGTCGGATCGGCGCTTGCCCGGGTCTCCCGCTGGAACGCGGTGCCGAACTACCTCGCTCGGGCCGAAGAATTCGTGTCCCTGACCGTGCAGATCGAATCCGCAACGGCGGTGGACAACGCCGCGGAGATCGCTGCTGTTGATGGGATCGACGCGGTGTTCGTCGGGCCCTCTGACCTTGCGGCTTCGATGGGTCTGCTCGGTCAGCAGACCCATCCGGATGTCACCGCAGCGGTGCTGGCCACCTTCGACGCGGTCAAAGCGGCCGGCAAACTCGTCGGCGTCAACGCCTTCGATCCCGAGCAGGCTCGCAAGTACCTCGACGCTGGTGCTTCGTTCGTGCTCGTCGGTGCCGATGTCGGCCTCATGATGAACGGCGCCCGCGCCTGGGCCGAGACCTGGGTGCGCGATTGAGCGACTGACTGCAGTCTGCGGCGCTGGCACCTATCTGATTCGGTGCCAGCGCCGTTTTGCGTCGGCATGAGCTTGACTGATCACATCTGCGATGACTGCTCGTGAGGCACTGCTCGGATTGACCACGGCGATCCAACCTTGTGCCCGGTACACCGGATGCGGGATCACAGTATCGGTGACGGCAAAGTCCCAGGCACGATTTGCGCCGGGAGTTGCCCCATTGCTGGTCAGCCGAGGTTGCTCGCCGGTGAGATCAATGAAGCGGTCTCTGCCCACATGGATATTCAGACGCCAGCGATCCGGTGCGTCGAGTCGGGACAGGGCATCATCCAGGTAGTCCTTCGTCACGATAGTTGCGAAGGGCTGGCCGCGTTGGGGAATCTGACCGTCGGGAGCGTAATAGAAGAAATGATCACCCCAAGCGATCTCTGGAAATGGTCCACCTGCCTCCGGCGCCAGCTCCAGGACCGCCTCGTACTCTCGGAGGCTCTCAAGGTAGTCGTGCATACTCATAGTTCAAGTGTGGACTTGAAGTGCTTATGTCGGGTTGACTGAAATTCAGGTGACACTCGGCGGTTAGAGACGGGATGACTCGGCGATGAAGACTTCTGATCTGGCGGACGCCAGCGGGTACTCTGTGCAACAGATCCGTCAGCTGGAGACCCGCGGGGTGATCCCGGCTGCGACACGACATCCCAACGGCTACCGGCGCTTTTCGCCCGAACACCTCAGCGCGCTTCTCGCCTACCGAGAGCTCGTCAGTGCAGTGGGGGCAGTACTCTCTCGGGAGGTCATGTCCGAGGTTCAGCATCTTCCTCTTCCCGAGTCAGCGGCACTTATCAGCGGACTCGGGTATTCACTCGAGGTAGAACGCAGGCAGGTACTTGCAGCCCGGGCAGCTGTGATCGCAATTCGCACCGAGACCGAGACCGAGACCGAGACCGATGCTGTCAGCGAGTCGAGGTCGGCCGCACTCGGGTCGATGACGATCACCGAACTCTCACAAGCTCTCGACGTTCCGTCCTCGACTCTGCGGTTCTGGGAGTCCGTAGGTCTGGTGAATCCAGGCCGGGTGGAAGCTCAATCCCAGACCGCCCGGATCTATCGAACGATGGCAATTCGGGATGCCAGGATCACCGCGGCTCTGCGGAAGGGTGGTTATCGGATCCCTGAGGTCCAAGAGGCGATCGGGGCGTTGCGCGAACTAGGTGATGCAAGCAGATCTCTCGCCGCGCTCGACGAACGACTGGAGGCGGTGGCCCGACGGACGCTGGCCTTGTTCCGGGCCGGAAGTGTCCTGGCCGACATGGTCGACCCGAGCCACCGCTGATCCTTCGCGGCTGTTGACTCTCCTCACTCCTTGTTGCGGCGGCTGCCCGTGATGAGCAGGGCAGTGGATCCGAGGCCGATGAGGAAGATCCCGGCACCGATGAGCATTCCGTTGCCTGTGGTTCCCGTTCTCGGCAGCTGTGCAGGAGGTGCGGGTGTCGCAGGTTTGTCGGCGACCGGCTCGACTGGAGATGCTGGGGCTTCCGGTGGTGCCGGGGGTGTCGAGGGTTCCTCGGGTGGTGTTGGTTCCGGTGGTGCTGGGGGAGTGGAGGGTTCCTCTGGTGGCGCTGTCGGCGTCTCCTCAGGTGGTCTGTGCACGGTCTCGGCGGGGACGCCCCAGTCGCTCGTCCACTTGTGGTGCTCGTCGTTGCCCTGGATCGTGGTCACATATGTGACCCACCCGACGGGCATGTCGATGGCCTCCGAGCTCACGGTTGCCGTGCCGTCCTGGTCCCCGACGACGGTGATGTCTTGGGAATCGAGCTCTGTCCCGCTGATCTCTGTGGACTGCTTCGGCTCTGATCCTGAGTGATATGCCGTCATCGTGATCACTGCTTCGCCGCCTGGGCGCAGTCCGCTGACCGTGACTTCGTCGTGGACGGAGTTGACCTCAAGGACCGCTTCCGTTGCGGCTTTCGGAGTCCAGGGGACAAAGCCTGTCTCTCGCGGCTGACCATGGACACCATTCCATTCCTTTGTGGACTTGTCACCGGCGATGGTCTCGGTGAAGTACATCCAGCCGTGGAAGTCCGTGGGGACTGTGATCGCATCGGATTGGTGCGTGCCGTTGCCGATGTTCTTCGACGTCACCTCGGCTATCACCTCGGCGTCGTCGTTCTTCTTTCCGGGTTCCGGCATCGATTCCGTCTGCCACAGCTTATGTTTCACGGTGACCGTGTGGTCACCGACCAAGCCTGTGACAGTGAACTTGTCGGTGACCGATTCGTCGGGCTGTGGACTCTGATCCGAGATTTCGGTGATGATGCGAGGCTGTGAGGTCATGTCGACCTTCGCCTGGGCTGAGACGTCGACAGGTTCGTCCGGCGTGATGACGCGCTGCACTCGTTTGGTCTTCTGCGGCTTGTAGAGGAGAACTGACTCCGGTGCGAGGCTTGCAGATGCCTTGGCCGTCACCGTGCCTGGAGCCTTGAGTTTGAGGGTGGTGACAACGGGCTTCGCCTCACTGGTCAGGGACTTCGGCGCGTCCGTGGTTCCGCTGATATCGAGGGCGATGGGGATACCGGGCACCGCGGTGCCGGACGCGCTGGTCAAGGACACGGAGAGCGTAACTGAACCCGTCGTGGGGAGTTGGAGCGTTGTGTCCTCGTCCTTACCGTCGTCGTCTTTGCCGGCGTCGTCTCGTTTGAAATCACTGTCACCGAGTCCCTGCTTGCCGTATGCCTCGAGTTCCGGCATGTCCAGGACCGGGGTCAGAGTGACTTCGAGGGTATAGGGGCCTGCAAGTTTCTTCGACTCGGCGCTGATCTTTGAGAACTGCTTCGCGGCACCCTTGAACTTCCTTCCCAGATCGCCAGGCTTCTGCGGAGGCACCTTGTGGTCATGCGGAATCGCCTTGTCCAGGCGAGCCAGCGCGCTCAAGGCTGCCTGCACATCGGCTGATTTGGACCCGGAGTACTCGTACAGCGCCCATGCCGTCTGCGCAGAGGTGACCGTCTTCGGTTTCGAGCCCTTGAAGTACTTGGGAAGTGGCGACTGCTTGCCGGCATCGATGCAATACGCCTGAGTGTCATCGAAAGTTCTGTAGACGCCGTACCAGGTCTTTCCCTGTGGCGCGTGATGCCAGATGCCGGGACCATAGGCGTTGCTGGCTTTGTGCATCGGCACCTCTCCGAGACCTGCCGGCGGTCCTTGGGCCATGGCGGGCCCGAATCCGATGAGCGGGGCCAGGGCCAAGATCAGGAAGAAGAGAGCTGAGCGGAGAGTGATGCGTCTGCGAGTAGTCATACCCTGATTCCACGATGACCTTGTCGTACCTGGCCAGAGCAGAAAATCTGCCTGTGAATTCACTCGGTGCCATCCACAGGAAAACGAACATGAGTCAACGTCGACGGCAGCGTGGGTGTGGACAGACGAGCACTCCCACACGCATCTATCGTTCCAGGTCACGACGGATGGCGACGATATCGGTCGCGTAATGGGCGATTCCATCGCAGCGATCCCTCGCCGAGGTGGCCCCGGGAACGCTGATTCGTCCACATGCCAGCGAACTTGAGTGGGACATCGAAAGCCAGGAACTGTTGCCGGACGGACACACCATTCTGGGCCTGACGTCAGCATTGGACCGTAAACTTGGCAATGCGGCAATTCCAAACGACGAAGGACGATATATGTCGGATCAGGTGGGCCCTGGACAGGGCCTCGACTCGCAGCAGAACGCGCACCCGGGCAACCCAGTGCCCCCGCGCGCGCAACAGCCTCGGGTCGCCGGCCCCCGGAACCCTGATGTTGCGCCTCAGGGGCAGGCACAGATGCCGCCTCCGGGTCAGGGCCAGATGCCGCAGGGGATGCCTCCTCAACAGGGACCTCCGCCTCAACAGGGGCCGAGCAATGACCGGTTTCGTCCTCGTCCGCAGCAGCCCGGACCCGGTTCGCAGGGGCTTGGTCCTCAGCAGCCGGGTCCTCAACAGGCTCCTCGTCAGATTCCCCAGCCGGGCATGAACCCGGCGTTCCAGGGACAGGTCAACCCCCACCTCGGCGGCCAAATGGGCCAGCCCCCGGTGCAGGGCCAGCCCCCGGTGCAGGGCCAGCCCCCGATGCAGGGCCAGCCACCGATGCAGCGACGCGTCTACGAACAGGCGCGGTTCGCGCCGACCGTGACCCAAGAGATGCGGGTCCGTGCGCGCATGCAGGCACCACAGCAGATCGTTTCGGAGACACCGTGGACAGGGGCTGTGCGCCAGTCTCAGCCAGAAGAAGAACCCGATTCGACGGCAAACGTGGTGCGTCTCGTGATTGCCATCCTTGCGGTGGTCGGACTGTTCGTGGGACTCTTGCTTCTCGCCCTGCTCGGCGGTCTCAACTTCGGTCTTAAACTCTTCGTCCTCGTCCCACTGTCCGCGATCCCATTGATCGCAATCATCGCCTACGTGCTCTGGCTCGATCGCTGGAGGCCGCAGCCCAAGATCATTCTCGGACTCTGCCTGCTCTGGGGTGCCGTCGCCGCCGTCATCCTCACCCTCTTCGTCACGCTCGTCGGCCAAGTCGCTCTGTACTTCTCCGGCGTCGGCGCAATGCCCAACGCATTCGGCACAGTGGTTCAGGCCCCGATCGTCGAAGAGACAACGAAGACCGTACTGCTCGTTGTCATCGCTCTCGCCGCTCGTCGGCACTTCGAAGGTCCCCTCGACGGACTCGTCTACGGAGCCCTCATCGGCGCCGGTTTCGCCTTCACCGAAAACGTTCTTTACCTCGGAGGAGCGTGGGAACAGCACCAAGCTGGGGGTCTGCTGCAGACTTTCATCTTCCGCTGCATATGTTCTCCGTTGTTGCACACAGCGTTCTCCACCTGTGCCGGCGTGACTATCGGACTCGCTGCCCGGAAGTGGCAGTGGTGGGCGGTCATCCTGATGTGGCTGCCCGGACTTTTGGTCGGGATGCTTCTCCACGCACTGTGGAACGGCACCATGACCGGACTCGGCCATTTCCACCCGGTCGTGTCGATCATCGGACTCATCGCCCTCAGCTTCATCCTCACCACTTGTTGGGTGGTGCTGGGAATTCTCCTCCGTCGCAGCGAACGCCTCCACACGCAGAACATGCTCGGCGACTATGCGAATACAGGCTGGCTCACCCACTCCGAGGTGGACATGCTCGCAACGTGGAAGGGACGCAAGTTCGGCAAGCGCTGGGCGGATTCCTTCCCCGGCGGCAAAGAGGAGATGCGCACCATGATCCGCACCTCCGGGGACCTCTCGACGACACGCATGCGGCTCCTAGCCGGAGTCGGCGGGCAGAAAGAACGTGACATCGAGAGCTTCCAGCTGAAGAAGTTCTCCTCCGCCCGCGATCGCCTTCTCGCCGCCTCGAGAAGCGTGGTTCGCTGACTCCCGTGATGCTCGTCGACGTAATCATCATCATCCTGGGGATCGCTGCACTCTTCTCCGGGTTCCGCCAAGGTTTCATCATCGGTCTCGGCACCGTCGCCGGTTTCGTGGTCGGTTGGGTCATAGGCAGGCTGCTCTCGCCTCTGGTCGAAAGCCTGAGCCAAGGCACACAGGTCATGGAGAATCCCGGCGTCGTCATCCTCCTGGCATCGATGCCGCTCGTCCTCAGCGTCCTGTTCGCCTTCGCCGGCAACGGTGTCGGGGTGTGGATCAGACGATCCATGGACTCAGAACTCGGGCAGGGCATCGACTCGATCGGAGGCACAGTCACCGCTGGCGTCGTCTACGTCCTGGTCATCTGGCTGGCGGCAGGTTTCATCCGCACCACGCCGTGGGTCGAACCGAATCGGTGGGTCGCGGACTCGTCGGTGATCGCGGCCGTCGACCGGACGATCCCGTACTCCTCGCAGATCGCGCTGGGCGACATCTCGCAAGGTCTCAAGGCCACCGGGTTCCCGCAGGTGTTCTCGGGGCAGACAGAGCAGATCCGCGGCGTCGGCGAACCCGACTCCGCGATGGTCGACGTCGGCCGTGGCGTCGAAGAATCGGTCGTCAAGATCACGACAGCTGCCACCAGCTGCCCGACCGGATCCGAGGGTTCGGGGTTCGTCTACAGTGACGGGCTCGTCGCCACCAATGCCCACGTCGTTGCCGGCTCCAAGGAGCTCGCCGTCCAAGTCGGCGGAAGGGGCAGGCCCTATTCCGCCGAGGTGGTGGAATTCGATCCTGAAGCCGACGTGGCCGTCCTGCGGGTTCCAGACCTCGAAGCTCCCGCCCTTGACTTCGGCAATGCGCTGGGACCGGGAGATGACTCCGTAGTCGCCGGATTCCCACAGAACGGCCCCTACACGATCTCCCCATCACGAGTGCGCGAGACGATCAACGCGCGCGGCCTCGATATCTATGATTCGAACTCAGTGGTGCGTGAGGTGTATTCGCTCCGAGGCATCGTCCGCGAAGGAAACTCGGGCGGTCCGCTGCTGGACGCTAACGGTGACGTGGTGGGGATGGTCTTCGCCAGGTCCGCCACCGATGATGAAACTGGGTATGCCCTCACACGGTCGGAGATCAGCGATGAGCTGCAAGCCGGAGCGAAGAACCGTTCCCCGCAGTCGACAGGTCAGTGCACCGGCTAGCGACAGACTATTTCAGGTCGAGGCCAGCCAGGACGGCACGGTGGTCACTCGAGCCACGGCTCAGCACCTCGTCGGAGGTGGCCTCGAACCCGCGATAGAGGACATGATCGAGCCGGGTGACGGGGAAGCGCGCGGGCCATGTGAAGCCGAATCCGCCGCCGGTTTCGACGCGGGTGTCCTCCAGCGGGGGAGACAGGGTTGAGAAGTTGGTGTCCGTCGTCGCGGTGTTGAAATCACCGGCGACGATGACATGCTCGGCCTCATCGGTTTCGACTTCTGTGGCCAGCCTGCGGATGGCCGCGTTGCGCATGGCTTCGTGGCCGGGACGAACCGAGGGCATATGCACGGAGTAGAACCTGATATCGCCGTGGTCCGTAGACACTGTGGTGGCGAAGGCGCGTGGCCACTGCAGACCCAGGTCCACCTCTTCGGGTTCGGACATCGGCCATTTCGACCAGACGCCGATCGTGTCGACGACCTGCGAATGCTCGAATGAGGAATCGAGTTCCTTGTGGATGATCTTGCCCGACAGTGACTCCAGCTCCTGAATCGTGACGATGTCAGGATCAGCGGACACGATGCTCTTCACCGCTGCTGTGGGCTCAGGCATCCTGGCACCCACATTGTGCGTGGCGACGGTGAGGTCTGGTTCGCCGTTGTCACTGGCCGGAATCAACGCAGAGCCGAACATCGAAGCCCAGACCACTGTCGGAACGAGGAAGCCGATCGCTGAGAGCACCGAGAAGCGGAAGAGGAACATCAGCAGCACGAGGGCGAGGAAAAGTCCCGTCCACGGAAGAATGCTCTCGACGAGCAGCGCAATGCCCATCCTGGCCGGCAGCAGGTGGTGGAGCAGGAGAAATGCAGCATAGGCCATGCCGAAGATCAGCACAGTGATCCCCTTGGCCGGGCTATGCGTTTTTCTGGTTTGCGAAGATTCCTGGTTCATCGATTAAGAAGCTTAACCGTTGAGTCTGTCCTCATGCTGGGTGAGTCATGCGACGTGCCTCACTTGGGCTCACAGAAATCGATCGGCTCACCGGTGAGCGGTGGCGGACCACACCGTGACATCGGGGTGAGTGTCATAGCGGTAGCCGGTGCCCCTCATGGTCCGAATCACCGAAGAGTACTCGCCCAGACGCCTGCGCAGGCGTCGGATATGCACGTCGACAGTCCGCTCATCAGGGACTTCACTACCTGACCAGACAGCGGTGATGAGATCTTCGCGCGGCAGAGTGGAATCGGCATGAGAGACGAGAGTCGCCAGGAGGTCGAACTCCTTGGTGGTGACATCGACGAGGTCGCCGTCGATGCGAACCTCGCGGCGCGGGATGTCGATGCGCAGACGTTCGGCGGTTCTGTTCTGGAAGTTCCCATCGAAGCGTGAGCCGAAGCCACCTGTGGGTGCGGTTTCACCGGTGCCCTGGTCAGGTTCGCGGCGCAAGGCCGGCGGATGGATGCGGTTGGGGATACGGGAGCGGACCGGGCCGTGTGTTCCAGCCGGGGTGCCGGTGGCGGCGGGGGAGCCGTTGGCCACGGCACGGACGGCATCGATATCGTTGCCGCGGCCTTCTGGTGCCAAGGCGATGACCGCTTGGGTCTCCGCCTGGGAAGCCAATTCCTTCGCGTAGGCCTGCAGTTCACCGGCGATCGCGGAGAGGTTGGTCCCATCAGCGGCCGCCTTAGACTCGTCCAGGCCGATGTAGACGATGATTCCGCGCGCTGCCTTCGGTGAGGCCACGACACCGGCGGGGCCGAAGGTGTGGGGCGGGTTCTGCGGGTCCACTGCACTCAAGCGGGCTCCTGCACGACGGACGGCAGCTGCGCTGCGTGGATGTGCGTATGCTGGTTCTGGATTCGACATGGCTGTCCTTTGCTTCGGCCTGCACGGCCGTTGTGACTGAATGAGTCCGCTGCGGAGACTGCGTGTACTCGTTCGAGGCCGGACAGCGGAGAGACGGTCACCGACAACGAACGCAGAGCATACACATGCCTGCGGGGCACATTCGTGTCGAGTGCGTCGTAGAAGTCATGGCTTCATTATTTGTCACAAAACTCGTCGGGTGCAAAGGAAAGTCCGAAAATGAGACGAGTGTGACGAAATATGACGCGTCTGGGCCCGTTCAGACGGCCTGGCCGACCGAGTCGGTCAACTCCGTCCAGCCGGCCAGCTGGCGTCAGTCGACGATTCCGTACATCCGATCACCGGCGTCGCCGAGCCCGGGCACGATGTAGCCCTTCTCATTGAGTTTCTCGTCCAGTGCCGCGGTGTAGATCTCGACATTCGCGGACTGTGCGTAATCCTTTTCAATGCGCTCGACGCCTTCCGGGGCGCTGACGAGGCAGACCGCCGTGACGTCTCTGGCACCTCGGGCGAGGAGGAAATCGATGGCCATGGCCAGGGTCCCACCTGTGGCCAACATCGGATCGACGACGAAGATCTGCCGACCGCTGAGGTCATCGGGCAGCCGATCTGCGTAGGCGCTGGGCTCGAAGGTCTCTTCGTTGCGGACCATTCCCAGGAAGCCCACCTCGGCGGTGGGGAGGATGCGCAGCATGCCGTCGAGCATGCCCAGGCCCGCGCGCAGGATCGGGACGACAACCGGGCGCGGCTCGGCCAGGCGGGTGCCCGTGAATGTTGTGACTGGAGTGGAGATCTCCTTGTCCTCGACCGCCACCGAACGAGTGGCTTCGTAGGCGAGAAGCATCACGAGTTCTTCGGTGAGCTGGCGGAACCGTGCAGAGTCGGTGCTCTGGTCACGCAGGACGCTGAGTTTGTGGGCGATGAGCGGGTGATCGGCTACATGAAGGCGCATAAGAATAAATGGTACGGAACTTTTCATCTTCGCGCGTGGAGCTGTGGTGAAAGGTCGGCTGAAGCGTCACAATGGAGTCATGTCCTACTTCACTGAGATCCTTGCCGAAACGAGCGATGGTTTTCGTGCGCTCGATGTCGATGTTCAGGATGCCTCCGATCTCGACAGCCTCGTTGAGATGATGCAGGCCGCCGGGTCGGAAGACGGCGAATCGGTCGCTGTCATCGAACACGAGGACGAATGGTTCGGCCTCGTGCGAGTCTGCGAGAACAACGAGATCCGAGTCTTCCTGTCTGACCTGCGTGCCGTCGAGCTCAGTCCCTTCGCGGAGATCTTCGCCGATTACCTCGATTCGCAGCCCGATGCCTACGAGGCTGAGCCGGAGGAGGAGTTCGGGCTCGAGGAAGACGGGGCCGCGGAGGCCGATGACGAGGATGAAGACGAAGAGGTCGCGATGCTCGAGTTCGACGCCGCCGCGGAGTGGGGCGGCGATGCTGAGATCTATGCCGATCGCGGAGTCCTGCCCGCAGAGCTCATCGAGCAGGTGGAGAAGTACCGCTCGGATCCTGCCCGCGTCGTCGCTCACGTCGGCGAGACCGTCGGATTCGCCGACCAGCTTCAGGCCGCCCGCTGAGCGCACCGGAGGAAAGTGCAGAACTCGGCTTTGGTGCTCACCCGCACTTCCAGGACTGGATGACTCTTGCCCTCGCCGAGGCGGCCCTGGCCGGTGAACATGACGACGTGCCCGTCGGGGCCGTGGTCCTCGATGCCGAAGGTTCGGTCATCGGCCGCGGTCATAATCGACGCGAAGTCGATCAGGATCCTCTCGGGCATGCTGAGCTCATGGCTCTGCGCAATGCCGCCGAGGTGACCGGACGGTGGCGCCTCGACGACGTCACTCTCGTCGTCACCCTCGAACCCTGCGCAATGTGCGCAGGTGCAGTCGTCGGGTCTCGGGTGGCGCGAGTCGTCTATGGGGCCTTCGATGAAAAGGCCGGTGCTGCAGGCTCGGTCTGGGATCTGCTGCGAGACCGCGCCGCACTGCATCATCCTGAGGTCTACTCCGGCGTGGCGGCGAAGAAGTGCCGCAGCCTGCTGAGTGATTTCTTCGCCGCAAAGCGGGAGAGCGCTGCTGGCTGAGCGCCGTCGGAAGCGTGAAGCAGAGCAGTGGTTCAAGTCACTCTCGCACGATTTGGTTGCCACCTGGGCCTGACTGTAATGTTGTCCGCGGTGGCGTGTCCGAGCGGCCGAAGGTGCGACACTCGAAATGTCGTGTAGGGCATCCCCCTACCGTGGGTTCAAATCCCACCGCCACCGCGTTTGTGATGTGTCGCGACATCGTTCACTCGATGTCGCGGCACATTTCTCATTTCTGACCCGGTCCTGTCTCACGTCATCGTGCGCACTTTCAGGGGTATGTCTCACGACATCGTGCACATCATGTCTCACGTCATCGTTCATCTCTTCTTCTGATAGTCCTTACTCGCATCGAGTGTGTGTTCAGCGATGATTTCGCCTGCAACCCGGTCGATGACCATCGTCTCAAGCCCCTGCATGAGCAGTAGTACTCGTTTCCTTGCCCAGGCTCTCCCGATCCCTGCGTGATGCTCCTATAGATGTCAAGCGGCTTGAAGAAGGAAGTCCCGGTACTGCGCTGCGAACTCGTCATCACGAGCTTCAGCGCGTTCGATACGTGAAACCTTTACCTGACCGACGCTGAAATGCTCGG
>NZ_FXZH01000031.1 GCF_900169365.1 Brevibacterium sp. 239c
TCTATAATCATGAACGGCCCCACGGATCCCTCGACGGATTAACACCGTCGAGATGCTGGGAACGCTGGAGTGCAGAGAACCAATTAGCTATCGCATAGCCGCTGGACTGCTAACAGGGGCCCAATCAGGGTGAGGTCTTTCCAATCGCTGACCTGTGTTCCTTCAGCATCGCGAGTACGCACCAAAACGTGTACGTTCTGGTTGCCTGGGTTGGGCGCGAAAAACCTCCAGCCCGGCACTGTCCATCCTCCCACGTAAGGACGCATATCCAGATTGTAAGAATCTGGTGTATTTTGCAGTGCTGTCGCTGCGACATGGGCTCCAATGGCCCCAATCGCCGCGATGCCAAGGGCGGTGCTCACAAAGTTAGATTTCACTGACGACTTCCCTTATGATCGCCGCGACATGCTTCGAATGTGACTGATAGCCGATGATTGACCGATGAGACGACTCTTCGACGAGTTCGTAAGGTGCAGAGAGCTTATCCGCAAGAGTTCGTTGCTGGTCGGCGTTTTCAGCCGAGGCAACGACAAAACGTGGTGGCCCGCTCACAATCAATTCAGTCACTCTGGTGATATCGGTATCGAAGTACTCCCGAATTGCCCTGTAGATATTTTTCGGAGCAAACGCAAACTGTACAACCCCACTCTGCTCATCAGGGGCATAAGCAGATTGCCTCGCGACCGTGTGAGGAACAAAGTTGTATATCCCTGTCAGCGCTACAAACATCGAACCACATTGCGACTGGAGGTATTTGGCAGCTCGCTGACGATCGCTGCGGTTAATGTGCAGAAGCTCAGGATCGGTGCCATCAACGAGGACTACTCTGGAAACATGGCGGCCTCGCAACTCCCGGTGAAGATAGTCTGCGATTTTGATGAGGCCGAAAGAATGACCGACGACCACAATGGGTCCGGTAGATTCAATATGCTCAAGGAGAGCTTCGACGATGTCGCCTGGGGGAAGCTTCGTTGTGGTCAACCCGTACCCTGCCCGGTGGTATGAGAGTACGTGGTAGTGGTCTGAAAGCTCTTCAGCTACCCAGGTCCACGCTTCCAACGCACTGCCGAGGCCAGCTTCGAAAATGATCACCGGAGCCGTGTTTGAGTCAATTTCGTCACGTTTTGGGCCGCTCCATTTGAACTCAATGTTTCCGTCAGCGACCGAAAGTTGAGAAGTACCTTTGAGCCCTTGTCTGCGATCGTTATCTCGCTGCCTCAAAGTCGCCGCGTACACTCCACTCATGTAGGCCACGACGCCAGCAGATCCTAGCGCTGAATACTCGAGTTTCGACAATCTCTTCTCCCCACGTTCTGAGCTGCCAATCACGTACTTAACGGCGCCATGGGAGCCTGTGAAGCCCCACACGAATCGTGGAAGCTCCATGACTGCAGCAACTCCGAGGTGGAAGACCTTGACAAGGCTGAGGCCGCACGTTGCCCATCTAGTGGGCAAAATGTACAGGATGGGAAAAGTAAGCTCCCATATCGGAGTGACCCAGGTTGCACCCTTCATCAACCGATGAGACTTCTTCAAGGCCTGCGCTGCGGGACTGCCTCCATACACCTGTGTCTGGAGGATTTCGGCTACGGCCTCCCCACGCACCCAACTTGGTCCGAAAGCTTTTGACAGCCCCGATACAAAGTAGCTCAATCCTGCTTGAACATTGACGGCGCGAAGGAACACGTCATCAGATCTATCCCTATTCGGTATCAATGCTGAGATTGCTCGGTACTGGGTAATGACACTAGTCATCTGATCGGCACCGTCTCGCCCATACGGAGTCCTGTGCTCGCTCAACGCTGTACTAATAGACAAGGCAGTCGCAGCAACAATCTGCGGGTTTCTTCTTCCCCGGCTTAAGAGCAATGTGACCGCTGCGCCGAGCGTCGTCAGGGACAGTGCCTTCGCAGCAAATGGTGTGTCAAGAAGAGTCAGGAGTCCATGATTCAGCGTCTGTGGTCGAGAGTCTCTCGCTGAGGTTCCTCGCAGCAGCTGGTCTGATTGATACAGTTTCGCGACGCAGAGGTTTTCGACTGAAGCGAGAATCTGACCAATTGCGATCGGTGTAAATGTCGCGTCAAGCGCTTCTTGCTGAGTGTATGAACTGCTACCAACGTTAAGTATTGACTTCACGTTGCGCGACACTTTATCGAACATGAATCTCCTGAGGGTACGTACGAGCCCGAACAACGACTCGCCAGGGCTCCAAGAACCCTGGCGAGCAGAAGAGACTTTCAGCAAATGAGGCAAATAGTGCTTCCTTGGATGACGAACTGCACCGCGGTCGGTGTCGTCATCGCAGGCGCCGAGGCGTCGGCCTTCAGCCCGGCTTCTGCCGATCCCATAGCCGAGTTGGCGAAATTCTGAACATCCATAACTTCGGTATCCATAGCATTCCTTTCACTCATGTGCGCGATCTACGCACTTCATACGTTATTTCGCTGGATAGATTTCGGGGTGACACCATGTTGATTCACATACTACTCACAGACAGTGCAAGACAACGTATTTACCACAGACTTTGTAATCACACCTTACGTTCGAAACATTCACAATGAATATTTCTTTGAATACAGCAGTCGATCTCGATACTCAGCCCTGTGCAGAGAGGCCAACTACTGACTCCGCAACAGGTGCAGGTGGTCTTTTGCAACACGCCCGCTCTCCCGAATGCAATAAACGGTGTCAAATCCAGACACCAGACAGAAGCGAACAGGAAGTTTGCGGCATAACCGAGTAGTCCCCGTATCGACCGCCGTCATACCTCCAACAAGCTACTCTCCGTTGACGCTTGGACGCTCACAGCCACAATCGTCACTCGCCCGGCGACCGGTGACGTCGCTGAGCTCCACGAACGGGCGCCGGTCATTCTTCCATCCGACTTCGTCGACGAATGGGTTGATGCAGGAACAGAAGGCGATCAGTCTCTCGTCGACGCCGCTGTCGATGCCTCAACGCCCCAGCTTGAACAGCTGGAATTCCACGAGGTCGCCAAGCTCACCGGTGACGGACCTGAGTTGATGAAGCCCTCAAGCTGAGTTCGCGTTAGGTGCAACGCCTTTCAGACTTCCTCAACCCTCAAAGCCGCGCGGATATGCTGCCAGAACGAGCGATGCTTTGGCTCCCTGATCTCCTCCTCGTCAACGACAACGGTTGGTACGGTGTCGACGAACTTCGGGTAAACGCGCGTGTACGCAGCACTGATAAGGCGGCGATCGGCATCAGGTTCCAGAGCCCAGGTGTAAGGTAAATCGACCTTCAATCGCGGCGAGAACACCTTGGAGTGTGCAGGTGGCGCTTCGTCGATCCACCCACGCTGTGATATTGCCTCTGCATGGCGACGCCTCTCATTCGTGTCAGTCCAGATCACCACCTCGTCTCCGGCCACCAATGGCTCATACCCGTCAACGACGCGCGCCGGAAACTGAGTCAGGCGCAGAGCCTTGACTGTGTGCACTCTATGCCGAGAATCCCCAGTCTCATAGATGGGGCCGTTTGGACCCTGGTGGCGAAAGACTTGCAGTCGGCTCATTCTCGAAATCCAGTCACCGAAGTCAGGATCCTCAGAGTCAACGAGGCCCTGAACGATCTGTCGGTAGGAGTCCCCGCGGTTATTCACTCCGCCCCATTCGAGCGCCTCTCCACCGTCGACGATTAAATCGACGGAGACATTGATGGTCTCGTTCACGGAGCGCTGGGAGCCGTAGTTTCTTGTCATCAGCGGAACGGGCGGGTTGACGTTCATCTGAACCCACCGTGAGTCCAACCACTCTTGGGCCGTGCCGAAGGCGACCACTTCACTCTTCACCTGCGCCAGCTCTTCGATCATTTCAGTCACGATTGGTTCGCCTCCTCTGCTTCGACGGCCTGCGATTTGCAAGCTCTCAAAACCAGTCTGGCATTTGCCAGGGGCAACCTTCGTATCCTCGCGGTGCAGCCACTTTTCAAGACGCCAACGACCGACAGTTGCAGCGGTTACGCGCTCGCGCGTGCTAAGCGTCGCGACGAGACAGTATGAGCTCCGTCGCGAAGGCCCGAACATCGTCAAAATTGGCGTCTGGCCCAAGCGGACGCAGATTAGCCTTATGGACACCCTGGGCCCGGAGGATTTTGCTCGGCTGGACGTAGCCATCGGCATCGTAGAGTGCAGTTCCGTCTGTCCACGCCATGTATTTGCGATCGGTCTTGCGTGATGGAGTCTTCGAGGTGATCTCGCTGGCCACCTCGACGATGCGGGCGCGCCGACATCTCAAAGAGACCCCAGTTGGGTAGTCGACGTCGTGAGAAGTCGCCCCTTCTGGCCGGACTAGGTACACGGCGGCTGTGCCGAGACCTTGGGCCGAGCGGACCGCAGTGTCATGTGCCAGGTCGTAGTCTGTCGTGATGTACGCGAAGTTGGGGTCGTAGTCGTAATGGTCACCGATTTTCGCCCATTCAGCTTCGACAATCTGGCTCATCGGTATGATGTCATCTCCGACGCGCAGTCCGGTGATGCCGCCATGCCAATAGCTCGTGACAGAATCCGCCATTGCCCTGATCTTCCGAGCTCGTGCGCCTTTGCCCATGTTCCCACCTATCCTGAGCTGTGCCTTCTGCAATTTACGCGATAAGGAGTCATGCTGGCCTGCCGGACAACATGGATACCAGTCTATTGGGGCAGCGCCCGAGATCGCCGGTAAAAGGTTGCACGAGACATCCCGAGATCGCGTGCGACCGCGGCTGTCGGTTCACCGCTTTCGACCAAGCGAACAGCGTTGCGGATCTGGCTGTCAGTGATTCGGCGAGGCCGGCCGCCAAGGTCGAGGCCTGCTTCTCTTCGTTTCTTGACTGAGTCGATGACACGTTCACGTTTGATCTCAAGTTCCATCTGCGCCAAGGCAGCCATGATCGTGAACAGCATCGATCCCATGGACGTTGCGGTGTCAACATCTCCTCCGCCGAGGTTGAGGACTCGCAGTCCAGCTCCACTGGCTCTAAGCGCCTCAGCAAAGGCGAGCATGTTCTGTGTGGATCTGCCAAGGCGATCGAGAGTCGTGATCACGAGAGTGTCTGTCAGTTTCAGAAGTTGACTGCATGAATGTCAGAAGTCGTCTGCACTGTGATTGTCGGCGCTAAATGGCGGTGTTCTGACAGCGATAAATGGCGTGGCTTATGTTGAAATGGCTCGGCCTCATGCCGAAATCGGGCGACAGCCAACCGGCCAGCGAGCTTGTCTTCGATGAGAGGTCAGATTGGCCATGCCGGGGCGATTCGAGCGCGTTGCTGTGTTGCCTACTGCTCAGGCGGCAAGGAGGCCGGCGGCGACGTTTGCGATCGTGTGAACGGCAGCGCCGGGCACAAAGGAGTCGGCCTTGTGCCGCAACCACCCCAGGAGCCATCCCGCAACGAACTGCACCGGGATAAGAGGCCACAAGCGCGTATCGACCAGTAACAGCCCCAGGTGGGGCACCAGAAAGATCAGCGTCTGGATGAGGTTGCCCCAGCCGAAGCCAAGCCTCCGGAAGAGAACACCGCTGACCAACCCTCGGAAGAAGACTTCTTCACCGACGGCACGCAAGATCACGCCGACTGCAGCTCCGATCGAGGTCAGCTGAGCGATCGAGACCCCGGGTAACTCCAGTGCATCCGCCGGTACAAGAACAATCGCAAGCCAACCCGACAGCACGAGCGGAAGCAGCAGAAGCGTCGCCCAGCCATAAGCGGACGCAGAGCCCCAGGAGACCCCCGCCCGAGTCATGGCTGAACGGAAGCTCCTGTCTTCACCACGTGACTGCACGGCCAGATACACGACGGTCGGAATGCAGAACAGGACGAAGACAGCCATGGGCACAGCCTATCGAGGGCAGCGCGTTGATCAAGCTGAACGCGAGGTCCGCTCGCAATCTCAGGCAACTACAGGTTTTTGAGACGCGCGGCCGGGCAATGGTGGAACCGTCTTGAGCTGAGCCTGTGAGTCACAGCGGTGAATGGCACGGTTATCACAGAGTTAAATGGCCGATCGTGCTCCGTCATGTCTTTTTGGAGATCCCGTCATGACCTCTCCGGACACGGGTTCCCGATACGGGGCCATCACTCGTGAGTGGCACCTCCTGAGCACCGTTGACGATGGCCGCGACGCATCGTTTCAGGCAAGTCATCGAGGTGTCCCGCGAAAGACCACCTATCGGATCATGGTGAGCGCTGGGCCGCGTTCAGTCGCCGACGACCACAGCTTCACGGACGCGTCGCTCGGTTTCATCACTGAGTCCGGCACCGACAGGCCCGCCCCGTGACTCCTCGTATACAAGAGCGTCCAAGAGAGTTTTTTCCAAAGGCTTGAGGGTGAGTCCACACTGCCGGGCACGGCGAGTATCGGCAGTAGCCGCGTACCGCATTGCGGGGTCAGGGAGCCACCACGGCAGGCTGTCGCCACCCATCCAGGGACTGACATTCGCACGTGCAAGCACAGTGCCCACTACGGGCCTAGCGGGAATGTGGCTGTCAGCGGTGCGACGAGAGACCTGGATCGCTTCGCCCAACGTCAGCCTGGGACCTGTGGCGTTGAAGGTACCAATGATGCACTCTTCGGCGCAGTGAACCATCCAAGCAGCCAGGTCCTTGACGTCGATCATCGCGATTGGGAACTCAAGATCATCGGGCACCAAAACGTCGTCACCAGTGGGGTGGGCGAACCGCCACGGATAATAGCCGCTGCGCCCCGTATCGTCGCCGTCACCGGCTATCAAGCCAGCTCGAATGATCGTGCAGGACTCGTTTCCCGCGCGGACAGCGTCCTCGCAGGCGACCTTGGCCGACCCGTAGTCCTGCATGGCCGAGAGTGTGTCTGCGGCCAGGGGTTCATGGATTGGAGAATCCTCGTCCTGCTCGCAGACATCACCACGCTGGTAAACATTCAGAGAGGATACATAGATCCAGTGCTGCGCCCACAGCTCCACCACCGCACTCCGGACATGTCCGGGCTGCGTCGCCAGATCCACGACAGCGTCCCACTGACGCCCCGCCACCTCTCTCAGCCCGTCAGTACGGTCGCGGTCGGCTCGGACAAAGACGGCCGACTCGGGCACTGCTTGAGTGCCTCGTGCCAAACAGGTCACGTCATGGCCGGCGTCGACGAAGAGGTGGACCAGCTGTCGGCCGAGCTGGCCGCTTCCGCCCAGGATAAGGATCTGCATGCATGTCACTATGCCTGCCCGATATGTTGTCTCGCTACCAGCTACTGCTATGAGCGTAATTACCGTTGCGATCGCTGGCAGTGGCCGTCTCAGTTCCTTGGTAGCGGGACGATCTGGGTCAGAAGCCGAATCGGTCGTCGGCGAGCGGGTGCCCGACAACGAGCGCACCCCCGAGTTCCGAGATGATGATGATCCTGAAAAGGTCCGGCTCTACGGAACGCACGCCGAGCGGGAGGCCAAAGCTGATGAGTCTGCTCAAAAGCGCGATGCTGAAGCCAAGGCCCACCGCCGTCGGCCAAAATATGCCGGGTTCACACCTAAGCTCACCACCAATCAGTCACAGAAGCTGATACGAACGGCCGTCAACATTGATGGCACTCCCAAGTCGATGTATGCAGTCGTCAACGAAGGGGTGCCGGGTAAAGTCGCATACTTCAACGGAAACAAAGTTGAGCATTTAATCGAGCACCCGACTGATCCTGAACGCGTCATCCCGGTCAGCAAGCAGATTTGGGACAAATTCGATGCTCCAGATATCCGCACTCCACGCGAGAGGATTGATCTGGACATCAATGTGGAACAACACAAGGTCGATCAACTGGAGCTTCAAGCGAAATCGCTGTCATCAGTGTCCTTCGACCAGGGACGGCAACCCCACGACGAGCTGAGAGAAGCCACAGCCAGGATCAATGAGCTCCGCGAAAAAAGAGATGCGCCGCCCGAAGATTCTTGACCCGCACGGGCCGAGCGCACTAAGGACCCTACTTACACGAAAAACCGCCTGATTCTGTCTCATGTCAGGCGGTTTTGCTATTGTCAGCTCACGTGCGGCGGATTAAACCTGAATCAGACTCAATGGCGGCCTCGGCGCTCTTGCTGGCCGTGCTCGTCGCCGTGGCTTCTTTCGCTGTTTCCTTCACCGGCCTCATCGCCGCTGCCGGGTGGGCGGGGATCCCTCGTCCGTTGCGTCCGGCAGTACCAATCGTCGTTGATCTCTCGATCCTCGTCTTCACCGTCGCAGCTGTCGTTGCCAGGGCCCGCGGGGAAGGCGTCCGGCTTGCCTGGTCGTCGGTGGGTTTCTTCACTGTCGTGTCGATGATCACCAATGCCACTCACGCACTGAGCGACGGCAACTCGACAGCCACGACACTCCCTGCCCTCGTTGTTGGCTCGTTCATCGCTAGTCTCATGCCACTTGCGTGCCTTATCTCCACTCACACAGCAGTATCTGTCGCCGTAGCGCCCCCACAAGGTTTCAATGCCGCCAGGCGCCGCGCAGAACGTGCCCGAGTCGACCGATCCGCCACAGCGGCGGCTGAAATATCTCCCGCGCCACCTGTGGCTGCAATGAGCTCGCCTCACAAATCACCGGTCCTTAAAGCCGCAACAGATTCGTCCAGACCCGTCGATGTCGACGCTGTTGTAGAGATGAAGCAGGCCGGAAAATCTCACCGGGAGATCGCCGATACTTTAGGCACCTCGAAGTCGACCATTCAGAGGTTGCTGTCGAAATCGGTTGTTGCCTAGCTGTCTCACAAAAAATTTCGTTGCACCGTGTTCCTATCGCGATTTGCCGCACGTATTGATGGTGACCGCAAAAATCAGGTTGATGATTGACCTGCTGAGGAACTGAGGAATAGACACATGAGCATGATCGCTACGGATCGCGAGATCCTGACACCGGCACAGTTGGCTGACGAGCTTTGCGTCACGACGGGGCATCTTGCCCAGCTTCGTTTCACGGGACAGGGGCCACGTTTCATGAAGCTCGGGACTGATGCAAAGAAGGGTGACAGCGTGAGTGTCATGCTGCGAGAGCAACTGGCTCTATGATTGCTTCGTACTCTACTGGTGTCAATCGACCCAACCGGGCTTGTCGGCGACGTCGGTGATATGTCCGCTCGATCCACGTCACGATCGCGATTCTCAGCTGGTCACGGGTGGCCCACCTGCGACGGTCGAGAACGTTCTTCTGCAACAGGGCGAAGAACGATTCCATGGCCGCGTTATCGCCCGCTGCGCCGACTCGTCCCATCGACCCGATGATGCCATGACAGGCCAGAACCCGAGTGAATTTCTTCGACCGGAACTGGCTGCCGCGGTCGCTGTGCGTCACGCATCCAGCCACGTCACCGCGCCTGGTGACAGCCATCTCGAGGGCATCAACAGCCAACCGGGCCTTCATCCTCGAACTGATCGAATAACCGACGATGCGCGAGGAGTAGGCGTCCTTGACCGCGCAGAGGTACAGCTTGCCCTCATTCGTATGGTGCTCCGAGTAGGGTCGGACCGGGGCGCTCTGCCAGCCTCACGACTGGTAAGTTTCCCCGGCCCGCCCTCCGAACCGGACGTGCCCATTCCTGAGCATCCAGCTCTCCATGCCAATCAAGCCGCAGCACTGTCCCATGGCGTGGGAATACGAGTTCCCCGGAACCGATAGCGAGTCACTGGAACCCGACAGGCCCGGAAGAACTCGACTCCTTCCGTCCGTATCTCCCATCCAGGGAGGAAACGACGCACCACAGTATGCTTATTCAGCTTGGGGTGACGCTTATTCAACCAATTGACGATCCGCCAGAACGCGTAATGGTCAACGTAACTGAATGTCGCTTTCGACACCCCATGCTGGAAATACGCACACCACCCTCTCAACACCGGGTTCACCCGGCGGAGAAGATCGGCCAGCGTCCGATGTTGCGCTCTGCGAGTCAGACCGCGCATACGCTCCTTGATCGAAGCCAGAGACTTCTTCGACGGATACGTATACACCTGAGCCTGACCGCTGGTTCCCCTCTTCATCCGACGCTGGATGCGCCAGCCCAAGAAGTCGAACCCCTCATCAATGTGAGTCACTTTCGTTTTCTCCACCGATAGGCGCAAACCCATCGGCGCGAGCACTTCAGCCACCTCGTGCCACAGTGCCTCCACGTGCTCGACCGAACCGTGGACAAGGACAACGAAGTCATCCGCGTACCGGATCAGCTTCATCACCGGGATGCCCCTACGGCGCAGTTTCGCTCGCGTCCAGCTCGGACCCAGCGACTCCCACTTCTTTTGGAAGTGATCATCAAGCCCAGACAAGGCGATATTGGCCAGAAGTGGTGAAAGTATCCCTCCTTGCGGGGTGCCGGTGTGAGTGTTCCTATTGACACCATCCTCGCTGAGGATGCCTGCCTTGAGGAACCTTCTGACCAGAGCCAGGACCCTTTTGTCCGTGATTCGTCCACGCAAACGCTGAATCAGACCAGTGTGATCGATCTCGTCGAAACACGCAGTGATATCAGCCTCGAAGACCCACTCATAATTCAAAGGCCTCGACGTGAACTTATGAATCTCAGCAATCGCGTCCTGCGCACGCCGACGCGGCCGAAACCCATACGAGGACGGATAGAAGTCCGCCTCGAAGATCGGTTCCAGCACCAACTTCAGCGACGCCTGCACCACTCTGTCGGCCAGCGTTGGAATCCCCAACGAACGAGTCTTCCCATTCGACTTCGGGATCCTGCGCTCACGCACCGGCAAGGGTCGGAACTCACCAGTCTTCACCTGGCGGCGAATCATAGTGAGCACCTCAACGGCCTGACCATGAAGCAGGGACCGGGGTGCGACCCCATCGACTCCAGCAGTCCGACCGCCCTTGTTACCCCGCACTCGATCCCACCCTGCTACGAGGAAGGCCGGATCGTGGACAAGGTTGAACACATCATCGAAGACACGCCCCGGATCGGTGCGCGCCCATTGGTGCAATTTCGTCTGGATCGTAAGTACTCGATGCCATGCCGAAGTAATATCGACTGGCCCCGACACACCCGTATTCACCGGTGTCCCTCCTTTTCATCCCTACTTTCATTGCGGAATCGGCACTGAGTCCCTTCGCCATGTGGTCGGCTTTCCCGACCTCGGACTACTACGGACTCTCCGCCCCCACACCACTGGTATCAGTCGGCGACGGACCTTCCCTGCCGACCACGCATGGAATCCGTGGTCAGCAGGGACCAGCGGCGGGGTTCCCACGTTCACTATTCAACCGATTGACGGGATCGGTACCCAGCTTTACTCCTGCATCCTCGCCATAGCTACGCCGCAGGCTTTCACTATGGCCTCCCGGACCGGCGACATTCTCCGATCCGGAAGTTCCCTCGACTGGCACACCAGCCTCGGTCTGCGATGCAACCCGACCCCGATCCACCAGATTTCGAGTCGGTGGTCTGACTTGAGGAGCGTTCGGACACTGGTTCCTATGCGTGTACCTCTCCGTCGTGTTAGCCGAGCCCGACCCATCTGGCAGTACTGGAATCGTCTCGGCGTTGTCAGGGCTGCTTCCCGCCCTCGCTCCCATCCCGGAGTTCAGGCTGCCCTCAACTTCACCTGGCTGCTGCGACAGCCAGGCGGTGGTGGTCTCTCACCTCCACTCGGTTCAACAGCGCCTCGTGGCGCACAATGTCGGTCAACCACAGCTGGTTCGGGCCATCAGCTCGAAACTCGTGTCTGGTCCGTCCGTCGGCATCGACAACCGCGCATAGATCGTCGTGGACCGGTGGTCCCGGCTTCTTCCCGTTCTTGGCTCTGCCCTTGCCGAAGGCGGAGAACCAGTCATTGGACGAACATAACCGCCACGCAGTGCGTGCCGCCATGGGCTGGCCGGCCGCTTCGGCTTCGTCAGCGAGGTATCGGTACCCGAACTCGGGATCATCGCGGTGGGCATCGAAGAGCGCATTGGCCCGATATGCCTCAACGAGATCGGTATCAGGGACAGGCGCGGCCAGCCACCGGTAGTAAGGCTGGCGGGAGAGCTTCAAGACCCGGCACGACACCGCGACGGGGATCCCGTCGGCGGCGAGCTCTCTCACGAGCGGGTAGAGCCTTTTGACGGCAGGTTCGCCTGTGACAGATAGGCGGCCGCGCGGCGCAGGACCTCGTTCTCCTGCTCAAGCAATCGAGTCCGGCGCCGTAGCTCTCGTATTTCTGCTGATTCGTCGGTGGTGTTGCCGGGCTTGTTGCCGGCATCGATCTCGGCTTGGCGGATCCATTTGTTGATGGTGCCTTCGTGGACTCCGAAGTCCTTGGCGATCTGTCCGATCGTCGTCTTAGAATCCCTGGTCTGGACGACGCGGATGACGTCATCGCGGAATTCTTTCGGGTAGGGCTGTGGCATGGTGTCTATCCTTCCAGACTTGCTTTCAAACAAGCCAGACTAGATGTCACCTAACCCTGCATCAGTCCCCCTTCTCATCACAGTAGTCGACATAACTGTTAGCGATCGTCGCCAGGGCGAAACAAGTGTAGAGAAACTGTGGGTGGAAAGTCTCAACCTTAGCTTCGGAAGCCAGATCATTGAGGTGCTCAGACTCGTAGAGCAACGCCCCGAACGATTGCGTATCCGGTTCAAGGTTGGCAGCGTCTCTCGCCGCGACGATCAACTCATCCCCGTGCACCGCGGCGATCTCATCGGAAGCCACCAGGTCATCGATCGAATCGCGCACGACACCGACCGCGTGATCCACATCGAACGTTCGGGTGACGGGCTGCATGTGGGGGCCGGCCTTTTCCTCCCAATACCCCAGGTTCATAAAGGGTGAGCCGTCGCCGTACAGATCCCCGTAGCTTCGAGTATTGAAGAAGCCGAGCATGTCGGTAGTTCGGCGAAAGATCGACTGGACTCCGATGTCGCCGACGAAAGCTAGATATCCGGGCGCAGTGAGAATCTCCCAGTGCCAGGCCAATATTCCGGGCTTGCTCATACGCAGATGCCGGTAATCTCCGTTGTCGAAGATGACTTAAAGCTCGTGATCACCAGTGGTGGCGGTAAGCGTTTCCCAGTTGCGCGGGTACGGGTTCTGTCTTGGCGCGGTCGCCATAGTGCCTCCTGGCCGAATGAAGTGCTGTCGTTGAATAGAGAAATGGGGAACCGAGATGACTCGATTCCCCACTTACCTGTTGATTACTTCAACGCTTCGCTCGACGTACAACCATGCGCCGTGGCTGTTACCTAGCTGATGGCTGTTCGGGCGATCTCGGCATCCTGTTCCGGAGTCCCACCCGAGACTCCGAGCCCGCCGATGAGCTGTCCCTCGTCGTCGACTATCGGGACTCCCCCGCCCATGAGAAGGAGCCCTCCGTTCGTATGGTCAAAGTGTGGGAACGGCTCTCCAACCTGTAGTGGCGAGTTCAGGGCCTCGCTCGGTGCTTCGAACATGACCGAGGTCCGAGACTTCGCCAGTGCAAGATCGTTGGACGCTAACCAAGCTCCGTCCATTCGTTGGAAGGCGACGAGGTTCGCTCCGCCGTCGAGGACTGCAAAGACGGCATTCAAGCCGAGATCGCGCGCCTTCTCTTGCCCGGCGTCGATGATCTTGCTCGCGGCTTCCAGGGTGATCGTGGGGCGTGACATATTGTTCAAATCCTTTCTGATGATGACTGGCCTCAGGCCTTCTGCGTCCACTCAGTTTCCTGCCACTGCTTGGCGGCCTCGATGGTCTCCAGCGGTCTCATCGTCCGGTAGTCCGGGTCATCGGAGATGACTGTCTCGACCATTGCATCGACCATCTCCTGTGGATCCGCCTGATCCGCCAGCGAGGGGCCAAAATCGGGCATCGGAACGTGTGCGGTGCCGGCATCGTGCCACTGCACGTAGCTCTCGGCGCCAGTGTCGTTGAACCCGGTTCCGAAGACACCTGGATTGACTGTGGCAACCTTGATTCCGAATTGCTCGAGCTCGGCCTTCATCGAACCGGCGACAGCTTCGATCGCGTGCTTGGTGGCACAGTAGGCACCAAGGAATGGCACGACGAGTATCCCGCCCATGGACGACGTCCACACGATTCGACCACTCTTGCGGGCGATCATCTTCGGCACAATTGCCTGGACCAGTTCGAGGTGCCCGAACAGATTGATGTCGAACGATTCCCGCACGCGCTGAATCGGAATGTCGACGACGGCTCCGCCCTCCATGACTCCAGCGTTGAGAACGAGCACGTCCACGTCGAATGTTCCTGCATGTGCGACATCGATACTGTCGAGCAGGTTGAGCTTGATGACTGTCAGCTCGACTCCAGCTGCGACAGCATCAGCACGAAGGCTTCGGACCTGGGGCCAAGTCTCAGCTGCTGCGATCACCTCGTTGCCCTGCCGGGCGAGTTCAAGTGCGGCTCCCTGACCGAATCCGCTGCTGGCACCGGTGATGAGGATCTTCTGGGACATGGCTACTCCTTAGGTAACTATCTGGATACTTACGGACGAAAGCTTGTCACATGACGACCCCGGCGTCAATAACTAGATGGTTACCTTTAGACTGGGGACATGCCACCAGATGCCACTGACACCAAGCGACGTATTCTCAGCGCAGCGCGTGCCGAGTTTGCGCAATTCGGTCTCGCTGGAGCCCGTGTGGATCGGATCGCTGATGAAGGGCGGGTCAATAAACGATCGATCTACGTCCATTTCGGACCGAAGGGTGACCTATTCGATCTGGTCGTGGCGACAGCGCTGACGGAGATGGCTGAGGAGGTGCCCTTCACTGCCGAAGACCTACCTGCGTATGCAGGAGCACTCTTCGACTATCTCGTCGCCCACCCGGAGATTCTGCGACTCACTTCATGGGCGAACTTGGAAAGAGCTGAGGCCTCGGCCGATGAGATCGAGGCCTACGCGCCTAAGGTCGCCGCCCTCACTGAATTCTTTGGTGACAACGCAGTCGACGTGCTTGCTCTATTGCTCGGTCAGGTCACCGCCTGGCAGTACGCATCTTCTGCGCTTCGAGCCCACTCAACACATGATGAGTGGGCTACGAAACGTCTTCAGCAACACCGCGAAATACTCATGGTTTCGGTACGAGCACTAGTTGGCACCACCTCCACCGTCAATCACACCTACTGAGCTGGAGCTGACTCTTTCGCTGACGGTGCAGTCGGCACCGAAACTGGAGCTGACTTTGTTGGCTCTGGCTCGCTGGACTCATCATGCCTCTCGATGGTGATCGTCACCTTCGCCTCTGCGGTCTTGCCGCGGGAGTCAGTGAGCGAATATTTCAGCGAATCGCTGGTTGAGTCTCCGCCGTCTGGTGTGTAACGGATTGAGGTGCCTTCGACGGCTGCCTGGCCATTCTTTGGAGCATCGACAATTGCGATAGTGATGTCACCGCGGAAGTCATCGTTGCCAGTGACATCGATGAGCACTGAATCGTCTTTCGCAGTGTCAATGGTGGCTTCATCGTCTTCGGCAACAGGCTCAATCGGAGTGAAGACCTCGTAACTGACGCTGACGCGAATGCCGTCGGCACTCTCTTCAGTCTCGACATGAACCACGACGACAGCATCCTCGCCATAGTCACGCAGGAGGTTGAACCGGTCGAGAGCTGAAGCCAACAGCTCATCGATGGCATCGCCGTCCGTGACTGTGACCTCGATCTGGCCGAACGGGTCCGAGGTCTCAAAGGCGTCCTTATCCTCCGGCGCCTTGGTCACGAGCAGTGTGGTCCCAGCTTCGCCGCGCTTGTCATTGAGCCCGTTGACTACCGAATCTTCGGCCACTGGCGGGTACTGCGGGTCGGGATCTTCGCCGTCGTCGTCTCCGCCACCGGTGTTGGCATTGCCATTCGCGTTGGAGTCGGAGCCGTCGCTGTTGCTGGATCCATCCGCGGAGCCAGTCGAGCCACCGTCTGAACTCGAGGCGTCGGATGAAGCGTTATCGCCGCTGCCGTCATCGTTGCCGTTCTGGGCAGAATCGGACTCAGCATTCGAATCGGGGTCACTGCCACTGCCGTCGGAATCGTTGCTGGCGTTGGCCGAGGATGAAGCTGAAGCAGTGTTGGTGCCATCGTCACCGTCCGACGAACCGCTGCCGGCATCATCGTCATCACCGGGGTTCGGGTTCGGTGGGCCTGGCGGGACGATGGGCGAACTGCCTTCGCGATCATCAGAGCCCTTGTCCCCCTCATTGCCTTTCGTGCCCTTGTTGTCGTCTTCTTCGTCGTCATCAGAGCTGCCAGGGCCGGTCGGGTCAGGAATATAGGGCGCGTTGTCCGAAGGTGCCTGCGGCATCGCAAAAGTGTCACTGTCGTCATCTGGCTGGCCGCCCGAGGCATTGTCACGGCCTGGGTCACCAAACGGATTTGAAGTGTCTGACGGCTCGTTCGAGGCTGACTTATCCGTCTCGTCATCGTCGCCCTCATCACCCTCATCGGCGGGGATAGTGAAAGACGGGTTCGGCGTCTTCGAATCTGTGGCCTTCGACTGAGAAGTCGGGTCGGACAGCAGCGTATTCACGGAGCAGGACACCGCTGTGACCAGTAGCGCAAGCACAATCGCAACGATCGCTCCGATCTTCACTTTCGTCGAATTGCCCTTGGAAGTCGTCTCATCAGCCATATATTCAGTGCTCCGTGTGTTGATACGAAAAAGTCCCTACCCCTATCTATGCGCCGATTCTCGGCGCAGTCGACAGGTGCAGGGACTCGTCCGGTCTTCCTCAGCCGTTGTTCTCCAGCACGTTGAGGATCTTCTTGCTGGCCAGAGCACGGATGACAGCTAGTTCGTTGTCGACCTCGATGATCTCAACATTGCCCGTAGGTCGTGGAGTATCGGTGTTCGGCGAGAACTGTGTGCTGGCAACGATGAGCGGGATCTCCTCATGCGTCCAGTCGATGATTTCGAAATCATCCTTGAAGCGCGACAGCAGAATCTCCTCGTCACGCTGCTCCAGATGCTTCTGCCCGTTCTCGGCAAGATAGCCGCCGTAGATAAGCTCGGCGATGACCGGAATGACCGAATCCTCGATCAGAGAGATGCGGGCCTTGAGCGCCTCCGTGTCATCGAGGTCAGAGTAGCCGTCGATGACGAAGTCGAGGACCTCGGAGGCAGATTTGCAGCCGTGGTACTCCGTCTCCTGGGTGTCCTTGTCGAGGGTGATGACGACGAAGGGAAGTGCGGTCAGGTCGGTGTCGTTGTCGATGATTGTCATGGTGTGTCCTTCTGAGTTGAAATTGCGTTCACTAGGTCTATGCCCCATCACCTGATGTTTGTCCGCCACCTTTCGATGGGGCTGGACTCGAGCGGCTGGGCTCCGAGGACTTGGCCCCCGATGGAGACGCTGAGGCACCGGTGGACTGGCCGGATTTCGCCTTTGGTGCGGGCGCCTTCTCGGCACTCGTACCGCCGTCTGATTTCGCCGGAGCCTTCGGAACCGAGGACGGAGAATGAAGCGACTTCGGATTCGAGGCACGTTTCGTCGTCGCGCTACTCGATTTCTCGGGAGCCTTGGCCACTGGTGCTTTTGCCACGGGTGCCTTTGGCGCTGTGGGTGAGCTTGCTGGCTTTTCCACCGTTTTCGTCGGAGCCTTAGCGACAGCCTTCTTCGGAGCCTCAGCCTTGGGTGCCGGAGCTGCCTTCTTTTTAGCGGGCTGTGTGTTGACGGCCTTCGGTGCAGGTTCAGACTTTGGCTTCTCGGCAGGCTGAGTCTCGGTGCCCTTTGGTTTGCTCGACTTCTTCTTCGACGAGCTGTCGCCCGTGGAATCGACCTTCTTCTTAGCTGGCTGAGTATCGACAGCCTTAGGAGCGACCGGCTTCTGATCGTCATCGGACTTCTCGTCCTTGGGCGCCTCTTCACCGCTGGCATCAGGCTTCTGCGACTCATCGTCATCAGTCGACTCAGTGTCCTCGACAGTCCCGTGGGCCATATCGTTCGATACCTTCTCTGAGCCTTTGCCGGCATCATCCTCGGTGGTGGATTCGTCCGAGTCCTCAGAATCCTCTTCGTCGACCGGTGCGATCGCCATATCGTTCGAGACCTTCACCATGGAATCTGGCTTCTTCTCGTCGTTATCGCCAGCTTCATCTGAAGACTTGGAATCATCAGCGTCATCAGATGAGGTTTCATTAGCTTCGGCCGACTTCTCATCATCGTCTGGTTTCGCATCCGCGAGCTCGGCGCTCTTGGACTTCTCGGCTGGGGCGCTGGCGTGGGCTTTGCCGTCCTCACCAATGGTGATGGTGACCTTTCCTTCAGCCTCGTCATTCTGACCGGAGCGATTCTTGTCTCGATCCTGGGTATGACGAACCTTGTAGGTGAACGTCACTTCTTCGCCGGGCTCATATTCCGAGGCGTCGAAGGTGATCTCACCGGAATTGGCATCCCACGTCAGACCTTTGACGTCGTCGCCGGTGACTTCGGTGACTTCACTGTCGAGGACCTTGTCGTTCTTCGTCAGGTCATCAAACGTCAGCTTCACAGACGAACCTGCATCGACGCTGTAGTGGTCATCTTCTGCCTCCGGTGGCTTGAGGCGGTACTCGGTGATCGTCATGGTCGACTTCTCACCATCGCCGACACCATAGAGAGTCAGATCATCGGCATTCGGGTAATTCTTGAGGAACTCCCGCTTCTGCGCGAAGTCCATTTCCGACCACACTCCAAGTGGTGTGCCGTCAGCATCAGTGACCACGATGTCTTTGGACTCGTGCTTCTCATACAAGTCAGCGTCCGGGGCTTCGGTTGAGAACTTGTCCGGGGTGGTGAATGGTGAGTCGCCACGCTTGTCGTTGATGAAGTCAACGAGGTCTGCGACGTCGACGGGGCCATGTCCGTCATCACCACCGTCGTCTCCGCCATCACCGTCGTCTCCGGGGTTATCCGATCCATCGCCGTCGTCACCTCCGCCGTCATTGCCTCCGCCATCGCCGGGGCCAGGATCTTCGCCGTCAGAGCCGCCCCCGTCTCCAGGGGTGTCTCCTCCATCGCCGGGCTCGTCGGTCCCGCCACCGGGGTTGTCGTCGGACCCATCAGAACCGCCATCACCGGGGTCGTCGGTGCCGTCTCCGGGTGTGTCGTCAGAACTGCCGTCGCCAGGTTCATCGCCTGCACCTGAGTCGGACCCACCGTTGTCGCCGGGTGGCTGCGACACGTCGTCAGGATCTTCGGTCGTGCCGCCGCTGTCTTGATCCTTAGCGCCACGCTTATCGTCTGACTTATCGTCTTCTTTGTCATCGGTCTTTGGACCAGTTGGATCCGGGAGCTCTGGTAGACCTGAGTTGGTGTCTGGCAGGGCGTAGTTCTGCTGACCGGGCTCGTCACCACGTTCAGGTCCATACCTGCCATCATCACCGTCGTTACGGTCGGGCAGCCTCGACGTGTCACTGGGATCGTGTGGGGCCGCCCGGTTGTCCTCGCCATCGCTCGATGGGCTCTTGGTCGGCTCATCATCGGCGTTGATCGTGTATTTCGGCTTGTAGTCGCCACTGTCGGACTGAGCCTGTTCGTCATTGACCTGCTCGCTGATGGCATATCCACCGGCGAGCACGACGGCGAGGCTGGCAGCAGCGGCCGCGCCAAGGACGGCCTTGCGTTTCCTGTTGTTTTCTTTCACTGGTTTTCTCCGCTCATCTTGTCAGCGTCGCCTTTGCGCACTGACAGTCGTTTTTGCTTGTTCGCGTATTCGAAAGGTGTCATCTTCTCCCCGGTTTCAGGGTCGATCATGGCTTCAGCCTCCATTTTCTTGCGACGCTTGGCGGTCTCGTCCCCGTCGTCGGACGGGCCTGAGGTGGGGACAAACTGCTCCATCGTGGCCCGTGTCGGTCTCTGCCCCTCGAAGGTGGGCACCTGGCAACGTTCGAGGAAGTCTCCCAGGGACTTCGGCGAAGCGAAGTAGGGCTTGAACACGCACGCCTCATCCCCCTCGTTGGCGGCCGTCCCCACGCCTTTGCCCACCTTGGCGTTGGACCTGATGTGCTCTGGCACCTTCGGCACCGCGGCAGGATCAGGAAAGACCAGCTTTCGGTTGCCCTCAGTCGGGTTTACGCCGAGGAGGATCTTGTTCTGGTGATTTGTCCTCAGTGCCGTGCCGATTCCGGTATCAGTCGAAGCGACCTGCGTTGAGAGGACGAGCTTGATGCCCACGAACCGCATTTCTGCGGCGGTCTTGGCGTATTTGAGTTTCAACACCTCTTTGGACGTGTTCGTATCCTGAGCTTCAATCCGCATCGGATGATCCTTATCGAGGCCTTTGGGCACCGAATCCAAAGCCCACAGGCCGGTGACCTCGTCCATGATGAGGAAGATGGGGCGCATCGTTGTTGCCTCTGGTGCATCTGCCGGCAGCTGAGTCCAGTTCTGAACGTCATACTTCTTCAGTACTTTCGCCCGCGTATCCCCTTCGGCATAAATCTTCGACATTACTGCGGCCGCTTCATCGATCGATTCACATCCCCACCCTTCGGGGCGGACATATTTCTTGCACCAAGTGAAGTCGACAGCTTTCGCCGGGGTGTCGATGATCGCCAGTTCGGCGCCCCGAGAGAGCACTCCGGCGACGATGTCGTTGAGGAATACCGATTTTCCCGAGTTGCTCGTTCCCAGGACAATGGAGTGCATCCCTGATTCGAAATCGATGGTGAAGGGTTCGCCGTGTTTCTCCCCCGGTGCCGGCAAGCGTTCTCCTAGTGGAATCTTCGCCCACTCTTTCGACCCAGGCGCGAACGCAGTGACCTCGTCGTCAGTGGGATACGGGATCAACTGGGAGAAAGTCGGCGGGTCCGAGGGGATGATGGAAGCTTCGAGGGAACGAGGGTCAATGCGGGTGAACCAACCGGGTCCGCCCACAATGTCTGTCGCGACTTCTTCAAGCTTCTCGTCGTGCTTGGACGGCGTGTAAGAATCTGGCAGCTCAAGGTCGTATCCGCCATCAGATCGGGTGGTGATGACAATCGCCCAGGGTTGGACGCCGAGGGCGTTGGCAACAGCGCCTCGGGCGCGCTTGGTGGCCTTGTCGAACTTCTGCATGGTGGCTCGGCCAGGCTTGAGGAATGGTTCGAACTTCGTCAGGTAGTAGCCGGGTTTCATCTTCTCGAACCGAGCGGCAATAGCTGGGGCATCTGACATCTTTGTGCCGTTGGCCAGCTCAAGAACGACCGTCTCACCCTCATCGTTCATCGATGTCATCGAGGTGTGACGCACGGCGACAAGGCGCCACCGCTGCTTGTCGATGTGACTGATCGACCAATCGCTGCCGAGCTCTTCCTTAACCTTGCGCTCCATAATGGCGGCGTGTTTGGCCGGGTCGAACTTAGCGGGGAGTTTGAGTTCCTTCGTGTTGGGGTTGCTCACGGGCCTACCTTCATCGTGGTGTCTCTTTATCTATCTATGCGCAAAGTTGCGTCTCAGTCGGACCCTCGTCTTCTCCGATGACTTCGGCGAAGGTTTTCGAGAGGTTGTCACGGTGATAGGCCTCCTCCCAGATGTCGATGAGCACGCCGGTGATTTCCTCGACCGTCTCGCCCAGCGGCTGCCCGGAGAAGTCGATGACCTGCTGGCACAGCGTGTTGAACTCTCCAGCCTGAATCTGGCGTTTCGCATGGATGTCCTCGTCCCCGTTGATCGAGTTCCACAACGGCGAATGCCTGGATGCGGGTTCGCACTCCTTGGCAAGGAACGAGTCGAAGAGGTCTTTCGACAGCTTCTTCCACTGCGCCGAGTCGTTGGGCGTGACCATGTTCTTCAGATTCGACTGCATCGTCTTCACAGCTGTCTTGGCTGGGATGAGCAACTGCATGACGGCCGCCTCGGCGACGACGGCGATATGTTTGGCCCCGGCTGACGTGAGCAGACGTTTCACGTCTGTAAAGCTCAGGTCATCCCACAGTGCCAATAGGTCGTCGCCGATGTCACTGGGGATCTCGCGGCCCTGAATGAGGTCATAGAAGGCCAACAGTGACCGGTGGGCCAGCTTCGGCTCCTCCCTCAGGCGAGCCAGAATGGACAGTCTTTCCGCGGCGTCAGTGGGCCTCACAAGCGGTGGGAGGTGGAGTTTGCGATGAAGAAACTGGGCGCAGACGTAGATGCGCTCTTCGCGAGACCGGTAGCGCTTGAGGAAGCGTTCGCTCTGGTCGGCGAACTCTTCGAAGACATCGGCTTCGGGTTCGAGGCTCTTCAGCACTTCGGTCTCCACTTTGGGCGGGGAGGTGAACATCGGCTCCGGCTCCTGGTTATCCGCGAAGTACTCACCGACAGACTCGACAGGGCAGTAGCGGTCTTGGACGATGCGGTGCTTCTTCTCCAACGCGGGCTTGGCAGAGAGCATCATGCCAAAGACCCAGCTGGAGAACTTGCGCCCGTCGGCCTTGTTGAAGTCGTAAAAGACGGCATCGTTGAGCAGCTTGTCGAGGACCAGGTCTCGACCCGAGTCGGCAAGGTCCACCATGTCTTGGGTCGACCGGGCACGAAAGTGATAGCTGATCTGTGCGCCGACGTCGGAGCTTACGAAGATCTCAGCAACCTGCCGGCGACCGGCCTCTTCGGGCAGGTCGCCCGAAAGTACGGCCTGGCCAATTGCGGCGATTTCCGCATCGGCCTGAGCGCGGCTGAGCTTTCGTCCGAGAGGCTGCGTAGCTGTCTGTGTCGTCATACTCTCTATAGAGTTCGCTGACAATCGTGGCTACTCAGGCCCAAGAAACTGTGGAGTTGCTCCCTGATTTGTAATGAGGCCCGGATACATTGGGTACGGAGTTTGGCGGTTCGAGGATGACAACCGATGTACCGCAGAAGTGCCAATTAAACACGAATGGATCGAACCTATGACGAACCAATCCGCAGGCTCCAAGGGAGCAGAGTCAGCCCCAGGGCTGGTGAACAATTACGACGCCTTCGCCGCAACCTACTCGGCGGAAAACGACAACAGCCTCGCAAACGCCTACTATGAGCGGCCGGCCATGCTCAACCTCCTCGGGCCAATAACAGGTCGTAATATCCTCGATATCGGATGCGGTTCGGGTTCGCTTACTGCAGAAATGCTCGAGCGCGGTGCTGCCGTAACCGGGATCGATACCAGTATTGCTATGGTCGAGCTTGCCGAGAAGCGTGTCGGTGACGAAGCCAGCCTGATACAGGCCGACCTCACAGACCCGCTACCCTTCGGCAACGCAACGTTTGATGATGCAGTTGCCTCGCTTGTACTTCACTATCTCGAAGATTGGGAGCCTGCCCTGCGAGAGATTCGGCGAGTCCTGAGACCTGGTGGAAGGCTGTTTGTCTCCATCGACCATCCGATCGTGGGCTACACCATTCAAGAGCCTCGACCAGACTATTTCGCGAACACCAGCTACGAGTTCGAATGGGAGTTTGGTGGAAAACGGGTTCCGATGCGCTTTTGGCGTAAGTCCTTGTCCGGGATGCTTGATGCGTTTGCTTCAGCCGACTTCCGCGTCACAAGCATTACTGAGCCCCAACCGTTGCAAGAAGCTCGTGAGGTCTATCCTGCCGGTTTTGACCATTTTTCCACGTCTCCAGGATTCTTGTTCTTCGCACTCGAGACTTCTCCAAGTAGCTCACAGTAACTCTGAGCAGCGCCAACTCACGCAGACTGCATCGTCCGCGTCATCGCAAAAGTCCCACCTATTCAAGCAATTCACACGCAGGGTGGATTGTGCGATCTCGACATCCGCTACTTTGCTCCGTGATATCGAGTTCGTGTAGAGCACACAACCGTGGCGTCTACAAGGTAGTTGCCACGGCTACAGAAACCATGCATCTTGCAAGGCCAAAGGCTTAGCCACCCACGCCCGTGAGGCAGGTGGCCGAATCGGGCCTCAGACGGCCATCTTGGACACGTCGCGCTGATGGAGCCGTTCGTTGCGGCGTGCAATATCGAGTGGATTAGTCGAGATCAGCTCGAAGAACTCGGAAGGAATGTTGATCTCCGTCGGCACTGCACGCTCACCCGACAGGTCCGCGTAGAGGGCCACCGCACCACGGATGACTTCACCCGCCTCATCTTCGCCACCCTCACGCAGAGCCTTGAGCGAATTGAAGTTCGGGATGAGCTGACCGCCATTGCTGATGTGATCCTCAGCTGTGATGCGCCCGATCCTCTCCTCAGTGGGCTCGAGATTGAACAACTGGCAGGCCAGTCGCGCCTCGGTCTCATCCTTGATATGCATGATGAGACCGCGCGAGATGTAACCACTCAGACCTGCATCGACGGCATCTTTGACTCTCTGTGAGTAAAAGATCGGCAGAACCTCCTGGCTTCGTGCCAGGCGACCAAGTCGCTCGACCTCCGAGGCTGAGGATTGCAGGAACGTCCACGCCTCATCAAGGTGAAGGACTCCCCCGCGTCCGGTCAGGGCCATGGCCGATCCGTAGACCATCATGCGCACCAACGCCATCGCCGCACGCTGCTGCATACTCTGGGGGTCATGACCTGGCTGCGGTAGGTCGAGGTGGGATTCTCCGACTTTGATCAATGTCGTTCCCTCAGCAACACCCAGCGGCGCTGTTGTTGGGTCCATCCCGATGACCGACCGGATTGCCGGGGAGTGCGTCGCCTGACGGATACGGGAGATAATTTGGATGAAGTCCTCACGGTCTCGATCGGTGTGAGCGAGTTCGCCCAGATTAGCTTCGACGAAACTCAGCGCCTGCCCCGTACATTGGGCGCCATTGTCGACGCCGAACAACAGGCCCCTGTTGAGGAGAACCTCGTAGTCATCGGCGTCGCGGCCGAAAGGGTTGATCTGCAAGATCGCTGAAGCGGCAAGATCGGCAGCTGACTGGACGGAACCAGCCTCACCCTTATCGGTGTTCTGCTTCATCATGAACCGGATCGGGTCAAAGACACCATCGGACTTGGAAATGTCATCCAAGCTTGCAATCTGACCACCAGAGGCCAGCACCGCCTGCGAATGGTCCGAACCTGTGTTGTGGGTGACGAGGAAGCCACCTGTGAGATACGAGTGGTCGGGAGAATCAACGGAGATGCATTGGACGGGTTCGTAGTCGACTTCGGAGATCGAGACCACTGGCATCGCGCGCTCGGAGTCTGGGACAGCCTCGGGAAGAGCCAAGCCGTCGTCGGCGAACACGTTCAGTGTTCTATCGGCGACGAACGTGATCACCTCATCGGTGGTGAAGACGCGGTATCCGAAAGTGCGAATGAAGTCGACGAGATCGTCTTTGGCCACGCTGGCCGTCATATCAATGGTGACTCGACCACTGCCGGCGACTGTACCCAGCCGCGCGAGGATTGGTGCGATGAGACTCTGACGTTGGACAATGCTGGAGCGGTGGTAAGCAGCCGGAATCATGCGTGATTCAGGACTGCGTGCTGCCATTTCTGGCCAAACGGCAGAGACGGCGTCACCGACATCATCACCGGCGATCCAGGAGCCGAGAGTCTTCGGTTCGACAGGGAGGTCAGTCTCGCGGCCAACGAGCGGTTCGGGCAGTGGCAGGCAGATGTCACCAGTGGCGAACGGATGCTCCCCATATTCAGTCAGGATCTGCGATGTGGTCATGACTCGACGGTTGCCGCCGTCAACGATGATCCACCGGTGCGCACCGTCAGCGATGGTGGACTGACCATCGCCCGTGTGGACGCGGTAGACAGTGGTTTCGTCTTCGGTGAAGATCTTCGACTTCGAAGTCACCTGGTGAACATTGCCGGTGGAATCGATGATCTCGTCGCCGGGCTGGAGTTCTGCAATCGTCTTGCACCCGGAAGGTGTGACAATCGGAGTGTTCACTCCAAGGGCTTTGGGGTCGATGATGATGTTGGGACGCTTCATCAAAGAGAACTGGTGAGCCAACCACAGAAGCAGCAGTGACTTGCCGCTCCCAGTCGCGCCCGGCACGAGCGCCACGGGCAGTCCGTCCTTATTCGACGCCGCGGTGGGCGAAAGATAGGCCATGCGCGAGTCACGTTCGGTCAGTCCCACACTGGCACCTGACTTGTCGCCGACGCGCGAGAGGTCGTTGATTCCCGAGGCGGCGATGGTCGTCATCGGCAGCTCTTGAGCGTAAGGGTTGGCACGCACTGACGAGCCCAGCCAGGTCTCAGCCATGGCCTGCGGCTGGCGATTGATCATCGGGTTGAGCTCGACGATGGAATCGTTGCCCATGAGCGAGAAGTCCTTTTTGCCCGAGAACCCGACCACGATCGAGCAATCGACGATTGTCGCCGGTGCCCCGCGTCCGGCATAGGCGCCTTCCATCGATTGGAGCATCCCATGGTGCTCTTCCTCATCAGCCTGGCTCATCGCGCCTTGTTCCTGGCGTTCCTTGATGTCCTCCATGTACTTCTTGCGGTTGCGACGCAGTTCAGACCGCGTCTGTTTCGCCGGTTCGATCCGGCCTGAAATCGAGACCACCAGGGCACCCGACTGAGTCAGCTGGGACGCCCATGAGGCTTCTGGACTGATTGCGGTGAACTTGTCCGTCGGTTCGATGTCGACTGATGAAACAGCCGCGAAGCTGACGGAGAACTGTCCTTGCATTCTTGGCCACTTCGAGCAGTCGTCAAGGCCGGCACGATCGGCAATAGCCATCGAATCAGTGTCGGAGAAGACATGCAGGTGGTCAGAGTGAGGCATGAACGGGGTATCTGAATGAGATCCGTGATTCCACCAGGCATCAAGGATGCGCATTTCGCCTTCGTCTGGGGCGACCAAACCTGCTCGGTGAAGGGCATTGGAGACGATGGCTGCATCTCGGTCGAAGTCTTCTAGAGGGATGCCACCGGTGACAAAGGATTGCCACGCCGAATCCATAGCGCCCTTGATATCGCGGCCTGCACCCAGCGAATCAACGAGCTTCACGGCCATGACGCAGATCTTCTCGCGCACAACCTTGTCACCAAACCACTCGTTGAGCTTTGACCGAATGGGGTGATCTTTCGGTGCTCGGTAGAGGACTGGAGTGTTAATCGACAGGAACTTCACGACACGGTATCCCGACTTGTTCAGTGCCCGATTCTTGCCAAACGTCGCAGTGATGTGAGCGAGCTCCTGCGTGGCATTCATGATCGGCACACCCGCGGCGTAGCGCTCTTCATCGGACTTCGCATCCGTCATGGGCATGAGCGGGATTTTGCGCACCAACCACACGCCGTCATTGATCGTGCGAATGCGCCCGTCCCTGTAGCGGGACTTGATTGCAGTCGGCCACAGTGGTGACTGGGCAACTTCCAGGGCATTCATCTTCTTCTTCGCCATGTGCCTCTCCTCGTTGTCGCGTCTAGTTACTGATTGCCGTCAGCGTCGGCATCGGAGGCAGAGTCCTCACCGTCTGGCAGTGGTGCTACGTCATCGCCGGGCTGGTCACCGGACGAATCTTCACCGGTCGTGTCGTCGGATCCATTGGCGTCATCTCCGCGGACAATCTGGTCGTTCATTCCGGTGACAGCGTTGCCATACTTCTTCAATTCCTGCCCCTCTCCGGGACCGCCCCAGGCGACGACCTTCGGTGAACCCGATTGAGCGTCAGTGATGAGCAGGTCATAAGTCAGTACGGGCATCTGAGCGGTCTGGTCTGTGGCGCTTGCGCCGGTGCTGGCCCATGTTGGTGTGATCTCGACTCGAGCCAGCATCGTGGGCCCAGGGACGTCATCTCCGTCTTCGTTTTCGGTAAAGAACGCCGAATTGGTGACTTCGACCTCAGCGGACTCCACACCTGCCAGCGGCAAGTACACGTGAGATTCGTTCTGATCTCCGACGATCTGGCGCAGCTCGTCACTGTTTCCGGAGACGAACGCTTTCTGCCAGGACACGATTGCCGTGTTGACCGAGTCGGGGACATTGCCCGAGTCAGTCATCCCCGGCCACGGAGAGTCGGGTTGAAAATCGGTTTCAGTGATCGGCCGCGGCATGAGGGAAGGGTCGCCGATGATGTGCGGACCTGTTGATTCGTCGATGGCAACCTGCACGTCGACCCGGTACAGGGCGTTGTCTGGACCTTCGACGCTGAAGTGGTGGCGTTCAACGCTGTAGGTCGGCGGCTCGTAGCTGGACTTGTTCTTCTCTTCGTCGCTGACTTCGGGGAACGGAACGTCGCTGTAGCCGTCCCAGCCTAAGAATTTGCCTTGCGGCAGGGGTGAGGGTTTCTCGGCCAGCCAGCTTTGGACTTCGGAGACGGCGACGGCTTTGCCCTCAGTAGTCAATGTCGGCTCAATAGGGTCCGGCTGTTCGGGGATGAGTGCCAGGGTGCCGAAGGCCGCACAGGCAGCGACGATCGCTGCAACTGGCGAGTATTGCGCCGCTACACGCAGTCGGCGGTACTTCTTGGACTGTTGGACGAGGTCTTCATCGCCTCGGGGCAGGCTTGCGGCTTCCTCAGCCATGTCGAGGAACGGATCGTGATCGTCCTTCTTTTTGAAAAGTCCCATGTCTTAGAGTCCTTGCATCCGTCGCATGTAGGTGCGTTCGGCGGCTTTGGCGACGCCGGGGTCGTGGTCGGTCATCAGGAAATCGAGAGTGTCGTCGGGGGTAGCGGCGTCAGCAGCGAGAGCAGTGCGCACGAGTCCGAACGGGTTGGTTGGGTCCCCGAGTAGGAGTCCGGTGACTATGTGAGTTTCGCATCCGATAATGGATGCAAGGAGGAAATTCACAGATCATGGCACGTAGACATACCCCGGATCAGGTCATCGCGAAAGTGCGTCAGGGCCAGAAGATGCTCAATGAAGGTCGCCCGATGATCGAGGTCATCAAGGAGCTGCAGATCACCGAGGCGACCTGGTATCGGTGGCTTCAGCAGTACGGGTCCGAGAAGAACGCCACGCAGACCAAAGCGGTCAAGGACCTCGAGAAAGAAAACGCCCGATTGAAGAAGCTGGTGGCGGAAAAGGAACTGGCCATCGACATTTTGAACGAGGTGGCGCGGGGAAAATTCTGAGCCCCGAAC
>NZ_FXZH01000006.1 GCF_900169365.1 Brevibacterium sp. 239c
CAAGGGTGTCGAGTCGGCAGAATGTCGTGAGGTCAGGCGTCGAGAAAGTAGGCTTGTCCACGTCGAGGTCTTTCGGATGGGCAGTGTGAGAACTTCCATCATCGGAAGACCTCGACGTCTATCCGGGCAGCGACTCGCCCTATTTCAGATTCACCGACCTACACTCTCGTTTGCGAAGAGCCGGATATATGGATGGTTGGCCAGGCAAAGCACTATCAAAAGACCAAAGTTTCCACGCCGGATCTTCGTGAGCTCGTCGGATCGGTGCAGCTGGCGCGGGCCAAGGCGTTCGCAGATGATGGCCGAGCGCTTCAAGGTCTTGACCTAAGGGCATGTGACCCAGTTTTCTATTTATTTTTTACGACGGGAACAATAACTCTTGATGGGTATAAGCTCCTAAAGGCTAGCGGAGTAGTCAGCATGGACGGAGCCCAGCTGGCTGCCTTTCTGGCGGATAATGACATCGGAATTACCGACGGCGACTTTGATGAATCAGCAGCAAAATCATGGATAAACATCCATGACCAATAGCCGTGCCCATTGTCGAACGGCATATGCATTTTCTTCTGCTGATCCCTATCAAGAGGAAGCGCGATTTTTCGAAGTTATTGCGAAATCATATGGAATATCGGCTGGAAATAATATCCTTCGATTCTAATTGCGCTTCGACGCAGAGAGGCCGGAGTCGAATTAATAATTTTTGTGAGTGAGTTCAGCCCTCGCGGGGAATCCGCTCGGCGCCGATGACACCGCGCAGCAGCTCTTCGTCGATCGGCACACCTCTCCGAGTCACACTGATCTGACCTGTCGGCTCGAGGATCACGCATGCCACCTCGGCGCGCTGTCGGATGCCTGCCATCCGCAGCTTCGAATACACCTCGGCGGAGTCGACATGAGCTCGGGCAAGATTATCGATCAGCAGCTCGCTGCCGGCCATGAGCACGACGGCGGGACTGTTGACGATGCCGGCGATTCGGTGAACGCGACGGGCCTTCCCGGTCAGTGCCTGCAGGACCAGCAGAGTAGCCAGTCCCAACAGACCGGCGATCAGAGTCGGGGTGTCTCCTAGGATCGCACGGCCGATGATCGCGCCGAGGGCGATGATGGCGGCCAGGTCGAAGCTCGAAAGGCTCGCAAGCGTGCGTTGGCCGAAGACGCGGACGAGGATGATGATGCCCAGATAGAACACGATGCAGGACACGATGATCCGCACCGCATCGATGCCGTCGAGTCCGAATTCCATCCAGTTCAAGTCCATGTCTTTCCTCCCGACTGGATCTTACAACTTCAGGGCTGGGCTCAGCTCTCTCGCAACCAGTCATCGATGGTGACGGCCGACAGCCTCGGCGAATCGGGGATGAGTCCTTCTGCAGACATCGGACCTGGGATCGGAATAGGAACGATCTTCGTGGGCCGGGGCGAGCGTGCACCGACGCTCACCGTCGCATCTGCAGTCGACTTCCTCGCAGCGATCTTGCCGGCGATGGTCGGAAAGTCACTGATCTCAGGTCCGGCGACTTCGAGGGTGCCCCGCTCTGAAGCATCAATGGCCTCGGCCATCATTCGTGCGGCTTCGTCCGCGGCCAGAGCTTGGACTCGCATCTTCGGAACGAACGCCAGCGGACCTGCATTGAACGTCATCGTCTCGACAAGTTCGAACCATTGGGTCGATCGGAACATCAGCAGCTGATCGGCGGGGACCAGCCTGCTATAGACCCGCTCCTGCAGTTCTTTGGCCTGGTAGTAGCCGAGCAGTTTGGACTTCGCGACCTCGGGACGAAACGCAATGGACAGACACACCATCGCGGCACCGGGATTCTCCGCAGCGGCCAGGGCGATCGAACGTGAGCTGCGGGAGAAGAAGTCGAGGGCCTTGTGCCGATTGTTGCTCATGTAATTGACGCAGTCGACAAGGACATCGCTGCCTTCGGCCGCCTCGGTGACTCCCTCGCCGGCGTAGGTGTCGACTCCGATGCCTCGGTGGGCAGCGATCACCGAGTGATCACGTTCGCGCAGGTGTGCCACGAGCCTGCTGCCGAAGGTTCCTGTGGCTCCATAAACGGTGATCTGCATGTCTCATCCCCTGATGTCGGTGGATCGGCGGCCTTCGAGTCGCAGGACCAGCGGACCACAGACCGAAGGTCAGTGCCCGCCGGCGGTTGCACCGACGGGCACCGTTATGTGCCAGTCTAGTTCCAGCGGCCCCGGTTGTGTCCTGCCTGGCTCTGCTTGAGCTAGTTCTGTTCGATGGTGATCGTGCCGGTGTCGGCACTCACCGCGACCGGGATGATCGTCTTGTCCTCGTCATCTTTGGAATTCTTCGAGGCATCGTATTTCTTGAGGTCCTTGGCCAGATCGACGCCGCCCTGATTCGAGTTCGCGTTGATGCGATAGAAGAGGTCCTTGGCGTCCATCTTCTCCTGTGCCAGGTCCAGACGCGGCAGCCGGAGGTCGATCGTGCCCTCATCGGCCTTGGCCACGATGCCAGACATCGGAACCGTGTCATTGGAGAAGTCGAGGTCGATCGTCCCCGTCGAGGTCACGGCGTCGACGTGTTCACGAACATTGAGGTTCGTGCCGTTGATGGTGCCCACCCCGGTCTTGGATTCGACGGTGCCGAAAGTTCCGCTCAGTTCCGTCATCCCGTAGTCCGTCGAAGTCTGCACGGACTCTGCCGAACCGCTGACCTCAACAGACCCTCCGTCTGTCTTTGCGACGATCTCCTGGTAGTCACCCGCAATGTTGATGGCGCCGAAGCCGCCCTTGAAGTCAAGCTTCATCTTCTTCGAAGTCTCGGCGGGGAGGATGACCTCGATCTGGGAGTTCTCGAGCTGTTTGTGATCGTCCACAGAGATGGTCGAGGCGGGGCCGGACTTTCTCACCTGAAGCTTCGGTATCTCATCACGGGGCCCGGTGGCGTTGAGCCTGACGGAGGGCTGATCCGTGTCGCTGGTCTTGACGACCACCGAAGCACTGGTGTCGAGGTCGAACTTCAGATCCGTGATGGAGGTCGACAGCGGCTCCGTGACTTCGAGCTTCGTGTAGTTCAGTCGTGAGGCTCCATGCGCGACGCTGAAGGCGATGGGCACGAGGAGGACGACGAGAGCGGCGATCGTGATGATCACGCGCAGGCTCGTGCGGGTGGATTCGCTGACGTGGACTGTGGCAGGCATTCTAGGCTCCGAGGAATGTGAGGACGGCGAGGATCCGTCGATTGTCCGAGGTGTCGGCCGTGAGACCGAACTTGGTGAAGACCGAACTGATGTGCTTTTCAACCGCTCCCGCGCTGAGGTAGAGGGTGCGGGCGATCGCCGCATTCGATTTGCCTTCGGCCATGAGCTGGAGGACTTCGAGCTCGCGCGGGCTCAGCGTGGACAGCCCGTCCTTCTTGCGGGTGCGCACGAGGATCTGCGAGACGACCTCCGGGTCGAGGACGGTGCCGCCGGAGGCGACCTCGTCGACGGCTGCGAGGAAATCCTCGACATCGGCGACGCGGTCCTTGAGCAGATATCCGAAGCCGCCGGTGTTCTCCGCGATGAGCTCGGATGCGTACTGCTCCTCCACATACTGGCTGAAGACGAGCACCTTGACGTCAGGGTTCTGTTTGCGGATGAGGACTGCGGCGCGGATGCCCTCGTCGGTGAACGTCGGCGGCATGCGCACGTCGATGATGGCAAGATCCGGCGGAGTGTTGTGAACTGTCGCGAGGAGCTCGTTGGCATCGGGGACGGCGGCGATCACTTCGTGCCCGGCATCGACCAGAAGCCTCTCGAGTCCGGCTCGCAAGATGGCAGAGTCTTCGGCAATTACGATGCGCATGGCACCTCCACAACGACAGTAGTTGGCCCACCTGCGGGGCTGGTCAGGTTCAGTGTCCCACGAGCGGCTTCGACACGATCGACCAATCCGGCGATCCCGGTGTGACGGCCTGAACGGTCGATGCGCGCACCACCCTGACCGTTGTCGGTGACGACGATCTGGACTCCGGTCTCGATCGGGGCGATGAAGACACGGGCATGTGTCGCACCCGAATGCTTGGTTATGTTGGTCAGGCATTCGGCGACGACGAAGTACGCCACAGCTTCGGCCTCTCGGTCGATGCGTCCGGCCAGGCGGACATCAACCTCGACGGGGATCGTCGAGCGTCCGGCCAGAGCGGAGACAGCCGCGTCGAGACCGCGGTCGGTGAGCACTGCGGGGTGGATCCCCCGCGCCAACTGACGCAGCTCATTGACGATGCCCTTCGCCTCGGCGTGGGCTTCGGAGACCAGCTCCTTGGCCCGTTCGGGGTCGGTGTCGATCTTCGATTTCGCCATGCCCAGAGTCATGCTCAGGGCGACCAGCCGGGGCTGTGCTCCATCGTGGAGGTCACGTTCGATGCGCAGACGCTCTGCACCGGCGGCCTCGATCCCGGCCATGCGGGCCCGGTCGAGATCGGTGACCTCGGCCTGCAGAGCAGCGGTCCGTGCGGGTGGGAGGAGGCTGCGGTCGAGTGCCCTGTCGAGGTACGGGGCGAACCAGAGGATAGCCACGGAGCTGGCGAGGACGATGAGGGAGCCGATGGCAACGCCGATGCGTCCCAGTCCGCCGGTGGTCCCACGGAAGAAGAAGTCGGTGATGCCCTCAGGATTGATGGCACTGAAGATGCCGATGATTGCCCCGCAGATGCCTGCGATGGTGCCGAATACGACGATCGCACCGAGCAGCATCTTCACATAGTGGTGGGCGGTCGAGCGCCAGAACGAGCCGGACTTCACGTGGAGCCAGCGGTTGTGGAAGAAGCGGCCGAAACCTGATTCGCGGGTGCTGCGCGCGATCTTCGGAACCGGGATGCGATCACCGTAGATGAGTTCAGCCCGGTAGCGTTCGAACACGTTCGCACCCTGCTGGACGAGGACCCAGGCGACGAGAGCGAGTACGCCGAGACCGAGCGCGAAGATACCGCCGAAACCGGTGAATAGCAGACCGAGTGGGATCCAGGCCCAGACCACCGCCATCACGGCAGAGAGCACGAGGTTCGCGACGCCGACTATTCCGACTCGCCTGTTCGGCCATTCGATCGGCCCGTCGGCCGGGATCTCGGTGACCGCGTCGCGAGTGAGAGGCATTGCCCCTGTCACCGGTGCGTAGGTGATGTTCTCGGCGCTCGGCTTCTTCCGCCGAGGTGGTTGCATCGGCTGCATCGGGAGCATCGGCATCTGTCCGTTGGGTCCAGGCACGGCTGCGGGCGCAGGATGTTGCTTGGGGTGCTGATTGTAATGGTTAGTGTGCTGGCCGTACTGGCTGGCGTACGTGCGCGGCTGGTAGCCGGGATGCGGAAGATTGCCTGGTCCTGAGAAATGTGGCGGCTGGGGAGGATACGCCTGAGAAAAGTGCTGCGAGGGTGATTGCTGCGAGGACCCTTGCGAGGAGGGTGCCTGCGGTGGGTTGGTGTTCATCACGCGGGTCTGAGGGTATGCCCGCGTGTTCTGCTGTGTCGGATAGTTACCCGCCGACGACTGCCCTTCAGCACCGGCGCTGAAGGGCAGGTTCATGTCCATGGGAGCTGTCCGGAACTGTCCGGCCTCCGTCGCCGCAGGCGGGTCGGAGATTTCAGTGGTCGGGGGCGCGTTGACAATTGCCTCGGCTCCGAAAGACGTCTCGGATTCTCGTGTCACTTCCGGCGCTTCTTCTGGCGTCTGGGACTCCAAAGAATCGGCGCCCTGCGGCTCCGATTTATTCGGGTTCGTGGGGGTGTTCTCACTCATAGCAATTACGCTACGGGAGTCCGCGCGTCGCCGACAGCACGTTGACCACCTACCCAGCATCGGGTTTTCCCCCCACACCACGTGAGCACGCACACACTCAGCGCACTCTCGGGCACCAACGCCGCCCCAGCACGACCCACCATGATCCGCGCCTGCACATCCACGCGCGACCACTGGTCCGGTGAGCGGAACTGCAAGCCTCAACTCATACCACTGCAACAGGGTGTTCAAGAGCTGACGGTGAGTGGGCCGATGCCGAAGCCTCCACGCCAGATCTCACACCATCCGGAATCTCTGCCGTCGCGGCGAGCGCTGACTCGAGGTCGGCGAGGATATCGGCGATATCCTCGATACCCAGGGACAGCCGGATGAACGTCGGCGAGACGCTGAGTTCGCAGTCTGCAACCGCCAGATGAGTCATGGTCGCCGGATGGTCGATGAGGGACTCGACTCCCCCGAGCGATTCGGCCAGGGTGATAAGTTCGGTGCTCTGCACCAGTGACAGAGCACGCGCCTCGGTGTCGGTGCTGAAGGAGACAACTCCCCCGAAGCCGCTCATCTGCTTCTTCGCCACCTCATGACCGGGATGTGACGGCAGCCCTGGGTAGTGCACCTCGGCGATCTCGGGGCGGGCTTCCAACCATTCGGCCACAGCCTGTGCGTTCTCGCAGTGCTTGGCCATCCGCACCGGCAGGGTCTTGATGCCGCGCCGGGTCAGCCACGCGTCGAACGGGGCGATGCCCAACCCCACGGATGCGAGGTGGGATTCGAGACGAGGAACCACCTCGGCGGCACGGGCACAGGTGGAGCCGTCACCGGCGAGGACGGCTCCACCGATGACATCGGAGTGGCCGTTGATGAACTTCGTCGTCGAGTGGATGATGACGTCGGCGCCGAGCTCGATCGGCCGCTGGAGGATCGGGGTGGCGAAGGTGGAGTCGACGGCGAGGATCGCGTTGGCGGCGTGAGCCAGCTTGGCTGTCTCCGCGATGTCGACGATGTCGAGGCCTGGGTTGCTTGGGGTCTCGACCCACACGATCGCGGTCTTCTCCGAGATCGCGGCGGCCAGCGCCTCGGCGTCGGTGAGGTCGACGGTGCGAATGCTGATGCCCCAGCGCTCGTACTCGTTCTTCAGCAGCCGGTAGGTGCCGCCATAGATGTCGCGGGGGATGATGATCTCGTCGCCGGGACCCAGCAATGCGGAGAAGACCGCGACCTCGGCCGAGGTGCCGGAGTTCACTGCCGCTGCGAAACTCGCGCTCTCGAGTTCGCACAGCACCTGTTCGAGGTCGCTGCGATTCGGGGTGCCGGTTCGCGCGTAGTCGAAGCCGGCGCGGGTCTGGCCCGGAGTATCCATCATGAAGGTCGAGGTCTGGAAGATCGGGGCGACAACCGAACCGGTATGCGATTCAGGGTTGGCGCCCGAATGCACCGAACGGGTCGAGATTCCGATGTGGGTGATGCTCATGGCGGGTCCTTCCTTCACTGGTGACCTTCGACTTCGCTGCCGAAGTATCACTAGTGTGAGCGGAGCATCGGGGCGCCGGCTTCGGTCATGACCTCGGGTGTCACTGGTCGTCATATGACGGTCTTCCGGCGTCACTATTCGTCATGAATGCATTCGAGCACAAAAACTGCTCAGGTCATCACGCCTGTCACACCACACCTGGGATGCTGAACTCCATGGCTCAGTATTCGGATGAGCTCGATGCGATGTTCACTGGGCTTGCCGATCCCGCACGTCGCTTCGTAGTCCATCGCCTGGGCAGCGGACCGGCAAGCGTCGGAGAATCGGCAGAGCCGCTGTCGGTCGCGCACCCGGCACAACGGATCCCGACAAGCTGGCGAAGTGGTGGATCCCCACACCGCTCACCCTCCGCATCGACGCGCTGGAGCTGCGCCCCGGAGGTGCCTTCGTCACCATGATGAGCGAAGTCGGCGAATTGTTTGCGCCGCACGTAGGTGCGGTCTTCCTCGCCGTTGAGGACGCGTGCAGGGGCACACGCGGCGGCGCTGGCCAGCCTCAGCCGAGGCTGGCCAGCGCCCTGCCACGATCCGCCACCGTCGGCACTTCGCTCCCCACTGGAATCTGTGCCTTCATGGTGGCGGCCAGCACCAGCGAAGCCAGGAGCGCCGCGACAGAGACGAGCGTCCAGATCAGCGGAGCGATGCCGATGAGAAGCGCAATCGCGATGCCACCCATTGCCAAAGTGACTGCAGTGAGTGCCCGAGGAACTGAACTCGACAGGCGCTCACCGGCACCAGGAACCTCGCTCACTTCGAGAGCTGAGGACTCGACTCGAGGCTCGGAAGTCGAGAAACTCTCCCTCACAACCCTCGCCGCTGCACTCCCGAATCTGGCCAACCTCGCCTCGCTGGGAAACGGGACCTTCGACAAGGCCATGGCCAAAACCGCAGCCAGCCCCATCACCGTGATCAGCCATGGCAGCCTAGTCAGCCACCACCAATTCGATTCGATCTCAGGGAGTACTATCCCGGCCGCCGAGAGTCCATCCCCCACCTGCACCCCAGACAGCAGCTGAGCTGCGTAGCCCAGAGCTCCGATGAGGGTGATGACGATCGGCATGTGCCACAGGTAGACCTGGATGCCGTAGGAGTTGCCCCAGGAGATGACACGCTCCCAGATGCGAGCACGGTACTCGTGTCCGGCCGTAGTCCGATCCGAACCACCGGACACGATCTCGTTGAGACGCGAATGGCTCAGCCGCAGGACGCTCATCTGCGCCACTCCCAGCAGCACCAAGGCCCCGGTCGGTGGGTTGAGGTTGATGAGCATATTCGGGCTGTAGACCCCGAGTTCGACGAGCAATCCGAGGCTCACCAGGGACAGCACCATCACGGTCCAGGCCGACCAGGCCCGCACGGGACGATGAATGGCATCGGCGTAGAAGAAGCCGAACTGCTGAATCAGGGGCCATACGAAGAGGAAGTTGAGATACCCCAGTCCAGTCACTCCCGTGAGTGCGACCAAACTATCCACCGCGATCACAGCACCGGCGAGCGCAGCGATCGTCCGCTTCGGCGCCCTTTCGTGAAAGTGCACCGCCAGGGGAACCAGGGAGGTCAGCCCGACGTAGACGGCGAGGAACCACAGAGGCTGCCCGATGCGAGTGCTCGCCTCGGCGAGCAGGTCTGCGGGAACTCCCAGTTCTGAGGCGATCGACAGTCCTGCGCCGGCGAGGCCGATGAGGGTGGCGACCGGAATGACGAGGCGGCGCAGACGGGCACGAATATAGTCGGCCCAGGTGCCTCCGGTAGCTTGGGTGCGTCGCCATCCGTTGATAGCGGCGTATCCGCCGATGAAGAAGAACAGCGGCATGATCTGGAAGAACCACGATGCGGCTGTGAAGCCTGCGGTATGCAGCAGCGCCACCGTGGGCATAACGTCACCGTCTGCTCCGAGCACGGCTGCGCTCATCATCGAATGCAGGATCACCACGACGACGAGGCAGCCGAAGCGGATCAGATCGATCGCCCGGTCCCGGTGCGGTCGACCAGTGGTGCCGCTGGACGGGATGGGCAGGTGGTTCGCCCCGGCCTCGGGCGGCCTGCTGAGGGTCAGTGACATGTCGGCTCCTTGTCGGATTGAGCTCCGTTGACTGCACGGAGTGCGGAGCTCGTCGTTCGATATATCCGAAGCTATGGGCGCGATCGCCGCCCACACATCACCTCTGAGTTCCGACCTGAGCCCGCCCGAGCACTACTTTCGGGTGAGTCTGGACGCTCCGACTCCGTACCCTCATCGGCCCCGCCCCGAGAGCCTCGGCCCAACGTGAGTGTAAGAATGGCAACGAGAGCATCACCAGCTCAGGGACCCGACTCGTCCCGAACGTCCTATTGAGGAACGTCCTATTGAGGAGTGCGCAACGATGACGACGATCGCCTTCGAGACCACCGACCTGCCCATCATCGGAGCCCCGATGGCGGGCGGAACGACGACGCCCGAGCTCGCAGCCGCGGTCGCCCGTGCCGGCGGATTCTCCTTCGTGGCCGGCGGCTATCTCAGCGCCGAAGCATTGGCCCCTCTGGTCGAGCGCATGCGGGAGACGACCGAGAACTTCGGCGTCAATCTCTTCGCCCCGAACTCTGTGCCCATCGATCGCGGTGCCTTCGACGCCTTCGTCTCGGCACTCGAGCCTGTCGCGGCCGATCGCGGCGTCGCCATCGATCCCGAGCCCGTAGGTGACGACGATCATTACACCGACAAGGTCGACTACCTCGTCGACAACCCCGTGCCCCTGGTGTCGATGACGTTCAACATCCCCACCGCCGAGGTGGTCGATCGTCTCCATTCCGTCGGCACTCAGGTCGTGGCCACCGTGACGACCGCCGCCGAGGCGCGCACCGCTGCCGACCGCGGCGTTGACGCCCTCATCGTTCAGGGCCCCCGCGCCGGCGGGCACTCGGGCACCGCCGATCCGACACGGTCCATCGAGGATCGGGCCACCGTCGATCTCGTGAAAGATGTCATCGCCGAGGTGAATCTGCCGCTGGCTGCCGGAGGTGGAGTCGACAGCCAGGAGTCTGTCGACGAGCTGCTGCAGGCTGGGGCGAGCGCCGTGGTCGTGGGCACTCTTCTGCTGCTGAGCGATGAGGCAGGCACTGCGCCGACTCATCGGGCGGCCCTGCAGTCCGCGGACTTCGACGAGACACAGCTGACCAGGGCATTCACCGGCCGACCAGCTCGTGCGCTGGTCAATGACTTTGTACGGAAGTTCGATCCGATCGCGGTCGATGCTTACCCGGCTCTTCATCACCTGACGAAGTCATTCCGCGCCCAGGCGAAGAAGGATGATGACCCGCACGGCCTGCACCTGTGGGCCGGCACCGGCTATCGCAGCGCCCAGACATGCTCAGCGGAGACGATCGTCAAAGAACTCGGCGCCCCCTTCACCCGGAACTAGGCACCCGCTCCTCCCCGCGGCGGCACTGCCGTCCGAGGTCCGACGCTGCTGCGCTCAGCTGCCGGCGATGACCAGACCCGATTCGTAGGCGGCGACGACGATCTGAGTGCGATCGCGCAGTCCCAGCTTCGACAGGATCCGGGACACGTGGGTCTTCACCGTCTGCTCGGCCAGGAACAGGTGCGCAGCCACCTCGGCGTTGGCATGACCCTTGGCCACCAACGTCATGACGTCGATCTCACGGTCGGTCAGCTGCCCGAGCACGGCTGTGTCCTTGGTGACTCTGGGCCCGCTCACGTACTCGGAGATGAGGCGGCGGGTCACGGACGGCGCCAAGAGCGACTGGCCGTCGGCGACCACGCGCACAGCGGTGATCATGTCTTCGGCTGTGGCGTCCTTGAGCAGAAACCCGCTCGCTCCCGCGCGCAGTGCCGAGAACACGTACTCATCGGCATCGAAGGTGGTGAGCATGATGACCTTCGGGTGGTCCCCCGGCATCGAGAACACCGCGCGGGTGGCATCCAAGCCGTTGAGCTTCGGCATACGGATGTCCATGAGGATGACGTCGGGCGAGGTTCTGCGCACGAGGTCGACGACCTGCGAACCGTCCTCAGCACTGCCGACGACACTCATGTCCGGCTGCGCATCGAGAAGGGCTCCGAACCCCTGGCGAACCATGGCCTGGTCATCAACGATGGCGACCCGCGTCGTCTCGGACGAGGGCGGCGGCACACCGTCGCGCGCAATCGATCCCGGCGCGGGACTCGGCGTTGGGCGCGGTGTCGGACTCAAACCTGGCGCTCCTGCTTCTGGCATGCTCTTACGCTACCCGACCCGCACTGCCAAAGCCCCTCGAAAACCCGTGAAATCAAGCCAACGGCTCCCTGCCTGCGCCGATTTCATCCTCAAGTAGCACTCCTCCGTCAGCACAATCACTCCTTCGTATGATGCGCCCCATGACACCGGGTCCTTAGCGTGCACACCATGATCATCACCGCGATAATACTCGCCACGCTCGCAGCCTTCTGCTTGGCACTCGGCACGCACTTCCAGCAGTACGCCGTCGCCACCATGACACCCGGGCCCAAACGTCGGACAACCTGGGTCACCGGCCTGGGGCTGATGGGCATGGTGACCGTCCTCAACGTCATCGCCCTGGGACTCGGCCCTGTTGCCATCGTCCAACCCATCGGCGCGATCTCCCTCGTCTTCGCCGCGCTCATCAGCCGCCGGTACTTCGGCCTGCAGCTCGGCGCCCCACTGCTCATCAGCATCGGGGTGACGATGTTCTCGATTTTCGCCTTCGTGACCACCTCGGCGCAGTTCTCCCACGAACTAGTCGCCACCGAGGAATCGCTGACCTGGCTGCTGGCGCTCCTCGTCGCTCTCAGCCTCTTCGGCGCACTCTTCGCACTCAGTCGTGCCGGGCACATTCCACGAGTCATCATGACCGGCATCATCTTCGGCACCGTCGCCGCTGCGACCCACGTCCTCGCCAGGACCGTCGTGACCGAGGGCCTGCCCGATTTCGGAACATCGGACTCGCAGTGGTGGATGATGCTGGCAGCCGTGGCCCTCGCCTCGGCGGTGGGATTCTGGCTGGTCCAGACCGCCTACGCCTCTGGTCCTCCAGAGACGGTGCTCGCGGGGCTGACCGTCATCGACCCGATCGTGGCGGTGGTCATCGGCGCAGCCTTCTTCGGCGAGTACGCGGGCCTCACCCCCATAGCCATCGGCCTGCTGCTGCTCGCCGCCGGTGGTGGGATCGCCGGAGTCTGGATGCTCTCGCAGTTCCATCCTCGCGTCCTCGAATCGAAATCGGTCCCCACAGGGCGCATCTCAGCAGACGGTCCCGCACACCTCTCACCAGAGTCGCGAACACCGGCTCACAACAGCCAAGGAATCCGATCATGAACCAAACCCTCGAATCCTCATACACTGATGCGCCTTCGTGGCCGAGCACGTATTCTGAGAACGTGCCCCGTCTCCCAGATACGCCGCCGCAGACCCGGTCATGGTGGTCGCGGATGTGGCACAACCTGGGCCGGGACGCCATCCTCGTCCTCCCCGGATTCTTCATCTCCCTCATCGGGTTCGTCGTACTCATCACGATGTTCTCGGTCTCAATCTCCACCATCGTCATCTGGATAGGCGCCCTGCTCCTGCCTGTGACTCTCTACGTCGCGACCGGGTTCGCGAACCTCTCCCGGGCCCGCGCCCGGCAGTGGGGAGCCCCCATTGCCGAGGTGGTCCGTCGCCCCCGTGGACACGGAATCAGCGGGTGGTTCGGTGTCATGGCCGAAGGACGGCGCTGGCTCGACCTGCTGTTCGAAGCCGTCTTCGCCCTGCCCATCCGGCTCTTCACCTTCTCCGTGGTGATCCCCTGGTTCTTCGGTGCCCTGGGCGGGATGACCTACTTCATCTGGGGACGCTTCCTTCCCAACGACAACACCGATCTCATCAGCTTCATCGCAGCTTGGTGGAACGACACCTCCGTGGTGGCTCTGGGATTCGGCGCTGAGGCGACCTTCCAGTTCATCGCGGGACTCATCCTCCTCGTCACCTTCCCCTTCGTCCTGCATGCCATGGCCCGGTTGGAGATCGCAGCGATCACGGCAGGGCTGGCGCCCGGCCACGATGAGGTGACCTCGGCGGGAAAAGCACGAACCGGTGACTCCACGAGCCACGCTCCCGACGGGACCGCCACGGCGACTTCCTCGGGATCGAGAGCTCTGGGGTTGCCGGCAGCCAACTCGTTCCTGACACGGGCCGCCGGCGAGGGCTGGTTCTGGCTGCTCAGCATCTTCGTCGGCGTGGTGCTCGTGGCCGTCGGATGGCCAGTGACTGCAGCGCTGTATGAATCGTCGACCGTCATTGCGATGCTCGTCGCCCTCGGCCAGAGCGGCGCCCTGGTGCTCGCCGTGCGCAGACCGGTCACCGCGATCATCGTCGGGCTGGCCTCTGCAACGGCTGGAATCGTGCTCACCGCGGATACGACCGGGCTGGTGTGGCCGTGGACGGCGACGTCGATCCTCTCACTGCTCTTCCTCCACCTCATCATCGGCCTGCGCCACAGCTGGTACCACCTCGTCATCCTGTGGTCACTGTCCACGGTGCTCGGCGTGCTGAGCCTGACCATGCCCCATGCGGGTGGGCTGTCGGGGGCGCTGGCGAACGTCATCACGACGGTCTCGCTCACTGCAGGGATCTCGATCGTCGCGGTGATCGGCAATCTGTGGATTCGCGGTCGCACTCAGCTGGCCACTGAGCGACAGCTCAGTGCCGAGGAGCTGGCCAAGCGTCAAGAGCTCGAGGAACGCAACAGGATCGCACAAGAGCTCCATGACGTCGTCGCTCACAGCATGTCCGTCATCAGCGTCCAGGCAACCACGGCCCGCTACCGACTGCCCGAACTCGATACCCGAAGCGTTGAGGAGTTCGACTCGATCGCCGGCTCCGCTCGACAGGCGCTCAATGAGATGCGCGGTCTGTTGGCGATTCTGCGCGGTGGCCGTGATGCCGATCTGGCTCCGCAGCCGATGATCGATGGCATTCCCGACCTCGTCGAGGCCACGCGCGGTTCGGGCGCCGAGGTGGAACTCGACTTCCCCGCAGCTCCGCTCCCCCTGCACCCGACCACCGGGCTGACCGCCTTCCGCCTCGTCCAGGAGGCCCTGTCGAATGCTCTGCGCCATGCTCCCGGTGCACCAGTGAGGGTATCCGTTCGCACCGATGACTCGCAGCTGTGGGTGGCCGTGGTCAATGGGGCGCCGGACCGGCACCGATCAGACCGGCCCGAACCCGATCGGGACAACCCCGCTGCGGGCCACCTCAGCGGTGGATTCGGCCTCAAAGGCATGCGCGAGAGGGTCGAGGCCCTCGGCGGAACACTGCACGTGGGCCCGACTGTCGACAGCGGTTTCGAGGTACTCGCGACCTTGCCCGCGGACTGAAGCCTCGGGGCGGATGGGAGTCGGCGAGGGCCGTTGGCCATCCGGGCGGTTGATCTCATCCTTTCGGGCGACAGCGTCAAGCGAGCGTGAGCGGTAGCCTCGAAGAGTGAGACTTCGACCCGACCGGCGCGCCCTGACCCATGCCCTCCTCTGGACGGGCATCTCGACGGCCATCGGCGTGTTCGCGCTCATCGTCATCGTCAGTACCGAATGGCCGGATTTCGAGGAGGCGGGTGCCCGCACCGGAGCGCTCAGTGCCGAACTGTTCATCCATATCCTCTTCGGCCTCATCTCTTTGGCCTGCCTGCCCATCGTCCTTGCCTTCGACGGACGGACGATCCCCCGCAGATCACTGCGCCCCAAGGTGATTGCGGCCGAAAAGCTGCGCGATTTCCTCACGAACACTGGTCGCGGCGGCGTAGAATTCCTCGCCTCGGACGGCTCCGTAGAATCCCTGCAGCGTCGGCCCGGCGGCTGGGTTCCGGTGTCGGTCGGATTCCTCGGCATCGTCACCGGTACGATCGGCGTCCTCGGTGCATTCGCCGGACTGCTCATCCTCATCACCCTCACGTCTCGACGCAGCTGGTCACTCGACTTCACCTGCCTCGCTGCCGCGATCATCTCCCAGGGCCTGACGTACACGCTCACCCCGACGGCGGTCGGAGCCTTCGAACTTCCACTGTTCCTCGTCAACGGAACCGTCTACGCAATGATCGTCGTCATCGGCGTCATCCGCGGATCCCGCGAACAAGGGCTCATCGACACCGCCGCGCAGACGCTTCTGCGCGAACGCTCGCGCCAGGACCGTGCCGTCGCTGAGGTGCGGCGCGGCATCGCCCGCGACATGCACGACTCCCTCTCGCACCACCTCAGCGTGATCGCCATGTACTCCGGTGCACTGTCCGTCAGGCGAGACCTCGACCCCGAGTCCGTCCACGAAAGCGCCCGACTCATCGCCAGCAGCGCCCGCCGCTCGGGAATCGAGCTGCGAGAGGTTCTGACGATGCTGCGCGGAGACGACCAAGGCACAGTGATCGACCCCGATCTCAACCGCCTCGTCGCCGACCGCCCGGAGTCGGTGACCCTGATCTACTCCGAACCGCTCACCTCCGAATCACTGCACGCCCTGGGCAGCCTCGAACGAATGACGATCTACCGCTTCGTCCAAGAGACCATGACCAATGCCCTCAAACACGCGCTCGGTGAGATGCTCACCATCACCATCGGCGACGAGGGCGATGACGCCGTTCGATATATCACGATGACCGCGCACAATCACTACCCGGACAGCCTCCTCGGAGCCCCGGCACACGGCGAACCCCACCGCAAGCAGTACATCGCCGGCTCCGGCCTGGGGATTCTGGGCATCAAGGAGAGAGTGGAGGCGATGGGCGGTGACCTCGAGGTCAGCCACTATCCTGACTTCGAACTGCGAGCTCGCATCCCCGTCCAGAACACGGAAGAGATCAGCGCATGAGCATCAGAACGATCATCGCCGACGACGAGTCCCTCATGCGCTCGGGTCTGCGCCTGCTCCTCGGCGCGGCCGATGACATCGATATCATCGCCGAGGCGGCCAACGGTGCCGAGGCCATCGAGCTCGCCCGAGAGCTGAGTCCAGACCTCATCCTCATGGACATCCGCATGCCGGTCATGGACGGACTCGAGGCCACCCGTGCCCTCGTGGCTCAGACTCTTCATCCGGAGGTTCTCATCCTCACGGCCTTCGGCACCGACGAATTCGTGCTTCAGGCACTGCGCTCGGGAGCGGCCGGCTACATCCTCAAGGACACTCCGCCAGAAGATCTCATCCACGCGGTTCGGGCAGCCGCGAACGGCACACGAACCTTGTCACCAAGTGCGGTCGAGTCCCTGCTGGGACGTGACACCACCTCGGCGACAGGGGTGGCTGGTGCTTCGAATTGGAACAGCACCCCGATCGGACCTGATCCCCTGGAGCCCCTGACCACACGAGAACGGGAGATCGCCGAGGCAGTCGCTCAGGGGATGACGAATGCACAGGTGGCGCGGGCGCTGTTCGTCTCCACGGCCACGGTGAAGACCCACCTGGCGCGCATCTTCTACAAACTCGACGTCAGCACCCGCGTGCAATTGGCCCTGCTCGTCAACGAACGGCGCTGAGCCTCGAGGGACGGACTCAGATCATTTCGGGGCCATGCGGATGGCGCCGTCGAGGCGAATGGTCTCGCCGTTGAGCATCGGATTGGCGACGATCGATTCGACGAGCTGCGCGTACTCGGCTGGCTTGCCCAGTCGAGAGGGGTGGGGAATCGACTTCGCCAGGGACTCCTGGGCCTCTTCGGGCAGACCGGCCATCATCGGGGTCTCGAAGATGCCCGGCGCGATCGTCACCACGCGGATCTGGGAGGATGCGAGTTCGCGTGCCATCGGCAGGGTCACCGAGGCGATGGCGCCCTTCGACGCGGAGTAGGCGATCTGTCCGATCTGACCGTCAAAGGCCGCGACCGAGGCGGTGTTGACGATGACACCGCGTTCTTCACCGGCGCTCTCCTGGGCCTGCATTGCGGCCGCGGCCAGGCGGCACACGTTGACGGTGCCGACGACATTGATGTTGAGCACCTTCGCAAACGCATCCAAGGCCAGCGGTCCCTTACGTGAGACGAGCTTGCCGGGGGTCGCGACGCCCGCGCAGTTGACGACCACGCGCAGCTGGCCGATGCCCGTCGCCGTGTCGATGGCCGCCTGAACCTGCTCTTCGTTGGTGACATCGGCGGAGACGAAATGGGCGCTGGAGCCCAGTTCCGATGCCACCTGCTGACCCACCTCGGCGTTGAGATCGATCATGACGACCTGGGCGCCGGCGGCCAAGAGCCGTTCCGTGGTGGCGCGGCCGAGCCCGGAGGCTCCACCGGTGACGAGTGCGACTGTGTTGTTGAGATCCATGAGTATCCTTCGCATCACTGAAATGAAAGTTTGAGTTGCTTCGACTTTAACGCAGGGCTGTGGGCACGACGAAGCCCGCCGACCATCGGGTGCGGCGGGCTTCGGACGTGTCAGCTGCTGAGGAGGCGCTGCCTCATCCGCAGTGTGCGCTGCTGACGATCAGGCAATCGGGTGAAGATCAGCAGTCGGGTGAAGATCAGGCAGCCTGATCCTCGGAAGCAGCATCCTCACGCACGGACTTCAAGGCTTCGCCCCAGCTCACAAGGTCGGACACCATCGATGCGAACGGGACCGCGGAGACCTCGGTCGGGGTGAAGGTGCCGTCGGAGAAATCGGTGAAGAGGCTGAAGGAGGCCTGGTCGCGGACCACGGCGAGCTTGTAGTTGGCGAGGATGTGGCGCAGGTGCTCGGCGGCACGCACACCCTTGTCGGCGCCATAGTTCACGATTCCGGCGACCTTGTGGTTGAACTCGCTGGCCACGAAGTCCAGGGCGTTCTTCAGCGATCCGGAGATCGAGTGGTTGTACTCAGGGGTGACGAAGATGAATGCGTCGAACTCGGCGAGCTTGGCACCCCAGGCCTTGGTGTGGTCGTTCTCGTACATGTTCGCGCCGGCCGGAATGACCTCATCGAGCAGCGGCAAGTTGAAATCACCGAAGTCGACGACCTCGGCGCGCACGTCCTCGCGGCCGGCCAACTGGTCCTTGGCCCAGGAGACGATCTGCGGGTTGAGTGCCTGCGGGCGCGAGGTTCCAGGAATGATGGCGATGTTGAGCATGTTCGTCCTCAGCTAGTTCATAGGGTGCAATGTCAGTGATGCTGGTTTCAGGTGATCGGCACTGGCGGTCTCCCGCCGTGCGACTCACACCTGCTCAACATGATTGAACCGTCAATCATTCCCGATTCGTGGAGTGATCGCCGTTACTTTCACATGACCGTCCGGGGTGGACCAGACGACGGCCCGGGATAGGCGGACGTCTGGCGAACAGTGGAAACACGTCCTTCGACAAACCAGGGATCCCCGAATTCTGGCCGGAAACGGCCATTGACAGGGCAACGTCATGTATTCTCGGTTGGCAAGTGAAAGATTGTTCGATATCCGACCGACAGGAAGCACAGGCACCGTGAGATCAACCAACGGCCGCAACAATATCCTCCGCTCGGCTCGGGACACCTTCGCGGCAAAGGGATTCGACGGCGCATCCATCCGCGATATTGCGCAGGCGGCCGGGCTGAGCCTGTCCGCACTTTACTACTACTTCCCGTCCAAACAGGAAGCACTGTACGAACTCGTGCACACGGCCTACACCTGGTACAGCGAGCACAGCCGAGCCGTCATCGCCGAGGTGGGTGACGACCCAACCGAGCAGCTAACCGTGGCCGTGCGCTACCTGTCCCGCTACCGCATGGAAAACGTATCGGTGTCCACAGTGCTGCTGCGCGACACGGAGCGACTGACCGGTGACAACGCCGCCCGCGTCAAGGAACTCCAGCACGAGGCGCGAGTCATCATGGGCGACATCGTCCAATCAGGCATCGACGCCGGAACATTCCACGTCAACAGTGCTCAGCTCGTGACTCGTGCGATCCACTCGATCTGCAATTCGCTCTCGCTCTGGTACCGACCCACCGGCGACCTGACACCCGATGTCATCGAACGAGACTTCACTCAGTATTCGCTGCGCATGCTCGGCCTCGATCCCAGCCCCGAAGAGCTTGACCATCTGATGGCGCTGCCGATCAACCAGGCGGGCATGCTCGACTTCATCTCCGACGACAAGGACTGAGCGCTCCGCAGCGTCAACAACCTCACTGCAGATACCCGAAGGTGCTAATTACGCGCGGCGCCGCGCGTAATTAGCACCTTCGGGTATCTTTAGGCCCTCCCCCGACTCAGCCGACGGAGGTGCGCAGACTGCGGGCGAGGTCGCAGCGCTTGGCCTGCTCGGTCAAAAGTATTTTTATTACAACCACCCATGTAACCATAGATCTGTACATCTAGGCTCCTTGAGCGATGCACCTCACAGTGCACCAACGAAGAAGGAGAAACACAAAGCTATTACGCATCCACCAGGCAATCCATCACGGCTTGTCTGTTCCTTGCACTTGGCGATAATTGCCACAGTTCAACCATCACAAGCAGTCGCAGCGTCAGCGCAGCATTCATATACTCACAACGGCTGGACTGCCACATGGAGCCAGTCGGATTATGACGATCTTCAAATTAACAAGACTCCAGGAAAGGCTCCCTCAAAGACTGACGCCAGAGACGCAGAGATAGGTAACTGGTCATTGACACCTGGGTCAACACATACGGAGACCCAGGCAAATCAACTGCAATGGGGAGTCCAAATGATTGCACAAAGGTCCCAGACGGCTATGGCGCCGCAAACTTCAAACCTGCATGCGACAAACCTGATATTTGCTATGGGTCGTCGACTGACAGAATCAGCTGCGACAAGAAGCTTCGGTCCAACTTGAAGGCTGCATGCAAAGCAGGATACCCCACCCTAACGCTGCCGACGGTCGCCGATGAATACAACAAGTGCATAGCTATGTCGACCGTCTACTACGACGGTGTAAGAAAGTTCGGAAAGAAACATTACGGGCTCTTCATAAATAGGGCTGTAGGAGCCTACTCATTCCGCCAGCGTGGAGCAGTGATCGGATGAGGTAGTTGCTCCGGTTACGGAATCCCAACGCGATCCCACGCAGATGCTCCAGCCTGCCGTTGATCGCTTCCGTGGGCCCGTTCGAGGTTCCTGGGTGATCGAAGTAGGCAAGAATATCGGCACGCCTGCGTTGGAACGTTGTCCGTAGGCTCCGTAGCTCCTTCAACTCATCCGGGATCATCCCGGCCAGCTTGTCGATCAGCCCGGCCATGATTGCCTTGCCCTTCGCCGGTGCCGCAGCATAGGCGGCGATCGTGTCTTGGTAGAACTGCCAACACACCACCAAGGCAGCATGATCGTCGCCTGCGAAGACCGTGTTGAGTCGGTGTTTCTGCTTGTCTGAAAGGAGACTGACGCGGGTGCGTATGGTTTTCCTAATCCCGTACAAGGCGTCACCAGATCGGCCCCTGCGCCCGTGAATCTCGGTTTGGAGTCTCCTCCTCGTCTCATCGAGCTTGGTCCCGACAAGAGCGACGACATGGAAGGGGTCCATGACCGTGGTGGCGTCGGGGAGGACGTCGGTAGCGGCTTTCTTGTACCCGGCGAACGCGTCCATGGCGACGTGATCAATGCCAGTCCGGAACTTATCAGGCTGGTTGTTTAGCCAATCGGAAAACACCTCGGCCGAGCGTCCGGGAACAATGTCAAGCAACCGCGCTGGCTGGCTGGAGAGATCGACGATGACAGTGACCCATCGGTCGATGCCGCGGTGGGACCAACAGTGTTCATCGACACCGATCGTGGATACGCCATCGAGCCTGGTGGCATCGGCGAGCAACAACGTGGCGCCGAGGTCGAGGACAGCCGTGCACACGGTGTTCCACGAGGTTGCGAGGTTCTGCGCGATGACGTGGATACTCATTTTGTCGATGACAACGGACTTCAACGCCCACAGGCGAGCGGTGCGGGAGAGCTTCGACCGGCCGACGCATGCCTTCGCTGGCGACTGCGACCAGCGCTGGCGGCAGTTCGGACACTGGAACGTACGGATGCGGATGGCCAGCGTCACTGCAGTCAGCCCGATCGGAGGATGGACGAGCCGGCGGATCCTCGTCGATCGGACTCGTCCCCGCTGCTGGGCGCAGTCGCGGCATTCGGAGTTGTCGTCGGTGATCAGGCACAACACGGTCAGATGCCTGCCGGTGTGGTGCTGGCCGATGGCGGTGAGTCCGAGTTCGTTCAGACGGAGTGTGGTGTCAAGGCATGGCGGGGTAAAGTTGTGCATCAGGGACCTTGGGTCGTGATGGAGTCTTGAACACCTACATCATTGCACCCAGGGTCCCGTTTCTTGTGCTGCTTGAGGGTGGCTACCGCACCGCCCTATTTATGAAGAGCCACATTACGCAGGATCAGGCAACCCGGCATAATCGACGAGCGCGGAAGGACAGATATGACAAAACTGACTTGGATCGGCGGGCTCGTGATTACCGCGTTCGGCCTTGCCATTTGGGCTCTGGGGTGGTTCCTTAACACTTATACGGGCGAGCCTGGCGACGCCGACATCGGAGCTGGAATTCTCTCCCTCGCTGGTTTGCCAATAGCCATCGTGGGAGTCATTCTGGTCGTTGTGGGCGCGACCGTTGCGGGAGTCAACCGGATACGTAAACGCAAAGCACAAGACGCAGCCTGAAGTCCAGAATGAGTTCTTCCTGCCAGGCTCCGCAAACACCCCCTCAAAACTAACTGACGGCGGCCCACGCTACCTCGCGCGAGGTAGCGTGGGCCGCCGTCAGTTAGTTGTGGCCCGACACGGTACCGCGTGGCTCAGCCGACGGAGCTGCGCAGGCTGCGTGCAAGTTCGCGGCGCTTGGCCTGCTCGTCCGGGTCGGGCACCGGCAGTGAAGCGATGAGTCGCTTCGTGTAGTCGTTGCTCGGCGAGCCGAGAACTTGTTCGCCCGTCCCTTCTTCCAGCAGCTCACCATGGAAGAGCACCCCAATGCGATCGGAGAGCATGTCGACGACGGCCAGGTCGTGGCTGATGAACAGGGCCGCAAAGTCGAATCTGTTCTGCAGCTCGACGAACAGCTCAAGCACCTTGGCCTGCACCGACACGTCGAGGGCCGAGGTCGGCTCATCGGCGACGAGCAGCTCCGGATCGAGTGCCAAACCGCGGGCCAGGGATGCTCTCTGACGCTGACCGCCCGAGAGTTCATGCGGGTACCGGGCACCGTAGGCGCTGGGCAGCTGCACCGAATCGAGCAGTTCGCGCACTCGCTGCTCACGGTCCCTGGGTGACATGTCCCGCTGGTGGATGGCGAAGGGCTCCGCCACACACTCACCGACCGTCAAGTGCGGGTTGAATGAGGCCGCAGGGTCCTGGAACACGAACCCGATTCGGCGCCTGACCGGAGAGAAGGCGCGTTCTTTGAATCCGACCATCTCGTGCCCGAGCACCTGGAGGCTGCCTCCGCTGGCCCTGGTCAGGCCTGCGATGGCACGCCCGATAGTGGTCTTGCCCGATCCGGATTCGCCGACCAGTCCGTAGACCTCGCCGGCCTTGATATCGAAGCTCACCGAGGACACCGCCTGGAAGTCCGACCGTCCGAATCCTCCCGGATAGACGATGTCGAGGTTGCGAGCAACGACGATGGAATCGCGTTCGTCCCGAGGCTTGCCGGGGTCCGCATCAGCGCCTGCGGATTCGCCGGTGGATTCGCCTGCGCGATCCTGCTTCGCCGAGGCGGCAGCGGCCTTTCGGCTGCCTGCAACCGTCGAACCCAATCGGGGGACGGCACCGAGGAGGTCGCGTGTGTACTGCTCCTTCGGGTCACTGAAGAGCTGTTTGACCGAGGACACTTCGACGAGGTCTCCGCGGTACATCACGGCCACCCGGTCGGCCAGGTCGGCGACGACGCCCATGTTGTGGGTGATGAGCACGATCGCTGTTCCCGTCTGATCGCGCAGATCCCGCAACAGGTCGAGGATCTCGGCCTGAACAGTGACGTCGAGGGCGGTCGTCGGCTCATCGGCGACGATGAGCTCGGCGCCGAGGGCAAGCGCCATGGCGATGACGATGCGTTGCTTCTGCCCGCCGGAGAACTGATGCGGAAAGTAGTCGAAGCGGTTCTGCGCATCGGGAATCCCGACCTGTTCCATCGCGGCGATGACCTTGGCTTTGAGCTCGGCCTTGCTGGCACGCTTGTGGTGGGCGCGCAGACCCTCCGCAATCTGCCATCCCACTGTGTAGACGGGGTTGAGCGCCGTCGACGGCTCCTGGAACACCATCGACACATCGGTTCCACGCATCTTGCGCAGCTGCTCTCCGGAGACGGTGAGCACGTCCTTGCCGGAGACGATCACCGCGCCCGATCGCTGCGCGGTTTCGGGCAGGAGACCGAGGATGCTGCGCGCGGTCACGGTCTTGCCGGAACCGGATTCGCCCACGATCGCGAGCACCTCCCCCGGGGTGACCGAAAGGGTCACGTTCTTCACCGCGTGGACGTCGCCGCCGTCAGTGGAGAAGGTGACGTTGAGGCCCTCGACGTTGAGGATGTTCTTCGCTGTGTTCACGTTCTCACTCATCACTTGGCCTCCACACCTGTGGTCACGCCAGCACTCGCGGATTCCTTCGCGGGCTTGGCAGTCTTCGTCTTCGCTTTGCGACGGACCCGCAGCCGCGGATCGTTGAGGTCATTCATCGATTCGCCGACCAGGGTGATGCCCAGAACGGTGAGTACGATTGCCAGGCCGGGGAAGACCGAGGTCCACCACACACCGCTGGTCACATCCGGCAGTGCCTTGTTGAGGTCGTAGCCCCATTCCGACGCCGAGGTGGGTTCGATTCCGAAGCCCAGGAACCCCAGTCCGGCCAGAGTCAGAATCGCCTCGGAGGAGTTGAGAGTGAAGATCAGCGGCAGTGTGCGGGTGGCGTTGCGGAAGATGTGCTTCGAAATGATCCGGGTCTTCGAGGCGCCGAGCACGATCGCCGATTCGACGAAGGGCTCTGCCTTGAGTCGCAGGGTCTCCGCGCGAACGACGCGGAAGTACTGCGGGATGAAGACCACGGTGATCGAGAACGCGGCTGCGGCGATGCCGCCCCAGGCACTGGATTGGCCACCGGAGATCGCAATCGACATGACGAGGGCGAGCAGCAGAGTCGGGAAGGCGTAGACCGCGTCGGCGATGACGACGAGGATCCGGTCGAGCCAGCCGCCGAGGTAGCCCGAGACGAGTCCCAGGATGACACCGGCGAAGAGTGACATGACCACGGCCACGATGATGACGGCGACCGCGGTCTGGGCTCCCCAGACCACACGGGAGAAGACGTCGTAGCCGCCGACGGTGGTGCCCCAGATGTGCGAGCCGCCAGGTGGCAGCTTCGACCCGAAGTTCCCATCGGCGGTGCCGAGCTGGTTGAACCCGTAGGGGGCGATGAGCGGGGCGAAGATCGCGCTGATGAGGACGATGCCACACAGGATGAGACCCGTGATGAGCATCCCGCGCTGCAGGCCGACGGACTGCCGCAGGTGGGAGACGATCGGCAGACGGGAGAACCAGGATTTCTTAGCTCTGTCGTCGAACGCGATGGCGGGGACGCCGGAGCCCGGGACCGCCTCGGCGAAGATCTCGTTATTGTCTGGAGCCTGTGATGTGTTGTCTTCAGTGGACATCAGTACCTCACTCGGGGGTCGATGAAGGCTGCGATGACGTCGACGAGGAAGTTAGTCAGCGCCACGATGATGGCGAGGAATACCACAATTCCTTGGACGGCCACGAAGTCACGAGCGGTGAGATACTCGGCGAGCTTGAAACCGAGCCCCTTCCACTCGAACGTCGTCTCCGTGAGCACGGCACCGGCGAGCATGAGGGCGATCTGCATGCCCATGACCGTGATGATCGGGATCAGCGCGGGACGGTAGGCGTGCTTGGTGACCAGGCGGTATTCGGAGATTCCGCGCGATCGGCCCGAATCGATGTACTGCTGGCCCAGGGTGCCGATGAGGTTCGTGCGCACGAGCCGGAGGAAGACGCCGGCGGTGAGCACGCCGAGGGCTATCGCGGGCAGAACCGCGTGGGCGAGCACGTCTCCGAGAACTTCGAAGTTGCCGATGCGGATCGCATCGATGATGTAGAACCGGGTGGGCCCGACCACGCCCGACATGATGTATTCGGTCTGGGTCGTGCCGCGTCCTGCGACGGGCAGGATGGGCAGGAAGACGCCGAAGATCAGTTTGAGGATCATGCCGGCGAAGAACACGGGGGTGGCGTAGCCGAGGATCGCGAGGATGCGCAGTGCGGCATCCGGCGCCTTGTCCCGGTGGTAGGCGGCGAGCATTCCGAGTGGGATTCCGAGGATGAACGCGACGATGAGGGCGTAGAAGACGAGCTCGACGGTCGCGGTTCCGTAGTTGAGGAGGATAGACGACACGGGCTGGCCGTCGGAGACCGCGGTGCCGAAGTCGCCCTTGAGCAGATTGCCCATGTATTCGAAGTACTGGACGAGGATCGGCCGGTCGTAGCCGGCGGCGTGGATACGCTCGGCCAGCTGGGACTGGGTCAGGCGCCCGCCCAGGGATGCGGTGATCGGGTCACCGGTGATCCGCATGAGGAAGAAGACCAGAGTGGTGAGGATGAAGATGGTCGGAATGATGAGGAGGAATCGGATGACGACGTAGCGTCCCAATCCGCCCCCCGAGGGCTTCTTCACCGCGACCGAGGTCTCGGCGGCTTCTGCCCCTGGTTCGCTGATGGCTGCAGACATGTGTTCCTTCATTGCTGGCGTCGAAGCTCGATGATCTCGAGTGTCGACGTGGTTCTCGTTCGATGCCACAGAGCGCGGGCACGATGGGGTGCGGGTGCGGGCAGACCGAGAGGCCGGCGCGAACGCACCACGAGGTGCAGGTGGGCCGGGCGGCTCACCTGCACCTCGTACCGACGATCAGTTCGGTGATCGTCGGGGCAGAGCCCTGCGCACTCTCACGTCGATGGCGACGTGCGTGGTTCGCGCTCTCATTTGCTCAGCAGCGCCAACCGGAACTGGAACGCCGGGTCAAGGGTGTCGTCGACGCCCTTGACATCCTTGCCTGACACCGCGATCTGGTTGCCCTGAAGCAGCGGCAGGGACGGCAGCTCATCGGCCAACTGACCCTGGATCTTCTTCAGCGCTTCCGCCCGCTTGCCCTCGTCGTCGATGGAGGACTGAGCATTCAGTTCCTTGTTCATCGTCTTGTCACGGTAGTGGTTCGCCAGGAAGCTGGGCGTCTCGTCGGTGTCGTAGAAGAACGGCACCAGGTAGTTGTCGGCATCCGAGTAGTCGGGGAACCAACCCAGCTGGTACATCGGGTAGGCGTCATCGGTGCGGTCCTTGTTGTACTGCACCCATTCGGTCGACTGCAGCTTGACCTTGAACAGCCCCGTCTTGTCCAGCTGATCCTTGACCAGAGCGTATTCATCGCCCGAGGAAGGACCGTAGTGGTCGGGGTTGTACTGCAGGTTGAGCGTGACAGGGGTCTTGACGCCGGCGTCCTTGAGAGCCTTCTTGGCCTTGTCGACGTCGGCACCGCCCTGACCGTCTCCGTACTCCGACTTCAACGGTTCATCGGCTCCCGGCAGTCCGTCGGGAACGTGGGAATACAGAGGAGTGAAGGTGTCCTTGTACACCTGGGAGGCAATGGCCTGGCGATCGACCGAGTCTGCCATGGCCTGACGCACGGCCAAGGACTTCTTCTTATCCGCGTCATCGGTCTTGGCACCGAAGGGCATCGTGTCCATGTTGAAGACGATGTAGCGGATCTCGCCGCCAGGGCCCTTGTGGACCTTGAGGTCCTCGTTCTTGCCGAGGTCTTCGACATCGGTGGCCGAGAGCGAACGCCAGGCCACGTCGATCGTGTTTTCCTGGACGTCGAGCTTCATGTTGTTGGCGTCCGAGTAGTACTTCATCTGCACGGTGTCGGTCTTCGCAGGCTCGAGGTAGCCCGCGTAGTCCTTGTACGCCTTGTAGGTGATCAGTTCGTTGAACTTGAAGCCGTCGATCGTGTACGGACCTGCAAAGGCCTTGCCGTCGACGATGTCCTGGTTCTCGGTGATCTTGTCCGGTTCGAATACGTCCTCATCGACGATCGGCCCCACGGCGCTGGCCAGCACGCCTGGCCAGGTCTGGTCATTCTTGCGCTTGAGGTTGAAGATGACCGTGGAGTCATCCGGGGTCTCCACTGATTTCAGGCCGCCGAGGAGGGACGACGGTCCGTTCGGATCCTGGATCTTCAGCTGTCGATCGAATGAGAACTTCACATCCGAGGAGGTGAGTTCGTTTCCGTTGGCGAACTTCAGTCCGTCCTTGAGCTTGACCTCATACTTCGTCGGCTCGCTGAAGTCCGCCGATTCTGCGATGGAGGGGTTGAGCTCCGCGGTTCCCGGCTTGTACGCCAGGATGAACGGGTAGACCTGCTGCTCGACGAGCGAGCTTCCGTTGTCATAGGCACCGGCCGGGTCGAGAGCAACAACCTTGTCTGTGGTGCCCACTGTGAGGGAACCACCGCCCTCTTTGCCGTCTTTGTCGGTGGCCGAGGTAGAGCATGCCGAGAGTAGCAAAGCGCCGGCAGCGGCGATGGCCACTGCCTTTGCACCAGTTCGACTTTTCATTGTGTTCCTTGTCATCCAAAGTGCTCTCCGTGTCGTCTTTGCTCGAAGAGATCCGCACCACATCCTACGGCGGCCGTCCCAAATAGTGAACCGAATACTATGATTCGGCCCACTCTGTCATCACTTTGAAACATGGCGATGGCTCCACCGAAAACGGAGACCGGCCTGATTTCTCGGGCTGTGACTACGAGATTTGCGTCGCGGGTCACAATCCGTTTGACTTATGAGGTCGGTCACAGCGAAATCCCATGCTCCCTTCCGTGATCGCCCATGCAAATGCTTGGTCCGGCTCCTTGCTGGATTCCGCTCACTGTTCGATTCCATTGTTTGCCTCCCTGATTGGAGAAGCATGTCCGCAGTCCTCGACTGGCTCAACAACATCATTTGGTCATCTGCCCTCGTCTACCTGTGCCTCGGTGCCGGTGTCTACTTCACAATCCGCTCGCGCGCAGTCCAGATCCGACAGATCAAAGCCATCTTCACGCAGATGTTCCGCGGCAAGAGCTCCGATGAGGGTGTCTCTTCATTCCAGGCACTTGCGATGTCGCTGGCCGGTCGTGTGGGCGTCGGCAACATCGCCGGCGTCGCCACCGCCATCGGCTTCGGCGGCCCCGGAGCGATCGTGTGGATGTGGATCTCTGCGCTGCTGGGCGCGTCGACCTCCTATGTCGAATCAACGCTCGGTCAGGTGTTCAAGGAGCAGGACCCCAAGACCGGCGAGTACCGCGGTGGTCCGGCCTACTACATCGAGAAGGCCTATCGTCATACCAAGGCCAAGGGACTGTTCAAGGTCTACGGCATGGTCTTCGCGGCTGTAACCGTCTTGGCCATGAGCTTCATGCTTCCCGGCATTCAGTCCAACGCGATCTCCGGTGCCGTTGAGAACGCGTGGGGAACTCCGACCTGGATCACGGCGGTCATCCTCGCGATCATCATGGGCTTCATCGTCATCGGCGGAGTCAAGCGCATCGCGCACTTCGCCTCATTGGCCGTACCCTTCATGGCCGTCATCTACATCATCGCCGCGATCGCCGTCACGCTCATCAACGCCGACCAGATCGTCCCGGTCTTCGAGCTCGTGTTCAAGTCGGCCTTCGGCATCGATGCCGGTCCAGAAGCCGCCTTCGGCGGAATCATCGGCATGGCCGTCCAGTGGGGCGTCCAGCGCGGAATCTACTCGAACGAAGCCGGTCAGGGCACCGGACCTCACGCGGCTGCGGCCGCCGAGGTCTCACACCCATCGAAGCAGGGCCTCGTCCAGGCCGGTTCGGTCTACATCGACACTCTGTTCGTGTGTTCCGCCACCGCGTTCATGATCCTCTCCACCGGCATGTACAAGGTCTTCGGTGATGATGGTGAGACGATCATCGGAACGGGCCGTGGTCAGATGGTCGAGTCGATCGCTGCGACTCCGGGCGAGAAGTGGCCACAGGCCGGTCTCGACACGATGATCTCCGGCTTCGGCGCTGGTTTCATCGCGATCTCGATCTTCCTCTTCGCACTGACGACTATCGTCGCGTACTACTACATGGCCGAGACCAATCTGGTCTACCTGCTGGGACGGTTCAAGAACCCCCTGGCGCTGACCATCGGCACACGCGTCCTGCAGGTGCTCATCCTCGTCGCGGTCGCCGTCGGTGCAATGTCGACCTCCGGCAGCGCCTGGGCGCTCGGCGATATCGGTGTGGGGCTCATGGCATGGCTCAACATCATCGCGATCCTCTTCCTGCAGGGCCCGGCGTTCAAGCTCCTCCGGGACTTCGAACGTCAGAAGAAGCAGGGCCTGGATCCGGTCTTCGATCCCAAGGCGCTGAATATCAGAAATGCCGACTTCTGGGACAAACGATCCGCCCGTGTGAATGCGGGCGAAGCGGTCTCGGAAGGCTGAGCACAACTCAATAATTGAATACAAGTCAGTGAATGCTCGCGAGGTCCGGGACAATGGCGTCCCGGACCTCGCGTCGTACTGCTGAGCTGTTAGTGCTGGTGTGCTGTCACTTCAACTTGCTGCACTGATCCTGAGTGTGCCGATCACTTCAGGCTGGTGCCTGCGGAACCGAGGTTCTGGCAGGCCTCGACGATGCGATCAGCCATGCCGGCTTCGGCCGCCTTGCCATAGGCGCGCGGATCATAGATCTTCTTGTTCCCAACCTCACCGTCGATCTTGAGCACCGCGTCGTAGTTGCGGAACATGTGCTCGACGACCGGACGGGTGAAGGCGTACTGGGTATCCGTGTCGATGTTCATCTTCACGACACCGTGACGGACCGCCTCGGCGATCTCTTCGGCGCTCGAACCCGAACCACCGTGGAAGACGAGGTCGAAGGGTTTGTCCTTGCCCACCTCGGCGCCGACATCGGTCTGGATCTCACCGAGCAGTTCCGGGCGCAGCTTCACATTGCCCGGCTTGTAGACACCGTGGACGTTTCCGAAGGTCAGAGCCGTGAGGTAGCGACCCTTCTCGCCCGAGCCCAAGGCCTTGACCGTAGCCAGGCCGTCGGCAACCGTGGTGTAGAGCTTGTCGTTGATCTCGTTCTCGACACCGTCCTCTTCACCGCCGACGACGCCGACCTCGATCTCGAGGATCGAGTGCGCGGCCGCCGAGAGCTCAAGCAGCTCCTCGGCGAGGACGAGATTCTCGTTCAGCGGGACAGCGGAACCGTCCCACATGTGCGACTGGAAGTAGGGCTCGCCACCATTCTTCACACGTTCGGTCGACAGAGCCAGCAGCGGCTTCACCCACTCTTCGACCTCCTTCTTCGGGGCGTGGTCCGTGTGCAGTGCGATGTTGACGTCGTAGCTCTTGGCCACCTCGGCGGCGAAGACAGAGAACGCGATGGCACCGCGCACACGGTCCTTGATCGTCGGGCCGGACATGTATTCGGCACCGCCGGTCGAGATCTGAACGATTCCATCGGATCCGGCCTCAGCGAAGCCGCGGATGGCCGCATTGATCGTCTGGGAGGAGGTGCAGTTGATCGCGGGGTACGCGAAGCCCTCTGACTTCGCCCGGTTGATCATCTCGGCATACACTTCGGGGCTTGCAATAGGCATATGGGCTCCTTGGTCGTTCGGGGTGGTGCGCTTATCGGTTGATCCCAGGTTACTCGGTCACCGGCGGGCGACAGAAGCACTCCCCGCCGTGCACACCAAATTCTCGTCGATGGCATGTGCAACGACAGAGGCGACCCGGGTTCCACCCCAAGTCGCCTCTGTCGTTTCGGCAGTGCCGGCTGCCTAGTGAACGCCCTTGGACTTCCGGTCCTCCTTGGACGCCCTGCCCAGGACACCCTTGGTCCGCGACAAACGGTAGTCGATACGGGCATCGACCTTATCGCCGAGGTACTCGTCGAAGTCTTCAGCGATGTGCTCACCGACCTCATGGTAGCGCTGACCGGTTTCGATCTCGCGCGTCCGGGCGGCTTCAATTTGGAATGCACGAACGGTGGAGATCGATATCAATATGAGAATGATGCTGAAGGGCAGCGCCGTGGCCAAAGCGGCCGCCTGCAGCGCTCCGAGTCCGCCCGCCAAGAGCAGACCGATCGCCAGCACACCCTCAAGCCCGGCCCACAGGACGCGTGACCACATCGGTGGATTCGGGTGCCCGCCGGAGGCGAGCATATCGACGACGAGCGAGCCCGAGTCCGAGGAGGTGATGAAGAAGATCGCCACCAGGATGATGGCTACTCCAGAGAGGATCCCACCCCAGGGAAGTGATCCGAGCACATCGAAGAGCACCTTCTCTGCGACGACTCCTTCATCCGGGTCGACCAGGTCGCCGGATCCGAAGAGCTGTTGGAAGATTCCTGTTCCGCCGAGCGCGGCGAACCAGATGAACCCGACTACTGTCGGTACAAGCAGGACACCGGCGATGAATTCCCGCACGGTCCGACCGCGAGAGATACGTGCGATGAATACGCCCACGAAAGGTGCCCACGAGATCCACCAACCCCAGTAGAAGATCGTCCACGTCGATGCCCAGGTGTTGCCTTCATCACCGGTGTAGGCACCGACATCGAATGTCATATTGAAGAAGTTCGCGAGGTACACACCGAGGGATTCGATGAGGTTCTGGAACAGGAACAGCGTGGGGCCCAATAGCAGAATCGAGATCAGGAGGAGCCCGGCCATCGACAGGTTGATGTTCGAGAGCCACTTGATTCCCGCGCCCACTCCCGAGACGACGGACATCGTGGCCAGGAACGTGATGACAACGATGAGGATGACAAGGAACCCGTCGCCGTATTCGCCGACGAGTCCGATCTCCTTGAGCCCCGACGAGATCTGTTTGACTCCCAGCCCGAGCGAGGTCGCGATGCCGAAGACCGTGCCGAAGATGGCGAGGATATCGATGACATCACCCATCCATCCCCTGACGCGGTGCCCGAGCAACGGCTCAAGTGCCCACCGGATCGAAACAGGACGTCCGCGGCGGTGGATCGCATAGGCCAGTGCCAGACCGATCACCGCGTAGATCGCCCAGGGGTGCAGTCCCCAGTGGATGAAGGTCTGAGCCATTGACAATTTGGCGATGGTCGCTTCGTCACCCGACCAGCCCGGTTTGGGATCAGCTGTGGCATACGACAGGGGCTCGCCGACGCCGTAGAAGACCAAACCGATGCCCATACCAGCGGCGAAGAGCATCGCGAACCAGGAGAAGACGCCGAATTCGGGCTTCTCCCCGTCGCGACCGAGCGTGATCTTTCCGAATTTCGAGAATCCGAGAACGATTGAGAAGAGGACGAATCCGCCCACAACAAGCATGTAGTACCAGCCGAGGTTGGCCACGATCCAATCGTTGACGTTGGTAAGAACCGTGTCCGTGCCCTTGGGCAGGAGAATCGCCAGCAGTGCCACCAGAATAATGGTGATCAGCGCGGGCCAGAACACGGCCGGAGCGATCAGGCCCTTGCCGAGGCGCACCCCCTGCGCTTTCAACTTGGCAGTGATCTCATCATCAGTGTCGGCTTCTGCCAGCGACACATCGCGCGACAGATGCAATCTGATCGGATCGGGTCCTTTGACCAACAGGTGAGGATTGTCTATGTCGTTTTTCGGCGCAGAGGAGGTCGTTTCTCCCACCTCATTGCCCTCTGCTTCGTCGGAGGTATCCATGAGGCCTTTCGATTCGAGCGGTCGTGAACGACTACCCACTCTGCCGCAATACACCATTGCTATCAAGCCATCTCTCAGGAATCATGCGGGAAACTCACCATGAGCACCGCTCCTCTGGCTGATAGCAGCACTGGCGACCACCACCGGCACAAAGAGGGGGCAGGCACCGGCAGACGCGAAGATTGCGTACAGTGCAACCATGGAGACACAAGGCAGCACCCGGCTGAGTCCCAGTTCTCGCATCCTCAGCTGGGCCCTTTGGGACTGGGGATCGGCATCGTTCAATGCCGTCATCATCACCTTCGTCTTCGCCCCCTACCTGACGAAGAGCGTGGCCGCGACCGAGGAGGCAGGCTCCTCTGCCCTCGGCTGGTCGACGGCTGCCGCCGGACTCATCATCGCGCTAGTAGCACCGGCAGCCGGCACTCGGGCAGACTCCGGCGGGCGGCACAAACTGTGGCTGGGAGTCCACACCGGGATCGTCATTCTCACGATGTTCGGCCTCTTCTTCGTCCGCGACTCCCCCGAATATCTGTGGCTGGGTCTCCTCCTCATCGCCATGGGCAGCGTGTTCTTCGAATTCGCCGAGGTGTCCTACAACGGCATCATGGTCCGCATCACCCAGCCCGACAATGTCGGGAAAGTCTCCGGCTTCGGCTGGGGCATGGGCTACGCCGGTGGCCTCGTGCTGCTCGTCATCCTGCTGGTCCTCGTCATCCAGCCCGAGGTGGGGCTCTTCGGCGCCGGCGATGAAGGTGGAATGCGATTCCGCGTCGTCGCCGCTCTGTCCGCAGTCTGGTTCGCCATCTTCGCTGTCCCGGTGATGTTCACAGCACCGAGCGCCAAGGCTTCAAAACCTTCGGGCGGACATCCGATCAAGGCATTCATCGCCGACTACGGCGCACTTGTGCGTCGGCTCGTGCGGATGTGGAAGCAGGAACACCAGACGCTGCGGTTCTTCATCGCCTCGGCAGTGTTCCGTGACGGACTGGCCGCAATCTTCGCCTTCGCCGGTGTCCTCGCGGCGGGCAGCTACGGCTTCTCCCCCGCCGAGATCATCATCCTGGGTGTGGCAGCCAACGTCGCGGCCGGTGCTGGCGCCATGATCGCCGGAGTCTTCGATGACAGGCTCGGGCCAAAACCGGTGATCATCGCCGGACTCATCATTATCCTGCTCGGCGGCATGCCGATCCTCTTCAGCGATGCCCCGGTCGTGTTCTGGGTCTGCGCACTGGTGCTCAGCTTCTGCGTCGGGCCGGTGCAGTCTTCGAGTCGGTCGTTCCTGGCCAGGATCACTCCGCCTGAGAGAGCCGGAGAAAACTTCGGACTCTACGCCACGACCGGTCGCGCCGTGAGTTTCCTGGGTCCGGCCATGTTCGCCGTCTCGATCTCGATCTTCGGATTCCAGCGGGCCGGCACCCTGGGTATCCTCGTTGTGCTGTTCATCGGCCTGCTCCTCATCATCCGGGTCAGGCCCGATGCCCCGGCTAAGTCGATGCAGGCACAAGTCGAAGGGTGAGAACGGGGCCGCGGGCTCGGACCTCTGTGCTGGAAGGCAAACGGTTGGCATGTTCTCTTCGATCTGAGCACGACGATCGAAGAGAACATACCAATCGTTTACGCATCCCGCACCGGCCTGCTTCGGTCGCCTGCTTCAGACTTTGACCAGCAGCTCGTCGATCTGGTTGATCGCTCCGGTCGAGCCTTCGACGACGCCCATGTCGAGTACGGTCTTCAGACCCTCAAGGGAGTCGAAGGACGATTCGTAGGTGACGCGAGTGCCGCCCTCGATCGCTTCGAAGGTGTAGGTGTTAGTGCTACCCGGCATCGAATCGACTGCGTTGAAGTCTTCATCTGCGAAGTAGTCGCGAAAGACGAAGCGTGCAGGCTCCTCCACCGAGGAGACTTCCCAGAGCCCACAGAACTTCTCACCCTCTGGGCTGGTCATGTAGTAGGTGACCCTGCCGCCAGGAGTCAGCGAGTGGTCGACGACCGTGGCCGGATAGGTGGGTGGCCCCCAGACTCGCTCCAACTGGCGCGGGTCGGCGTAGACCTCCCAGACTCGCTCCGGCGTCGCCGCAAACTCAGCGACCAACGTCAGGGTCAGTGTCTCTTCATCATGAGTGGTGTCTAGAACTGGCATGGCTTCTCCTCGAATGTCTCATCTCCCGCCCAGTTGACGGGATCGGGTCACTTCATCGACCGGCAGCCTCGTCGTCGGCAAGCAGGTCATCGATGCGCGCGACTCTCGCACGCCACATGTCCTCGAGCTCGTTCAGCAGCGACGCCGCGGTACGGATCGCTCTCATCTCGACTTGAGCGATCTGCGCCCTGCCGACCCGCCGCTTCGACACAAGTCCCGCGCGCTCAAGCACGGCAACGTGCTTCTGCACCCCCGCGAAGCTCATCTCATAGGAGCCAGCGAGCTCGGACACCGAAAGCTCTTCATCCATGACACGCCGCACAATGTCCCGTCGCGTCCGATCGGCCAATGCGTGAAACATCGCATCCACCTGATCATCACGAAGATCTTCCATGCCTCCAATCGTACAACCAGTTAGTTGTATGTCAAGAACCCTCCGGAACCTATTGACTTGATGATTGAACACGCGTTTAATATTAAACATGCGTTCAACACATGGTGATTCGAACTCGAAGAAGTCTGGCACAGAGAAGGAGCCGGACCCGGCTGGCGCGCGTTCAAGCCGCTCTCCCAATTCGTCTCCCGAGACAGCGGAGCGTATCCTCACGGCCGCCATCCAGGAGTTCGCCGAGCACGGATTTGCGAAGACGACGATCCGTTCCATCGCTTCGACGGCTGAGGTCTCTCCCGGCCTCGTCATCCACCATTTCGGCTCAAAGCAGGGTCTTCGCACGGCCTGTGATGACCACGTGTTCGAAGCCATCACCGATACGAAGTCCCGCAATGTCGAATATGCCTCCTTTGCTGTGCAGGCGATGTTCGAGGACCCTGCCATGACCACCAACCTCAGCTACCTCATGAAGTCCCTGCTCGATCCCAGTGAACACGGGCAGCGCTATTTCGAGCATTACATCGACCTTGTCGAGAGCTACATCGCCCACGGCTTCGCCGGATACACGTTTCGACAAAGCGATGACCGCCGGGGCCAAGCAGCAACGATCGCGACCCTGGCTCTGGCCCCATCTCTCCTCGAACACCGACTGCAGACGTCACTGGGCACGAACGACACAGCAGGGACGATGACGCGCCTTGCCCCTCATCTACTCGACCTCTACCTCAACGGAGCTCTCGCGACGGTCCCCGATGGTGCGAACCTCAGCGATATGGCCCCCGGCCCCAGCGACGGGAACAGCGACGGGAACAGCGACGGCCCCAGCGACGGCCCCAGCGACGGGAACGCTGCAAGGACCCCTGACTCATCCGATTCCTCAGAACCCACAGATCCCCTTGGAGGCGATCAACTATGACCACGACAACGAACATCCCAGCATCCGCCTCGGCGAGCCTTGCCCACGACACTGCAGCCATCTCCATGCGGGATGTGGTCAAGAGCTACGGCCGCGTACGCGCTCTCGACGGACTGTCCCTCGACGTCGCCCGCGGTGAGGTTCACGGCTTCCTCGGCCCGAATGGCGCGGGGAAGTCCACGACCATCAGAATTCTGTTGGGAATCCTCAAACACGATTCGGGCAGCATCAGACTCCTCGGTGAAGACCCCTGGTCCAAGGCCGTGTCTCTGCACCGCAGACTCGCCTACGTTCCCGGCGACGTCGAACTGTGGCCCAGCCTGACCGGGGGCGAGGCAATCGACCTGTTCGCTCGGCTGCGCGGCGGAGTCGATACCCGCAGACGGAACGAACTCATCGAGCGCTTCGACCTCGATCCACGTAAGAGGGGCCGGACGTATTCGAAGGGCAATCGACAGAAGGTTGCGCTGATCTCCGCGCTGGCCTCCCACGTCGATCTTCTGCTCCTCGATGAGCCGACCGCCGGCCTCGACCCGCTCATGGAGGCCGTGTTCCAGCAGTGCATCAGAGAGGCGAAGGAGGAAGGCCGCACGGTTCTGCTATCGAGCCACATCCTTGCTCAGGTGGAGGCGCTGGCCGATCGTGTGTCGATCATCAGGTCCGGGACCATCGTCGAGTCCGGTGCTCTGGCAGACCTGCGTCACCTCTCGCGAACGACTGTCACAGTGCAGGTGGAATCGGACATTCCGCAATTGACTGACATGCCCGGCGTCCACGACCTGGTCCGGGAGGGACCACAGCTTCACTTCAGCGCCGATACCGCCGAGCTTCCTGCCATCATGCGCGCCCTCGGCGAGCACGACATACGATCGCTGACGGCCACTCCCCCGACGCTCGAACAGCTGTTGCTGCGCCACTACAGCGATCCCGGTGACGGTGGCAAACCCGGTGACGGTGGCAACCCTGTCGCCGGCAGCGCCGACCACGAAATCCTGACCAGGGAGGAATCATGACGCTGCAGACGAGCTCCGGGGACAGTTCCACACGCGGCCCCTCGGGGCACGAGACCTCGGTGCACAATCACACCCGCTATGGCCGTCATGCCGAGGATCGCTCAGGATCTGAGGTGGCAGGGTTGTGGACCCTGCTCAGACTCATGGTCAGACGAGACCGGTGGCGAGCGCCCATCTGGATTCTCAGCCTCACAGTTCTGACTGCCTACTTCGCGAATGCGATCGCTGTTGTCATGGATGGCGACACTCTCGCATCGATGGTGGTGTTCGCGAAGAATCCCGTGATGGGGCTGATCACCGGCCCCGGCTATGGGATGGATGACATCACGATTCCGCGCTTCGTCGTTGGCATGTACGGAGTCTTCCTCATGCTCGGTGCCGCCCTCATGTCGATCCAGACGATGACCAGGCACACTCGCGCCGAGGAGCAGACCGGCCGGGCGGAGCTGATTCGGGCGAATGTCACTGGTCGCCATACTCAGCTTCTCTCCGCTTTGATTCTCACCCTGGTGATGAACCTTGTGGCCGGGTTCCTCATGTCACTGGCGTTCTTCTTCTCCGAGGCGAAGCCGGAGCCCTTCACCTCCGCGCTCCTCTTCGGTGCAAGCATCGCCGCAGCAGGGTGCGTATTCGCCGCGATCTCCGCAGTCACAGTGCAGCTGACGTCGTTCGCCCGCGCAGCCTCGGGCATCGCAGGTGCGGTGCTGGCCGCAGCATTCGTCACCCGCGGTCTCGGCGACATGTCGGCCGTGGCTGGCGGCGATCTGTCGTGGTTGTCCTGGCTCTCCCCTCTGGGATGGTCACAGCAGACGGCACCGTACACTCTCGACAGGTGGGCTCCGCTGCTGCTGTCGGCCGCGGCTGTGATCGTCCTCGTCCCTTTAGGCCTGTTCTTCCAAGCCCGCCGTGACCTGTCGGCGGGGATCTTCGCCGACCGCCTCGGTCGAGCCCACGCTTCAGCTGCACTGTCTACGAGCCTGGGATTGGCGTTGCGGCTGCAGCGGTCGAGCCTGACCTGGTGGTCGGTCGGCGTCTTCGTCATGGCGATGATCTTCGGATCCTTCACCGGAGCTATGAAAGAAGGAGCAGCAGGAATGCCCAAGGAGATCCTCGACCTCATGGGTGGTTCACGTGGGATCGTCGACGGATACATCGGCTACATGGCCCTCTACTTCGCCATGATCGTCGCCGCCTATGCGATCATCGCCGCCTCAGGTCTGCGGGCCGAAGAATCGGGTTTCCGCACGGAACCTGTACTCGCCACGGCCGTGGGGCGTGGCCGGTGGGTGCTGTCGTGGACGCTCGTAACTCTGCTCGGATCACTCTGGCTCATGACCCTGGCAGGTGTGGGCGAAGGACTGGGCACGGCTGCATCGACCGGAGACTGGTCATTGCTGGGGCCGGCAGTCCTCGGCCACGTCGCTCAGACCGCCTCCGTGTGGGTTCTGCTCGGGCTCACTCTTGCGCTCTATGGAATCGCACCGAGGCTGCAGGGACTGGTCTGGATCATCTTCGTCTACAGTGCCGGCATGGCCCTGTTCGGTCAGATGATGCGCCTCGACGACGCAGTCCTCGACACCTCTGTGTTCGTCCACATCGGGCAGTACCCAGCCCAGGATCTGTCCGCCGAGGCGGTTGTGGTCCTGACCGCGGCCACAGCGGTTCTCGTTGCCCTAGCGGTGCTCGGATTTCGACGCAGGAACCTCATCACGGCGTGAGCGGCACCTCGACTGCCTGCCTTCAGCTTTCTCACCACCGAATTCAACCAATATGTGCACTGTCAAGTAATCGGCGTGCGCTATTCCATCGACCACACCGGCCGAGTACTATTTTCAAATATGATGAGTGCCTTCTCAAAGATGAGTGGAGCCATGCACAATGGCTGTTCATACGACTGATGTTCTGGTCATCGGTGCGGGTCCGACGGGGATCGGCGCCGCAGTCCGGCTTCGTGAAAAGGGCGTCGAACACATCGTCGTCGATTCCGCAGACCGGTTCGGCGGCATGGCCGCTTCGCACACGGACGACAATGGCTTCACGTGGGATCTCGGTGGGCATGTCATCCACAGTCATTTCCCGGAATTCGATGACGCTGTTGCGCGCAGCCGTGCTCGGATGCGCGAGGTGGTGAGGAACGGTGCGGTGTGGATGTCCGGTGATGACATCAAATCATTCATTCCGACTCCGGTGCAGGCTCAGCTTGAATCCTGGCCCACAGACCTCGAGCCGGACAAACCTGCTGCAAACCTGGCGGAGTACTACCGCAATACCTTCGGTCAGCGACTCACAGACACTTTCTTCACCGGCTACAACGAGAAGATGTGGACTGTACCTTTGTCGCAGGTCGATCATCAGTGGACCTCACTGCGCAGCGGAGGCAAGAGCCGAAACGTTCCGCAGATGGGTTTGGCTGACGACTTTCGCCCCAATCAGGAGACTTTCCCCTACCCAGTCGGCGGCAGCGGCACCCTGTGGTCAGCGATCGTAGCCAATCTGGCAGATGCCAGTGCCTTTCGTCTCGGAGCTCATGTGGAGAGGATCGAACCTGAACTCCACCGAGCCCACTTGGCAAGCGGAGAAATCATCGCCTACCGTCACTGCATCAGTTCGGCTCCGGTGACCTGGCTCATCGACTCCCTGCCGCCGCAGGCGAAGCGAGATACTCTGCAGGCCAGTGCCCAGCTGGCGATCGGACTCGGGTTCAGAGGACAGGCACCTGAGGTCCTCAGTGACAAGAGCTGGATCTACTGTCCGGACAAGTCCGTGCCGTGGTTTCGGGCAACAATGCTGTCCAACTACGATCCCCTCAATGCTGGTCAGGGGCGCTGGAACATCCTGCTCGAGGTCACCGGCAAGAATGGGGGTCCTGTCGATCCCGCTCAGGCCGTCGATGAGTGCCTGGCGGGATTCGCTCGGATCGGAGCGGATCTGGATTCCATCGAATCGATCTGGACCCACCGCATCGATCGCGGCTATCCCATCCCCACTCTGGGCCGCGACGATATCTTGGAGTCCGCCGACGAGGACCTGAGATCACACGATATCTATAGTCGCGGCAGGTTCGGTGGCTGGCGGTATGAATCGTGCAACCAGGACTACTCCTACATGCAGGGCCGACAGGCCGTTGACGCTATCTACGACGGCACCCCCGAGGCTGTCTACTGGCACCCTGAGCAGTTTTGAATATGTCACCGATCCGCTGGTGAGGTCGGGCACTGGAATGTCAGCTGCGCGAGCACGGACGACCCGGATCCGCTTGGCCACCTGGTTTCTTCTCCTTTATGCCGCGGTGCTGGCCATCGTCCTGTTCTCTCCCATACCCGTGGACAGTCTCTTCTCTTCAGGGCTCGACGATGGGCTCTCCTGGGCTCAGGCTCATGGTGCCCCGGGCTTCGTCGACTATGCGTTCGTCGAGTTCACAGCGAATATCCTGGCCTTCGTTCCGATCGGCTGCATCGGAGTCCTTGCCTTCGGTTCCCACCGGTGGGAGTGGGTCGTGCTCTTGGGCATCGTGGCCTCCGCCACGGTCGAACTCACGCAGGCCCTGTTTCTCTCCGCCCGCACAGCCAGCCTCGCCGATATTCTCGCAAACAGCCTCGGCGTGCTGGTCGGGGCGCTGGCGTGCTGGCTGTGGGGCCATAGGCGTGAAGGGACCGCAAAGAAGCGAGCGCAGTTCAGCTATTGAGGAAGCCGAGCAGCTGAGCCTGATCGACGACCTCGGCTCTGCTCGTCACTCCGAACTTATGGTAAAGGGCGGAGAGACGATTCTTGACCGTGCCGGTGACTTGTTGGAGCTCAACAGAGATCTCCATGATCGACAATCCTTGGGCAAGGAGTCCGAGGAGCTTCGCCTCACCGTCGGTCAGCTGCGGCATCGACGCTTCATCCACCGAGATCGCTCCGACCTCGCGCAGTCGGAAGAAGAGATCATCCTTGCTGCGGAAGTATCCACCGAAGACCGCGAAAGCACGGTCCCACTCCTCCGCATCTGCGGTCAGATCAAGGAGACCAAGCCGATCCGGTCTCGGGAGGGACGCGATGGGCAGCAGGGAATTCACCCAGATGGAAAGCCCAAGGGCCGTGAGGAACTCGGCACGTGCCTCGGCGGTCTGGCCGGTCCGCAGCAGCGCTGTCGCCTTCAGCGCCGCCAGCGATGCACGGCTCTGCGGAGTCAGATACTGATGGTAGAACCACTTGTCCGCCAACACGACCACATTCTCATATCGGCCGGCGATGAGCTCCACCTGAACGCTGAGGACGATGCGCAGATCGGAGGCCACCGACATGTGCTCGAGCTCCGACTCGGCCCATTTCAGCTGGCCGAGCCCGATGTGGACCATGCTTCGGCTCGCTCCCAACAGGTCTCTGCCCTTGCCCGAAATCGAAGTGCTGTCGTGAGGTCTGCCGACGCAGTCATTCGACAGCAGCAGTTCGGGAGGAGTGCTCGCGCCGAGGATCGCGATGCTGACGCTGATGACGGGAAGGTAGACCCACAGCGGGCCAAGGTTCGCACATGCGGCCAGCAGTTCGTATTCCTGCCTGGCCCGGTCCAGATCGAGCCGGTCGAGGGCACGCAGTGCAGCAGCGATGTGGGTTGCCGGGAAAACCATTTCACCGATGATGTTGGGCAGGCTGAATTCGTCGAACAGCCATTCCAGATGCCGATCGGCTCGTTCGTTGTCGCCGCTGACCGTCGCCACGAGTGCTGTCCACGCGCCAATCGCAGGCAGAAGGAAATCACCATCGACATGTCGCTCGTCGGCGACGAGTTCGAGTTCGTGCAGAATCGACAATGCCCGGCGCGGTTCGGACGAGTGGAACATTGAGATCGCGGTCAGGAGTCTGATGATCAGGAGGCTACGATGACCACCGTGCTCTCCCGACCACTGCAATCCTGCCTGCGCAGCCTGTGCATGATCTCCCGACTGCGCCAGGCCGACGAGGCGACGGATCTTTCCGAAACAGCCAAGCGGGGACTCGGCCTCGTCCTGGGCCAAGTTCTGGGGTGGGCCGGGGGTGATGGTTTCGGAGAAGAAGCGCCGCATCCGACCGCTGCGAGACTCCTCCACGAGTGCATCTCGGGTCGTTTCGACCGTGATGACGTTGTTCTGACGCGTCAGCAAGCTGTCCGCGAGCGAAGACAGGGCGGACAATTCGGGTTCCTGCTCGAGTACCTGCGCGGGCAGACCTGAATAGGCTGCGCATACCGCGCGAGGGGCGAGGAGGAACATCGGCAGTCCGATAGTCTCCTGCAGACGCACGAGGACTGACCACAGGCCATTTCTTCGCGCCAGCTCGGTGACGTCGGCGAGGACCTGCGGATCGACGGACTGAGACTTTTCAAGATGATCGACCAGCGCTCCAGCGAGGTCGTCGACGACACTTGAATAGTTCTCCCATTCCGAGGCGCTGCGACGAAGTGCCGCCGCCAAAAAGACAGGTACGTGCAGATACTTCCGGCCGGATTCTTCTCGGTCGAGGACGAGGATTCCTGCCATCTGCAGGCGCATGAGGACCCCCTCCGCATCGTGGAGACTGCTGTCACCGAGGTCCAGCGAACGTATCGAGGAGAGGCTCAGCAGCGCGGTCGGCTTGGTGAAAGACGTCATCTGCGATAGCAGGAAGGCAATCTTCTCATCGCTGTCAGTGAGCCCGAGCTCAGGAAGTGACGCCAGCTGGGCCACATAGTCAGCGAAGCTCGTCGAAGTCATATCCGCCGGCAGCTCGGTGTGTTCGGCGATCTCGAGCACCGTTCGGGTTAGGCTCTTCCAGCCGCCGGTGGCGTGGTAGAGCTCAGCGGCGAATTCGGCCCCTGATCGGTCCGGGTGCGACCCGATTGCAGCCGGGTGAGCTGATCCGGCGAGACCGAGCTCGCGTACGTATTCCTCGGGGCTCCGGCTTCGGTCCGAGTTCGCGGCTCCTGCAAAGACGTTCACAGCTGTTGGTCTCCCGCTTCGTCGATGTAGTCGGCAAGCGAGTCCTCGGCGAATGCCTGTCGCAGATCGGCGAGACCCTCGTCATCGACAACGAGGTACTGCTGTCCGTCATCGGCTTCTCCCGCGCCCGCAATCGGCGCAGTGGCGTAATCGACGGCTGCGGACGAACCTCCGCTGAAGTCTCTGGCCACATCGATGATGAGAGCAGAGTCGAGCCCCTTGTCAGTCGTGACGTACTGGCTGAAGTTCGTGATCGAACGAGCGAGCTTCGCCGGGTGGAGAAGCAGATCTGGCGACATCAGCTTCGAACTGAAGTTCGCGAGGAACTCCTGCTGATTGCGGACTCTCTGCAGGTCTCCGTCGGCGAATTGCTTCCGGGCCCTGACGAATTCGAGGGCAGCTGCACCGTCGAGATGGTTCGGGCCCTTGACGAAGGTGCTCGAGCCGTTGGTGAAGGCAGTGTCCGAATACACGTCGACCCCGCCTACCGCATCTGTAAGTTCCTCGAGTCCGGCGAAGTCGACGATCGCGACGTGGTCGATGCCGGCATCGATGAAGTCGGAGATGGTCTCGATCGACAATGCCAGTCCCCCGTATGCGGCTGCTGCGTTGATCTTCGCCCGGCCGTACCCCTTGATCTCCACCCAGGAGTCACGTGGAATCGAGATCACTTGGAATCCCTGCCGGTCAGAGGGGATATGCAGCACCATGATGGTGTCGGTGCGAAATCCCCTCGCCGAGGTGTAGTCGACGTTCTCGAGCCGCGAATCCGATCCGAGAAGGAGGATGTTCATCGGAGCATTCGGCGCTGTCTGATGTCCGGACCCCGGGGCCCTAGGGGCGGGCGCGAGCTCTTCGGCGATGCTCGGGTCTTCGACCAGTGTCCGCTTGTCGTTCCAGGCCGAGGTCACGTACCACCCGTAGGCTCCCACCGTGGCCGCAGCCAGCAGGAGCAGGAGGGTGAGGAGCCCGCCCGTGATCTTCCAGGCGTTCGCAATGCCAGTCATCTGTCATCCATTCGGGTAGTAGTGGGCGATGGCGGCGGCGACATCTGACACGGATGACTTCGGGGTCCCATCGATGTTGAAGAGACCGAACCCGTCGTCCTGGTACGCACCGTCGTCGCGCAGGCGATAGACGAATACTGGGTCTGCCCTGGTTCTCGACAATTCGCCGATCGTCTTCGTCAGAGATTCGACCTGCTGATTCTCTGTGTACCGTCCGAGCCCTGTCTGGAGCCCGAACTCTCCCACGGACACAGCCATACCCTGGGCTTTCTCCAATCGTTCGATCCGATCGGGCAGAGACTTGATCGCAGGGGCGGAGAGGACGGGATAGAGATCGATAGTGCAGATGTCGAGATGGCCGGAGACAGCGGCGAAGAACCGCAGCCATTCCTTCTCCTTCTCATCATCGACCGGATAGCCACTGGCACTCGTCGTGATCCGAACGTGCGCTGCGTGCTGATGAATCGCTGCTCGTGCCACTCCCAGAGCTTCATCGAGATCGGAATAGTAGGCCTCGCGGCTGCCCTTGATGCCAGCTGCGGTCCGGAAGTCGATATCGCTGACCTCGTTGTACACCTGCCACACCGCTACCGATGAGCCGTAACGCTGAGCCAGCAGCCCCCAGTACCGCTTCATCGTTGTCAGATACTGTGGGGTGTTCCGCGTTGCCGGAGCACCATCGACGGTGAGCAGGCAGATGCTCATGCCCATGGATTCGACGAAGGCAATGGCTTTGTCATAGATCTTCAGCCGCTCGGGATCGAAGTCCACTCGCCCTTCGACCGACCACGACCTCACGATCTGAAACCCGACGACGGGGAACCGCACCCAGGCCGCGCCAAGTGCCTTCACCTCTCTGACGTCTCGGACGAATTCCTGCAATCCGGCTTTGGGTGAGCTCACGGTGAAGCCGAACCTACCGGCCATGGCCCTGGTCGGTTGGCTTCCGCTGACTACTGAGATCGCTGCGACCGACACGAACAGGCCGGTGCCGATCATCCAGCGACGCCGTGAGATCGAGGATGTCGTCTTCACAGCCACCGCTCCTTGAGGCTGCCGCGCAGGCGGTAGGCATAACTGTGAGTTCGCGGGGCCACCCGCGCTAGGGCCATCGAGAAGCCCCTGGCAGCCTGACGGGTCCTCAGCGCATCAACGACATGTGAGAATCGGATCTCGTTGCGACACCAGAAGTAAACGTCCGACTTCAGCCGGGGCGAGGAGGTGTCACCGGCTGCCTTGCTGAGCATGTAATTCAGCTGTGTCCACCGCATGCGATGGATGGCCTCCACCGCCTCCCGACCGATGTACATGGTTCTCAGTGCGCCCTCGAAGTCGTCAAGGACCGTGGCCAAGTCCCAGATGCGTTCACTCAGCTGTGCCGTCACCGAGTCAGAGAGGAGGAAATAGTTGTACATGGGGCGGGGCTCGAAGCTGACCGTGGACATCGTGGCGAGCAGATTGACGATGAAGCCGAGGTCGCTGTAGGTGTTGGGCTTCGCCCGCACATGGTTGGGTCGGAAGAGGTGGTGCTGGTTGGGGTGGACCCGTCCGTCGATAAAGTGCCGCAGGGCTCGTCCGGCGGGCACCGGTGAGGTCGTAGCGACGATCCCGTGAACGCTCACGGAACCTGTGGGCTCGAACGTCTTATGCGGAAGAACGACGAAATCGGAGTTCTCCGCCTCACCTCGTGCAACGAGGACCTCGATGCACTCAGGGTCGAGGGAGTCGTCGGAATCAAGGAACAGCACCCATGTGCTTGCGCTCATGTCCAGAGCATGGTTCGTCACAGCTGCATACCCCTGATTCCGGTGAAGTCGGTGCCCGAAGAAGCGGGGATCGTCCGGCATGAGCTCAAGCATCTCCTCGTTTGAACCGTCATCGATGACGAGAACGCAGAAGTCAGAACTCGTCTGGGCCTGCAGTGATTTCAGCGCGCGAGGGAGTGTGGCGGCGCTGTTGTACGCGGGAACGACAACGGTGACCTTGTAGGTGCGTGTGCCCTCAAGAATCTGGTCCGGACTCATTGCTTCAGATCTCACGATCGACGACTTCCTGTGCCATGCCTATTGACGGACTGTCTATCGGCGGACTGGGTTCTGCTGCTCGCTTCGCCGCAGCTCGCCGACGCAGAAGGAAGAGGAGCCCGGTGATCAGGGTCTCCGCGAACACGAGGGCCCACGCCGCACCAGGAGCACCGAAGACGAGCGCCAGAGGTATGAGAGCGGCAAGGTGGATGGCAGCGCCGCACATCATGGCCGTCGCGGTCAGGGAGTAGAGTCGCTGCGAGTTGAGGTCGAGCATGAGCACGGCTACCCCACCACTGGCGATGAGCGCCAACCCGATGATCTGGGCGACCGGGACGACCTGTCCGAACCCCTTCCCCAGATACCAGGGGACGAACCACGGGGCGACGAGGATGAGCGTGACTCCTCCTAATGCGAACATCGAGAAGATCATGATCATGATGAGCTTGGACTGGGACATTCCTCGATGTGCTGGGTCGTGAGCGTCGACCATGCGCGGCAGCAGAGCATCGGTGACGGCGAAGAGAACACCGCGCCCGGCATTTCCGAATCGTTCTGCGGCACCGTAGTGGGCTGCCTGAATCGGGGCAGAGGCGATTCCGAGCACCACGACCGGTGCCGAGCCCATGATGCTGTGTGCGATCGATGAGAAGAAGAGGGTGCGGCCATCGGTCAATGCGAATTTCGCCGCTCCCAGGCTGGGCCTGCACCATTGCACCTCCCGATGGGCCAGGATCGGCCACATGATGAGTGAGGCGATGAGTGGAGGGGCGAACTGCCAGGTGATCGCCCACCCGATGTCGTGTGAGGTGTGCACTGTGACAATGAGTCCGAGCAACGCGATGATGCGCGAAACCGCTGTGATCACCGCGAACAGGCGGAGCTTCCGCAGTCCCTGGAGCAGCCATGAGGGGAATCCGATTCCACAGGCGATAACGAGCGTGCCGATGAGATAGAGCTCGAAGTCTCCGCGCAGGGAGGGAATGACGGACACGATCGCCAGGAGCACACCGGTTCCAGCCACCCACAGGAGCAGCACCGCGAACAGGGTCGAGGTGATGACTTCAGATCGTTCACGCTTGGTCTTCGCAACGGCGAGCCTGCGGACTGCGCTGACGGAGAATCCGTAGTCGCACAGCCGCACGATCAGCTGCAGAATCGCAATGCTGATGATCACCCGGCCGAATGCGGTGACACCCAACAGCCGGGTCAGCAACGGCAGGCTGATGATCGGATAGGCAAAAGCCGCGAGCTGTCCGAGGCCCACAGCCATCGCATCGCCGCCGATTCTCTCCAGTGCCCCTGGGGTTCTCATTCGAGGCCCCAGACGTCGAACCTGCTGACGCGCCGGACCGTGTGGAACGATTCGGCGAATTCGAGATTCACCTGGCTGCCGCGGAAGATGGCCAGAGATTCGAGGGCCCGCAGCGACCGCGGTCCCGGGTAGTCCTGCACCTGAGAGGCATAGGCGGCGAAGGACGACAGTTTGGCATCGATGTGATCCGAGACGTCGACGAACCAGTCGGGGACGAAGTTCGCTTCGATGTGCGGCGCATTCCAGTGGGTCTCCGAAATCGTCTCGTACAGTGCCACAGCAATGATCCCGGCGCCGGCCCCCAGCGGTCGGGTAGCGACCATGGCCGCTTCGAACACGGCTTTGTGGTCGAGATGACGATCGGGAAACGGCGCCAGCACGAGATCGGGCCGCAGACGGTCGATGGCTCTCTGGATGCCGGAATTGAGCTCGGCCACGCCCATGCGAGCCAGCTCGACTGACGGATGCGGGAGGAACTCGGTGCTCGCGACACCGAGGAGTTCGTGCGCTCGCTGTGCCTCGTCCCGGAGCAGTCCCGCAGTGTCCGCCGGATACAGGGGCGGTTTGTCCTGTGATGCCACCAGGACGTGGACTTCGCATCCGTGTGCGCTGAGAGCGGCCATCGTACCGCCTGCACCGAGGACCTCGTCGTCGGGATGTGGTGCGATGACGAGCGCGCGTGAGAATCGGTTCACAGCACTCTGCTCCTCGATTGGAAGAGCTCCACGACACCGGCGACGACCCGAGCGATCTGCTCCGCCTGCAGATTCGTGCTCGACGGCAGGACGATTCCCCTGCGATACAGGTCTTCCGCCTGGCCGGTGATGAAGGACAGATCGCAGTCGGAGTGCACCGGTTGCAGGTGCATCGGTTTGAATACCGGACGAGTCTCGATTCCGAGCTCGGCCAATGTCGTCGACAATTCGGCCGCATCGCGTTCGGTTTCGAGGATGAGCGTGTTCATCCAGCAGTTCCCGTCTGCAGGATCGAGGATGCTCACGCCTTCGATGCCCTCAGCCATGGCGCGATAGGTCTCGAAATGGGCGCGTTTGGCGCGCAGGATCTCCGGCAGCCGAGACAGCTGCGCCGATCCGAGTGCCGCCAGAATGTTCGAGAGCCGGTAATTGAATCCTGTCTCCGTATGCTCATAGTGACGCACGGGCTGCCGAGCCTGGCTGGCCAGATACCGCACGCGCTGCGCGCTCTCCTGGTCGGGGCACATCACCGCCCCACCCGAGGAGGTGGTGATGATCTTATTTCCGTTGAAAGACACGGCGGCAAACATTCCGAACGACGCTGCCGGACGACCGTCGAGCAGGCCTCCCAGCGACTCCGCTGCATCGGCGACGACGACAGCACCGAAATCACGGGCCACCTCGGCGATCGCGGGATGATCGACCGGCCGACCATAAACATCCACGGGGATGACGGCACGGACCGGTCGACCGACAGCACCACGTTCACTCAACGCCAGACGAAGAAGCTCCGGAGACATCAGCCCCGACTCGTCACAGTCGATGAACAGAGGACGAGCCCCGGCATACGCCACTGCATTCGCCGACGCTGCGAATGTCAGCGTCGCCACTGCGACCTCATCGCCTGGCCTCACGCCCGCGGCGAGGAGAGCGAGGTGGAGCGCGGCGGTACCCGAACTGACGGTCACCACTTCGGGCCGGTCTGTGACTTCGGCAAGCTCGGCTTCGAACAGGTCGACCTGCGGCCCGGCCGGTGCCACCCACCCTGATCGCAGGGCGTGTGACACTGCGGCTTCTTCCGCAGAACCGACGCTCGGAACACAGAGCGGGATGGGCTCGATCATCGGATCTGTCCCTTCGCGAGCTGGGAGCTGATTTCGGCGGTGCGTTCCATGGGCACAAGAATCGACTGATCGACCCGTGGTCCTGACTCGTATCTCCCAGACACCCGGATCCTCTCGTCCGTGATGTCTGTGGGCGCGGAGGTGATATCGGGTGCGGCATCCACCACGCCTTCTGCGAGGCACTTGCGATAGGCCTCCTGGATGAGCAGGAGATCGGCACCGGGTTCCTCGACGGACGAGGGTTCCAGCGACCTGATCCGCACATGCCAGGCACGTCCGTTCGTGCTCTTCTTCGCGCCTTCCTCAGGGGTGAAGAGCTCTTCGTGGAGTTTCTCGCCTTCGCGCAGACCGGTGTAGGTGATCGGGCAGGAGCGACCGGCGATCGTCATCATGCGCAGGGCGATGTCGATGATCCGCACGGGATCCCCCATGTCGAGCACCATCGTCTCCCCCGGCGCGCCCTCGGACGCTGCTTCGAGGACGAGGACGCAGGCCTCGGGAATGGTCATGAAGAACCTCGTCACATCGGGGTGCGTCACTGTCAGTGGTGCACCGCGCCTGATCTGCTCAGAGAACGAGATGAGAACCGATCCTCGAGAACCCAGCACATTGCCGAATCGCACGCTCACGTACGGACGGCCTGTCACCTCGGCGAAATGAGCGGTCAGCCTCTCCGCCATGTACTTGGACCGTCCCAGCTCGCTCGTCGGATTGGCCGCCTTGTCGGTCGAGATGTTGACGAAGCGCTCGACCCCGGCCCGCTGAGCGCAGCGCAGCACATTGAGGGTGCCGTGAACGTTTGTCTTCCATCCTTCCCCGGGGAAGCTTTCGAGCATCGGCAGATGTTTGAGCGCTGCGGCGTGGAAGACCAGCTGCGGGCGAATGCGGTCGAAGACGGCCGCAAGAGCGTCGGCGTCGCGGATGTCGGCGAGGATGATGTCCTCGGAGTCCATCAGCGCCCGGCCATCCATGCTCAGGCACAGCGCATGCAGCGCCGATTCGTCACGGTCGAGGATGACGAGGCGACGGGGTGCGTGCTTTGAGATGAGACGGCACAGTTCGGACCCGATCGAACCTCCTGCCCCGGTGACGAGCACGGTTCGACCGCCGACGAGGCTGCCGATCGTTTCCGGTTCCGGATCTACGACTTGCCTGCCGATGAGGTCAGCGACATCCATGGAGCGCAGCCTGGCGAGGTCAAGATCATCGGAGAGCAGCTCGGCCAGGGCGGGAACCGTCCGCACCCAGGTTCGGGTGAGATCGAGGCGACCGACCATCGTGGTGAACACTTCGGTGGAGGCCTGAGCGATGGCGACGATGACACCATCGGCCCCGTGGTCGTCGACCACGGTCTGAATGTCGTCGATGCGGCCCCGCACGTGGACTCCCTGCAGAACGGATCTGCCTTTCGCCCGGTCGTCGTCGACCAGGGCGACGGGGATGTAGTCGCCGTTGGGATCGCTGAGCATCTGGCTGATGAGTGCACCCCCGACTTCACCGGCACCGACGACGACGACCTTCTGGCCGACGTGGGGACGGAACTGGCTGTCGATCCACATCCTCAGGGCCTGACGGCCGGAGATCATCAGCACCTGGGCGCTCAGCAGAGCGAGCAGGAACCATGCCAGATCGAACGACAGGTTCGACAGGGTGGCGATGATGGTGCTCAACGCGGTGACGATGATCGCGCTGACTCCCTGTCTGCGCAGTTCGAGGGCCGAACCTATCTGGTAGCGATTGCGATAGAGAGACAACGCGGACCCGACGACGATCTGGCACAGCAGGATCGAGCCCAGGAGGACGAGGCCCTCTGGTGCATTGATATGAGATGACCATGTCACGATCATCATCCAGGCAAGGACTATCGAGACGATGTCGATGAGTCCGAGCACGAATAGTCGTGTCACAGACGAATTTCTCTGCACACCGAGACGAGAAAGCTGCCTCGGCCAGTATGGGCGTGTCATGACTGTCCTCCATTTGCGTCGTTGCCGTTTGTCGGCGTTGCCAGTGCTGTGACGGCTCGCGGCCCCGGCACTATATCGAGTTCCTTCGTGGGCGTGTCGTGTCCCGCCGAGGTGGTCGTCGCCGAGCTGGCCCCCACCGAGGCGCTGCTCACAGATTCGCTGCCGGCGGGGTTCGCTGCCGGCTTTCTGAAAGCGTCGCGCCGGTGGTTGGTCGTCCCGGTGTCGGAGTCCGCCTCCAGTGGCTGATCCACGAGGACGAAACCGACCGGCAGGCTTTCTCCGGCCCGCAGTAGCTCCTGGGTCGACCGCAGATCGGCCCAAACCGGGTGAGGGGCAGTGACCACGACGGCGATGTCCGAGAGTTCGAGGAAGCTGCACGTCTGTGGGTGGGCTGCGAAATCGGAGCTGAGGCAGATGACGAGGTCGTAGTCCGCCAGCACCGCGCACAGGGCGTCGGCAAGTGCTCGGCCGATGAGGAGACTCTCACCGGAAAGCGAATTCGCGTCGACGACGCTGATTCCAGTGACCTGTGAGAGTTCGCGGTAATGGGAGGTGCTCAGTTCCGCAGGATCGGCGGAGACGAGAGCGCAGCTCATCCCACTGGCTGCTGCGGTCTCGACGAGATCTGCAGCCAGCTGATTGCCGACTCCCCCGACACCGCACAGTGTCACGACCGTCGACCCGCGGCGCCTGCCGGTGAGGTCGAGCCGCGCCAGGAGACCCGAAATCGAGGTGGAGGCACCGCAGTTCGCGGCCTGCCGGCGTATTGCACCTGATGGCTTGCGCATCCGCACGGCCAGCATCTCGGTTCCCAAGGTCCTTCTGATGTCGCCGAAGTCCCGAAGACGGGGGTCGAGCCCATGTCTGATCGGTGCGAGGAGAAGGCCCAGGACCAGCCCCGCCAGGGCGCCGAGGCCCACAAAGCGGACCAGGTCAGGGTACGCACCGTCTACGGAGGATTCGGACCTCTGCAGGACAGAGACGTCCAAACTGCTGACAGTGCCCAGCCGATCGGTGAGGAAGGATGTCGACATCGTCTGCGCCGCTCGGTCGGCCAGCACACGAGCCTGGCCGAGGTCCTGGTCCTGAACGTGCACCTCGATCACCGAGGTGTCGGGCACGAGGACGAAGTCCAAGGAATCCCGGATCTGAGCTGTCGAACGGTCGACGTCGGAGCCTTTCGACACCTCATGCGCGAAATCGTTCGATCGGCTGACCTCCAACACGTTTGGCATCAGGTCGTCGATGTAGGTCCCCGATTCCACGGCACTGACATCGGTGCTTTCCGCCATCGAGACGATGACCTGAGCCTTGACGTCGTAGACGTGTGGGAGGGCTGTTGCCAGACCCGCACCGACCAGGGTGCCGAGGATCACGGACCCGACGATCCACCACCGTCTGATGAGGAAGATTCTCACAATCTGTTCGCCGTTCATCATGACCTGCTTTCTGCGTCGTCCGTAGACATGTGCTCGACCGGGTGGGCGTTCACCGACGGTGCGGTTGTAACTGTTGCTGTGGTTGCGGCCGTGGTTGCGAGGAAGCTTCGGTAGACGGCCAGGGACCGTTCGGCCAGTCCTGTTCGGCCGTGTTCATTGACTGCCCGGGTTCTCGCTGCCGCTCCGAGCTCTGTCCTGACTTCCGTGTCAAGGAGCCGTTCGAGTGCGGCGACCGCTTCTGCGACCGTTCTGAAGAGGAACCCGTTGGAGCCCTCTGTGATCAAGTCGCGGACTCCGACGACGTCGGATCCGACCGCGGGAATCCCCATGCTCGCGGCTTCGAGCAGTGAGATCGGCATGCCTTCGCCGAAGGAGGTGAAGAGCAGGACGGATGCCTGTGAGAGTTGAACTCGGATGCCCTCAGCGTCGAGCCAGCCGGTGATCTCGATTTCGACCTCTGCGTTTCGCTGGCCGCTGCTCTGCAGGAGCTGCCTGTCTCCTTCACCGATCCAGGTGAATGAGAATCGACCGGGATGGGCGCTGTTGGCTCTCGCCGCGATCTCGGTGAAGAGCTCAGGCTGTTTCTGTGCGCTGATCCGCCCCAGATGCACGATGTTGAGGATGGCACTCTGGGCTGGAGCGTCGGCGGCCGGGGGTGAGAATTTCGCGGTATCGACCACGTTTGGCAGCACGGCAGTTCGTGCTTGCGGCAAGTTCGAGGAGGCAAGTGCGGCCTCGCTGTCCGAGACCAGAATCAAGTCCGTCCCACCGTGCAGAGCCCACCGTTCCATTCTCAAGAACATGGATCCCTGCAGATCAGTGAAGTCAGTGCGATTGAATGCGAAGCCGTGCGGGCTGTAGACGATGTGCGCCTTCGGCGGCGTCACGCTCGCGATGAGTCGACCGAGGAATCCCGCACGAGATGAATGCAGGTGGATGACGTCTGCTTCGTCTCGGCGCAGCTCTCGCAGCAGCCCCCGCATCAGGCCGAGCAGTGCGGTACGGGGCGTCGTCGACCAACGGAGGACATCGACTCCCTCGCCCATTCCGGCCACGATCGATTCGTGTGGAGGCGAATCAGGTCGCGGAGTGTATCCGAACCGGACCTCGTCCACGCTCGTATTCGCGGCCTGCTCACGTGCCAGAGCGGTGACCGAGGCCAGAACACCGGCCGCTGCAGCATCAGTGACATGGAGGATTCTCATCGCCATTCCTTTCCTTCGGGGCGGCCAGCAGGCGCTTCGGTGTTGACCGGTGGGTGCTTCGAGCGGCGAGGACATGTGTGTCCTCGGGTGTGAGGTGGCCAACACCTCGACCCGGCGTTCGTTCGGATCGCCGGTGGGGAAGAAGTGCGAGGAACAGCGGCAGGAATGGGGTGAGGTGTTTGAGGTACGAGCCGTAGTCGGGTTCGAAGATCACCAGGACGATGAAGAGTGCGATCAGCAGCGCAGCGATCCATCCCGTTCTGCGTTCGTTCCGGGCACGTCCGCTGAAGATGGCTATGGCGACCAGGGTCCACAGCATGGCGATGACCACACCGGCCACGAGGTAATAGGACGAGCCCATGGTGAACAGGGTGATCGGGACCAGGAGCTGAAAGGCGACGACGAGGATCGAGAGCACTCCCGCGATCGGGGTCGTCCCGAAGTCGGGATTGCGGATGAGGGTCGCCACGGAGGCGTCTTCGCGTCCCGAATTCACCATTTCCCTTGTGGCACCGAGGTGCTCACCCTGGAACAGCAGGAAGGCGAGCTCCAAACCGATGAACGCGACGATCACTGCCAGAACCACCACGATGGGGTTCCGCACCCTTCGCAGGGTGAAGTAGATGACCGGCACGAGGGCGGCGATGATCAGCCAGTACGGCCGCACCAATGCTCCGTAGATGAGGCAGGCTCCGACGATGACAGTCATCCGCACGATCTCATGGCGTGATCTGACCGCCAGGAGCACCAGGAACGCGATGAGCAGAGACACGAACTCTTTGGTGTACTGCGCAAGATAGGCCAGGCCGAGACACATGGTCAGAACGAGGCCGCCGGCCCCGAGCATTCCCACCCGATTCCAATCCGCGAAGCCGATGGCCAGGAGCACGCAGATGATGAGCACGGTGATCGACACGAGGCTGGCCAAAGCGGGTGATGCGTCAAGCCCCAGGGCCCTATAGAAGCCCGCCAGCATATGGAACGATGTGTCTTCGGGCGCCACACCAGGGTTGGAGATGACCCGTTGCACGTGGCCGTCATCGAGGAGAAACCTCGGGGGCAGAAAACCTCGGACCAGGGACGCAAAGACCAAGGAAAGACCACAGATGCCGAGCAGAACGAACTGGCCGAGACTGGGAAAACGACTGCTGGTCATTGCCCGTTCACCTCGGCGGTGGGCGCCGGCCCGGTGACGGACAGGAGCGCGGCCTCGAACTCGGTGATGTAGTCATTTCCGGAGACCGAACGCGCCGCACGTGCCATTGCTGATTCCCGTCGACAATCCTCACTCGTCGCGACGATTCGGCTGGCGGCACGGGCATATGCTTCGGCGGAGATCTCGCTGCTTCCTCCCGCCGATGAGTCCATTTCCGGACTGCTCGGAACCCGCAGATGGATCGCATTGGTGCCGTCCTCGGTATAGCTGCGAATCGCTCCGACGGGAGTGACAACCGGTATGATCCCCAGCGCGAGGGCCTCGCGAACTGACATCGCAAGTCCCTCGAAGTCGCTGAGCTGAAGAAAGAAGCGGGCTCCGTCGGCATGAGCGAGGATTTCCTCGGGTGTCGCCGCGCCATGCCAGGTCACTGGCAAGCCGCGCTCAGCGGCGGTTTCGAGGATCGAGTTGAGCAGCCCACTGCTCGGCGCGATGATCTCGAGGCTGAATCCGCCTGGGCGCAGCCTCTCGAGCGCGCAGAGCAGGTCGAGCGAACGATCCAGCCTCTTCTGTGCGGCCGCCCGCCCCCAGTAGATGAGGCGGACCGGCTGCGCCACGTCCCGGCTGTCCCGTTGAGGCACACGAGATTCGCCATTGTCTGTCCCGGTCTCGTCACCGGCCCAGCCACGTGCCAAATGCAGGAGTGCCGAGTCCGGGCAGACCACCTCAGCGTGGGACCGAAGGGGCATCGGGACGAGAGCGTCGAGCGCGGCCGCGGAATCGCAGAGGATGCGATCAGCGAATCGGAACGCCACACGGTGGACGAGCCGGTCGATGAGGTGCGTGTACCGCGAGTTGTGGATGAAGAGGACCCACGAGGTGTGCGGATGCCACAGCCGATTCAGACCGCCGACGATGACCGAGCGCCACAGGGAACTGACGACAACGTCGGGGCTCATCCGATGCAGCCGGATGAGCATTTCGATCACCGTTCGAGGCGAGTTCACGCCCGAGCCGGCGAAATCCGCTGAGACCCCGGCCGGGTCGATCTGCTCGAAGGCGAGGACCTGATATCCGAGAGCAGTGGTGCTGCTCGACATCAGCTCGGCGGCGGTTTCGACTCCCCCGATGCCCGTTGTGTGGATGAGATGCGCGACCTGGATCATTGCGCACCTGCGGCTCGCACAACGGCGCCGAAGGTGCGCAGAAGGATTGTGAGGTCGTTCTTCAGGTTCCAGTTGTGTGCGTAGTAGAGGTCGAACTCACGGGCCTGGGCCCAACCGAGGTCGGAACGTCCGCTGACTTGCCACAGGCCCGTCATCCCGGGACGAACACCGAGGCGGTGGTGGTCTGATCCCTGGTACAGAGCCACCTCGCCGTCCCGCTGCGGGCGGGGGCCGACAAGACTCATTGAGCCGCCGATGACGTTGAACAGCTGCGGAAGCTCGTCGATCGAGGACTTGCGCAACAGCTGCCCGAGGCGGGTGATCCGTGGGTCGGACGTCACTTTGAACAGTGGCTGAGTTGCAGTCCCCTGGGATTTGAGCAGTTCCTTGAGCTGTACATCTGCGTTGACGATCATCGAGCGGAACTTGATGATTCTGAAAGGGCGACCATCGAGACCGATTCGCTCCTGAGTGTAGAAGACCGGACCGGGCATGGAGATCTTGATCGCGATCGCAACGACCAGCAGAGGGACGGAGAGGATCAGGACCAGGGCGCTTGCCGTCACAACGTCGAACATCCTCTTCAGGACTCTCACGAGCAGTACGGGTCGCGACGGTGAGATGAGCAGTCCTGAGCTGTCCGTGGCACTTCGGGCGTGGACACGGGCAGGGTCGAGCCCAAGGTCGAAGAGGGGAAAGTAGAGTTCGACATCACGGTTACGCAGTTCCCAGCAGAGCCGTCGCAGCACCTCCGCATCGATGCCGAAGGCGAGCTCGACGAGTTCGACATCACGACGCCTCACCTCTGCGAGGACTGCCGAGACGAAGGCATCGCTGTCCGACTTCGTTCTCCGGCTGACGACGAGGTCACTGGTGGTCGGGTTTCGGCCGCCGATCGCCTCGGTGACGATGCGAAGTGTGCGTTTGGGCAGAAGCGCTGGGATCAGTACGCGCACACCGGCAGTGGCACCCGCGGTCCCCCACAGCGCCAGCAGGAAGACATTGTGGTCCTCGCCGGTGACCGAGCCGACGGACATGATTTCGTTCAAGGGGGTGAATGCGGCGATGAAGGCGACAGTCCCAGTGACGATGACAGCCGACAGCAATGGGATTCTGACTGAGCGGGAGAGCGTTCCCAGGGAGCTGCTGCCGCCGGAGAGGGCATCGAGCAGACACCACAGGAGGATCCACACGGCCTCGGGGCCGTGCGTCAGTGAGAAGACAAGGGAGGTGGAGAAGATCGTGATGACGACCTGTACGGAGATCGCGAGGAACATCCGCCGCCGACTGGCGAACACGGTGTCGATCTGCGCAGCGTAGGTGGCCGCTTGATAGGTGATTGCCCCCTGGGACAATGCGCTCGTGGTCATCTTACTGTCCTCGGAGACAGCTTGGCCGGTCGCGCCGAGAGCATGGGAGAAAAGATCATGTTTCCCATCCTGGCTACTGCGAATTCGCATCATCAGGTGGTCATTACGGGATCATTCCTTCGTTCATACTCAACTCGGAGGAAGGACGCATGCGCCCCTACTCGATTCAGGCCAGGACTGCGCAATTCGACCACTCAGTTCCCGAGTCACAACGCTTCGCACTACTCATGATGTGGATCGAAGGCTGCGAGCCTTGTGCCTCCTCGGTCGCAGGCTGGAGGCGTCCCGAGCGCAGACTGGAGGCGTGCAGGCCCCAACCGTCCCGGCCGGTTTCAGACCTGACCTATCGCTGTTCAGACCAATCGTTGTTCGGCTCGCAGCTCGTGCAGAGCCCGACCAGCCTGCTCACGACGCGTGATGCCCAATTTCTGGAATAGTCTGTAGGTGTGACCTTCAACGGTCCTCACTCGCACGCCCAGCTTCTCTGCGATCTCCGCGTTGGTGCTGCCGGCAATGATGAGGTTGCAGATCTGACGTTCTCGCGCAGTGAGTTTCGTCGGTGCGCTGGTCCGTGTCGCGGATGCTTCCTCACCAGCACTGAAGTGATCTGCCAATCTCCGGCAGAGAGCTGCCAGGTCAGGCATGATCTTGTCTTCGGCATCCGCAATGTCACGCAGGGCTGCGCCGTCACGGCCACGCAGGGCAGACCCGAGACTTCCGAGCAGGCGAAAGTCGCGCCCAGTACCGCGCCCTGCCAGCACGCACATCTCTTCGGACTCGACGACGTCGAAGTGTCTGAAGAGCATGAGTCTGATGAGAGCAGCGAGCCCGAACGAGCCGTCGTCCATCGCCTCGGCGAGCAGTTCGTTGAGCTTCTCGACCCAGACGGCCTCACCGGTGCGCAGACCTCTGGCGACGTAGAGGATGATCACCGCACGCCGGTACTCAATATACGGGCCGCGCACTGGCAGAGCGTCGAAACGCGACTCGTAGTGGGCGGCCATATCGACATTGCCTCCCAGGACAGAGACATACGCGGCCTGCGCGATGGCCATTGCCAGGAAGGCCGTCTGGTTGCAATGTTCGAGCGCTTCCACAGCAGCATGAGTGGACCGCGTGGCCTCGGGCAAGGCCCCGTCCTCCGTATTGATGCGGCTCCAGACGAGGTCGCTGGGACCGCTGCGGGCGGCGAGGTAGGCGATGTCATTGCTCGGCAGCTCATTGAGGATCCTCTTCGCCCTCTCCGTGTCGCCGTAGCCGGCGAGGGCACTGGCTCGGGTCATGGACAGAATCATCGGCCCTGTGCCCACGGCGTAGTTCCGCCCTGATTCATGATCGAGCAGTTCAAGTGCTTCCACGTTCTCGCCCTTCTCGATCTTCCGGCTGGCCAGTGCCACGGTCAGCAGCACTCGGAGCGAGTCGGACAGCCGCTCATCATGGATGGCCTCTGCGAGGAATTCTTCATCGGTCGCTGCCACCAGCAGCGATCTGGTGCCGAATCGATCGACGATGTTCCGAGCCGTCGCTCCATCGATTCCCTTGCACCCTATGTCCAGGCAGCGATCAGCGCCGGTCCCACTCGCGCCGTCCTCGGCTTCAAGACCCTCGACACGGTCGAGGGCGATGCGGAATTTGTCCAGGCTCACGGTCGGTGAGGTGCGGTCGAAGTCCCTGTAGACCCAGACCACGAAGGCTTCGACGATGATGTCGACGCAGCACGCCTTCTGCACTGCTTGGGCAAGGACATCTAAACCGAGCGCAGCCTGGTTCACCTCACAGTAGAGACGACCAAGATCGCAGAGTTCGTGTGCCTCCATGGAATCTGTCGGCACTTCGATGAGCATCCGCAGCGCCCGCTGCCATTCACCGATGCGCGCGGCCACGCGGGCGGCGTCAATGAGGTCTTGCACGTGGACGTCGGCGCCACATCCTAGGGCCCAGTCCATGCGCAGCATGAGTGACCGATCGGATGGGATCGAGGTGTCGCCGGAGACGACGAAGTCGTACATCCGTCTGCTTCGACCATCAGGAATCGTGTAGCGGATCGTCTCGGACCTGTGGTTCTCCACAGCGGCGTAGATTCGCCCCTGCCTATGTTTGAGAAGGATCTCGCCCGCGGCTACGAGGCTATCGGCGGCTTCTCCGAGGTCGGCGGTGAGCATGTGTTCGACGGTGATCTCACCTGCGAGGACGACGAGTTCAAGGGCTTCTCGTGTCGGGGCTGTGTACTCTTCGAGTTCGATGCGGGTGACGTCCCGGGCGCGTTCGTCGTAGTCGATATCCCGGCCGTCGAGGACCCAGACACCCTGGAGGTCGTAGAATCGCTGGGCCCGAGTCGTGTAGCGAAGAAGCTCGAGCATCGTCCCCGGCACCCTGCCGGAGTGGAATTCGATGATATCGAGTACCCCATGTGAGACGATACCGCCGAGCTGGTGCTCAACCATTTCAGCGTAGGAGTCCGGATCAAGAGCGTCGAGAATGATGTGGTCGAGGATGCCGTCCGCAACAAGGTCATCGAACGGATCGTCCTGCCCGCTTGGGTCCCTGCGCCGTGTGGCAACAATCTTGATATCGCCGTCATTGGACAGCTGGGACAGCACGTCCAGGCTGCGGCGGTCGATTCTGTGGGCATCATCGACGAAGATCACCGGCTTCGGCTGATCTCCTGCCAGCACAGACACAACACGGTGGAGCAGATCGGCCGGGTCTTCATCGAGGTCCACGGACAACCCGAATACACCGAAATCGATTGCCTCGAATACCCGGTCACCGCGCAGCCACAGTTCCGTACCGCCGCGACGATGATGGACCAAGCTTGACAGAAGCGTCTTTCCAGAGCCCATCTCCCCTTCGATGAGAATTCCACCCGATGATGAGTCGCGCAGGGAGTTCTCGATGGTTTCGGTCTCACGACTGCGACCGAAGACGATGGGCTCACCGTGGTCGCTCACAGCTGATCGCCCCAAGAGGTGATCGCTTCTCGCAGCTCGCGGCGATTGGCCACTTGCAGGCGCCGGTAGATTCTGCTCAGATGCCATTCGATGGTTCGCGCGGACAGATGCTGCACGGCACCGAGCTCCTGACTGCTCTGCCCGGCCATGACTCCCTCGACGAGCTGCCGTTCGAGGTCGGAGAGCACCGTCTGCAGTCTCGTCCCAGAGGCGCTGAATCTGATCCTTCGCTGACTGTTGCCGATGAGGATGCGGGCCTCCTTGGCGACCTGCTGATCCTGGGTGTCGATGGCACGAGACTGAGCGAGTTTGGCCAGGTCGGAACACAGAACCATGGCGCCGAACGCGGATGCGCCTCTGCTGGCTGCAATGAGCGCGGACGGCGATCCGTCGGCCATCGCGGCAGAGATGATGCCTGCGAGTCGACCTGGCTTTCCGTCGACTTCAGACGCGGCTCCGCTCAGCTCGACGATCGCGGCTCGATGCCCGAGGCAGGCCGCTTCCAGCCAGGCCGAGGCCGCCAATGTTGTCGCGCCGAGGGTCCTCGCCGTACCGCCGAGCGCATACAGACTTTCGGCAGCCTGTTCCGGCTTGGTCAGTGCCAGCGTCTGGAGCTGGAACAGTGAAGCTTCGAACTCCAACCAGTAGGAATAGTCGTCGCCCTCAGGCGGTTGAGCTTGGCTCGGGCGCCTCTCCTTAGGCACATCGCCCAACAGCGTACGGGCATAGTCAATGGCTGCGTTGATGCCCTCAAACCCGATGTCTTCAACAGTCGTCTTGGTCCGCTCCAGAACGGCCAGGGCCCGGGCTGGGTGTCCGGTGCGCATGTCAATCAATGCGCCGGTGAAACCGGACAGTTGTGGACGCCCCTTGTTCCAGCTCCTCGTTTCGGCCCAGTTCAGCGCTGCTCGGGCTCTCTCCCAGTCGGCCGCGACGTACCTGGCGATGAAGAACTGGGGTGCCGCGTCCTCGCGTTCCAGGCTCGTCATGCCTGGCAGACCGAACATCAGTTCAGCCTGCTCTGTGAACTTCAACCCTGCTTCCACTTTGCCGGTGAGAACCGAAGCCGTCCCGAGCACCGCGCAGGCACGGAGCCGGTGGCGGGTCAGGCACGAGTGATCCCGATAGACCCGGTCAGCTCTCTCGATCGCCTCGGCGAACCGACCACCTTTGAGGTCGAACCGTGCAAGGGTGACGTCGAATCTGCCTTGATCAGCCGTGGTGTCGAAATGCTCGCGCAACCAACCGGTGCGAAGACGGTCGGGTTCGCGCGGGTCGGTCAGTCTCATGTCCATGACCCTCACGCGCGACAACAGCTGTGGACTCAGCTCTTCCCAATGCTGTCCTACGAGATCAAGCACACGGTCGAAGGCTCTGTTCGCCGCTCTGATGTTGCGTCTGCCTTTTTCAGCGCGGACAGTCTCGAGGAGCAGGTCGACCGGTTTCACAAAGGCGTGCTCAGCGAGTTCTGCCGCTCCCGAGTAGTCTCCTTCACGATTTGCCCAGGCCACAGCCTCGAGGATTTTCTCCGCTGGCTGGGCATATCCCAAATTCGCCCCCCAGGACAGGTACCCGAACAGAGCCTGTCCTTCCATCGTTTCACTATCTGCGACTTCGCTCAGCCCCTTCCAGAGGGACAGTGTGTGAGAGGGCCTGACCCGAGACCGCATTGACGCGGCGATCACGGGTTCGACGATTCTCACTGAGGCGTGCCTAGCCCTGGACATCTTGATGATCCCTGCTTCGACCAGAGAATCGAGCCCGTCGGCAGAGCACAGTTGGATGAGAGTCTCATAGTGGACTGCTCCTGCCATCGCGATCGTTTCGAGCACTGGCCGGAGCTCGGGGTCGATGTTCCACAGAATACGGTCCGTGGTCCGCAGCCGCTCGTGTTGGAAGAGGACGTGACTGAGAAGAAGCGGGTTCCCTCCGGTCTCTGCATGCAATTGGGCGACAGACCGATCTTCGAATGCGTTGGATCCCGAGGTTTCGGCGAGTGCTGCCACGGTCGCTTCGTTGAGGCCGCTGAGGTCGACGCGGATGAGTCGTCCCGACAGCCAGAGGCTCGTTGCGAGATCGACGGGCGGGCGAATCGATTCAGCTGCGATGAGGAGTCTGACTCTCCTCGCCACGGCCAGTTGGGTCAGCACTGACAGAGAGACCGCATCGACGAGATTCGCATTGTCGATGAGGACGATGGGGGTCGCTTCGGGATACCGTGCTTTCAGTTGTCTGCCGATTGACGACAAAGCCGTACCGGCCCCGACTTTCGAACTGCTGCCCGATTGCGAGAGGAGGATCTCAAGGATTCCGAGATCCCGACCGCGCAGTGGCTCTGAGCCGCGAAAACGCAGAACGGGAGTGTCTTTATCGATGCGCGCCAGTGCCGTGTTCATCATCGTGGTTTTCCCGATTCCGGCAGCGCCGATGACTAGCGCACCGAATCTGTCCGGGTCCGTGAGGGACGCGACCACCGCTTCCACTTCGTCTGTGTATCCGAGGATCTGATGCTGGACCGGTCGAAGGGCAGTTGACATCTGCACAGCTTTCTCTGCACCACTCGGCGAGGACAACGCAATGGTGACGAGACTGACTCGACGTCGAGTCTCTCGTCAACGCAGACCAGCGTCTTCCCCTGCGATTCGCTCCGCTCTACATTCAGCGAACCTCGGCTGGTGCCGCGCTTCTCAAATGCATTCACCGAATACATGAACTTTCTGCTATATCCGCATTATTTTATACTATTCACGGTGATTGCGCACCAGAATCTTTTGGCTGACAGGACACCCTGCGCCGTACTTTCCCCGGTTCTGCCCTCACCTGGGCGGCCGATCAACTCGCCTCACGAGCAAGCTGCCCACCTATGTGAGCCAGGTGCGTCGAATGGCGCCGCTGCCGCTGTACCCTCCTCCGCACCCCCAACCCAGCCCTGGCGCTTTCACAGCGACTGCCACTTGTGAGCCTGCACACCGAAACGTACTATTGGAGCTAAGTTACCGAACGATCAATCAGGAGTTTTCATGGACACCTTGCTGAATGCAGAGGAGCGCGAGTTCGCGCAGAAGATGCGTCAGTTCTATCGCACGGAGATCCCCGAGGAACTGCGCTTCAAGGTCGCTACCGGCCAGGAGCTGACCAAAGAAGACATGGTCACTTCGCAGCGGATCCTCAATCAGCACGGTTACGCCGTGCCGAACTGGCCCGTCGAATGGGGCGGCCAGGACTGGACTCCTGTGCAGCGCCACATCTGGCTCGAAGAGATGCAGCTCGCTTGCGTCCCACAGCCTCTGCCCTTCAACGTCTCCATGGTCGGACCGGTCATCGCGACCTTCGGCAGCCAGGAGCTCAAGGAACGCTTCCTTCCGGCCACCGCCAATATCGACATCTGGTGGTCACAGGGATTCTCCGAACCCGATGCCGGCTCTGACCTCGCTTCCCTGAAAACCACCGCAGTCCGCGACGGAGACAAGTACATCGTCAACGGACAGAAGACGTGGACGACCCTGGGCCAGTACGGCGACTGGATGTTCAACCTGGTCCGCACCGACCCGAACGTGAAGAAGCAGGCGGGCATCTCCTTCCTGCTCATCGACATGAAGACGCCCGGCGTCACGGTCCGCCCGATCCAGCTCATCGACGGCGGCCATGAGGTCAATGAAGTCTTCTTCGACAATGTCGAGGTTCCTGTCGAGAACCTCGTCGGCGAAGAGAACAAGGGCTGGACCTACGCGAAGTTCCTGCTCGGCAACGAGCGCACCGGCATTGCTCGCATCGGCGGTTCGAAGGTCAATCTCGCCCGTGCCAAGGCCTACGCTGCGGTGACGAAGACGGCACGCGGCACGCTGCTGGATGACCCGCTGTTCTCCGCCCGCCTGACCCGGATCGAAGCTGAGCTCACCGCTCTCGAAATGACTCAGCTGCGGATCCTCTCAACCCAGGCCGCTGGGTCCGACAAGCCGGATCCACGCTCCTCGGTACTCAAGCTCAAGGGTTCACAGCTGCAGGAGGACATCAGCGAACTCCTCGTCGACGTCCTCGGCCCGCAGGGACTCGACTTCGTCACTGACCGCACCCAGGGTGAGGGCCTCTCAGACCTTCCGCTCGGAGCTGTCGACGCCCTGCCCGCGTACTTCAACACCCGCAAGGTCACCATCTACGGTGGCTCGTCCGAGGTCCAGCGCGGAATCATTTCGAAAGCACTGCTTGGTCTCTGAGGTTTCCACAACCCCAGGACATCTTAGAAGAGGACAATCATGGATCTTGAACTCAACGACATTCAGCAAGAACTCGCCAGCACTCTGAACAAGTACCTGCGCAGCGAGTACGACACCCAGGCCCGCGAGGCCATCCTGCACAGCGAGGAGGGCGTCTCCCGCGAGAAGTGGGAGGCGTTCGCAGAGATGGGCCTGCTCGGCCTGGCTATCCCGGAGAACTACGGCGGAGCCGAAATGACCTTCGCCGAGGTTGCCGTGGTCCTGGAAGCATTCGGTCGCGCACTCGTGCTCGAACCGTTCCTGGCCACAGCTGTGCTGGGCGCCAACGCGATCGCCGCCGCAGGCTCCGAAGAGCAGAAGCAGGAGATCCTGCCCGCAGTCTGCGAAGGCCAGACCTTCCTCGCATTCGCTGCCCTCGAGCCCGGCCTGCGCTACGCGGTCGATACACCCTCCACCACCGCCTCGGCGGGCGCCGACGGCGCCTTCACGATCAGCGGTGAGAAGAACGGTGTGCTCGGCGGAGACGTCGCCGACCAGTTCATCGTCACCGCTTCGGAGAACGGTGAACTGGGACTGTTCCTCGTCGCGGCATCCGCTTCGGGGGTCAGCCGTGTCGCTCACCGTCAGGCCGACGGTCAGGGAAGCGCGAGCGTGAAGTTCGACAATGCGCCGGCCCAGCGTCTCGGCGCTGCCGATGCGCATGCCGTCGTGGCTGAACTGCTCGACACCGCAAACGCTGCGATCATGGCCGAAGCAGTCGGCGTGATGGAAGCCTCGCTGACGATGACGGCCGAGTACCTCAAGACCCGTGAGCAGTTCGGTGCCCCGATCGGCACGAACCAGGCACTGCAGCACCGTGCGGCCGACCTCTACGCCGACCTCGAGTATGCACGCAGCATGGCACTCTACTCCCGTCTGGCGGTCACGAACGAGGAAGCCGGCTCCGAGAAGGACCGTCACCGTGATGTCATCGCGGCCAAGATGATCATCGACCAGTCGGCACGCACGATCAGCCAGGAGTCGATCCAGATGCACGGCGGCATCGGCATGACGATGGAGTACCCGATCGGTCACTATGCGAAGCGACTGACCGTCATCTCCCGCACCTTCGATGATGCTGATTCGCTGACTGCCGAACTGGCAGAGATCGGTGGGCTCATCGAGCCACACGCAGCCGACCTCAGCTGAGGCAGGAAGACCCGACCGAGGCGCAGAGCATTCGCTGACGTCGGGCGTCGAAGTCTTTGCAGAGTAGAAGGGGCGTTCCGCGTTGCTTCCAGTATTGGAAGCAACGCGGAACGCCCCTTCTTCGTCCTTTCCTGCACTTTTGCCGCAGCCGCACCGATGAACCACCGAACGGTTGGTAAGTTCTGGTCGATTCAAGCGCTGGGATCGACCAGAACTTACCAACCGTTGGGGCCAAAAGTGCCGGCGGAGGCACAGCACAGCCCTGCCCACCCGTCGACGTTCGACTCACGGGCTGCTTGCCCACCCGTCGGCCGCCCTCATCACGTTGGTAGGACTTAGGCCACCGGCTGGTCGTAGACGTGACGGCGGACCCAGGAGTGCATGGTGATCGCTGCCGCTGCGGCCGCGTTCATGGACCGCGTTGAACCGTACTGTGCGATCGAAAGCACCGCAGTGCTCGCCTGGTGCGCTTCCTCGCTCAGGCCCGGCCCTTCCTGCCCGAACAGCAGCAGGCTGCGCCGCGGCAGGTCATAGGTCTCCAACGGCACCGAGTCCGGGAAGTTGTCGATTCCGATCAGCGGCACGTCATTGTCAGAACACCACTGCAGGAGGTCGTCGATGCTCGGGTGATGGATGATGTGCTGGTACCGGTCGGTGACCATCGCACCGCGACGATTCCAACGCCGTCTGCCCACGATGTGCACCGCGGCGGCGTTGAAAGCGTTGGCCGTCCTGACCACCGAACCGATGTTGAGATCGTGCTGCCAGTTCTCCACACCGACGTGGAACTCGTGCCGTGTCGTATCGAGATCGGCGACGATCGCGTCCAGCTTCCAGTAACGATATTTATCGACGACATTGCGACGATCGCCCTCGCGCAGCAGCTCGGGATCAAAGTGCTCAGACACAGGCCAGGGGCCGGTCCACGGACCGACCCCTACCTGTGGCGTACTGTCTTCAGTCACTTCTTGTCATCGGTTTCATCCGCCGACTCGTCAGTCTTCGCTGCCTTCGCCGAGGTGTCGTCGGAGTCCGCATCGATCGCGTCGTCGGAGTCCGAATCTGCGGCAGCATCCTTGACGTCAGTCTTCTTCTCACCGGCGGAGCCGACGGAGACCTTCTGCGCACGCTTGCTCATCTTCACGGTCTTGCCGCCGCGTCCCCCGCCGGTGAGCACCGCGCGAACGTAGGCGCTGCTGGCCAACGAGTGGATGATGAGTGCGACCACCGCAGCAATGGCGGCGGCAACGAGGCCCTCCCACCATGCGGGTGGACTGCCGAAGAAGCGTCCGGCAATTCCCAGTGGCGAAGTGAACGGGGTCCACGACAGCACCTTGGCGACCAGTCCCGAAGCTCCCACGATGACGGGAGCGATGAAGCCGGCCACGGTGATGACGCCGATGATCGACACGAAGGTCTTGCGTCCCTTGCTGCCCGCCACGGTCGACGCCCACAGGAGGAGTGCGTAGATGGTCCATGCGGTGAACAGCAGCGTCAGTGCGAACCAGCCCAGGCCGGGCAGCATGGCGAATGCCAATGATGTCTTGCCTGTGATGGAGAGACCGAGTTCGGCCACGACGATCGCGACGACCAGATACACAACGGTCAGGGAGAGCATGCCCGTGATCCGACCCGACGCCGAGGCGCGAGGCGGGATCGTGGCGGCGATGATCTCAGTGATCCGGTTGCGCTTCTCCAGACGCAGGTTCTGATAGAGCGCGGTGCCGAGTGTGGCCACCACGAGCAACGCGAACACTGCCATGGCCCACAGCACCGGAGTGGCGACCTCGTCGCCGACTGCCGGCGAGTTCAGCAGCGTCGCCTCAGTCTTCGGCGCAAGCTTCTCCAGCAGTTCCTCGGGCTGTTCGTCCAAAGCGATGATGGTCGGCTCTGCCTGTCCGCTGGGGTCCTGGATGAAGGCCGCGTCGACCTTGCCCTCCTTGACCAGCTTCTCTGCGGACTGAGCGTCCTTGACGTCGGTGATCTTCACACCCAGCTGCTGCTCGTACATGGCAGCCTGCTCACCCACACCGACCATGGCCATGCTCGGGGTGCCAGACTTCGAGTCGGATCCCCCGACAACGCCGGAGATGATCGCTGCCAGGATCCCAAGCACGATGACGGCACCGGTGACCAGGAAGAGAGGGCTGCGCAGTGCGGTCGTGCTCTCCCGGTTCGACACCAGCCAGGCGGCCTGATTCTTGTTCACGTCGACGAACTCGGAGACCAGTCCGGTCTCGGGAAGTTCATCGGCCGAGGGCCTGTCCTCGGCAAGTTCGAACGGAACCTCGTCGAGGCCGTCATCGGCTGGCACTGCGTCCGAGTCTGAGTCGTCAGCGTCGTCAGCCGTCGTTGCGGGCTTGGCACCCTTGGCGCCATTGGCGGTTGTCGCCGACTTCGCGCCCTTGGCCTTTTTGCCCGACTTCGCGGTCTGAGCCGACTTCGCTTCTGTGCTCTGTCGCGAGTCGGCATCGTCCTCGGTCGCTGTGACGTCATCGCCGACAGGTATGCCCAGATCATCGATGTTCTCGCCCGCGGTGCCCTTCGAGACCTGCGGTTCCGGGGAGTCCCCGTCTAGGCCTTCGTCCTTGCCTGCCATCACAAAGCCTCCTTGTACTGCTCGGCCAATGTCGGGCGAACACTCTCGAAACTCTTCACACCATTCAGTGCTGCCACGGTCTGCGCTGCGGAGCCGGCATCGGCAGCCCGGAAGCTGATGACGTTGTCTGCGGAGTCGAGGACCGCAACATCGCTGATGCCCGCGCGCTTCTCCAATGATTTGGCGGCCGCCTCGGCGTCGGCGAGCTCCACACGGTACTTCACGTCCGCCCGCAGCTCCTCCACGCTGCCGGACACGCTGGTCCGACCCTGGTTGAGGATGACCACGTCGTCGGCATAGGCCTGCGCGGCCTCCCAACTGTCGGTGGCCAGGATGACAGGCACCCCGGAAGCAGCGTGGGCGCGCAGCAGGGACATCACAAGTTCAGTTGACTCGGAATCGAGCCCGGAGAAGGCATCGTCGATGACGACGACGTCGGGGTCGGCGGCCAAGGTCGCTGCGATGTCGACGCGGGCGATCTCCGTGCCGCTGAGATTCTTCAACGGCGCATAGCCACGATCGGCCAGCTCTAGACGTGACAGCAGAGTCAGCGCATTGCGCTCAGCAGCGCCGAGGGTGATGCCGTGCAGACGTGCCAGGTAGACGATCTGATCGATCACGCGCATGTTCGGGTAGCCCCCGCGTTCGGAGGGCAGATAGCCGAAGTTCTGACGATCGCCGAAGTCGAGTTCGAAATCCTCAAGCTTGACGGTGCCCTCATCGGGCGAGATCAGCCCCATGATGACGCGGACCAGCTCGGTCCGGCCGGCCGAACGGGTTCCGACGATTGCGGTGATCCGGCCTGCCTGCGCGGTGAAACTCACCTCGTCGAGATAAGTTCGCTTTCCCTTGCGCAGGGAAACCTCTTTCAGTGTGAGCACGCGTCATCCTTACTTTTCCTGAAGCAGTACTGTGGGAGTGTCTCATCTATCGTGTTGATTCGACCACGATGTTTCAAACCAGGACCGTGATTTCGACAGAATTGCCAGTCGAGTCCCAGCTGGTGATCGACGGGCAGAGATCCGTCCGAGAAGCTTGGACGAACGAATCAGTCCAGCCCAAGATCACTTGTCGTCATCGCCGTGAGATACGGAATTCCTGTTGCTTCGACCCGTTCCTTGGCGCCGGTGTCGCGGTCCATGACCACGGCCACAGCTACCACCTCGGCGCCGGCCTCCTTGAGAGCTTCGACCGCGGTGAGCACAGAACCGCCCGTGGTCGAGGTGTCCTCGACCGCCACGACCCGCTTGCCTTTGACATCCGGGCCTTCAACGCGACGGGACATCCCGTGCTTCTTCGCCTCTTTGCGGACGACGAAGGAGTCCACCGGAGTGCCGCGAACGACGGAGCGGTGCATGACTGCGGTGCCGACCGGGTCAGCACCCATCGTGAGACCGCCGACGGCATCGACCTTCTCCAGGAGGCCCTCGGCCGCCAGGAGGTCGAGCACCACATCACCGATCAAGGGAGCGGATCGATGGTCGAGGGTGACCCTGCGCAGATCCAGATAATAGTCAGCTTCCCTGCCTGATGAGAGGGTCACCTTGCCACGAACCACGGCGAGTTCGTCGATGAGGTCGAGCAACTGTCGGCGGGTGTCTGCACTGTCGGTCATGCCCCCAAGTCTAAACGGCCCACTCCGCTGTGCAGACCAGGGCCGTCTTCCCGCGCGGGGCGGGTCGAAGTCACCAAGCACGACCCGCTCCCTCGCCGAGGTGGCGGTGACAGGGATCACTGCACTCGAATCGCACATGTCCGTGAGGTTTCATCACTTCCACCGTCTGTACCGATGTCATAAAGAATCGGGCGATACTGTCAGTTTCACGAGAATCGGCTCTAAGATTAATGACAGGTCGACTTTGCAGACCCGATCAGCAACTCTATGGAAGGGATGTGAGCCCCATGGGTTTCATCGCATATTTGGTACTCGGACTCATTGCCGGCGCCATCGCAAAAGCGATTCTTCCCGGTAAGCAAGGCGGCGGCCTGATCGCCACACTCATCATCGGCGTCATCGGCGCCATGCTGGGAGGTTGGATCGGCGGTGCGATCTTCGGCGCCGAAATGGACAAGTTCTTCTCGCTCTCCACCTGGCTGTGCGCAATCGGCGGTTCGCTGATCGTGCTCGTCATCTGGGGCTTCATCACCAACAAGATGGGAAAGAAGAAGGTCGACTGATCACGCTTGATCACACGCTGAAACGTGCGGGACTCAACACCATTTGAGCCCGAACAGAGTGCCGGAACCCGTCAGCGGGCTCCGGCACTCTGCTATTCACGAACCGCACCGAAGCACACCACCCAGCCGCCTGACAGGCGACAAGGCGACGCTGCGCTCAGCCCCTGCTGACGACGCGCAGATCGATGTCGAGTCGTCCGCCGGCCTCCACGGCCCCGCGTGCGATGTCGGCCTCGACGACCGAGAAGATCTCATCGACAACCTCGGCGACCGAGCGGGTGTGGTCAAGGTGGGCATCGATCTTTACCTTCACTCTGTCACCGCCCCGAGTCACATCGACACCCACAGGTTCACCGCCGGTGCGGCGCAGCACCTTGGCTGTGGCGGTGGCGACCAGGGCATGAAGTCCCGGGGCCAGCGCCCTGACACCGTCGATCGAGGTCACAGAGTCCGCGAGCCGCAGGGACTCCACAATCTCCTCGTCACGTTCAGTCAACGTACACATCCTCAGCATTGATATCGATCCGTGCCGCGGGGATCCCCAATTCGGCCAGGATCGCGGCGGATACGGATCGGCGAATCACATCGGCGGTGGAGGCGAAGGAGATGCCGGCGCGCATGGCCACTGTCAACGACACCGTCGCCGCACTGCCTTCGGGAACACCGGCGGGCTCGACATCAACGCTGCGGGCCCGGATCCCGTCCACCGAGTCGACGGCGTTGCGCACAATCGACCGCACCGAGGCGGTGGAGATTGCGAACGGATGCCCATGCTCGGTCTGCAGATGGGTGGAGGGGCCCCGGTACAGGTCGTCTCTGACCAGCTGGAGGATGCGCTCACGAACACCCGCGGTGTCTTCAGGTTCGGGTTGGAACGTGCTCATGTATTCGTCGATGACACCGCGAAGCTGGTCGTCTGTCTCCTGGTGGGACTCGGAGCTCGTCGGATCGGGTTCAGTGCCGGAGCTGACATGTTCGTTCATGTCCATCCTTCCATCCCCTCCATGATGGCAGTGCGGGCCCTGTGGATACGGCCACGCACACTGCCTTCGCTGATGCCCAGAGTTTTGGCCACCTCGGCGTAGCTGAGGCCTTCCATCTGGTGGAGCACCCAGGTTACTCGCTGTTCCGATGAGAGCGTCTGGAGAACGGCTGAGAAATGCTGCAGAGCGGTACGCGCCTCGACGGACTTCTCCACCGATACCCGCCCGTCCGCGTGGATGCTCATATCGTCGGGGTCCTGCACATCCGAGGGCCTGGCCATCCTCCTGCGCAACAGGTCGGTGCACTTGTTCGATGCCAGTCGGTAGATCCATGTTCCGAACGCGGCTGGCTCGGACAGAGCATTCAGCGACTTCCACGCCTGGACCAGCGTGTCCTGCACAACGTCTTCCGCATCATGTCGGTCACCGAGCGTACGCAGGCAGAATCGCAGGAGCTTCGTCTCATATCGATCAACCAACGCTTCGAAGGCATCGATATCGCCCTCTCTCGCACGCACGACGAGGGTGACGATATCGAACCGATCATCGTGCCTTGTCATATCCACATCGTATGCGACTGCAACCGTAATAAGGACGAACACCGCGCCCCGGAATGTCCCTTCGGAGTCGGCACAGGAATTTTTCTGCACACGTGCGTGAGGATCGCAGCCAGTCCGCGTCTGTACTGATGAAAGCGCAATCGAAACGATAAGGAAATAGAAATGCCTGAAGCCAAGCAGTCCACCGTTTCCCAGCAGTCCACGGCCGAGGATTCGGTGCGCAGCCCTCTCATCACCGACATGGGCGACACCACGATCGCCGAGAACGTCGTCGCCAAGCTCTCCGGCATCGCTGCACGTGAGGTTCCCGGCGTCTACAGCATGGGAACCGCGGCCCGCCGCGCTTTCGACACCCTTACCGACCGCATCCCCGGCTCGCAGACCAACGTCTCCGGCGGCGTCTCTGTTGAGAAGGGTGAGAAGCAGACCGCGATCGACCTCACCATCGTCGTCGAGTACGGCACCTCAATCGTCGAGGTCGCCGAGGCGATCCGCCGCAACGTCATCCGCGCCGTCGAGCAGGGCACCGGCCTGCAGGTCGTCGAGGTCAACATCGAGGTCACCGACGTCCACCTCCCGGGCGATGACGATGACCAGCAGAGTTCCGGCGACACCGTCGAACTCAACTGAAACGAAGGATTGTCATGTCGAAAACACTCGTCGGCCTGCTTGTCGGTCTGACGCTGGGCATCGTTGCGTACTTCGGAGGATTCCTCGCATTCCTCATCGTTGCCATCTGCGGCGGACTTGGCCTGGTCATCGGCCTCGTCCTCGACGGGCGCCTCGATCTCAGCGCGCTCAGTTCGCGATCGACGACCCGGAGGTAGCATCGTGGCTTCATCACGTGGTGGCCTCACGATCGCTGACCGGGTCATCGAGAAGACGGCCTCCCAGATCCTCAAGGGCCTGCCCGGGGTCGGCGGCGCGAAGTCGGGCCTGTTCAGGTTCGGTTCGAACGCTGACCTCGACAGCCGCCCCAGCGTGGATGTGACCCTGTCGGGTCGCAGCTGCACCCTCGAGGTCGAGTTGGGCCTGGCGTACCCGTCCCCCATCACCGAGGCGACCGAATCGGTCCGTCGTCGTCTGAGCACCGATGTCGAAGCACTCACCGGGGTCAACGTCCGTCAGGTCGATGTCACGGTCAAATGGCTCAAACCCCACACCTCGGGGTCCGGAAGCTCAGTGAGGAATCTGCAATGAGTCCACGCTTGTTTCGGTCACGCCCTGCACGCATCATGCCTGCCGTCATCGTCTCCCTCATCATCCTGGCCCTTGCAGTGGGCCTCGGATGGGCAGCGATCGCCGCAATCGCAGTCGGCGGCTCTGGTGACTCGGCGCTTACGTCCGGGTTCTCCGGGTTCACCGACCTCGGCGCCGCACAGTGGGGTACCGCAGCGGTCATCGCGGTGGGAGCCGCCCTGCTGATCCTGGGCCTGATCTTCACGATCGCTGGTATCTCTCCCGGCGCCAAGCGCATCATCGGCTACCGGGCCGAGGCGACCGAGCACATCGGACGCCTCGAAGTCGTTCTGCCGACCTCGGCACTGTCGAACCTGGCGGCCGCCGCCGCGGACTCCGTCGACGGGGTCTCGAGCGTGCGCGCTGCATCAAACGCTTCGTCGACGAACATCACCTTCTCCACCCCGGTGCGTGACAATGACCAGATCCGTGCTGAGGTCGACGCCGCTGTCTCGCAGCGCTTCAGCCAGATTGCATTCGACCGAACGCCGACAGTCAAGGTGCGCGCACAGAGGAGGCAAGCATGAGACGCATGGCAGCAGGCGCCAACAGGACCGGCCTCATCATCGTCGGTCTGCTCTGCCTCATCGTCGGAGTCGCCGTACTCTCGATCAGCCTCGGCCTGGCCCCCGCCCTTGCACCCGGGCTGACCCCCGATGGTCAGCTGCAGCCGGTCGCCGCCGTCCTCGCATTGCCGTTCTCGGCTGTCATCGCTCTGGTGGTGGCAGTCCTCCTCGTGGTCATCGGCATCCGGTGGCTTGCTGCGCAGGTGCCGCGGAAAGATTCTGCAAAGCCGCTGCGCATGCAGGAAGATGCTCGGACCGGAGTGACCACGGTCAATGCCAATGTCATCGCTGCGGCTGTGGTCGACGATCTCGAGCTCACTCCCGAGGTCGTGGATGCCCAGGCCATTCTGCGAGGAACAGCCCGCAGCCCCGAGCTGCTCCTCCATGTCGACGTCGATGAGCGAGCAGATATCGATGCGGTCGTCGCCGACATCTCCGATCGCGTGACCCACAACTGCAGTCAGGCTCTCGGAGTTCCGCTTTCCGCCGTGGGAGTGGAGATCGGCATCGCCAGGTCACGTCAGAGAAAGCAGCGCAGTGTTCAGCTGTGACGAAGCTCAGACGGCAGGGTCTCAGATGTGAATGACAAAGACCCCGGGGCGCGTAATCGCGACATCCCGGGGTCCTCGCAGCACTCCCCTCGAGTACCCGGACGCATCCCCATACGTCCGTTATGTTCACCCGATCCCCACCGGGCGAACACCATTATTGGATCACACTTCGATCCTACTTGTAAAGATTGTTCTGCCCTGTCTGAATCGGGATGGGGAAGTTCAGCGACCCCTCAGACCCGATATAATCCCAGGTCAGAGGGCCAGCTCAAAATAATTCAAGACTCAACTTCATGCTGCGCGTCGCAAATCCACTGTTGCAAGCTCAGCAATCGTCTCGCCTGCTGAGAGAGAATCCGGCCGATCCCCAGCGCACCAGAGGGCGGGGAACGAAGCAGGCGATTCGTGCCGCCAATCCGTAGCTCACGCCGGGGATGGAGACCACCTTGCCTTGTCGCGCATCGCGCAGGGATGCGGTGACGACCTGCTGCACGCTCAGCCAGATCCAGCCGGGGCCCGGCCGTTCGACGCCGAGGCGTTCATGGAATTCGGTTCTGATGAATCCGGGCAGCACGGCAGTGACCGTGACCGGGGTGCCGCGCAGTTCGCCGGCGAGGGCTTCGGTGAAGACCAGGGTCGACATCTTCGACGCTGCGTACTGTCCCATCGTGGTCAGGGCCGCCATCGATGAAACGTTGATCAGACCGCCCCTGCCCCTGGTACGCATCTCCTTGACCGCTGCCAGGGAGAGTTCGCGCACCGCCCCGGTGAGCACCATGTCCTGGTCGTGCAGTTCCGACATCTCCGATTCGAGGAGACCCTGCTTGAGGCCATACCCGGCGTTGTTGATGAGGAGATCGACGGGCGAGGTCTCGATCACGGTGCGGACGGCGTCGATGCCGGTTCGAGTGGACAGATCGGCCACCACCACCTCGGCGACGGTGCCGTTCTCGGTTTCGATGCTCGTTGCCAGCTCTCGCAGGCGGCGCTCATCCCGGGCGACGAGAACGAGGTCATACTTCTCGGCGGCGAGACTGAGTGCGTAACCGCGCCCCAGCCCGGAGCTGGCACCGGTGATCAGTGCGCGCGGTCGCGTCACTTCGCGCCTTGGCCCACGCGCACAGTCAGCGACTGCGCCGCGGTTCCGATCGGCCCGTTCATGTCGCTGAGCACACTCGTGGTCGCGCCACTCCCGGTGGGCCCGAACGCAACCTTCGTGTCGAAGCCGACCCAGCCGGACTCGGGGACCCGGGTGAGGTGGATGGTCAGGTCGACGTTGGGGAAGAACGTCGTCTTCGGATCCTCTCTCACGGCCAGACCATTGGCTGTGTCGATGAGTTTCACGAACGCAGCGGTTGCGGGGTCGTCCTCACCATCGACGAGGGGATACGGGGTTCGGAGCCAGGTCCGGGCGAAACCGGGACGGGCATCCGGGAATTGGCCGCCGTCAAGGGAGGCGATGAATCCTCCGCCCCACCGTCCGGTGAATGGGGTCTCGGGAGCATCTTCGGGCTCCGGCAGCGTCGGCCATTCGTCGCCGAGGACACTCATCGTGTCACTGGGGAGCAGGCGCCAGACCCGGGCGTGGACGCTCGTGCGCTCCCCGTGACGCATGCTCGCTTCGATGAGTTCGATGGTCCGGCCAGGTCGGATGACATTGACGTCGATGGTGAATTCTCCCGAATGGATGACGCCGAGGATGTCGAAGCTGACTCGCGAGACCATCTTGTCCGAGGGCAGCCGGCGTTCGATCTCTGCCAACACCAGCCCGGCGGCCGGGGCCAGGTGCTGCTCACCCGGCTGCCACGCGCCCTGACTGTGCAGCGTCGAGACGAAGGTCTCCGGCGCCGTGCGCACATAGTAGGAGTCGGGGCAGGCGGCACCATCGTGACCGAGGTGTTCATTGAGTGCTTCAGGCATGACCCCAGATTATCGGTACCTCACCGGCGCCGAGGTGATGGGGCCGGTGAGTGCGTCATCTGCCGGCTCCGGCCTGCTGAGTTTGGTTTGTGCTCTGAGCTTGGGCCTGCGGCCGGGACAGCTTAGGGTGGGAGCGTGAGAATCGCGAGCTGGAATGTGAACTCGATCCGCGCCCGACATGACAGAATCGGTGCTTGGCTGGATCGCTCAGACGTCGACGTCCTGGCCATCCAGGAACTCAAGTGCAAGGATGAGCAGTTCCCCGGGGACCTGTTCACATCCCGGGGCTATGAGGTCAGCTTCCACGGCCTCAATCAGTGGAATGGTGTGGCGATCGCCTCTCGAGTGGGCATTGAGGATCCCGAGATCGGGTTCGCCGGCATCCCTTCGTTCGGTGAAGAGCCCGTGGTCGAGGCCCGTGCCCTGTCGGCCACCTGCGGCGGAGTCAGAGTGTATTCGCTCTATGTGCCCAATGGTCGCGAAGTCGACCATCCGCACTACGCCTATAAGCTCGAATGGTATCGGGCACTGAGTGCCGATATCGCTGCACAGCTCGGCGATGATCCCGATAAGAAACTCGTCCTCTGCGGGGACTTCAATGTCGCACCTCTGGATGAAGATGTCTGGGACATGGAGGAATTCGAGGGAGCCACCCACGTCTCGGAACCTGAACGTCAGGCTTTCAACACTCTCCTGGACGCAGGACTCACGGAGGTCACCAGGCAGTTCACTCCCGGCCCTGGGGTCTACACCTTCTGGGACTACCAGCGGCTGGCCTTCCCCAAGAAGAAGGGCATGCGCATCGACTTCGAACTCGCCTCACCGTCCCTGGCAGCGCAGGCCACGGGCGCAGAGATCGACCGTGAGGAGCGCAAGGGCAAGGGTGCGTCCGATCACGCTCCCGTCATCGTCGACTACGAGGTGTGAGCCGCGGCTTCAGCACCGCGTTAGCGGCCCCAGACAGACCGGGCGCCCTCCCCGGTCGAGCCTCGACCCCACAGCTGTCTCCGCGATCCCCTCTCTCCGCCGCAGAGCAGCATTGACGAAACACCACTTCACCAGTGATCCTAAGAACAACGTGTCGCCGCTCATTTCCCATTAGCGAGCAAAGACATCGCTGAACACAGACTTAGTGAAAATCACAGCGACGCTACATTGAGTAACCAGAATTCGAGCATAGAGATCGGATACATTACTTAGTGGTAGATAATCCCTGAATCCCCACTGCCAGAGGTCCCCAACCATGTATAACTCCGCCGACCAGGGCGTTCCCCCTCCCCCGACACCCCCCTTGCCCACTGATGGAATCTTTCCCGGCGAACGCGAAACGACCGCTCATTCATTCGCGACCCGCCTGACCGAATTCGCACCCGATCTGCCTGAGCACGTATGGAAGGCCCTGTTTCTGCAGACGTCTGGCCACCTCCTCGCGGGCCAAGCCGTTCTGCAGGGCGCCGATGCAATGGGGCATGGCCTCTCGAGCGTCGATGCCGACCATTATTCGGATCTCCTCGCCGCCGACGTGCTGGCTCAGATCAGACATCAGGCACCGGACAGTCCCGAGCTGCGGCTGGCCCATCTGCTCTCCTTCATGCGCGACATCAACGCAGACACCCTCGCTATCGCCGCCGGTGCCATGCCATGCCTGGGGTCGTTCCCCGTCCCGGCTGCGCCAGAAGGTTCTGATCCGTTCGACATCGCGGACCTCTCTGCGCATCTGGCCGAAGAGGGTCTGCTGCTCCCCACTCTGGACCGCACCGGCCAGCACACGATCCCGGCGGTTATGAGGACGATCTTGAGGCGGCTCTACGATGACAGAGATCGACACAGCGAATCACGGTCGCGGCGCTCACTGGGGGTGAGCGCAGCCGAATGGCTGAATGCTCCGGCCGCCTATCACTCCGAGGGCTTCGCCGAGGCACTCCGACGGGTCGCGGATGCCGGGGACTGGAACGCGTTGTCCGATCTCTGGGCGAACCGGGGTCATGCGCTCATGGTCGACCATTTCGACGCGACGATCGAGGCATTCTCGAAGGTCCCTGAGGCCCAGGCGCAGAACTCGGCAGTGTTGGCCGAAGCCATGGGCGACTGTCTGCAGGTCGAGGAAGTCAGACGGCACCTCGGAGTCAGCGATGCTCTGACCGTCCTCAACGAGGTCAACTTCGAGCATGCTGCTGTCCCGGCCCTTGACTCGCAGATGGAGAGAATCAAGGACGGCGACTTCACCGTCGATGACATCATGACCATGGCCATCGCGTCGATGCGGCGCCAGAGGCTGCTCGGTCGGTCCGTCCAGGGCCTTCAGCTGGCCCGATTCGCCCAGGAACTCATCAGCGATGATCGACGTTTCCAGTCGGCTCCCAGTCGGCTCTGCGAAGCACGATTCCACCTCGAATATGGGATCACCGCCATGTTCGTCGGCGACCTCACCGACAGTGTCCAACAGCTGCGTCGGTCGATCATCATCACAGAGCTCGCAACCGCATCCTCGCCTTATCTGCTGCTTCCGGCGCACGCCTACAGTGCCCTGGCGCACGCGATGCTCGGCAATGGGCCATCGAGTGACGTTCACCTGCACCAATTCGACGAACTCAAGGACCGAACTCGGTTCAGCAGCCCTCACGCGCTCGCCGCCTACACTCTGGCGCGCATGATCCGCGCCATGGACTCTCTGGACCTCGACGCGGCACGTCGATACTCCGAGCGGCTGGCCGACCCCTCGCTGGGTCATCACTCGTGGATCGGCGTCATTCAGTACAGATCGCTGCTGGGCATTCTGGGCAGTGAGGTGAGCATCGAGGGCAAACGTCTGCAGCAGGTCATCGACACCAACCGCTCATCCCTGCCGCCCGACGGAATCCTCCGCCACACGCTGCAGCACATCCTCGTCTGCATCCATCTCGCGCAGGGCCAGACTCACCTCGCCCAGAACGTCCTCCTCGACGCCGAGTCCGAAGCGCCCTACATCATCTTGGCCAGAGCCCAGCTCCATCTGACCATCGGGGAACACAGCACCGCGGCGCACCTGGCGAACCGGGTCCTGTCTCAGAAGCCGGTCGACCTGCATGCGAAGGCTTCTGCCCAGGCGGTCCAGGCCGCCAGTCTGTTGGGCAAGGGAGAACTTGTCGAGTCGGATTCCGCGTTCGTCGACGCGCTCGAGTACTGCAGGATCACCGCCAGCCTCATCCCGGTGGCACTGATTCCGAAGTCGTTGCGCGATCAGCTGCTCCAGCGCAGCTCTCAGGCTGCCGAGTGGGACCTGCTCGCACCAGTCTTCGCGCCGGGTCGCCGCGCCACCGAGGTGCCCGACTCCGCTGACTCACTCGGCTCCGCTGGCCAGCCCCATTCCGACAGCGCCGGCTTCGGCGATGGGTCCATCGGCTGGCCCAGTCAGGGGTCGAATCCCGACGAGAGGCCCAACCCCGGCGAAGGGTCCACTCCCGGCGAGGAGCTTCGCCAACGACTGCTGAACCTCGGGGAGACACTGCACATCCGCGCTGGTCATGCCCTGCTCAACCCATCGCAGAGGCAGCTTCTGGCCCTGCTGGACACCCAGTCATCTGTGTCCGCTATCGCGACTGAGCTGAGCCTCGTCGAAGGAACGGTGAAGAACAAGCTGTCGAATCTCTACGCGCGCCTCGGCGTCCGCAATCGCCGGGATGCGCTGGCTCGCGGCTACGAATACGGGTACCTCCCCGCCGAGAGCTGACCACTGAGCAGGGTTCCGGAGAACAGCGCTGCGCATTAGCGAAGAAAGCTTCGCAAGGAAAGCATGGACATCCACCTCGTCTTCTGGTGAAGTTGAATCAGGAGCTAGGAAGGTGACGAGGATGTCAGCAACAGTCCGCGAACTGGTCGACGAAGCCTACGAGAGGCGTGAGTCGACGTGGAGGGCCGCCCTGGAGACGGTCAATGATTGGGTCGAGGCCGCGTGCTCGGGCTCCGCGCTGTTGTCGGGAGACAGAGTCACCGTCGGCCACGGTCGGATCAAAGATCGGCTCCGGGCCGGAGAGAAGCTGCGCCGGAAGCTTGCCGATGCCAATGACGAGATCCACGAAGCCGTCGAGGTCGAGAACCAGGTCATCGATGTCGTCGGTGCCCGCGCCGTGTGCCGCACCGAGCGCGAGCAGAGCGCGCTCTGGGATCTCCTCACTGACAGCAATGACGAATCGAATCTCTCCGTCGCCGAGGTGCGCGAATACTCCGCCCAGCCCAAACCGTCCGGTTACCGCGGGCGCCATCTCATCGTCGAGGTCCCCTTCGATGCCGAGCCGTCTGTGCTCGTGGAACTGCAGCTGCGCACCGTCATGCAGGATGCGTGGTGCGTGCTCGCCGAGGAACATCTGTTCAAACCCGGTCAGGCGTTGAAGTCTGATGCCCAGCAGGAGCGGCTCTCCGTCGTCCTCTCCGGCCTCCTGGCCCAGGCCGATGTGGTTGCCGGCTATATCGCCGACGACGTCGGAGCCTATTTGGGGATGGGGAACTCCTCACCACCGCGGACTATACAGAATCTCGATGCCGCAGCCGACGTCCCGTCGATCGAGGTCACCATCCGTGAGCTCAATCATTCCTATGTCCTCGCCGCCGATGAGGTTGGTCGGCACGGGATCATCCGCCTGGAGAACTTGGGACTCACACCGGAGAACCCCGAGAAGTCAGCGTTTCCGCACCCAGGAGACAAACTGCAGGTGACGATGGATGAGTCGAACACCACCCGCTACTTCATCCCGGTCGCGGGGCAACGCTGATTCACCTCGGCGAACGGGATGCGTCCTGAGTCGCCAGACCGACTAGACTTGTCTCCCATGGGTAAGAAGTCGAAGCGTTCCAAGGAAGATCTCATTGCCAAGCGTTTGGCACGTGCACAGGCCACGGCCTTCGTTGCACGTCCGTTCGAGGGCCTGCCATTCGAGGCGGACCTCATCTGCCTGCGGGAGCTGGTGCCGGCGGCGACCGCCTCGGCGAAGCTGAAAGAGGAATTCGGTGGTCAGGAGATCACCATCACCTCGCTGCTGCCCGCCGCGTGGCAAGCCTGGCACCGTGAAGACGGTGCGCTCTTGGCCGGCATGCAGGTGCCGGTGTCCTCCACCGATGCCTCCCGCGACGTCGCCCACGGCATCCTCGCCGCCGCCGAGGCGACGCCTAGGACCACGATCGAAGCGACCACCGAGCCAGGTCAGGGTCCGCGTCTCCAAGACATCCTCGACACCGACCACCCGTTCGACATCCGCGTACTCGAAACCTTCGAATACTGGAAGCTGCCAGAGGCCGAAACGGATTCCGATGTCGCCGCAGCTCTCGAACAGGCCAACGACTCCATCTCACCGACGGAGAAGATCGCCTCGGTGAAGTCCGCATACTGGACCGAGATGTCAGGCCGCACCTACGTCCGCTGGGCTCGTGCCGAGGGCGAGGATTCGATCGTCGACGCTCTCGCGAGCCTGCAGGTCGAGGGCCTCAACGACCTCGGCGGCCCAGGAACCTTCCTGGGATACTTCCGGGCCCACGGAATCATCGTGCCCGTCTGGGAACTCGAATTCGGCACACAGGTCGACGACATCGAAGAGCCCATCGCCGAGTTCGGCAAGCGCCTCGATGCGACCCTGAACTCAGGTGAGTCTCTGACCACTGAGGCACGCCGTGCGCGTTCAGGCATCGTCGCTCGTCAGCTGACCATCCACTGAGTTCTGTCGTCACGTCCGCCGGTGAGCCCCTGCGCGAGCTCGCCGGCGGCGACGGCGGACAGGAGAAGAGTTTCCATGCCCGAAGAGTCGAACACCCCGTCCTCGGAGACGGCCCCACGAGCGATCGCCGCCATCATCCCCGCGATGAACGAGGCCGACCGGATCGCAGCGACCGTGAGAAGCACCAAGCAGATTCCCGGTGTCGACATCATCATGGTCGTCGATGACGGGTCTTCCGATGACACCGGAGTTCTGGCTCGCCGGGCCGGCGCCGAGGTGGTCACCCACCGTAAGAACAAGGGCAAGGCCGCGGCCATGATGACCGGCGCGTTTGCGATCCGCAATCGTGAGATCTCCGATTCGGATCCCGACCAGCATCCGGACCACCGCGCCCTCCTCTTCATCGACGGCGACCTCGAAGATTCGGCAATCAGCACGGCCCCGCTCGCCGCACCTGTCCTTGCCGGTGACGCCGATATGACGATCGCGATCCTGCCCGCGCAGAAACGCAAGGGCGGCGGATTCGGCTTCGTCGTCGGACTCGCGAAGAAGGGCATCGCCGAACTCAGCGGGTTCGAAGCGACCCAGCCTCTGTCGGGAATGCGCTGCCTGAGCCGTGAGGCCTTCGACGCGGCACTGCCCTTCGCCGCCGGATGGGGAGTCGAAGCAGCCATGACGATCGACGTCGTCAACGCCGGACTGCGTGTCGAAGAGGTCGAATGCGACCTCCACCACCGCGTCACCGGCAAGGATCTCAAGGCGCAGATGCACCGTGCCGCCCAGTACCGCGACGTCGCACGTGCCATCGTCACTCGCCGCCTGCAGGCCAAGAAACCGCGTGGAACGACGCTGAGTGGCCCTAGTTCGCACAGCTCGAAGGGAGCCTCGAAGTGAGCGCCGATCGCTACGCCTATCTGGGTCCCGAAGCCACATTCACCGAGGCCGCACTGCTGCAGTACCTCGACGCCCAGGACCTGCGCTCGAGCGCGTCGACCCAGCCCATGCGCAATGCCGTCGCCGCCCTGGAGTCCGTCCTCGACGGCGACTGCCTGGCCGCGGTCGTGCCGATCGAGAACTCCATCGAAGGCGGGGTGCCCGCCACGATCGATGCCCTGACCGATCATGGCAAGCTGCAGATCATCGCCGAGGTGGTGGTGCCCGTGCGCTTCGTCCTGGCGGTGAAGCCGGGAACCGACCCCAGCACAGTGACCTCATTCGGGTCCCACCCGCACGGCGAGGCGCAGGTCCGCTCCTTCATGGCTGCGAACTTCCCCGATGCCGTCTACCTCCCGACCTCGTCAACGGCCGCGGCTGCACGAGATCTGGCCAATGACGCCGCCGACCATGTGGCGGCAGTGTGCCCAGCTCTGGCCGCCGAACGCTATGGCCTCGAGGTCCTTGCCAATGACATCGGAGAACGTCAGGACGCTGAGACCCGCTTCGTCGTCGTCACTCGTCCCGGTGCTGTTCCCGCGCCGACAGGATCCGATAAGACCACCATCGTGGCCTCACTGCGATCAGATCGCGCCGGTGCCCTGCTGGAGATGCTCGAGCAGTTCTCCAGTCGGGGTGTGAACATGTCGCGCATCGAATCTCGGCCCACCGGTGACGGGCTCGGGCTCTACCAGTTCTCGATCGATCTGCTGGGCCATGTGCACGAGTCCAGAATGGCCGATGCGCTGCAGGGAGTCCACCGCGTGACGCGGAGTCTGAGCTTCCTCGGCAGCTACCCCAGTGCCTCCATGACCACGGTGCCGTTGGACCCCACGACGACGGACGATTCCTTCGCCGCTGCTGCTGCCTGGCTGGATTCGACGCTCAACGGCTGAAACTCTCCTGCAGACTTTGGAGGCAGCAGTCCCGGGGGCAGTAGTCTGAGTAGGCACGGGTCGCACGACCCCCAGGATTCGCAGCACCGGGCCCCACCCACACATCGACGAAGGAGTCGCCTTGGGAACCACCTCTCCGACCACTGCCCGCGACGAGGCGCTCAACTCTGACACGGGTCATGGCCCTGACCCGGTCGAAGCCTATGACGCCATCGTCGTCGGGGCAGGTCTGGCCGGACTCGTCGCCGCCCATGAGCTCAGCCTCGCCGGCAAAAGGGTACTCATCCTCGACCAGGAGAATCGGGCGAACCTGGGTGGTCAGGCGTTCTGGTCTCTCGGCGGGCTCTTCCTCGTCGACTCCCCCGAGCAGCGCCGGCTCGGTGTCCGCGATTCGCTCGAACTGGCGCGCCAAGATTGGGCCACCTCGGCGAGATTCGACCGGGATGAGGATCGCTGGCCCCGGCAGTGGGCCGAGGCCTATCTGCAGTTCGCCGCCGGGGAGAAGCGCCGCTACCTCCATGACCTAGGGCTGCGCCTGACACCCGTCGTCGGCTGGGCAGAACGCGGCGGGTCGGGCGCTTCCGAACACGGGAATTCCGTGCCGAGGTTCCACCTCACCTGGGGCACCGGCCCCGAGGTGGTCCGGATCTTCCGCGAGCCAGTGGAGCGGGCGGAATCCGCGGGTCTCGTGACGATGGGATTCCGGCATCGTGTCGATGAGCTCCTCGTCGAGGACAGCGGCATTGGTGCTAGCCCCTCGGTCGTCGGGGTTCGCGGGCGGACGCTCGCCCCCAGCCACACCGGCAGGGGTCTCGCATCGAACCGTGACGAGGTCGGAGACTTCGAACTCCGCGCCCCCGCAGTCATCGTCACCAGCGGCGGCATCGGACACAATTTCGAACTCATGCGCCAGTACTGGCCGGTCGAACGCCTCGGCGAATTCCCGCAGACGATGCTCGCCGGAGTGCCCGCTCATGTCGACGGTCGGATGCTCTCCATCGCTGAGGATGCGGGTGCGAGCCTGATCAATCGGGATCGGATCTGGGCGTATACAGAGGGCATCGAGAACTGGAATCCCGTGTGGCCGAACCACGGCATCCGCATCATCCCGGGACCCTCATCACTGTGGTTCGATGCTGAAGGCAATCGGTTCCCGGCCCCGAACTATCCCGGATTCGACACGAACCGGACCATGAAGACCATTCTCTCGACCGGGCATGACTATTCGTGGTTCGTGCTCAACGAGTCGATCATCCGCAAGGAGTTCGCGCTCTCAGGCTCGGAGCAGAATCCCGACATCACGAAGAAGGACTGGCGTGTGACCCTCGACCGCGCCCGATCCTCCGATGCTCCCGGCCCGGTCGAAGCGTTCAAGAGGTTCGGTCCCGACTTCGTCGTCGCCGACACCACCGAAGAACTGGTCGTCGGAATGAATGAGCGGGCCAGGGGGCCCGTCATCGATCATGACCACCTAGTCCACCAGATCGTCGAACGCGATCGGCAGATGGATCATAAATTCTCCAAGGATGCGCAGGTCCAGGCCATCCACAATGCCAGGAACTACCTCGGCGACAAGATCGTGCGGGTTCAGAAACCGCACAAGATCCTCGACCCTGGTCACGGACCACTCATCGCGGTGCGACTGAGTCTGCTTTCACGCAAGACTCTGGGCGGCTTGGAGACGAACCTCGACGCTCAGGTGATCGGGGGAAACGGCACACCGATTCCCGGACTCTACGCCGCCGGTGAGGTCACGGGCTTCGGCGGCGGAGGAATGCACGGCTACAACGCGCTGGAGGGAACCTTCCTGGGCGGGTGCATCTTCTCCGGGATGCGAGCCGGACGAGCTGTGGCGGGACGTTCGGAAGCCGGCGGGTACGAGGCAACTGACGTGGAACGAACGGAGCGCTGAAAATGGCGAACACGAACCTCACGGTGCTCGTCACCGGCGGCACTTCAGGGATCGGCGCTGCACTGGTGAAGATGTTGGCAGACAGAGGGTGCACGGTTCTGACCACGAGTCGCGACCCGGAGCGGATCCCGCAGTCCGAGCGGACTCCCGGTGTGCGCTATCTTCGGCTCGACTTGGCCGATCCCGACAGCGTCGAAGCATTGGGCGCTGAAGTCGCGAACGTCGACGTCCTCGTCAACAACGCCGGTGAGAGCCAATCCGGCCCCCTCGAGGAGCTGCCGTCCGAGGCCATCAATCGGCTCTTTCAAATCAATGTCTTCGGACCGGTCCGCCTGAGCCAACTCGTCCTGCCTGGCATGCGCACGCGGCGTCGCGGTCGGATCATCATGGTCGGTTCCATGCTCGCCAGCTTCCCCCTGGCACATCGCAGCTCCTACGTCGCATCCAAGGCAGCCCTGCGCGGATTCACCACGGCCGCGCGCCAGGAACTCTCGTCATTCGGAGTGTGGCTCAGCGTCGTCGAACCCGGATCCATCGCCACCGGGATCGGCAACCGACGGACGAAGTACCTCTCCCCCGATTCCGTCTACACCGACGATGTGACCACGATGCTGAAACACCTCGACGAGAACGAACGGCAGGGAATCTCACCCGAGGCCGTCGCCACGACCATCGTCACGGTCATCGAAGCGGCCAGGCCTCGCGAGTTCTATGCTGTGGGCAGCCGGTCACCACTGCCGTTCCTGCTCAAACGCGCACTCCCACGCGGATTGATGTCACGGATCGTCGCCGGCCAGCACGGACTCAAGCGGTGAACTCTGCGTAGCTGTGCGGTTATTGGAATCGTGAGGGCAGGAGGAACTGTGTCGTGGAGATTCCGAGCACTCGCTGCTGACGAGTCAGGTTGTACGTGCGATCGTGCTGGAGGTACTCGACGAGGAAGAGCTCCGCGCGGTTGCCCCGTTTGAAGAACGTCTTGATCTTCAGTCCCAGCTTCGCGGTGAACAGCGCTTTGTCCTTCGCGATCGCCTCGATGACGACGGGCTCGTACTCCATGCGCGCGAAGTGAGTGGAGACGGCGTCCTTGAGCTTGTACGGGGTCGGGTCGCCGATGTTGAACGGGCCCGAGGCCGACGGCACGTCGACGCAGGCGATCGCCGCGCGCACCAGGTTGTCGATGTGGGTCAGGGTGATCTTCTGCCTGCCGCCGCCGGGAAGTCGCAGGACTCCCTTCTTCGCCACTCGGCTCAGATACGGCATGAGCATCGTCTCGCCGTGGCCATAGACCGCGGCGGGGCGAAGGATGGCAGCGTCGGGACGGATCCGTGTCACGAGCTGCTCTGCCAGGGCATGCGTCTTGGAATAGGCGTCGTGGAAGTCGTTGGGGTCCTTGGGGCCGGCTTCTTCCCACAGATCCGTATGAGGCGTGTTCGTGGAGTAGACGGTCGTCGAGGAGATGTGCACGATGCGCGCCTTCGCGAATGCGTCGAGCACGTTCCTGGTCCCGGTGACCTTGACCTTGTACAGCTCATCGTCGTCGGCACTGACTTCGGCGATGCCCGCGCAGTGGAAGACCGCTGTGGTCTTCGCCGCCAGTGATTTCACCGCCTCGGACGCAGGTTCGGTGAGGTCCCAGGCCTGGAAGTTCACACCCGGGATCTCCGGGTCGCGTCGCCCCAGCGCATAGACCGTCTCATCCCTGGTCGCCAGGGCACGGGCGATGGCGCCACCGATGAAGCCGCTGGCTCCGGTCACGATTACCGCCACGTCTGATCCTCCATCATCGTCTGACCCGTCTCATCCGGTGGTTCCGAAGAAGTCCACAGTCATAGGAAATCACACTGTCAGTTTCGATGCTGCCACTGAGGCTCTCTTCTGCTGAGAAAAGCGTCGATCCCCTCCTGTGCATCGGCTGCGACGGCGTTGCGCGCCATCACCTCTGACATGTGCGCATAGGCGTCAGCCACAGGCAGATCACGCTGTTCATAGAACGCTGCTTTGCCTACTGCCACTGTAGCCGACGAGGCGGACGCGACTTTCCGTGCCAGTTCTACGGTCGCTGCCTCCAACTCGTCATCGGCGACCACATCGGAGACCAGACCGTGGGTCAGGGCATCGGCGGCGTTGAGGAAGTCTCCGGTCAGCAGCATCCGCATCGCCGTCTTCGCCGGCACCGCACGAGTCAGAGCCACCATGGGCGTGGAGCAGAACAGACCGATCTTCACACCCGGTGTCGCGAACCGAGCCGACTGCGCCGCCACCGCCAGGTCGCAGCTGGCGACAAGCTGGCACCCTGCCGCCGTCGCCACGCCTTGGACTTGGGCAATGACCGGCTGCGGGATCGACTGAATGAGCTGCATCAGCTGTGAACAGACGGCGAAGGTCTCCTGCTGCACTTCCAGCTTCGCCCCGCTGATCTCCTTGAGATCATGGCCGGAGCTGAAGACGTGTCCTGCGGTGGCCAGGATGACTGCACGGATATCGGTGCGCCGCCTCACCTCGGCGAGGGTGTCGATGAGCTCATTCATCACCGAACGCGACAGCGCGTTCCGAGTCTCCGGTTCGTTGATCACAATCGTCGCGACCGCGTCGTCGGAGAGTGAGAATACAATTGAGTCAGACATAACAGCATTCTGCCAAAATATCGTTGGTCCGGCGCGGAAACCTGAGAGGGATTTCTTTCGAAGTCCTTGCAAGGCGCCCCTCGAGCAGACGATGTTCTCTGACATCGATGCCAATGCTGCGGTGCGCGGCACATGCCACCCAGACCGAGGAGACGGCCATGACGACCCTGCTGATGATCATCGGATTCGGCGCCGCGACCAGCGTGGTCGTTGGCCTGGGACAGAAGCTGCGTCTCCCCTGGCCTGCACTTATGGTCGTCATCGGCATCGCCGGCGCCTTCATCCCCACATTCGCCGACATCACCATCGAACCCGAACTCATCTTGCCCCTGTTCCTGCCGCCCCTCCTGTTCGCGGCCGCACAGAAGACCTCCTGGGCTCTCTTCGCCATCCGCTGGCGCACGATCCTGGGCATGGCCGTCGCGCTCGTCGGGGTCACGGTGGCGGCCGTGGCCGGGACCGCTGTCCTCCTGATCCCCGGAATCACCATCGCCGCCGCGGTGGCACTGGGAGCCATGCTCGCTCCACCCGACCCTGTCGCCGTCGATGCGGTCGCTGGAACCGTGTCGATACCTCGGCGGATCATGTCTACGCTGCAGAGCGAGGGACTGTTCAACGATGCGGCCTCCCTGGTGATCTTCCAGACCGCGATGGCCGCGGCCATGTCCGGCACCGAGGTGAACTTCGGACATCTGGTTCTGTCCTTCCTGCTTTCCGCTGTCGTCGCCATCACCGTCGGCCTCGTCGTCGTGTTCATCGTGTGGTGGGTGATGGAGAAGATCGACCACACGATCGCCCGGTCCTCGCTGATGCTGATGCTGCCCTTCGGGGTCTACCTCATCGCCGAACACCTCCACGCCAGCGGCGTCATCGCCGTCGTCGTGGCTGCGCTCGAGGTGCGCCGGCGCGATGTCGAAGGCAACTCTGCCGAACGCGTCACCCAGGCATCGACGTGGCAGGTCCTCGAGATGCTCATCACCGGCATCGCCTTCGGCCTCATAGGCCTCGACCTGCGCATGGTCGTCGAATCCGAACATGCCGACCTAGGCCGGGCCGTTCTCGTCGGTCTGGGCATCGCGGTCATCGTCATCGCAGTGCGATTCGGCTGGCTGCTCATCGGGACCGTCTTGGAGAACAAGAGCAGAGAAGACGATCCGGATGCGGCGCCGTTGAACATCAGGGATGCCACGTTGATGACCTGGGGTGGGATGCGCGGATTGGCCACGATCGCACTGGCCCTGTCGATTCCGGCGACCACCGCGGCCGGCGAACCGTTCCCCGGCCGTTCCTACATCCTCGTCGCGGCAGCCTTGATCCTGCTGGTCACCTTGGTGCTGGCGGGGCTCACCTTCCCCACTATCGTCAACGTCCTCGGCATCGACGATGAGGCGGAGAAGGAACGCCAAGCCACGAAGGACATCGCGGCGCGGGCGTACAAGGCGGCCCTCCACCAGATCAAGAACGACGACTCCCTGCCCGATGAGGTTGCCGAACCGTTGCGAGCCAGGTTCAAGGTCCTGTATGCCCAGCTGCTGGGAACCTCAGATGATCAGGCGAGTTCTGAACAGGCGACGACGTTGCGGGAGCACCGGGAGGTCATGGCGAAGGTGCAGACCAAGGCACTGCAGTCCGCCCGCACGGAAGTGCTCAAGGCCCGACGCGAACGCGGTACCGATCCGGAGATCGCCGACAGGGTGCTGCGTCGGTTCGATCTCCAGTCCGTTTTGCTGCGGTGACACGGGCGCTACGGGTCAGCATCGCGATGTGCGTGCCGTGAGACGCGTGCTGAGGTGACGTCGATTCTCTGAATATTCTAAAGTTGAGTGGAATAGACTCAACTTTGTTGGTGTTGGACTCTTCGAGAGCAATTACTGTTCACGGAACACTTGTGAAGGAGATGCGCATGGACGCACAGATGACAACCAAATCACGCGAGACACTGCAGTCAGCGATCAACGACGTCGTGGCCAGGCGGAACAATCAGGTCGAACCTGCCCACTTGGTCGCAGCACTGCTGGATCAGCCGGACTCGCTGGCCTCGAACCTGGTGACGAAGGTCGGTGCCGATCCGCGGACCGTCCTGACCGCGGTCCGCAAGACTATCGACGACCTTCCCACAGTCAGCGGGCAGACCGTCGCCCAGCCGGGACTCTCCCGCTCCGGCCTCGAGATGATGAACCTCGCGCAGGAGGAGATGACGAGCCTCGGCGATCATTTCGTCTCGACAGAGCACCTGCTGCTCGCGGCTGCCGCAGGCAAGGACGGCGTAGGTGAGGCGCTGCGTCACAGCGGTGCCGATCGTGAAGCCCTGCTGGCGGCACTGCCCGAACTGCGCGGCGGCAAGAAGGTCACCTCGGAGAATCCCGAGGACACGATGCAGTCCCTGGAGAAGTTCGGCGTCGACCTCACCGCCACGGCCCGGGAGGCCAAACTCGACCCGGTCATCGGACGCGACAAGGAGATCCGACGGGTCATCCAGGTCCTGTCGCGCCGGACGAAGAACAACCCGGTCCTCATCGGCGAACCCGGCGTCGGCAAAACGTCCGTTGTCGAAGGACTGGCCCAGCGGATCGTGGCCGGCGACGTGCCCGAGTCACTGCGCAACAAGACCGTGATCAGCCTGGACCTGTCAGCCATGGTCGCCGGTGCGAAGTACCGCGGCGAATTCGAAGAGCGGTTCAAGGCCGTCCTCGAGGAGGTCAAGAACGCCGATGGCCAGATCATCACGTTCATCGATGAGCTCCACACAGTCGTCGGTGCCGGCGCCACCGGAGACTCCGCCATGGATGCGGGCAATATGCTCAAGCCGATGCTCGCCCGCGGTGAACTCCGCCTCGTCGGTGCCACCACCCTCGATGAGTACCGCGAGAACATCGAGAAGGACCCGGCCCTGGAACGCAGATTCCAGCAGGTCTACGTGGGCGAACCCAGTGTCGAGGACACGGTCGCGATCCTGCGCGGACTCAAGGAACGCTACGAGGCCCACCACAAGGTCTCGATCAACGACGGCGCCCTGATCGCAGCCGCCGCGATGTCCAATCGCTACATCACAGGCCGCCAGCTGCCGGACAAGGCCATCGACCTCGTCGACGAAGCCGCGTCCCGCCTGCGCATGGAGATCGACTCGGCACCGGTCGAGATCGATGAGCTCCGTCGCGCCGTGGACCGGTTGAAGATGGAGGACATGGCCCTGTCGAAGGAAACGGACACGGCGTCGATCGAGCGCCTCAGCGCCCTGCGTGCAGATCTGGCCGATCGGGAAGAGGAGCTGCACGGGCTCGAGGCCACCTGGGAATCCCAGCGTGCCGGCCTCAACCGGGTCGGTGAGCTCAAGACGAAGCTCGACGAGCTGCGTTCGCAGGCGGACAAGGCTCAGCGCGACACCGACTTGGAGACCGCCTCACGTCTTCTCTACGGCGAGATCCCTGCCGTGCAGAAGGAAATCGACCTCGCCGAAGCCGAGGAGGCCAATGCGGAGACCGAGACCGATCCGATGGTCAGCGACCGGGTCTCGAGCAACGACATCGCCGAGGTCGTCTCCTCCTGGACGGGCATCCCGGCGGGACGCCTGATGCAGGGTGAGATCGAGAAGCTGCTGGGCGCCGAGGATGTGCTGGGCAAACGTCTGATCGGCCAGAAGAGTGCTGTGGGCGCGGTCTCCGATGCGATCCGTCGCTCGCGTGCCGGCATCGCCGACCCGGACCGTCCAACAGGGTCGTTCCTGTTCCTGGGCCCCACCGGCGTGGGCAAAACGGAGCTCGCGAAGTCCCTCGCGGACTTCCTCTTCGACGATGAGAAGGCCCTGATCCGCATCGATATGAGCGAGTACGGCGAGAAGCACACAGTCTCGCGACTCGTCGGTGCCCCTCCAGGCTATGTCGGCTACGACGAGGGTGGCCAGCTCACCGAGGCTGTGCGCCGTCGCCCGTACTCCGTCGTCCTCCTCGACGAGGTGGAGAAGGCACACCCGAGTGTCTTCGACATCCTGCTCCAGGTCCTCGACGATGGTCGACTCACCGATGGTCAGGGGCGCACGGTCGACTTCCGGAACACGATCCTCATCCTGACCTCGAACCTGGGGTCACAGTTCCTCGTCGACAAGTCACTGAGCACCCAGGAGCAGAAGGACGCGGTGCTGGGAATCGTGCATTCGACGTTCAAGCCCGAGTTCCTCAACCGCCTCGATGACATCGTGCTCTTCGACGCACTGAGCACCGAGGAGCTGTCCTCGATCGTCGACCTGCAGATCCAACGGCTGGCGTCTCGCCTGACCGAACGGCGCATCACGCTGGAGGTCACCGATTCCGCCGAGGACTGGCTCGCTCTCGAGGGCTACGATCCCGCCTTCGGTGCCAGGCCGCTGCGCAGGCTGGTCCAGCGCGAGATCGGGGACAAATTGGCCCGCGCACTGCTTTCCGGAGATGTGCAGGACGGCGATGACATCGTCATCGGCCTGCCCGAGGACCCGGAGACCACCGGTCTGGAGCTGCGCCCGAAGCGGTGATACTCCGCGGGGTGCTGTGAGGCGCCCGTAGCGTTGGTGCCCTCTGACGGCGTTCAAACTACAGAAACGCCTCAGTTCGCGGAACAGTACACGGGTTGCAACCTGTGTACTGTTCCGCAGACTGAAGCAGACGGGATGCACTCCGCGAGCAGTTAGGGCGCCGTCGATGCGCTGGGGCGCGTGGGGTGCAGCGCCTGGACGCGGCGTTGTGACGGCGCGGATCGGTCGTGTGCGCAGCCGAAGCGGGGTGTGCAGGCACCTCGCAACTGTCGAAGTCAGGCTGAGTTGGTTGCAAACCAGCTCAGCCTGACTTCGACAGTTGATATTCCGACTTCGCTCACGAACAGTGGGCGCTCACGAACAGTGGGTGCTACGACCGAACAGCGCGTACTCGGTCAGCTCGAGGACTTCACCTTCGCGCGTTCCATGCCCTCGGTCGTCGACGTCCACCAGCGGCTCACGAGTCTGTGGACCTTTTCGAAGCTGCGATCACGGATGAAGATGGCGTCGACGGCGATCATCGTCAGCGAGAACCAGGGCAGCCCCATCAACAGGGCGATTCCCAGGTGGAAGGAGAGGATACCCACCAGCCCCACGATTCGCGTGTACCTGTTGAACAGCATGAATGGGAACGCGCACTGGAACAGAACCGAGCCCCAGGAGATGGCCACAACCATCGGCCCCCAGGCGGTCATGAGATCCGAGAGCACAGGCCAGGTTCCGAACTGCTGGGTGTGCAACGGGTTGTACACCGCGAATCCGTGCTGCCAAGCAGCGCCGCCGGCCTTGTACAGACCACCCGACATGTAGATCGCGCAGACCTGGAAGGCCAGCACGACGATCGCCAAGTTGTTGGCCATGATGAGGACCCAGCGGAAGCTGCCGCCATCGGTCTCGGGGAACTTCAGGTTCTGCTTCTTCTTGCGCCTGGCATCCAGTGACCACCGGCGGGTGGTGTCGGCGAAGAGCATGGCGATCATGAACATGCGATACGCATTGTCGCCCTGATCGCCGGCCCCGTCGTTGAGCTCGATGTAGCTGACCCACAGAACAAGATAGAACGGCAGAACGATGCGAGTCCGCCAGCCGAGAATGATGACGACGGCGAGTATGGCCAGACCGAGGATCATGGCGGTGAACAGCGGCGGATTCGTCACTGCACGGTGGAAGAGTGAGAACAGCCAGATGTTCGGGAAGTCGCTCTTGGGTTCAGCGATCTCGCCGTTCCAGGCGCTGCCCACGCCGAAGGCATAGTGCCGGGCGTTGAAGTTCGTCAGCAGAAGCCCGAGTCCGGTGAAGCCGATGAGGATACGGGTCACCGCGAGGCCGTAGGTCGCGTGAAAGCGACCGGTGAGCATCTCCTCTAGCCAATCCCAGCCCTGAGAGATCTTGCCCAGTACGCGGGAAGTGACTGGAATACGTTCGTTCGAGTCCGCCCACGAATGGGAATCCACTCCCGAAGAGGAAGTCGCACCCGAATGGGAATCTGTCGACGAATGGGAATCTGTCGCCGAATGGGAATCGGCCGCCGAATCAGAGGTCGCCAAATCAGAGGTCGACGAATCAGAGGTCGCCCCCGACTCAGAGCTCAGCTTCTTCTTGGACACGGCCTTCTCCGAGGTTGTTTCGTCCACGTCGATCTCTTCACCTTTGACCCGAGTGTTCCTGTCACTGCTCACCTGCGCACCTCACTTTGTCGGAGGCACAGAAGTACTTCGCGAACTCCTCATCGGACTGGTGTGGTTCGGTCACCAGTGCTCGCCACCCGACCGGCACCGGCTGGATCTTCGGCCGTTTCGCGTCGCCGTTGTTGCGCTGCGCAAACGGCACAACATTCTGTCGGGCCGCTTGGTACTGGACGCGCTGGACGTCCTCACCCCAGATCGCCTTGGCCACCTGCGTCGCATAGGCCGTAGCCAGGTGCTCGCTCTTCAGGTATCCGGTGACGGCGTTATCGGGATCGTCGTACTCTCCCAACTTCGACGTCAGGCGGTCAACGGAGTCAGAGCCCTTGAAGTAATCGAGCTTGACGATCGCCTTCTGGTCGTTGGGAAGGTCCTCCCACGACCCCTTGATGTCAGAGGCGACCCCGACACCCAGCCCGGCCGAGCGGGGTGGGAACAGCTTGTAGGTCGAATGGTCGAGTTCGACGTCGGTGGCGCGCACCCAATCCGTGACCTCTTCACCACCGTCAGGAGTCTTCACGACCGCGCGAACATCGAAGTAGTAGTCACCGTTGATCGGCTCGGGAGCGAAGACGCTCCACGACTGGCCCCACAGTGGGATCATGTACTCGGAGAGAAGGTTCCCCGGAATCACCTCCCGCGCCGTCGACGACGGAGCGATCCAAAGGAAGCTTGCGAGCAGGTGAAACGCGGTCAGCAGCATGGCCACAACCATCAGCACGCGTTTGACGACCGGCCGCTTGACGGCCTTCGTCTCAGTCTTGTCTGTGTCCATCTCAGTCCTGGAATCTGGTGCGCCACTACGCGAAATCCGCCGTGACCAGAATTGGACTGCTCAGGATCTCCCCAGTGACTAGGGTGCATTCATACAGACTCTAGGGTACGTCAGTGAATCCGGAAGTTCAGCCCGGACACCACTGGACATAGCTCGGAACACGACTCAGAACATGACCGAAGGCATGACTGCCGACATGACTGAGCCTATGACGGTGAAATGACTGCTCTCAGCGTCGGATGCGCAGCCAGTCCTTGACCGCTTCGGTGCTCTCCCCCAACTGCGGTGGTGCCAGATCGTAGCTGGGAGGCGTCTCGGACATGCGGATCGGGTTGGCCACCGTCGGGATCACACGATCCCCGGCCCCCGCCTCGGCGACGGGCTCGAGTCCCATCGAGGCGGCCAGGTCGACGCCCTGGGCGATTGTGTTGATCGGGGCGCACGGCAGGCCGGCTGCGGACAGGATGTCGAACCATTCCTGGTTCGTCTTCTGGCTCAATGCCTCGATGAGTTCGGGCTCGAGTTCGGCGCGGTTCTCGTTGCGGTCTGAGAAGTTCGCGAAGCGTTCATCCTCGGCCCATTCGGGATGGCCCAGCTCACCGGCCAGCGACCGGAACTGGTTGTCGTTGCCGACGGCGATGATGATCTGGCCCTCGGCCGTGGGCATCGGCTGGTAGGGGTAGAGGCTCGGATGGGCGTTGCCCATGGCCTGCGGAACGACGCCGCCGGCCACATACGCCGAGGTCTGGTTCGCCAGCCCCGACAGCGCCGAGGACAAGAGGTTCGTCTCCACCAGCTGGCCCTCGCCGGTGTCCTTGCGGTGGGCCAGCGCCGCGAGGATTCCGACCGTCGTGTGCAGACCGGTGAACACGTCGACGACGGCCACACCGGCCTTCACCGGGCCCGATTCCTGCGATCCGGTGACGCTCATGAAACCGGACAGTCCCTGGATGAGCAGATCGTAGCCGGGTTGCGGGTTGTCGCGCCCGAATCCGGTCACCGAGGCATAGATGATGCTCGGGTTCTCGCTCTTGACGGTGTCATAGTCGAGCCCGTACTTCGCCAGTCCCCCGGCCTTGAAGTTCTCCACCAGGATGTCGGCTCGCCGCGCCAGCTCCTGTGCCAGGCCCAGCTCCTCCTCGTCCTTGAAATCGAGGACCACGGACTGCTTGTTCCGATTCGCCGTGAGGAAATACGTCGCATCATCGCCTCGCCGAGGTGGCGCCCAGTGCCGTGTATCGTCACCGGCCCTGCCCTCGACCTTGATGACCGTGGCACCGAGGTCGGCAAGCATCATCGTCGCGTAGGGCCCTGCCAGCACCCGTGAGAAGTCGGCGACGACCACTCCCGCCAGCGGACCGGTCCCAGTCCGACCGAACAATTCCTGCAGATCCTGCTGTTCCACGTGTTGCCTCCCATGGCGCGTCAAAGCCCTCATTTCCAGGCGCTCTGTCCTCCACGCCAGACTATACGGGCTCATCTTTCACCGCCCGGGGTGGTGCGGAATCCGTTGACCTCCAAGCGCAGAACCTCGCTACACTCGGGACAAACCAGTCAGACTCGAAGGGATGAACGATGACGTTTCACATGCCCGCGGAAACAGCTGCCCACGATCGCATCTGGATGGCGTTCCCGTCCTCCGGCTACGCCTTAGGCGACACCGAGGAAGAGGCCGAGGCGGCCCGCCGCACCTGGGCCGCAGTGGCACGTGCCACCAGCGAGTTCACCCCGGTGACGGTCGTCGTCTCGACGTCGCAGACAGACAATGCCCGCCACCACCTCGGCGAGGGGATCACTCATCCGATCACCGTCGTCAATGCCGAACTCGACGACGCCTGGATGCGCGATATCGGTCCGAGCTTCGTCGTCGACGACGACGGAGCGCTGCACGCAGTGGATTGGGTCTTCAACGGCTGGGGCGCTCAGGAGTGGGCGACGTGGGATCACGATCAGCACATCGGCCGCTACGTTGCGAACCAGGCCGGGGTCCCGATCATCGATTCCCAACTGCGCAACGAAGGCGGCGGAATCCACGTCGACGGGCAGGGCACCGTGCTGGCCACGCGCAGCGTGCAGTTGGATCCGGGACGCAACCCCGACCTGACCGAGGCCGATGTGGAAGCCGAATTCGCCCGCACGATCGGGGCCAAGAAGGTCATCTGGCTCGAGCACGGCCTCCACCGCGACAATCAGACCTTCGGCACCCGCGGTCACGTCGACATCGTCGCAGCCATGCCCAGCCCCGGGGTCGTCCTCATCCACGATCAGCGCAATCCCGAACACCCGGACTTCGAATTCTCTCAGGCGCTCAAGACCCAGTTCACCGCGGAGACCACTGCCGAGGGACAGCCCTTCGAGGTCGTGGCGATTCCCGCTCCTGAGGTGCTGCGCGATGATGAGGGCTGGGTCGACTATTCCTACGTCAACCACCTCGTCACCAATAACGGGGTCATCGCCTGCACCTTCGACGACCCGATGGACGCCGAGGCGGTGTCCGTGCTTGAGAAGGTGTACCCGGGACGCAAGGTCGTCGGCGTCGATGCGCGCGAACTCTATGCCCGGGGAGGCGGAATCCACTGCATCACCCAGCAGCAGCCGACGGTGAGCTGAGCGCCGAAAAACTGTATCCACTCCACAAATCTGAGACGATATTCTTTCACTCCGGAACCATCTGCAGTATAAGGTGGAGAACCAGGGCACAATACCGAGGCAATCGACCGACGCTCAACGTTGGTCTGAGCACTCGACAGTGTCGAATGCAGTCACGGCAAGCTGAAAAGGAGAGCAGGAAGATGAAGAAGCGTTTGATTCTCCTGGCTGGTCTGGGAGTCGGTTACGTACTCGGATCACGCACCGGGCGTCAGAGCTACGAAAAGCTCAAGGCCCAGGCCCAGGATCTCTGGACCGATCCGCGAGTGCAGGACACCGTCGAAAAGGCCAACCAGTCGATTCGCGACAAGTCGCCAGCCGTCGCCGATGCTGTCCAGACCGCAGCCGACAAGGTCAACTCCGCAGCAGGATCCGGTTCAACCGGCACCGGAGCCGCCGGAACCGGCGCAAGCGCTGCAGGCAATAAGTCCGCCGGCACATCAGGCAGCAAGTCCGCTGGTGGCCCAGAGGTCAAGGACGATGTCATCGCTGATCCCATGCGCGACTTCGACGACGAAGGCCCATCCGGGCTCTCCGAAGACGCCTGAATATCTTTATCTGAGACCCTCGCACCGAGGCTCTCGCCTACGCAGATAGGCGGCTGACCCGCTCGGCGACTGTCCTGCAGCCGTCGGCGGTAGGCGACAACGTTCCCGCACACTGGATCAGTGTGCGGGAACGTTGTCATTTCCGGCGCAGTCCATCACGCGATCACGAACTCACAGCAGCGAGCTCGTGAGCCTGGCGACGTTCTCTACATACTTGTTCAGCAGCGGTCGATCGTTCCACTCGTCTGCGTCGAGCTCGACAGAGTTCGGAGTATATTTCTCCGCTTCGAGGTCATACATGCGCTGGGTGAATTCCTTGTCGACGATGAACATGGTGACCTCCATGTTCATTGCGAACGAGCGCTCATCCATGTTCGAAGACCCGATGATCGAGACTTCATCGTCGATGAGAAGGAACTTCGAATGCAGGACGGTAGGTGCGTGATACAAGAAGATCCGGACTCCGGCCCGCACCAGATCGGCGTAATAGGACTGCTGGGCCCGCTGCGTGACCCAATGATCGCTTGTCTCTCCCACATACAGGCGCACGTCGACTCCGGACCGGGCCTCGGTCGTGAGCGCATGCATGAGCGATTCGTCGGGCACGAAGTACGGTGAGCAGACGACGACGCTGCGGTTCGCGTTGTAGATGAGGTGGTTGAACAGGCGCAGATTGTTCTCATCTTCGAATCCTGGCCCCGAGGGCACCACCTGCGCCTGGATGCCACCGTTCTGCGGAGCCTGAAGTTCCCCTTCGGACGATTCTTCGAAGAACTCTCCAGTCTCCGAATACCAGTCCGTGATGAAGACAGCATCGAGTTCATCGACGACTGGGCCGGTGCATTTCAGCGATAGGTCCATCCATTGGAAGCCCTTCCGCCGGTTGCGTCGCTTATTATAGGACCGGTCGATGATGTTCTGGGAGCCGGTGAAGGCGACGGATCCGTCGACGACGAGGATCTTCCGGTGGTTGCGCAGATCGGGCCGCTGGTACTCGCCCTTCCAGGGGCGGATCGGCAGGGCTCGACGCCATGCCACTCCGGAGGAGTTGAGCCTTTTGACCAGTTCCGAGTAGCCCGGATATCCCAGTGAGCCCAGATGGTCGATGAGGATTCGGACCTCCACCCCGCGCTCATGCGCGGCCAGCAGCGATTCGAGGAGCCGCCTCGTCGTGTCATCGATGGCGACGATGTAGAACTCGAAGTGGACGAATCTCGTGGCCGCGTCGATCTCATCGGCCATCGCCTCCATGCACGCGTGGTTGTCGGTCTGGAGCTCGAAGGAGTTGCCATGCGTCATCGGCAGAGCACCCAGATCGTAGTTCAGCTGTGCCGCTGTGCTCAGAGGCTCGGGCATGTGGGCGAAGTCGCCGATGATCGCCTGGTCATCGGTCTGATCACGGAAGATGTCGTTGACAAGCAGCTGTTTGTCCCGCCGCCGCTTCGGCAGCTTGGCGGAGCCGAGCAGCAGGAAAGCGAGAATTCCGAGGTAGGGGAGGAGGAAGATCGCGAGCAGCCAGCCGAGGGCGACAGAAGGTCTGCGGTTGTGCGGAATCCAGCCCAGAGCGACGATGCGGATGATCATATCGACAGTCAGGAGCGTGAATATCAGCCAGTTGGGCCACGCCTGGTCGATCGTGAAGAAAGGATAGATCTCCAGTCCGCTCATTTCCGCACTCTTCCGGTCTGCGGGCTCTCGACGCCCGGTGCCGTGCGCCGATTCTTAAACTCCAGCGCTCAAGTCGACCTGAGAAATTCGCCGTCGTTCTGCTCTGGTTCCATCGTATCCTGCCGCATGTTCGCTCAGCTGATCGCCCCGGCACCTCCCCGACCGGGCCCCACCGCACCCCGCCTCCGCCCGGTGCAGTCCTCAGCGTCATAATGGGAGGTGACGACCAGACACAGAAGCGAGGGTGCTGACAGTGATTCGAGATATCTCCCCCGAGGGGTCCGACCGTTCGGACCTCGCCGACTCCTCCAGCCGCGGCCCCGATGTGCCCGATCCGAGCGCGGTGCCGATCAAGCCCGCCGTGAGCGTGCTCATGATCCGCGATGGCAGCACCGGACTCGAGGTCTTCGTCCAGCATCGCGTGTCGACGATGGACTTCGCCGCCGGTGTCGTCGTCTTCCCCGGCGGTCGCGTCGATCCCATCGATGAGCAGACCGCAGCATCCATCGAGGTCCCCGACCCGCAGAGTCATCAGGCGGCGTGGAAGGACTCCACCATCGCCGAGGTGAGCGATGGGTGGCGCGTCCTGCTGGCCACCGCCGTGCGTGAGGTCGAAGAGGAGACCGGAGCCGTGCTCGATCCCTCCGGGCTGAAGCCGTGGGCGAACTGGGTCACCCCGGTCGGACGGCCGAAACGCTTCGACACCTACTTCTACGTGCTCGCAGGCGGCGTCCTTGAGTCGGCCCATCATCAGACCACCGAGGCACATTCGAGCGAATGGATGTCGGTGCGCGAACTCCTCACCGCCGAGGCCGAGGAACGTCTCAAACTGATGCGTCCGACACTTGTGCTCCTGCGCGAACTCGACACCTTCGCCACCGTCGCCGAGGCGGTCGGATCCGACCGGAACATCGACCCGGTCCGCCCGGAGTTCCCCGGCAAACACGGCTGAACTGCAGCCCAACGTCACAGCTGAACCGCTGCCCGCCGGCCCACTGTTCGTCAGCCCACTGTTCGTCAGCCCTTCGATCGCTTGGCCATGGCGGCCAGACGTTCCTGTACGACCTGGCGCTGTTCGTCGGTGCCGATGAGTGAGGCGAGCGCCTCCTGCTCCGCATCGAGGCCCGTGGTCAGATCGGCCTCATAGGAGAGGTCGACGAGCTTCTTCACCCACACGAGAGCCGAGCGTGACTTCCCAGCGATATCGCCGGCGAGTTCGAGTGCTCGCTCAACTGGGTCCTCGGCCAGTTCTTCGACAAGCCCGATCCGCAGTGCCTCCTCGGCTCCGACGGCCTCACCGGTGGCGATGAGCTTCTTCGACATTCCGGGACCGACCAGGCGCGGCAGCAGCTGAGTTCCGCACATGTCCGGGATGATCCCCCATTTGATCTCCATCAACGAGAGTTGGACGTCAGGACCGGCGATGCGGATGTCGGTACCCAGAGCAATCTGCATTCCGCCGCCGAGGGCCGGGCCTCTGAGCCCGGCGATGACGGGAACCTCGATCAGAGACCAGACGTGCACGGCCTTCTGAGCCAGTGCGCGAGCGGACCCGAGGCGCTCACCCACGTCAACGGTGCCACCGGTCGATGAGGCATTCCCCGCACCCGCCTCGGCGGTGGACGAGGTCTCGGTACCGGTCTCGGTGGTGGCGGTGCCCTCGTCGGCGAGCCGGGACATTTCGGTGAAGTCCAGACCGGCGCTGAAGGCACGTCCTCGACCGGAGAGCACGACAGCCCTGACCTCAGTCGATTCCTTGAGCGCGAGGCCGACCTCGACGAGGTCTTCGAACACCTCTCTAGTCAGCGAGTTGAGCTTCTCAGCGCGGTCGATCTCCACATGGGCGACGCCCCGCTCGATCGCATAGGTGACATTCGAATGTGCTGCGTGGGGCATGAGGTCCTCCGGTTCTTAAGCTGAACGTTTGATCAGCTGCGCTTCTTGAACCCTACCGAAGCCCCGGTCAGGGTCAAGATCAGAACCGCGAACAGGGCGCTCATGCACATGAACGCCACACCCGGCCACGCGAAATCGGTGAACAGGACCGCCGACAGCCACGCGCCCAAACTGGTGCCCAGGTAGTACACGGTGAGGTAGATGGCCGCCGAGCGAGTGGAGTCGATTCCGGGACGGGAGGCGCTCGCTGCCGCGGATGCTCCCGTGTGCCCGAGGAAGAAGCCCCCGGTGAGCAGGGACATGCCGATGATGATCACGCTCAAGGAGTCCACGAGGGTGAGCCCGGCACCGATGAGCGCCGTGACCATCCCGATCAGCGTCAGCGAGGTGCGCGAGAGTTTTGTGGCCAGTCGGCCGTAATACGTGGTGACGACGGTGCCGACGAGGTAGATGAGGAAGAACAGGGCGACCGCGCCTTCGCTCAGTCGCCAGGGATCCTGCTGCAGCCGGGTGCCGAGCATCGTGAAGGACCCGCCGAAGACGAGCATGCAGAGGAATCCGGTGAGATAGATCCGCCACAGCCCCGATCCCAGTGGAATGATCGCTCGCCGAGGTGGTGATGCGGTGTGCGCATCAGCCGAGGGCTGCGCGGCTGGCGAGGACTTCGGCTCAGCCTCGGCAGCCGCCCGAGCGGCTTCGGACTTCGACGTCGTGAAGAGGTCATGGCGGAGCAGCCAGACGACGATGAGTCCGAAGAGCAGGGACACTGTTGCGGTGAACGCCAGTCCGCCGTGCCAGCCGAGGATCTCCGCGGCAAGGCCGGTCAGCAGCCGCGAGGAGAGTCCACCGATCGTGTTGCCGGCGATGTAGACGCCGATCGCTCCGGGCAGCGCCGCCGCCGGCAGGCGCAGCGACAGATAGGCCATCGCGGTGGCCGGTACCGCAGCGATCGCCACACCTTGGAGGAAGCGGACGGCGATGAGCAGTTCGGGGCTCGGCATGAAGGGCAGAATGAGTGCCAGCAGCGCGGCCAGGACCACGCCGCCGGCGATCTGTCTGGCATGCCCGATACGCGGGGCGAGCATGGAGAACGGGATGAGGAAGACCGCCATGGCGACGTTGGTGGCCGAGACCGTGAGACTCGCAGTCGGAGCGTCGACGTCGTAGGCACCGCGGATGGCGGGGAGAAGCCCCTGCGTCTCGTAGAGGACAAGGAAGACCGAGACTCCAGCCAAGAAGACTGCAACGATGGTTCGCCGAGTACTCGTCGCGCTCGGTTCACCTGTGCTCATGGAACCAACGCTATGTCGACATTGGGGAAAACCCCAATGCGCTCACACCCATGGGTTTCCTAGGCTGTACTCAGGTCCCCCACCTGACGCCCATCCCCCGGCTCTCCGCATCGCTTCGATCGCATCACGGAGAGCGGCAAGCACGAGAAGGAGCACACCATGTCCGTGCCATCTCTGGCCCCCGACCTGCCTCCCATCGACTCCTCTGCCCAACGGGACCAACCGGACTGGCGGAACCGACCGGATGCTGAGGCCGAAGCCGCACCGGAGCGCGCCAACCGTTCCTTCCTCGTCACCTGGATCCTGTCACTGGCATTAGGATTCCTCGGCGCCGACCGTTTCTACACGGGACGTTTCGCCACCGGCGGGCTCAAGCTTCTGACCTTGGGCGGGCTGGGCCTGTGGTGGATCGTCGACCTCGTCATCGTCATGGCCGGCGGTCTTCGCTATAACCGTGCTCACCTGCGTGGCTATGAGACCGGAAAGGAAGCCGCGTGGATCACCACCGGGTTCCTCCTCATCGTCGGCTATTCGCTCCAGCTCGATTCGCTGCTCCCGGCACTGCTGGCGCAGCTGTTCTGAAATTTAGCCCACCCTTTCCTGAAATCCCCGCGTTCTCGGTCTAGGCTCGCATCAAGTACCGACCGAGGAGGCTCAATGCAAAATAAGTTCCCCAGGGTTCATCTGGTCACCGGTCACTCGACTGGAAGGAAGATGGCTGGTGCCGCCGCAGCCGTCTCAGCCCTCGGGCTCGGCGCCCTTGCCGCCTGGGACGTGACCCAGAAGAAACATTCGATTCTGCGCAACTATCCAATCGCCGGCCATGCACGGTTCCTATTGGAATCGATCCGTCCCGAGATTCAGCAGTACTTCATCGAACGCAACTGGGACGGCCGCCCGTTCAGCCGCGATACCCGTACGACGATCTACGAACGATCCAAGGGCAAGCACTCCGAGCATGCTTTCGGCACCGAGCACGACGTCAACCGCACGGGCTATGAGGCCCTCATGCATTCCGCGGTTCCGATCACCAACTCTCCGACTCCCCCACGCGTGCGCATCGGCGGTGAGGACTGCACCCAGCCCTATGACATCTCCCTGCTCAACGTCTCGGCCATGAGCTTCGGATCACTGAGCCACAACGCGGTGCGCTCACTCAACAAGGGTGCCGCCATGGGTGGCTTCGCCCATGACACCGGAGAAGGATCCATTTCGCCCTACCACCAGGAATTCGGTGGCGATCTGATCTGGGAGATCGGCACCGGCTACTTCGGCGCCAGGACCCCCGAAGGTACTTTCGATCCGGACATCTTCGCCAAGAAGTCCCAGGATCCACAGGTCAAAATGGTCTCTCTCAAGCTCTCACAGGGCGCGAAGCCCGGCATCGGCGGTGTCCTCCCCGGCCCGAAGGTGACCGAAGAGATCGCGGAGATCCGCGGCATCCCCGTCGGCAAGACCTGTATCAGCCCACCGAACCACAGCGTGTTCTCCACACCGATCGAACTCCTGCAGTTCATTGCGAAGATGCGTGAGCTCTCCGGCGGTAAACCTGCCGGCTTCAAGCTCTGTGTGGGCTCGCGCACCGAATTCCTCGCCATCTGCAAGGCGATGGTCGAAAGCGGGATCACCCCCGACTTCATCATCGTCGACGGTTCCGAAGGCGGCACGGGCGCAGCACCCCTGGAGTTCGAGGACCATGTCGGCCTGCCGCTGACGCAGGGCCTGATGATCGTGCACAACGCGCTCATGGGTTCGGGTCTACGCGACCGGATCAAGATCGGCGCATCCGGAAAGATCGCGAGCGGCTCCGACATCGTCAAACGCCTCATCCAGGGCGCGGACTTCACGAACTCCGCCCGCGCCATGATGATGGCCGTCGGCTGCATCCAGGCCCAGGCCTGCCACACGGGCAAATGTCCCGTCGGCGTGGCCACGCAGGATCCTCGCCGGGCACGTGCCATCGATGTGCCCGATAAGTCGACCCGAGTGAAGAACTACCACGAGGGCACCGTCGCCGAGGCTGTGCGCCTGATGGCTTCGATGGGGGCAACGCACCCGGATGAGTTGGAGCCGACCATGCTGCGCCGCAATGTCTCGGCGTCCGAGTCGTGGTCCTATGCCAGACTCTACGACTGGCTCAAGCCCGGCGAACTGCTCAACGGGGCTCCCGATTCGTGGGCCGATGATTGGGCGACGGCACGCGCCGATTCCTTCGCCATTCCACACGGTCACAGCCGCTGAGACACATGAGCCACGGCCGCTGGATCGGTCGAGCCACGGCCACTGAGGCAGCCGAGCCGCTGCGGCTCCTGTCGCGATGCGGCTCGGCTGCATTCAACTGACGAAACAGGAGACAGCCATGACAACCCTCGTTCTGCTCCATTCCGCACTGGGCAAGACTCCCGGTATGGAAGCCATCGCCGGTCGCTACACCGCCGCCGGGCACACCGTCGTCACCCCCGACTTCTACGAAGGACGGACGTTCACCACCGCCGAGGCGGGGGTCGGTCACTCACAGGAGGTCGGGTTCTCGCAGCTCGTCGACCGGGTTGCCGCGGCATGTGCTGATCTGCCGGATGAGATCGTCTTCGCCGGTCTCTCACTCGGGGCCGGCATCGCCCAGCAGATGGGCAAGAACGATTCGCGTGCACGCGGTGCGCTCCTCTTCCACGGCGGCGGCTTCCCCAAGCCGACTCGGTGGCAGGGGAATGTGCCCGTCCAGATCCACTTCTCCGTCGATGATGAGTGGAGAGACTCAGGTGCGCCGCAGACTCTGATGGAGTCGGCCGCGCGAGCGGGAGCACGGGCGGAGTATTTCCTCTACCCCGGCGGGAGCCATCTGTTCAGCGACCCACTGGTCGATGACTACCGTGAGGACAGCGCACAGCTGCTCCTCGACCGCAGTCTGGCGTTCCTCGACCGAGTGTGACCCCAGTCGCCTCAGCCCATCACCAGACCGTTGTCGACGACGAGGTTCTGTCCCGTCACCGCCCGCGAAGCCGGGGATGCGAAGAACACCACCGCCGAGGCGAATTCCTCCGGAGTTGTCACGTGGCCCAGCGGAGTCTGCGCCGCAATCTGGTCGAAGACCTCTTCCGGAGTCGCCGAGGAGGCATCGGTCGTGCGCAGCAGCCCACCGGAGACCATGTTGACTCTGACTCCCGAGGGTCCGAGGTCCTTGGCGAAGGTCCTGGTCAGCGACAGCAGAGCGGCTTTGGCCGCGGTGTAGTCGTGGTAGGGCACGACGGGGTTCTGCACGAGGTTGGACCCGATGTTGATGACGCGTCCCGATCCGATCTCGCGGAATCCACTCATCGCTGCCTGCACGGTGTTGAGCGCGGCCCCGACGGCTCCACGGAACTGGTCGGTGAAATCGGAGAAGTCGATTTCGTCTGCCGGCTGCCGCTCCTCTCCGTTGAAGGAGAAGTCGACGAGAGCATTGTTGACCACCGTCGACACAGGAGCGCCGAATTCGGCGTGCGCGGCGGCGAACAGGGCGTCGACGGCGCGTGAGTCGGTGACATCGGCCTCGATCGCCACTGCACGCCCACCGCGAGCACGGACCGCCTCGGCGAGTTCCTCGGCTGCTTCAGCGGAGTAGCGGTAGTTGATGACGAGCGCTGACTGCTCATGTGCGAAGGCCTTCGCGATCGATGATCCCACTCCGCGTCCGGCACCTGTGACAAGGACGATCTGCTGGTCAAGGGGCATGGCCGCTGTTGTGAATGCCTGGGCGTTGCTCATCGCGATTCTCCTTCGAATGCTGGGCGGACCCCACTGCTTGAGAGCTCGGGTCAGGTCGTGATCTCACCCTACAGTCGCGGCACGACATCTGTGTGAACGTGATTACCGCTCCGTTCCTCCATAGACTGAGCACACGACCATCATTGTCCATCCCCAGGAAGTCCCTCATGAGCGAGCTCGGCGCCAGCATCTCAATCGGAGTCCTCGCGGCACTCGTCGTCCTCATCGTCTACCTCATCGCGTCTCGGATCGGCAGATGGCAGCCGGCTCCGCAGCGTCGACCCCAGGCCGGACAGGCGCCACAGCAGCAGGGCTACGGCCCGGGCGGCTACGGTCAGCCGGGCTATGGCCAGCAGGGCACCGGCCCGGGGGCTCGACCGCGAGGCGGCTCTTACGACCCGTCGACTCGGGCGTACAACCAGTCGACGCAGGCCTATGATCAGCCCAACCGCTTCTACGGCATACCCGAGGACGAGACCCGCGTGCTGCCCGCGACCGGAGCCGACACCGATACGCGTGCCACGAAAGCAGAACTGCGGGACAATATCGGGCAGTCGGGGCAGATGGTCGAAGCGAACCGTCGCGCGGCCACCTCTTCGAACGGTGACACGCTGGCGGTGTTCACCTATATCTTCGGCGCCGCCCTCATCGCCGTCATCGCGTTCGTGTTCTTCAACAATCTGCTCCTTCCCGCCACGGTCGGCGCCCTGGCCGGCGCCATCATCTGCGTGGCGTTGGCGTCGACCTACACGCTGAAGTCCCTCGAATTCTGGCCCGACAATTCGACGATCACGATCATCAACCTCCTCGTGGCCCTGGCCGCCGCTGTCGCCATGTTCATCGGCGCAGAGCGGACCGAACGCGACGGCTTCACTCTGGGCCGCATCACCGATTCCTTCGACGCGCTGCCCTTCAGCGAAGGGTTCACCGGCTTCGCCACTGCCATCGCCGACCGCGTCGTCGACTTCTTCCGCGAATTCGGGTTCATGGGCTTCATCTTCCTGCTCCTCATGGGCATCGGCTGCATCATCGTCTTCACACTGGCGGCGAAGTCCCTCATCGACGTCATGGACTGGCGCATCTTCGTCCAGTTCGGACGCTTCGTCACCGACCGTCCTATGTCCCATTCGCGGGCCGTTCGCTTCCAGTCCTCGAAGGTTTCGCACACGGTGACGTCGATCATCTTGGCCGGGATCGCGGTCCTCTGCGCGACCGGAATGGCCTACGACGGTTTCACCTGGTTCACTCGTTAAGTAACTATTCAGCCTGAGGGATATAAGATAGTCTCCGGACTTCCTCCGTCGTGGCACGCCTCAAAGGTGCGTCGCATCGGCCCTCAGCAGACGACGCACAACCCGCAAAGGGATGAGAACCTCAATTGGCGAATGGCAACGCAACATTCCGGCACTCGAACGTGGCGCTTCTCGGCCTGACCGAGATCCTCGCCCCGAACGAAGTGACCTCTCAAGAATTCGACGAGCGCCTCGCCGATACCCTGTCCACCCTCAACCTGCCCACTGGACTCCTCCAGCGTGTCGCCGGTGTCTATGCCCGGCGCAACTGGGATCAGCCGAGTCAGTTCGCCGACGGTGCGATCGCCGCAGGTAAGAAGGCCCTGGAAGAGTCGGGGGTCTCCCCCGACTCCATCGGACTGATGGTCAACACCTCTGTCACGCGTGAACACCTAGAGCCCTCCGTAGCCGTCGGCGTTCACGCCGGAATCGGTCTTGGTTCTCAGGCGATGAACTTCGACATCGCCAACGCCTGCCTCGGGTTCGTCAACGGCATGACCCTGGCCGCGAGCATGATCGACGCGGGGCAGATCGAATACGCCCTCGTCGTCGCTGGCGAAGACGCCTCCCGAGTCCAGGAGGCTACCCTGCGACGGCTCACCCGAGAGGGCATCAGCCGTGAGGAATACCTCAACGAGTTCGCTTCCCTCACACTGGGATCCGGCGCCTCCGCCGCGGTCCTGGGACCGGCGGACAAACACCCGGAAGGCCACCGCATCCTCGGCGGCATCACCCGCGCCGCGACCCAGCATCACGCACTGTGCGTGGGCGATCATAACGGCATGTTCACCGACACCAAGGGTCTGCTGGCCGGTGGTATGGAACTCGTCGTCGCCGCGTGGGAGGAAGCCCATGAGGACGGCTGGAACTGGCGCGAGATGGATCGCTACGTCATGCATCAGGTCTCCGACGTACACGTGAACTCGATCAAGAAGGCCGCGAATCTCGACTCCGAGCGAATTCCGGTCACCTATCCCGAATTGGGCAATGTGGGACCGGCATCCCTGCCGATCACGCTCGCCCGTGAGGCATCAAGCCTCAAACCCGGCGATCGGATCCTGTGTATGGGAGTCGGATCCGGGCTCAACACCGCAATGACCGAAATCGAGTGGTAGAGGTTCAATGAGATTTCCTGCACGGCCGGCTCAGGCTCCCCCGAAGCTGCCCGAGTGGGACCCCGCCTGGTCCCGAATCGTCGAGGCCACGACACCCGCGGGACCGCATTCCTTCCACGTCCTCGACACCATTGAGGTACTCCGTGCCGAAGGGCTCGAACCGAGCGGCACGATCCTTGCCCTGCACGGCAACCCGACCTGGTCGTACCTGTGGCGACACCTTGCCCAGGCGACCGTGGACACGGCTCGCGCCGGCGGTCGCGTGTGGCGGCTCATCGCCCCCGATCAGCTCGACATGGGCTACTCCGAACGATTGGCCCATGAGTCGCTGCCGACTCCCCACGGCGCCGAGGTGCGCCGCATGTCCCAGCGCATCGACGACTTCGACGCCGTCGTCACGCCCCTCCTCGCCGAGGCAGCCGGCAGTGCCGCACCCACAGACAGCGCCGCGTCCTCCGATCATCCGATCGTGACGATCGGACATGACTGGGGCGGCGTCCTGTCCCTGGGATGGGCGGCACGCAACACCGACCTCGTCTCCGCTTCGATCAGCCTCAACACGGCCGTCCGCCAACCTGAGGATGCGCCGATCCCTGCACCGCTGCGAGCCACACTGGCCGGGCCCATGCTCCCGACTGCCACCGTGGTCACGGACGGATTCCTGCGGGTGACGATGAGCCTCGGCGATCTCGATCCCGAGATCAAGGACGCCTTCCGGTCCCCGTATGAGAATTCTTCCCGACGCCACGGGATCGGCGGCTTCGTCGCCGACATCCCCGTCGATGAGAACCACCCGTCCTATTCCGAGCTGCAGCGTGTGGGCGCCGATATCGCGGCCTTCGATCATCCTGCGCTCCTCGTGTGGGGACCGAAGGACCCGGTCTTCCTGGAACGCTATCTGCGTGACCTGCGTCAGCGTCTGTCCCAGGCCGATGTGCACCGCTTCGAGCTGGGCTCACACCTGGTCAGCGAGGACTACGATGTGGCCGGTGTCGTCACTGACTGGCTGCGGACACAGTTCCCTGCTCGCGGTGCTGGAGCCGACGCCGCTTCGGATTCATCGGCCGCAGACAACGAGGCCACAGCAAAGCGCGCACCCGCTTCGAAGGACGAGTCTGCCGCGGCCCCTGCGCGCGGGGTGACCGCGATCCTCGACGCACGCCACGATGACGAATCGATCGCCTCGGTGGACTTCGCCCAGAACCCGGCGCAGCAGATCACCTGGCGCCACCTCTGGCATGTGACGACGAGCATCGCCAACGGACTGCTCGAACTCGGCGTGCGCCCCGGCGATCGCGTCTCCATGCTCGTCCCGCCCGGCAACAACCTCACCGCAGCCCTTTACGCCTGTCTGAAGATCGGCGCGGTCGCCGTCGTCGCCGACGCCGGTCTGGGACCGAAGGGCATGACCCGGGCGACCACCTCGGCGGATCCGCAGTGGATCATCGGAGAGCTGCCGGGACTCGGTCTCGCCCGTGCCTTCAACTGGCCCGGCCGCCGCATCTCGGTGTCCCCTCTGGGCACGGTGGCGGCCAAGCTGTTCAAGGTCGAGACCAGCCTGACCGCGCTCTCGCGCACCACCCACCACGCGCAGCTGCCCCTCCCGGCAGCCACCGACGATGCGGCGATCCTCTTCACCTCCGGGTCGACGGGACCGGCCAAGGGTGTGCGCTACACCCACGGCGACATCTCCGCACTCGCGGCGGTGCTGACCCGAGTCTTCGACGTGCGCGAAGGCACCGGCCTGGTCGCCGGCTTCCCACCTTTCGCCCTTCTGGGACCGGCCATCGGAGCCACCTCGGTGACTCCGGACATGTCCGTGACCAAACCGAAGACGCTGACCGCCGGCGCCATCTCCGATGCGATCATCGCCGGTCATTCGACCATGGTCTTCGCCTCCCCTGCCGCGTACAAGAACGTCGCGGCCACTGCTGCTGAGCTGGATGAGGAGCAGAAGGCCGCGTGCGCACGGGTCGAACTTGTGCTCTCCGCAGGGGCGCCCGTGCCTATGGAGCTGATGGATTCCATCGCCGAGGTGTTCCCGAACGCGAGCATCCATTCGCCGTATGGGATGACCGAGGGCCTCTTGCTCACCGACATCGACCGTGCCGGTGTGGCCGCCGCCGATGCCACATCCAACCTCGGCGTGTGCGTGGGCCGCCCCATCGACGGCGTCGAATTGGCATTGGCACCGATTGATGACACCGGTGCGTCCGCAGACGTACTGGAACAGGGCAGCGCTGCGCAGGGCCGTTTGGGTGAATTCGTCGTCAGCGCCGCCCACATCAAGTCCGGCTACGACAACCTCTGGGCCACCACGGCTGACTCGGCTCGCGATGACCTCGACGGTCGGACCTGGCACCGGACGAACGACATCGGCCATATCGATGCCGAGGGACGAGTCTGGCTCGAAGGCCGTCTGCAGCATGTGGTCACCACACCTCTCGGACCGGTGGGACCTGGCGGTCTCGAGGCGCTCATCGATTCCGATGCGCAGGTCAGCCGCTCGTCGATCGTGGGCATCGGCCCGGCGGGAACACAGTCGCTGGTGGCCGTCCTCGACGCTGAAGGAACCGATCTCGCGCCAGGTCTGGCTCCGTTGGACCTGACGTCTCGGCTGCGTGAGCTGGTTGCAGAGGTCGTGGGGCACGACCTCACCGCTGTCCTCGTCGCTCCCACGTTCCCGACCGACATCCGCCACAATTCGAAGATCGACCGATCCCGCCTGGCCAATTGGGCCGATCATGTCCTGTCCGGCGGTTCGGTGCGCACCAAGGTCTGAATCTCGCCCGTCTGAGGAGTCCATATGAAGATCACAGTCACCGGAGCCTCCGGGCTCCTGGGTTCGTCCGTCGCTCGTGCGCTTGTGACAGGAGGCCACGAGGTCACGACTCTGCAGCGTCGCCCCTCCTCTGTGTCGGGCGCCCACGACGTCATCGGGTCGGTTACCGACCCGAGCAGTATGGCTCAGGCCCTCACCGGCGCCGAGGCTGTTGTGCACTTGGCGGCGAAGGTGTCCATGATGGGCGACCCCAGTGAGTTCGAGGCCGTGAACATCGGCGGCACCCGCACTCTCGTCGATGCCGCTCAGGCGGCTGGCGTGAAGCGAATGGTGCACATCTCGTCGCCGTCGGTGGCCCATACCGGTGACTCGATCATCGGCGAAGGTGCCGGTCCTGCCTCCCCCGATCTGGCACGTGGTGAGTACGCGCGGACCAAGGCCGCCGGTGAACTCATTGCTCTGGAAGCCGATTCAACAGACTTCAAGGTCCTCGTCCTGCGCCCGCACCTCATGTGGGGTCCTGGTGACACGCAGCTGACGGAGCGCGTCATCGATCGCGCTCGTGCCGGCCGAATGCCGGTGCTCGGGTCAGGGGCCCCGCTCGTCGATGCCCTGTTCGTCGACAATGCGGTCGAGGCGATCGTTGCCGCCGTTGATGCCGTGGCCACCACGCACGGCGAGTCGTTGGTGGTCACAAACGGTCAGCCGCGCCCCATCGGGGAACTCATGTCACGGATCGCGATCGCCGGTGGCGCTCACGCGCCGAAGATGCGCATCCCCGTGGGCCCCGCGCTGGTGGCCGGTTCGGTCGTGGAGAAGGTATGGGATCTGGGCGAGCATGATGATGAACCGCCCCTGACGAAGTTCTTGGCGGAGCAGCTCTCAACGGCGCACTGGTTCGACCAGCGCCGCACCTACGAGGTTCTTGGGTGGAAGCCGCGGGTCAGCATCGAAGAGGGGCTTGAACTCCTCGCCGCTCACTACACGCAGTAGGGTCGCTCAGCGCTATCGGCGCTCAGCGCGTCGGATTGGTCAGCGCGTCGAGTCGGTCTCGTCGTCGACGGGATCGTCATCGGCGGCTCCATCGGTGTCTGCCGATTCGGCATCTTCAAGTGCGTCGACGGAGATTCCCGGTTCTCCGGTGGGAGGACTCTCCAGTGATGACCCCGTTGCCTCTTCGTCATACTCATCGGGCGCAAGCGTCTCTGGCTCGCCGGCCGCACGGAGGTCCGGCTCATCTTGGTCCGGCTGATCCTGACCCAAGTCTCCTGTGTTCTCCTCGTATCGTGATTCGCCGCCGTTTTCCGGCTCCGCCTCGATCGAGGACTCGTCAGCTTCCGGCGACTCTTCGTCCTCACTGACCGAACGCTTCGGCGGGGCAGCCGCCGCAGGAGTGCCCTCGGCCGGCTTCGCTTCAGTTGCATCATCCTGACCGGCAGATTTCGACTCGGTCTCCGCATCATCTGCCTTCGACTCCGTGGTGCCCTTGCCGGAATCAGTGTCGTCGAGACTCACACCCGCCTCGGCGGCCAATCGAGAGCGACGCTCGGCGCGTGCCTTCGCACGCTCCTCCTCACTCATCGCAGGCTTCGCCGGTGCGGCATCCTTATTGCTGGGCTTAACGACTTCCCAGATCAGGAGGACGATGACCATCGTGATTCCGACGGTGGCGCCCATCGCCAGAGAATTCCACGGGCGTGGCATGGAGAAGAGGTCTGCGAACGCGTTGACGCCGAACAGGGCGCCAATGCCGATGATCAGGGCAACAAGATATCTCATGCCCCCATTGTGCCTTGTCTGCGCACACAATCTGGGGTTAGTGCGCCGCTTCCTCACAATGTATGCAGACGGAGTCCGAACGGCCGACCAGCTGCTGTCCAACTTCGAATTCGGTTTCTGCCACGGGGACCGGATCCGGCTGCATAGACCAAATCTGCCTCCTGCGCAACCATCGCTGACCCGGAAATCGGCCCATCCCATCCCTGCACTCAGCTGTGCCATGAGTCACAATGGAGCTATGAACACGATCGCACAGTCCCCCAGCTACGACGATGTCATCGCTGCCATCGATGCCGATCCTGAGGAGTTCTGGCTCGACCAGGCGAAGACCCACATCGATTGGGTCACCGAGCCGACTCGCGCCGTCGACGCCGCGAACGCCCCGATCTATCGTTGGTTCCCCGACGGCGAGCTCAACGTGTGCTTCAACGCGGTCGACCGGCATGTGGCCGCCGGGCGTGGAGATCAGGCAGCCATCATCTATGACTCGCCCGTCACCGACACGATTCGCACGATCACGTACTCGGAGCTCCTCGACGAGGTCTCCCGCTTCGCCAGAGCCCTGTCGGACAGGGGCGTAGTCAAGGGCGATCGCGTCATCATCTATATGCCGATGGTGCCCGAGGCTGCGATCGCCATGCTCGCCTGCGCCCGCATCGGCGCGATCCATTCGGTGGTCTTCGGCGGATTCGCCCCCAACGAGCTGGCCGTTCGCATCGACGACACCTCCCCGAAGGCCGTGATCTCCACTTCGTGCGGGGTTGAGAAGAGCCGTGTCCTCGAGTACAAACCCATGGTCGACGAGGCGATCAGCATTGCCGAGAAGAAGCCGGAGTTCACCGTCATCGTCCAACGCGACGAGCATCGCTGCGCGATGGGCGAGAACGATCTCGACTACGCGGAGCTGCTGGCCAATACGCCTGAAGGCATTGACCCTGTCACCGTCAAAGCCACCGATGAGCTCTATGTCCTCTACACCTCCGGCACGACGGGCAAACCGAAGGGCATCGTGCGAGATTCCGGCGGCTACGCAGTGTCATCGGCATTCTCGATGCCCAGCCTCTTCGGGCTCAACCCCGGCGACACGATGTTCACCGCCTCCGACGTCGGCTGGGTCGTCGGGCACACGTACATCGTCTACGCGCCGCTGCTGGCCGGTGTCACCTCGGTCCTGTTCGAGGGCAAACCGGTCGGCACCCCAGATGCCGGCACCTTCTTCCGCATCATCGAAGACCACAAGGTCAACGTCCACTTCACTGCGCCGACGGCCATGCGCGTGGTCCGTAAGGAAGATCCGAACGGCGACCTGATCAAGAAGTACGACCTGTCCAGTCTGCGGGCTTCGTTCCTCGCCGGTGAACGCCTCGATCCGGATACCTATGAGTGGACGACGAACATCCTCGCCGAGGCGACCGGTCGTGACATCCCCGTCGTCGACAACTGGTGGCAGACGGAGACAGGCTGGCCGATCGCCGCCAATCCGCTTGGCCTCACCCGGTTCCCGCTCAAGGCGGGGTCCCCGACGAAGCCGGTGCCGGGCTTCCAGGTCGAAGTCCTCGACCCTTCAGGCAAACCCATGCCGGCTGGCAAAGAGGGACTCATCGTCATGAAGCTGCCCATGCCACCGGGAACGATGGCCACCGTCTGGGGCGATGACTCCAGGTTCGTGTCCTCGTACCTGTCGGCCTTCGACGGCTACTACCTGACCGGTGATTCGGGATATCTCGATGAAGACGGGTATGTCTTCGTCATGGGCCGCACCGACGATGTCATCAACGTCGCCGGACACCGCCTTTCCACGGGTGTCATCGAGGCCGTCATCGCTTCCCATCCGGCAGTCACGGAGACCGCGGTGATCGGTGTTCACGATGACACGAAGGGGCAGAATCCGCGTGCGCTGGTCGTGCTCGGTGATTCCGCCGAGGCGGCCGATCCGGATGCGGTCATCGCCGAACTCGTGGCGCTGGTCCGCAAGGAGATCGGCCCCGTGGCCGCCTTCAAACAGGTCGATATCGTCTCCGCCCTGCCGAAGACCCGGTCGGGGAAGATCCTGCGCAAGACGATGCGCGAGATCGCCGACGGAGTCGATTCTCCGGCCGTGCCCTCGACGATCGAGGACCCTGCAGTGCTCGACGCGCTGGAGTCAGTGCTCCAGCGCGGCTGAGCCCTCAGGACCGGACACCGCGTTTGTAGCCTGCCGCGAATCCGTGTTCGAACGCAGCTCCGACCATCCGGCCCTTGCCTCCGCGTCGGCCCCCGGCGCGGTGGCTTCTGCCCCGGTGGTCGGCGCTGTGAGCATGTGACCCACAGCCTCCGTCACGGCGGTGATGGTCGAAGCGCCCTTCGTCCACGTTGCCCTCTGCCCATTCCCGGCGTGAGCCCCAACCATCTTCCAGATCCCGCTCGCGACGCGGATTCCGATTCCGCCGTGGGCCGCGGTCACCACGAGAGTCGAATCCGCGCCCGAGTGTTCGTACGTGTCCGAGTCCGAACTCTGACTCGAAGTCACGTCCGGGTTCAGGGCCGAACTCTGACCGGAGCCTACCTCCGAACCCATACTCCTGGCCCAAGGCGGATCGTCCTTCAGCGCCGAAACGGCGGGCGCATTCGCGACGAGCCGCGTAGCCGCGCCGTCCAGCGAACTCTCGGCGCTCATCCCACTCATCATTCCTGCCCTCAGCGCTAGCGCCCTCTGCATTCCTGCCGAGCACGTCAACGATTTTGTCCAGAGAGCCCGTCAGGGATTCGAGCTCCCTCTCCGATAGCGCCTCATCGACCGCGGCGGCAACCTGCTCACGGATCCCCTGGCCGCGGTGTCCGAATTCCCCTGCCTTCGCTGCGGTGAAGAACTTTCGGCGCAGCAGGAGGCTCGCTTGCCTGAGCAGGTCCGTTACCTCTGGGCTCTCGTCGCGGACGTCGGAACGCTCACTCCCCGCGGCGCGCGTCTGGTCGAATTCATTGTCGTCTTCGTCATTCATCTTTGCACTTTCCTCACTGAGAGCCTCGTGGAGCTTCTCGTTGCCTTCATCAGCACGGTCGCTGTTCTCATCAGCACGTTCATCACGGCCTTCTCGACCATTGATGGTGCTGTCATTCTGCTTGTCGCTGTTGAGCGAGTTCATGCCATCTCCTTTACTTGTCATCTGACATGTATATGTATCATGACATGCAATTAGAAAGCATGTCAACCAACATGTAAAATTGGGGTATGAGCAATGACGGGAAGCGCGATCAGGGTAGGGGTACGGACGATGCCAGCCAGAGGATCGCCGAGGCGCTCACGCGCCTGCAGTGGAGGCGCGGGCTCGGTGGCGGTCCGCGCGGATTCGGGCTTCCCGGAGCTGCGGCTGGCGGCGATGGCCATCCCAGATTCGGCGGACCAGGACGGGGAGACTTTCCGTTCGGACGCGGTCGGCGCCCACACGGCGACGAGGATGAATATTTCCCTCAGAGTCCGCGCGATCCACGCACGAAAGGCGCGCCCCACGACGAGCGTCTCCGGGACAGCAATCGCGATCGGCACGAGGGAGAACACGAGTGGAAAGGCAAGTTCGGGGCTCACTTCGGTGGACGAGCACAGCTGCGACTGCTTATCGCCCTAGCTCAGGCCGGCCGCTCTCTCGGCGTCAGCGCAATCGGTGAATCGATCGGGGTCGATCAGCCGCGTGCTTCCCGCCTCGTGTCACAGGGCGTCGAGCTGGGACTGCTGCGACGTGAGGCTGACCCTGATGATGCCCGTCGCACTCTCATCGCGTTGACGGATAAGGGCAGAGCGATCTCGAGCAGGTTCCGGGGAGCCCAGCGCGAGAACGTCGACCTGGCCCTCGATGGGTTCACCGATGAAGAGCGTGCCCTCTTAGCGCAGCTGCTCTCACGCCTGGCAGATGCCTGGCCACGATGAGCAGCTGAAGCGTTCAGCGTTCAGCGAGTGCCTTGAGCCTCTCAACTGATGCCAGCAGGTTCTCAGACTTTGTCGACTGCGCACGTGGCAGTCGTTGCAGGTCTCTCAACTCGGTCCAGTCATAGGTGTGGCGAACCAGGCTTGAACGGTCTCCTGTCGCTGTGACCTCCCACGTCCATTTCTGGCCGAAGGGTTCACCGCCGACTTCGGAGGGCTTCCAGGCGATGAGCCTGCCCTCTTCGAAGTCGACGATGTGGTTCTCGCGGTCGACGCCCTTGGTCAGGGTGGTGATGAAGGAGGTTCCGACTCCGGTCGGTCTCTGCCCCGCTGCGGCTGTGCCGAGGTTGTCGTTGCCGTCCCATTCGGGTTGGCGGGCAGGATCGGCGACGAGTTCGAAGATCTCCGAGGCTGATGCGGCGACCTCGATTTCGATGCTGACCACTTTGAGCGCCGGGTCGATCGTGTCGAAGACTGCGCCGTCGGAGGCTGTGGTTGCCTCTGCGGGAACCTTGCCCCCGTCGGTGGGGGCAGATGAGTCAGGTGTCGGCTCGGTCATGGAGTTCCGCCTCTTCGCTTGAATCCGGTTCCGATGGCTGGTTCGCGCCGCCGGAATGCAGTCGAGGCCAGGATACACAGTGTTTACAGTCCACGACTTCTCGCACCATCGATGCATGCCGGCGAATCCTGATTGCACATGCGCTCAGTCTTCGAGGCCCCGTTCCTGACGTTCGGCTCGCAGCTCTGCGGTGCTGAAACGGGTGAATAGCCGTGAAGAATCGCTTGACAGTGACAGCAGCACGGCGACCTGCATGGCAATCGTCGTCAAGGCGTACATGTTGGTCGCGAGGTCCCGGTCTCCGGTGAAGTAGTTCGTCATCGATACGATCACAGACACCGTGGAGAGGGTCAAGATCCACAATCGGGCTCGATTGCTGCCTCGGAACACAGAGATGCTCGCGATCACCTGCAGGCACCCGATGAGGAGGCTGAGTCCGATGAGCACTCCCGCCACGATCCGTGTTGCCGCTTCGTTGCCGAGGGTTTCGATGTCGGCACTGTAGTCCACGACCTCGGTGCGCAGGCCGTCCCAGTCGAGCACCGTGCCCAGTACGTCCCAGGCTTGGAAGAGGAGCAGGATGAGAACGAGTGCGGCACCGACGACAGTCTGCAGCGGTCGTCTGTGCCACAGCGTCTTCGTCACTTCTCTGACCGACCGAGCATCGGTGTAGATCTGGGTCGCATCGAGTGCCAGTTCGAGTCGGTCCGGGGAATCGGATTCGTCTGTATCCACTTCGGCAACTTCGATGATCGGGAGATCGCCGTCCGTGATGATCGCGTCTCCGCCGCCGTTGCGTGAGTGGTAGCCGGTCGAGAAGTCTTGGACGTGTTGGACGACAACCGCGTCATCGGCCGAAGCCACCGTGTCAACGATGTAGTCACGTTCGACATCGGTGTTCTCTTCGATTTTGTGGGTGAACTGCAATGTGAACAGCGAGATCCCGACGCTCTTGTCGTAGGTGCCCGCGGCCAGCCAGTCCGCCTGATGCCCACCAGGCAGCAACCAGCCACTGGGACATTTCCAGAACCGCACATGGTGACGCTGCCCCGGATCCCCGTCGACCTCCTGCTGATAAGCGAAGTCCTGCCGCCTGCCGAACAGCAGCAATGGCGACACTGGCGCTTTGGGGTAGCTCCGACGCGTCAGAGTGGATCTGATGATCTCCCAGGTCGAGGCCGGGGTGATGCCATCGGCAAGGATCCAGCCTGCGGCTTTCATCGCGTGATGGATCTGAGTCTCGTCACCACGCCATGCGAGGTTGACAGGATCTCCGAGCAGGCCATCCGAGGTCCGGGCTCGACCGATGAAATAGTTTGGGACGTAGATCTGGGAGAGGATGCGGTGCAGTCGCGGAAGTGCCAGGTAGGAGACCACTCCCCAGAATACGAGCAGGGTCAGCACCTGCCACCAGCCCAGTGAGAACCCTTTGAACAGGATCAGCATCGCCAGCCACGTTGACGAGGCGCCTCCGAAGAGGAAGAAGAGATAGTCGAGGACCCCGGTGACAGTGAAATGGTGGCGACGGAATGCGAACGGCTGCCGCTGTCGTCTCTTCGCAGAGGCGGGCGAGCGATCGGGCCCAGGTTCGGGCGTCGTGGTTCCGGAGGTCATGGGACAAGTTTAATGATCGCGGCGCCGATTCAGGGTCGCGGTCGCCGTTGCTGCGACCTCGAAGCTTTCGTCGGTGCACAGTTCGGCGATGAAGTCATCGACTTCAGCACCCGGAATCTCAATGAGAACCTGCAGCACTCGGAACCGCACTGTCGCCTCTGGGGAACGGGCGTGCCGGCGCAGATCCGACATGATCCGTCTCGCGACTTCAGCTCGCTCCCCTTCCTCCGGGCTTCGTTGACGAAAGCAGCAAGCGCTTCGGCGGCCTCAATGTCCTTTGGTCCCTCCATCGCTATTTCAAGCAGATCCGAAACCGCGACAGGATCCCTCATCTGCCCCAGAATGAGTGCGGCGCCGCTGCGCACCTGAAGATCCGTGTCGCCGAGACCGGAATGCAGGGAGGCGGTGATGGTCGCTTCCGCAACGGACCCGAGTTCTTCCTTCGCGGTATTGCGCCGGATTTCATCGAGCGCCTGCAGAGCATTGCGCCGGACGACGACGGACAGGTCTCCCATCCCCTTCGCCAGGTAGCGGACCGCTTCGGGTCCCGACTGAGCCAAGGCCCAGCGCATGGCTCCGGCAGCATTGAGCACCGGCTCGTTGAGAACGGCTGCGGACAGGGACTCAACGGGCACAGCTCCGTCGACACCGCTGCCCAGCGCTGCCTTGTGCCGCTGGATGACGTCGCCGGATTCAAGGGAGCGCATGAGATCGATGGTCAGCAGCAGCGCCTCCCCATCGGCGTGGTGGAGGCGGTCGATCCGCTCGAGGTTCGACAGCAGTTCCTGCTCGACTGCGATGCGTCGCTTCGAGGTCTCGACCAGCTCGTCAATCACTCGACTGGGATCGAATGCGGGATCGTCGAGAAGGGGTCCGATCTCTGCCAGCGACATTCCCAGTTTGCGCAGTCCTTCGATATGGAAGATTCTCCCGATATCGTCCGCGGAATACTCCCGGTACCCGCTCGGGGTGCGCTCATTGGGATCGATGAGGCCCAGGGATTCGTAGTGTCGCAGCATCCGAGCACTCACGCCTGAGCGTTTGGCCACTTCGCCAATCAGCATCAGCACCCCTCTCCTGTCTCCACTATAGACAGGCCACTCTGTCATCGCTCTGCCTTTAACGCGCCCAATCCATGAGGAAGGAGCCCGAGGCGCCGCACGCAGCGCTGCGCGAGCTTGCCCCACCCGGCAGCGCCACCCCGGTCACCCCTTCCCAAAGTCGACCTATGCTGATGCCTCGGACCCCAGTGCAACCACGCGCTTGGCTTCACTCAAGGCGTGAGCGAAACCGGCGTCCGGATCGGTGAACATGTCCCGGGTCGCCAGAGCGTGTGTCTGCACTGTTTCTTCCTCTGCCTGCAGTCTTTCATCGAGCACTGACACGAGATCCTCGCCCAGGGAGACGATGGCTCTGCTGAGGCTTTTCTGCGTGTCCATGTCACCCCGTCCAAGCTGGGTGACGAGGGACAATGCCAACGTCTCTCGGTCATCACCGGGGACAAGCGCCACGGCGGCCCTCCACGCACTGCGAGCCACCTCGGTGTCGGAATGAGCGATCAGCTTGTCTCCGATGTTTTCCGGGCTCATGGCCGACCAGCTGCGAGGGTCACCGATCTTCGACAGCGTGTGCAATGCCTGGCTCTGGGCCTGCGGCACATCTGAGCTCAGCTCGACAATGAGCGCAGGCACAGCCTCCTCCGCGGGCATCCGGGTGATTGCCCAGGTGAGCATGTCACGGACGAAGAAGTCCGGTTCGTATCTGCAGCGCTGTACGAGCGCACCGAGGTGGCTTCTCTCGGCTGTGGTTCCGACAGACAGTGCCGCCTGCAGTCGCTGCTGCGGGTTCGACGACGACAACGCCGCGACGACGGACTCCGTTTTCGGTGAGGGCCGCGAATCATGGTGCGAGATGTGCTGCACAGGCGATTCGGTGATGTGTGGATTGGTCATTGTGTCCACCTCCTACAGCCAGTGAAGGCCTTGACACCGTGTCAAGGTCAAGCTGGTTCGCGATAACAAACAGACATCACGAGATTGCTTCAGAGTTCAGTCACCAACGTCGGCGCCCAAAAAATCCAGCCCCGTGACCGTTCTGTGATTATTAGCACGGCGTGGACACATGCGTCCCTCAGTTTGTTGCATTATCGTTATATTCATGGCTGGTAAGACTCGACACCGCAACGGATCTCGGTCCGTGCTTCGTGGTGCCCTGATGGGTCTGGGAGCAGCGGTGATGGCCTTGGTCGTCGCCGCCGTCATCATCGTCAATTCCCCTGTCTCCTTCGGCTCAACTAAGATCAGGCAGATGCAGATGGCTACCGTGAATCAGCTGACCGAGCAGCAGATCGACAACGCCCGGCTCATCATCGGCATCGGGCGGGGCGGCGACTTCGACGACCGGGCAATCAGAATCGCCCTCATGACAGCCCTCCAGGAATCCTCGCTGCGCAACCTCGACGCGGGTGACCGCGACTCGATCGGCCTGTTCCAGCAGCGTCCTTCTCAAGGATGGGGCGAACCAGAGCGCCTCAACGACCCCATCTTTGCCACGAAATCCTTCTACGGAATCAATCCGGATATCGAAAATCCCGGTCTCGAACAGATCGAAGACTGGCACACGATGAGCCCCACCGAAGCCGCACAAGCCGTACAGCGATCCGGCCTGCCTGATGCCTACGAGCAGTGGGAGTCACTGGCAGACGACCTCATCGGCACCCAGGACGACGTCGAAGCTCTGAGCTGAGCGGTGCGAATCGAACAGAGGCCATTGGCCTTGCCCGCCCTGGGGCTCACTGCTGTTCTGGCACTCAGCGGATGCTCGCTCCTACCGAATCAGGTAAGTCACGCCAAAGGTCCCTATCCGCAGACGCTCGACTCTCCCTATGGCAGCACCACGATCAAGACACAGCCGGAGAAGATTGCTGTGACCAGTTCGGTCGACTTCGACATAGCTGTGGCGCTCGGCGCGGATCCGGTCATTGCACCGGCTCTATCGGGGAAGAAAGCCAGCCCGTGGGCCATGGAGACACTTGATGATGCCGGCATGGAGACTCCGACCCTGTATGACCCGAAGAAGGGTCCAGACGCCGAGGCGATCCGTGAAGCAGAACCCGATGTCATCCTCGCCACCGGCCTCGACGATGCCGGTGAGCATTTCGATGAGCTCTCGGATATCGCCCCCGTCGTTGCCGCCGAAGACGATGCAACGTGGACCGACAGGACCGCCGCCGTCGCCACTGCGCTGAATAAGGGACAAGAGGCCCAAGAAGTCGTCGAGGACGTTACAGGTCAATCCGAGAAAGCCGCTGACCACCACCTCGAATTCGAAGACACGACGTATGCCCTCGCCGACGTCAAGGCCGAGTCGATCGACTACCTGTCGTATGCCGGCAGCGACGACAGCTTCTTCACCGGCATCGGCATGCTCCAAGATTCCGCAGCGCAAGATTACTCGGCCCAGAAGCATTCGGTGACGAAGCCGCAGGTCGACCAGCTCGACGCCGATGTCCTCCTCATACATTTCCCTGACTCTGGTGCTGGCACTGGTGCTGATGCCGGCTCTGGTGCCGACCAGGCGATGCTGGATGAAGACGAGCTGGAGGACCCGTTCTATCGGGAGGTCAAGGTCATTCGCGGCAAGCACTACACCGTGCTCGATGACACCACATTCGCAGCTCTGACCAACCTGTCGCCGTTGAGCTACGACTGGCTGCTGCACAACCTTCCTGACGATCTCAGCAAGGCCGAACAAGGCGTCCTCTGAACTCGAACGCCGCACGGTGTTCGAGTCTTCTGCCGACCGCGTGCCTGCGGCCTGTCCGCCTGCAGCGATGTGGGCGTGAGTTCACGTTGCAGAATTTCCGGTAATCTCTATCCATGGCTTCCACTTCAGATTCCACCCCGGTCAATGCCGCAGTCGAGCAGCTCCTGCGCAACCCCGAGGACAATCTCGAAGCCATCTCCGAGACCGCCGACCTGTTCAAAGCACTGGCCACACCGTCCAGATTGAAGATGCTCCTGGTCCTCGCCCACGGTGAGGCGACCGTGACGCACATCGTCGAGTCGACCGAGCTGTCGCAGCCCCTGGTGTCCCAGCATCTGAAGTTTTTGCGCGGCCTCCACCTCGTCGGGGTCAACCGGATCGGCCGCGAAGCCTACTACTCGCTCAAGGACGACCACGTCGCTCACATCATCCTTGATGCCTTGGCCCACACAGTCGAAGGCCACGAGCACTGAGCTGTTCCTGAATGGGTCACCGTCGACTGCGCAGCGCCTCCGGACCGCCGCCGACGACCCAGACAATCACAACAACCAGCACCGCGCCGATCCACTGCGCCGGCTGCAGTCGCTCCCCGGCGATGGCCGCGCCCAATACCACGGCCGACAGCGGTTGGAGCAGCATGAGGGCGGCCGTCCGCGACACCGTCACAAGCGGGCTCGAGATGCTCAGCAGCACCCATGACAGGGCCTGACCGAAGACAGCCAGCGCCACCATCCATGCCCACCCGGCCCAGCCCAGGTCGAAGTCGAGGCCGCCGAGAGTCACACCAGCGATCGCCGTCATCACTCCCGCCCCAAGTGTGCCCACTGCGACGGGTGCGACCACGAAGTTCGGTGCCGCCTTCCGGCAGTGGTGGATGCCGAAGATGTAGACGCCGTAGAGAATTCCAGACAGCACTCCGAAGATCGCCCCACGTCCCGGGTTCGCCGCTCCGGCATCGGCGCCGAAGACTCCCCCGGTCAGCAGCATGCCCGCGATCATGACGGGGATGCATGCAATGAACAGCCAGCCCGGACGTGTTCCTCCGAAGACCCACACCAGCGCCGGAAACACGATGACCTGAACGCTGATGAGGACTGTGGAGACACCGACTCCAGCATCGAGGACGCTCTGTGCCCACAGCACATAGTCGATGCCCAGCGCCGCACCCGAGACTGCCGCGACAACGAGCGCCCGGGACGGCAGCATCCCGTGACGTCGGAGTTCGCGGATGGCCAGAGGCGCCAGGACGATGACAGCGATCCAACAGCGCAGGAATGCTGCGGTCGGGGCGCTCGCATCGGCGAGGATGACGAAGAGTCCGGCCGAGCCCAGGAGCAGCGCAGAGACGATGATGCCCAGTGTCGGCAGCCCAGACGAACTCCGGTTCTGAGCTGCAGGCGAGTTCGGAGTCATCTCATGAAGGCAAGGATTCGATCCAGCGCCTCGGCGGTCTTGTCCGCACCGACGGCCAGCGACAGTCGCACCGAGCGGGACCCATTGAGGGAGTCGAAGTCATCACCCGGCGCCAAGGCGACCCCGGTGGACTCGAGGAGCGACTGGCACCAATCGGTCGCGGTGACGATGTCATCATTCGACCGCTGCAGGATCTCATCGATGCGGGCATACATGTAGAACGCCCCATCGGGCGGCGCCATATCGGTGAAGCCCAGGTCAGCAGTCGCTTCGAGGACATGTTTTCGGGCACGGGCGAAGGACTCCACCGCGGCCTCACATTCCGCATAGGATTCCTCGGTAAATGCCTCCACCGCCGCATACTGGGCGGGAACCGGGGCGCACAGCGAGAGATTTCCGGTCACGTTCTGGGCCGCACTCGTGAGCGATTCTGGCAGGATCGCCCAGCCGAGTCGCCAACCGGTCATCGCCCAGTACTTCGAGAACGAGGAGATGACGATGGCATTGTCGTCATGAGTCAGCGCGGTCTCACCACGCGTGCCGATGTAGCTGATGCCGTGGTAGATCTCGTCAGAGATCACCTGCACACTGTGCTCGGCACACCAGGAGATGAGTTCGCCGAGGTGGTCGCCGGTGATCATCGTGCCCGTCGGATTCGCCGGCGACGCGAGCATGAGTCCTTTGAGCGGAGCCTTCGCGTGTGCTTGTTCGAGGAGCTCGACAGTCGGCTGGAACCCGTGGTCTGCTCCGCAGTCGAGTTCGACGATCTCGCAGTTCAAAGCGGCGAGGATGTTCTTGTAGGCGCCGTAGCCCGGGCGGGCGAGCGCGACGCGATCACCCGCATCGAAGCAGGTCAGGAACGCCGTCTGGAAGGCACCGGAGGAGCCTGTGGTGATCGCGATTCTGTCGGTGGGCACGTCCACGCCGTACCAGTCGCGGTAATGCCCGGCGATGGCTGCGCGCAGTTCGGGGATCCCGAAGATCGGGGAGTAGCCGAGGTTCGTGCCGTCGGTGACAACCTCGGCGGCCTTCCTGCGCACCGGACCCGGCGCACCTTGTGTCGGTTCGCCCAAGCACATGGCGATGGTGTCCCGGCCGTTGCGCGTCATCTCCTGGACTTTGGCCACGATGTTCATGGCTGCGAAGGGTTGAACCAGTCCGGCTCGATCGGAGACCCGGGGTGCGCTCGTGTGGGTGCTCATGGTCATCGGTCACTTCCTCTCACGGGGGACGCGGCCCATGAGGTAGAACTCGGGGTTGGGCATCATTCCCCCGATGTGCGCCATGCGGTTCGAGAGGCCGAAGAAGCCGGTGATTGCGCCGATGTCCCAGGCGTCCTCGTCATCGAATCCGTGCTCGGCCAGGACGGTGAAATCAGCGTCACCGACGGTCCAGGGTTCCTTGCAGACCTTCATCGCGAAGTCGAGCATCGCCATCTGGCGGTCGGTGATGTCGGCCTGCCGGTAGTTGACGGCCACCTGGTCTGCCACATGCAGTTTCTTCTCCATGATCCGCAGCACGGCTCCGTGCGCGACGACACAGTAGAGGCAGTTGTTCACCGCCGAGGTGGCCGTGACGATCATCTCCCGGTCGCCCTTGGTCAGGTTCCCGGTGTCCTTCTCCATCAGTGCGTCGTAGTAGGCGAAGAAGGCACGGAATTCGGCGGGTCGCCGGGCCAGGGACAGGAAGACATTGGGCACGAAGCCCGACTTCTCTGAGACGGCCAGAATGGTGTCGCGGATATCGTCTTCGACATCGTCGATGTCAGCGTAGGGGTAGCGCATACTGCTCATGCTAACCCTCGAAGCCTGACTTATGTGCTGCGGGCCACGGACCGGGCTGGGGTGCCACTGTGCTCAGGGATAGGGTGTGGAGCAGACTATCGATGACGATGAGAAGGAGTGTCAATCATGAGCGATGAGAACACCGGTTCAACAGGTGAGGTCCAGCTCGACAACGGAGTCTTCCGCGTGACCAGGTGGACCATCCAGCCCAATGGGGTCATCCCCATGCACAGACATGAGTATGAGTACGTCGTGATTCCGATGGTCACCGATGCGATGCACGTGCGGAGCTCGGATGGAACGTCGATGGTCGCCGACCTCGAGGCGGGAGTCAGCTATACACGCGCGGCAGGATCCGAACATGAGGTCTCAAATCCAGACGGGACCGACGACATCGTCTTCGTCGAAGTCGAACGCCTCTGATTCAACACAGCTCGGCACCAGTTCAGGCCCGCACCACCGCTGCTGAGCGTGGCGAGTCCCTGCTTGCCTCAGACGGGCACGTCCCAGGTGTGGACGGGCTCGCCTGAGGCCTGGTTCTTCACGTAGGCGTCCATCATCGCCTTGAGTCCCTCTCGGCGCTCCGGTGAGTCCGGGGCGCTGTTCGGTGCCAGATGGTCGAGCATCCTCAGCTGCCAAGTCGCGCCGTTGGCACGCAGTTCGGCCCGACCTTCGATGATCGACATGTACTCGTCGATGACGTCTTTGTCGATGCCCAGACGGCTCAGGCCTCTGCGAGCTTGCGGGATGAGGACGTCGAGCACAAGGTCCGCGACGTCGATGTGGCCGATCTTGGGCCACGTCACGCGGGCATGGATGCCGTCCTTGGCACAGGCGAAGAAGTTCTCCTCCGCCTCACGGAAGGACATTCGCGACCACACGGGACGGTTCTCTCCGACGAGGAACTCGGCCAGACCGTAGTAGAAAGCGGCATCGGCAACCATGTCGACGGGGGTCGGCCCGGCTGGGAGCAGCCGGTTCTCCACACGAATGTGGGCCCCGGAGTCAGAGGAGTCGTAGATCGGTCGGTTCCAGCGCCACACGGTGCCGTTATGCAGGTTGAGTTCGTAGAGCTTCGGAGCATCGGCTTGGGAGAACTCGACGAAGTCCTTGATCTCCGGCAGCAGGGGTGGGAAGTAGCGGACGTTCTCTTCGAAGAGGTCGAAGACGCTCGTGATCCAGCGTTCCCCAAACCACACCCGTGGCCGAACTCCCTGATTCACGAGCTCGGGGGTGCGCGTATCGATGGACTGGGTGAACACCGGAATCCGGGATTCGTGCCAGAGTTTGCGGCCGACGAACAACGGGGAGTTCGCACTCATCGCGACCTGGGCTGCAGCGATCGCCTGGGACGCGTTCCACGCCTCGGCGAACTTGTTGGGTGCGACCTGCAGGTGCAGCTGCATCGATGTGCAGGAGGCTTCCGGGGCGATGTCGGAGAATTCGTGTTTGTACTTCTCTTCGCCGTCGAGTTCGATGCGCACATATTCACCGCGAGCATCGACGATCGAGTTGCTCAGCGCCTCGTAGCGGTTCTCCTCGGTGATCCACGTTTCTTCGGTGAGGAATTGGGTGCTCAGGGTCGGCAGCGTTCCGATCGACGTGACCTTCAGACCTTCCGCCTCGGCGGCCTTCTGAGCCTTGCCGAGCCGGTGGGCCACTCCCGCCTCCAAGGTCTTCAGCCCACGTCCGGCCACCTGGAGCACAGGGTGGTTGAGTTCGAGGTTGAAGCCGCCGATCTCCGATTGGTACTCGTCGTCGAGGCGTTCGAGAACCTTCGTGTTGTTCAGGCTCGGCTGATTGTCTAAGTCAATGAGATTGAGTTCGAGCTCCAGACCGATCGTGCCCGCGGATTTGAACTCCGCGTGGCGCAGATACGTGTCGAAGAGCTCGAGGTTCTCCGCGAGTTTCTCTCGATACAGCGTGCGTTCTTCCGGCGTGTACCGCTTGGAACTGACTTGCTCACCCATGGGTCAAGCAAACCACAGACTTAGTGTTTGCGCTTGCCGAATTCCGAACATGATGCGGACGCCGCAACCGGTCTTGCAGACCCCATCGTAGAATCGGCGCATGACCACCTCTCTGTCCTCAGAACTCCAGTCCGCTGACCTCGTTGCGAAAGCCGCCGACCGCCTTCCCCTCATCCTCGATGACATCAAACGCGTCATCACGAAGGAGACGCCGTCGCACGACAAAGAAGCCGTGGCCGCCGGTGCCCAGGATTTCGTCGAACTGCTGCGTGAGCGTCTCGAGGCCACCGCGGAGGTCATCACCGTCGAGGACACCGCCCATGTGCGCCTGCGCTTCGGTTCGGGTCCGGCTCGTGTGGTCCTTCTCAACCACCAGGACACGGTGTGGCCGCACGGAACCTTGGACCGCATTCCCTTCTCCACCGACGACGGTATCCTGCGCGGACCGGGCAGCTTCGACATGCTCACCGGGGCGATTATGAGCATCCACGCGAGCGCGATCCTGCGCGAGCACCTCGGCGAGGGTGGCCTCAGTGGTCTGTCGATCCTGGTCACCGGTGATGAGGAGATCGGGTCGATCTCGTCCTCGGATCTCATTCGCGCCGAGTCGGCCGAGGCGAAGGCCGTGTATGTGATGGAGGCGAGCGCCGGCGGTGCACTCAAGGTCGAGCGCAAGGGCACGAGCAATTACACCCTCGTCTTCGCAGGCAAGGCCTCCCACGCCGGGCTCGAGCCGGAGAAGGGGATCAACGCCGGTATGGCCCTGGCCCTTCACCTGCCTCTCGTCGCCGATCTTGCCGACGCTTCGGCCGGCACCTCGGTGGTCCCGACCGTGATCAGCGCGGGCACCACCTCGAACACGGTTCCCGCCGAGGCACGCGTCGATGTGGATGTGCGTGCACGCACCGCCGCCGAGCTCGACCGTATAGATGCCGCCATGCGTGAGCTCGCCACCCGCCCTCAGCTGGAAGGTTCATCGATCGAGGTCATCGGCGGAATCAACCGTCCCCCGTTCGAACGTGAGCAATCAGCCGCACTCTTTGAACGTGCCACCGCCCTGGCCGCTGAACTCGGCCTTCCTGCACCAGAAGGTGTCTCCGTGGGCGGTGCCTCGGACGGAAACTTCACCGCCGGTGACGGCATTGCGACACTTGACGGCCTGGGTGCCGTGGGTGATGGGGCACATGCCGAACACGAGCACGCGGTCATCGATGAGATCGCCCCGCGCACAGCTCTGCTCGCGGCCCTCATCGCCGATCAGCTGCAGAGCTGAGAGCAGCCGCTCACTTGACCGGGTAGCCTGCGACCCGCATGTCCTCTGGGTTCTTCGTGGTGAAGAGCCAGTCACGGAGATGCGGGTCGGGCACGATCTCGTCTTTGGCGCTGAGGTGATCGGGGCCGACGAGATAGTAGTGGTAGTCGAAGCGGTCGAGGATGCGCATCAGCTGTTCGGGCTGTGCCCTATCGTCGAGGACCTCACACAGAATGTCCGGCTGCAGTGTGCCCAACAGTTCTCGACCGTTGTCGAGCACGTCGTTCTCGGCACCTTCCACATCAATCTTCACGGTCACCTGCGGACGGCCGGGCGGCAGATCCGGGAGGAGCTCGTCGAGCGAAGTGAAGCGCACCTGCGCACCGGAGTCGAAGTCCATGCCGGTCCCATAGAACGATGGCAATGCCGATCCTCCGTCACCGGTGGGCACCTGCATGGTGGTGCCGGGCTTGCCGACGCCCGTCGGATGAACAGTCACCCGATCGCCGAGGTGGTTGCGGGCGACGTTCTTCTCCAAGCCGGTGACGACGGCGGGGATGATCTCGAAGGAGTGTGCGACGGCCGCCGGGTTCGCCGCCAGAACGGCCATGGTGAACACCCCTGTATAGGCGCCGATGTCGAGGAACACGTCCGCGTCGCGGGACAGGTCGACCATGAGGTCGAGCGCGAAGGCGTCCTCGGCCTCCGTGCGGCGGCCCTTGCCCCAGTAGAATTCCTTGGCGATCTCACAGCGGAAGGGATCGACTAGATAGAAGCCGGCGCCTCCGGCACGCCCGCGCACCTCGGTGAGGCCGATCGGTGCGGGCAGCCGGCCGATCTTGATGCCGTTGATGTGGGGTGCCACCGTTCTCAACATCGGGTGGAGATACGGTTGCGCGAGGGCAGTCTTGACTGGCAGTTTGAGTCCGAACCACTTCTGCTTCCGGCCCTTGAGTGACCGCAGGTAGTCGTTCACGAGGCTCTCCCTTACGTTGAGCGCGATCTTTGACTCACAGTATCAATGTCGACACAGCTGTCTCCAGAAGCAGCACGGCCATGAGATGAGCAACGCAACCTGCCGCACATCGCTGTGTGCCGTTCTGTCCCAGACTCCGATGCCCGCCGAGGCGGTTCTGCGAGTGGTTATAAGCTGGGTGACAGGATCATCAGCCCCAATCACAAAGAAGGTGCATGGCGCATGAAGCTCAAGTCAATCACTCTCCACCAGGTGTCGATTCCTCTGGTCACTCCGTTCGAGACCTCGTTCATGCGGGAGACGGAGAAGGACTGCTACCTCGTCGAGGCCACCTTCGACACTCCCAAGGGTGAGATCACGGGTTGGGGAGAGTCGGTGGCGATGATCTCCCCCCTCTATTCCTCTGAATACGTGGCATCTGGCATCGACGTCACGAAGCGCTGGCTGGCGCCGATCCTCTTTGGCGTCGATGACCTGACAGCGGAGACCGTGTCCTGGCACCTGCGTCACGTGATCGGCCATCCGATGGCGAAGTCGGCGCTGGAGATGGCGGTCATCGAGGCCCAACTCAAGCTCAATGACCAGTCCTTCAAGAGCTACCTGGGCGGCGTCGTCGACTCCGTCCCCTCCGGAGTCTCCGTGGGCATCCAGGACTCCGTCGAAGAGACTGTCAAGGTCATCGGCGGCTACCTGGAAGAGGGGTACGCCCGCATCAAACTCAAGATCAAACCGGGCAAGGACATCGCCCCCATCGCTGCCGTGCGCAAGGCCTTCGGCGATGACTTCGGCTTCCAGGTCGATGCCAACGCCGCCTACACCCTGGTCGATGCCTCCCACCTGCGCAGGCTCGACGAGTACGGCCTCCTCCTCATCGAACAGCCCTTGGGAGAGGCCGACATCCGCCAGCACGGTGAGCTCGCGAAGCTGATGGAGACCCCGATGTGCCTCGACGAGTCGATCGACTCTGCTGAGGCCGCCGCCGATGCGATCTCCATGGGTGCAGCCGCTGTCATCAACATCAAGCCCGGACGAGTGGGCGGCTTCATCGAAGCGAAGAAAATCCACGACCTCTGCGCCGCCCATGGTGTGGCGGTGTGGCACGGAGGAATGGTCGAGACCGGTTTGGGCCGTGCCGCCAATGCCGCACTCGCCTCGCTGCCCGGGTTCACCCTGCCCGGAGACATCTCTGGCTCGAATCGCTTCTTCCACGAAGACATCACCGAAGAGATCATCATGCACGATGGCAAGGTCGACGTACCCACCGGTGTCGGCTTCGGCGTCTCGATCAACCCCGAGAGGCTCGAGAAGTTCCGCACCGACTCGGTGCAGATCCTGCCGCGGAGCTGAGCTCCTCACGCGGGCAGAGCCGCAGTACTCGCGAGACTGCAGAGCCGCAGGCCTGACCCGCGGGCAGAGCAGCGTGGCTGGTCCCAACAGTCGGTAAGTTCTGGTCGGTCCCAGCGCTGGAATCGACCAGAACTTACCGACTGTTGCGTCTCGCGGCGGTTGATCACCGAAGCCGGCAGCCGCCGATCACGAAATCGAGCGACAGCTGTGGCGGGGGCCGACAGCCTCAGGTGTGGGTGTGGGTCTCCAATGCCGCATCCTTCGCCCTGTCGAACTGGAACGTCGAATGTTCGATCGCGACCTCGAAGTGCTCAGCCAAGCACTCCTGCAGCGCGACGAGGATTCGTGGGGCATGACCGTCGTAGAAGCACTCGTCGGCGAGGACCACATGCGCGGTGAGCACCGGGAGGTTGGAATCGATGCGAGTCACGTGCAGGTCGTGAACCTCTTGGACGTGATCGACCCCCTCGATGTGCATCTTGACCTTGTCGAGATCGAGTTCCCTGGGTGCGACCTCGAGCAGGATCGACCCGGTCTCCTTCAGGATGGAGAACGCCCTGGGCACGATCAATGCAGCGATGAAGAGGGCAGCCACCGCGTCGGCGCGAGTCCAGTCGAAGAGCCAGATCGAGACCGCGGCGAGAATGACGGCGACAGATCCCAGCGCATCGGCGATGACCTCAAGGAAAGCAGCCTTGAGGTTGAGAGACTGTTCTTTGGAGGAGCTGAGGATGATGATCGACACGATGTTGCCGGCCAGACCGACGGCGCCGAAGATCATCAGTTCGGGGCCGGGGACCTCGGGCGGAACGAAGAAGCGACGGATGCCCTCGATAAGACTGTAGACACCAAGACCGAGCAGCAGAGTTGCCTGTGCCCCGGCGGCAAGCACCTCGGCCCGACGGAACCCCCAGGTCTTCTGACCCTTCGGCGGCTTACGGACCAACGTGGCTGCGAAGAGCGCGATCCCGATGCCGATGAGGTCGACGGAATTATGACCGGTGTCGATCAGCAGCGCCAGGCTGCCGGTCATGATCGAGCCGATCACCTGGAAGACGAAGATCACCAGAACGATGCCGAAGACGATCGCCAAGCGTCGACGCGAACCTGAAGTGTGTGAGTGGTCATGTGCCATGGGAACCTCCTACACAATCACATTAACATATGCGCATGTCTTTATGAATCAGTGCGCCATCACGCGATCTCACCATGACATTCAGACCGCAGAATACGTACGTGCCCGGCACCAAATGCCGAGCGCGCACGCATCAATTCTGCACAGAGGCCTCGGATCACCCGAGGCTGCCGTCAGTGCCGATCACAGCACAGACTACTTCTTGTCAGGACCACCCTTCGGCCCCTTCGAACCGCCCTTAGTACCGTTCGATCCGGAGCCGTCGGAGTCACCATCATGGCCGTCGCGCCGGCGCAGCGCATCGGCGATATAGGACTGCACATCGATTCCGGTGGCCTTCTTCACATCGTCTCCGATGTGGCTGAGGTCGAGCTCACCGTTCTCGTCGAGGTAGTCCTTCGGGTCGAAGTTCCCACCCGACCAGGCGCTGGGATCCCCCAGTCCGGAAGGCTTCGACCCTCCGCGGCCCGAGTGATTCCTGGAGCCCTTGGAGCCGCTCCCTTCGGAACCGTTCGCCTCGGAAACCTGGCCTTCGACGACCTGGTCATCATCGGCAGAGGCCTCCGATCCAGAGTCGTCCGATTCAGACCCTGCGAATCCAGCCCCGCTGGAATCGCCCGATTCATCGAACGTGGTCGAGTCATCGTGGACCCACCCGCTGGCGGTCTTCGATCCGCCCTGATTCTGGGCCTTGTCGACCAGGTTGCCAAGGTCGATGCCTGTGGTGCCGCGCACGACTTCGAGCACCTGTGCGAGGTTGTTCGACACGGAGTTCGCCAGTTTGGACTCTCCGTCGGTTGAGACGATCGAGAGATCCTTGATGTTCGCATACGGTGCGACGAGTTCGCCGGCGATGGTCGGCAGGACCTCGAGGACCTTCGACAGCACGGCCGCATCGTTGAACTTCTTGTAAGCCTCTGCCTGAGCCTGGAGGGCCCCGGCTTCTGCCTCACCGCGGGCCTTGATCGAATCGGCCTGGGCTTCACCTTCGAGGCGGATGGCCTCTGCGTCCTTGGACCGACGATGCAGTTCGGCTGCAGCCTCGGCCCGACCCTGAGCTTCGATCTCGTAAGCGCGGGCATCGGCTTCTGCCTGCTGACGGTAACGTTCTGCGTCTGCGGGGCGCCTGACCTCAGCGTCGAGCTGTTCGGCGCGCAGTTCTGCGGCTTCCTTCGCGACCACACGGTCACGTTCGAGCAACTTCTGCTTCTCTGCCGCGTTCGCCAAGGGACCCGCGTTGTCGGCCGACGCCTGCCGCTGATCGGCTTCTTCCTTCAGCGCCGCACGGCGCAGAGCCAGCTGTTGCTGCTGTTCGGCGATGGCCTGATCGGTCAGAGCCTGCTGCTTCTGGGTCGATTCGTTCTGCAGCGCTTCCTCGACGGACGATGCGCGGCTGGCGTTCGCCTCGGCGATGGCGGCGTTCTTGGCGACCTCGGCGGCCTGGGGGCGGCCCCAGTCGCGCAGGTAGCTGCCTTCGTCCTCGACCGCGGAGATCTGGAAGGTATCGATGACCAGACCCTGGTTGTTCATCGAGTGCGCGGACTCTTCCTGCACCTGAGCGGCGAAGGAAGCACGATCCTGAATGATCTGCTCAACGGTGAGCGTGCCGACGACGGCGCGCAGGGTGCCGGAGAGGATTTCCGTGCTGTAGGGCTCGATCTGGTCCTGCTGGTCGAGGAAACGCTGCGCGGCCTTGCGCACATCTTCCTCGGTGCCGCCGACCTTGACCTGAGCGACGCCATGCAGGCGCAGCGCAATGCCGTTCATCGAGATGCCGTCGATGGCGACGGCGATCTGACGTGAGGACAGCGACAGGAAGAACGCCTTCTGGACGACCGGGTACACGACCGCGCGACCGCCGATGACGATGCGACCGCTGCCGCTGGAACCGCTGGCATTTCTGCCGGTGATGATCAGTGCTTCCGAAGGGGAAGCGATTTTGTAGGACCGCAGCATGACGATAGCTGCGATGATGACGATGAGAACGAGGACGCCGATACCACCGGCGCCGAGAAGTAGGTCCATCAGTGGGCCTTCCAGCATTCGAGGATGTTCATGGCGGCCCAAAGGTGGATATCGGGCCCGTTGTCCTCATCCTAGGGCAGGCCCCGACTATTGCACAGAGCCGTCCAGCGCCGAGGTGGTTCTCAGGTTCACTTGCCCCAGTCACCGGGAGGGCCGAGGAACAGCAGCCCGCTGAAGACGATGACGACAAGGATGATTCCGGCGCCGATGGCCAGGAATGGTGAGCGGATCGCCCAGGAGGTGAGTTTCTCGAACCAGTTGCGCGGGGTGCGTCCGTTCGCGCCCAGCCCCCAGCCACCCTCGAGTGCTCCGGCCTTGGCCACGGAGACTTCGAAGGGAATCGTGAGGTAGGGAATGATGGCCGAGCCCAGGCCCGTGGCGATACGCTTCTTGCTCCACATTTGTGAGGTGCCGACGCCGATGACGGCGATGACGAAGCAGATGAAGACAAACCCGTGGATGCCACCGCCGATGCGCACACCGATCTCGGTGATATGGGTGTATTTGAGGATCATGCCGATGATGAGCAGTGTCCAGGTGATGGTCTCTGCAATAGCGAAGGTCTTGAAGAAGAGTTTGGGAGTCACACGGCAATTCTGCCTGAACAAGATGGGCGAGCGCTGAAGGCCCTGAAGCTGACGGCCGTGAATGGGCACGCGGGCCGGTGAACTTTTTCAGTCACCGGCCCGCGTGGCATTCGGGGGATGCTCAGGCCTTGCGGCGGCGAGCTCCCATGGTCATGATCACGCCGAGCACAATGAGTGCTCCCGCCGAGATCACCAGAGGCAGCGCCTCATTACCTGTGCGCGGCAGCTCTTCGCCGCCGTCACCGGCACCCGGACCGTCGCTGTCGGCGGCCAGGACCTCGAAGGAACCGGACAGCGGGTCACCGCCTGCGCAGTCGACCGTGACGTCGTAGGTGCCGACATAGGTTGCGGCCTTGGACTCGTCGAGACCGCGGACACCGAACTTGGCCACGGAATCGGCATCTGCCGTCGCGGCCTGCTCGAATTTCTCGATGTTGCCGTTCTGCGGCTCCACCGTCATCGTGGCGGAGGTGTCTGGGGTACAGCCGGAGGCTGCCACCTGGACGCCCTTCTCACCGACGAAGTCACCCTGATCGATCGTCTTAGGATCAATGCTCAGACTCCGCTCACCCGGGGCCCGCGTCGGATCATCCGTCGGCGTCTCGGTAGGAGTCTCCGTCGGAGGATCTGTCGGTGACGTAGTCGGAGGGTCGCTCGGGCCTGGGGCATCGCTGAGATCGTAGGCCAGCGTGTGCACCGAATAGCCGATGGCCGGCGCGAAGATGTCGAGAGACTCTTGGTTCACGTTCTCGATCGTGTCCGTGGACTGGTGGTAGTTGGTGTCGTGCTTATCGCCAACGGTTCCGCCGAACCATTCGGCTTCCTGCTCCGTCTTGGTGCCATCGGCTCCGGAGAACAGTCCGCTGGAGGGAATACCGTTGTCGATGAACGCTTGGTAGTCCGAACGCCCCGAGAAGTCCGTTCCGACGTTGGGCTGATCGTTGTCGGCGAAGTAGTCGGTGAAGATCTCCTCAAGCTCCGCCGAGCCCTCGGGCACAGTGACGTCATCGGGGATCGGCACATCGGAGCCGTCCGAATCCAGCGTGCCGACGATGAAGTTGTCGGAGCCGATCATGTCGAAGTTCATGTACGACTTGACCTTCGAGAGCTCTGACTCATCCAGGCTCTCCACGTAATGGGTCGAGCCGACGAGTCCGACCTCTTCTGCAGCCCACCAGCCGAAGCGGATGGCGTTGTCATTCTCGGTCGGCTGCTCGGCCAGGGCCTCGGCGCTGGCCAGCAGTGCGGCCGTACCGGAACCGTTGTCGTTGACACCCGGACCCTCGTTGACGCCGTCGAGGTGGGCGCCGAACATCTGGACGTTGTCATGGTCGCCGGCCTTGGTCTCGGCGATGACGTTCCATGTCTTCGAGGTGGTGTATTCGGTTTCGAGGGTGAAGTCCGCCAGCAGCGGCTCATCCTCGGCAGCGTCCCCGATCTTGGTCAGCAGGTCGTTGCCGACGTTGTAACTGACACCGACGGTGGGGGCACCGTTTTCAACACGTTCACCGAGGGTGGCGTTGAGCTCCTCATCGGGTGCTGAGGTGTCGTTGTTGTAGAGGATGACCGCTGCGGCTCCGGCGTCCGTGGCCGCCTGGGTCTTCTCTCCGAAGGAGCAGCTGCCACGTGCCACGAGGACGAGTGCACCTTTCGCACTGTCGTCGAAGTCGCTGGCTGCGCAGCCGAGCTGACCACCGGCCAGGTCGCTGTAGTCCTCGTCGACCGGCAGCGCCACAGACAGGTCAGTCAGCGGTTCTTCGGTACCCTCTGTGTAGCTGGCCGGAGTGACTTCGAGCTTCTCGCCGTCCACGCTGACAGCGACCTCATCGAATGTCTGATCGTCAACCTCGAAGGCCTGTCGTTCGACGTCGAACTTGCCGGTTGCTTCGAGAGTCTTCTCGACGTACTCCACGGCCTCCTCATAGCCGGGCGTTCCCAACGCGCGGAATCCCTCATCGGAATGCGACGTCGAGATGTCGGAGATCTTCTGCAGATGATCCATTACGGCGCCTCCGGTGACGCCCATATCGGTGTGTTCACTCGGTCCCGCGTTCCCGGCCGCCAGGGCCGGACTGAATCCACCGAGAGCCAGACCGGTGGCGGCGGTGACCGCCAACCAGGTTTTAGTACGCAACTTCATAGAGTTCCTTTCGCTCCTCAGGTGCCAGACGAACCATGGCTGCTGTTCGCACACAACTGCGAGCGGGCATCTCTGACCGCGTCCGGTCATCGACCGGACGTCACCCACGGGGTAATCGCAGCACACGAATAGCTGAGCACGAACGGGAGGCGCCGGCACTGTCAGAAGTAGACAGCTGCACCGGTGCCAACCTGTCGAACTCAAGGGGAAGCTTGATTCTCACGTTTCGCAATGTCTTCGCTATTGGTAACGAAATACATACATCTATAACGAAACGGTGACACAACTCACATTGAGCTTTAATCTAGTCCATGCTCTGAGCGTTTGAGGTAACGAATTGATAACAACCAACACTTACTCGTTTGCGCAAGTATTGAATTTGCACGTCTACTTCCAGTAGAATCTGACCAGTGATGAACGACGAATCAACAGTCCCCGATGCGCGCCAAGAGCACGATCGCAGGACAATCAGACGCTGGCAGAGATACCTGGCGAACGAGCGACTCGAGGAGCGTGTCTACCGGAATCTGGCCGAGCGTCGCTCCGGTGAAGATCGGGAGATTCTGCTTGCTCTGGCCACCGCCGAGTCTCGGCATCAGGAGCACTGGATCGACCTCCTCGGCGAGCATGCACAGAAGAGGCGGACTCCCGATCTGGTCACTTTGAGCCTCGCAGTCCTGGGCCGACTGTTCGGGTCGGTCTTCGTTCTGGCTCTGGCACAGCAGTCGGAGACGAGTTCACCCTACGACGACGAGGAAGCGGCATCGGCAGAGATGGCCGCCGATGAGCGCATCCACGCCGAGGTCGTCCGCGCTCTCGCCGCCCGCTCCCGAGCCCGCCTGTCAGGAAATTTCCGCGCCGCCGTGTTCGGCGCCAACGACGGCCTGGTGTCGAACCTCGCTCTCGTCCTCGGCGTCGGGGCAGCGGGCGTGGGCAACCATGTCATCTTGCTGACCGGTGTGTCCGGACTGCTCGCCGGGGCACTGTCCATGGCCGCCGGGGAATACATCTCCGTGCGGTCCCAGCGCGAGCTGCTCGATGCTTCGACTCCGGATCCCGAGTCGCGCCATGCACTCGCCGATCTCAACATCGATGCCAATGAGCTCGCTCTCGTCTTCCGTGCCAGGGGCATGGACTCCCCCGCAGCCGATGCTCGAGCACATAGGACGATCGCGGCGGCGAAGAATGAAAAGGCGCCACAACTGCCCGGCATCGACTCCGGCGTCGACCGCAACGAACTGGGCACCGGGTTGGGCGCGGCACTGTCGAGCTTCGGCTTCTTCTCCTCGGGTGCGCTCATCCCGATCCTGCCCTACATCTTCGGCATGACCGGACTGCCCGCCGTGCTCCTCTCAGCAGGCCTCGTCGGACTCGCGCTGCTCTTCACCGGCGGCACCGTCGGGCTGCTGTCGGGAACTGCTCCGGCCCCACGTGCTCTGAGGCAGCTCGGCGTGGGATTCGGCGCAGCTGCCGTGACCTATGCCCTGGGCCTTCTGTTCGGCGTCAGCACAGGCTGAGTGCAGCCGAGGCTCGGCGCAGGTTCCCAAGAACCTAGACTGTCGGTATGACCGATGCTCTAGTCCTCATCGACCCCGCCGCGTCCACCGTTGAGGTGGCCGATCTCGGTGCCCCGCAGCTGCCCGTCACGGATCTGTCGGCCCATCGCGGTGACGGCATCTTCGAAACCGTTCTCGTGCGCATCGGCGGCGGGATGACCGTTGTGTCACGTGACCGTCATTTCGCACGATTCTGCGACTCCGCCTCGGCGCTGGGCCTGCCCGATCCCGATCGGGAGCTGTGGGACCGCGGGCTCGACACCGTGATCGCCGAGGTGCACGCCGCCGATCCGACCACCACCGAGTTCGGGGTCCGCTATGCGCTGTCACGCGGCACCCAGAATCCCGACGGAAGCCAGAGCCCTCGTGGCTGGGCGTTCAACGTTCCCGTCGATGAGAAGATCAAGCACGCACGAGCGCAGGGGATCTCGGCCGTCAGCCTCGATCGCGGCTACGACGCCTACCTCGGAAGCAAGGCACCCTGGCTGCTCGTCGGGGCCAAGACTCTGTCCTACGCGGTCAACCAGGCCGCCGGCAGGTACGCGGCGGAGCAGGGTGCCGATGAGGCTCTGTTCGTCTCTCACGATGGAGTCGTCCTCGAGGGGCCGACATCCAACCTCATCATTCGCCGAGGCGACACTCTCCTCACGCCGCTCCCGGAAGCAGGTCTGCTGTCGGGGACGACCCAGCGCCTGATCTTCGATCACGCCGCAGAGCTCGGCTTCAGTGCCGAATATGCGGACCTGAGCCTGAGCGAGGTCATCGAAGCCGACGGCGCTTGGTATGTGTCCTCGATGCGCACGGCCGTGTCACTCAATCAGCTGGATGGAAACCCGATCTCACGCGATGAGGAGCTGACCGCGCAGCTGCAGGCGCTGATCAAGGCCGGCTGATGCCGTCGGCCGGGCCCGTTGCGGTGCGGCCCGCTGCAGGATGACCTGAGACAGACGTTCCCGCTGCCCGACGATTCTCCGCAGAACGAGGAGACGGCACGATGACTGTCAGAATCAGTGCGAGGATGCAGGCACCGCAGCCGGCGAACCACAGGATCCAGAAGATGTCGGCGAGCAGGGGGAAGAGCCCCAGGATGAAACTCAGCGCACCGAAGACGAACAGCCCGGTGATGACCAGGACTTTCCATTTGCTGAGCATTTCTGCTCCTCTCGTACGCTGAAGCTTCAATCTATCGGTCGCCTAAGCGGTGCACATCCCTCAAAAGTATGAAGTTCCGCCTCCTGCGTATGAGCCGGTGTCCTGCGCTAGTGTGGTCACGAACGGATTCGCACTCCAGCGACATCTGCGCGACGCATCATCGTCGCAGGCAAAGCGTCTAACGAAAGGACACGAGCATGGGAAAGCTCGCATGGCAGGTCATCGGCGTCGGAGCGCCCATCGTGGCAGCATTCGCGGCTCGCAAGACCTTGACCTTCGCTTGGGAGAAGTCGACCAAACGTCCCGCACCGAACAACCCCGTCGATGACGAGATCTCGATGTCCGAGGCTCTGGCCTGGACGATCGTTTCGGGTGTCGGCGTTGCAGTGGCTCAGCTCGTCGTGCAGCGTATCGCCGCCAGCACCGTGCGCAACAACTTCGGCGACGATGCTCTGCCCAAGAAGTTCCGCAAGCAGATCGAAGAAGACGTCAACTGATCTGTCGACATCGTTGAACGATCAGCACCACTGATCGTTCTCCACGCTGATCGGGCAGAATCGCTGACCCGTCAGCCGTAGAGTCGGTCGATCATCCCGGCCAGATCCGCCACGGCGATCTGGCCGGGTGCCGACGACTCCCCGAGTTGCGCAAATGTTGCACAGCTGCCGAAGTCAGCACCCATGACCCGGCTGGCCCTGCCCAGCTGACCCATCGAGATCCCGAGGACTGGAATCTCCAAGTCGTCCTCCGCGAGTGCAGTCGACCGCAGGAGCTCCGCGACATCCGCACTGCTGGTGGGCATCATCGCAATCTTCGCGACATCTGCCCCTGCCTCAGCCATCGCCGCGAACGTGGTTGCCAATGCCTCTGCCGAGTCCGTTCCGGCGAAATTGTGATGTGAGGCGACCACTGAGATTCCGTGGTTGTGAGCCGCACCGATGAGTTCTGCCGCACCGCCGCGATCGATCTCAACATCGAGTGCCCATACGGCTCCTGAAGTGATTCCTGCCAGGCCAGTAATGATCGCCCTGAGAATCTCCGTATAGTCTTCTTCGCTCACCTCCGCGCTTCCGCCCTCGTATCCTGTTCGCAGCGTGATAAGAACCGGAAGCCCTGCAGCGGACACGTGTGAGGCAAAGCCCAAGACCGCCTCGGCGAGGCCCTGGGGGTCGGCTGCACCGGGCTTCGGATCCCGCGACTTCGTGATACCGGCGATCACGGGATCGATGCGCCATTCGATGACGTCGACGGCTCCGGTATCGGCGATGGCGCTGCACTGCCGCGCGATCTCGTCGGGTGCCGTTGCCTGGACGGGAACGATGATGGCCGGGCGCCGTGGATCAGCGACCGCCGGAGTCGCCGCTGACAGGGTCGTTGCCGCTGCGGACGAGTCGAGCACCGATCGGGGACCTGCGGCATCATTGAGGAACGGCAATTGCTTCATGGCCCAAGCCTAGGCGTTGAGGCCGGCGCACCAGTGGAGAGGAACACCACGTGGAGACCAAGGACCAGCTCACGATCACCACTCGCGATGGATTCCCGCTCGCCATCCAGGTCAGCGGCCCACCCGAGGCTCCGGCCCTGCTCCTCCTCCAGGGGCAGTCGAACTCTCACGAATGGTGGGACGAGCTGCGCTCGGACTTTGAACCCCAGTTTCGCACCGTCACATTCGACTACCGCGGCACCGGCGGCAGCCGGGGCGAACTGAGCGAACTGTCGACGGCGAGCTTCGCCGCCGATGCTGCCGAGGTTCTCGCTCATTTAGGTATCACCCAGGCTGTTGTCTATGGAACGTCGATGGGTGGGCGCATCGCTCAGATGCTGGCCTTGGATTTCCCCGACCTCATCAGCGCATTGGTCCTGGGGTGCACAATGCTGGGAGGTCCGAAGTCCGTCAAACGGCCCCGCGAGGTCGGGCAGTCCTTGGCGCGGCTGCGCGGTCGCGAACACACCCAGTATCTGTTCTCGCTCTTCTACACGCCGAACTGGACCGTGGCTCCCAGGTACAGCAAATTGCTCGGCGATGACACGATGACCGCCGAGGAATCTGCGGCACATCTGCGCATCAGCGCTCACCACAACGCCTGGGCCCGTCTGCCGGAGATCGCTGCGCCAACTCTCATCGTCCATGGCGATGCTGACCTCATGAACCCCGTCGACAACGCCCACCTGCTGCATGAGCGCATATCGGGCTCCCGGATTCTCATCTGTCCCGGCGGTCGACACGGTTTCTTCGAAGAGTTCGCCGAGGTGGTCAACCCTGAGATCCTCGGGTTCCTGAGCGCCAGCTCTTGAACAACTCTTCCTGAAGAGTCCCTGACTCACGGCCACATCTCCCCGGAGAGCTGACAACCTCGTTCACCATCAAAAATCCGCATTGTGTAACAAATCGGATAAGGCTATGCCTATATGCCTCAAGAGCTGTTTGTAACAATCAAGTAACGCATGCTTTTACATCACTCCAGGTCAGATGGGTCGTCAAGTCCGCCACACCGCGTTCTATCGACAAAGCCTCTTCCGAAATTCCTGAACAAAACTACAATAGGGAGTGAGATATCCGTGTGCGGTGAGGCGAGTGTGCGATCCAACCAGTTCGGATCGACCACCACCGCATCGCAAAACGGGGGTGAAGCCTCTCGTTCTTGCGGAGAGTCAAGAATGCAAGGAGGAATCGCGTGAGCGTTGTCAAAGCGTCAAACGTTTACAAGGTCTTCGGCAAGCGCCAGAACGAGGTCGTCAAACGACTCGAACAGGGCGCAGACCGCAAAGACCTCACCAAACTCGGCACAGCCGCAGTCATCGATGCCAGCTTTGAAGTCGAAGCAGGCGAAATCTTCGTCGTCATGGGACTGTCAGGTTCCGGCAAATCGACATTGATCCGCACGCTCAATGGCCTGTGGTCGACCACAGCCGGATCCGTCGAGGTCCTCGGCACCGATTTGGCCAAAGCTGATGCGTCTACGATCCGAAAGGTCCGCGGAAAACACGTCTCGATGGTGTTCCAGCACTTCGCGCTGCTGCCCCACCGCACGGTCCGCGAGAACGCAGCTTATGCTCTTGAGGTCCAAGGCATGGCGAAGGCCAAACGCCTGGAAAAGGCTGAAGAATGGCTGAAGACTGTCGGTCTTGATGGTTGGGGCGATAAATACCCGCAGCAGCTGTCGGGCGGCATGCAGCAGCGCGTCGGCCTGGCCCGCGCACTTGCGGCCGAAACTGACATTCTGCTTATGGATGAAGCATTCTCCGCTCTTGACCCCTTGATCAGGCGCGAAATGCAGGAACAGCTGGTCGAACTCCAGTCACGCCTGAACAAGACAATCATCTTCATCACCCACGACCTCAATGAGGCAATGTTCCTCGGCGACCGTATCGCCGTTATGCGCGACGGCAAGATCGTCCAGATCGGTACCGCGGAAGAGATCCTCACCGAACCCGCAGATGACTATATTGCCGAGTTCGTTCAGGACGTCGATCGCACTCGCGTGCTCACCGCATCGTCGATCATGCGCGAGACCAAGGCCACGATCAGCGTTGAGGCAGGTCCCCGCCTGGCGATGAAGACTCTTGAGGACAACAATTCCTCGGGACTCCTCGTCCTCGACGATAACCGCACTGTCCTCGGACTGGTCAGTGATCGCACTGTGGTGAAGGCTGCCAAGGAAGGCCATCAGACGATCCGCGACATCGTGGAGAAGACAGACCTCATCACCGTCAGTCCGGACACTCCGCTGTCCGAACTCTTCGCACCAAGCTCCACAGCCAAGGTGCCGTTGACTGTCGTCGATGAGAATAGCCGACTGCTCGGAATCGTGCCCCGAGTCGCGCTCCTCAACTCGATGGCCGATCCCGGTCCTGCCACAGGAGAGCTCCCGACGGTCCAAGAAGCACCGGAGCCGATGGTCGAATCACCGACCGCTGGCGATAACGATTCTGAAAAGGGTGCGGCTTTCGCTCAGGAATACACGCTCCCGACGGAGTCGACTTCCACCGGTGATGCCGTCGAAGCCAACAATGACGCAGAAGGGAGGGACCTCTGATGAACTTCATGAATCCGCGTATTCCGCTCGGTGATTGGGTCAGCGACTTCCTCGACTGGTTCACGAAAGCGTTCCAAGGGCTGCTGGACTTCATCAACTTCGTTCTCGGTGGCCTCTACGACGTTCTCTACCTCGTCTTCTCATCCCCGATCTATTTTGTGATGATCGTCATTCTCGCGATCATCGCCTATTTCGCATCGGGATGGAAGCTTGGACTCTTCACCCTCATCGGCTTCTACTTCGTGCGCACACTCGACCAGTGGGACAACACGATGTCGACCCTTGCGCTGGTGCTCGTCGCAGTCATAGTCGCGCTGATCATCGCGATCCCACTCGGTATCCTGGCTGCGAAGATCAGCTGGGTGTCAACGGTCGTCAAACCGATACTTGACTTCATGCAGTCGATGCCTGCTCTGGCCTACCTCGTGCCGGCGATCCTGATGTTCGGCATCGGCCAGACCCCAGGCGCAATCGCAACAATCATCTTCTCCCTGCCCCCTGGCGTCAGGCTCACTGAGCTTGCGATCCGCCAGGTGAACACCGAGGTCGTTGAAGCCGGGCAAGCGTTCGGCGCCTCCCCAGGACACATCCTCAGCAAGATTCAGATCCCTCTGGCGATGCCGACGATCATGGCCGGCGTCAACCAGGTCATCATGCTCGCCCTGTCGATGGTCGTCCTCGCCGGCATGGTCGGTGCGGGCGGACTCGGTGGCGCCGTCGTCGGCGGCATCAGCCAACTTGATGTCCCACTCGCCGTTGAGGCTGGCCTCGCGGTGGTCGTCGTGGCAATCTTCCTCGACCGTGTGACCGCTGCCCTCGGACAGAGGACACCGATTGAACGGGCACGCAAGGCATCTTCCTGATCCACACATTTCAAGAAATGAAGGAGCATCTCATGAAAACGAGAACACTAACCAAGCTGGGCGGCATTCTTGCTGCCAGCGCCCTCGCCCTCACCGCTTGCGGTGCCTCGAACTCAGGTGGCGAGGAAGCAGGCGGGGGCGACGAGACCAAGGCCAGCGACAAAGACTGGTCAGCTTGCAAGCCTGGCGATGACTCCAAGGACGTTGCAGATATCAGCGATGATAAGAAGGAAGTATCGCTGGGAATCTTCAACGGCTGGGATGAGTCGTACGCCACCACATATCTCATCAAGAACGTCCTGGAAGAAGACGGCTACAAGGTCAAGACCGACGAGCTCGACGCTGGACCGATGTTCACCGGTGTGGCAAAAGGCGACATCGATTTCTTCACCGACGGTTGGCTGCCGCTGACCCACGAGAGCTACATCGAGAAGTACGGTGATGACCTCGTCGATCATGGTTGCTGGTATGACAATGCCAAGCTCACCATCGCCGTCAACGAGGACTCTCCCGCCAAGACCATCGAAGACCTCAAAACGATGGGCGACGAGTACGACAACACACTCTACGGAATCGACGCTGGTGCAGGTCTGACGAAGACCACGAAGGAAAAGGCGATTCCGGAATACGGTCTCGACAACCTCGAATTCAAGATCTCCTCGACCCCAGCCATGCTCGCACAGCTGAAGAAGTCGACCGATGCCGATGAGAACGTGGCAGTGACACTGTGGCGTCCGCACTGGGCCTACGATGCTTTCCCAGTTCGTGACCTCAAGGATCCGAAGAATGCCATGGGAGACGCCGAGCGCGTGTACAGCTTCTCCGGCAAGGACGCAGCCGAAGAGCACCCATATGTCTCACAGCTGCTCCAGAACCTCGTCCTTGACGACGACCACCTCGCCAGCCTTGAGAACCTTATGTTCTCCGAGGACAACTACAACGGCAAGGACCACGAAAAGGCCGTCGCCAAATGGCTGAAGGAAAACCCTGACTTCGTCGACCAGTGGAAGAAGGGCGAACTCGCCAAATAAGCGAGCTTGCCGTCGATGACAGTTTGCTGTCATGCGACGAGGGGCAGTATTGCAAGCTGATGACTTGCGATGCTGCCCCTTTCTTCCGCACGTGCGATTGCCTGTGCTCCCGGCGACTCTCAACAGAACAAAAATGAAGAAGGATGAACTAATAAAATGTCTCGGTTGATCAAACTTGGCGGTGTCTTGGCAGCAAGTGCCCTCGCATTGACTGCCTGCGGTGCATCGAATTCGGGCGGCGCCGGCGGTGAAGAGACAAAGTCTGCATCGGACAAGGATTGGGCGAACTGCACACCCGGCGACGGCTCCAAGGACGCCAGCGACCTGACTGATGATGACAAGGATGTTTCGTTCGCAGTGTTCAACGGCTGGGACGAGTCATATGCCACCACCTATCTGATCAAGAACGTCCTCGAAGCCGACGGCTACAAGGTCAAGACCCAGGAGTTGGATGCCGGTCCTGCCTATACGGGCATCACCCAGGGCGACGTCGACTTTGTCACCGACACCTGGTTGCCGCTGACCCACGCAAGCTACTTGGAGAAGTTCGGCGACAAGATGGTTGATCATGGTTGCTGGTATGACAATGCCAAGCTCACCATCGCCGTCAACGAGGACTCTCCCGCCAAAACCATCGAAGACCTCAAAACGATGGGCGATGAGTACGACAACACACTCTACGGAATCGAAGCCGGTGCAGGTCTGACTGAGACCACGAAGGAAAAGGCGATTCCGGAATACGGTCTCGAGGACCTCGACTACAAGATTTCGTCGACCCCAGCCATGCTCGCACAGCTGAAGAAGTCGACCGATGCCGATGAGAACGTGGCAGTGACACTGTGGCGTCCGCACTGGGCCTACGATGCTTTCCCAGTTCGTGACCTCAAGGATCCGAAGAATGCCATGGGAGACGCCGAGCGCGTGTACAGCTTCTCCGGCAAGGACGCAGCCGAAGAGCACCCATATGTCTCACAGCTGCTCCAGAACCTCGTCCTTGACGACGACCACCTCGCCAGCCTTGAGAACCTTATGTTCTCCGAGGACAACTACAACGGCAAGGACCACGAAAAGGCCGTCGCCAAATGGCTGAAGGAAAACCCTGACTTCGTCGACCAGTGGAAGAAGGGCGAACTCGCCAAATAAGCGAACTTGCCGGGATCACAAGTCCGACATCAGTCAGGGAACTGACTGAGCAAGAAGAGATCGCAGTGAGGGAGGGTTGCAGACGTCTATCTGCAACCCTCCCTCACTTGCTGCAACGAGACGCGTTAGCAACGCCTGGCCGCTCAGGCATCTTCTCAGCGCTGCCGACAGCGCCCGCGCCTCGGGAAACAAATGGACAAGGAGTAGTCATGCAGACCAAGAAGTTCTTACGATTCGGCGGAATCGCCGCCGCAGCCGTGCTGATGATGTCAGCGTGCGGAGCGAGCAACAGCGGTGGAGGATACGGCGACGACAACGATTCTGCTGCCGGTGATAAGGATTGGTCGAAATGCGCGCCGGGCGCGGACGGCGCTGACCTGGAGTCGCTTGAGGCCGATGATGACAAGAAGGTGAAGTTCGCGGTCTTCAACGGATGGGACGAAACCTTTGCCAGCGTCTACACCATCAAGAATCTGCTCGAGCAGGATGGTTACGAGGTCGAGGTCCAGGAGTTGGAAGCAGGACCCGCCTACAGTGCTGTGGGGCGGGGCGACATCGACTTCCATATGGACATGATGATGCCCACGACCCACGCAAGCTATTACGACAGAGTCAAGAACGATATCGATCTGCAAGGCTGCTGGTACGGTGCGGCCCAGAACACCATCGCCGTCAATGAAGATTCCCCTGCCCAAACCATCGACGATCTAAAGACCATGGGCGACGATTACGATAACACCCTCTACGGAATCGAAGCGGGAGCAGGACTGACGAAAGTGACCAAGGAAGAGGTCATTCCCGACTACGGTCTCGAAGGATACGAATATAAGATCTCGTCGACACCGGCCATGTTGGCCCAAGTGAAGAAGTCCACCGATGCAGGAGACAACGTCGCGGTCACCTTATGGCACCCACATTGGGCCTACAGCAAGTTCCCCATGCGTGACCTCGACGACCCGAAAGATTCGTTCGGTGACAAAGAGATCCTGTACAACGTTGGAAACAAGGACTCAGTGAAGAAGTTTCCCTATGTCTCTCAGGCGGTCAAGAACTTCGCAATGACCGAGGAACAGTTGGCAGACCTGGAAGCCCTCATGTTCTCCGAGGACGAATACAACGGGGAGACACCTGAAAAGGCGGTTGCTGAATGGCTGGGTGACAATCCAGCTTTCGCCAAGGACTTCCGAGCTGGCAAGCTCGAAGGCTGAATGCCGAATGCGTGTGGCCCGGTTGTCATCGACCGGGCCACACGTGTGCGCTAGGTTGGCAGTAGAAGGCTCCAGCATTTCTGCGAGAATGCCACCACTAGAGCCGATCCGACGATGCTGAGGAGACCTGAGATGGATCCGATCGAGGCACCCCGCACTGAAGCCGAGGACGACGATCTCTCCCAGACGACGATGACCACACCCGTCGGTCCCATCACCGTCACCAGCTATGGGCAGTCCATCGTCCGTGTGAAGTGGGTTGAGCCCGACGACAGCACAGGCAGCGACGCCGTTGTCCCGGACCTCAATGCATCCAATCCGCTCCTGGCCGAAGCGCTTCGACAACTACGCGCCTATTTCGACGGCAGTCTCACCACTTTCGACCTGCGTCTGGACCTCGGCCCGATCTCCGCGACTGCGCGACAGGTCCTCACTACTCTCAATGACACTGTCGAATTCGGCACCACCGTCACCTACGGCGAACTCGCCCAACGCAGCGGAACCGGAATCCATGCCAGAGGAATCGGCAGCATCATGGGGATGAATCCACTTCCTCTGGTCATCCCCTGCCATCGTGTCGTCGCCAGCGACAGCCTCGGCGGGTACTCAGGCGGCCGTCGTGGCGAGGGGGTGGCCACGAAACGCTGGCTGCTCGAGTTCGAGGATGCACTTCCCCCAACACTGTTCTGAATCACCCTTCGAAGAGGCTCTGCCCGATGTACTCCCCCTCTTTGACTCCTGGCGGAATCGCCCACACGGTCGACCCGATCGGAGTGGTCCATTCGTTGAGCAGATCCACCTCGGCGAGGCGGCGTTGGATCGGAAGGAATTGCCGGTCGATATCTGCCTGGAACGAAGCGAACAGCAATCCCGCGCCCTGACCGGCACCTGTTCCATAGTTGAACGTGCGCCGGTGGATCTGTGTCTCGGGACCCAGACCATCGCGCGCCCGAGCCACATGTGAGGCCGCCGAGATCTTCGTCAGTCCTCGCTTGTCGACCGCCTCGAAGTCGGGGACATCGAACTCGTCGGAACCGGACAGCGGTGCCCCGGTGTCGAGTGTTCGCCCGGTCGCGAACTCCCGCGCGGGCCGATCAGCCTTGTCCCAGGTGTCGAGGTTCATCGCAATGTCGCGCAGCACCAGGGTTGTTCCCCCGCGCATCCACTCCGGCAGATGATCGCCGAGGTTGTCCGGCGGTGCCCCGCGTGCAGAGTGGACTGCATCGGACTGTCCGGTCCCCTGCCCCCAGATGATACGAGCGAAGTCCTCAGATCCAGGCCCGGGATTGGCCGTCCCGTCCAACTGCCCGAAGAGATTTCGTTGGGTTCTTCCCTCCCCTTGGCTGCCGTAGGAACGGCGGAATCCCTCTCTCTGCCAGGCCACCTCGGCGAAGTTCCGGGAATCCTTCCACAGCATCCGTTGGGCATGTGCCAGGGTCAGAGGGTCATCACCACAGATCTGGAGGAGCAGATCCCCTGTACAGCGGTCGGGGTCGAGATCGTCGATGGGGAACTTCTCCAGCGGGCCCAACCATTTCGGCACGGATTTCTCACCCGCCAGCTTGACCAGTCCGCGTCCGAATCCGAAGGTGACTGTCAGGCGCGCGGGGTCATGGGCGAGTTCGGGTTCGGAGTCAGCCAGTGGACCGCTCCCCTGTGTCAGTGCCGCGGCATCGGCGGTGAGCAGCCTCAGCCAGCGAGTCACGTCGGTGGCCTTGATGCCGGGTTTCAGCGTCAATGCCAGGAAGAGCGCGTGCGCCTGGGGTGGGGTCTCGACTCCAGCCTGATGTGGGGCGTAGAACGGTTCGGTGACCGGGCCGTTGGCTCCGCTGAGGTCTCTGGACGGTGCGGCTTCAGCACGGTCACCAGCAACGGATCGTCCCACCCCGAAGCCTGCGACGGCGCCGACGACTCCTGTTCCCCCGGCCGCAGCCGCCGAAGCGATGAGGCGCCGGCGGCTGAACCCGTGATGACGAGGTGCGGGTTCTGCGGACTCAGTGGTCACCGTGATCTCCGTGGTCCATCTCGTCGTGATCCATATCCCCGTGATCCATGTCCTTATGGTCCACGTCCTTGTGGTCGCTGTCTGAGCCGTCGCCCTCGTCGTCGGCCTCGCCAGGGGCGTAGTTCTCCTGCGCCCCGGAGTAGTCCTTGGCGATGGCGGTCACCGGGATGGTCTGTTTGTCGGCGGTGACGAGGTCGAGTGAGATCTCCTCACCCGGCTTGATCGGCTTCGCCAACCCCATGACCATGATGTGATCGCCACCGGGCTTGAGACTCAGGGACTTACCCGCAGGGATCGTGAAGCCGCCCTTCTTCTCCTGCATCGACATTCCTCCCGAGTTGTCTTCGAGAGTCTCGTGGAGTTGGACCTGGTCGGCGTCATCGTACTTCGCAGCGACGAGGTTGATGTCCTTGTCGCTGTTGTTCTTGAGTTCTCCGAATACAGCGGTCATGCCGTCGTCGGCGGCCTTGACCCAGGCGTCGTCGAGGCTCAGGGAGTCGACGCTGATCTGGGAGCTGCTCGCCTCTTCGGGCTCGCTTGCCTGGCTCTGGTTACAGGCACTGAGCCCGATCATGAAGGCAACTGACATGGTGGCCATCAAGGTGGTGTTCTTTCGCATTTCGTCTGCACTTTCAGCTTGTCGGTGCAGCCGGGCACGGGTCGTGACGGATGGTGCGGCAGGTGCGTTGAGGCAGGCGGGCACCCGGTGTTCGGGCACCCGGTGTTCGGGCACCCGGTCGCACGGTACGCTTCGCCGACGACGGTGTTCGGCTGTCACCAATGATGTGTGGTCGGCGGTGTATCCGCCGCTGGTGAAGCTCTGAAGTCAGACGAGTGCGGGAGGTCCGCGTCGGTAGTTGGGGCCGATGACGGCAGAGGTGATGGCCTGGGGCAAAACGACTTCGCCCTGGGCGACTCGGCCAGGGAATTCGGCCAGGACACCGACCGCCTCGGCGAGGGCGCGGAGTGCGGTGGCGATCGGTCCCAGTGCCAGCTGCAGGATGGTGAGAATGATGTCTTCGCCGCGTTTGAGAGCCACCGCGGTGACGAGGACCGCGGCCAGGTGCGCGAGCACCATGGCCAGACCTGCACTCGTCCCGTCACCGACCATGTGCGACATCGGATGCGACATCGGAGCAACCTGACCCAGGTCGAGGGCACCGGTCCCGTGGTTCATGTGCTGCTGGTGGCCCATGGCCGATCCGGTCGTCGCGGCAGCGGTGGAAGCGGGCGCGGCAGTGAACCAACCCATCGACAGGTGCATGAGGATCTGCCCCAGACCGAGCAGTGACCCCAGCGCCAGATACCCGAGGCGACGGCCAGCGAGGATCGTTGCAGCCCACAGAACGAAGACGAAGACGATCACGATGCCGAGGGGAGAGGTCGTACCGCCCGCGCCGACGTGCATGAGCACGGCCAGCAGGGTCGTAATGAGCGCGGCGAAGAGAGCACGAACCGACTTATTCGACCCGGTCATGCCTCTCCTCTCTTGGGGCTGCGCACACGGCTGACATCAGGGGTGAGACTCAGAAGACTCAAAACTTCTACTCAGTGTAGAACTAAGAGGGCATCAGACGCCAGAGAAGTTACATCCTCAACCAGGTGTCGGCGGTCTTCTTGATCATGGCTCCGGCCTCTTCGGCCTCGCCCAGCCAGGTCACCGGCTGCCCCTCGGGGTCGATCACCGCGTCGGAGAGGATGATGACGTCGAAGTTGCAGACGAGTGCGGCCATCGCCGAAGCACGGACCGATCCCGGCAGGTCTCTGGCACCGGCGTCGTCATTGTCGCCTGCCGCGTCCGTGTCGTCGGAGGTGTCGTCCGATTCATCTTCTGCGTCGTCGAGAGCCTCGATTGTGTCCACGTCACCACCGGCGATGACGATGCGGTCAACGCCCATGTCGTGGAGGCCGGGGGCCAGGTCGCGGATGCCGTCGAAGACGTCGGGCTTCTCCGATCGCAGCACGAGATCTTCCTCGTCGGGGACGAAGATGGACAGTTCCTCATCGTCGACGTCGACGAGTTCGTCCTTCGTTGAGGCGAAGATGAGCACACCGCCGACCGTGCGAGTGCGGCCGACGATGTCGACTAAGATCTCGGCGTTCTCGTCGGAGGTGTAACTGGCGTCGTCGGTGTCAATGAGGAGCAGGGCATCCATGTCTCCTATCGTGCCAGATTCTCAGGCTGGATGCTCATGTCCGCGTTCAGCAGCAGGTAGTCAGCGGGCATTCCGAGGCCCAGCAGACTGTGCTGGTCATCGGCGCTGAGTCCCAGTGCCCGCAGCGGTACCAGACTCGCGGCCTGGACGGCTTCAAGCGGGCTCATACCCACCTCAGCCACCGCTCTCATCACCGCATCGTCCATCGTCAGCGTGGACCCGGCGATGGAGCCCGTCGCACCGTCCTCGCCCAACAGTCGGGCCACGGAATCCTCCACCTGTACCGGCAGCGCTCCGAGCATGTAGTCCCCATCAGCCATCCCAGTCGCGGCCATAGCATCTGTGATCAGCGCGATCCGCCCAGGAGCCAAGGTCGCCAACATTCGCGCCGGCGGCGCCGCCACGTGCACTCCGTCGTTGATGAGTTCCAGCGTGACGTGTCCTGCCTCGATTGCGGCGAGGATCGGGCCCGGTGCCCTGTGGTGGATTCCGGGCATCGCGTTGAATGTGTGGGTGAGGATGCTCGCGCCCGCGTCGAAGGCTCGTGCCGCTTCCTCGTAGCCGGCGCCCGTGTGCCCGATGGCCACGCTCACCCCCGCCGAGGCGAACCGTGAGATCGCGTCGAAGGCACCCGGCAGTTCGGGGGCGATCGTGATCTGAGCCAGCGTTCCGTCAGCAGCCGTAAGGATCGATTCGACCGCCTCGGGGGTGGGAGCTGTGAGCACTTCGGGTGCGTGCGCACCCTTGAAGTCCGGGGACAGGAATGGGCCTTCGGCATGGAGACCGAGCACAGCAGGGTTGTCATGGCAGAGCCTTGCTCCTGCGCTCAGCGAGCTGCAGAGTCCCTCGATCGTGTCCGAGACGTAGGAGAGGGCGAGCGCCCGGGTTCCGTGTCGGTGATGGATCGCGAGCATCTTCGCGAGTCCGGCCTCCCCGTCTTCGGCGCTCGATCCCCCTGCCCCGTGGCAGTGGATGTCGACGTAGGAGGGGGCCAGGTACGCTCCTCCTGCGTCAATGGTCTGGACTCTCGCCGAGGCGGGCAGGTCCTGCCAGCCCGAACCGCGGCCGCGTGAGATGACGGTGCCGTCGGCCGCGGCTAGCCAGTCATCGGCGCTCTCTAAGGTGAAGCCGGCCGGATCGCCGTCGAGGATGATGACGTTGTGGATGATCGTGTCCGCGGGCGCGTCGGCAGGCTGTGCGCTCATGGGCTCTCCTGGTGCATCGGTGCGAGCTCGACGTCGTACCCGGCCTGGACCAATTCGTCGGCAGCGCCTGCCTCGAGCTGGGAGTCGGTGATGATCGTCTGGAAGACTTCTGTGCCGCCGACCGAGGCGAAGGATCGTCTGCCGTACTTCGAGGAGTCGGCGACGACGATGGCCTGCTCGGCACGTTCGGCCATCAGTCGGTTGACGTAGGCTTCGTCCTCGTTGGCTGTCATACCCCCGGCGGAGGCGGAGATCGCGTGGACGCCGACGAACGCCAGGTCGAGCCAGATGCTGCGCAGCACGGAGTCGACGAAGGAGCCGACGAGTTCGAAGCTCGAGGTGTTGATGACTCCCCCGCACACGATGACCTTGATGCCCGGGTGGATGGCAAGTCTGTTCGCGATGTCGACCGCATTGGTGACGATGGTGAGGTCGCGCAGGAGATCGTCGCGTCGACTCAGGGCGTCGGCGACCATGAACGTGGTCGTGCCCCCGGAGAGTCCGATCACGGAGCCCGGGGAGATCCGGTCAACTGCCGCTCGCGCGATCGCCGCCTTCGCCTCTGTTGAGGCTGCCTCCTTGTAGCGCAGCGACAGGTCATAGTCGACGGCGCGCCTGGTGGCGCCCCCGTGGGTGCGTTCGACGAGCCGGCGCTGTTCGAGCAGGTCAAGGTCACGGCGGACAGTGGCCAGGGAGACGCCCAGCTCCTGGCTGAGTGCCTCCACGCCGACGGTTGTCTCCCGGTCGAGTTTCGACAAGATCGAGTCGAGGCGGTCCTCACGCGTGCTCATAGAATCAGTCTCTGTCCTCGCCCATGGGATTGCAAAGGAGACGGATCAGGCGGGCCGTTTCGGCTGCGAAGGCGTCACGTGCGGGTCCGAGGTATTTCCGTGAGTCGACCATGTCCGGGTGAGCATCCAGAGTCGCGCGCACGGAGCCTGAGAAGACCTTGTTGAGGTGGGTGGAGATGTTGATCTTGGCCATGCCCGCGGCTACAGCACGGCGAATCTCATCATCGGCGACGCCCGAGGAGCCGTGCAGAACCAGGGGCACCGGCACTCCGACGGCCAGCTTCGCGATGAGTTCGAGGTCGAGGCGGCTGGTCCGCTCGACCATCGCATGCGAGGTGCCGACGGCCACAGCCAGCGCATCGACTCCAGTCTCCGTCACGAACTGCGCTGCCGCACTCGGGTCGGTGCGCACACCGGGTGCGTGGGCACCGTCCTTGCCGCCGATCTCACCCAGCTCCGCTTCGACGCCGATTCCGCGTTCATGGGCATGACGGACCACCTCGGCAGTGGCCGCGCAGTTCTCCGCGAAGCTCAGATGCGCTCCGTCATACATCACGGAGTCGAAGCCGAGCTCCAGGGCCTCGGACACAAGATCGACGTCGGTCGCGTGATCGAGGTGGACGGCGATCGGAACCCGCGCGGATTCCGCAATGGCCATCGCGGCGCGGGCGATCGGGGTCAGGCTGCCGTGGTATTTCACGCAGTTCTCGGAGATCTGCATGATGACAGGCGCATCTGCCTCTTCAGCGCCAGCCGCGATCGCCTCGGCGGTTTCCAGGTGGATGACGTTGAATGCACCGATGGCGGCGTCCGTGCTGGTCAGCAGTTCGATCGTAGCGGCCCTGGTCATGCTTGCTCCTTCGTGATGACGACCTCGTGTCGCAGGTTCTGCCACTCGGGGTGGACTTGGCCCGCTTGGGGCATGAGCACCGCAGAGGCAGAGAGCGCGACCGCCTCCCTGAGGATGGCGCGAACGTCTTCATCAGGCAGCCGAGCTGGCTCAGGACCCTGCGACTTCGCTGCCAGACACCGGGCCACGCCTGCCACAGCGGCGTCACCGGCTCCCGTGGGATTGCCCTGCAGGACCCTGCCCAGACGCGCGCTCGAGCGCGGCCCGGTCCGGTCGACGAGGACCATCCCCTCCTCCCCGCGGGAGACGAGGACGTGGCCTGCGCCGGCACGAACCAGCTCCCCCGCCGAGGCGATCAGGTCCACATCGGCGAACAGTTCGTTCAGTTCCTCCGCGTTCGGTTTCACCCAGTCGGCACCGGCCCGAGCCGCTCGGAGCAGTCCAGGCCCTGAGGTGTCGACGATGACGCTGACTCCGGCCGCATGCGCCGCTGTCACCAGGTTGGGATGAAAGTCTTCGGGGCAGTCTGCCGGGGTTGAGCCGGAGAGGACGAGCACGGACACTGCCGGCTCGGAGAGGCGTCGACTGATGGAATCCGTCAGCGCTTCCCACACCTCGGGTGGGTGCTCAAAGGCTGTCTCGTTGAGTACGGTGGCACGTCCGGACCCCTCGACGACGGCATAGCTGCATCGCAGCCTGCTGGGAGTCGGAGTGAGATCCCACACCGGTGTGCCACCGGTCGAAGCTTCGACCTCGGCCGAGCGGGCGGCCTCGGGCCGGTGCTCGTCTGCCACAGGGCCCTGCACATAGGCTCCGATTCCGGTGTCGGCGAGGACACGGGCCACGTTGATTCCCTTACCGCCGAGCCTGCCTGCTGCGGGGCCGATTCGGTGCGAGCGTCCCAGGTCCAAGCGCGAGACGGTGACGGTGATGTCCCAGGCGGGGCTGAGCGTCGCGGTGACCACGCGCGGCGCATCCGCGGCGCGCGCTTCTGCGTGCCCGGCACTCATGCCGCATCCCTCGTCAGCAGCCCGGCGCCGATGAGTCCGGCGACGGGGCCCAAGCCAGCACGGCGGATGCTCGGCATCCGGTGGAAGTCCAGCCGCGGCCGCAACGCCGCCTCCACTCCGTCGAGAAGTTCATCGGCCCCGCTCAAGCCGCCTCCCAGCACGATCGTCTCCGGCGCGATCACTGCCGCGATCTGCGCACACATCGCGGCGAGAGCCTCGACCGCTTCGGCGAACACCTCATGTGCAATCGGATCACCCGAGTGCACGGCGTCGAGGACGTCCAAGGATCCTGCGACCGTGGTCCCGCTGCGCTGGGAGTACCGCTTCGCGATCGACGACGCCGAGGCGATGTGCTCGATCGGTCCCCGGAACAGTCCCTCGGCGGTGTCGACGGTGACTTCGGTGAAACCCACCTCTCCCGCATAGCCGCCCGCGGAGATCAGGCGACCGCCGACTCGGATCGCTCCGGCGATGCCTGTGCCGATGGTGATCATCACGGCATCGTCGGGAGTGTGCTCGATCAGCTCGAATTCGGCCCTTCCGGCTGATCGCACATCGTGGGAGAGCCTGACGTCGAGATTCAGGATCTGGCTCAGCAGCGATCGGAACGGCACGTTGCGCCACCCGAGGTTTGCGGAATGGATTCCGGTCCCGCTGGCCTCGTCGACGATTCCGGGGATGACCACTGCCGCCTCGGCGATGGCGTGTTCTGGGTTGCCCTCGGCGAGGGTTGAACGGAAGTCCGCGATGACATCCATGACCTCCGCCGCCGCGCTCTGTGTGCATTCAGGGGTGGGTGCACTCAGCGCGTCGACGATCCTCCCGGTGGAGTCGAAGAGCGCAGCCTTCATCCCGGTGCCTCCGACATCGACGGCGAGCGCCACCGGACCGGCACCCAGGCTCAGCCTCTGCGCCACGCGGAGGATCTCTGCGCGAGCCGTCATTCGTCCAGGACCACAGACCGTGTCAGTGAGCGCGGATTGTCGGGGTCGACGCCGAGGCGGCGGGCCCTGATGAGTGCGAGCGCGTGCACACGCACGAGCTCGGCCAAGGGATCGCGGTCGGATTCGACGAATCTGGCCCCCGTGGCCTCGACCTGCTCGCGCAGCCCTGCCGGAGCATCACCGAGCTGCCAGGTCACACGCCCCTGCTCGGCGATGGCGATGGGCCCATGGCGGTACTCCATCGACGAGTACGACTCGGTCCAGGCCTGCGCGGACTCACGCAGCTTCAGCGCGGCCTCGTTGGCCAGACCCCACGTCCACCCCAGACCCAGGAAGCTGAACTGCTCGGCGTCGAGGAGTTCAGCGTCAAGGATGCTGTCCTCGAATTCGGAGAAGTCGGGCGAAATTCCTGCTAGGAGGGTCTTCGCGTCCTGTATCGCGGTCTCCAACTGGCTCCCCTGCTCCAGCCAAGAGCGCATGGCTGTGATGGCTGAGGTGCCGAACCTCGTCTGGACGACGGATCGCTCATCGGCGAAATCAAGGGCGATGACGTCCGTGGCGCGCTGTGCGATCGGCGATCCGTCGCTGCCGACGATGGCGGTGACCGGTGTGCGATAGCCGAGACTCTCGAGTGCGTCGACGACCTCGGTGGTGGTGCCGGACCGGGAGATCGCGATGATGCGGTCGTAGCTCCGATGCGTGGGGTACTCGCTGGCGGTGAAGGCATCGGTCTCGCCCTTGCCCTGCGTCTCTCGCAGGGACGCGAACACCTGCGCACCGAACCACGAGGACCCGCAGCCGATGACCGCGACCCGCTCTCCGTCCTGCGGCTGGGCAGCAGCGGAGGCAGCGACGTGCAGGGTCCGCTCCCATGTCTCCGGCTGACTCCGCAGTTCCTCTGCCATGAACTCACCAAGACCCGACATCGATCACACTCCTGATTGTATTGATGATCAAACAATCATAATCATGGCACATTTCCGTCTTGACAGATAGTATTCACGTGCGCTCTTGTGTGTTTCGACGACACTGGCGCCTCGTCGACCTGCGGGCTGGAATTCACCCCAGCGTGCGGGCGCGCTCGGCGTCGATACCCAGGACGTGTTTGTCGAGGAAGGCCAGGACCGTGCGGTACCAGACTTCGGCGTTGCCGCGGCCGGCCACCCAATGGCCCTCGTCGGGGAAGTACAGGAAACGGTGCTGAGTGAGTCCCTCTGCATCCAGCGGAGTCTTGGACCGGGTGAGCAGGTCGTACCAGAGTTCCTGGCCCTGCCCGATCGGCACCCGGTAGTCCTTGTCGCCGTGGATGACGAGCATCGGCACCTCGATCCGATCGGCGAACAGGTGCGGTGAGTACGTTCCCGCCTGCTTCCTCATAGCTACGTCCCAGGAGGCGTTGTCCGTGGTCCGACCCATCGACGTCGTGTTCCATAGGGAGGCGTGGGTGATGATGCAGGCGAACCGGTCGCTGGCGTGTCCGGCCACCCAGTTCGCCATGTAACCGCCGTAGGACCCGCCGGCCAGAGCTGTGCGTTCGGCATCGATGTCGGTCCGTTCGATGGCCGCGTCTGTCAGGGCGAGGATGTCGGTAAAGGGTGCCCCGCCCAGCTCCTGCTGGCCGCGGTCGATCATCGACTGGCCGTAGCCTGTGGAGATCGCCGGGTCCGGCAGCAGCACCGCGTATCCGGCGGACACGAACGGTCCCGGATTCCATCGGTACGTCCAGGAGTTCCAGGATCCCCAGGGCCCGCCGTGGGCGAAGACGACGAGCGGGAACGGGCCTTCCCCCTCGGGCAGTGCCAACCAGGCGCGCACTGCGGTGCCGTCGTCACCAACTGCCGCCACCTCGGTGAGGGTGCCGGTCCCGTCGATGACGGTCGCCGGGTTCGCGAGCTCGCTGATCTGGCCCGAGACCAGGTCGATAGCGATGGACAGGGGTGCGACGTCGATCGCCGAGGCGGTCGCCACGACAGTGAGTCCCTGCACCTGCAGTCCCGCAAACGTATATTTCTGACCGGGACCGCCCACCAGCCGCCGAGGCTGTTCGTCGTTGACATCACCGATGAAGACGCTGCCCCGGCCGTGATCGTCGGCGCTGGCCACGATGGTGGAGTCATCGGCCCAGACTAGGTCGAACCAATGATCTGCTTCGGGCCACACCGGGTTCAGCGACCCGGTGTCGAGGTCGAGGACCATGAGCGTGGCGGACAGGTTCGTCGTCGACGTCCAGAACTGCTCCCGGGTGACCAGGGCGCGGGTTCTATCGGGGCTGATGGCATCGATGCCGTACCCGTGATCGGCGGCAGCCTCAATCAGCAGGCGAGGTGCAGCATGTTTGTGGAGGTCGATCTGCCAGATCTCGCTGGCTTCGAGCTGGCCGGGGATCGGCTTCTCGACCTGGACGAGGACGAAGCGCGCCTCGTCATCGACGGCCCAGTCCACGAGGCGACCGGGCGGCAGAGGCAGATAGCGAAAAGTCAGGCCGGTGGAGGAATCTGCGTCGGTACCAGACTCCACGGAACCGACTGCCTCGGAATCGGCGGCCTCGCGCGTGAGGTCCGCGGAGAGATCCTCGCCGAACTCGTCGCCGATCGTGTCCAGGTCTGCGATCGCCAGAGTGTCTCGGCCCGGGCCCAGGTCGTGGTCCCACCGGCGGATGGGGAACCCGGAATGCAGGATGGCGCTGACCTTGGATTCGCTGCGTTCTTCGCTGAATTCCTGGTGTTCGTCCTCGTTCGCGGCCCAGGTGTGGACGGGGAACTGGACAATCAGGGATTGGCTTTTGACTTCGATTCGGGAGAATCCGCCGTCGTGATCGGCGAGCTTGCGTGCCTCCCCGGACTCGGGCAGGGCCCAGAGGCTCGGGCTCTGTGCGTCCTTGCCGTCTTCACCGGTGCGTTTGGCTGCGAAATAGATGGTTCCGGCCTCGCTGATCGCGGCCGCGCCGATGGACTGATCTCCCCGGGTGATCCGGCGAGGACTGTCCTCGCCGATGTCGGCGAGATGGGAGAGGTAGGTGTTGCCCTCGGCGTTGAGGAAGGAGTACTGAGCGATGACATGGCCGCTCTGGTTCGTCAGGAGGCCTTGCAGTCGGCGGGCGTCGAGGAGAGCAGTCACAGCGTCGTTGGTCGTCATGATCCCATCCTAGGATCATCGCCGAGGTTCGGGCCGGGAAACGTCTATTTGAATCTCGGCGCGGGAACCTTCTCGTCGTCAATGGTGAGGGTGGGCAGCATCTGCTTGAACTCTTCCGCGGCCTCGGTGTTCGACTTCAGTGAGCGCATCTCGACCCCGATCTCGACGACGCGCCCATTCGTCTTGTATCCGATCCTGGCACCGTACATGACGGTCTGCTTCTTGTTGATCGCGACGATCTCCTGCGGGCCGAGTTCGCCCTGGAACGTCCAGTAGTATCCGGCTGCCAAATTGCCTGTGCGCTGCGCGGTCACCGTGGATTTCGGCTCCGAGAAGGTGAATTTCTTCTTCGCGTCGACGATCGACTGTGGAGAGTCCTCATACCCTTTGGAGCAGGTGATGAGGACCGAGTCGCTCTCGATGGGGGTCTCGCCGCGGGAGAAGGAGTGGAATTCGTCGCCGGATGACCCCTCCGACCAGCCATCCGTCATCGCAATGCTGACGTCGACGGGGCATTCGGCGCCGAGGTTGCGCGAGACCTTCTTCATCCCATCGGGGATTCCGTCGTCAGCAGGTGCCGTGGTGGGGTTCTCTCCGACGTTCTTCTTCACAGCTACACGGACAGGACCCGAATCCCGTTCTGCGGTGCGGATCTGCAGGGCCGAGCAGCCGCTGAGGACGAGACTGAGCAGTGCAGCTCCGGCCACGACTGTTCGTACCTTCGCAGCGTGTCTCATCACCGTTCGTCCCTCGGCCGCAGATGACTACGGCTCTGAGGCTGCTCGGTCGAATGAGGCTGCTCGACCGAATCGGACTGCTGCATCGGTGGGTATTCTGGCGGTCGTTGAGGTTGTGGCGGATGGTTCTGCCAGGCCTGTTGTGGTCCCGACTGCGGACCGCTGGAGCCCGGGACAGGTCCCGACTGTGGCCCGGCGGGTCCTCGACCCGCCCCTGGGCCGGGTTTGAACTGAGAGTGCTGACCGGAGTCCTGCGGGAACCCTCCGCCGATTGATTCTCCCGTCGAACGGTGAACCAGATTGCCGTCGACGCGTTCGAGGCGTCGTTTCGAGGTTCTTCGCGGGGAGCCCAAAATCCGGCCCTGAAGCTCCGCCTCGTTGGGCTGCCGGGGCGGCAGGAACCCGGGCGTCTGGCCCGAATCGGGAAGCTGCACGGGCTGGACCGGATGAGAACCGGCAGCGGCATGCCCGACCTGATCGACCATCGGCGGCACGGTCACCTGAGCGGCGTCGCCGAGGACCGGCAGCACCATGCGCACCGAGGTGCCCACACCCTCCTGGCTGAAGAGCTGCACGGAACCGCCGTGGCGGGTCACGATTGCTCTGACCAGTGAAAGCCCCATTCCGGAACCGGCCACCGCGCGGACACGGGAGCCGCGTGAAAGTTCGTCCCACACCTGCTCCTGCTCGGTCAGTGGAATGCCGCTGCCGGTGTCGGCGACCTCGACGACAACCCACCTGTGGCTGTCGATGATCTGCTCATTGGCACGCAGTTCGACGACCTCGGCCTGAGAGGAATACTTGAGCGCATTGCCCAGCAGGTTGAGAATCGCGGTCAGCAGCAGATCTTCCTCACCGGCGACATCGGGCAGACGCCAGGGGGCACGGGCGACAGTGGCCACGATCATGCGGTCTTCGGCCCCGGGCGCCGTCGATGCGTCGTCGACGGCCTGGTGGATGAGCCGATCGAGATCGACTCGGGAGTATTCGATGATGCGGGTCTCGACGTCGGCGAGCTTGCGCAGGTCTGCCAGGAGACGTGCGACTCGGCGTGAGGAGATGTCGACCTGTTTGGCAGCGGATTCGACCTCTTCGATCGAGCCGCCTTCGCGGACGACGTCGCGGATACTCGCGGCCGAGGTGCGCAGCGCGGTCAGTGGATTCTTCAGCTCATGGTCGAGACGAATGAGCATCCGGTTGCGCTTGGCAAGGGAATCCTCGCTCGCCGCTGCCTCGATCGATTCTCGCAGTGCGGCCTCACGTCTGCGCAGATGTCTCCAGGCGAAATACGCGCCGATGGCCAAACCGGCCAGCACGAGGAACAGCAGCAGGAGGAACAGCCAGATCTGGACCTCGAAGACCAGAAATTTCGTCATGGGGTCCTCTGACCGTCTTCGCCTCGGACCTCACCGACGAATCGGTAGCCGCGGCCCTGAACGGTGGCGATCCACCGCGGTTCGGCGGCGTCCTCACCGAGGACACGGCGCAGTTCGGCGACACGGGAATCCACCGCGCGGGTGCCCACGGCCTCTTCGAAGCCCCACAGGATCTCGAGCAGGCGGGAGCGTTCGATGAGTTCGTCCTTGTGGACCATCAGGTATTCCAACAGGGTGAAGCCCTTGGGCGTGATGACCAGTTCACGATTGCCCATCCAGGCGCGCCTGCCCACACGATCAAGGCGCAGTCCGAAGCTCGAAGCCAGCACCGGAGCTGTGGCCAGGGGTGGCCCGTCGCTGCGAGTCCGGCGCAGCACTGCGCGGATTCGGGCGACGAGCTCGTGCGGATCGAAAGGTTTGTTGAGGTAGTCGTCGGCGCCCTCTTCGAGCGCCATCGCCCGCTCGACGGCCTCTCCGACCTGAGTCAGCAGCAGAACCGGAACCCAGTTCTCCTCCTGGCGCAGCCGTCGCAGAACCTGTCTGCCGTCGGCACCTGGCATGAGGACGTCGAGGACGCAGACATCAGGATTGTGGCGGTGGATCTCGTCGAGGGCCAGCAGTCCGTCGCTGGCGGCGAGCACCCGAAAACCGGAGCGTTCAAGGAAGGGGACAACGGCGCCGAGCACATCGGGTTCGTCATCGGCGACCAGCACCAAGGGCTGGGGCTGCTGTTGATTGTCAACCGTCATTGGGGTCCGTTCCGGTTCCTCTTCTGCGTTCCCACGCGAGTTCTCTGGCCTCTGCTCGATCGACAGCCTCGGCGAGCTCATCTCGATACAGCATAGAACGACGCAGGTGTTTGGTGCGATAACCGGCGCGCCCCACCATATGCGTGGCCACGGGAATGGTGACGAGCTGGAAGGAGATGATGATCGCCAACGTGGTCACTGTCGACCATGTCGGGTACTGGATCCCGATCGCCACAGCCACCATCAACAACCCCAGGACCTGAGGTTTTGCACTGGCGTGCATGCGAGACAGAAGGTCGCCGAAGCGCAGCAGACCGAGCGCGGCGGCCAAGGACAGCACCCCGCCGAGGAGGATGAGCGCTGCGGAGATGATGTCGAGGATCATCTGCTTCCCCCTTCCTCTTCTTCGGGTTCGGGTCCCGTGCGGTCACCGTCGTCGGAGTCGTCTGGTCCCGGGTCGGGCCCTATGCCCAGGCCCTCACCTTCGGCGTCGGGATCGGTTCCCTGGTCGAGGCCCACCGTCACGGGCTCTTCGTCGTCGTGCACGGTGACGGCGTCGGGGCCATCAGCGACGTCGGAGATTCCGCGGGCCACGTCATCGGGCCACTCCTCCCCGCCATCGGCTTCGGTTGGCTGGCCGGTGGTGCTTCCGGTTTCGGTCTGGCTGCCATCGGCTGATTCCTGGGGCATATGCCAGTCGGAGCTGGTGAAGTCGCTGAGTGAGCCCACCTCGGCGCCGGGTGTCATGGAATCGGACTTGGATACGTACCGGGAGACGCTGACGGATCCGACGAACCCGAGCATCGCCAACACGATGAGCACGGGCAGAAGGTCCGTGCGACCCGACAGCGCCATGAACCCGCCCAGACCGCACATGATGGAGGCCAGCACAACGTCAGTGGCAATCATGCGGTCAAGGATCGAGGGTCCGCGGATGATGCGATAAAGGGCCATGACCGCCGAGGCGGCCAGCAGCACCGAGGCCACGACGACGAGGGTGTCGAGCACGATCTGACTCATCGGACATCTCCGTATTCGTCGGCGATCGGGTCGGGGTTGACCTTCAGCGCAGCGAGATCACGGTGAGAGCCGAGAGCCAGGATGAGCAGCCGCTCGATGTGATAGACCTGCGCTTTGGCAGAGATGATCTTCTCCTGGGAATCACAGTCGAGAACGTGCAGATACAAGACCCCCATCGCCCTGTCGCTGTCGATGATGATCGACCCGGGGATCAGACTGGCGGTATCGGCCACGAGCGTCATCAGCAGATCCGAACTCGTGCGCAGGTCACAGGCGATGACCGAACCGGCACCTACCGCGCGAGGACGAAAGGCGAACCAGGCGACCTCGACAGAGGCGTGGATGAGTGAGTACAGGAACCACAGTCCGTAGTTGAGGGCGTGGATGATGTTGAACCGACCGGAGAGCACCACCGGGGGCAGGTAGAAGACACGGGTCACAACCAGGGCGAGGATGATGCCCGAGAGGATGTGCATGAGTGACACGGAGTCCCAGAGCATCACCCACAGCACCACGAGGAAGAACACCAGCACGAGCTGCTGGACGAAGCTGCGTCCCTTCGTCATCCGCGGAGGCCGATTCGTGCTCATGAGCCATCACCGCCCAACACATCCGTCACATAGTTGACCGGCGACTGCAGATTTCCCGCAGCACGGTCGGACAGATCCCACAGGGGACCGGCGAAGACTGTGAGGATAATCGAGGCGACGACCACGACCGTGGTGGCTGCGAACATCGATCCCGGCACCCCGATCTGTGACTTCCAGGGCTTGCCCGCGAGCTTGGCCTTCTTGCGTTCGGCGAACTCGGCCACGAGTTCCTCGTTCGGCTCCTCCGCGTCCGCGGGGTCGCGCCAGAAGGCCAGGTTGAAGGTACGCCCGATGACGTAGAGGGTCAGCAGGCTGGTCACCGTACCGGCGACGATGAGCGAGACAGCGAGCCAGTCGTGATCGGCGAAACCGGCGGCGAAGAGCGCAACCTTGCCGATGAACCCGGAGAACGGCGGGATGCCTGAGAGGTTGAGGGCAGGGATGAAGAAGATGATCGACAATGCCGGTGAGAGCACCATGAGCCCACCCAGGGACCTCGTCGAAGTCGACCCACCTCGCATTTCGACCATACCTATGGCCAGGAACAGCGCGGTTTGGACGATGATGTGGTGGACCGTGTAGTAGATGGCGGCGGAGAGTCCGACAGTGGTCCCCAGAGCCACACCGAAGAGCATATAGCCGATGTGGGAGACGAGGGTGAAGGACACAATCCGCTTGATCTCCGACTGGGCGATCGCGCCTAAGATTCCGACCACCATCGTCAATGCCGCGGCTATCAGAAGAGGCACTCGCAGGGAGGACTCGGCAAACAGGAGCGTCTCGGTCCGGATGATCGCATAGATGCCGACCTTCGTCAGCAGTCCCGCGAACACGGCGGTCACCGGGGCCGGAGCGGTCGGATAGGAGTCGGGCAGCCAGAAGGACAGCGGGAAGATCGCGGCCTTGATTCCGAAGCCGATGAGCAGGAGGACATGCAGAATCATCTGCACATCCGGCGGCAGCTCGCTCAGTCTCTCGGAGAGCTGCGCGATGTTCACTGTTCCGGTCGCCGAGTAGATGACGCCGATCGCTGCCAGGAAGATGACCGATGAGACGAGCGAGACGACGACGTAGGTCACGCCCGCCCGGATGCGCTCTGCCGTAGCACCCAAGGTCAGCAGCACGTAGGAGGCGACGAGGAACATTTCGAAGCCGACGTAGAGGTTGAACAGGTCACCAGCAAGGAAGGCGTTTGCGACACCCGCGCACAGCACCAGATAGCTGGGGTTGAACACGGAGATCGGGGTCTCGTTCGAGTCGTCGTTGGCGTCCTGGCTGAGTGCGTAGATGAGCACACACAGGGTGACCAGCGAGGAGACGACGAGCATGAGCGAGGAGAGCCTGTCGGCGACGAGCACGATTCCTGCCGGCGGTTCCCACCCGCCGATCGCCACGACCTGCGGGCCGTTGGCATCGATGCCGAAGAGCATGACGAGCGAGATGACCATGACCGCACTCAAGATCAGGATCGACACGATGTTCTGAGCTCGTGAGTGCTTCGACAGCACCAGCGCCAGTCCCGCACCGATGAGGGGCAGGAGGACGGGCAAGGGCACAAGCACGGGAAGGAGATCGATCATTTCTTCTCCTCCATCGTGGTTCCCTTGGAACCTTCTTCGCTGCTGTCCTCGCCTGCGTCGCGTTCTTTGGGGGTGCCGTCGTCGTCGAGGTCAATGGCGCCGGTGATCGGGCTCTCGGCCTCATCACCGAATTCGGTGTCGTCGTAGTCCGTGCTCGCCTCCGCCTCGGAGTCGATCATCTTCGTGATCGCCACCTGCAGGTCGGCGGTGTCGTCCTGCAGCGAATCGGCTCGCACCAAGCGCCAGGAGCGGTAGATCATGGCGAGCAGGAACGCGGTGACCGCGAATGTGATGACGATGGCGGTGAGGATGAGTGCCTGTGGCAGCGGATCGGACATACCTTCTGTGGACAGGTTCTCCCCGTCGGTCAACGGCGGATTTCCTGTGCCGGCGGTGAGGATGATGAGGAGGTTGACGCCGTTGCCGAGGAGGATGAACCCCAGCAGCACGCGGGTCAGTGAGCGTTCGAGCATGAGGTAGATGCCGCTGGCGAAGAGGACTCCCATCGCCAGGACCATGATGAAGGGCAGAGTCATAGCCGTCCCCCTTCGGCGCCGTTGTCCACGTCGAGGTGATTGACACGGTCGAGGATCGACGAGACCGCTTCGTGCTCGGCCTCGACGCTGAAGGTCTCCGAGAGGTTGTATGACTGGTTGAGTCGTTTGGTCAGCATCATTTCGTCGCGCTCCTGGTGCAGGTCCACCTCGGCGCCCAAGGATCTGAGGATGTCGAGCATGAGTCCCACGACGATGAGGTAGACGCCGATGTCGAAGAACGTCGAGGTTCCGAACGACAGGTGCCCGAGCACCGGAATATCGCCTTCGAGGTAGACGGACCTGAACACGGTGTCGCCCCAGATCCACCCGCCGATGCCAGTGAGCACGGCCATGATCATGCCGGTTCCCAGCATGCTCGAGGGGGTGAAGCGGGCCGCCTCGGCGAGTTCGAACTTGCCGCCGGCGAGATAGCGCACGACCAGTGCCAGACCGGCTACGAGGCCACCGGCGAAACCGCCGCCGGGTTCGTTGTGACCGGCGAAGAGAAGGTAGAGGGAGAAGATGAGGACGGCGTGGAAGACCAGGCGGGCGGTGACCTCGAGGATGATGGACCGGTTGCGTGGTGCTAGTGTGCGTCCGGCGATGAGCCAGGAGACTCGACGCTGCGTCACGTCTTCGCGTTGGGGGTCGCGGAAGTAGCCGATCTCCTCGGGGACCGGCTGGAAGCGCACACGTCCCTGCAGTTCGGTGCCGTCACGGCGGGAGACGAAACGATGGAGGTGTCCTTCACGGCCGCGCACGAAGATCAGTCCGGCGATGCCGGTTCCGGCAGCGACGAGGACCGAGATTTCACCGAGGGTGTCCCAGACGCGGATGTCAACGAGGGTCACGTTGACGATGTTCTGGCCGTGGCCGATCTCGTAGGCGAGCTGGCCGAAGTCCACGGACACCGGGTCGCTGATGCGCACTCCGGCGGCGATGAGCACGACGAGCATCATGGTCACGCCGACCGCGGCGCCGATGATGGCGCGCCAGGCCGGAGTGAAGCGGCCGGTGCTCTGACCGATCCGGGCAGGCAGACGGCGCAAGACGAGGACGAAGACGACGATAGTGATGGTCTCGACGAGAACCTGGGTCAGCGCCAGGTCCGGGGCTCCGACGAATGCGAAGTAGGCGACCATTGCATAGCCGGAGATTCCGGTGACGACCACAGCGGTGAAGCGCTTCTTGGCGCGGGTCGCTGCCACCGCGACGATGATGAGGACTGCGGCGACGATGAAGTCGAGCGGGGTGTCGAAGAGTTTGAAATCGATGTTCCAGGTGTCATTCGTGATCACGGCCAGGCCGATGCCCGCCACGAGGACGAGGTAGATCACGCTCTGATAGAACGGCAGCGAACCGCGCTGGGTGCGGGAGGTGACCCACAAGGCCAGCTTCTCCATCCAGCTGATCAGCTTGCTGTAGAGGTCGTGGAAGTCGAGGCCCGAGGGCAGAGTCGACTGGACCTTGGCGAACGAGTCGCGGACGAAGAAGAGTCCGAGGCCCGTTGCGATCGTGACTGCTGACAGAGCCAGAGCCGGTTCGAGTCCGTGCCAGATTGCCAGGTGGTAGTCGCCGTCGCCGGGGTCGATGGCCGGCAGCGTCGAGGTCCAGGCTCCGAAGTAGCCGTCGATGAGTCCGACCGCCGGGCCCAACACCACGGTGAGCACGGTGAGCATGACCGGGGAGATGATCAGGGTGACCTTCTCATCGCGGCGGGCGATGTCGTCGACACCCTCCTTGCTTGAGAACGCACCCCAGACGAAGCGTGCCGAGTAGGCCACGGTGAGCATCGATCCGATCATGACGCCGATCAGCGCGATGATCGATGCTTTGTCACCTGAGGCGAGGAGGGTCGAATAGACAGCTTCCTTGGCCGCGAAGCCCAGCAGCGGGGGAAGACCGGACATCGATGCCGCGGCGATCGTGGCGCAGACGGCGACGACTGGGAAGGCTTTCCAACCTCCGGAGAGCTTCGTCAGGTCACGTGTGCCGGCACGGTGGTCGATGATGCCCACACACAGGAACAGACAGGCTTTGAACAGGGCATGGGCGATGAGCATCGCCAGGGCGGCCTTGGTGATGTCGGGAGAGCCGAAGGAGGCCATCGTCGTGAGGAATCCGAGCTGGGAGACCGTGCCGAAGGCAAGCAGGAGTTTGAGGTCGGTCTGTTTGAGGGCCTGCCAACCGCCGATGAACATCGTGAGCAGACCCAGGGTCAGCAGTGTCTCTGACCAACCGGGCAGCGCGTGATAGCCCGGAGCCAGGCGCAGGATGAGGTAGATTCCGGCTTTGACCATCGCCGCCGCGTGCAGGTAGGCGCTGACCGGGGTCGGTGCGGCCATGGCACCGGGGAGCCAGAAGTGGAAAGGAATCAGCGCGGACTTCGACACCGCTCCGACGAGGATGAGGATTACGGCTGTGACGATGACCGGTCCGGTGTCCAGATCGAGGCTCGCGCGCTCCATGAGGGTCGAGATCTGGCTTGTTCCAGTCGCTGAGGTCAGCAGAATCATGCCCACGAGCATGGCCAGTCCGCCGGCAGTGGTGACGATGAGGGCCTGCAGCGCGGCCTGGCGGGAGCGGCGGCGGGATTGGCTGTGGCCGATGAGCAGGTAGGAGAAGACCGTCGTGCCTTCCCAGAACAGGTAGAGCATGAGGAGCTCATCGGCGAGGACGAGTCCGTACATCATTCCGGCGAAGGCCATGAAGACTGCAGAGAACCGGGCCAGTCCGGGCTCATCCGGCGGGAAGTAGCGGGCGCAGTAGACGAAGACGAGGGCACCGACGCCGGTGACCAGGAGACTCATGATCCAGGAGAGTTCGTCGAGGCGGAAGATGCCGTCGAGACCGAGCGCCGGCAACCAGCCCATGCTCTCGACCCACGGCCTGCCTGCTGTCCCGAAGATATCGGGGACCTTTGCGAGGGTGAGGATCAGCCCAGCGAACGGCACCAGGGCAAGAAAGAAGAACCCGTTGCGACCGAGGCGTTTGACCAGTGGGTACGCAATGACAGCAGCCCCGAAAAAGGCTCCTGTCATGACTATCACCGGCGGACACCTCCGTCATTTATATAATCTGCCCGAATGCAGTGCTTGCCAGTATTTTCTCACGACACACTACGTATCTCCCAATCAATGGAGCGGTTGGCGACCGTCATTTTGAACACTATTCGTGCAGATTCCCCACGAACACGGTGAACATTCCCGTGCAGAATTCGTTGCAGAAACCTGCGGCAGCTCGCGCACGAGGCTGGGTCGGCTACGGAGCGGACTGATTCAGCTGCGGAGTTGGCTGCTCGTGACGAGGAAGCCGGTTTCGTCCAGGCCGGTGCCGTCACAGCCGATGAGCAGTTCCGCTCCGATGCTGTCGACGAGGCTGGCCACCTGGTTGCGCATCCGCCGGAAGCGCCGAGTCTGGGCCGGCTGATAGCGCTTCGACTCGGCATCCATCCAATGCAGGTGATATTCGATGAGAGGCATCTGAAGATGCTTGGCAATGATCGGCGGCACCCAGTCAGCCTCGGACACACGAACTTCGAGGATGCCAGCTGCCTCGTGGATGTCCCCGAGCGGGACGAGGAGGGAGTAGCCGTCGAGGATGACCGGCGCCGAAGCGTCGAAGAGAGGATCGTCGATCGCAGCCTGGGCAAGGACCGCCTCATCGGGCGTCGGAAGCGCCTGCTGGAAGGCATGCGAGGCGTGCTTGCGCACGAGCGACAGTGCCACATCAGGCTCGAGCCAATAGGGCGAATAGAGGTAGAGATCGATCTTCGCCTCCGGATCGGGCACGATGACCCGAGTCGGCAGGCCATCTTCGTCTGCGAGGCGAATGCCTGTGTGCAGGCGTGATGCCACGGCCAGGATGAGGCTGAGCATCCGCTCCTCTTCCCTATCGGGCAGACCCCGGGGAAACGCCTTATGCAGTCCGTCGGCGTCGCTGAACCAATCCGGCGGCGGTACCGGTTCACGGTCCCGGGGGCAGTCGATGACAACCGCGTGATGAGCCCAGTCGGGCAACTCGAGCGCGGCGATCGCAGACTCGTCGAGGTCGACGCCCTCACTGAGACGCGAATGTCGGCTCAACCTCAGCTGGCCGTTGTCGTCCAGACGGGGAGCAAGGTCGGGCAGCCGGTTGTGCACGAGCGCGAGCACATCGGAGACCTCGACCTGTTCATCGAGGAGAAGCAGATGGAAACCGCGCAGGTCCGCCGAGACATCCGTGTCATTGACACGCTCGACCCCCTCACGCTGCATCCGCAGCTCTCGGCGAGTGGTCACATGTCCCTCCGGAAGAAGTTCAGGTGCGAACGGGAAGCTGTGGGGCCCTGCTGTCCCTGATACCGGTTGCCGGTGGCCTGGGAGCCGTAGGGGTTGAGGGCGGCCGAACTGAGACGGAAGAAGCAGAGCTGGCCGATCTTCATCCCCGGCCACAGGGTGATGGGCAGAGTCGCGACGTTGGAGAGCTCCAGAGTGACATGACCATTGAATCCGGGATCGATGAAGCCGGCAGTGGAGTGGGTCAGCAGCCCGAGCCGCCCCAGCGATGACTTGCCCTCCAGACGTGCCGCGACATCATCGGGCAGAGTGACGAGCTCGTGCGTCGCGGCGAGCACGAATTCGCCCGGATGCAGCACGAAGGGCTCTCCCGGTGCAGCTTCGACGAAGCGGGTGAGCTCGGGCTGATCGAGGCTCGGGTCGATGACAGGGTATTTGTGGTTGTCGAAGAGACGGAAATAGCGGTCCAGGCACACATCGACGCTGGCGGGCTGGATCAGAGAAGGGTCATAGGGGTCGAGGGCGATGCGTCCGGAGTCGAGCTCGGCGCGAATGTCGCGATCGGAAAGGAGAGTCACATTTCCGATGGTAGTCGCCCGGGGCTCAGGAGTGCAGTGATCGGGGCTCCAGAGGGGGCGAAAAATCTCACAGCCGCCGCAACACGCCGCAATTTGGTAACGAAACCGTAACAATCCCCGCTGTTTTTGCTGGTTTTCTCCCGTGTGTCTCCCCAAAGGGGACCGTGAATGCCTTAGAGTTAGGAGCTGTACGAACCCGCGCACGATGGTGCCTTCCTCTTCTTAAGCCAAGGAATGCCGGGAGTTCCATCGCCTTTCGTGGGTTGACAACAATCGAAAGGCATTACTGTGAAGACCTCGCGTCTTGTGCTTGCCCCCGCAGTAGCCGTTGCATTGACAGGTCTTGCTGGCGCTCCCGCGTTCGCAGCGACAGAGTCCGCTACGGTGCCGGCAGCAAGTAATCTCTGTGCATATGACGATGCACAGCAGTCTGACGACCCCGAAACCGACTCCAAGGTTCCCGACAGCTCGGACCCACAGGCGACTCTGTCAGATGCACAGGTGACCCGGGCCGATATCGCGGACCGCAAAAAGGGCATCGGATTCTCCGGCACCGGCTTCACCCCCGATGACAAGGCGACCGTCACGGTCGTCGGCACCGATGGATCCAAGTACTCGCCGAAGACGAAGCTCACCGTCGACGATAAGGGCAAGGTGTCCGGCACCTACTTCTTCTCCGTCACGGACGACGCCAAGGTTCCTGCGGGCAACTACTCGCTTTACCTCACCGATGAGAAGACCGAGAAGGACTCCTCGAAGGTGTCCTTCGAGGTCGTGCCCAGCGCTTCAGACGTCGACGACAAGGCCAAGGGCGACGATTGCACCTCTGCAACCGGTCCTGCTCCAACCCCGTCGGAGACCAAGACGGAGGACCCATCCGAGAGCGCAAAGCCGACTCCGTCTGAGACCAAGTCGGACGAGCCGAGCGAGAAGCCTTCTGAGACCAAGAGGGCCAAGGAGACGCCGGCCGCACCGAAGCCTTCTGAGACCAAGTCCGAAGAGCCGACTGAGTCCGAGACGCCCGAGCCCACGGACACCGACGACAAGTCGAAGGCCAAAGCTGACGAGACCACGGAGGCACCAGCTCCCACCGAATCTGAGGCTCCAGAGTCCGAGGCTCCGGAGTCCGGGGCTCCGGAAACCGCGGACGCGACCGAGGCAGCGCCTTCGGAGACAACCGCTCCGGCCAGCCCCGGAACCGATGAGGGTGAGAAGAAGGCCGCGGCCACCGCGACCCAGGCGCTCATCATCGATCCGACCGAGATCAGCTCCGAGGACTTCCTCGACGAGGGCATCAAACTCGGCATCACCGGTGCACAGCCAGGTGAGAAGATCACGATCACGGTCGAGCATGCCCAGGGCAAGGTCGATCGCTACACGATGACCAAGGAAGCTGATTCTGAGGGCAAGGCGACCTTCGGAGTGCAGGCGAAGGTCAAGGCTGTTCTGGGAACCTACAATGTTCGTGCCCAGGCGGACAGCTTCGACAAGCCACAGGGCGGCAGCTTCACCGTCGTCACCAACGGCACCTCGGTCGATGAAGGCGGAGCCAACGGCAGCGACAGTGGCAGCGACCTGCCCCGCACCGGTGCTGAAATGACCGGATTGGCCCTCGGCGTCGGACTCCTCGTCGTCGGTGCCGCAGCTGTCGTCATCACTCGTCGGCGGATGACCGCCTCCGACGATCCTGCGGAGTTCTAAGGTCCGTTGAACGATGAATTGTCCCTAGCGGGGCTGCACCTCGGAAGACACCAGATCGATCTCGGTCGTCTCCGAGCAGGGACAATGCTCGGTCTCATGGGCAGCACGGACAGCACCACTGAGGTGGTGCTGTCCGTTGCTGCGCGCTCCGACGTCGCACCTCCACCGCAGTTCCCGACCGGTCTCCGGTCGGGGCGAACTCGTGTGCGCAGCTGGGTCAGAAAGTATCTTCGCGAAGCCAATGCCGGATCTGGGGAGGCGGCATTGGCTCAGGCGTACACGGAGTTCGGGGTCAAACCCGAAACACTGAAGTCCCGGCTCGGCGAACTCGATGCCAGTGAATATGCGAAACTCGGCTTGGCTGTGGCGTGGGCGAGCGGTTCGACATGGTTGACCTTCATCGACCCCTTCGCATCCGTCCCCGGCCATGTGCGTGCCGGCCTGCGCGGCCGCTTGGCCGATCTGGCCGCAGCACACGGCCGCGGGATCGTCTTCACCTCGAATACGCTGACCGATTTCACCGTCGCCGAGGCGGGGACGGCCAATATCGAAAAAGGTGAGCTCGTCGCGTTCGGCACTCTGGAACAGGTCGTCACGGAACCTCGGGGCTCCCTGCCGGCCGAACTCAGCGGTGTCAATGTCTATTCCGGGTTGGCGCGCAAGGGCTGGCTGTCGATCGGTCACTCCGCGGTCAAGGCGCGAACAGAACTCGACGGGAAGGTCTTCGTCACGCTGGGGTGGCGCAGTGCGCTCCTATCATTGGACGAACACGACCCGGCGTTCACCTCGGCGACGGTGTTCGAAGCCATTGTGATCGGACTCCGCGATCGCGGATCCTGCCTGCAGGCGAAACTCTCGCCGGTGGATACGGAGATGGGACTCGCCCTCGACGTGGACCTGGCCGACCTGGCCGGGGTCTCCGGTAGCTCTGGTAGTTCCGGGGGTGGGGGTGGATTCGGAGTCCTGCACCCCAGCCTCGGCGAATCGATCGCCTCACTGCGCGCCAACGTCAAAATCGGCACCCACGTCTTCGTCGAGGTCGACACCTCGGCGCTGCACGCGTATTCGGTGGAATAACCCCTGCCACTCCACTGTCCCGTGTGTCCGCACTGCTCATGGCCTCAAGTTGCGGGCAATTGGCATTAAACTGAAATCCCCTCCATCCCCCACCGATTCAGGAGAAGCAATGCGAACTTCGCGCAAACTTCTGATTTCGGCGCTTCTGGTCATCGTCCTCACTGTGGCCGCGGTTCCCCTCCTCAACCTCACCGTCTACACACCTGCCCGCGCCGCTGAAGCCTATATTTCGGCAATCGAGCATGCCGATGCCGAGCGCGCGTTCTCTTACCTCTCCTCCCCCACCCCGTCATCGACTCTGGCACTCAATCATGATGTGCTCTCTGCCGCTCCCGACCTGCCGCGCGATGCCGAGGCGAAGACGGTCTCGATAGACGACGACCATGCGAAGGTCTCACTGAGCTATGTGCTGTCCTCGCAGACGCAGACCGTGGACCTGTCCATGGTGAAATTGCCGGCGGCTGCCGGGCTCTTCGACAGGTGGGTCATCGAGCAGAAGAAGTGGCCGACCCTTGATCTGCAGGTCGAAGGCTCGTCGACTGCCACTGTCAACGGGTACGGAGTCGCCGCCGGAACGGTCCCCGTGCTGTTCCCAGCGACCTACCTCGTCGGCTTCGATGCGACCTATCTCAAGTCGAAGCCCGAACGCGCCGAGGTGATCGCACCGACCGACACCGCCCAGATCGCGCTGTCGCCCGAGCCCACTGCGAAGCTGGAGCAGGCTGTCGACAAACAGGTCAGCGAGCATCTGCACAAGTGTGTGAAGGCGAAGACTCTGTACCCCTCGGACTGTGTGTTCGGCTACGACACGGACAACGAGATCCTCGGTGATGTGAAGTGGTCGCTGGTACGTGAACCCCGGGTCAGCCTGGCCGCCTCGGGCAATGACCTCGAGCTCACTCCCTCAACGGTGGAGGTGCGCATCCAGGGGCGCTACCGCGACATCGTCACAGCGGCCGAGCATGACTTCGACGAAACCCTCTCCTTCGTCATGGGAGGCTCTGTCATCGTCAAGTCCTCACAGGTCCGCTTCGATCCGCGCCGCCTCGGCGACGTCACCGTGAAGTAGCGGCGAGTCTCAGGCTCCGCGGAGGTCGAGGGTGAGTTCAGCGGGGGCGGAGGCGACGAGGTCGACTGGAATGCCCCAGTCCTGCTGGTAGAGATGGCATGCCGCGTGCAATGGAATCTCTCCGCCTGGTTCGCCGTCGCAGGCGGCAGCGCGTGCGGTCACGTGCAGGACCCCTGATGCAAGTTCAGGGTTGATGACGATGTCGCGCTTGAGACCTTCAGCTCCTCCGTCGCCGGAGACGATGAGCTCTGGAGGTGTCGACGAAACCTGCAGATACGTAGGATCACCCCACCGGTCATCAAGCTTCTGACCTGCTGGAACAGTGAAGCTCACGGTCACGGACACTGGGCCCGACGCGATCTCGGTCGAAGGGCGATTGCTGGTGAGCGCACCCTCGTCGACGCGCTGAGCATCCTTGGGCAGCTTCACTCTCGTCAGGGCGTGTGAGGCGGACTCGACGATGAGGAGTTCGGCTTCAGCGGCTTCGGTGCCGTCGGTCGATTCGGCGGCTGAGGCGGCTGAGGCGGCTGAGGCGGCTTCGAGGACGAAGATGTCGGAAGGTTCGCGCAGGCCACGGGCCAGGGTCGAGACCTCGTTCGTGGTGAAGTCGTAGCGGCGGATCGCCCCGTTGTAGGTGTCGGCGATCGCAATCGAACCATCAGGCAGTCTCCGCACCCCAAGGGGATGCTGCAGCCTGGCTTCGGCTGCGGGTCCGTCGCGGAATCCGAAGTCGAAGAGTCCCTCGCCGATGAGCGTGGACACGGATCCGGTGTTCGGGTCGAGGCGGCGGATCGCAGACGTCTCAGAGTCGGCGATGAACACATCACCGTCGGAGCTGAGGTCAAGGCCCGATGTCTGCGCGAACCACGCGTTCTCAGAGTCGCCGTCGGCCAGGCCTTCGTTCATGGTGCCCGAGAGCAGGCGGATCGACCCGGCTTCGGGGTCGAACGACCAGATAGTGTGGTTGCCTGCCATCGCCACAACCACCTCGGCGGTGGAAGGGACGAAGAGGACATCCCACGGCGAGGAGAGCTTCACGTCGAGAGCGGGACCGTCGTAGCGGCCGAGTTCACCGTAGGTGCCGACCACGTTGTCGATCGCGCCGACCATATGCTGCGCACCGGTGCCGGCGATCGTCGTCACGGTTTCGGTCTCGAGGTTGATGCCGCGCAGCGTGTGATTGACGGTGTCGGCGACGACGAGGTGATAGCCGGCCTTCGCCGCCACATCATCGGGGAGGACGGTGATGCCGCCGGGTTCGCTGAAACTCGCCGAGGTGAGATCGCCGTCGTCCGCTCCGCGTTCACCGGTGCCGATGCGGCGGATGATTGTCTGTCCGCTGGAATCGTATTCGACGAGGCTGTGGTGTCCCGAATCGGCGACGAGCAGGTTGCCTGAGGGCAGTGCGGTGACTTTCCCGGGGTAGAACAACTCGGTCTCCGGCGCAGGTGGCGGCACGTATGGTCCGTCGCCGGAGTGCAGTGTGCCCTTCGCCGAGTGCTCTTCGATGAGCCCCTCGATGATCTCACCGAGCCCTGCGCCGTGGCCTTCACCCGACAGGGTCGCAACCAGGTAGCCCTCGGGGTCGATGACGGCCAATGTGGGCCAGGCCCGGGCGGTGTAGGCCTGCCAGGTAACGAGGTCCGGGTCGTCGAGGACGAGGTGTTCGACCTGGTAGCGCTCGACGGCCTGATCGACGGCCTCGACTGTGCGCTCGAACTCGAACTTCGGGGAGTGGACGCCGACGATGACGAGTTCCTGTGCGTACTTCTCCTCGAGCGGGCGCAGCTCGTCCAGCACGTGCAGACAGTTGATGCAGCAGAAGGTCCAGAAATCGAGCAGGATCACCTTGCCGCGCAAGTCGGCCAGGCTCAGCTCCTTGCCTCCGGAATTCATCCATCGGCGGCCGATGAGTTCAGGTGCGCGCACCTTGACGACGTGGGGCACGGCGGACTTCGACACGGTGGACGATGATGCAGCGGAGGGATCTCCCGCCGAGGCTGCGGTTTCCTGCGGACTGTTAGTCATGCCTCCATCTTCACAGATTCACCGCCGAGGCGGGAGTCCGGGTGTCATCATGTGACCTTCCGTCGCGGCCCGGGATGGCGCGCCTCCGCGCTTTGTGGGTTCCGCGGGGCTCCGCACGTTTCAAACCGGAGCTTCGCACACCTCGGGTCTGGGCTTCGCACGTCACACGGGGATGAGGATCGGGGTGTCGATTCCTTCGGCTTTCAGCCTGCGCACGCGCTGGCCGTAGACTTCCTCGACGAGTTCCTCGCTCAACGCCTCTTCCGGTACTCCATCGGCGACGAGTTCTCCATTGCCGAAGACGAGCACTCGGTCCGCATATCTCAGAGCGAGATTGAGGTCGTGGAGGACCACGATGATGGCCGCTCCCTCATCTCGCAGATTCCTGACCGATCGCAGCAGGGTCTCCTGGTGTTTGAGATCGAGGGCCGCGGTGGGTTCGTCGAGGAAGATGACGGGCGTCGTCTGCACTCTCGTCCGGGCATAGGAGACACGAGCGGCCTCGCCACCGGACAGCGTCGTGATATCCCGGGTTTCGAAACCGGCGAGATCAGAGTCCTCGATCGCCTCGGCGACCAGCTCCTCGTCGCGCACAGGGTCGACGCCCCAGGGCAGACGCCCCATATGCACGGCTTCTCTCACACTGAACGAGAAGTTCGAACTGTTGTGCTGGAGCATGACCGATCGCTTCCTCGCCAGGGGTCCTGGCTTCCACGAACGAACGTCGATGCCCGAGATCTCCACCCTGCCCTGCGTCGGCGCGACATCTCCGGCCAGCAGGGACAGCATCGTTGATTTTCCAGCACCGTTGGGCCCGACGAGAGCCACGACTTCCCCGGCCCGCAGGCTGAACGAGATTCCGGAGACGAGCTCACGACCGTCGACGGCAAAGGTCACATCCTCTGTTCGGATGACAACCTCGGCGGTGGGGTCCTCTGCTTCCTTCATCACTTCTCTCATCATATTCGTCACCATGAGCTTTTCCGCATTCGCACGACCAGGAACAGGAAGAAGGGCGCACCGACGGCCGCGGTGAAGAGTCCGATGGGCACCTCGGCCGGCGGGGCCACAACGCGGGAAGCGCAGTCGGCGGCGACGATGAGGATCGATCCGACGATCGCCGAGATCGGGAGCAGTCCTCGGTGGCCGGGGCCGACGATGATGCGCACGATGTGCGGAACGACGAGCCCGACGAAGCCGATAGCACCGGCGAAGGCGACCGCCGCACCCGTGAGCAGTGCGGTCGCGACGATGATGACGAGGCGGCTCCGTTTGACGTTGAGACCCAGGTGCTGGGCTTCGCGTTCCCCAAGTGTGAGCACGTCGAGAGCGCGTGTGCTGATGAGCAGAATGGCCAACCCGATGACGAAGATCGGCACGGTCGCCGCTATCTGCGCCCAGGTGACCTTGCTCAGCGAGCCCATCTGCCAGAACGTCAGCGTCTGCAGCTGCGCATCATCGGCGATGAACGTGAAGAAGCCGGTCAGCGCCTGGCATCCGGACCCCACGGCGATACCGACGAGCAGCATGCGCGAGGTTCCGGTGTTGCGACCGGGCCGAGCGAGGACGTAGATCAGGCCGGTGACCGCGAGACCGGCGAGGAAGGCGCCGAGAGGCAGCAGCCAGGTGATGGAGCTGCCGGCGAGCACGATGACGCCGACCGCGCCCGCCGAGGCTCCGCCGCTGACCCCGATGATGCCGGGGTCGGCGAGCGGGTTGTTGAATAGGCTCTGCAGAGCGGCACCGGAGATCGCCAGCGCCGCACCGACCAAGACGCCCATGAGCACGCGGGGGACGCGCAGCTGCCACACGACCGAGACGTCGCGCTGGCTGAGGTCCCCACCGTCGACGAGTCCCAGCTGGGCGAACACGATCCGGGCGACGTCGCCGAGCGGTATGCGCAGCGGACCGACCGACGCCGAGATGGTCATGAGCAGAGCCAGAACGGCCAGGCCGATGACCACACAGGTCAGAAGCGGCAGCCGTCGCACATCATGACGCCTCTCCGACTTCTTGTCTGCGCGCCTCTCGGCTTTCTGGTCTGTGCGCTGACCGGGTTCAGCAGTGCCACGATGATCCTTCGTGACACTGCTGTGCTCGGAGACTGACCGAGTCACGGAAGCTTCGCGACGGCCTTGGCGAGAGCCTGGGCTCCGACGCCGATTTCGGGGCTGGAATACTTCAGCTGGGCATCGGGCATGACGAAGATCGCGGAGTTCTCTCCGGCAGGGGTCTGCTGGAGCGTCGGGAATGCCTCCCAGAGACCCTCCTCACCGCCCCACTTCTCGTAGTCGGATTCGGCCATGACGATGACGTCGAGCGCAGAGGAGACGATTCCCTCGTTGCTGAATTCGCGGGAGTATCCGCGCAGCTTCGACTCCGACCCGACGCTCGTGTAGCCGAGGGTCTCGATCATCTCATTGCCCGGCGTTCCGGTGCCCGCCACTGCGTTCTGCCCTCCTGCACCATTGGCCGTGACCTCGATGACGGACAGATCCTGCTTATCGGATTCCCTGGCCATCGTGGCGGCATCGGCAAGCTGGTCGTCAACGAGTTCGGCCAGTTCCTCACCGGCGTCTTCGGCTCCCACATAGGAAGCAACGGCCTTGAGCTTGTCTCCCTGCGACTGCTGATCATCCATGACGACAGCTTCGGTGCCGGCGTCACGGAACTGCTCGGCGACCGAGCCATGACGCTTGGTGTTGTCGCCGATGAAGAGGGTACCGTTCATCGCGAGCAGTCCCTCGACTCCCGTTTCCTTCGTGAATTCGAAGTGCTCCGGCGCCCCAAGCCCCTCCGGGGACGTCGAGTTCTCGGGTGCGGCGGCGATGTTGTCCTTGAGGCCGAGCGCTCCGAGAGTGGAGGCGACCCCGTCCCCGGCGACGATGATCTTGTCGATGTCCTTGACCTCGACCTCGGTGTCCGTGCCGTCCTTGACCTTCGCCGGCAGCTTCGGCTCCGCCTCGATCGAGGAGAAGTCGCTTGTTCCCCCGACCTTTTCCCAGCCTTCCGGAAGGGGGACAGAGAGGTCTGAGCCCGAATCCGCCTCGTCGGAGGTGTCATTCGTGGCTCCGGAGCTGGCCCCTCCACAGCCGGCGAGTGCGAGGGCACAAGCGGCACCGATGATCGTCAAGCTCTTTTTCATTGCTTTCCTTGGTACAGCCGCGATCTCTTCCGAGATCCCGGGCGACGTTGTCGTGGTTCCGTTCAGGGTGAAGCCATTCAGGGTGCTCGTGGGTCTGCCAGCCATCGCGATGGAGCGGTGCAGAGAACTCGACCGGCGACTGAGTCCACCCAGCACGTCAAGAATCCGATGAGCTTCTATGTCGGTAAGCCTAACCTAATCCCTTAGACTAGCAATGCTGTCAGCAGTCCTGTCCAGCGCGGAACCTCGAGGTCCGCAATGCGATACTCACCCGGCTGCTCGGACGATACCGTCCACACCTGCCCAGAAGGACCATCTGCAAGGATTCATTCGTGCGCTTCACAGACATTCAGGCCGCCTATTTTGGGGCCGACACCGGGATCGCCAGCGCTTCTGCCGACAGCGAGGAGCGATTCTGGAATGACGTCGCCACGCTCGGCACCCCCATAGTCAACCCGTGTGAGACCGACGAAGATATGCGGGATATCACATTCCTCTACCGCGTCACCGACCCCGAGATCCGCAGTGTGAGACTCGTGGCCAATCGGGTAACCGACAAACACCGTCAGGCACTGGGCATCATGAGCCGCGTGCCCGGCATGGGAATCTGGGGCGTGACCCTGACCTTGCCCGCCGATCTCCGCTGTTCCTACGGTTTCAGCCCCTCGACCTCGGACATGCCAGAGCCGATGGGCACGGGGCGGAATGTCGGGCCGTCGGTATTCGTCGATGGATTCAACGCCGATGCGCCCCTGCGCAGGCCGAACGTGTCCGAGCCCACCGTCGGGACCTCCGTGTTCTCCGGGCCCCTGGCACCCGATCACAGCATGTGGTCCTCCGCCGAGGCGGCCCCCGGATTCGTAACTACTTCCGTTCGCGAGATCGGTGGGATCACCTGCCCGGTGCACGTCTATACGCCCGACACGAAGCGGCCGGAGGGTCTGCTCGTCCTCTTCGACGGCGACGACTGGTTCGAAGGGCTCGATGTGGCCCGCGCCTGCGAAGCGGCCGGTCTGCCGCCGATCGTGATCATCGGCATCGGCGCCCGAAGCCGCGCGCTGCGGGTCGGCGCTCTTGGAGGCAACCGGGAGTTCCTCAAGCAGGTGACAGATGAGCTGCTGCCACAGATCGAGGACGATCTGGGGCAGCAGGGCTATGCGCTGCCCGACCGCTCGCAGCGGATCGTTGGAGGTCAGAGCCTGGGCGGGCTGTCGGCCCTGCTCATGGCACTCGACTCCCCCACAGCTGTCGGTGCAGTCCTCGCACATTCATCGTCGCTCTGGTGGCATCCGGGAGGCGAGGCAAGCCCGGCCGATCTCGACCGACTCAACACCGACACCTGGCTGACGTGCCAGTTCTCAGAGGCGAAGCGCCCCGAGGTGGAGTTCCACCTCGCCGTAGGCAGCCGAGAGGACCTCATGATCGATCACACGCGCCGACTCGCTGAGGTGCTCAGCAATAAGGGGTGCGAGACGTCGCTGTCTGTCTATCAGGGCGGTCACGACTTTGCCTGTTGGCGCGGGGCGCTCATCGACGGCTTGCGAGCCCACTTCCGCCAGAAGGCGCAGAGTCCCAGCGGTAGTGACGGCCGTGCCTTGAAGCCGCGTCAGGATTAGTCGCGGGTTCCGAAGACGCTCGAACCGACGCGGACCATGGTGGCGCCTTCGGCGATGGCGAGTTCGAAGTCGCTGCTCATCCCCATGGAGAGTTCGCTCGCTTCGGCGGGCATGACGCCCGAGGTGAGGAGCTTCTCGCTGAGTTCACGGAGTTCGGTGTAGCTGGGACGGATCTCTTCGGGCGTCCGCCCGGGAAGACCGATCGTCATGAGTCCGCGCAATCTCATCCGGGTGAACCCACGAAGTTCGGAGATGAGTGCCTCAGCATCCTCGGGCGCGATCCCGGACTTCGAGTCCTCACGCGAGGTGTTGACCTGCACGAAGCAGTCAATGGTCTGATCGAGGACGTCCAGTCGATTGCTGATCTTCGTCGCAAGCTCAAGAGTGTCGACGGATTGGATGCAGTGCGCATGGCGCAGTGTGTGATTGACCTTGTTCTTCTGCAGGGGGCCGATGAGATGCGCCTGATGGTCCAGATCCGCAATGTCATCGGCCTTGCTCACCAGCTCCTGCACCTTGTTCTCCCCGATGAGCGTGAAGCCGTGCTCGATGGCGACGCGGATCCTCTCTGCCGGTTGAGTCTTGGTCGCGAGCAGCACGCGCACGTCATCACGTGCTCGTCCGCTCGCCTCGGCGGCGGTCGCTGTGCGTTCGGCAACCTCGTCAAGGTTGTCTCTGATAGACGCGATCGCGTCCTCGGTCAGTGATGCAGGTGTGTCTGAAGAACTCATGCTTCCAGTCTTCCACGTCCCTGCGCAGCCTGCAGGCCCGGGTGGACTGCCGACCGTGGGAGCGGTCGACTGAGAACCCGGAGTCTGCGAGCCATGAGGTCGCGTTGCAGCATCTACTCGGGCAGGCCCGGGGCCTTCGGATCGATGTTCCTGATCAGCGCCGAGGTGTCGAGGCCGTCGAAGCCCTCGTCCATGAGCTTCTGCAGCTGAGCGTGGACGAGCTGCGCGGCCGGCAGGTCGAGGCCCTGCGTTTCGGCGCCGGCGAGGGCGAGTCCAACATCCTTGTGCATGAGTGCAGTGGCGAAGCCGGGCTGGAACGAGTTGTTCGAGGCTGCGGTCTCGGTCACGCCGGGCACGGGGTACCAGGTGCGCAGCGGCCAGGAGTCTCCGGAGGAGACTGTTGCGATGTCGTAGAAGACCTTCGGGTCAAGCCCGAAACGTTCGGCGAGCACTGCACCTTCGACAACGCCCTGCAGACTGATCGAGAGCATCATGTTGTTGACGATCTTGGCGGCCTGACCAGCGGCCTCTCCACCGGCGTGGAACATGTTGCCGGCCATCGGCTCGATGAAGGACTTCGCCTCGGCGACATCCTCATCGGTTCCGCCGAGCATGAAGGTCAGAGTCCCAGCTTCGGCGCCGGTGACGCCGCCGGAGACCGGACCATCGACGAAGCGGAAGCCGGCCTTGGCTGCCTCGGAGTGCAGGGCGCGGGCGGAGTCGAAGTCGATGGTCGAGGAATCCACGAGGAGGGTCTTCCTGTCAGCATTGGCCAGCACGCCGTTGGGCTCCAGGTATGCGGTGCGGGCGTGCTCACCCTTCGGCAGCATTGTGAAGACGATGTCGGCGCCGGCGACCGCCTCGGCGATCGAGCCCACGGCAGTGACACCGTGTTCAGCTGCCGCGGCGACGGCCTCTGGCACGAGATCGAAACCATTCACAGTGTGACCGGCCTTCACCAGATTCGCGGTCATCGGACGACCCATGTTTCCCAGGCCGACCCATCCAATTGTCGACATAATATGCCTCCTCGCATCATGTTCTTCAGGTGGTGCAGTGTTTCCCCTCACATTACGCCAGTCGCTGAGGCAACACGGTTCGCGCAGAATCACATATTCCGCACCGGATATGTGCGCGCACGCAGATAGGATGGAACCACTATGGCTTCATATGCACCAGGCGGGTCCGGTTCGCAGATCTCTCCCGAAGATCTGCTGACACTGCTTGCCGTGGCTCGGCTGGGAAAGTTCACCGCCGCCGCGCACAGCCTCGGCCTCAACCACACGACGGTGTCCCGACGTATCGCAGCGCTGGAGAAAGCCTACGGCGAGCGGATGCTCGTGGCCTCACCGGACGGTTGGGAGCTCAGCACTGCCGGACGACTCCTGCTGCCGGTGGCCGAGGACATCGAGTCTGCTCTGGGGCGCATCGACGCCCACTCCAGCTCTGCCCTATCCGGGACGATTCGCCTGGCCTGTCCGCAGGCCTTCGCCCTGGAATTCGCGGTGCCGGCCCTAGCCCAGCTGCAACGGAGCCATCCCAGTCTGCAGTTCGAACTCATCACGGCAACGCAGCGGGCCCGGCAGTACCGGTCGGGCGTCGATATCGAGGTCGTCGTCGGCCGGCCAGACGCTCCACGCAGCGTCGCGAAGCACATCCGCGACTATCGGCTCCAGCTCTACGCCTCCCGCGAATACTTGCAAACCCATTCGCTGCCGATGACGCTTGACGATCTTGCCGAGCATCGTCTTGTCTACTACATCGAGAACTCGCTCCAGGTCGATGACCTCGACGAGGCGGGCAACGCACTGCCGCGCGGCAAGGGATTCTTCCGCTCCACCTCGGTGCATGCGCACGTGCTTGCCACATCAGACGGAGTTGGGATCGGGATCCTGCCCGACTTCCTCGCTGTGGGCAACAGTCGCCTCGTGCAGGTGCTGCCTGAGGAGTTCTCGAAGCCTGTCTCCTACTGGGCTTCGGTCCGCCACGAATCCCTGCGCAATGCAGGGGTCCGCAGCGTCCTCGAAGTTCTCTGAGACAGACTCGCACGTCGAGACTTAGGGTCTCAGGCCGCGGACCAACCACCGTCGATGCTGTGGGCACTGCCGTTGATGACGGCGGCCGCGTCACTGGCCAGGAACAGCGCCAACTGCGCAATATCCTCCGGTTCGGCAAGCTTCGGCACCGCAGAGTGGCCGAGGAAGACCTGCTCGAGCACTTCGTCTTCGCTGATGCCGTTCGTCTTCGCCTGGTCCGTGATCTGCCCCTTGACCAGGGGTGTGAGCACGTAGCCCGGGTTGATGGCGTTGCAGGTGACGCCCTGGGGGCCGGCTTCCAGCGCGGTCGTCTTCGTCAGTCCCATGAGCCCGTGCTTAGCGGCCACATAGGCTGATTTGTTCGCCGAGGCGCGCAGGCCGTGGATCGAGGAGAGGTTGATGACCCGCCCCCATCCCCTTTTGCACATCGCCGGCAGCACGGCCTTGGTGAGCACGAAGGGGGCTTCGAGCATGAGAGTGTTGATGAGCCGCCATTCCTCAAGCGGGAATTCCGTGATCGGGTGGATCCTCTGTATGCCGGCGTTGTTGATGAGGATGTCGACGTCGAGATCGACCCCATCCAGCGCCGAGGTATCCGCGAGATTCACCGTCCACGCCTGCCCTCCGATGTCGTCGGCCACGGCTTCCGCAGACTCCGCGTGGACGTCTGCGACGATAACGTGCGCTCCGGCTGCGGCGAAAGCTTCGCTCATAGCCTTGCCGAGGCCGGAGGCGCCCCCTGTGACGAGGGCGCGTTTGCTGCTGAGATCGACCATTGCTGTCCCTTCAAACGTGTTGTGCTTCCACTGTATTGTGCGCTGTCATGGTTTCGGGCGGTGCCGATATTCATCGGAACCGCCCGATACCGTGTGGTGGTGAGCTGATCAGCCTTATCTGATCAGCTCAGCGCGATCAGCATGAAGTGATCAGCGCTGCGCGGCGTCTCGACGGTCCTTGTCCACCTGATCCAGTGAACGCAGATCGATGCCCTTCGTCTCCTTCGTGTACAGAAGCGCGATCATCGAGATCACAGCGGCTGCGAGGAGATAGAACGCGATCGGCACCGAGGACTCGAACTTCTGCAGCAGCGCAGTGGCGATGATCGGCGCAAACGATCCGGCCACGATAGCCGTGACCTGGTAGCCGGTCGAGACGCCCGAATTGCGCATGCGGGTCGGGAACATCTCCGACATGATGGCCGGCTGACCGGCATACATCAGTGCGTGGAAGATGAGGCCGATGAGCAGTGCGAGGAAGATGACGAAGGCGTTGCCGGTGTCGTACATCGGGAACGCGAAGAAGCCCCAGGTGGCCGTCAACGCGATGCCGATGCCGTAGGGGAGCTTACGACCGACTCTGTCCGTTGCCGCTCCGACCAGTGGCACGATGACTGCGTGGATTGCGTGGGCGGCGAGCAGTACGCCGAGGATCTCTGCCTGTTCGACACCGACGGCGATGGCCAGATAGGTGATCGAGAAGGTCACGACCAGGTAGTAGTGGATGTTCTCCACAAATCGCAGTCCCATCGCGGAGAAAACCTCGCGGGGGTAGCGCTTGAAGACGGCCTTGATGCCGTAGTCCACTCCCTCCTCGATCTCTTCGGACTGAACCTCATCGAAGATCGGAGCGTCGGAGACCCTGGTGCGGATGTAGTAACCGATGAGTACGATGACGGCCGAGAGCCAGAAGGCGACGCGCCAGCCCCAGGAGATGAAGTGCTCTTCGGTAAGTGTTGCCGTAAGGACGAGGAGCACACCGGTCGCAAGCAGATTGCCCAGCGGCACACCCGACTGCGGGAAGGATGCCCAGAACCCGCGTTCCCTGTTCGGGGAGTGCTCGGCCACGAGAAGGACGGCGCCGCCCCACTCGCCGCCGACGGCGAACCCCTGGATCAGGCGCAGAATGACCAGCAGAACCGGAGCGAAATAGCCGATCGAGTCGAAGGTCGGCAGGCAGCCCATGAGGAATGTGGCCGCACCGACGAGGATGATCGAGAGCTGCAGCAGCTTCTTGCGTCCGTACTTGTCGCCGAAGTGGCCGAAGATGATGCCGCCGAATGGCCGCGCGATGAACCCGACAGCATAGGTAGCGAAGCCCGCGAGGATCGCGTTCAGCGGGTCGTCCGAGGGCGGGAACAGGATATGGAAGACCAGCGTGGCCGCGGTTCCGTAGAGGAAGAACTCCTACCACTCGACGATAGTTCCAGCCATCGAGGCGGCGACGACCTTGCGCAGCTGGGTGCGAATCGTCTTTCTCTCGGCATTGTTCGAAGAACTCATGACTCTCCTTGATTTCCACGATCCGCATCAGCGTTGAATGCGCGAATCGACTTGCTGTGGCGTCTCAGCCCGTGCGGAGGTGTGCCTGTAAGCCCCAGCTATGCGGCTTCAGGTCCACGTCATCGGCGCGGATTGTGTCACGCCGTAGATAAATATGATCCAAGCAACAGTGTGCGCCATGTGAAGAATGAATGGGTGCAGGAACGGCTCGAATTCGGGAATTATCTGTGCACATTCCCGCACACGAGGTGTGCAGTCATCTGCCTCGTGGGCTGGAGTTCGCGTCGCGCTGTGCCATATTGGCGAGCATGTCGTTGTAGGCGCGAAGTTCTGCGTCGTCGGTGCGGGCTTCGCGGCGGTCGCTTCGCTTGGCTTCGCGATCCGAGGACTTCGACCATTGGAAGGCCACCATGATCGCGATGAACAGGGTGGGGAGCTCACCGATGCCCCAGGCGATTCCACCACCCAACTGTTGATCTTCGATTGCCGAGTAGCCCCAGTCAGCGCCGATGTTTCCGAACCAATCACCCTCGATGAGAACTTCTGAGCTCATGATCGAGATGCCGAAGAACGCGTGGAAGGCCATCGTGATGAGCAGCATGAGCAGGCGCAGCGGATACGCCGGTCGCTTCACTCCGGGATCGATGCCGATGAGCGCCTGCGCGAACAGATAGCCCGCGCCGAGGAAGTGGATGATCATCAGCTCATGGCCGAGGTGCCATTCGAGCGCGTATTTCATGATGCCCGAGTAATAGAAGATCACAAGCGAACCAGCGAAGTTCACGCTTGCGAAGATCGGGTTCGCGAAGAACCTCATGTACGGAGTATGGACGAGCCACAGCACCCATTCGCGGATGCCGCGCGAACCGTCCGTGCGCGCCTTCGTCCCCCGCATGAGCATCGTGATGGGCGCACCGAGGACCATCGGCAGGGGCACCACCATGATGAGAAGCATGTGCTGGATCATGTGTCCGGAGAACTGGATCTCGCCATAGACCCGGGCACCGCCGGAGGTGACGTAGACGAGGAAGATCATGCCCAGCAGCCAGCAGATCAGGCGATGGATCGGCCAGGAATCACCTCGGCGCCGGAGGTTGATGAACCCGACGATATAGGCCACAGACAGGCCGACGGCAACGACGACCCACAGCGGATCCAGGGACCATTCGGTGAAGTAGCGGGCGAAGCTCGGCGAGGGCGGAAGTGGGTCGCCGGTCAGGATCTCTGCGGGGGTCGGGTCGCCGACAGGTTCCTGGGAAACCGGGGGTTGAGACCGTGACAGAGCGACCGCGAGGCCCATGGTGGCGCCGAAGATGATGAATTCCACGATGATGAGGCGCCAGAATTCCCTAGTCGCCGAGGCGGCGTCCCCCAGTCGTCGGATGACGAACTGGCGATGCCAGAACCCGACGAGACCGAGCAGAATAGTCGCGAAAGCCTTCGCCACGATCACCTGCCCGTAAGGGGTCATGAGGTCAGCGAAGCTGTGAACGCGCAGCAGGGAGTTCACAACACCGGAATAGGCGACGATGGCGAAGGCGATGAGCGCGAACGACGAATAGCGTTCGATCGTGGTGCGCAGCTGGTGCGAGCGGGCGAGGTCCGAGCCCAGAAGAGCGATGGTGAAGAGGCCGCCCAACCAGATGATGATGCCCACTAGGTGGAGACCGATGCTGTTCACGGCCTGGGTGTGTCCGGAGGCTTCGGCGGAGTGTCCCATCAGCGCCAGCGGGATCACCACGCCGACGCCGAGGACGCCTGCCAAAGCGATGCCCAGGTAGCTGCGGGTGCCGAAGCACAGGGTCGAGGTGACGGCGATGAGGACGACGATGAGTGTCCAGAGTTGACCGAAGGCGATCTGGGTCAGAAACACGCCGAGCTGATTGGAGAAGTCGAGGTAGGCCTGCGCACCGACCGTGTCGGCAAAGGTGAGGACGAGGACGGCCACGGCGGAGATGGTCCAGGCGACCGAGGCCACCTCGGCGATCTTCAGGGTCTTTTCCCACAGCACATTGAGCGGGGTCTCGTCGGGGACCCCAGAATTGGCGGCTGCGGCAGTCGCCTTCCGGCTCCTGCCGCGCCCCCGGGTGCGGGGCAGGATGAGGAGGGCGAACATCAGTGCGCCCAAGGTCAGTGCCATTGAAATGTTGAAGACGAACTTCGCGGCGGGCAGACCGTACCGAACGTAGGGACCTGGGTCATTGAGGAGCGTCGCAGAAGCCGCTCCGGTGAATAGCATCGCGGCCAGACCCACGGCGAGTCCGCCGATGACGACGAGGGGAACGGCGGCGCGAGACGTGAATCGGGTGACCGATTCGAATACCTGAGTGCTCACTGGTGGCAGACCGCCGCTTCATTCATGGTTCAAGGATATCGCCGGAGTCTGAAGCCGAGCTAACTGCGGGGCCCGGACGTGGTCGAAGTCTCGGCGAGGAGACAAGAAATGACCCGAACCAGACGGTCCGGGTCATTTCACGCTGATGCGCGAAGGCTCAGTTAGGGCTGCCAGCGGCAGCTTTCAGCTTCGAACCAGCGGACAGCTTCACGGAGTAGCCGGCCTTGATCTGGATCTCTTCACCGGTCTGCGGGTTGCGTCCCTTGCGAGCGGCACGCTCGGTGCGCTCAACAGACAGCCATCCTGGGATGGTGAGCTTTTCGCCCTTGCCGACGACGTCGGAGAAGACATCGAAGACACCATCAAGAACGTCCGAAACCTGCTTCTGGGTCAATCCGGAATTCTCTGCAACTTCTGCTACGAGCTCACTGCGGTTCTTAGCCATAAAAGCGTCCTCCTTAGGACAAGTCGGTCGGTTACCGGTCCGTTTTTCCGATAACGAACTTCCTCGAGATTACCAGCTTGACTTCGTGATGCCGGGCAACTCGCCGTTGTGTGCCATTTCGCGGAAACGAACACGGGAGAGGCCGAACTTGCGGAGGTAGCCGCGTGGACGGCCATCAACCTGGTCACGGTTGCGCACACGCACTGGTGAGGCATCGCGAGGAAGCTTCTGCAGTCCGAGGCGTGCTTCTTCACGCTGCTCGTCGGTGCTGTCTGGGTGTGTCAGCTGACGCTTGAGCGTCGCACGACGCTCCGCGTAGCGCTCAACAATGACTCGACGCTGCTTGTCGCGTGCGATCTTTGACTTCTTAGCCATGTGCGCTCAGCGCTCCTCTCGGAAATCGACGTGCTTACGAACAATTGGATCGTACTTCTTGAGAACCATGCGATCCGGGTTGTTGCGGCGGTTCTTGCGGGTCACGTAAGTGAACCCCGAACCTGCTGTCGACTTGAGCTTGATGATGGGACGAATGTCCTGTGCTTTAGCCATCAGAGCTTCACTCCCTTGGCAATGAGTTCGCCGACGACCGCGTCAATTCCGCGCGCGTCGATGACCTTGATGCCCTTGGCGGACAAGGTCAGGGTGACGCTGCGGCGCAGAGACGGAACGAAGTAGCGCTTTTTCTGAATATTCGGGTTGAAACGACGCTTAGTGGTTCGTTTCGAGTGGGACACGTTATGTCCGAAACCAGGGACGGCCCCGGTTACTTGGCAGGTTGCTGCCATGACTCTCCTCCAGTTCACAAGTTACCGACTCTCGAAGCAAGCAGGTCTGCGTGGGATCCACGCTGGCTTGCGCCGATGTCGGAAGACATCAACAAATTTTCACGAATGCTGCTCAGTCGGACAAATGCCCGACCACCTACCAGACAGTCGCCCGGTATGCGGCGTTCGCAATGAAAATTGTGTACGCCAAAACAGGTTTGCCCGTTTGGGCGAGATGTCTCACCAGCGCTGAAGCCGTAGCCTGTGAGAGATTGGCCGAAGCTGGAGTGCAGCGGTGGGTGAGCACCATGTTGGCCTCAGCAGATCAATCGGTGATCGAACTCCTACGACACAACAGATAACAATCTTAGTGAGAGACAGGCCTTCAGAGCAAATTCACTGAATGTCGGTCGCGACACCCCATGGGTAGGGTCGCGCCGGAGCGGCCGAGAACGCGTTGCCTCCGTATTTGCGGGCGAACACTGTTTCGCGCCTCGCACTCATCGCGCACCCAGGTACGCTCTCATGATCCAGCAGGCAATGCGTCCTGCTCTGGCTCGTGTTGAACACGTGCCGATGTCGTGCCAAGGTAAGAAGATGATTGCCACCACATCTGGCACTCAGGAGGACCGATGAGCGACGTTCCACCGAGGCCGCGAATCCGTCCAGCGACCAGCGATGACTGGCAGAAGGACCAAACGGATCGTGCCAGTCTGACCCTGTCGCCGGGCCAGGAGTCCACCAAGAGTGCTGCTGATTTCGACACCTCGACCTATTACGAATACCTCGAGAAGCACACTGGCGACGTACCCGTATCCAAAAATCGGACTCGCAACGTCTTCGCCCCCGTCAGCGCCTCCCCGTTCCAGGGACAGGCTCAGGCCCCCCAGGGAACGCAACCAACAGAACGCCTAGGCCACACCGCGACTCGCGGGCAGACACAAGGCCACGGACCGAGGGAAAGTCGACCCGGGCACGCAGCGCACGGGCCTGGCGGCCCGGCATCCGGACAGATCCCGCTCCAGCCGACACCCGCCCCGAAGAAGGGCAACGGAGTCAAGATCACGATTGTCATCATCGCCATCATGATGATTCTCGGCCTGCTGGCCTTCTTCGGAATCCGCTCGCTGGCCCCGTCATCGGGAACCGTGCCCGTCGACTTCGGCGGCGACGAGTCTGAATCCGCCTCCCCATCCCCTTCCGAGTCACTGGTGCAGCCGACGGCGAGCCCACAGCAGGAACTGTCCACCTACACGAAGGAAGGCACGGCGAAGGCCGATGATATCGAAGGCCAATGGGTGACGCAGGTCAGCGCGAAAGATATCGGACTCGAGGCCGACGGCAAGACATGGTCAGCACAGGACATCCTCGACGAGTTCGAGACCAACCGCGTCAAATACCCGGGTGCGATCCTCATCCACAGCGGGGACTGGGGTTCCTACAAGGACGACAACTACTGGGTCACCATCATCAATACCCCTTACAGCGATGCCGAGCCTGCGCTGGACCAGTGCCGCTCCTGGGGGCTTGATCGAGATCATTGCATCGCCAAGCGCCTCGTCAAGGACGGCAGCCCGGCCGACAACAGCGCCTACCTCGACAAATAGGTTCCGAGCTGTTCGCGGCGGTGTTCCCTCGCCGCAACATCAATAACGCGCCGAGACAACGGTAGAGCCCCACCACACAGGCGGAGCGTCGAGACATCTACGCACGCATAGATGTCTCGACGCTCCGCCGTGGTGTCGCATTCAGACTGATGACTGCGACGTGGATTTCTACGGGGGAAGTCTGAGCTCGCCTCAGGCCAGCAGCAGTGTCGGATCCTCGAGTCCACGACCGACGTCGGCAAGGAACTTCGAGATGATTTCACCATCGACGACGCGATGGTCAGCACTCACCGACAGCGTCGTGATGTCACGTGGAACGATCTCATCACCGACGACCCAGGGCTTCTTCCGGATCTGCCCGAAGGCCAGGATCGCGGCCTCGCCGGGATTGATGATCGGAGTTCCCGCGTCGACGCCGAAGACACCGACGTTTGTGATGGTGATCGTGCCCCCGGACTGGTCTGCCGGAGGTGTCTTGCCCGAACGAGCCAGCGCGGTCAGATCCTGAATGCCCTGAGCCAAATCGGTCAGGCCCATCGCGTGTGCACCCTTGATGTTAGGCACGATGAGACCACGCGGAGTGGCTGCGGCAATACCGAGGTTGAGGTACTTCTTGATGACGATCTCTTCGCCTTCGAGGCACGAGTTGATCCGCGGGTTGCGGGTAACAGCCCAGGCCACAGCCTTGGCTACGAGCAGCAAGGGAGAGACCTTGATGTCCTCGCCCAGGAACTTCGTGGACTTGAGCTTTCGCACGAAGGCCATCGTCTCGGTCACGTCGACGTCGAGGAACTCGGTGACGTGAGGCATCGTGAACGCGGACTCGACCATGGCCTTGGCCATCATCTTCGCCACGCCCTTGAACGGGATCCGCTCTTCGAGCTCGCCGGTGGAACCGACCCCCGCTGAGGCGGCCGCGGCCCCCGCGCTCGAAACTGCCGCTGCGGTGAGTCCTGCTCCAGAGCCGCTGGCTGCGGCCTTGAGGTCGTCACGAGTGACTTCGCCGCGTGAACCTGTCGCAGCGACCGTTGCCAGGTCGATGCCGAGATCCTTGGCGAGCTTGCGCACGGGAGGCTTGGCCAGCGGCTTGCCTGCCGAGGCGGCTGCCGGTGCAGCGGCTTCGGCTGGTGCAGCGGAAGGTGCCGGCGCTGCCGGAGCCGGAGCTTCCGGTACGGCCGACGCTGAGGTCGGGCTTGCCGGCGCCGGAACGCCAGCACCCTTGCGGGGACGACGTTTAGACGAGACTGCTTTGGCACCGTAGCCGACGAGGGTGGCGCCGCCTTCGGCGTCGTCTCCGCTCTCGACCGAAGCCTGTGCATCTCCTGTCCCAGGTGTCGATGCTCCCGCGGTCGTGGAGCTGCCGGTGGAATCGTCGCCGCCGAAGCGGATGATCGGTGTTCCGACCTCGATGGTCTGGCCCTCTTCGACCAGCAGAGCCTCGATCGGTCCGGCTTGGGGGCTGGGCAGTTCGACCAGAGATTTGGCTGTTTCGATCTCGACGAGGATCTGGTTGACGGTGACGGTGTCGCCGACGGCGACCTTCCACGACACGAGGTCGGCCTCTGTCAGGCCTTCACCGACGTCAGGAAGAGAAAATTCAAAAGACATATCAACTCTCCTTGAGTCAGTAGGCCAGTGCCCGGTCGACACCATCGAAGATGCGGTCCAGGTCAGGCAGGTAGTGCTCTTCCATCCGTGAGCCGGGGTACGGCGTGTGATAGCCGCCGACTCGGATGACTGGAGCCTCAAGACTGAAGAAACAGCGCTCCGACATGCGTGCCGCGATCTCAGAGCCGAGTCCGAGGAAGGTCGGCGCCTCGTGTGCGACAACCAGGCGACCGGTCTTCTGCACCGACTTCTCAATCGCTGTGAAGTCGATCGGGCTGAGACTGCGCAGGTCGATGAGTTCGACGCTCTTACCTTCGTCTGCCGCTGCTGCCACGACGTCCTTGGCCGTGGGCACCAGGGGGCCGTAGGCCACCAGGGTGACGTCGGTGCCCGTGGAGATGACACTGGCATCGTGCATTCCCAGGTCGCCGCGGTTCGCGGTATCCACGTCTCCGCGCAGCCAATAGCGGCGTTTGGGTTCGAAGAACATCACCGGGTCGTCGCTCTTGATCGCTTCCTGCATCATCCAGTAGGCGTCATGGGCATTCGAGGGTGAAACCAGGCGCAGTCCAGCGTGGTGGGCGAAGACCGTCTCCGGACTCTCCGAGTGGTGCTCGGGTGAACCGATTCCGCCGCCATAGGGCACACGGATGACGATCGGCACTCTTTCTTTGCCCAGGGTGCGGTTGTAGAGCTTGGCAACCTGAGTCACGATCTGGTCGTAGGCCGGGAAGATGAAAGCGTCGAACTGGATTTCGATGACCGGACGGTAGCCGCGCAGCGTCATGCCGATCGAGGTTCCCACAATTCCGGATTCGGCCAGTGGAGCATCGATGACCCGCTGCGGACCGAAATCCTTCTGCAGGCCCTCGGTGACACGGAAGACGCCGCCGAGCTTACCGATGTCCTCACCGATGAGGACGACCTTCGGGTCGTCCTCCATGGCTTTGCGCATTCCGGCCGTAATGGCCTTTGACAGGGGAAGTTTCTCCATCAGGCCTCACCTGCATCGGCGAACGAGGCCTGGTACGCGAGGAATTCCGCGCGTTCCTCATCGACGAGGGAGTGAGGTTCGGAGGTGACGTGGGCGAACATCTCGACAGGATCGGGATCTTCCATGGTCATGCAGTTGTGACGGATGCGAGCAGCGAGAGTGTCGGCTTCAGCGTCCACCTCGGCGAAGAACTCGTCAGCGGTCTCGGTGTGGTTGTCGAGGTAGGCCCGAAGCCGCTTCAGCGGATCGCGGTCCTCCCAGATCTCTTCCTCGGCCCGGTCACGGTACTTAGTCGGGTCGTCGGCCGTGGTGTGGGCGCCGCGACGGTAGGTGAAGGCCTCGATGAGCATCGGGCCGTTGCCGGCGCGGACCGAATCCAGGCTGGCCCTGGCCACGGCGTACATCGCGATGATGTCGTTGCCGTCTACACGCAGACCGGGTACGCCGAATCCTTCGCCGCGTTTGCACAACGGTGCCGCGGTCTGGACGTGGGTCGGTTCGGAGATGGCCCATTGGTTGTTCTGGCAGAAGAAGAGCACGGGTGCGTGGAAGGCTCCGGCGAAGGTCAGCGCTTCTGAGACGTCGCCCTGCGAGGTGGCTCCGTCGCCGAAGCAGGCGATGGCCACAGTGTCGCGTTCCAGGTCACCGGTGCCGACGTCACCGTCCATGGACACGCCCATGGCGTAGCCGGTGGCGTGCAGCGTCTGCGAACCGATGACGATCGTGTACGTGTGGAAGCGGTGTTCCTGAGGGTCCCAACCGCCGTGGTCCTGGCCACGGAACATGCCGAGAAGGGTTTCGGGTTCGACGCCGCGGGTGTAGGCGAGGCCGTGTTCACGATAGGTGGGGAAGACGAAGTCCTTGGGGCGTGCCGCCCGTCCCATTCCGATCTGGGCCGCTTCCTGACCGAACATCGGCGCCCAGAGGCCGAGCTGTCCTTGGCGCTGCAGGGCCGCACCCTCAGCATCGATGCGACGAACCAGGACCATGTCCCGGTAGAAGCCGCGCAGATCCTCATCGGTGAGCTCTGCCGCGAAAGCGTCATATTCACCGGATTCGACGCGATTGCCGTCTTCGGTGAGCATCTGGATCATCCGAGGTTCCGATGACTGACTGTGGGCAGTCCCGGTTCCCACTGAAATGTTGGAGGTCATTTCAGTTCTCCTTTGTTCAAGGTCCAAGCGCACCGGAGGTGACCAGTGGCGGACGGTGTCCTGCGGACGGGATCTCTGGTGTGAGTTCTCGCCCTCGAGTGATGTGATTCACAGGTGATACCACGATACCGAATCCACCGACCGCATGCCACATCGGCCATGTGCGTCGAGCGCCAGTTGTTATGGTCGGGTTCAGCCTAGGAGGCGAATTTCGCGCGTGTCGTTCACGTCCAAAGGCTTCCATGTCGAATTGTCGATGGTCGCAGAGTTGGTCCAACGTCCGACAAACGCATGTCCGACCAGTCCAGAGCCCCAGCTCGCCGAGGTTGGACTCGGGTCATGTTCGCTTGCGTTTCCCCTGGTAATCCCTCGTCTCCTTGAGATCACCGGTGAAGAATTCTGAGTTCTTCGCGGTGAACCGGTTGAGTCCGGCATGACCGCCTGCAAGCATGAGCCCGATCGAGGCGGCGTAGGCAGCTGAGGAGTGTGCGGCTCCGGCTGAGGAGAACAGTTCGTCGAGTTCGGCATCGGTCTTGCCCTGCAGGTTCGGGGCCTGGCGCAGCTGTTCGGGATCGTAGTCGACGGTGATCGTCGACCACTGGTCTGTGGCTGGATTCTCGTTGCCGTCGAGGTCGGGCACCAGGTCCTGTTCGTGCTCGATCGAGAGGACATCGATGCCCTCGTCGACCGGGAAATCTGAGATCGGTGCTCCCACTGTGACGAGTGCGGTGACATTCACATCGGCGAGGAAGGCCGGGTCGGCGGCCAAGGAACCGGCAGTGATTCCGCCCTGCGAATACCCCACCAACATGACCTCGGCATCTGTCCCGATATTCGCATCGGCGATGGCTTGGCGGACCATTTCAGCCATGACGGTGTCATTGCCGGCCATTGCCTGTACGTTCGTCGTCAGATCGGTGGTGTTCTGTCCTGACTCGGGTGACCAGTCGGTCGTCGCGGGCACGTAGACGATGTAGCGAGTAGTGCCGTCGGGGGAGGTGATCTCCTCGATCCGCACTTGTCCGGAGTCGGCACCGCGGTGGCGGTCCGCCTCTCTGCGATAGAGGTCCTCGAGGTCACGCGGCGGCTCATCATCGGCCGGAGTGAGTCCCTTCGCCTTCCAGACCTCCACGTCTGAGGGCAGGAGCAGTCCGAACATGTTCGCACCTCCCAGGACCCACGCGGTCATCGATGACGAGTCGTGTGGCCACAGCCCATGATCGCCCTCGGTGGCCAGCACCGCTGGCGGCAGCCCCATGAAACCGACGACGATTCCCGGCAGCACGTGTTCGATGATGGCCCCTGAGACATCGGAGTGCTCGAACAGGAGGGCGACGAAGGCTTCCTTGGCCGCCGCCTTCGTCTGCGCCAGGTCGATGCCGAAGTGCTTGGCGACGACATCGTCGAGACCTGTGACATCGAGGAGCTTCAGACCCAGGTAGATCGGGGCTCCGACGGCGATGCCGATCGGGATGGTCACAGGCAGGGTGATGGCAATGACGCGACCGCTGACGTATCCGAAATAGTCGAGGAGTCCGCCGAAGGTCTCGCTGACGCCTTTCTCCGCCTGCCTGTAGGCGAAGACTGCGGCTCTGACGGCCAGGACGGTGGCTTCGAGTTCGATGAGCACCCGCGTCGACTGGTGGAAGTAGACGATTCGGGCGGCATCGAGATTGATCGCTGTGAGTGGAGCAGGAACCTGCGTCAGGAGTGTGGCCAGATCGAAGTCGGCGAGCGCCCCGTCCGCAGACAGGTCACCGATCGTGGTGCAGATGCGCTGCAGTTCGTCCCCGCTGGAGTCTGCCCGGTCATCGATCTTCAGCTGTGGACCGCCGGTGGTTCGGGTCGCGATCATGGGTGGAGGACGGTCGTCGACTGGAGGCGAGTCAGAGTCGCCGCAAGGAGGACTCGCACCGCGTTGGACTCAAGGCTGTGCTCAGCTCCCATGGTGATCGTCTCACCGTCTCGTTCCAGCGTCGGCCGGGCCCAGGTTCCGCCGACTCTGTGCAGGAACTCCATCCCGGCGACTCTGGCCTCACTCAGGTAGGTCAGGGTGAGCACACAGTCTCTGTCGATCAGAGAGCTCAGCTCTTCGGTGACCTGCCCGAGCTCCTGCGGGCGGAGACGCCTGAGGAGTTCGAAGCCTGCGAACTCCTCGAAGCCCTCACCGTGGAGCACCAGGATGCCCAGGCAGATGTCATCGAGCAGGGACACCTCGAGGTGGGCGGTCTCGGCCCCGGAACTGATGACGATGGTGATCCGCGAGCGGGTGAGATTGAGCTCGGCGGTGAAACCGGTCAGCCAGGCGGTGAGCACATCCAGCCCGCGCTTGGATTCCCTGCCGGTGGGTTCCCCCAGCATCACCGTTTCCGTGATCCCCTGCCCCCCGGTCCGCGTTCCGCTGGACTCCTTTTCCGCTGCCCCAGTCACCCCTGATGCCGGATCCCCCGCCGAGGTGGTCACGGCAGCGTCTGCACGTGGCATCAGTTCGTGGGGCCACAGCGACCTCAGCCGTTCAGGGAGCCCCATGATTCGTGCGCTGTCTACGGCGAACCATTTGCTGCCCGGCACAGCCGCAGCTTTCCCCGCCCCCACTGCCGACCTCGTTCCCTCGTTCATATCTGGATCCGGCCTCCCACCGAGACGACCTGCAGATGCAGGTCGTAGGCCTCGGCGAGCTTGTCTGCTCTCTCTGCCAGGGTGGTGATCGAGTCCGAACAGGTCAGCAGACGATCGCCGAGCATCCGTCCTGCCGGGGAGTCCCATCCTTCGACCTGCCGGCAGGTCTGAGCCAGGCTGCGCAGCTCATCTGCTCGCCGCCTCCACCCATCCCGGTTGAGTGCCAGCTCATCGGTGATCACTGTCGTCCTCCCTTCGACTCGGCGTCAGCCTTCACCGTACGAAGCGGCCCGCTCCCTTGGAAGGTCTCCGGTTCGTCCTGTGGAAATCGGTCGACGCTCCACAGGGTTCCGACGCCGAAGTCGCGGCCCAATCCACAGGAGGTGGAGCATAAGAGACAGCCCGGACCTCGGGTCTCGGCCCGACCGCCTGATGGTCGGTTCCCCGTCTGCACGCGGCTCATGAGAAAATGACATCATGCCGACTGTTTCGCTTGCTGACATCTCACCCGCCATTGCTCTCGGACCACTCGATGGCCGTTACCGCAAAGACACCGCTGACCTCGTCGATCACCTCTCCGAGGCGGCCCTGAACCGCAATCGGATCATCGTCGAGGTCGAGTGGTTCATCCACCTCGCTCAGAACTCCGTGATCGAGGGAGTCCGTCGCCTCACCGAGGACGAGGTCACCGGGCTGCGTGACTTCGCCGAGAACTTCGATGCGGAGACGATCGCCACCCTGGCCGCCCATGAGGCCGTCACGGTTCATGACGTCAAAGCCGTTGAGTACACAATCAAAGAAGCGCTAGTCGAACTCGGTGCCGACGATCTCAGCGAGCTCGTCCACTTCTGCTGCACGTCTGAGGACATCAACAATCTGTCCTGGGCTCTCGGGATCAAGGGCGCCACCGTTGATGTGTGGCTGCCCCGTGCGAAGGCACTCATCGACTCACTGGCCGACACCGCCTCGGCGCTGGCCACGGTGCCGATGCTCTCCCACACCCATGGTCAACCGGCAACGCCGACGACGATGGGCAAGGAGCTCGCAGTGTTCGTCCACCGTCTGCGCCGCCAGTATGAGCGGATCAAGGCAAGCGAATTCCTCGGCAAGATCAACGGTGCGACCGGGACCTACTCCGCCCACCTGGCCGCCGTGCCCACCGCGGACTGGCCGAAACTGGCCAAGACCTTCGTCGAAGGCAGCCTCGACCTGACATTCAACCCGCTGACCACGCAGATCGAGTCCCATGACTGGGATGCGGAGCTCTTCGCCGACATGGCACGGTTCAACCGCATCGCCCACAATCTGGCGACGGACATGTGGACCTACATCTCGATGAACTACTTCAAGCAGATCCCCGTCGCAGGATCCACCGGGTCCTCGACGATGCCGCACAAGGTCAATCCGATCCGCTTCGAGAACGCCGAGGCGAACCTCGAGCTCTCATGCGCACTGCTCGATTCGCTCGCCTCGACCCTGGTGACCTCACGGATGCAGCGCGACCTCACGGACTCGACCTCGCAGCGCAACATCGGTGTCGCCTACGGCCATTCCGTGCTGGCGCTGAACAACTTGATCAAGGGCCTCGATCGGCTCGCGATCAACGAAGAGGCGCTGGCCGCCGACCTCGACTCCAACTGGGAGGTCCTGGGTGAGGCGATCCAGTCGGTGATGCGCGCCGCCGGCCTGCAGGGCGTGCCGGGCATGGACAGCCCCTACGAGAAGCTCAAGGAGCTCACTCACGGGAAGCGCATCGACCAGACGGACCTGCAGTCCTTCGTCTCGGGTCTCGGACTGCCCGAGGCTGAGACCGAACAGCTGACGGCACTGACTCCGGCCACCTACGTCGGCGTTGCCGCGCAGCTGGCTGAGTCAGAGGTCTCCGATTGGAAAGCCCGTACACAGGGCTGATCTCGGCGCACGGAACTCACTGTTACCGACCGGTAGATAATACGGTCGATCTTCACTAACCTTGTGCTCATGACGAGCACAATGATGAGTTCCGTGCGCATTCCGGTCACCGGCGGCACGCACACCGATGCCGCTGGTTCCAGACACACCGACTCCGAGCGGGCGAGCCACATCGTCGGCACCGTGCTGATGCCGCCGGAGACGCCGGTCGGGTTCCTCACGATCCACCCCGCCACCGCCACACCGGCCCGGTTCTATACGTACTTCGCCGAATACGCGGTCGAACGCGGCCTGGCTGTGCTCACCTACGATGTACGAGGCGTTGCCGCCTCCGGCCCGGCCCGGGAGCACTCACAGCTGCGGATGCGCGATTGGATGCAGCAGGATGCGAATGCCGTCGCTGCCTGGGCCAACACTGAATTTCCCGAGCTGCCGAAACTCGCACTCGGGCACAGCCTCGGTGGTCATGCTCTGTTGTTGGGCAACGCCACAGAGGACCTGCGCGGCTTCGTCACCGTGGGCACGGCACGAGCGGCGCTGCGCGACATCAATCCCCGCGGCGAACGTCTGCGAGTCGGTCTCATCCTCAGAACACTCGGCCCTCTGATCAGTCCCCTCGTCGGCTATGCGCCCGGCAGACGCCTCGGACTCGGCGAGGATATCCCGACTGCGGCCATGCTCGAATGGGGCCGCTGGGTCTGTATGTCCGAGTACTTCTTCGACGATCCGAGCCTGGGAGCCGCGGCCCGGATGGCACGTTTGCGCACGCCCGTGCTCGCGATCGGTGCCAGCGACGACAACTGGGCCTCACCAGCGCAGATCGACGCACTCGTCGACCATGTCCGCCTCGCCGAGGTGAAACGACGAACCTTCACGCCGCGAGAACTCGGGGTCGCCCAGATCGGCCATCACGGTCTGCTGCGGCGCTCGATCTCCGAGAGCGCTTGGCCCGAGATCGTCTCGTGGCTTCTGGGACGCCTCCCCCGACACTGACCCCAGGGGACCGGCGCTGATCCCAGAACGGAGCAGAACTCGCCTCAGGCGGGGACAAGATCCTTGTCACGGTCGACTTCCGCCAGGGGCCTGCCCGCCATATTGCGCGCCAGGAACAACGTCGGAACACCTGCGACGACGACGATGACGGTCGCATAGATCGCCGGTGCCAGCGTGAGGCCGGTGGAGCTCATCAGTGCGGTCGCGATCAGCGGTGAGAGTCCGCCGAAGAGGACCGTGGCCACGTTGTAGCCGATGGCCATTCCGGAGAAGCGGCTGGTGCCGGTGAACTGCTCAGGCACCATGGCCGCTGCCACAGCACTCCATCCGGCGGCCGGCACAGCAAGGAATGCGACGCCGAAGATCGCGACCCCGGAGTTCCCATCGGCCAGCAGTGCGTAGGCGGGAATGGTGGTGAGGATGAAGACGGCCATCAGCACTGCCAGCGTCCTCTTCCGCCCGAAGCGGTCCGAGGCGAGGCCGAACAGGGGCGTGATGACGATCGCGACGACGGCGGCGATGGTGCCCAGCGCCAGAGACCCGGAGTTCTTCACGTGAGAGACCTCTTCGATATAGGTCGGCACATAGGTGATGTTGAGGAAGTAGCTGACCGAACCGATCGAGGAGATGAGGAACGCGACCAGGATCGCGCGGGGCTGCTGCAGGAAGGCGATGAGCAGCGGGGAGCGACCGCGTGAGACCACAGGCTTGTCACTCTTCGCGTTCTGCGCCCGCTTCGTCTTCTCCGCCGCCTGCAGGCGTTTGAAGGTGTCCGTCTCCTCCATCATTCGACGCAGCGGGATCATCAGCGCAGCGAGGAGAGCTCCGAAGATGAACAGGACGCGCCATCCCCAGGAGCTCATCGCCTCGGCGGACAGTGTGCTGGCCAGGAATGCTCCCGACCCGACTGCCAGGAGCGCTCCGACCTCGCTGTTGGCCGCCGCCCAGCTGGCCGCGAGTCCGCGCCGTTTACTGCCGGCCGACTCCATCAGGAAGACCATGATTCCGGTGTACTCTGCGCCGACGGAGAATCCGGACAGGCAACGGAAGAAGACCATGCCGACACCTGCCCAGATGCCGATCGTCTCGTATCCGGGCATGATAGCGATTCCGAGCATCGCGACGGCCATGAGCACGGCAGAGACGACCAGCGCGGACTTGCGGCCGACCCGATCGCCGAGGTGACCGAAGACCATGGCACCGAGCGGGCGGAACAGGAAGCCGGCGGCTCCCACACCCAAGGTGAGTAAGAGCGAGTCCGGCCGATCGCCGAAGAACTCCTTGGTCAGGATGGTCGCGACGTAGAAGAAGATAGAGAAGTCGTACCACTCAACTATGGTGCCGAAGGCGGCGACCATCATCGATCGACGTCGTCCCTTCTCCTTCTCCGGACTGTTGGAGACCGCGGGGTCCGACTGGGCCTGCGCTTCGAAATCTGACATCGAGGATTCCATTTCTTAGGGAATGCTGCGGCCGTATCTCCCAACGACAACGGATATGGCCGATCATCGAGACTATCCTGACCACCCTACTGCTGGTGGGAGCCCGTGGGCAGGTCAGCTGGAAATTCTCAGTTCACTCGCCAGTTCAGCCCGCACCCGATTTCAGCCCGCACGTGTGCTCAGCCCACGCACCAGTTCAGCTCACGCGCGAACCCAGCCCGAACAGGGAGTCGGTGAATCGGTTGCCGAACACCGCCTGCGGGTCCAACTGGTTCCGCAGCGCACAGAAGTCCTCGAAACGCGGATAGAGTTCACGCAGTTCACCGGCGCCCAGGCTGTGGATCTTGCCCCAGTGCGGGCGGCCCCCGTGACGTCGACAGATCTGTTCGACGACACGGAAATATTCGGCGAAGTCGTCCTTCACGTACCGGTGCACCGCGATGTACATCGTGTCGCGTTCGTAGGCGGTCGAGAGCGGAACATCGTCGGCGGCCGCAGATCGGACTTCGATCGGGAATGAGATCGTCCATCCTCTCGACTCGATGGCTGCGCGGATCTCAGCAATCACCTCGGCGCCGGATGCGAAGGGAACCGCGTACTCCATCTCGTTGAACCGCACCCGCCGAGGTGTCACGAAGACGTCGTGGCCCGGTGCCCGATACGTCCTGTCCGAAACGGCGGACTGGGCGATCCGATTGATGTGGGGCACGAGACTGGGCACTGCTGAACCGAGTTCGACGGCGAGGCGCAGGGCACCGTTTTCAACCACTTCCTTGTCGAGCAGGTTCAGTATCCGGTTGCGCACCCCTGCCTCGGCGAGGTGGCCCGGGCCGATCTCGCCAGGGCCGACACGGGTGTTCGTCTTGGTCAGAGCGGTATCTGTGTGCGGGAACCAGTAGAACTCGAAATGATCGGCGGCTCGCATCCGCGGTTCGAGGTCGTCCAGCAGATCGTCGAGGTCCGTCACAACCTCCTCGGCGATGAGGTCGAAGGAGGACACACACTGCAGCTCGATCTCCGTGACGATGCCCAGCACGCCGAGGCTGACGCGGGCCAGGTCGAAGATCTCCGGGTCACGTGTCGCTGACAGCTGGACTGCAGTGCCGTCGGGGCCCATGAGCGACAGTCCGGTGAGGGTTCCGGCGAATCCGGTGAAGCCGAGCCCGGTCCCGTGGGTGCTCGTCGAGATCGCTCCGGCGAGCGCCTGCGGGTTGACGTCGCCCTGGTTGGCCAGGGCCAGCCCGAAGGGGGCGAGTAGGGCCGGGATGTCGCGGAGCCGGGTGCCGGCGTGGAAGCGCACCCGCTGGCTCGCCTCGTCGACGCTGATGATTCCGCTGAGGTGGTCGAGGTTGACCATGACCTCGTCACCTGCGGCGACCGGGGTGAACGAGTGGCCGGCACCGACGGGCCGGACCCGTTGACCGGCTTCGGCTGCAGACGTCAGAACCTCGCTCAATTCCCCCGCCGAGGTGGGCCTGCGGAAGGTGTGCGGATACGCGTGGACATGACCGGACCAGTTCCGAAACCGCATCCGCGTCGTTTCCTCGTGCCGTCTCACAGCACCCATCCTTGTCCGCGGTAGGTCGTCCAGGTGTCGACGACTTGCGACCCCGAGACGACGAGGAATTCGTTGAAGTGTTCGGCGAGTTCACCGGCCTTCGCGTGCCGAAACCAGACCAGATCGCCGATGCGCAGGTCTTCGGCTCCGGGCCCGGTGAGGGGAGTTTGGACTTCACCCGCACCTTCGAGGCCCGCGTACTCGAGGCTCTGGGGCCAGGCGATCGTGGGAACTCGGTCCGGGCCGGGGACGCCGGAGGCGATGAAGCCGCCCTTGAAGACCGTGACCCAGCCGGGTCCTGGCCGGCGCACCACGGGAGTGGCGAAGTAGGCGGCCGGCTCGTGCTGGAAGTGGGTGTAGCCGTCGAAGAGTCCCGGGCAGAAGAGCCCGGATCCGGCGGCCACTTCGGTCAGCGTGCCCTCGGCGACGCTGGATTCGAAGGACCCGGTGCCGCCGCCGTTGACGAATTCGAGGTCGGCGAGTTCACGCACCGCGTCGATGACGCTGCGGCGCCGCACCTTCAGCTCTGCGATCGAGCGCTTCTGCATGGCACGCACCACCGCCTGTTTGGCTGTGGCCCCAGCATCGGCGGTGCCAGCGATCTGTCCTTCATAGGACATCAGCCCGACGAGCTTGACCTCGGGGCGAGCGATGACATGTGCGGCCAGCTCGACGGCGGAGGCCGCGTCTCGGATCGGCGAGCGCCGGGCTCCGATATGGACTCGGCTGCCCAGCACCCCTTCGCCCAGGCGGTAGGAGGCATCGATGTCGAGGCACACACGCACGGTCTGTGCGGTACCGCCAGCCGTTGCGTCAACAGCAGCCGAGTCACCTGCAGCCGTACCACCAGCAGCCGCCTCGCTGCGGGCACTGTCGATGATGTCGAGGTGGGTGGGGCAATCGATCATCAGGGTGATGTTCTGAGTGGCCCCCGCCTCGGCGAACATCTGGGTGAGGCTGCGCCGGTCAACGGTGGGATAGCCGACGAGGATGTCGCGGACTCCTCGGGCGTGCAGGGCCAGCGCCTCCGGCAGAGAATAGGCGAGGACACCGGAATAGGCCGGGTGGGCGAGCGCTCGGTCGATTGCAGCGGGAGTGCGCAGCGACTTCGAAGCGACGCGGATCGGCAGACCCTGGGCGCGCTCGGCCAAGGCGGTGACGTTCGCGTCGAACGCCTCCAGATCAAGCACAGCAGCGGGAGCCTCGACCCCGCGGACTGCGTGACGCAGTTCACGTGAGACCATGAGAATACTGTAGCGTAGGTTAGCGGCCTCCCGGGCCTGAACCCACCCATTCTCTGACGACACGGAGGCATGATGCACACGGACGTCACCAGCACCGGCACCCACGCAGACCGACTCACCCATGTCACCGATCGGCTCCGCGATTTCCTCGACACCGACCCCTATGCCGAGGCCTCGGGCAGCGGCGATCGCATGGTCAGCCCCGAGCCGTTCACCGGTGTAGAACTCCCCCGCTTCGCCTCGAACACCACGGCCGATATCGAGGACGCCTATGCCACCGCACGCATCGCCGCCGATGCCTGGTCGCAGCGGTCTCCCGAGCACCGCGCCCGGGTGCTGCTGCGCCTGCATTCGGCATTGCGCCAGCACGAGGACCTTCTCCTCGACATCATTCAGTACGAGACGGGCAAGGCCCGCATCCACGCCTATGACGAGATTCTCGACACCTACAACGTGTGCCGTCATTATGGGGTCACCACCCCGGCCCGTCTGCGCCCGCAGCGTCGCCGCGGTGCCGTTCCCGTCCTGACCCGCACCGAGGTCACCCGCACCCCGCTGGGCGTCGTCGGGTTCATCACCCCCTGGAACTATCCGCTGACTTTGGGCGCGACCGACCTGCTTGCGGCTCTGGCCGCCGGCAATGCCGTGGTCCACAAGCCCGACAGCCAGACGACTCTGACGGCGATCATCATGCGCCGCCTGGCCATTGCCTGCGGCCTGCCCGCGGAGGTCTGGCAGCTGGTGCCCGGACCCAGCAAGGAGGTCGGGCCTGCGCTGATGGCCGGTGCCGATGGGATCTCCTTCACCGGTTCGACCGCCGCAGGGCGTTCCATTGCCGCCGAGGCTGCTCGACGTCTGCTGCCGACCGCTCTTGAACTCGGTGGAAAGAATCCGATGCTCATCCTCTCCGATGCCGATCTTGGGTCGGCCGTAGACGGCGCGGTTCGTGGGTGCTTCTCCTCGGCTGGTCAGCTGTGTCTGTCCATCGAGCGCATCTATGTCCATGAGGATCTCTACCCAGAGTTCTGCGCCCATTTCGCCGAGGCGACCCGGAACCTCGAACTCAGCCCCGACTACTCATACGGCCCCGGAATGGGGTCCTTGGCAGGGCCGAAGCAGCTGGCCCGAGTCAGCGAGCACGTCGAACAGGCACGGGCCAGCGGAGCTCAGGTCATCGCGGGAGGCCGCCCGGTCCCGGAGATGGGGCCCTACTTCTATCTGCCGACCGTGCTCACCGATGTCACCGAGGAGGCCGAGCTGTTCGCTGAGGAGACCTTCGGCCCGGTCGTCGCCGTGTACCCGGTGGCAAGTGACGCGGAGGCGATCAAGCGGGCCAACGCATCCGAATACGGTCTCAACGCCAGCGTCTTCTCTCAGTCCCGCGGGCTCGAAACAGCCCGGCAGCTCGAATCCGGGATGGTCAATGTCAATGAGGCCTACGTGGCTGCCTGGGGTTCGATCGATTCTCCGGCCGGCGGGGTCAAGGCTTCAGGTATGGGTCATCGGCACGGCGTTGAGGGCCTCTACCAGTTCATGCACTCCCACAGCATTGCGGAGCAGAAGCTGGTTCCCATCGCCCCCTTCGGTCCGCTCGACCAGTCGCGATTCGCCCGCACACTGACCACAGCCTTCGACGTCATGCGGTCCCTACGCATGAAGTGAGGCATTGGTGAGGCTCTGCCTCAGTTGAGCGATTCGAAGAATTTCTTCGCCACCGGCACAGCCGCCTCGGCGCCGAACCCGCCGTCCTCGACGAGGACGGCCACGGCCACGTCGCCCTGATAGCCGGCGAACCAGGAGTGGGTGCGCGGTGGGGTCTCGTCACCGTATTCGGCGGTGCCGGTCTTGCCATGGACCGGTTCGCCGGGGACGTCCTGCAACGCGCCGGCAGTCCCATCGGTCACGGCACGGCGCATGAGCTTCTGCATCGCGGCGACCGCATCGGCATCGATCGCCTGCTCGCTTCTGCCCTTGTCTTCGCTCGTGTCCTTCTCCTTGTTCTTGCCTTTGCCGTCCTCGGAGACCACGAGAAGCGGGTTGACCGTGTCGCCCTCGGCCACCGACGCGGCCATCACCGCCACTGCCAGCGGGCTGGAGACGACTTTGCCCTGACCGATCATCTGCGCCGCATGCGTCACCGCGTCATCATCGCTGGGAACGATCGCCATCTTCGCCCCGGTTCCGAGATCAGCATCGTCCATTCCCAGGCTCGACGCCGCTTTCGCCACGTCCTCACCCGAGACCTTCTCTGCGGAGTTGACGAACGCGGTGTTGCAGGATTCGGCGAAGTTGTCTTCGAAGGCCACTTTGCCCAGGACATGGTCTTCGGCGTTTTTGAAGCTCTTTCCGTCGACCGTTGTCGTCTTCGGGCAGTCGAGAGTCGTCTTCGCATCGACTCCTGATTCCAGCAGAGCCAGGCCCGAGACGACCTTGAACACCGACCCGGGCGCGTACTGTCCGGTCAGCGCCCGGTCCCAGCCGGCACCTTTCGGATCTTGGTTGGCCGCAGCGATGATGTGACCGTCGCTGGGCCGGATCGCAACGAGGGCCGTCGGCTTCTTACCCGTCGCGGCGGCCTTGTCCGCGGCTTCCTGCACCTTGACGTTGAGCGTCGTGGTGATGTTCTCGCCGTCTTTTTCGGGGAACTCGTGGACGCGGACAGGATCGGCGGCATCGCCGTCGTCGGTGGCTTTGCTCTCGTCGGCGTCTTCGTCGTTCCCGTCATCGCGGTCCGCAATGTAGATCGCTTCGCTGCCCGGTCCGGTCAGCTGCTCATCGAAGGACTTCTGCAGTCCGCTTTTGCCTACAACGGATTCACCGGTGAGTTTTCCATCAGAGGCCTCGACCTCCTCGGCGCTTGCGGCACCGGCCGTTCCCAGCGTCGGGCCGGCGAAGCCCTTCTTTCGGCTCAGCGGCTGAGTGTGCGTTTTGAACACGGTGCCGGGCAGGGAGTGGATCGAGTCCTTGACCTTCTTGTAGTCGCCCTCACGCAAAGTGATGACAGGAACGAACTGATCGGGCTCAGCCTTGTCGACGCGTTCCTTCAGCGATTTCAGGTCGATGTCGAGTTCGTCCTTGAGAGCAGTGAGGGTGTCATCGTCGTCCTCAGCTTCGTCGAGTTTGGCGGGGTGGATGCCGATGTCGACGACGGGGCCCTCGGCCATCAGCTCTTCGTCGTCCTCGCCGAGGATTGCCCCGCGCCGCCCGGGGGTCTTCTGCGAGACGAGGACCTGGCCGTCTTCGAGGTCAGGGTGCAGCACCGTGGGGGTGAGTTCCGCGGACCAGAGCAGACCCTTCTTGTGCAGGGGAAGTTCGGAGGTGTACTCCCAAGGTTCATCGTCCTGGTTCGTCCAGGTCCACTTCAGTTTCGCGACCATGCCATCACCGTGTGCCTCTGTGCCTGCGAACTTCACCGAGCGTTTCTTCATGCTCTGGTCGAGAGTCGCGAGGATCAGATCATGCAGCTTCTTCGCCGTCTTCTTGTCTGACCAGGCGTTCGATTCGATGGTTCCGCTGTTCAGATCGGCGGCGGCATCTTCCGCCGCTGTCTCCGCTTGGAGCGGCAACGTGAAGAAGGCGAAGGCGCCGGCACCGGCCAGCAGCACGACGACGAGGGCGATGGCCAGCCATGTCTTGGACTTCTTTGTCATAGGTCAATCATCAATGCAGTCAGCAGGGAAGTCCACTTGTCGACTGAGTTCGCTGATAAGGGGAAGGAGGCCGGGGGTTCGTCAGTCGCGGCTTGGAACCGCCGGGCATTGTGGGGATGGAGCCCGGGTATCGAGGGGTGGTTCAGGCGTCGTCGGTGACGACGGTGTATTCGAGCACCGGACGCCCGGCTGCCCCATACCGGGGGCGGCGAGCGAGCATGCCGGCGTCGGCCATGGCCTCTAAGTACCGTCGTGCGGTCACTCGCGAGACTCCGAGACCAACGGCGACCTCGGCGGCGGACTGTCCGGGTTGGTCGCCGAGGACGGACTTCACTTCGGTCTGCACCGCATCCGGGACACCCTTGGCGGTAGCGGCCACCGTGTGGGTGCGCAGTGCAGCGATCGCGGTGTCGACGTCGGTCTGCGTGACCTCGCCTTCGCTGCTGTCCCCGCCGAGGCTGTCGCGGAAGGAGGAGTAAGCCTCGAGTTTGGATTTGAACACGGGGAAGGTGAACGGTTTGATGATGTATTGGGCGACGCCGTAGGACAGCGCCTCCTGCACGATCTGCATGTCCCGGGCGGCGGTGACTGCGATGATGTCGACATCGACGCGGTGACCGCGGATGGCTCGGCAGACCTGCAGTCCGTGGCCGTCGGGAAGGTTCATGTCGAGGAGGACCAGGTTGATGCAGTCCGCGTCGAGACCATAGATCTTTCCGGTCAGAGCAGCCATCGCCTGAGTGGCATTCTTCGCTACACCGGCCAGGTGATAGCCGTCGATGCGGTCGATGTACTTTGCGTGGGCCCGGGCAGCGACTGCCTCGTCCTCAACCACGAGCACACCGATGCTCGACTCAGGGGTAGTTGTATCTGACATGCCGCCAGTCTAGCGTTCGTCGTTGCGGGCCTGCCGTGGTTCGTGTTACAGCCTCGGCACATCCATGACACAGGATTGGAACGCCGGGGCGCTGCTGGGCCGGTCAGCAACCGACAGCCTGGCCTGCCGCCGGGCTTTCCCATCTTCCTGGTCAGCAGAGCATGCGCGTTTACGGGGATTCGGCGGGAACAGAACCTTGATTTTCGTGCGTAAGATCGGGGTTCTGTTCCCGCCAAATCATGCGCGGCGTTCAGGCGCGAGGCCTCAGGCGCGCTCGAAGATTGCGGCGATGCCCTGTCCTCCGCCGATGCACATGGTCTCGAGTCCGTAGCGAGCGTCGCGGCGGTCCATTTCGCGCAGCAGGGTTGCCAAGATCCGACCACCGGTGGCGCCGACCGGGTGACCCAGGGAGATTCCAGAGCCGTTGACGTTGAGGCGATCGAAGTCGTCTTTGCCGAAGCCCCATTCGCGGGTCACGGACAGCGCCTGAGCGGCGAAGGCCTCGTTGAGTTCGATGAGGTCGATGTCAGCCAGGCTCAGCCCGGCCTTTTCGAGGGCCTTCGTGGTGGCCGGGACAGGGCCGATGCCCATGGTCTTCGGCGGTACTCCGGCCACGGCCCAGCTGACCAGGCGGCCCAGCGGCTTCATCCCCTGCGCCTCGGCCGCTGCGCGGGTGGTGACGATGCTTGCGGCAGCTCCGTCGTTCTGGCCCGAAGCATTGCCTGCGGTCACGGTTGCCTGGTCATCGTCCTTGCCCAGGATGGGGCGCAGTTTGGCAAGCTTGTCGATGCTGGTGTCGGGACGGATGTGCTCATCGGCGTCGATCTGGTGTTCGGCGACCTTCCGAGTGGCGGGGATCGTCACCGGCACGATCTCTTCGGCGAAGCGTCCATCCTCAGCGGCCGCGGCAGCACGCTGGTGTGAGTTGAAGGCGAGTTCGTCCTGCTCGTCGCGGCCGATCGAGTATTCGCGGCGCAGGTTCTCAGCGGTCTCGAGCATTCCACCGGGAACTGGGTAGTTCTTACCGCCCGGAGTGACGCGGCCACGGCCCAGCGAGTCGGTGAATTCGGCGCTGCCGCCGCGCACTCCCCAGCGAATGGTGTCGTTGTAGAAGGGCGCGTGGGACATCGATTCGACACCACCGGCGATGACGAAGTCTCCGTTGCCGGAGCCGACGACCATTGCTGCGTCGATGACTGCCTGCAGTCCGGAGCCGCAGCGGCGGTCGACCTGCTTGCCGGGCACCGTCACGGGCAGGCCCGCGTCGAGCGCGGTGACACGGCCGATGCAGGGTGCCTCGGAGGTGGAGTAGCCCTGGCCCATGACGACGTCGGCGACGAGTTCCGGGTTGAGTCCGGTCCTGGCGATGAGCTCACGGACGACGGTGGCGGAGAGTTCGTGGGCGGGGATGTCGCGGAACTGTCCTCCGAAACCTCCGATCGCAGTACGCAGCGGTTCACAAACGACGATGTCCTGATCCATGGTTCCTCCACTCGATTTCGCTTCGGCCGATGGCCCTTGTCCACCAGACCGGCATTCTTCTTCAGCCTAGGCCGGATCCACGAGATGGGGCGGAGAAGTTTCATTCATTGGGACGTCGCGCAGCCGAATCAGTCGCCCGCCTGGGCAGCCGGGTCAGTCGCGGTCGTCGCCAACGATCCGGATCGGCCCGGCGGGTGGGTTCCCAGATGGCTGGTTCGATGACGATGTTCCTGCTGAGGCGCGCCCGGAAGTCTGGCCGAGCGCACCGGGGTCGACGTATTGGTTGTCGGGCAGCCACACCGTGAGCACAGCGCCCTGGAATTCATCGCAGTCCTCACCGCGGCCCTGCACGTCGACGGCCCCGCCGAGGCGACGGATCGCCTGGACGACCAGAGACAGCCCGACCCCTCGGGTGCCGGTTTCCTGCCGGCCGAGTCCCTTGTCGATCTCGACGCCGTCGTGCTTGGTCGACCATCCCCGTTCGAAGATCGCGTCGACATAATCCTCGTCGATGCCCGGGCCGTCGTCGCTGACCTCGATAGTGAAGCCGCCGGCACCGCCCGCTCCGCTCAGGACCACATGCACCCGCTTGTTCTCCGGCAGCACGTCCCGTCTGCTCAGGGCATCGAAGGCGTTGTCGATGAGGTTACCGAGGATGGTCGCCAGGTCACGATCATCCCCGGCGAGGCGGCCCGAGAGTCCCGCCGTATCGACCGTCATGTCGATGCCCGCCTCGGCGGCCTGGGCGATCTTCGACAGCAGCAGTGCAGAGAGCACAGGGTGGTCGAAGCTCATCTGACCGTCGCCGGTGACCCGGTTGAGGTCATCGAGATCCTTAGCCGCGAAGTCGATCGCCTCGTCGACATGCCCGGTCTCCAGCAGGGACACGACCATGTGGAGTCGGTTGGCGTATTCGTGGGTCTGTGCGCGCAGGGAGTCTGAGAATGACCGTACGGAGACGAGCTCACCGGAGAGTTCGGCGAGCTCGGTGTGGTCGCGCATCGTCACGACCCAGGTGTCGCTGGCGGCATCGGTGGGCTGCTGGTTGACGACGAGCACCCGGTCGTCGGTGTAGTGGATCTCGTCGCGGGCCCAGCGGCCGGACGAGAGCAGATCGATGAGGGCGTCGGGCAGATCGAGGTCGTGCAGTGCGATGCCGCCGACCGGTGAGGTCGCTCGGACGGGATCGTCATCGGCGGCGATCTGCTCGTCCGCCGAGGCTCTGCCAGCTGACCCTTCGTCAGCTGGCCCTTCGCCCGCGGTGCCTTCCCCCGTGGAACCTCCGCCTGCGGCGGGCAGGCCGAGGAGTTCGCGCGCATCGGCATTGATGAGGACGATGCCCGTCGACCGGTCGACAAGCAGAAGCCCCTCCGAAACTGCCTTGAGCACCGAGGAGTAGAACTCGAGCATGCTGCGCAGTTCGGTGGCGCCGTAGTCGCCGGTGACTCGGCGCAGGCCTCTGGAGGTCGCCCAGGAGGCGGCGATACCCAGGACCAACGTGGTGATGGCGATGCCGATGAGCCAGTTGCTCTGCGCCAAGAAGCCTTCTCGCACGGAGTCCGCTGAGTTGCCGACGATGACCGCCCCAACGACGGTGTTGGGACCGACATCATCGACGCCGAGGTGTTTCGCGAAGACCGGACTGATGACGTACATCGTGCCCCCGCCGGGGCCGCCGTCGTCGAGGAAGCGGACTATGGACTGCCCCTCAGAGACTCGCGAACCGTCGACGGCCATCGAGAGCTGATCGATCGAGTCTTCGGGCACATCCCCCGAGTTCGCGGACACGATCTTCTCTTCGTTGCGATCCTGCCGATTCGACGAACCCAACGACGGCGGGGTGACCAGGTAGTCAATGGGGACGACGGCTGCCACATCGAAGTCATATTCGCTCACGACATTGTCGAGCATCTTCTTGACGTTGTCATGCGATTCCTCGTCGATGAAGTCGGCCGGACTTGTCTTACCGGTCCCGACGAGGCTCAGCGAGATCGACATGTTGTCCGCCGCGGAGCGCAGCAGATCCTGTTCCCGCTTCTGGTTCAGCTGGGAGAGCTGGATGTAGAGGAGGCTCGTGGTCAGCACCATGATGCCCACGAGCATGATCGAGTTCGCGAACATGATGCGCCCGGCCACACCGAACTTCATGCGTCGGCTCACACGTGCCACCGGTCTCGTCAGTCCTCCTGACTTTTTGGCACGCTGGTCCTTGGGCATGGGTCCATTCTGCCACCCGCCGTGTCCGTTCCCAGGTCTGCCTGGCGCGAGATTCCCAGACGCGGTTCGGTCAGATTCCGAGGCTGATGGGCCCGGCAGGGACGGCGGAGCACACGAGCACCTCGTCGGCGGCGATCCGCGCGGCCGGTTCGACCGGATAGATGACCGACCCGGCAGCCAAGGACACGGCGCAGGTCCCACAGGAGCCGCCTCGGCAGGAGTTATCGGCCTGCAGCCCACGGGCCTCCAAGGCCTCGAGCAGAGTTCCCTGCTGCGGTTCCCAGACGAAGCTCGTGCCCGAATTCTCCAGGGTCACCTCGGCGGGCGGGCATGCGGCGATGGCCTCGCTCATGCCGGTGTTCGGAGACGCGAAGATCTCCTGGTGCACGGCCGGAACTCCGGCCTCGACGCTGGCCTCGAGCACCGCTCGGGTGAAGTCGACCGGCCCGCAGACCATGACGTTGTCGCATCCTGCCAGCCAGTCGACGAGCTCGGCGTGGCCTGGCCTGCCGTGGCTTGCGGTGTCGCGGTGGTGGGCCTCGACCGGGATCTGCCGTGATTGGGCACGCTTCTGCAGGCGGTCCCAGAGGCAGGCCGTCCGGTGGTCGCGGTCGACGTGGAAGAGTTTGATCTTCTCGGTGCCCGACAGCTCGGCCCCGCGCATCAGTCCGAGGCTCGGTGTGATGCCGATGCCCGCTGTGACCAGCGCGGTCGTGCCCCCGAAGACGCGGCTCGCGGTCATCGTTCCGTGCGGCCCGGAGGCCAGGATGGATTGCCCGGCGGAGAGTTCGGCGACCGCGCGAGAGCCCTTGCCCTGGGTGCGCACCGCGATCGACACGACGTCGTCGGAGACGTCCGTGATCGTATAGGTTCGCCAGAACGGCTCGCCGAGTTCGAGGTGAACGCGAAGGTTGGTGCCGGGTTCGTCGAATTCGCGGATCCAGCCCTGGTCATCGCGCAGGGAGACCTCGACGATGTCATTGCAGATCTGCTGGCTGCCCAGCACGGTCATGAAGCGCGGGGTGCGTGCGGTCTTGACGAGTTCACGTGGAGCGTCACCCTCGATCTCGATCTGATCACCGGTGCTGACCAGGCCTGATTCGAGGATTCTTCCGTAGACTCCGCAGTGCAGATGCCCGCATGCCGAGGCCATAACCCGGGGGACATTGACATCGACGGCGGTGGTGGCCGGGTTGACGGTGGTCGCCGGGCAGCGTTCGATCGCCTGGGTGATGGCCAAGCGCACCCCGCCGAGACGCACGATCTTGCCGATGAGTGCGAACTCCTCGAAGGGGGCGAGTCCGTCGAGGAGCACATTGCCGCGGAAGCGCAACGGGTCCAGTTCGGTTTCATCAGGCCCCAGGGCAGCCTGTCCGTCGGCGGTGTGGGAGATTGCCGTGACCGTGGCCGGGTTGATGATCGAGACGCCGGAAGCCTGCGAGTCGAACATGCCCTGGTTCGCGACCCTCAGTGCGCGCGGGAAGCCACCCTGAGGGGGTATGCGTGCAGAGAGGAATTCCGCCGAGGTGGCCCTTGAGTCCCGGTCACCCGTGCGGAACCTCGTGGACTCGTTCGTCGGTGACGTCAGTGTCACCGTCGCGGACTCAGCAGCCGCCTCGGCGAGGTCGATGGCCACCTGCCACTTCTGCAGATCGGTGTCGTTCTTCAGAACTGTGAACGCTGAGTACCGGTGCCAGCTGTCGTCGGGAACGTCGAGGCTGCCGTTGGTGAACGCTGCGACGCGGTCACCGAGGATGCCGCGGCCGGTGCGCACATCCGCTTCGGAGATCTCCTCGGCCGGGAATCCTTTGACCGGGAATCGGAATAGTCTGGCAACGCGCATGATTCGATTGTAAGAGCTTGGTAACACGGGATGCCCACGGTGAGACCAATCGCACACTCACAGGAGCAGCACTCACCACTTGACCTATACCCTAAGGGGGTATACAGTATCGTCATGACTGAGCAACATGGATACACCCCGCAGAAGGACGCCCTTGCGAAGCGGATGAAGCGGATCGAAGGTCAGGTCCGTGGGATCGGAAGGATGATCGATGACGACAAGTACTGCATCGACATCCTGACCCAAGTCTCCGCAGCAACGGCCGCGCTGCACGCGGTCTCCATCAACCTCTTAGAAGAGCACATCGCTCACTGCGTGGTCGACGCCGCCTCCTCTGGAGATGACGACGCCGCCCGCAAGAAGATCGAAGAGGCTTCAGCCGCTATTGCCCGGCTCATCAAGAGCTGAGTGCAGCATCACCGGCACACCTGCAGGTGATGACACGCGAAGACAGGAGACACATCGTGACTACCACCACCATCATCGTCAACGGAATGACCTGCGGCCACTGCGTGAGCTCCGTGGAGGAAGAGCTCGGAGCACTGCCCGGAGTCACCGAGGTCAACGTCGAGCTCAATGCCGGCGGAGACTCCCCCGTGACCATCACCTCCGAAAGGGAACTCGACGACGCTGCGATCGGTGCGGCCGTCGACGAAGCCGGCTATGAGGTGAAGTGATGTCACGCGAGGTTGATCTCGACATCACGGGAATGACCTGCGCATCATGCTCGGCGCGCATCGAGAAGAAACTCGCCCGCCTCGACGGAGTCAGCGCCGAGGTCAACCTCCCGCTGAACACAGCCCACGTGGTCGTCGACTCAGAACTGAGTGACGATGACCTGATGACCGCCGTCGAAAGGGCCGGTTACGGTGCCACCGTGAAGACCGCTTCGGCGAGTGGACCCGAGATCGTCGACTACGACCCCAGGCATCTGCGGCCCCGGTTCATCGGATCCTTGATTCTGGCGGCGCCGATCGTGGCCGTCTCCATGGTCATGAGCTGGCACTTCACCGGCTGGCAGTGGATCGTCGCGATCCTCGCCCTGCCGGTGGTGACCTGGGGTGCGTGGCCCTTCCACGCGGCGGCATCCAAGGCTGCACGGGGCAGGTCCACGACCATGGACACCCTGGTCAGCGTCGGAATCATCGTCGCCAGCCTCTACTCGTACATCACCCTGGGTCGGGCCGTCGCCGCGGGCTACGGCTGGCAGATCCCCGAGTCCTACCATGTGTGGTTCGAGGCTGCGGCCGCGATCACCGTGTTCCTGCTCATCGGCAAGCTCACCGAGGAACGTGCGAAGAACCGCGCCACGGCCGCACTCAAGGAGCTGCTGGGCCTGGGCGCACGGTCCGCGAACGTGCTGCGCGACTCGGCCGAGGGCGCCCAGACAGAGGTCCAGGTCCCGATCGACGAACTCACCGTCGGGGATGTCTTCATCGTGCGTCCGGGTGAGAAGATCGCCACCGACGGCGAGGTGATCTCCGGTCACTCCGCGATCGACGAAGCGATGCTCACCGGCGAATCCGTTCCCGTCGAGGTCGGAGTCGGCGACAGCGTCACCGGTGCCACGATCAACGCCTCCGGTGTGCTCGAGGTCCGGGCCGCACGGGTCGGGTCCGATACGACCTTGGCGGCCATGGCCGACCTGGTCAGCCGCGCGCAGACGGGCAAACCGGCCGTGCAGCGACTGGCCGACCGGATCTCTGCCGTGTTCGTGCCGATCGTCTTCGGCATCGCCCTCCTGACGCTCCTCGCCTGGGGGCTGATCACCGGCGACTGGTCGATGGGCCTACACGCCGCGCTCACCGTGCTCATCATCGCCTGCCCCTGTGCCCTCGGCCTGGCCACGCCGACCGCCCTGGCCGTCTCGTCCGGGCGCGGTTCCCAGCTGGGCATCCTCGTCTCCGGGCCCGAGGCGCTCGAGTCGACGCGTTCGATCGACACGGTCGTCCTCGACAAGACGGGCACCCTGACCACGGGAATCATGACCCTCCTGGACACGCAGCTGAGCGATGCGGACTTCGAGGTTCTGGCTCGCTTGGAGTCACAGAGCGAGCATCCCGTGGCCCGCGCGATCGTCGAGGCCCGGGCCGCGAGGATGAACGCGGGTGCCGAGGCTGCAGGCAGCAGCATCGCCACCATCGATCGCTCCGGCGTCGAAGACTTCGACAACATTCCCGGTGGTGGTCTGCGGGCGACGATCGACGGCGACGAGGTGCTCGCCGGTCGTCCGGATCTGCTCCGGGAGCACGGGATCGACGTCTCGTTCCCCGCGGATTCGGTGCCCACCGGAGCCACGATCGTCGCCCTGGCGATCGACTCACAGTTCCGTGGCCTGACCTTCGTCGCCGACGAGATCAAGACCGGAGCCGCCGAGGCGATCGACGAGCTGCATACGCTCGGCATCAGCACCGTCCTCCTCACCGGGGACAATGCCCAAGCCGCCGGGGTGGTCGCGGGCAAGCTCGAAATCGCCGAGGTCCGCGCCGATGTCCGGCCCGAGGGCAAGATCGCTGTGGTCAATGAGCTGCAGGCTCAGGGACTGGCGGTGGCCATGGTCGGTGACGGCATCAATGATGCTGCGGCTTTGGCCGGTGCCGATCTGGGCATTGCGATGGGTTCGGGTACAGATGCGGCGATGGCAGCCTCCGACATCACCATGGTGCGCTCGGATCCGCGGCAGATCCCGCAGGCCATCCGCCTGTCCCGGAAGGCTCTGGGGCTGATCAAGGGCAACCTGTTCTGGGCCTTCGCCTACAACACGGCGGCCGTGCCGATCGCAGCGTTCGGCCTGCTCAGCCCGATGATCGCCGGGGCCGCAATGGCGTTCTCCTCGGTGTTCGTCGTCCTCAACAGTCTCCGACTGCTGCGGTTCCGCTAGACCGGCGCACCCACAGAACGCACTTGGCCCACAGCGGTTGCAACCGCTGTGGGCCAAGTGCGTGTCAGCCCTGGATTCGCGACTCCCTGTCGCCCCATTCCTGATTGCGCAGTTCGAACTTCTGGATCTTGCCTGTCGAGGTCTTGGGCAGGGCCTCGACGATCTCGACCTCCCGCGGCGCCTTGTACTTCGCGATCTGCGTGCGCACGTGGTCAACGATCTCGGTCTCGGTGACCGGCTGCCCCTCACGGACGATGACGAATGCCTTCGGCCGCTCGCCCCATTTGTCGTCGGGGACTCCGATGACGGCGACTTCGAGGACCGCCGGGTGCGAGGAGATCGCCTGTTCGATCTCGACTGTCGAGATATTCTCCCCGCCGGAGACGATGATGTCCTTCGAGCGATCTCGCAGTTCGATGTAGCCGTCCTCGTGCATCACGCCGAGGTCACCGGTGTGGTACCAGCCGCCCTGGAACGCCTTTTCAGTCGCCTCGGGGTCCCGGAAATACCCCTTCATCACGTTATTTCCGCGCATCACGATCTCTCCGATCGTCTGCCCGTCGGCTGCAACGTCGACAAGCTCGTCTCCCGAGTCGAGGGCGACGATGCGGGTCTGATCGGCTTGGACCATGCCCACACCCTGCCGCGCCCGAAGCCGGGCTCGGGACTTGTCATCGAGTGAATCCCAGGAATCCTGCCATTCGCACACCGTGTAGGGACCGTAGGACTCGGTGAGCCCGTACACGTGCACGATCTCGAAGTTCAGCGCCTCCATCTGCCAGATCAGGGTCGGGCTCGGCGCGGCACCTGCCATCGTCGCGGTCACTGCCTGATCGAGGGAATGTGCCTGTTCGGCGTTGATCACCGTGCTCATCACCGTCGGGGCACCGTTGAGGTGAGTGACCGTGTGACGAACGATAAGATCCCAGATCACGTCTCCGCGCACCTCGCGCAGGCACACCTGTGTGCCGCCTGCGGCAGTCAGCGCCCAGCCGGTGCACCAGCCGTTGCAGTGGAACATGGGCAGCGTCCACAGATACACGCTCTTCTTATCGTGGCCCGAATGGATGATCTCGCCGAGCGCATTGAGGTAGGCGCCGCGGTGTGAATACATCACACCTTTGGGGCGTCCTGTCGTGCCGGAGGTGTAGTTGATGGACAGCGTCGCCCGCTCGTCCTCGACGCGCCAGGTGAACTCCTCGGTGTCAGCCTCGGCGCCGGCCAGGAACTCGTCCAGGCTGGTCACGGTCGGTGCTGCGGGTTCCGGACGGACCGCCTCGGCGGAGGTGGCGATCGTCGTGTCCTCGACGTCGATGATGGTCTCAACGGTGTCGAAGCCATCGATGACAGGGGCGACGCTAGGCCACAGCTGCGTGTCCACGACCAGCAGCTTCGCCTGGCTGTGGTTGCAGATGTAGCGGACCTCTTCGGGGGCCAGCCTGGTGTTGATCGGCACGAGGACAGCTCCGGCCAAGGGCACGGCGAATTGGGCCATGAGCGCTTCGGGGAGGTTGGGCATGAGGTAGGCGACTCGGTCGCCGGGCCCGACGCCGGCGGCACGCAGAGCATGCGCCCGGGTCTCCACCGCTGCGGCGAACTCGGCGTAGGTCATCTCCTGGTCGTTGTAGACCACGGCGCGTGTGCCGGGAAAGACGTCCGCGGAGCGGCGCAGAAAGGACAGCGGCGTGAGTTCTGTGTTCCATGTCTCCATGGAAAAAGCCTACTTCACCGAGGTGGAACCGGGCCGACAGGGCCATCGCCCTAGACCCGGATGAAGACCGCCGAATTCAGGCGGGTACCGAAGGAATCAGGACAGCGTCGCTGGGATCACTTGAGGATCGGGTAGGTCTGATCATCGTTCTGAGTGTCATTGCGCAGCACCCAATTGAGAATGCTGGCGAACACGGTGACCACGACGAATGCGACACCTGCATAGACGAAGGCGAACCCGAACGCGGTCCCGTCCTGCCAGGCGCGGGTGACGATGATCGACAGGATCAGAACGGCGATACCGCAGACGAGCCCCACTTTGAGCGCGTCCTTGTACGACACGGTGCTGGTGGACTTCTTCTCAGACTTCGATGCTGCCATGCCCCCAGCGTACCGACCTCACCTGAGAATCGGCGCACCGAGGTGGCCGTGCAACTCAGAGGCGAAGCGTGGAAACCACCGTTCCCGGCTCGACGGAATCGGAGCGCGGGTGGACTACCCGGTCAGAACACGCAAAAATGTCTATGTGCACATCCCCATTCGGCGCCCCTCTGACGAGGTGTCGCGCGCGCTCAGCTCGAACCAGGTCGTCCCTGGTCAGAAGTCGCGCCCGCGCACAGTTCTGCGAACAGTGATCGCAACCGCCCTTGCAACGATCACGCTGGCGGGCTTGAGCGCTTGCGGTCCGGACAAGGGCTTGCGGGTGGAACCTGAAGGTGAGACATCTCCCACTCAGTTCGAACCCGCGAATTCGGACTCCGGTCCGCCCAACAAACCGTTCTCGCTCAAGGAGATCCGCAAGACCATTGTGGACTCCTCGGGGATCGCGGTGACCGGGAAGGCAACGGAATCGGCGAAGGTCGTCGCCGACTGCAAAGAATGCCTCAAATTCGCGACACCTTTCCTCAGCGGCGACAAGAAGTTTCAGCTCGTCACCGTGGCCAACCCGAAGCAGAAGAGCGAGATCGTGGCGGGGGCTGTCATCAGTGAGAAGGACAGCAGACCACGCCTTGAATTGATCGCCACTGGCAACCAGCTCAAACTCAGCCCAGGTAAGAATGGGACACTGGTGGTGCAGGAGGCGATGTATGCCGACGGCGACGAGGCCTGCTGCCCTTCGGGGTGGTCAGTGCAGGTATTCCGCCTGCATGAAGGTAGGTTTGAACCGGGTCAACGCTTCACGCGGCTTAATGGAGAAACGTAATGCATATTGTTCTGGTTGAGGATGACGAGGTCATCCGGGAGACAACCCAGATCGGCCTGGAACGGTTCGATTACACGGTGTCGGCATTCGCCGACGGTCGTGAGGGGTACGAGTTCGTCGCTGCACACGGTGCCGACGTTCTGCTTCTCGACCTCATGCTGCCCACCATGAACGGCGCTTCGATCTGCAGAGCCGTGCGTGAGCGCTCCACCATCCCCATCATCATCATCTCCGCCCGCTCGGATGCGATCGACATCGTCCAGGCGCTCGAGGCCGGAGCCGACGACTACCTCACCAAGCCCTTCGACATGCAGGTGCTCAACGCTCGCATCCGCGCCGTCGTCCGCCGCTTCATCACCACCGGCACCGACAAGCTCGGCTACTCCCCGTCCGCCGAGCTGGACGAGGAGCACGAAACCGTGATCGGCCCCGGCGGCATGATCACCGGAGACGGCATCCCTGAGGTACTTGGGGCCAGCCCCGGCATGGACACCCGTGAACGCCTCAAGGCCCAACTCGAGTCCGACGACACGTACCTGGGTGCGGGCGGAAAATTCACCTCGGCGGACATGCGCGACGGTTCAGACGAGCAGATGATCGGCGACGACGTCACCGTTCCGCCTCGCCCGGACGGTTCACCGGCCATGCAGGCGAGTTCCGGCCAGGGCGGCTACCCGGGTGCGGGCGAGAACCGCAACGGCAGCGCCGGCTCCGATGATGAGCTGGGCCCGTTCCGAACACGCTTGGGCTCGCTGGTCCTCGACACCGGTCGCCTGACCGTGGAGATCGACGGCGAGGAAGTCCACCTCACCCCCACGGAGCTGCGCGTCCTTCTGCTTCTGACCGAGCAGCCCGAACACGTCTACTCGCGAGAGAAGATCGCCTTCACGGTCTGGGGCTACGAGTGGGCCGGCGACTCCCGTGTCGTCGACGTCCACATTCAGCGCCTGCGGAAGAAGATCGGCGCCAACATGATCGAAACCGTCCGCGGATTCGGATACCGCTTCGCGGGCTGATCGCATGTCACTGCGCTGGAAGATCTCCCTTCTCATCGTTGCCTCGGTCATCATCGCTGTGCTCTCCTGCTCCATCGTGCTGCGTCAGTCCGCGGCGCGGGCTGAGGATGACCGGATGCGTTCGACCGTGACCGAGCAGCTCGCGAACTCAGTCGCCATCTTCTCCGAGACCGGAGTGCTCACCCTCAACGCCCGCATCGACGACCCCGCACTGCCCAAGGATGCACGCGCCCAGGCGCTCAAGGGCCAGAGCGTGACGATGCGCTCCGAGGTCGACGGTGAAGAGATCGTATGGGCCGCTGCCCCGATCGAGGTCGGCTCCTACACCGAGGTGATCTCGGTGCGTGCCTCGACCAAGGACAGTCAGGAACTCATCGGCCGCATCGACCAGGCTCTGCTGGTGGGAATGATCGGCTCCGCTCTGGTCGTCGGCGGTGTCGGCTCCATCGTGGCCGGTCGCATCTCACGCAGGCTGACCCTGGGGGCTCAAGCCGCACGGAAGATCGCGGCCGGAGACACCAGCATCAGGATCGCCGACGTCGTCGACGATACGGACCAAGAGGTCGCGGCCTTCGCCTCGGCGGTCGACACAGCCGTGACACGACTGACCGAACGCATCGATTCCGAACAGCGTTTCACCGCGGACCTGGCGCACGAGATGCGGACCCCGTTGACCGGCCTCGTCAACGCCGCCAACCTGCTCGAGGAAGATTCGCGTCCCGCCGAGCTCGTCAAGGATCGGGTGCAGCGCATGCAGGTCCTCGTCGAAGACCTCCTCGAAGTCTCACGCCTCGATGCGGGCCGCGCGAACCCCGAGTTCACCCGTGTCAACATCGACCAAGCGATCCGCTCGCTGCTGGGTACGATGACCGCTTCCGGCGCCTTGTCCGGTCACACCATCGACACTCATCTGGCGGCCCTGAACTCGACGCTGGTCACCGATGTCCGCCGCTTCGAACGCATTATCTCCAACCTGCTGGTCAACGCGATCAAGCACGGCGCGGACCCGATCCGCCTGGAGACGAGCACCCTCAGCATCACCATCACCGATTCCGGCTCCGGCTACCCGCCCGACATCGTCAACACCGGCCCGACCCGCTTCGTCTCCGCCGGTGGCGGCGGCATGGGCCTGGGCCTCGTGATCGCACAGGGACAGGCCCGCCTGCTCGGCATACGCCTGAACTTCAGCAACGATCCAATCACAGGCGGTGCCCGCACCGAAGCGGTCTTCCCAGATCCTGAAGCCCAAAACGAGGCACTCAAGCAGTACCTGGAATCCGCCTAGGACGGTCAGCTGCGCAGGGCGCGGGCGTAGCGCCTGCGGTAGACGATCTGGGCGAGACGGACGAGGGGTTCGCCGAGGCGCCAGATCCCCAGTCCTGCTCGTGAGAGCGAGCGCAGCACGAGGAAGACTCGGTCATCGGGGGTGTGAATGAGGATGAATGACTCCTCACCGGTGATCGGGTGCCCGGGCTTCGTCCCATAGGTGAATCCGCGATGTGCCTCCGACTCGAAGACCTCGATGACGCGGGCCGGTTCGGGCAGACGGAACGGTCCGAGCCGCACGAAGATCGTGGGTTCCTGTCCGACTTCGACCCGCGGGCGGCCAGAACCTGTCCGCGAAGCGTCCCCGCCGTTGTCCCCGCCGTTGTCCCAGCCATTGTCCCGGCCGTCGCCTTGCGTCTGCGGGCCGCTTTTCGGACTCTCGACATCGATGTCGAACCCGCTGCGGATCTTCACTTGCCAGTGCAAGAGTTCTTCCGCGCAGCGGTCGAAGGTGGCACGACCATGACCGATGAAGAAGGCCGCTTCGAAATCCCGGTACCCTGCCGGTCGGTCGACCCACCTGGGTGAGAGCGGCTGAGTCAAAGGTTCGTCGAGGAATCGTGACGGAGTGGCCATGCCTCCAACCTAACCGAATCCCGGACACACCGATGCCAAGTCCGATGCGAACAAGTAAGGTGCCAAGTACCGGCATTCTCTCAATCGAATGTCCGCTAAGAACACGCCTGACACGGCACGTACAACAGTCACGGATCAAAGGAGAACCAGAATGCGCACACTCAATGGAATCGATGAGATCACTTCGCTCGTCGGCACCGAGTTGGGATCGTCCGAGTGGACGACGATCGACCAGGAGGCGATCAACACCTTCGCCGATGTCACCGACGATCACCAGTGGATACACATCGACGAGCAGCGCGCCGCAGACGGCCCCTACGGCTCGACGATCGTCCACGGCTTCTTCACCCTGTCCTTGATCCCGAAGTTCTCGAGCGAGATCTTCACCATCGAAGGCGTGTCCATCCGCGTCAACTACGGGCTGAACAAGGTCCGCTTCGCCCAGCCGGTGCCGGTGGGCTCTCGCCTGCGCGGCACGGTCAGCGTCAACGAGGTCATCCCCGGAGACAAGGGCACCCAGGTCATCCTCAAGCACGTCATCGAGATCGAAGGCGAAGACCGCCCGGCCTGCATCGCCGAGGTGGTCACCCTCCTCGTTGAGTGAGGCTGTGCCACTTTCTCCGGGCCACGGGTTGCGTGTCGAGAAACGCACGCGCGCCTCGTCTTTTGACACTCGACCCGTTTCTCGTTGCCGTGTGCCGTGTGCAGAATGCTGTGTGCTGTGCTCAGCTCGGACGGAACTCGTCGAGCATCTGTGCGACGCGGATGTAGCCCAGGTGCGAGTAGGCCTGCGGGTGGTTGCCCAGGTGCATCTCCGCGACCGGATCATATTCCTCGGCCAGCAGGCCGGTGGGCCCGAGCAGATTGTCCAACTGCCGGAAAAGGTCCCAGGCGTCGTCGATGCGCCCGACCTTGATGAAGGCTTCGATGAGCCAGGTCGTGCAGATGTGGAACCCGCCCTCCAGGCCGGGCAGCCCATCGTCGTAGGTGTAGCGGAAGACCGTCGGCCCGACTCGCAGCTCGCGTTCGATCGCATCCACGGTCGAGACGAAGCGCGGGTCGTCGGCCGGCAGCAGACCGGAGAGTCCCACGAACAAGCACGCCGAGTCGAGGTCGGTCTCTCCGTAGGCAACCGTGAAGGCCCCGACCTCTTGGTTGTACCCGTTCTCAAGCACATCGTGGGCGATCTCCTCACGCAGCTGCCGCCAGGCACCGGGAAGTTCACGATCGACGCGCTCGGCGATCTGCAGCGCCCGGTCAACCGTGACCCAGCACATCACACGCGTGTAGACGTTGTGCTTCGGTGGCCGCCTGGCCTCCCAGATGCCATGGTCGGCTTCGAACCACCGCTTGCTGACCGCTTCGACCATTTGGCAGGTCAACCTCCAATATGAGTCCGGAAGATCGCCGAGGTGCTCGCTGAGTTCGTTGAGGAGCTCGGTGACCGGACCGAAGACGTCGAGCTGGACCTGGTGTTCGGCCGCGTTTCCAACCCGCACCGGGCGAGATCCCGCATATCCGGGCAGGTGGGCCAGCACCGCCTCGGTGGTCAGCGCCGAGCCGTCGACGGCGTAAAGGGGGTGGAGTTGTTCGGGAGAGACTGTGCGCGCCAGGATTCCCGTCAGCCAGGACAGGAAGCCTTCGGCTTCGCCGGTGGACCCCAGCGAGAGAAGCGCGCGCACGGTCATCGATCCGTCGCGCAGCCAGGTGTAGCGGTAGTCCCAGTTGCGCACGCCGCCGATGCCCTCAGGCAGGGAGGTCGTCGGTGCGGCGAGCACCCCTCCCGTCGGTTCGTGGCACAGGGCGCGCAGAGTCACCGCCGAGCGGATGACCTCCTCACGATGGTGGCTGGGGATGTTGAGGGTGTCGACCCAGTTGGTCCAGAAGTTCAGGGCGCGCTCGCGCACATGGTGCTCACCACCTGTGGCCATGTAGCGGGCATCGCCGGTTCCGGTGCCGCAGGCCAGCACAAGCACGACGACTCCCCCGGGCTGCTCTGAGGGCACGACGACCGCCTCGGCAGTATGGGACTGTCCGGTCTCACTGATCTCGAAGTCGACGCCGGGTGCGATCAGTGAGATGGGTTCGGAGGTGCCTAGGACCTGTACACCGTCATGGGTGCGCACCATCAGCGTCGGCACGGTGGCGTAGTCCAGACGTGGGGCGAAGCGGATACGGGCAGCAGTGTCGCCGGTGAGCACCCGCACGACGATGGTGTCGTCGCTGTTGGCGTCGACAGGAGCGAGGTAGTCGATGCAGTTGAGGCCCGGCCACCGGGTTTCCAACAGCGTCGAGTGGGTGATGTAGCGCTGTGTCAGCGGGGCGGTTCCGGCTTCGGTGTCGACGGCGAAGAATCCGGCGGCTTCGGCGCCGAGGATTTCGGAGAACATCGACGAGGAGTGCGGCAGTGGGTGCGGCATCCAGCAGATGCTGCCGAATGGGTCGACCAGTGCCGTGGATTGTCCGTTGCCCAACAGACTGTGCCTGTGGATCGGGGTCGCGCGCCTGCCGAATAGCCAGGATTTGCGCAGCTCGTAGATGGCGGCGAGGACGACGGAGACCTCGGCAGGAGTACTGATGCGGTAGTCCGCGTGTGTATCTGCGGGTTCGCGGCCGACCTTCAGCCCGAGGTCGGCCTCGCCCAATGTTTCGAGGGCAAACTCATCGGCGGTGTCATCGCCGATGAAGACGACGACTTCTGCCCCGGTCTGCTCCCGCAGGCGCTGCAGAGCCGCGGCCTTCGAGGAGGGGACGACCGAGAGGTCGATGACCTGCTTGCCCCGAGTCGGGAAGATCGCGTGAGTCTCGACGAGTTCGCTCACCGCGGCTTCGACCCTCTTGCGCTCGGCCTCATCGAGTCCGCGCAGGTGAACAGCGGCCCCGGTGGTCTTGTGCTCGATGATCGACGTCGGCAACGTCTGGAAGAGGTCTCGACGTAGGCCGTCGAGAGCTGTGCGCTGCCCCGGGTCGAGGGTGTCGATGGCGACCGTGTCGGTCTCTCCCCCGTGGGATCCGAAGAGGTGGACCTCCCGTGGCAGCCGTGACATCGCTGCGAGGTCGCGGAGGCTGCGACCGGAGATCACCCCCGCCGAGGTGGAGGGAAGCAGAGCGAGAGCCCGCAGTGAGTCCACCGAGGAATCCAGTGGAAAGGCCTGACCGGGGAGGTCGACGATCGGCGCAATGGTGCCGTCGTAGTCTGTGGCGATGAGGAGTGAGGGCGAGCGTGAGACTTCGAAGAGACGCCGGAAGAGATCCGGGGAGAGTTTGCGGCTGGCCTCAGCCAAGTCACCCAGGAGTCCTGAGGAGCTGACGGAGGCGGCGATCGGAGTCAGTGGGGACAGACTCTCGTAGTCATGCTCGACGGTACTCATCTCACCTCGGTCTTCTCGAGTTCGGCTGGGGGCTTCGGGTGACGCAGGCTGTGCCGGCTGGAGGGCCGGGGTCAATTCTTGTCGTCAGGACTCTCAGATGCGCCGAGAGCGTCAGATTCGTCGGGGACGTCTGGATGATCAGCGTCGGAACCGGCCCCGGAGCTTCCATCGACGTATGGTACTGTGCCGGCCGCGATCTGCTTGGCCTTGCTGATACGTGAGTAGCCACCGATGATGAAGATGACTCCGGCGATGAGCGTAGCCACGCCGGTGAAGCCAAGGATCCACAGCGCACCGAAGTCGTCGCCGAAGATGAGGATCACCCCAAGCAGCAAATGACAGCCCGCCGCGATGAGGAAGTCCGAGGGCATCGGGTGGGACTTGAGCTGTCGGTAATTCCACAGCTCGATAAGGCCGTGGAGCAGTGCCCAGATGCTGATGGCCGCGCGCAGTTCCGCAGGCTGGTCCGCGAGGAACAGGAACACGATCGCGGGAATTGTGATGATCGCCTGGCCAAAGACCGCCGTGCGCACATTCAGCGGCGAACGCAGTCCCTGGTAGACAAGCGCGAGTGCGAACAGGACCAGATAGCTGATGGACAGAATGTCGACGATATCGACACCCATCGACAGATGCTTGGGGCTGGCGGCTTCGCGTGGCCAGAACACCGTCGCGATGCCGAAGGCGACACCGAGGATGCCGCGGACGACCATCGGAGCGCCGAGTGCTTTCGACTCGAAGGTGGCCTGGGGCAGTGCCTCGGGATGCGGTTGCGTGGGCTCGGTGCGCGGTTCGTCGGTACTCATCACACCACCAGTTTAGGTCTCTCGCCTGAGTCTGTCTGGTACCGGGCACCCGGTCGATTTCTCACGTCTTTACGTAATTACGTATTATGTGTATTGTCAAGGCATGAACACCTCATCGCAGAATGAATCCGGAAGCACAGTCGATGCCCGTCTGGCGGAGCTCGAGCGCAAGGTCGCGAGCCTGGAGGGCGCCGCTGTCGACCCCGCCTCTCCGACGACTGACGATTCCGGCACCCATGCCGATGACGACACTTTCTGGGCCCTCAACGGCCTCCTCGATCATGCTGGACACGAGGGCGGTGTCGTCTACACCGGGCACACCATTCCCCCGGGCGCCGAGGCACCGGTGTCCTGGCAGATGGGCCTGCCATCGGCAGCGATCAACGACCTCAACTTCGCCGAGGCGGCTCCGGCGCTGGCCGCCCTGGGACATCCCGTCCGACTTGAGCTCCTGCAGGCGATCTACGAAGGCACGACCACAGTGGCTCGGCTCGGCGACGACGACCGATTCGGAACGACCGGTCAGATCTACCACCACATCCATGCCCTCGCCGGAGCCGGCTGGCTCGAGAATTCTCGGCGCGGCCACTGGCGGGTTCCAGGCCAGAAGATCATCCCTCTGCTCACACTCATCCTCATCGGCACGCACTGACACAGACTCTGATACTGCACTAGGACGGAATCATGGACATCGGCACCGACGCCCTGCACACGAGCGCTTCTCCCTCGCACTCAAGGAGTGCCCCACCTCGGAGAAGGATCATCGCCATCATCGCCGCGGTGGTCGCAGCTGCGCTGCTCCTGCTCATCACACCGCTTCCGCGCGGATTCCAGGGCGAACCCACCGGCGACGCGACTCTTGTGAGCGAGGTCGAGAACGTCCTCGGCAGCAAGCACTGGCACCACGTCTCAGCTGCAAAGATCGACGGCGATGACGTTACCTGGGGAGGGGTCGGTGCGGACGAAAACACCGAGTTCGAGATTGGGTCGATCACGAAGACCTTCACCGCCGCGCTCTTCGCCGACGCGATCAATCGTGGAGAAATCGACAAGGACATCCGCCTCGGCGATGTCTGGCCCGACCTCGACGGGGATGTCGCCGAGGTGACGCTGGCCTCAATCGCGATGCAGCGTTCGGGTCTGCCCGCGCACGAACCGGCACCGAATCTCCTCGAAGGTACCTCCCAGTTTCTGTCGATCTACCTCCGCGGCAACCCGTATGGGGGCAGTGCCACCGATCTCGTCGATTCACTGCATTCTGTCAAGGTGGGTAACAAGGAACCGGAGTACTCGAACTTCGGCTTCTCAGTCCTCGGCCAGGCCCTGGCTGAGGCCACCGGAAAGAGCTACAGGCAGCTTGTTCGCGAAAGAATCACCGAACCGCTTGGCATGGAGGACACCTACGTGCCAAATTCGAGCGACGGACTGGACCACGGATACAGCGCTTCCGGACTTCCTGCCGCCCCGTGGACTCTGGGCGGCGCGGCCGCCTCGGGAGCCATCCGATCAACCGTCCATGACCTCAGCATCTGGCTGCGAGAGTCGATGAGTGGAACTGCCCCTGGCGCCGAGGCGACGGAACATCGCGCGGACTACGACGACAATGACCGGATCGGGTGGGCGTGGTTCACCACAAGCGACCGGTCTCCCACTGTCACGTGGCACAACGGAGGCACTGCAGGATACAGATCGTTCCTCGGATTCAACGCCCCGTCGCAACAGGGGATTATTGTTCTCGCCGATTCGGCCAATGATGTCGACTCGGCCGTCGATCTCATTTCCGAGCTAGACGAACAGCCAGCGGAACCAACGGCTTCAGAGGTCGGAGTACGACTATGATTCTGCAGCAGATCATCGGCGCCGGCGTGACTCTCTGGGCAGGCTACGCTGCGTTGCGCGCCATTCCAGCAGCATCCAACAGCACGACGACTGCGTCCACCGCCCCTGCAGCATCAAACACGGTCGATATGAGCCCGTCAACGCCATTTTCATTGGACGCTGACCCTGCCGGTTTGGTCCGATTGCCGGCGGTCGTGAGCACCCGAATCGGGGTTCTCACCGAGCTCCTGTACTCGCTCGGCATGCTCATGTTCGTCCGGCTCATCGTCGACTACGAAGGATGGACGTACTGGTTTATCTACATCTGGATGGTCGGAATCGCGAGTTTTGTCTTCGCAGTATACCGAGCAGGACTGACGTGGCTGGAGTTGCCTCAGCGAACTAAAGATTCGAAGGCTCTCCGCTCCCAGATGCTCAGGCTCGCATTCAGCGTTGCGCTCATCCTCATCATCGCAGGCGCCATCGTCCTCCCGGGCCTGTTCCTATCTTGAACTCTACTGCGGCGAGATCGTTATCGGTCGGTCGGCATCGGTGACCTCGTATTTCTGCAACGGATATTCTGCGTGGCCGCCGAGCACCTCGCCGGTGCTGGGCGCACTCCGGAGAGACTACACAGGGCTCACACCCTTCTTGGGGTCGCCGACGGCCGTGCGGAACGGGCCCCATGCCTCACTGAGCCTCAATCCAAGTGCGCCGAGGCCTTGCCAACTCGAACCGGGATGAGAGACTTTCTTCACCGTCCTGTCGTAGCAGGACAGTGAAGCTGAGCTTGTTGATTAACCTTCGGCGTGGGTGATCAGCCGCGTTCGCGGCGTGTCTTCGACAACACACCCACAGGACTGCAGCGACACTGCGCCCACCTGGCCCTCGACACGTTTCGCACGAGCGTGTACCACTGTTGCACTCTGCGCTCGAGCGGTGCGTCTCTGATATTGCCCACCTGTCGTTAGAAACCGGACAAGAACGCGGTCATGGCGTCGTCTACGACGCACTCAGTGCCGAATCCATCGCCGAAGATGACCTCTGTAAGGCATTGGCAAGCACCACGATTCCAGCGATTCAAAGACCCGATGGCAAGGACGGGATCGCGCTGGCTGAGGATGTGTCGAATTGGTTGCACCCAGCGGTAAGAACGATTCCCGACAGATCATTTAGTCATGTCTATGCCCGGGGGACGGGGCCCGTCTTGCTCTGACAGAGCCCGACACGCAAACCGATACGAGCCCGACTATCGACAACGACACGAACAGATACGGCCGGCTCAAACGCGCGCGTGGGCGCGGATGCACCCGAAACTCGAATCCCAGGGCCAGTGGGCCGACCTCGATCGTCCCCCCGGTCATCGAAGGCACTCTCATCCAACTGACCGTGGACCGCCGGGCTGGTGTCCGGAAGCCCAAAACCGTGTGGCTGTGGACTACCATTCCCTTTCCGGCACCGTGGCAGGGGTCGAGCATTGGTGGTCGATGTACTGCAGGTGCTTCGACATTGAGCACACTTTACGGTTCATCAAACAACACCTCGGCTGGACCACGCCAGGCTACGCGACCTCAAAGCCGCCGACCGGTGGACCCTGCTGTTCGTCATCGCTTGCACCCAACTCCGATTAGCGAGGTCCCTAGCCGGGGACTGCAGGCTGCCCTGGCAAAAGTCACCCCCGCCCACCCGCTGACCCCGGGGCGGGCTTGTTCGGGCTATTGCCGCGTCCATCGGACGCTGGCCAGTCTCGCCAGCCCGCCACAACTCCCGAGACCCGACCCGGGACAACCGCCAGGCACTCCGAATAGGCGCAACGCACCCATCCAGCTGGCTGAGAATGCGACCTGAGAGGTTAAAAACTACAGGCTGATGGCACTCGATCTTAAGGAACGCCAGGATACTAAGCCGACACGGGCCAGTACTACCAGATGGTGTGCGTCCGGCGAGCCTGACGAAGAGGAGTACGCGGCGAACCAGCGACCCCTAAGCCTTGATCCACCGAGTAGCCCGGCAGATATGGCGGCTCTCGGCTCAAGGCGCACTTGTTCGCCAGTCGCGCAATGTCAGCCGAATGGGCTGATCGCGAACCGCCCCCATGCTACAAAGAGCATTCCGCCGAGGAAGAGTAAATCTCCGAGGAGTTCCGCATACTCAGCCCTTCGGATTCGCTCGGTCACGGCCCCGGCCATATAGAGAGCCATCCCGGAAGCCGCAACAGGCACGAGGACAGGCGCGATTCCGAGCAGCGCCGGCAGAACCAGTCCGAGTCCGCCGACGACTTCAATGATCCCCATAAATTTCACATTGCTGGGGGTGAAGTCCTGCGGCCAGTGCAATTTGGCGGCGTACTTCTCGTGCAACATGGTCAACTTCACGATGCCGCCGGCAATGAATCCGACTGCAATGACACCGGCGACCACCCAAAGTGCAATATTCATGATTCTCCATTTTTCTGTGATTCCTGATGCCCCTCAGTCAGGAGGAACGAATGAAATGGCTGATTTTATCTTAGCGCTCAATAGTTGAGCTCTAAAATACATGCCGACGTATTTGGATGTCAAGCAGCTGATCGCTCAGAGAAGTGGAGCAAAAACCCCAACGGCTACTTGACAATGAATGCAACGGGCCGCCCCCTCGGCGATTAGCAACAATGGAACACGCCGCGCACCCCACACATTTACAAATCATTCAATTGATTCATGCGCCACGCTTCTTCAGCTTGCTGCTCGCTCCTGAGCTAGGACAGGCGCTTCGAGCCAGTCAAAGACCTGGGCCAGTGCCAACGGAAGGTTCCCGACCTGGCAGTGCGCCTGGGCCCCAGTCCATGGATCAAACGTCACTAACTCCGACGAGGGATGATGAACTTGAGCTTGCTTGATGACACCTTGGGCCTGCCGCAGACTCTCAGAATCCTCACCCAATCCGACCAGAGCCAGCACTGGCAGACGCCATGTCGACAGGTCGACTTTCAGTTCATCGAACCGATCGGCGATAGTACTTATGCCTCCCGCGCCGAATTGCCAGTCGTAGCGATCCAACGATGTGCGAAGAACCCGATTGCGACGCGCAATTCCCAGAGCAGCCCGGACCAACACGGAATCTGGCCCTCCTTGCACCACATCTGGCAGTGTGCGCCGAAAGAACGTGCCTGGATCGTATATCGGAGTCGAGGCCACCAAGGCGCTGACGCGATCTGTCGATCGCGCCGTGGCGGCGAACCTCGTGGCGAAGATTCCCCCTCCGCTCCAGCCCAGCATGACCAGCTCGCCGTGGAATCCTTGCTCACGGATGTCGTCGACCACTTGTCGCATCCCGTCAATCGTCTGCTCACCGAAGTGCAGACCACGAGAGGGGGTGTCCCCCTGTCCGGGATAGTCAGCCAGCAATACTGGCCAGCCTCGCTCGATAGCGGCCTTGCCCCCGAAGAACCACAGGTCTTCGACATAGGTATCGCCACCACCGACGATCACTAACAGCTGCTCGGCCCGCTGGACACTGGGTGTGACATAGGCAGGAAAGTAGGAGTCACGGAATTCGACGTCCCACCCGATTAGTGGCACACCGCTCGCGGCCAAGTAAGCTTCGAATGCGTGTCTCATTCGCCCGGTGAGATCTGCAGCCTCGGACGTTCGAGGGTCACACATCTCCAATGCAGCCCGAAAAGCGATCTGTGCTGCAGACCACTCCCGAGCGACCTCCCGGTTTCGGGCCGCAGCTCCCGCCTGCTCGGCGCGGTCAGCTGCCTCCTCTCCTGCTTGGGCGAATACAGAAACCCAGGAACGAGGATCCCCGTCACGAATCAGACTGTAGCAATGCAGCAACGCACCAGGCGACAAACCACCTTGTTGCGAATACCCCAAGAGCCATCCCGCAAGAAAATCCATTGTACCATTCCGAAACAATACGCTGCGGCCGCCACCACGATTGCCAATATCTTCATTGCGCTTCTTCTGTGTCATGACGTTCTCCTTAAGAGCATTTGGATCAAGTTCTGCTCGGCGATCGCTACCTCGCCGATCAGGTCTGCGATCTCGACATCGAGCCCAATTCTCGACGAATCAAGTGCGACTGCGAATAGAGCAGGGATGAGCGCGAAGTGGAATAGAAGCGTTTTGGCGCGGGCTGGCTCGAGGGGAATACCGAGTTTCCCGAAACGGTCGACGGTGTCCTGAAGCATCCGATTGAACGAAGCGATGATTGGTTCGACTTCCTCGGAGTTCTTTAACGTTTCGATCAACACAATCCGGATGAATCGACGTCGCGGCTGCAGTGTCTTTGTGAAGAGCTGCCTCAGCACTTCGGTCAGTTCACCAAGATCGCCGCCTAAGCTCTGCCCTGTCAGGCTATTGAGAATTTCGTCTTTGCTCGCCAACAGTTCGGCCTGACGCAACTCCACCAGGGCAGACATTAGAGCCAATTTGCTCGGAAAGTGGTAGTAGAGGTGTGACTTGCTCACCTGTGCTGTCGAAGCTATGTCATCGACTCGGGAGAGTTCGTAGCCGACATCTGCGAACCACTGCTCAGCGGCCTCGAGCATGCGATGACGCGTCGGCTGGTTCAGCCACATGATTCTTTCGGTATCCATCTTTCAATTAGTACTCCGCGGTACTAGGACTGTCAAGCCCTATTTTTCCTTTGGACGCAACCTGCAGTGCTCGCAATTACCGAAAGTGCGACCCATAAGAAACACCCTCGCCCAAATCCGTAATCAGTCGGCAGTTGGCTTCTTCTGCGATAGGCTTCAATTCGCTGACCCACATCTAATACGGCTCTTCGTAAACGAGAGTGTAGGCCGATGAATTTCAAACAAGGCGAGTCGCTACCCGGATAGACGTCGAGGTCTTCCGATGATGGAAGTTCTCACACTGCCCATCCGAAAGACCTCGACGTGGACAAGCCTACTTTCTCGACGCCTGACCTCACGACATTCTGCCGACTCGACACCCTTG
>NZ_FXZH01000003.1 GCF_900169365.1 Brevibacterium sp. 239c
GTTTGCCTACGTCAAGCAATGGCGGGGGTTAGCGACGAGATACGACAAGCTCGCCATCACCTATCGAGCGGCCGTCGTGATCAGCGCGATCCTGACATGGCTCCGCCAATAAAGGAGACATGCCCTAGCATCGGCCGCAGACTGGCTCGTGTGCGCCGGTCGCAGGCCAGCTGCATGGACTCAGGTGTTTTTTGCCTGATCGCAGACGTCTGCCTGCGCTCAGGCGTTGAGGAAGTCCTTCAACGCCGCCGAAATCGCGGCAGTCTCCGTGAGGAAGCCGTCATGCCCGACGTCGGATTCGATGACGTGATGGGTCACGGCTCCGGGCAGACTCTGGGCGAGCAATTCGACCTGTGCGGGCGGAAACAGCCGATCCGAGGAGACCGAGACGACGAGGTTGTCGGTGCAGCTGTCGGCCAATGATGTCGCCAGGTCGTGTGAACGACCGATGCGCACATCGTGGTCGCGCAGGGCACGGGTGAGCACGACGTAGCTGTGTGGGTCGAACCGGGCGGTGAGCTTCTTCGCCTGGTGATCGAGATACGAGGTGACCTCGTAGTAATCAGGTGATCTGCGCCGTCGGGAGAACCGGTGGTTGAGCTCCGCATCATTGCGATAGGTCAGGTGCGCGATCTGCCGGGCAAGTCCCAGGCCCTGGGCAGGGAAAGCGCCGACCGCGGTGTAGTCACCGGAGTAGTAGTCGGGGTCGAGTTCGATGGCGCGTTCCTGCATCATCGCCCAGGCGATCTGGTCGGCTTCGGAGAAGGCTGGTGCGGCGATGATCGCGCATTTCTTCACCTTGCGTTTGTCGAGGAGAGAGAATTCGAGGGCTCTGGCTCCACCCATCGACCCGCCGATGACGGCATGCCAGGAGTCAATTCCGAGTATCTGTGCGAGATTGTGTTCCAAGCGGGCCATATCGCGGATCGTGACCGTAGGAAATCTGGACCCATAGGGCAATCCGTCGTCATAGACGGACTGGGGTCCAGTGGTACCCGAGCACCCGCCGAGAGAATTCGCACACACCACGAAGTATTCGTTCGTGTCGATCGCCTCGCCCGGGCCGACGACGCCCGCCCACCATTCGGTGACGCTGGTGTCGCCGGTCAGGGCGTGTTCGATCAGAACCGCGTTGCTGCGGTCCGAGTTGAGTGTGCCAAAGGTTTCGTAGGCGACCTCGACAGTTCCGAACGTGTGTCCGGATTCTGTGACGAAGCCCAGAATTCGCTCGACGGAAGTGCTCTGGGTAGTCATGTCAGGCGGCGGCCGATGCAATCGCTGCGGCAGCGGCGAAGCCCTTGTCGATGTCGGCGATGATGTCCTCGCTGCCTTCGAGCCCCACGGACAGACGCACGAGGGCCGGATTCACACCGGCAGCAGCCTGCGCCTCTTCGCCGAGCTGCGAGTGAGTCGTCGATGCCGGGTGGATGACCAAGGAGCGGACGTCGCCGATGTTGGCCACGTGTGAGTGCAGTTCGAGCGCATCGACAAAGGCCACAGCGGCGTCGAAGCCGCCGATGATGTCGAAGGACAGGACCGAGCCGACACCGTTGGGCAGGTACTTCTTCGCCTTGTCGTGCCATGGGCTGGACTCGAGTCCGGCGAAGGCGACGCGGCTGACCTGCTCGTGGTTTTCGAGGTAGGAGGCAACTGTGTTCGCATTCTCGACATGGCGGTCGATGCGCAGGCTCAGAGTCTCAAGTCCCTGGGCGATGAGGAAGGCATTGAACGGGCTGGCGGCCGGTCCGAGATCACGCAGACCCTGCACACGGGCCTTGAGGCCGAAGGAGACGTTGGCACCGAACGGCGAATCCGCGCCGAGGTCGCGGGCATAGACCAGACCGTTGTAGGACTCGTCCGGGGTGTTGAAGCCGGGGAACTTCTCCGGCTGTGTGCCGTAGTCGAAGTTTCCGCTGTCGACGACGACTCCGGCGATCGAGGTGCCGTGTCCGCCGAGGTATTTGGTGGCCGAATGGAGAACGACGTCGGCACCGTGTTCGATCGGGCGCACCAGGTAGGGGGTGGCCAGGGTGTTGTCGGTGAAGAGCGGAACACCGGCCTCGTGGGCGATGTCGGCCACTGCCGAGATGTCTAGGACATCTGAGCGAGGATTGGACACAACCTCGGCGAAGAAGAGCTTCGTGTTCTCCTGCGCCGCGTTCTTCCACGCATCGAGGTCATCGACGTCGACGAACGTGGTCTCGATGCCGAGCTTGCGCAGGGTCACGTGGAGCAGGTTGTAGGTTCCGCCGTAGAGGCTGGAGCTGGCGACGATGTGATCACCGGCTTCGGCGATGTTTGTGATGGCCAGCAGGGCTGCTGACTGTCCCGATGCGGTGAGCACAGCGTGGACTCCGCCTTCGAGGTCGGCGATGCGGTTCTCCACGACCTCTGTGGTCGGGTTGGTGATGCGGGTGTAGATGGGGCCGAGTTCGGTGAGTGCGAAGCGGTTGGCCGCGGTCTCATTGCTGTCGAAGACGAATGAGGTGGTCTGGTGAATGGGCAGTGCCCTGGAGCCGGTGGTCGGGTCCGGTGTCTGGCCGGCATGGATCTGTCGCGTTTCAAATGACTGCGTCATGATGTCTCCTTCGAGTACGGTTGATTCGCCCGTGGTGGTCCGCGCGAGTGAATTGGTGATGTCACTACTGTCATCGACTCTCAGGCCGCAAGCATGCGATCTCGTCATGTTTATGTCACCTGGCGTCATGTTTCGTCACACCACTTGCACCGTCCGGATCTATATCGACGCACACTCATGTCGGCGTTCGCAGTCGTGGTCTCAGCGGAAATTGCGGGCCTTGGTCGGCAGCTGCACCTCGAGCGGAATGAGCTTGTGGGCGTAGAGACTCACGACCTCTCCCCCGCGTTGGATCAGCCCGGTGACCACGAGGGCGTTGCGCGAGGTTGCGATCGGCCGGAACCGTTTCATCAGCCCGGCCGTGGCCACGACGTTGAGCATCCCGAACTCGTCCTCGAGGTTGATGAATGTGATTCCCGAGGCGGTGGCCGGGCGCTGTCGGTGCGTGACGATGGCGGCCACCGTCATCCGGGTCCCGTCGGCAGCCGCCGCGGCATCCGCCGTCGAAGCGTAACCGCGTTCGATCAGGGACGCTCGCAGGATCTCGGTCGGGTACCCGTCGACGGTGATCCCGGTGGAGAAGAGTTCGGCCAAGGTCGTGTCGAAGGCGTCCATGGTCGGCAGGGTCGGCGCCGAGGAGATCGTGGCGGTTCCCGGCAGCACTCCCGGGTGTGCTCCCGCGACCCCGCCGGCCAGCCACAGTGCCTGTCTGCGGTCAAGATCGAAGCAGCTCAGCGCCCCCGCGGTAGCGAGTCCTTCGAGTGCCTGCTTCCCGATCCCTGTCCTTTCAGCTAGGTCCGCCACCGAGGTGAATGGTGCGTTCTCACGTTCGGTCACGATCACCTCGGCGAAGGACCCCACATGGGCCACCGAATCCAGGCCCAACCGGATCCCGAACTCGCCCGAGACTCCGGTGTCATCGGTCTCGAGGCGCTCCAGGTCGCTGCCGGACATCGAATGGCGAATGTCCACGGGCAGGATTCTCACACCGTGGCGGCGGGCATCGGCGACGAGCGACTGCGGTGAGTAGAAGCCCATCGGCTGACTGCGCAGCAGGCCCACTGTGAAGGCCGCATGGTGGTGGTATTTGAACCAGGCCGACTGGTAGACGAGATTCGCGAAGCTGATCGCGTGAGATTCGGGGAACCCGTAGTTGGCGAACGCGGCAATCGTGGAGAAGATGGACTCCGCGGTCTCCTCGTCGACTCCTTTGGCGGCCGAACCGGTCTGGAATTTCTGCGCCAGTTCGGTCATCCGCTTCTCTGACCGTCGCGATCCCATCGCCTGCCGCAGCTGATCGGCATCGGCACCGGTGAAACCGCCGACGTCGATGGCCATCTGCATGAGCTGCTCTTGGAACAGCGGCACCCCGTAGGTCTTGGCCAGGGACTTGCGCAGCAGAGGGTGGAGGTATTCCACGTCGTCAAGTCCTTGCCGTCTGCGGATGTAGGGGTGGACAGATCCGCCCTGGATGGGGCCGGGCCTGATCAGGGCGACCTGAACGGCGAGGTCGTAGAATTTCTCGGGTTTGAGGCGCGGCAGGGTCGCCAGCTGAGCCCGGGACTCGACCTGGAAGACTCCCACCGCATCGGCCTTCTGCAGCATCTTATAGACCGCCTCGTCCTCGTCGTCGATGTGGGCGCGTTCGATGAGTTCGCCCGTGTGCCGGTGGACCAGGTCGACCATCTCGTGGAGTGCGGTGAGCATGCCCAGTCCCAGCAGATCGAATTTCACCAGGTCCATGGCCGCACAGTCATCCTTATCCCATTGGACAACGGTGCGATGACCCATTGTGGCCTTCTCGATCGGCACGACCTCACCGATGGGACGATCGGCGAGGATCATGCCGCCCGAGTGGATGCCCAGGTGCCGGGGTGAGCCGAGAAGGTCATCTGCGATGCTGAGCACCGGGGCCGGAACTGGGGAGTCCTCCGCTTCGGGCAGGGTTGACCAGCGGTTGCTGGCTTTTGAGAACGCATCCTGCTGACCCGGTTCGTAGCCCAGGCTGAAGGCCGCGTCGCGGATCGCTGACTTCGCCCGGTAGGTGATGACATTGGCGACCTGGGCGGCCCGTTCACGGCCGAAATGATCATAGACATATTGGATGACCTCTTCGCGCCTGCCCGATTCGATGTCGATGTCGATGTCCGGGTAGCCCTTGCGATCGGGTGAGAGGAAGCGGTCGAAGAGGAGTTCGTGCTTGACCGCGTCGACGGCGGTGATGTCGAGGACATAGCAGACTGCGGAGTTCGCCGCCGAGCCTCTCCCCTGGCAGAAGATGGACACCCGATGGCAGAACTCGGTGATGTCGTAGACGATGAGGAAGTATCCGCAGAACCCCAGTTCCGCGATCATGTTCATCTCCCGATCCAGCTGTGCCCAGGCCTTCGGATTCACGCTCCGGGATCCGTAGCGCTTGGCGCCGCGATCTTCGATGAGCTCACGCAGATATTCCTCGGCGCCCCTGGCATCGGGCATCGGGGCACGCGGCAGTTCTGGACGCGCCGAGTTCAGAACGAAGGAGCACTCTTTGCCGATGGCCACGGCGTTCTCCAGAGCCTGACGAGGGAAGCGTGCGGCCATCTCCTCCCCTGTGTGGATCCGGGCATTCGCCGTCGCAGGCAGCCACCCGGCCAATTCGTCGAGGGACAGCCGAGACCTCACCGAGGCTCTCACCTGCGCTGACTTCCACTGCGCCCGGGTAGCGAAGTGCACACTGTTGCTGGCTACGACCGGCAGATTCGTTCGCTGTGCAAGCTCGCCGAGGTGGCGCAGCCGTTCATCATCGTCTGGAGTCCCATCCCGGCTGAGTTCCACCGCGATCCGTTCGGCTCCGAAGAGCGCGATGAGGTTCTGCAGGGCGCCGAGTCCACCATCTGGGTCGTTCAGGGCTCGACGCAGGGGACCTTTGCGGCAGCCGGTGAGGATCGTCCAGTCCCCGCTCATCGCGGCCAGCTCTTCGAGACCGAAGACCGGTCGGTTCTTCTCCCCGGCCAGGTTGGCCTCGGTGATGGCCATCGACAGTCTGTGGTAGCCCTCGACCCCGCGGGCGAGGACCAGAAGGTGGGTGGCATCGGGGTCGGTCTGGCCGGGGATCTTCTCCTCCAACCCCACGGACAGCTCCGCGCCGAAGACGGTGGGCAGACCCACCTCGGCGGCGGCATGGGCGAACCGCACCGCACCGTAGAGACCGTTGTGATCGGTCAGCGCCAAGGACGTCAGCCCTGCTGCGGCGCCTGCGGTCACGAGTTCCTCCGGGTCGGAGGCCCCATCGAGGAAACTGAACTGGGAGTGCACATGCAGCTCGGCCCACTCGACCGTGGAGGTCCGCAGAAGGGGCCCCTGCCCAGGACCCGAATACCGACCGGTGCCATCGGAGCCGCCGGGACCCACCGACACCTGATGACGGTCGGGTCGGGAGAAGGCAGGAGCATCGGACCCATCGGCGTGTTTGCCTTCCAACCGCTGGGCCAGCTGGGACCAGGGGGTGCGCGGATTCGAAAAGCCCATCAGCGGTACCGTCCGGTTATGTACCACTGGCCGTTCTCTTTGCTCAGCAGCAGCGCCTGCCCCGAGCCGGTGACGACCTGCAGGCGGGTCCGATAGATGGCTTTCGCCGGATCCCACCAACCGGATTCCACGGGCCAGGAACCTGAATAGTCAGCGATCTCCTCGGTGGTCCCGGTGGGAAAGCGGATCGCATACGGTGCCGATTCCAGACCTGCGGGACGAGCCCCCACTGGTCGCCCTCCTGCGGCGAGCACATCGACGGGCAGATGTTCGACCGTCGTGGGTCGGGGTGCGTGCAGTGCCCCGGGCCAGGGAGCTCCGGGGCTGCGCACAGGCGATGCCGCCTGCTGCCACGGTGTCCACAGGTTCGTCTCGGCCGGATCCCATCCGCCCTGCAGACCCGGGACCAGGACCGAGTCGGGGCCGAACAGTCCCTGCAGCCGCTCCAGCGTGTGAGTGACCTGCCCGGTGTTCTCATCGAACAGACTCCTCGTCGCGCCGATGGGAGTGGTCAGCTCCGCGGCCACAAGGCCCACAGCGATGATGCCCTCCTCGGAGAAGTCCTCCGGATCGGGGCCGGGATCGTCGGGAGCCGTTCCGATCTGAGGAGCCGACCCGGCCTGGGCCTGTGGTCCGGATCCGGTCTGTGGTCCGGTTCTGGCAGCGGCTGGTCCCTGTCGAGTGGCTCCGGCCAACCATCCCTCTGCCTGCCACCGCAGACGGTCGGCGATGGTGTTCTCGTTCATGTCTTCGATCCGCCAGGTCCGCTTCGAGGACTGTCCCGAGACGGCGATGAGCTCGATCGTGATCTGTGTGCACACGAGTCCTCGGCTGCGCACGGCGGTCAGGAGCTCGGCGGCAAGCTGGCGGGTCAGGAATCCCAAAGTGTCACTGCGAGTCGTCGGCGTGTCCAGACCGAGTTCGACATTGAGTCGTTCTTCCCGGACATGATCACTCAGAGGCGTCCACTCGACTCCCGTGGCCAGGTCGTGCGCACGCTTGCCTAGCGCCCCGAATCGTGAGTTCACGTCCCGTGCGTCGAGCGCGGCCAGATCCCCCAAGGTTCGCAGGCCCAACTGGGTGAAGGTATCGATGAGTTCGGTCGCACCTGCCCCGGCATATTCGAGGGTGCTGACCGGCTGCACAGCTAGGAACTCCGCAGTCTCGCCTGGTTCGACCCGGCGTGCCTGCCCCGCAGCAAGGACTGCTGCGAACACGGTGCCGGCAATGCCGGGGAAGAACTCCCACCCGGTCGCCGATACGAGTGCTGAGATCAGAGCCTCAACGGCGCTGGGCTCATCGGCATAGCCGTGTTTGAGCGAGTCCAGGGGAATGGCGAGCGTGCCGGGACTGAGCAGAGTGAACCGTGCCACGAGTTCCTCGAGCGCTCCGACTCCGGCAGAAAAGTGTCTGTTGTCTGCCTCCTCGTCCCAAGCGACCACATGTGCTTCGGGGCAGCGGTATCCGACCGCCCGCTTGTTGTTGCCCAGAGCGATTCCGGCCGCGCGAGCAGGAGCATTGGCCGCGACCACCTTGCCTCCGCTGAGCACCGCCACCGGAGTACGAGGACTGAGATCATGTTCGGTCGCAGCAGCCACCGCGGACCAGTCGGGAACGCTGAGAACGAGTGTGCGATGGTCATCGGTGCGCACAGCGGTGGATTCGGCAGCGACGTCAGCTGACACTGCGGATCACCGGCCGTTCGGATATGCCCTCCGCCGGGGTGGGCGCTGGTGCTTCGGCAGGAGTCCCTTCCGGTCCCGGCAGCAGGAACCGGTGGACGCCGGTCTGTGATCGGGCCTGCACGAGGCAGGAGCGAAGACGTCCATGACCGCGTTCTGTGCCCGACCACTGCGTGTCGGTGATCTCGATCTGCTCCGTGCTTCCGGGCATCGATGTCAGGCTGATGAAGCTGATCTTGCGTTCGCGCACCTTCGCCAGCAGCCGAGCGCGCTCCCCAGCACTGGGCAGAAACCCCGGGTCGACGACGAGGACGTCGAAAGATTCGATGAGGATTGAGACCACACGCAGCCAGTCCTCGGCCGGGGTGACGAGGTTGACGAAGTGGTCGAGGTCAACACCCAGATCGGCAATGGATGACACGGCAGGTTCGCCGAGTCCGATGCCGGCACACCATTTCTGCTCCTGGGTTGCGACGGCGATCGTGGCGAGGGCACAGCTCAACGATTGGCCCCCGGTCAGTGTCACGATCTCCCCTCGGGGAAGGCCGCCTCGGCGAAACATCGGTGCCAACACCGGATCCACGGTGCGAGGGGCAAGCCCATCGAACAGAGCGGCGGCCGTGGAGATACCCATCTCCCGGCTGAGCTGTTCAACGAGTGGCACTGCAGACATGACATCCATTATCGAACTAGTGTTCTAAATAGGCAAGATTTACGCAGCGACATTGTTCGCCCGGGCGTGTCTCCATTCCGCCTCGAATATCCACGCAATGCAATAGTCCAGGCTGAAGCCGTACCCGCCGCCGACGGTCCTCGGATCCGCTTCCGCGACCGCCTCCTCGGCGACCTTGACCAGCCGTGCCGTGTCGAAGACGATGCGCCCGCGCTTCCCCTCTTCAAGCGGAAGCAGCTGCGAACCGCCGGGCAGGAAGAAGGCGAATGCCGCCTGCCCGCCCAGAGTTCCGGCGAAGGGAGCTGAGGTCCGTGAGATATTCAACTCATATCTGTGCACCGCCGTGTGGTGGGTGCGGCAGAGCAGGATGAGATTGTCCAGGTCCGTCGCTCCGCCCTGTGACCAGGGGCGGATGTGGTGTGCGTCGCACCTTCGGCGGGCACGGCAGCCGGGGAACTGGCATCCCATGTCCCGTGCGCTCAACGCTAGGCGTTGGCGCCTGCTCACCAGCCTCTTCGACCGTCCGAGCATGAGTACGTCTCCATCGGCGTCCTTGATCGTTCCGCTGATCAGAGCTTCGCAGCTCAGCCGTTCCGCCGTCGCCGAGGTGATGCCGCCGAAGCCATCGATTCGACAGGTCAGGTCTGTCTTTTGATCCGCAGACGTCCCCGCGGGGACGTCGTCGAGGGCTTCGGCACGGGAGCCGGATCGGGTCACCACCTCGGCGGAGGCATGGACGAGCATGCGGGCGCGGTCAACGTCAACGGTTCCAGGCGACGCTGCCTGCGGAAACGCATGCACGATCTCCATCAGGCACATGACCTGCGAGATCGGCTCATACGATGGCTCATCCTCCTGCCCTTCGCCGCCGGCGTCATCCGCAGAGGACGGCTGTTCGAGAACATGCCGAGCGGCGTCGAGCATCGAGGAGAACTCCGCGGCCTCATCCTCGCCCAGGTCGATCGTGACGCGAGTCCGTCCAGGCCCGATGGTCCGCATACTCACGCTGTCGCTCGGAAGGGCGCAGGGAGATTCCCCGCCCTCGTTCCCGCCGGACAGTTGGAGGTAGTTGCGAGCGATCACTCCGATCTGGCTTCCGGTGGAGACATCGGCCAGTCGCAGCGCCTCTTCATCGGGGATCCGCCCCACCAGCCTGGTGACCTCACGCACCTTGGAAAAGCTGACGTTGCCCTCCCCCAGGCTCTTCTTCACCTTCGGCATTTCGCGCAGCGCCATCATCACTCGGACGTATTCCCGTGCAGTGTGTGCGCTCACCGCCGCAATGTGCATGACCCACTGGGGCAGCGACGTCACGCCCACCCACTGCGCCCACAAGCCTCTGCGCTCGACCTCGTCGATGAGCGCAATGACACGGGCATGGCAGAACGCGATACACGAGATGTTGCGCTGGATGTCGGCAACCAGCTCTTCGGACGTGAGATCACCCAGCCTCGCTCCAGCGCCCACGTCGGCACTTGACTCGGTCTGCAGAGACTCGGCGGTATCCGACTGCGCCTTCGAATCTCCGCCGTAGTCATCAGGATCGACACTCATCGCTGTGAGCAGCTCCGACCTTGCGAATGGATCCGGATAGTCCGCAAACGGATCTGCAGCCGTGTTCTCGACCATGGTTCCCACCTTTCCCCTTTCGACCTCTGCGGCCGTTCGGTTCGTGAGTCCCCATGACCTCGAACCGTGCTTTCACCATACGAGGCGCCACTGACATAAGATCGGAATCGTAATGATCCAGTCGAGTGAATGAATGATCTGCTTTCGAATCGGATTCGCCGTAAAGATCCATGTGTACTATACGGAGCTCTCTTTGTTCTATACACGTGGAATCGCACCATCACCAAAGCGTCCCCGCGGGGACGCCGACGCTGAATCCGAACCTCACACCGTAGGCTGAGTTCATGAACGATGGGACGACCGATGACGCGGCAGAACTCCCCGTGGAAGGGGCGCGGGAATCAGCCAGAGAGGCAGCCACTCGGGCCTCCTACGATGCGATCGCTGAGACCTATACGGACTGGATCGCCGCCGAGCTCACAGCCAAGCCACACGATCGTGCCGTCCTCGCAGCCTTCTCCGAACTCGTGCTCTCCACCGGGAAACCCGAGGCCCTTGAGATCGGGTGCGGCCCAGGGCGGATCACAGCTTTCCTTGCCGCCTTGGGTCTGGCCCCCTCCGGCCTCGACCTCTCTCCCGCCATGATTGCCCTGGCATCTTGTCTCTACCCGAATCTCGATTTCACCACCGGATCGATGACGGCACTGCCCTATGAGGACAACAGCTTTTCCGGACTCGTCGCGTGGTACTCCATCATCCATGTTCCCGATGCGTCCCTGGACACCGTCTTCTCCGAGGCTGCTCGAGTGCTGCGGCCGGGTGGATGGTTCCAGCTGGCCTTCCAGCTCGGCGCCCGTATCGACCACCAGTCCGAGGCGGCCGGCTTCGACGTCGATCTCGACTTCCACCGCCGCTCGATCGATCAGGTTCTCACGTTTCTTCACAAACATGGGTTCGCACCCGCGACTCGGCTCGAACGCGAGCCGGACCGGGCCGGCCAGTTTCCAGAGAGGACACGGCAGGGCTATCTGCTCGTCCGCCTGGAGGCCACCACAACCACCACGACTGCACCCGGGGAACGGGCAACGGTCGAACAGTGACAAAATAGGTGTCATATGAACATCGACATCGTCTTCCACACGCCCGAGATCCCCGGCAACACCGGCAATGCCATTCGCCTGGCCGCGGTCACGGGTGCCCACCTCCATCTCGTCGAACCTCTGGGCTTCGACCTCTCCGATGCGAAGCTGCGTCGTGCGGGACTGGATTATCACGATCTTGCCCACGTCACGGTCCATACGTCTTTGACGGATCTGTGGAACCACCTCGGCGAGCGTCGGGTCATCGCGTTCACCACCCATACGGATCAGTCCTTCGCCGAGGTGGACTACCGTGATGGTGATGTCCTCCTCTTCGGTCAGGAGTCGACGGGTCTGCCCGATTCCGTCGTCGAGGATGAGCATGTGGATCTGTCCGTGCGCATCCCGATGCTGCCTTCCAGACGTTCGCTCAACCTCGCCAATTCCGCATCGATTGCAATCTATGAGGCCTGGCGGCAACAGGGATACGCCGGGGCCTGAACGCGCGTAGACTTCTGCCCGACAGTAATTTCGAAAGGACCACCATGACTTCCAAAGTGCTCACAATCGCCGGTTCCGATGTCTCAGGCGGAGCCGGCCTCGAAGCCGACCTGAAGATGTTCGAAGAATACGGCGCATTCGGCACCGCCGCCGTGACCTGCATCGTCACCTTCGATCCGGCCGATGGCTTCAGCCACGTCGTCGAATTCATCGACCCCGAGGTGGTGACCAGGCAGCTCGAATCGACCTTGGCGGTGCACAAGTTCGACGCGATCAAGTCGGGCATGCTCGGGTCCGTGGACTCGGCACTCGTGCTGGCCGAAAAGCTCAAGACGAACGAGCTGCCCTATGTCTTCGACCCTGTCCTCGTGTGCAAGGGCGCGGGCACCATGGTCGATCTCAAGGATCTCTTCGTCGACAACCTCGTGCCCTTGGCCACCGTCATCACCCCGAACCTCGAGGAGGCCGCAACGTTGGCCGGCCTCGATCCGATCGATTCGGTTGAGGGCATGATCGAGGCCGCGAAGATCATCCACGGTCAGGGTGCTAATAACGTCGTCGTCAAGGGCGGTGCGCGCCTGGCCGGTGACGACGCGATCGACATCCTCTTCGACGGTCAGAAGGTCACGACGCTGCGCTCACGCAAGGTCAATGAGAAACTCGTCAACGGTGCAGGCTGTTCATTCGCCTCCTCCATCGCCGCTGGCATCGCCACCGGTCTCAGCATCGAGGACGCGGTCGTCTCAGCGAAGGAGAAAGTCGCCCACGGCATCGCGAACTGCCTCGACAATGCCACCGGCGTGGCCTCGCTGTTCCATCCGGCGGCTCGCACTCAGCCGTCACCCGATGTCCGCGTCAGCGTGGACTGAGGCTCCAAAGCAGATAGAAAAGGAACTGCCCCGCACACCATCTCAGGCGTGCGGGGCAGTTCGCATAAGTCATGCATGACGGTCGGAACCGTCGGGTCGGCCGAAACCGACTGGGGTTCAGCGCTTGCCGAAGCCCTTGTAGCGATCCTTGAACTTCTCGACGCGGCCTGCGGAGTCGAGGATACGCTGCTTTCCGGTGTAGAACGGGTGCGATGCGCTCGAGATCTCAACGTCGATGACGGGGTAGGTGTTGCCGTCTTCGAATTCGATCGTCTTGTCGCTCTTCGCGGTCGAACGGGTCAAGATCTTGGTTCCCGACGACAGATCGTTGAACACGATCGGTGCGTATTCCGGGTGGATGTCCTTTTTCATATTCTTACCTTTGCTGAATCCGCTCAGGCGCCTGGTATGGGTCGACCCATCCGCCAGTGCCCGAATTCGTCTGCTGGACACGCCTCGAACCGTAGGAACCGGACACGAAGCGACAGCTCAGTCTATCTGATGGACTGGCTCAAAGCGATTCCCGCACTGTCTCCTAAACTGTGGCCATGAACACCAAGGAACGCATCTCCGCGCAATTCGACCTCACGCCCGCAGCATCTGCTCCCGAACTCATGGCCGCATCCACCGCCGAGGCGATCTCTTCGATCACCGGCGACGTCGATGCGTTCGCCATCGATCCGCAGATCGCAGACACAGCGGCCCTGCTCGATGCCACCGGTCTCGGACCCGAAACCTCGGCTAACTGTGTTCTCGTGGCCGGTGCGCGCTCCGGTGAGGAACGAATCGCTGCCTGCATGGTCCTCGCCAATACACGTGCCGATGTGAACAAGCGGGTGAAGAAGCTCCTCGACGTGCGCAAGGCCTCGTTCCTGCCCATGGATCGCGCGGTCGGCGAATCGGGGATGGAGTACGGCGGCATCGGACCCATCGGTCTGCCTGCCGACTACCGGATCCTCATCGACTCACGTGTGGCCGAGGCCGACGAGCTCATCATCGGTTCGGGGATCCGTGGTTCCAAACTCATGCTCTCCGGCGCGGCGCTGGCATCGCTTCCCACTGCCGAGGTGGTCGAGGGGCTCGCAAACGAGATCGACTGAGGTCCTCGGTCAGCTCAGTCCTGCCTTGTCGAGGACATAGGAGATGAGCGGTTCGTAGAGGTAGGGCACGACGTCGTCATCGAGGGGAACGGTGACCTCGATGGCTCCTTGAGCCTCAGCGACGAAGAGTGCCGGATCGTTGCAGTCGGCATAGCCCAACGTGCGCAGCCCACGGCTCGAGGCCGCACCGGCCCACCCATGATCGGCCACGATCAGATCTGGGGTCTGGCCGCCTCGGCGGGTGATGTCGTCAAGAAGTGCATGCATGGGTTCGGCGAGGTGTGTGTGCGGGGTCCCGCCATGCTGATGCCAGGTCCACACACGGTTGATCTGTCGGCAGTCGCCGCCGATGCCCGGGACGTCAACGGCGTTGGCCTGGTGCGTGATCCGCGCACCGTGGGACTCGGCTGCGGCGGCCATCGCCATGTGCACAGGAAGCAGCCCGGCCGGGTGGCCGGTGGCGAAGAGGATCTCTCCCCCAGCTCGGGTGACCGCGCCGATGGCGGTGGCTAACTGTTCGAGTGCGTCGATGCAGCGTTGCGTCGAAATCGTGTCGATGCCCTCGACGAAATCGGGTTCCGGGCGCAGCCCGCACCGGTCGACCATAAGCGCGAACACGGAGTCATAGTCCCAGTCTCGGGTCAGATCGACGCCGAAGTCGAACTGCTTCTCCTGTGCCAGGAAACGATGGATGTGTGAGAGGTTGTTCCCTCGAGGAGTCGCCACCTCACCGGTGATGCGAGCTGCTTCCAGGGCGTGGGCGAGTGTGGTGCGGTCCACTGTGGTCCTCTCAGTCTCAGGTGCTGCAGTTGTCGCAGATTTTGCGACAACTGATGCATCGGCAAACTCTTCGCGTAATGCATTGGCTGCGTGCTTGCCGATAGTCTTCACGTCTCTGCCCTACAGCGTGGCAAGTTGCTGCCTTGTGGACCTCTGACACGAGGTCAGTCTTCCTGCAGGGCGAAGCAGGCCACCGCCGAGGCGGCTGCGACGTTGAGTGAGTCCACTCCCCCAGACATCGGGATCATGACAGTCGAATCGCAGGCGGCAATCGTTGATCGGCGCAGACCGTCGCCTTCGGTGCCGAAGACGATGGCGGTGCGTTCGGGCGCAGTGGCCGCGAACTCTCGGATCGCCACAGAATCCTGTTCGAGAGCCAGAGCGACGACGTGGAAACCGAGCTCACGCAGGGCATCAACCCCTGCCGGCCAGGACTCGATCCGAGTCCATGGAACCTGGAACACGGTGCCCATGGAGACGCGAATCGAACGCCGGTAGAGCGGGTCGGCGCACCTGGGGGTCACCAGGACGGCATCGACGCCGAAGGCCGCGGCTGACCGAAAGATGGCGCCGATATTCGTGTGGTCGACGACGTCCTCGATGACGACGATGCGCTGAGCATCGGTCACGAGCTCGGCGACGCTGGGAAGCTGCGGTCGGTGCATCGCGGCCAGAGCACCTCGGTGAAGGTGGAAGCCGGTGAGGGATTCGACAGCGGCATCGGTGCCGATGAAGATCGGGGCATCATTGGCGGCGATGAGGTCGGCTAGGTCGAAGAGCCATTTGGGGCTGGTCAGGTATGACCGGGGAACCATGCCTGCTGCGTGGGCGCGGCGGATGATCTTCGAGGATTCGGCGATGAACAGTCCCTCGGCCGGTTCGCGAACACTGCGCAGGCCGACATCGGTCAGCTGAGTGTAGTCGTGGAGGTCGGCCGGAGAGGCCCCAGCGCCTGTGGCATTGTCGGTGGCCACCGTTCCCTCATCGAAGAACCGTAGACGCTCGGCAGTGATGCCGAGTTCGGCGGCACGGTCGATGACCTGCTGCTGTGTCAGTGGTGCCTTGGCCGGTGTATTCATACGATCACAGGGTGAGGATGCGCCAGATGGCGACGAGTCCGAGGATGACGATGACGGAGCGCAGCAGGACGGGCGAGAATTTCCGTCCCACCCTGGCACCGAAATAGCCGCCGATGAGGGAGCCGATGGCGATGCAGACGACGGCGATCCAGTTGATCCGGTCGTGGCCGACGATGATGTAGGTGCTGGCCGAGACCGTGTTGACGACGAGGACCAAGACGTTCTTCAGTCCGTTGAGACGCTGCAGGTCATCGGGGAGGAGGAGGCCGAGCAGAGCGATCAGGATGATCCCCTGGGCGGCGGCGAAGTAGCCCCCGTAGATCGCGGTGAGGAAGACGACGACCAGGACGAGGATATAGCGGCCGGTGGTCAGCGTGTCACCGACCGAGGCCGGCACATGCTCCTTGCCCGCCTTTTCGGCGCGGCGCACGGAACGGTTTTTGAGGTGGCGGGAGAGTGCAGGCTGACCCACGACCATGATGAGGGCCACGACGAGGAGGACCGGGACGATCGTCTCGAAGGCGTCTTCGGGCAGGTGGAGCAGCAGATAAGCACCGGTCAGCGAGCCCAGGATGGAAGCAGGCACGAAGCCGAGGATCCGCCGCCATTGGCCCTTCAGCTCTTCCCGATAGCCGAAGGACGAGGCAATATTGCCGGGGATAAGTCCGACCGCGTTGCTCATCGTCGACACGACCGGTGGCACACCGAAAGCCACGAGTACCGGGAAGGTGATGAGAGTGCCGGAGCCGACGACGGCGTTGATTCCGCCCGCGGCGATTCCGGCGAGGACGATCAGCGCAATCTGCCACAGTTCCATTCCGAGAACTGGGTCCATGCTCAGTACTGGGATCGGGCGTGGAAACGCTGCCCGTCGCGGGTGAGCTTGACGTCGATACCGAAGGTCGCAGAGAGGTTGTCGGCCGTCAGGGTCTCATCGATGGGCCCGGCAGCCATATCAGTGCCCTCGGCCAGCAGCAGCACGTGCGTGATGCCGACAGGGATCTCCTCGACGTGGTGGGTGACCATGATCGTCGCCGGAGCCCATTTCGAGGACAGAATCTCCGTCAGTGCTGCCAAGAGCTCTTCACGTCCGCCTAGGTCGAGCCCAGAAGCGGGCTCGTCGAGGAGCAGCAGCTCAGGGTCCGTCATCAGGGCACGTGCGATCTGCACACGCTTGCGCTCGCCCTCTGACAGGGTGCCGAAGGTGCGATCTGCCAGGTGGCTGATGTTGAACGCTCCGAGAAGGTCCTTGGCCCGTTCGATGTCATCGGTTTCGTATTCCTCGACCCAACGACCGGTGACGCCGTAGGCGGCGGTCAGGACCGTGTCGAGGACAGCCTCGGACAGAGGAATGCGGTTGGCCAGGGCCGTCGAAGCATAGCCGATGCGCGGACGCAGCTCGAAGACGTCGACGCGCCCGAGGCGCTCCTCGAGGATTCCGACGGAACCGGTCGTCGGGTGCATTCGTCCTGCGGCCAATTCCAGCAGCGTCGTCTTCCCGGCGCCGTTGGGTCCGAGGACGGCCCAATGCTCACCTTCGGAGACGGTCAGGGAAAAATCTTGGAGGAGGAAATTGGCTCCTCGGCGCACGGAAACAGAATCCAAAGTCAGGACATCACTCATATCAGCCAACTCTATCGCAGGCTCGGCGTCTATTCTGGTTCGACATGGACTTGACTACCGACTCACTGCTGCTGACCCTGGCGATGAACCATCGCCTGCACTCCAGCCTCGCCCCAGACGAGGTCAGTGCCGCCTTTCTCGACGACGATCGTGATGTCCCTCTCATCGTCGCCGACGAAGTTTTCGGCACCTCGCCACCGACCGGACTGCTGCTCTTCACCGCCGAGGCTGCGGCGGCCGGGATCACGCATGCCCGGCTGGCCCTGCACCATCCTTCACTGCCGCATACGACGCCTCCCGTGGACAAGGTCGACCGGCTCAGGGTCGGTCGCCACAGTGCCCCGATCGTCCTCCATTCCGGCTCCCACCAGGTTGCGGTGGCCCTCCTCGGCGCCGAGGCGAACATCGAGGTCATCGCCTGCCGGGACACGGTCTTTCGCCCGGTCACGGTCGGAACACCCGCCGAGGCGCTGCGCCGCCTGCGGCTGCTCGTCATGGAGGGTCTGAACCTCATCGAAACGATCGAGGTTCCGGCCGACTGGAGGGAGGGGCCGTGGCGGGATTGGCAGGAGGAGCTGAGCATGCACCACCCGATCTCGAGGCTCATCCCGTCCGTCGCCGACGCTCGCGCCATCTATGCCGCCCTCGACATCCACGAGAGGATGCGCACTGTGCTGGCTCCGGCCACAGTGGCGCCACCAGCCTTCGGCGATCTGCTCTCACGCCTTCACCCCGCGGCCGCCGACTACATCATGGCTGTCGCTACGATGAAGGGGTGAATGACTCAGACTCCGCAACCCCGATGCCAGAGAACTCAATCCAGCTGCTGGTCATGGACGTCGATTCGACGTTCATCAATGAGGAGGTCATCGACCTCATCGCCGTCCACGCGAATGTCGGCGACCAGGTGGCCGAGATCACGGAACGTGCCATGGCCGGCCAGTTGGACTTCGCCGCTTCCCTGGCCGAGAGAGTGGCCCTGCTCAACGGCCTGCCGGTGACCGTTCTCGACGAGGTGCGCGCACAGATCACGCTGACCCAGGGCGCTCGGGAAGTGGTGGCCGCCGTCCAGTCCGACGGTGGCGTCGTCGCCTTGGTCTCCGGCGGCTTCACTCAGATCATCGCCCCTGTTGCCAAGAGCCTGGGCATCACCGAGGTGTTTGCCAATGGGCTCGACTCCCAGGATGGTCTGCTGACCGGTGTCACGAGCGGTCGGGTCATCGATCCGAGTGCGAAGGCCGAGATCTTCGGACAGCTCGCACAAAAATATGACTGCGATCCGAGACGAACCGTGGCCATCGGCGACGGCGCCAACGACATCGGAATGATCCAGGCGGCGGGTCTGGGTGTGGCCTTCTGTGCGAAGCCGGCCCTCGTGGCCGCCGCCGACGCTGCGGTGAACAAGCGTGATCTGCGTGAGGTGCTGACCCTCATCGAGGAACGCGCTCAGGTGTGATGTGAAAAAGAACCAGGTGCCTGAATCTCGTTGAGGCACCTGGTTCTTCGCCTGTGTAGGCGTTCACACGCCGAGGAAGACCCGCAGTTCGGGTGCGGGGTAGTTCCCAGGCTCGACGTCCCAGGTCTCGAGGTCGAAGATCGCGAGCGAGGAGGGACGGAACGCATCCGGAACCCCGGTGGCGGGGCTCAGGTGGCCGAGCACCTCGGCGACGGTGGGCTGATGGCCCACGATATAGGCGCACTGAGAATCGGCCGGGATCGAGTTGATCGCGTCGACCCAGTCATCGACTCCTCCGTTGTAGAGGGACTCGTCCTGGCGCAGTTCGAGGCCGACACCCGTTTCGGGTTCCCCGTTGTGCCGGTTGACGGCTTCGACCACGGCCTGTCCCGTCTGGACGGTGCGCCTGGCCGCCGAGGCGATGGCCACGTCTGGTGACCAGCGCTCGGCGATCTCGGCTCCGGCTTCGACAGCTTGAGCCAGACCGTTGGCACTCAACGAGCGTTCGAAGTCCGTCGGGCCCTCGGCCTCGGCCTTCGCATGGCGGGCGAGAATGAGCACAGGCATCGTCATCGTCTCCGGTTCGGTGGGTGGCTCAGGCGCCGGTGGAGTGGAATCCGCCGTCGACGTGGACCATTTCGCCGGTGGTGGCGGGGAACCAGTCGGAGAGCAGGGCGACGATCGCCTTGCCCGCAGGGGTGGTGTCCTTCTGGTCCCAGCCCAGCGGTGCGCGGTCGCCCCACATGTCTTCAAGCGTTCCGAAGCCGGGGATCGAGGTGGCGGCGGTGGTCTTCAGCGGTCCGGCCGAGACGAGATTGACGCGGATTCCGTCCTCGCCGACGTACTTCGCGAGGTAACGGGCAGTTGACTCGAAGGCGGCCTTGGCCACACCCATCCAGTCGTAGACCGGCCAGGAGATGGTCGCGTCGAAGGTCAGTCCGACAACACCGGCTCCCTCGTTGAGCACGGGCTTCGCGGCGACCGTGATGGCCTTGAGCGAGAACGCGGAGACCTGGATCGCTGCGGACACGGAGTCCCAGGGGGTGTCGAGGAACACGCCGCCGAGCGCGTCCTTAGGGGCGAAGGCGATGGCGTGGACGATGCCGTCGATGTTGCCTTCGAGGCGCTCGGGCAGTGCCGCGAGGTCCTCTTCGTTGGTGGCATCGAGTTCGATGACCTTGGTGGGCTCGGGCAGACGTTCGGATATCACCTGGGTGATCTTCATCTGGCGGCCGAAGCTGGAGAGGATGACTTCGGCACCCTGCTCCTGAGCGATGCGGGCGGCTGCGAAGGCGATGGATGCCTCGGTCAGAACGCCGGTGACGAGGATGCGCTTTCCGTCAAGAATTCCCATTGTGGTCCTTTCAAACTGTTCAAACGTGGGTGAAATCGTTGTCGTCGACGCCTTTGGAGGCGCCGTCCTTGGTGTGAAGTCTAGATGTTGACGGGGCTCAGTGCCCCATCCCCAGTCCGCCGTCGACGGGAATGACGGCACCGGAGATGTATGCGGCCTCGTCCGAGGACACCCAGCGCACGACCTTCGCGACCTCGCTCGCCTCGGCGAATCGCTTCGCGGGAATCGTCGCGAGGTATTCCTTCTGCTGCTTCTCCGGCAGCTCATCCGTCATGTCTGTGCGGATGAAGCCCGGGGCAACGACATTGGCGGTGATGCCGCGCGATCCCAGCTCACGGGTGACCGAGCGGGCCAGACCGACAAGTCCGGCCTTAGACGCCGAATAGTTCGCCTGACCGGGGACTCCGTAGAGTCCGGACACGGAGGAGATGAGCACGATGCGGCCCTTCTTCGCCCGGATCATTCCGGTGATGGCACGCTTGATGGTGCGGAAGGTTCCGGTGAGGTTGGTGTCGACGACCGCTTCGAACTCCTCATCGCTCATGCGCATGAGCAGATTGTCGCGGGTGATGCCGGCGTTGGCCACGACCACCTCGACAGGGCCCAGCTTCTCTTCGATCTCTGCGAAGGCCGCATCGAGGGAAGCTGTATCGGTGACGTCTGCGGACACGGCCAGAGCACCTTCGGGTGCGTCTCCGTTGCGGGAGGTTACGGCGACTTTGTCGCCCTGAGCGAGGAATTCCTCGGCGATGGTGCGGCCGATTCCGCGGTTTCCTCCGGTCACGAGGACTATGCGTGGTTCTGACACGAATCTCTCCTGTTGGTGGACAATACAGATTGATCGACTCTTGAGATCAAACTTACCGTCACTAACCTATCGTGAACCGACGGGTGTCGATACGACTCACACAAACGAAGAGTATGATTTTGTAGGAGTAATCGAGCGAAGAAGGTTATGTCTAAGCACCCGCAGCAGATCACCACGGCAGACACCGCCCTTGATGACGACATGAAGTCGCGGATCATCAAATATTCGATCACCATGGGGATTCGAACGTTCTGCTTCGTGGCCGCCTATTTCATGTTCCGGGCGGATCTGACGGTGCTGATGTGGATCTGCGTCGGCGGTGCTGTCATCCTCCCCTACCCTGCCGTGATCTTCGCCAACGCCGGCCGGGAACGTACCAACGATGACGCCGCCGCACTGCTTGACGGGGCACCGATGCCCGAGCTGCCGCCGGCAACCGGAGAGACCATCTCCAGTGACACGATCTCCGGGGAGACGATCCCTGGGGACACGATTCCCGGTGAGGCCGATGACGCTGCGTCAGCCAAAGAGACCGGGTCAGCCGATGAAACACCACATGCAGACCCGACTCGAGGTGATGAGACTTGACCGAGAAGCTCCAGTGCTCGGCGAAGGCATGCCGGGCAGATGCCACCCGCGCAATCCTGTGGAACAATCCCAGCCTGCACATGCCCAAACGCCGCAAGACCTGGCTGGCGTGTGATGAACATCTCGACTATCTGCGTGAGTTCCTCACCCTGCGCAGCTTGTACATCAGCGACGTTGACATCAACGACATCCCGGAGGATGCCGGTTGATGTCTCGCTATTCCTTCCTCTTCAGCGCACGCTGGCTGAAGTACATCGCCATGACGATCATCGTCGTCATCGCCTGCGTCTTCCTGGCCCTGTGGCAGAAGGACCGTCAGGACCAGAGGCAACACGAGATCGCCACGGTCAATGCGAACTATTCGTCCGCACCAGTCGACATCACGAGCATCCTGGTCTCCACCTCGGCGCACCTCGATGAGGACGATGAGTGGCGTCAGGTGTCCCTGACCGGCCACTATCTGGAATCCGATACCGTCTTCGCTCGCAACCGCACGGTCAATGACAAGGTGGGCTTCTACGCCGTCGTTCCCTTCGAACTCACAACCGGAGAAACGATCGCAATCGTGCGGGGCTGGGTCTCCGAACCCGAAGATGTCCCGCCGGCCCCCACCGGAGAACAGACCATCAAAGCCCGCCTGCAACCTGCTCAAGACGGATCCAAGGACAACAATCCGGACGGGCTGATCAAGGCGATCGATCCCGCCCGCATCCCGGGCATGGACTCAGCGTACGAGAACGTCTATGCGGAGGCCGTGCACACCGGGAGCGGCCAGCCCGACGAGAACGGCCTGATGCCTCTGCCCGCACCCGACCTCGATCCGGGCAACCACCTGTCCTACATGCTCCAGTGGTTCACCTTCGGCATCATGATAATCATCGCCGTGTCGATATCCGCTAGGAGAGAACGACGAGCCGACGCCGAGGCGGCCCAGAAATTCACCGGCGACGTCGAGTACGTCGTGGTCGACAAGGCGGCTCTGGGTGCGGGTGCGAAGATCTCCCAACCCGGCAACCGCTACGGGCGCAACCGCTTGGGATCGGCGAAGATCTACGGTCACGATGAGGCCGAAGAGGACGCGTTCATCGAGGACCGGTTCAGGCACAGCTGAGCGAGGAATCACATGAAAACGGCCCCCTGAGCGCAATGCTCAGGGGGCCGCGACATTCAACGTCAGGCCAGTTGATTCCGTGTCAGGCAAGCGTGACGAGGTCCAGGTAGGTGTCGTTCCACAGATCTTCGTCGCCATCTGGAAGCAGCAGCACACGATCGGGGTCGAGCGCGGAGACCGCGCCCTCATCGTGTGTGACGAGGATGATGGCGCCCTCATAGCGGCGAATCGCCGAGAGGATCTCCTCACGAGAGGCCGGGTCAAGGTTGTTCGTCGGCTCATCGAGGAGGAGGACGTTGGCGCTGGAGACCACGAGAGTGGCAAGCGCCAGACGAGTCTTCTCACCACCAGAGAGCACCTTCGAAGGCTTGTGCACGTCATCGCCGGAGAACAGGAACGAACCGAGCACATTGCGCACAGCGGTGTCATCGAGGTGCGGAGAATTGCGCTTCATGTTCTCCAGCACGCTGCGGTCCAGGTCGAGCGTCTCATGTTCCTGCGCGTAGTAGCCGAGCTTAAGACCGAAGCCGGGGACGACCTCACCCGAGTCGGGTTCGTCGAGACCGGCCAGCAGGCGCAGCAGCGTTGTCTTACCTGCACCGTTGTAGCCGAGGATGACCACACGTGAGCCTTTGTCGATAGCCAGGTCGACGCCGGTGAAGACCTCTGTAGACCCGAAGCTGCGAGATAGTCCCTCCGCCGTCAGTGGCACCCGTCCACAGTCGGCTGGGGCTGGGAACCGCAGGTTTGCGACCTTCTCTGAACTGCGTTCGGCATCGAGTCCCGACAGCAGACGGTCGGCGCGCTTGGCCATCTGCTGGGCGGCCACGGTCTTCGTCGCCTTCGCCATCATCTTGTTCGCCTGGGCGTGCAGGGCAGACGCCTTCTTCTCGGCATTGGCGCGCTCACGACGGCGTCGACGTTCGTCGTCTTCGCGCTGCTTGAGGTAGAGGCGGTAGCCCATCGAGTAGATGTCGATCGTCTGCCGGGTCGCGTCGAGGAAGAACACCTTGTTGACGACTTCGTCGATGAGGTCGAGGTCGTGACTGATGATGATGAGCCCGCCGGAGTAGCCCTTGAGGTAGTCGCGCAGCCACAACACGGATTCCGCGTCGAGGTGGTTCGTCGGCTCATCGAGGATCATCGTGTCCGGGGCTGAGAAGAGGATGCGGGCGAGTTCCACACGGCGCCTCTGACCACCCGAGAGGGTGCCGATCTCCTGGTTGATGAGATCTTCGTCGAGGCCGAGGTTGGCAGCGATCGCGTAGGCCTCAGACTCCGCCGAGTAGCCGCCGGCAGCCATGAATGCGGCTTCGATGCGCGGGTAGCGATCGAGAGCCTTCGTCGAAACATTCTCGTCAGGAGAGGCCATCTGGTTCTCTGCCTTGCGCAGACGCTTGACGAGAACGTCGAGCTCGCGAGCAGAGAGGATCCGCTCCATGCCGGTGGCTTGTGGGTCACCGCTGCGGGGATCCTGAGGCAGGTAGCCCACCGACCCGGACACGGACACGCTGCCCTTCGCGGCGCTGTGGCCACCCATGATCACCTTCGTCAGGGTGGTCTTGCCCGCCCCGTTGCGTCCGACGAGGCCGACCCGGTCGCCCTTATCAACGCGGAAGGAGACCTCGGACATCAGCGTACGGGCGCCGACGTTGACTTCGAGGTCGGATGCCTGAATCATTCATTCTCCAAACTGCGACCGATGATATCGGCCAAGAATTCTTGCGGGTGGATTCCCTGAGACTGTGCCCGCTTGACGAGTTCGTCTGCAATGTAGGTGGGTACTCGACAGGAGACGAGCGTGGTCGCCGCCGCCGAACCCTCGGCTGCCGGAGCCTCGGCGTCTCGGCTCCCTTCGGCGGCCCGGTCCTTTACGCCGTTCCGGTCGTCTTCCGCGATCAGTGCCGCGGGTGCGGAAGACACTGGTGCGGAGGGCGCGGTGATCGACTCCGACGTCCCCACGGGGACGTATCCGGGTCCGGCCGGCACCGAGGTGTTCTTCTGATACGAGGTGGCTGCGGCCCGCGCGCGGTCGTCTGCCGCTTCGTTCATGGCGTGGTTGGAGTGGCCCTTGACCCATTCGAATTCGACCTCGCGGCCCTTGAGCGCGGAGTCGAGCTGTTCGAGGAGGTCCTTGTTCAGCACATCCTTGCCGTCAGCCTTCTTCCACCCCTTGCGCTTCCAGCCGGGCATCCACTTCGTGAGTGCATTGATGACGTACTTGGAGTCGCAGAAGACTTTGAGGTCCTCATCGGCTTCCGCTGTGGAGTTCAGGAGGTCGAGGACGGCCATGAGTTCACCACGGTTGTTCGTCGACTCTTTCCACCCGCCGGCGTGCCAACAGTCGTCGTTGACGTACCAGGCCCAGCCTGCGGGTCCGGGGTTGCCGAGGGCTGACCCGTCTGCGGCCGCGATGATCGTCAATGGTTCTCCTAGGAAAGTCGGCTTTCATTCTTTCATGCCGAGCGTGAGCCCCTGCATTCAGGGCAGGTGATCTCCACAACCCCCTACGGTCCCGCAGGCGAGGGACCCCGTCATGAACATCGCCGAGGTGGGGGCACCGGAATCGGCGCTCCCACCTCGGCGAGGTGAGGGTGTGACGTCCCCGCGGGGACGTCGGCAGCAATCAGAAGCTCAGATGTTGAAGCCCAGGGCACGCATCTGTTCGCGTCCGTCCTCGGTGATCTTGTCGGGACCCCACGGCGGCATCCAGACCCAGTTGATCCGGTAGGCCGGCACGATGCCCTCGAGGCACTGAGCGGTCTGGTCTTCGATGACATCGGTCAGCGGGCAGGCCGCAGACGTCAGCGTCATTTCGACAACGGCGGTGCCGTCGTCTTCGACGGAGAGTCCGTAGACGAGTCCGAGGTCGACGATGTTGACGCCGAGCTCAGGATCCATGACGTCCATCATCGCTTCGCGCACCTCGTCGATGCTGGCATTCTGCGGTGCGTCTATCACTTCGGGCATTCTTACTCCTTCAGAGACGTTTGGGCTTGGTTGAGTGCGTCCTTGAACGCGACCCAGGACAGGAGCGCGCACTTGATCCTGGCCGGAAACTTGGACACTCCGGAAAACACCGCAGCGTCGCCGAGTATTTCCTCATCTCCCGCCATTGTTCCACGAGAGTGCATGAGTTCGTGGAATTTCGCTTCGATGTCGAGCATGCCCTCGACACTGTTCTCCGCAGCAAGCTCTGTCAGAACAGAGGCCGAGGCCATGGAGATCGAGCATCCGTCACCGGTCCAGCGCACGGCGATTCCGCCGTCTTCGCCGATCTCGGTCTCGAGTTCGATCTCGTCGCCACAGGTGGGGTTGATCTGGTGCGAGGAGCCGTGTGCCCCAGCAGCACTGTCGCCGAGTAAGTCGGAGTTGCCAGCACGCTCCCGGGAATGATCGAGGATGACCTGTTGGTAGAGCTGTTGCATCTGAGTGCTCATGAAACGTCCCTCACTCGACTCCGAAGAAGCCGCGGACTTCGCCCAGGGCGTGCAGAAACTGTTCGCAGTCCTCGGTGTTGTTGTACAGGTAGGTGCTCGCCCGTGTCGTGGCAGTGACGCCGAAGCGTCGGTGCAGAGGCTGCGCGCAATGATGCCCGACCCGCACTGCGACTCCTTGGGAGTCGAGGTACTGACCCACATCGTGGGCGTGGACTCCGTCGACGTCGAAGGCCACAGTCCCGATCCTGTTCTCGGCGGACCCGAGAACCGTGATACCGGGGATCTCGGCGATTCCATCGAGCAGTACGGTGGCGAGTTCGCGCTCATGATCGAAGATATTCTGCAGACCCACCTCGGCAAGGTAATTGACCGCGGTGGTAAATGCCGCGACCTCGGCCACAGGTTGTGTGCCCGCCTCGAAACGCTGCGGAGCATCCATGAACTGTGACCCTTCCATGGTCACCGTGGTGATCATGGAACCGCCGGTCAGCACGGGCGGCAGTGAATTCAGCAGCTCCGATCTGCCCCACAGGGTGCCGAGACCGGTGGGTCCCAGCGCCTTGTGTGCGGAGAAGGCGGCGAAGTCGACGTCGAGGTCGACGAAGTTCACGGGCATGTGCGGGACGGATTGGCAGGCGTCGAGAACGACGAGCGCTCCGACCTGCCGGGCCCGAGCGACGAGCGTGTCGACCGGGTTAATGGTGCCGAGCACATTCGACACGTGGGTGAAGGCGAAGACCTTGGTGGTCTCGTCGACGATGGAATCCAGGTTACTGAGATCGAGTTCCCCGGAATCCGTGACCGGAAGCCAACGGATTTGGGCGCCAGTGGACTGTGCCAGCTGCTGCCAGGGGACGAGGTTCGCGTGGTGTTCCATCTCGGTCACGACGATGGAGTCACCGGGTCCCACTGCGAAACGCTGTGCGGCCTGTCCCCCGAAGCCATGGCTGGCTCGGTCGATGCCCAGCGCGACCACATTGAGTGCCTCGGTGGCGTTCTTCGTCCAGATCACCTGTTCCGGTGTTCCGCCGACGAGGTTCGCCACTGCTTCCCGGCCTGCCTCGAATGCGTCGGTGGCCATCACCGCGAGCGAATGAGCTCCACGGTGGACGGCGGCATTGCGCTGCGAGTAGTACTCGGTGAACGTGTCGATGACGCACTGCGGCTTCTGGGAAGTCGCGCCCGAGTCGAGATAGCTCAGGGACGACTCCCCGATCCTGGTGTCCAGGATCGGGAAGTCGTTCCGCAGGCGAGAGAACATCAGGCTGGTGCCTGCAGGAAGCGGTCGTAGCCTTCGTTCTCGAGGCGCTCGGCCAGCTCTGGTCCGCCTTCTTCAGCAACCTTGCCCTTGATGATCACGTGGACGTGATCGGGCTTGACGTAGCTGAGAATGCGGGTGTAGTGGGTGATGAGGAGAACGCCGACATCCGTCGTTTCGCGCACCCGGTTGATGCCCTCGGAGACGATGCGCAGGGCATCGACGTCGAGACCGGAGTCGGTCTCGTCGAGAACGGAGAACTTGGGCTTGAGCATCTCCATCTGCAAGATCTCGTGGCGCTTCTTCTCGCCGCCGGAGAATCCTTCGTTGACGTTGCGGCTGGCGAACTCGGGATCCACGCGCAGCTTCTCCATCGCGGACTTGAGGTCCTTCGTCCAGTGACGCAGCTTCGGAGCTTCACCGTCGATGGCGGTCTTGGCCGAGCGCAGGAAATTCGTCACGGTCACGCCGGGGACCTCGACGGGGTACTGCATGGCGAGGAAGAGTCCGTGCTTAGCGCGCTCGTCGACGGACATCGCGAGGACGTCTTCTCCGTCGAGGGTGACCTCGCCGGAGGTCACCTTGTACTTCGGGTGACCGGCCAGGGAGTAGGCCAGAGTCGACTTGCCGGAGCCGTTGGGGCCCATGATGGCGTGGGTTTCGTTGGAGTTGATCTCCAAGTTGATGCCGTTGAGGATCGGCTTGGGACCGGTTTCGGTTTCGACGCTGACGTGCAGGTCGGTGATCTTCAGAATGGACATGTCAATCCTTTTCAGTTCAGGGTAAGCGTGGTGATCAGTTGAGCGTGCTGGTCAATTGAGCACTGTGCTCGGGTCGAGCAGGATGCGGCCGGCGATCTCCTTGCAGTCATAGACTGCGACGGGCTCGAAGGCCGGTGGGCTCAGTGGTCGGCCGGTGGTGAGGTCGAACTGGGAGCCGTGGAGCCAACATTCGATGGCACAGCCCTCCACTTCGCCCTCGGCCAGCGACACTTCGCCGTGGGTGCAGACATCGTCGATGGCATGGATCGTGCCGTCGGAGTCGCGGGCGATGCAGATCTCGTAGTTGTCCACTTCGATTCGCATCGTCGCGCCCGCGGCCACCTCGGAGGCGGCCGCAACGTCGATCATGGTCACAGAACGCTCCGGGAGAGTTCTTCCTCGATTCGCTCATTGAGGACTTCTTCGATCTCGGGCACCTGGATCTTCTGGATCACTTCGTTGAAGAATCCGCGGACCACGAGCTGACGGGCGACTTCCTCGGGGATGCCGCGGCTCATCAGGTAGAACAGGTGCTCTTCGTCGAAACGGCCGGTCGAGGAGGCGTGTCCGGCACCGGCGATGTCGCCGGTCTCGATCTCCAGGTTCGGCACCGAGTCAGCACGTGCCCCATCGGAGAGGATGAGGTTGCGGTTGAGCTCGTAGGTGTCGATGTCGAGGGCCTCGGGGCGGATGAGCACATCGCCGATCCAGACGCTGCGTGCGTCCTTGCCCTGAAGAGCGCCCTTGTAGTGGACGTTCGACGTTGCTTTAGGCGTGTTGTGGTCGACGTAGGTGCGGTGCTCGAGGTGCTGACCGGCATCGGCGAAGTAGAGTCCGAGAAGTTCGGCCTCTCCCCCGGCTGCCGAGTAGCGCACGTTCGTGTTCAGGCGCACGATGTCACCGCCGAGGGTGATGACGATGTGCTTGAACTTCGCATCCTTGCCCACGATCGCGTCGTGCTGGCCCAGGTGCTGGGATTCGTCATCCCAGAGCTGCAGGGACACAAAGGTCACGTTTGCACCATCACCGATGACGAGGGACACGAGCTCGGAGAACCGAGCCGATCCTTCGTGTTCGACGACGATGGTCGCCTTCGCGTTCGCTCCGACGGAGACGACGGTATGCCCGTGCGAGATGTCGTTGCCGGTGCCGTCGGCGTGGATGATCACAGCGCCATCGATCTCAGTTCCGGCGGGAACCGAGTAGTGGGTCACGGCGGGAGCACGGTTGGCTGCCACTACAGCGGCCCGGTCCTCGGGCTCGAGGATGCCCAGCTCCTGTGCGGCCTCCAGCGAGATCTCCTCAACGGAGATCCCCTCTGGCAGTTCGCCCTTCGTGGTCAGCTTCGCCCCGGAAGCAGCATCGGTGAAGAAATCGCTGAGCTTGCGCACCGGTGAGAAGCGCCATTCCTCTTCGCGTCCGTTCGGGACGGAGAAGTCGTCGACATCGAAGCTGCGTGTGCGTGCGTCCCGCTTGGAATCGGGGACATGAACGTCGGCGCCATGAGAGTGCTCATCGAGGCCCAACGGATTGGTGGTATCAGTCACTTAGAAAACTCCTTAAGCAGTCGGTGGCAGGCTGGATCAGCCCACGCCACCTTCCATCTGGATTTCGATGAGGCGGTTGAGCTCGAGGGCGTATTCCATCGGCAGCTCACGTGCGATGGGTTCGACGAACCCGCGCACGATCATCGCCATGGCCTCGGTCTCTTCCATGCCGCGGCTCATGAGGTAGAAGAGCTGATCCTCACTCACCTTCGACACGGTGGCCTCGTGACCGAGGGTCACGTCGTCCTCACGGATGTCGATGTATGGGTAGGTGTCCGACCGGGAGATGTTGTCAACCAGGAGCGCGTCACAGAGCACATTGTTCGACGAGCCCTTGGCTCCAGGGTGCACGTGGACGAGTCCACGGTAGCCGGAGCGTCCGCCGCCGCGAGCCACGGACTTCGCCACGATCGAGGAGTGCGTGTTCGGAGCCGAGTGGACCATCTTGGCACCGGTGTCCTGGTGCTGGCCCTCGCCGGCGAATGCCACGGACAGGGTCTCTCCGCGTGCATGCTCACCGGTGAGCCAGATCGCCGGGTATTTCATGGTGACCTTGGAGCCGATGTTGCCATCGACCCATTCCATGGAAGCGCCCTCTTCGGCGATGGCACGCTTGGTGACGAGGTTGTAGACGTTGTTCGACCAGTTCTGGATGGTCGTGTAACGGACCTTCGCATCCTTCTTGGCCACGATCTCGACGACCGCCGAGTGCAGCGAGTCGGTCTTGTAGATCGGTGCGGTGCAGCCCTCGACGTAGTGCACGGACGAGCCTTCGTCGGCGATGATGAGGGTGCGCTCGAACTGACCCATGTTCTCGGTGTTGATCCGGAAGTAGGCCTGCAGGGGGATCTCGACGTGGACGCCCTTGGGGACGTAAACGAAGGAGCCGCCGGACCAGACTGCCGTGTTCAGTGCCGAGAACTTGTTGTCACCGGAGGGGATGATCGACCCGAAGTACTCTTCGAAGATCTCGGGGTACTCACGGAGACCGGTGTCGGTGTCCATGAAGATGACGCCCTGCTTCTCGAGCTCTTCGTTGATCTGGTGGTAGACGACCTCAGACTCGTACTGGGCGGCCACACCGGCAACGAGACGCTGCTTCTCTGCTTCGGGGATGCCGAGGCGATCGTAGGTGTTGCGGATGTCCTCTGGCAGATCTTCCCAGGACGTAGCCTGGCCCTCTGTCGAGCGGACGAAGTACTTGATGTCGTCGAAGTGGATGCCGGTGAGGTCAGCACCCCAGCTGGGCATCGGCTTCTTCTCGAACAGCTTCAGCGCCTTGAGGCGGCGCTGGAGCATCCAGTCCGGTTCGTCCTTGAGCTTCGAGATGTTGCGGACGACGTCTTCCGAGAGACCGCGCGCAGCGAACTCGCCTGCGTCGTTGCTGTCGTGCCAACCGTATGCGTACTGCCCGAGGTCTTTGAGCTCGGGGTTAGCATCGATGATCCGATTGCCTGTGTCAGTCATCGTGAACCTCCTTGAGGTCGATCATTGCTGTGGATGAGTGGTCTGGTGAGTTCCGAGGTCGGAATGTGGGTGGTGCAGACATGGTCGCCGTGAGCCAGTGAGGACAGCCGACGAACATCGACGCCCAGATAGTCCGAGAACATCGCGAGCTCTGCTTCGCAGATCTCGGGGAACTCGGAGGCGACTGCCTGGATCGGACAATGCCCTTGACACAGCTGCATCGCTTCGAGAGGGGTTCCGGCCGCCACCGGTGTCGCTGAGGCGGCGTACCCTTCCTTGGTCAATGCGGCAGCCAGTCCCCGGGAGCGGGAAGCCACGGTGGTGCCTCCCCGTCGGTCCAGCTCCGGGCCGAGGCGGTCGCGGAGTTTCGCAACCAGGTCCTCGGTGAAACCCTCAACGGCTTCAGGACCGACTCGGTCCTTCATAAACCGCAGGATGTCGACTGCCAGCTGGTCATAGGAGTGACTGACCGACCCGTGACCACGCGAGGTGACCACATAATGTCTGGCCGGTCTGCCACGGCCTGCCTGCTTGCCAGCGAGCTCTCGGACTTCGATGAAGCCCTCGTCCGCCAGCGCATCCATATGACGACGAATCGCCGCCGGAGTCAGGTCAAGCCCTTTCGCCAACGCCGAGGCAGTGATCGGCCCTTCATCGAGCACCGATCGAAATACCTTCTCTCGGGTACGGCGATCTTCTGTGTCGTTCGCAACCATTCTCCACCTCCTTGACTAACACAACACTATTGTTGCGTAATTTGTTTCGTAAAACTAGGTGAGCCTAACTACAGGCCGATTCGACGCGTCGTAGAATGGTGTGGTGTCAGAATCGGCCCTCACTATCCGTGGTCTCCATTACTCGTACGGCGCACACCACGTCGTCGACGGGATCGACCTCGATGCCACCACCGGATCCATCCTCGGTGTGCTCGGCCCCAATGGTGCTGGCAAGTCGACGACGATCTCCCTGGCGGTGGGCACAAGGCCTCCCGATGCCGGCCAGGTCGAGATCTTCGGCCACGATCCCTACCGTGAACATGGACGCACATCGCTGCTCGCCGGTGTCATGCTCCAAGACGGCGGGCTGCCGATGAGCGCGAAACCAATCCAGGTGCTGCGACATCTCGCCTCGCTCTATCCCAACCCGCTGACCATCGACGAACTCGCCGAGCCGTTGGGCATCCACGAATTCTCCTCCCGCACGATTCGTCGCCTCTCCGGCGGCCAGAAGCAGCGCGTGGCACTGGCGGCCGCACTGATCGGTCGGCCCCGGCTCGTCTTCCTCGATGAGCCCTGCGCGGGGCTTGATCCCCAGGCTCGGGCGGTCGTCCACGATTTCATCCGGGAGCTCGCGGCCGCCTCGGTGGCTGTGGTCCTGACCACCCATGACCTCGCCGAGGCGGAAGAGCTCGCCGATGAGGTCGTCGTCATCGATCGCGGTCGCATCATCGCCCAGGGTGCACCCGAGGAGCTGCGCAATGCCTCCCCCGCCGGTCGCCGACTTGTCATCACCGTCAGCCAGCTCCTGGAGCCGGCACCACGAGAACTTCTCGCATCCATGAACACGATCGCCCCCACCTCGGCGGTGGGACCGGCCTTCGTCGCCGACGGCGACCTCAACAGTGCACAGATCGCGGGCCTGTGTACGGCAGTTGCCGATGCGGGACTGGCGATCACGGACATCGACATGCATTCGCAGTCCTTGGCTGATGTGTTCTTCGAACTCACTGGCAGGCCGCTGCGATGAGCCAGGATTACGCAATGAGTTCCAGACGCGTCATGTCGCAGGTGCAGTTCGAGACGATCTCCGTCCTCCGTAATGGCGAACAGCTGCTGCTCTCACTCATCCTGCCGCTGGGAATGCTCATATTCCTGGCGAAGACTCCTCTGCTCCGCGGCCTGGGCATCGTAGCAGAGGGAACGGACCCGCTGACCGTGGCACTGCCCGGCGCACTGAGTCTGTGTCTGGCGTCGACCGCGTTCACCGGTCAGGCGATCGCCACTGCCTTCGACCGCCGCTATGGGGTCCTGCGCCAGCTGGCGACGACGCCGCTGGGCACGAACGGTCTCATCCTGGGCAAGCTGGGAGCGGTCATCGCCGTTGTCATCATCCAATTCATACTTGCCTTCGCTATCGCTCTGGGCCTCGGCTTCGACGGCCCCATGAACGTCCTCGCACTGATCCTGGCCACGGTTCTTGGCACCGCAGCGCTCCTGTCTCTAGGCTTGCTCATGGCAGGAACCGTGCGCGCCGAGGCCACTCTGGCAGGCGCGAACCTGATCTGGGTGCTTATGGCCGGTGTCGGCGGGCTCGTCATCGCGCACCCGGGAGAATGGGGCACCGTGGTCGGCTATCTGCCTTCCGGTGCCCTCGGCGATGCGATGCGCGCTGCCGTCGGCGGTGCGGGAATGGATATCAAAGCATTGATCGTGCTCCTCGTGTGGGGGCTGGTGGGAACGCTTGCGGCACGCAGGTGGTTCCGATTCGAATGAGGAGAGAAATGGTCACAAAGAGGATCCGCGTCGCCGCCTGGGCCATGCTCATTGCGCAGGCCGGAATCATCCTGAGCGGCGGCATCGTCCGCCTCACCGGTTCGGGGCTCGGCTGCACGAATTGGCCGAAATGCACGGACGACTCCCTCGTGACGACGCCTGAGATGGGGATCCACGGCCTCATCGAATTCGGCAACCGCACCCTCGCGGTGCTCCTGGCCATTCTCGGCGTCATCATCTTGCTCATGCTGTGGAAGAGCCGCAAACAGCGCCCTGACCTGTTCATGCTCAATCTCGGTCTCCTCGCCATCGTGCCGTTTCAGGCAGTCCTCGGCGGGATCACGGTCTGGACGAAGCTCAATCCGTGGATCGTTGCCGGTCACTTCGTCCCCTCGGCCATCGCCGTCGGCGTCGCCGCCTACTTCGTTCGCCGCACCTACGACACTGGTGTGCGCACCGGCCAGAAGGCACCGTCCCCGTTGCCTGCCCTGGGCTGGATCATCCTTGCCCTGACAGCGATCATCGTCGTCTTCGGTGTCCTCACCACAGGTGCGGGACCACACTCGGGCTCGACGATGTCGACGCGAAACGGTCTGGACAACATCTGGATCACCCGCGCCCACGGATTCCCAGTCTGGTTGCTCGTCATCGCGACCATCACCACACTCGTCTTCGCGGTGAAACGGCATACCGTCATGGTCAAGCCCCTGGTTGTGCTTCTCATCGTCGAGGTCGCTCAGGGGATCATCGGCTACGTCCAATACTTCACCGGGGTGCCGATAGTGCTCGTGGCATTCCATATGATCGGCCTCTCGGCCACGATCGCGGCAAGCGTTGTCGTCCTCGACAGCGCCTACCCGAGGGGCACTCATGCCATCACCGATCAGGCCGCGCCCGTGGTTCACTGACCACGCCGTGGAGGCGATGGAGTTCTCCTGCTCCGTCTTCCCCAACTCGCACATCGTCTCCATCGACCGTTACCCGGATGAGTCCCTCAACCCGCATTACGCGGGAATGAGCGGCAAGGTCATCAAGGGGATCTTCGAACTCGACGGCAATCGTTTCATCTGCCTCGACGGTGGCCCTGCTTTCACCTTCAACGAAGCGATCACACTGACCGACGAACGCGGTGACCAGGCCGAGATCGACCATTATGGTCGTCGCTATCGGCTATTCACTCCAGCGAGCAGTGCGGCTGGCTCAAGGACAAGTATGGGATCAGTTGGCAGATCATTCCGGCCAACCTCGGCGAGCTGATGAACGGAGATGCTCAGCTGAAGGCGCTGATCGGGATGAAGAACACCGTCATCGAAGAGCTCGTCAACGCCGGCTGAGCGGCCCGACCCCTACACACTTGCCCGCCCCTTGCGTCCGGCGCTCACGTCCCAGTACGGACAGGTCGGTCTACGATCGTGCGCTACCTACCCGACATTTTGTAGCTGCGCTTGATAATGGCCGTCGCACGACCCCATTCGCTCGCTTTGACGCTCTTGATGGAATTCGAAGGAACGAACGTCCTTGAAACATTCGGAGACCTCCCACACCAACGGATTGTCACTTTGCTCCACGGCAAAGCAAACACACCCTGGTTCGGCCAGCGTCAACTCGATATGTCGAGGCAGAAAGCGGGATCAGTTTGCTGATTGTGCCAACCATTCTCGGCGCACAGTGACAATGAGCAAATTCATGGATGCCGGAGTCTGTCGGAGAGAGCCCGTCAGAGGGCGTTTGAGGTCTACCAGAAGCCGGGGAGGACGAACGGGTCGATCGCGACTGCGAGGAAGAGCAGCGACAAGTAGGTGATCGAGCCGTGGAAGACCTTCATCGCCCGCAGCTGCGTTCCGCTCTTGCCTTTCTTCGCCCGGGAGACGAGAGCGTAGCAGGAGAACAGGAACCAGGCACCGGCGAGGACCGCGACTGCTGTGTAGACGGGGCCCATCGGGGCAAGTGGAATGAGCGCCAACGAGCACGCGACCATCGCCCAGGTGTAGGCGATCATCTGACGCCCGACATTCGTCGGCGGCACCTTTGAGGGCAGCATCGGAACCTCTGCGGCGTCGTAGTCAGCCTTGTATTTGATTGCCAGCGGCCAGTAGTGCGGAGGTGTCCAGAAGAAGACGACGAGGAAGAGCAGGAGAGCTTCCCAGGACAGCCCGCCGGTGACAGCGGACCAGCCGATGAGCACAGGCATGCAGCCTGCTGCGCCGCCCCAGACGATGTTCTGCGTCGTGCGGCGCTTGAGGATCAGGGTGTAGAAGACCGCGTAGAGCAGGATGGCGCAGGCGGTGAGACCGGCGGTCACCCAGTTCGTGAAGCCGCCCAGCCAGAAGATCGACCCCAGGCCCAGGGCGAAGGCGAAGATGAGTGCGGCTCGTGGTGTGATCTCACCGGTCACCAGCGGGCGGTGCTTGGTGCGCTCCATCTTGGCGTCGATGTCACGATCGACATAGCAGTTGAAGACCGAAGCAGAGGCTGCGGCCGCTGCGCCGCCGATCAGAGTGTTGATGACCAGCCAGATATTCGGCATTCCCTGCGCGGCGAGGAACATCACCGGCGCGGTGGTCACCAGCAGGAGTTCGATCACGCGAGGTTTGGTCAGCGCAATGTAGGCACTGATGATCGAGCGAGGACTTTTTGAAAGTCGTTCCTCGTCGATTGCCCTCTGCAGAGGACGTTCACTCTGCGTGTCCTGGTTCTGACGAAGTTCACTCACGTCGTCGATTCTACCCTCTGTCGAATTTTTTGCCAGTCGGCGGATGCTGTGTTTCGGAGTCTGTTCTCGGGCCAGATCTGCGTCGCACGGTCCAGATGATGAAGGCCACCACAAAGGTCAGCGGTGCCAACATGACCAGTTGCACGACGATGACCGAGAGCAGCCCCAGAGCTGCGGTCGACGACTCGTCGCTCAGCACGGCGAGGCCAGAATCACCACGAACAGGAGCCATGAGACCAGTGCCGAAGCGTCAGTCTCACCAGTCAGCGGTCGGCCCAGGATCCATCCCACGACGAACGTGATGACGATGAATGCTGCAGGCACAACCCGTGCCGACCACGCACCGAGGCAGGCTGTCGATTTAGTCACTGTGCTCTTGCCTTCGGCCACGGTGCTACCTGCCTGGAACGGGTGCGGGCGATGACACCCTATCTCAGCCCTCGCGTTTGCGACCCGGCGCGGTAGAGTTTGAGTGCACGCCTCTAAGACGAACGAAGGATCGCTCGAAGACATGAACTCCCTGTCCTGGACAGAACTCGACAACCGCGCAGTCGACACCGCCCGCCTCCTTGCCGCAGATGCTGTGCAGAAGGCTGGACATGGTCACCCCGGAACCGCGATGAGTCTGGCACCTGTTGCCCATTACCTCTACCAGTACGGGCTCAAGCATGATCCCGCCGACCCCAGCTGGGCCGGCCGCGATCGCTTCGTTCTCTCGTGCGGACACAGCTCACTGACTCAATACGTCCAGCTCTACCTCTCCGGCTTCGGACTTGAGCTCGACGATCTGAAGGCACTGCGCACCTGGGGTTCCCTGACGCCCGGCCACCCGGAGGTCGGTCACACTGCAGGCGTCGAGATCACCACAGGCCCGCTGGGATCCGGCCTCGCCTCGGCGGTGGGGATGGCCATGGCCTCACGCCGTGAACGCGGACTCTTCGACCCAGATGCCGCCCCGGGAACCTCTCCCTTCGACCATTCCGTCGTGGTCCTGGCCTCCGATGGCGACCTCGAGGAAGGCGTTTCAGGTGAAGCCTCATCCCTGGCCGGAACCCAGGAACTGTCGAACCTGATCGTGATCTGGGACGACAACCGGATCTCCATCGAGGATGACACGGCGATCGCGTTCAGCGAGGACACCGCCGCACGCTACGCCGCCTATGGCTGGCACGTGCAGCACGTGGACTTCAGAGCCGGCGCCGAGTACAAGGAAGACCTCGATGCCTTCCACGCAGCCATGGAAGCGGCGAAGGCGGACTCACGTCCCTCCTTCATCCGTCTCTCGACGATCATCGCCTGGCCCGCCCCGAATGCGCAGAACACCGGCGGATCACACGGTTCGGCACTCGGTGATGATGAGATCAAGGCCACCAAGGAGATCCTCGGCTTCGATCCCGAGGCGACCTTCGATGTCCCCGCCGAGGTGCTCAATCACACCCGTTCGGCACTGGACCGCGGCCGCAGCGCCCACATCGAGTGGGACGAGTCCTACAAGGCATGGCGCGAGGCGAACCCGGCCAGCGCCGAACTCTTCGACCGTCTGTCCAAGCGCGAACTTCCGGCCGGACTCGACAGCGAGTTCCCCGTCTTCGAACCCAGCGACAAGGGCATCGCGACTCGGGCCGCCTCCGGACAGGTCCTCAACGCCATTGCCGCCACCATGCCCGAGCTGTGGGGCGGATCCGCGGACCTCGCCGGTTCGAACAACACACTGATCAAGGGCGATGCGAGCTTCCTGCCTGAGCATCGTTCGACAGGTGCATTCTCCGGCCACGAGTACGGGCGCAACATCCACTTCGGCGTCCGTGAGTTCTCTGCCGGACTCATCGGCAACGGCATCGCGCTGCACGGCGGCACTCGCCCCTACAGCGGCACCTTCCTCGTCTTCAGCGACTACCAGCGCCCTGCCATCCGCTTGGCCGCTCTGCAGCAGCTGCCGAACGTCTTCGTGTGGACACACGATTCGATCGGTCTCGGCGAAGACGGTCCCACCCACCAGCCGATCGAGCACCTCTCCGCACTGCGTGCGATTCCCGGTCTCGATCTGGTCCGCCCTGCCGACGCGAACGAGACCTCGGTCGTGTGGCGCAAGATCCTCGATCGCACCGATGGACCCAGCGGACTCGTGCTCACGCGTCAGGCCGTTCCCGTCCTCGACCGGGAGAAGTACGCTCCGGCCTCAGAGGCGGCTCGTGGCGGCTACGTACTCTTCGACACCGCCGTAGAGCCCGAGGTGGCCATCCTCGCCAGCGGTTCTGAGGTCGCCATCGCGATCACCGCTGCCGAAGAGCTGCAGGCGGCGGGCACCGCCGTACGTGTCATCTCGATGCCGTGCCAGGAGTGGTTCGACGCGCAGCCCGAGGACTACCGCCGGGCGGTTCTCCCTCGCGGCCTCAAGGCCCGCGTGAGCATCGAAGCCGCATCGGCCATGAGCTGGCACAAATACCTCGGCGATGCAGGCCGTGCTGTGTCGATCGAGCACTTCGGCGCTTCGGCCGATTACGCCACACTGTACGAGAAGTTCGGAATCACCTCGGCGGCAGTCGTCACCGCCGCCGAAGAGTCGATCGCAGCGACGAAGGCGGACGCATGAGCAGCAATCTGGCACAGCTGAGCGAACACGGAGTCTCCATCTGGCTCGACGACCTGTCACGGACCCGCCTGGAATCCGGCGACTTGGCGCGGCTCATCGAGGACTCGAATGTCACCGGAGTAACCACGAATCCGACGATCTTCGCCAATGCCATCGCCGGGTCCGACAGCTACGACTCCGCCGTTGCCGAACTCGGCACGGACAAGGTCTCCGCCGATGAGGCGATTGAATCTCTGACCACCTCGGACGTGGCAGCAGCGGCCAGACTCTTCCGGCCCGTCTACGACGCCACGAACGGCGAGGACGGGCGTGTGTCGATCGAGGTCGCTCCCCCACTGGCACACGATGCCGAGGGCACCGTCGCAGCGGCGAAGGCCTTGTGGGAACGCGTCGGCGAACCTAATGCGATGATCAAGATCCCCGCGACCGAAGCCGGATTGCGCGCAATTTCCGAGACCATCGCGGCAGGCATCAGCGTCAACGTCACCCTGGTGTTCTCACTGACTCGCTACCGACATGTCGTGGAGGCCTTCCTCCAGGGCCTAGAGAAGGCACGTGCTGCTGGGCATGACCTCAGCCAGATCAAATCGGTGGCCTCGATCTTCGTCTCTCGTGTGGATGCGGAGATCGATGCGCGCCTCGACAGCATCGATGACCAAGCTGCAGCAGAACTCAAGGGGCAGGCGGGAATCGCGAACTGCGTCCTCGCTCATGAGATCCACTCGCAGCTGTTCACCTCCGAGCGCTTCCGGGTACTCGAACTCGCCGGCGCCACTCCGCAGCGACTGCTGTGGGCGTCGACCGGAGTCAAGAACCCTGATTACCCCGACACCATGTACGTGTCGGGACTCGTGGCCCAGAACACCGTGAACACGATGCCTGAGCCCACGATGCAGGCCTTCGCCGATCACGGTGAAGTGACTGCGAAGATCGCTCCGGAGAACTACCGGGCCGCTGACGAGGTCTTCGACCGATTGGCACGACTGGGAATCGACTACGCGGAGGTGATGACCGTGCTCGAGACTCAAGGACTCGAGAAATTCGACGTCAGCTGGGCAGAGCTCCAGGAGACGATTCGCACTGCTTTGGACCGCGCATGAGACTCCAGTACAGTGTTCCGGTCTCTGAGGACTATGAGGCCGAATTAGGCCGTCTCCTCGAAGCGTGTGTTCCCTCTCGCCTGGCGGCCAAGGATGCGTCCTTGTTCACCGCTGATGAGCAGCCTGTGCCGCGCATGGGTTGGGTAGATCTGCCACAGAGGGCTGAACAGCTCGTCGCTGAGATCGAGGCTCTGCGGTCTCGGCTGGAGGCCCAGGGCCTGCGCTCGATCAGTCTGACGGGGATGGGCGGTTCGTCCCTGGCCCCAGAGGTCATGGCCGAAGCCGCCGGAGTCAGGCTTGAGGTCGTGGATTCCACCGACCCCAATCAGGTCGCCGAGGCGATCGGGACCGATCTCTCACACACTGTGCTCATCGTCGCGTCCAAGTCCGGCACGACGATCGAGACCGATGCGATTCGGCGTGCGTTCTCGGCAGCCTTCGAATCGGTGGGCATCGATCCTGCGTCTCGCCTGATCGCCATCACCGATCCCGGCACCGAGCTCGACACTTTGGCCACTGAGCAGGGGTTCCTGGCCACCTTCCATACCGATGCCACGGTCGGGGGACGCTACAGTGCACTGTCGGCCTTCGGCCTCGTCCCTGCCGGCCTTGCCGGTGTCGACGTCCGTGCGATTGCGGCGTCGGCGGCCGAGACCGTGGACGGATTGGGAGCCGATACTCCTGATAATCCCGCGCTGCAGTTCGGCACGTGGCTGGGCATAGGTCATGCCAGGGCCACGGAGAAGCTCGTCCTCGCCGAGACCACCCCGGCTCTGTCGGGTCTGAGCAAATGGGTCGAACAGCTCGTGGCGGAGTCTTTGGGCAAGGACGGTCAGGGTATCCTGCCGGTCGTCGTCAACGGTTCCGCTGACATCGGCTTCTCCGATGCCCGCGCCGATGCGATGCTGTGCACCTTGGGTCCCATCACCGAGGTCGAGGCTCCATCCGGATTCGACTCCGAACTCGACGGTGACCTGGGCGAACTGTTCGTGTTGTGGGAGTTCGCCACTGCGATCGCCGGCTACAGCATCGGAGTCGATCCCTTCGACCAACCGGATGTGGAGTCGGCGAAGGAACACGCCCGGCAGGCACTATCACACGGCTCGTCAACGGCACCGGCAGAGCCGGCGATCCGTGAGGAGCAGATCGAAGTCTTCGGTGAGTTCGAACAGGCCACCGATCTCGTCGACGCCATCGCAGAACTTTTCGCGCAGGTCGACGAGTACGGCTACGTCGGTGTGCAGGCGTTCCTCGACCGCATCGCGGATGCCGAAGCTGAAAACCTCCGTGCCTTGGTCTCACAGCATTCCGGTGTGCAGACCACCTTCGGTTTCGGACCCCGGTATCTGCACTCGACCGGCCAGTACCACAAGGGTGGGCACCCTAATGGGGTGTTCCTGCAGATCACAGCCGAACCTCGGACGGACCTGCTGGTACCTGGGCGTCGCTACGGCTTCACCGAGCTGCAGCGTGCGCAGGCCCTCGGCGATGCCGCTGCACTGGGTGAGAAGGGCCGCCCTCTCCTCAGGGTTCACCTGCTCGACCGTGCGCAGGGCCTTGAGCAGCTGCGCCGTGCGATTGCAGAGGTGGAGCCCAGGCATCATTATGGAGTCGACTGACACTTCCCGGCTCTGAGCATGAAGAAGGACCCTGACCGATCGGTCAGGGTCCTTCTTCATCGAACGTGGAAAGCGCACATGTCGTAACGTTCAGGGTCTGTACCAGAGACTGCACCGGCCAGGGGCCATGCAGATACACTGCCTGTGCCCACGAGAGTCGGCTGCAGTGTCAGGGAGAGCCGACGGCAATGTCAGGCGTTGAAGCGGGTGATGAGCCCCAGCAGGATGATGCATGCACCCCAGATGATCGCCATCAGCGTCGTGAACCGGTTCAGGTTGCGCTCGGCCACGCCAGAGGATCCCAGCGATGAGGACATGCCGCCGCCGAACATGTCTGACATGCCTCCACCCTTGCCCTTGTGCATGAGGATGAGGAGGATCAGAAAGATGCTCGTGAGCACGAGCAGCGCAATGAGAATGATGTTGAGGATTTCCACGTCGAGAACTACCTATATTTCGTCAGAGGATGTGTTGGTCAGTCTACTTCGCCACTGCGGCCTTGCACAAAGCGGCGAAGTCGGGCCCGTTGAGGCTGGCTCCCCCGACGAGTGCGCCGTCAACGTCATCGGAGGCCAGAATTTGCGCGACATTGTCGGTCTTGACCGAACCGCCGTAGAGGATCCGGGTGCTCGACGCCAATGCGGGGCCGTACTTCTCGACCAAGTGGGCGCGGATGGCCGCAGCCATCTCAGCTGCATCCTCGGCGGTTGCCGTCTCTCCCGTGCCGATGGCCCAGACAGGTTCATATGCGATGACGAGTCCCTCGAGTGCGGCGGCGTCCAGGCCGGCCAGCGACTCCTCCAGCTGAGTCAGTGTGAAGTCCACGTGGATCTTCTCCTGTCGCTGCTCCAGCGACTCACCGATACACAGGATCGGTGTGATGTCCTGCGCGAGAGCAGCCTTGACCTTGGCTGCGACGACGTCGTTGGTCTCGTGGTTGTTCGCTCGCCGTTCGCTGTGACCGACGACGACATAGGTGCAGCCGAGACGGGACAGGAACGATGCTGCGATCTCTCCGGTGTGGGCTCCGGGTTCGTACTGTGAAACATCCTGCGCACCGTAGGTCAACCACAGTTTGTCGCCCTGAATGAGGGTCTGCACGGACCGGATATCGGTGAAGGGCGGGATGACGACGACATCGCATTTGGTTTCGTCGAGTTTGGCGTCCTCGAGTGCCCAGGCGAGTTTCTGGACGCTCGAGATCGCTTCGAGGTGATCGTGGTTCATCTTCCAGTTGCCGGCCAGAAGCAGGGTGCGGTCGCTCATTGTCGCCTTCTTTCTCACGCGAGTGCTTCGAGTCCGGGCAGCGTCTTGCCTTCGAGGTATTCGAGGCTGGCACCGCCACCTGTGGAGATGTGGCCGAACTCGTCGTCGGCGAAGCCGAGCGTGCGCACGGCTGCGGCCGAATCTCCTCCGCCGACGACGGTCAGTCGTGACGAATCGGCGCCGGGTTCATCGGTCAGTGCCGCTGCCACGGCCTTGGTTCCTGCCGCGAACGCGGGGAATTCGAAGACGCCCATGGGGCCGTTCCAGAACACGGTGGTCGATTCGGAGATCACATCAGCATAGGCTGCGGCCGAGTCGGGTCCGATGTCGAGTCCCAGACCCTGCGCGCCGGCGGGGGTCGACTCGAGTTCTGCAACTGGGCGCACCCAGTTCTCCGCGTCGGCAGCGAAGGAGGCTGCCATCACGATGTCCGTGGGCAGGATGATGTTCGCTCCCCCAGCCTCGGCACGTTTGAGGTAGCCCTTGACGTCCTCGACTCGGTCCTTCTCCACGAGGCTGGATCCGATGTCGTGGCCCAGTGCGGCGAGGAAGGTGAAGACCATCCCGCCGCCGATGAGCAGATTGTCTGCACGGTCGATGAGGTTGTCGATGACTCCGAGCTTGTCGGAGACCTTCGAGCCCCCCAGGACGACGGAGAAAGGTGTCTGCGGATCGTTGAGCAGGAGATCGCTGACTTCGACTTCTGCTCGCACGAGTGATCCTGCGTAGTGCGGCAGCAGGCTGGCGATGTCGAAGACGGAGGCCTGTTTGCGGTGGACGACTCCGAAGCCGTCGGAGACGAAATCGTCTGCCAGCTCGGCCAGCTGCGCGGCGAAGGCTGCCCGCTCGCTGTCATCCTTCGAGGTCTCCCCCGGGTTGAAGCGCAGATTTTCCAACAGGAGAACCTCACCGTCGGCCAATGCTGCCGCTTTGGTCTTCGCTTCCTCACCGACGGTGTCGGCGGCGAATGCGACATCACGGCCGATCGCCTCGGCGAGTTCAGGAGCCAGCGGATGCAGCGAATACTGCGGATCGGGTGAACCCTTGGGCCGTCCCAGGTGGGACATCACGATCACCCGCGCCCCAGCCTCGGCGAGAGCCTTGATCGTGCCGGCCGAGGCCAGGATGCGACCGCGGTCGGTGATCGTGCCCTCATCCATCGGCACGTTCAGGTCACTGCGGACGAGTACCGTGCGGTGGGAGAAGATCTGCGGGTCGTCGTAAGTCCTCATTTGTTCCTTTCACCGAGGATGTAGCTGACCATGTCTTTGAGGCGGTTGGTGTAGCCCCATTCGTTGTCGTACCAGGCCACGATCTTGATCTGATTGCCAAGTGTCATCGTGAGTTGAGAGTCCACGATCGCCGAGGCGGTGGTGCCGACGATGTCGGTCGACACCAGTGGTGCTGTGCTGTATTCGAGGTACGGCGAGGATTCCGCGGCCTTCGCCAGGGTCTCGTTGACCTCTTCGGTGGTGGCCCCCTGTTTCGGGGTGAAGGTGAAGTCGATGATCGACCCGGCAGGGACGGGAACGCGGATCGCGAGTCCGTCGAGTTTGCCTGCCAGGTGGGGCATCACTCTGCCGACGGTGCGGGCGGCGCCTGTGGTGGTCGGGACGATGTTGACGGCCGCGGCACGGGCCCTACGCAGATCGCGGTGCGGACCGTCGACGAGCATCTGATCGCCGGTGTAGGCGTGGACGGTGTTGAGCAGTCCCGATTCGACTCCGATGGCGTCATCGACGGCTTTGACGATGGTGGCCATGCAGTTGGTTGTGCAGGAGGCGTTTGAGACGACGGTGTGCTGGGAGGGGTCGAAGTCGGCTTCGTTGACGCCCATGACGAACGTTCCATCGACATCCTTGCCCGGAGCCGACAACACCACTGTCTTCACGGTCCCGCCGAGGTGGGCCTCGGCTTGGTCACGTCGGGTGAAGCGGCCGGTGGATTCGACGACGAGTTCAGCCTCGTGTGCGGACCAGTCGATTTCGTTCGGATCGGCCTGGCTGAGCACCGAGATGGTCTTCCCGTCCACGGTCAGCGAATCGTCACCGGCTTCGACAGTGTGCTCGAAGCGCGGCCACACCGAGTCATAGGCCAGCAGATGGGCCAGTGTCTGTGTGTCGGTGAGATCGTTGATGGCGACGACCTCGAAGTCGGATGAGGGTTCGAGGGATAGGCGATACAGGGCACGACCGATACGGCCGAAGCCGTTGATGGCGATTCGTCTCATGCCTCGATCTTAGCGATCTTCGAGCATTTCCGGGGTGAGACTGGCCTCCGTGCCCGGAATTCCCAGATCTTCGGCATGTTTGTCGGCCGTGGACAGAAGACGACGGATGCGACCGGCGACGGCGTCTTTGGTCATCGGCGGATCGGCCAGTTGGCCCAATTCCTCCAGCGATGCCTGTTTGTGTGTCACGCGCAGCTGTCCGGCGTAGCGCAGGTGTTCGGGAACCTCGTCGCCGAGGATCTCCAGGGCGCGTTCCACTCGGGCACCGGCGGCCACTGCGGCTCTGGCGGAGCGGCGCAGGTTCGCATCGTCGAAGTTGGCCAGACGGTTCGCTGTGGCACGCACCTCCCGCCGCATTCGACGCTCCTCCCACACGAGGACAGCACTGTGAGATCCCATGCGGGTGAGCAGGGCTGCAATGTCGTCACCGTCGCGGATGACGACGCGGTCGACGCCGCGAACTTCGCGTGCCTTCGCGCTCAGTCCCAGTCGCCTGGCAGCACCGACCAGAGCCAGTGCCGCTTCTGGTCCCGGGCACGTAACTTCGAGCGCAGAGGAACGACCTGGCTCGGTCAGTGATCCGTGGGCGAGGAACGCTCCTCGCCAGGCAGCTTCGGCATCGGCGACAGAACCGTTGACGATGGCAGAGGGCAGACCGCGCACGGGCCGTCCACGATTGTCGACGAGACCGGTCTGGCGAGCCAGGGCTCCGCCGTCACGGGTGACTCGGAGGAGGTAGCGATTGGATCGGCGGATTCCGGCAGCGTTGATGACGACGATGTCAGCGTATTGACCGTAGAGATCCTTGATCTCGCTGCGGAGACGTTTGGCGGCCTGGGCGGTGTCGAGTTCGGCTTCGAGCACGATCGAACCGTTGACGAGGTGAAGTGCAGAAGAGAAGCGGAAAATCGCAGACACTTCGGCTTTGCGAGCAGAAGTACGGGTGATCTTCACCCGTGCCAACTCGTCCTTGACCTGAGCGGTCAGTGCCATTGTTCGTCCTCCTGCAACTGAATTTTCTACCACTGCTCGTCCACGCCGATGCCAGCGTCCACCAACATGTCACGGTAACACGCGGCGAGCTTGAGGGTGTCATGCTGTCCTGCCCGTCGTGACTGCAGGGGACGGGCCCACAGCTTGGCATTGAACATCTCATGTGCACACCGTTCCAGATCAGGCTCTGCCAGTGTTGAAGCCTCGTCGACGAGCACATAGTTCAGCTCGAGGGAGGGCGCGTGCTTGTGCAGTGATACGAGGTGCTGACTGAGACTGAGATCTCTTGTTTCGGCGTCGCTGGAGCTGAGGTTCAACGTGAGGGACTTCACCGCAGAAGATCGTCCGATCGCTTCCGCGAGAGAGGGCACGAGGAGGTGCGGCATCACCGAGGTGTACCAGGATCCGGGTCCGAGGTTGAGCACATCGGCCTCGGCGACGGCGTCGATCGTTTCATGCCGTGCCGGCGGGACAGGCGGGTCGAGCCGGACGGTCTCGACATGTCCGAGGGTGGAGGCGAGCACGGACTGGCCGCGGACGACCTGGAAGGAGCCCGGGAACTTCACATCTGCCTCGATCGTCAGCGGGATCGAAGACATGGGCAGGACGCGACCGTGGGCACGCAGCAGCTTGGCCATCCAGTCGAGCCCGGCGACATGATCACCGTGGATCTGCCACAGAGCGGAGATGAGCAGATTGCCCACGGAATGTCCGCTGAGCTCGCCGTCGGAGTCGAACCGGTGCTGGATCACGTCGCGCCAGGTCTTGCCCCAGTTCCCGTCGTCGCAGAGGGCCGCCAGGGCCATCCTCAGGTCCCCGGGCGGGAGTCCGCCGAGTTCGTCGCGCAGCCGACCGGAGGAACCTCCGTCATCGGCTACCGTAACGACGGCAGTGAGGGACTCGGTCAGCAGGCGGAAGGCACGCAGAGCGGAGTAGAGGCCGTGGCCTCCCCCGAAGGAGACGATCTTGGGACCCTTGTCCTTGACCGCGGGGATGATCTGCGGGAGATCTTCGGTCTCCATCTCACTCTCTCCCCAGATCACGGTGGCGCACGGTGACCGGAATACCGGTCAGCGCGGCGAGGCTCTTGGCCACGCGTTCACTGATCGCCACCGAACGGTGCTTTCCGCCGGTGCAGCCGATACCGATCATGGCATAGCCGCGACCTTCGTGAAGGTAGCCCTGCGAGACCGTCTCCAAGGTCGCGGTGTAACGCTCGATGAACTCTTCGGCCCCATTCTGGTTCAACACGAAGTCAGCGACATCGGAGTCGAGCCCGTTATGTCCACGCAGATGCGGAATCCAGTACGGGTTGGGCAGGAAGCGGACGTCGGCGATGTGGTCAGCGTCCTTCGGCAGACCGTATTTGAAGCCGAAACTCATCACGGTCAGACGCAGCAGCGGGGTGTCTCCGGTGCTGAAGCGTTTGCGCACCTGGGTGGAGAGCTGATGGACGTTGAGGTCCGAGGTGTCGATGATGATGTCGGCACGGCGTTTGAGCGATTCGAGGGCCGAGCGTTCGCCTTCGATTCCATCCAGCAGCGTCCCATCGCCTTGCAGCGGGTGGGGACGGCGGGTGGATTCGAAGCGTCTGACGAGGACCTCGTCTGCGGCTTCGAGGTAGAGGATGCGCAGGGAGAGTCCCTGATCGACGAAGTCACTGATCGTGTCTTCGAGTTCTTCGTATTTCGCTCGCCCCTTAGAGTCGGTGACGATGGCGATCTTCGGCAGTGCACCGTCGGCGCGGGCCACGAGTTCCACGAGGGGACGCATCATCTGCGGAGGCAGATTGTCGACGACGTACCAGTCCATGTCCTCGAGCACATTGGCCACGGTGGTCCGACCTGCTCCGGACATTCCTGTCACGAGGACAACCTCGATGGGATGGTCGGCGCCGTTCGATTCGGCCTGCGTACTCACACGTCCTCCTTGGGGCTGCACGGTTGAAGACAGCTGTCGAAGACCACTCTAGAGCAGTTGTCCGCCAGTGGCCTCAGCGCCGGCTGCGACGTCAGTCTGCGAGTGCGGCGGCGACCTTCTCTGCGAGAGCTTGGCCGATGCCCTGGACCTCACACAGTTCTTCGATGCTCGCCGCGCGAACCTTCTTCACCGAGCCGAAATGGCGCAGCAGCGCGGTCCGTTTGGACTCGCCCAGACCGGAGATGTCATCGAGGACGGAGCTGGTCATCGCCTTGGCCCGTTTCGAACGGTGGTAGCTGATGGCGAAGCGGTGAGCCTCATCGCGCAGGCGCTGCATGAGGAACAGTCCCTCGGAGTTCCGGGGCAGGATGACAGGGAACGGATCGTCTGGGATCCACACCTCTTCGAGACGCTTGGCCAATCCCACCACCGAGATGTCGACGATGCCCAGATCATGCAGTGCCCTGGTCGCCGCCGCCACCTGGGGACCAGCGCCGTCGACGACGAGGAGGCTGGGGCGGTAGCCGAACCGCTCATCAGGTTCATCGGAGCTCAACTGCTCGAGGTACCGACTGAATCGACGTGAGACGACGTCGTACATCGATGCCGTGTCATCGGTTGCGGCTTCACCGTGGATGGCGAAATGACGATAGTCGCGCTTCTTCACGAGCCCGTCTTCGAACACGACGAGTGAAGCCACGACATTGGATCCCTGGGTGTGGGAGATGTCGATGCATTCGATTCGCAGCGGCGCCTCAGGCAGCGACAGGTATTCCTGGATCTCTTTGAGCGCCGTGCTGCGGGTGGTCAGATCGGAGGACCGTTTGAGTTTGTGCTGAAGCAGCGCTTCCTTCGCGTTCTTCGCGACGGTTTCGAGAGCTGCCTTCTTCTCTCCTCGTTCCGGAACCCGAACTGTGACTCGGGATCCGCGCTGTTCACTCAGCCACATCTCGAGTGAGGCAAGATCGGCGGGGACCGTGTCGACGAGGATCTCGCGGGGAATGGCATCCGCGTCGAGACCTGTGTATGCCTGCCGCAGATAATCGGTGGTGAGTTCGGCTGGGCTGTGATCGTCGGAGCGTTCGATGATCCAGCCCCGCTGTCCCCGAATGCGTCCCTGCCGGACGTGGAAGACCTGCACCGAAGCTTCGAGTTCCTCAGTGACGAGTGCGAACACATCACAGTCGGCGTTGACGGAGAGGACGACCGCCGATTTGTCGAGCACCTTCTGTAGGGCAGCGATCTCATCGCGCAGGCGCGCCGCCCGTTCGTAGTCGAGTTCCTTCGCCGCCGAAGCCATCTCCTTCTGCCGGTAGCTGATGAAGCGGCCGGTGTTGCCAGACATGAAGTCGGAGATGCTGCGGGCAAGGTCCTTGTGGCCCTCCACACTGATCTGTCCCACACAGGGGGCGGCGCACTTGTCGATGTAGCCCAGCAGGCAGGGACGACCGCTGCGTTCGGCTCGTCGGTACACTCCTGCGGTGCAGGTACGCATCGGGAAGGCCCGCAGCAGCAGGTCGAGTGTGTCCTTGATCGCCCACACCTGAGCGAAGGGGCCGAAGTACTTCACGCCCTTGCGACGTTTGCCACGGGTGATGAAGGCCCGCGGCACCTTCTCATTCATCGTGATCGCGAGGTAGGGGTAGGACTTGTCGTCGCGGAACATGACGTTGAACCGCGGGTTGAATTCGTTGATCCACGTCCACTCCAGCTGCAGCGCCTCGACCTCGGTGTCGACGACTGTCCATTCCACCGAGGAGGCGGTGTGGACCATCGTCGAGGTGCGCGGATGCAGCTGCGCAGGGTTCGAGAAGTACGAGTTCAGTCGATTGCGGAGGTTCTTCGCCTTCCCGACATAGATCACCCGCCGGTCGGGGTCACGGAATTTGTAGACCCCGGCCGAAGTCGGAATACTGCCCGTGGCCGGGCGATAGGACGCTGGATCAGCCATCGAGCATCGCTTTGAGGAACCGTCCGGTGTGGCTCTTCTTGTTGACCGCTACCTCTTCTGGTGTGCCCTGGGCGATGATCTTGCCACCGCCGCGTCCGCCTTCGGGTCCCAGATCGATGACGTGGTCGGCGTTTCCGATGACGTCGAGGTTGTGTTCGATGACGATGACCGTATTGCCCTTTTCTACGAGTCCCTGCAGCACATGCAGCAACTTCGAGATGTCTTCGAAGTGCAGTCCGGTGGTCGGTTCGTCGAGCACGTAGGCGGTGCGGCCGCGGGAACGCTTCTGGAGTTCAGCCGCAAGCTTGACGCGTTGAGCTTCACCACCGGAGAGTGTGGTCGCGGGCTGTCCCAGGCGAACATAGCCCAGGCCCACCTCGACGAGGGTGTTGAGGTGCCGTGCGATGGCGGGGATCGCGGCGAAGAATTCCGCGCCCTGTTCGATCGGCATCTCGAGCACCTCGGCGATGGATTTGCCCTTGAAGGTCACTTCCAGCGTCTCGCGGTTGTAGCGGGCTCCCCCGCAGACCTCGCAGGTGACGTAGACGTCGGGCAGGAAGTTCATCTCGATCTTGATCGTGCCGTCGCCGCTGCAGTTCTCGCAGCGTCCGCCCTTGACGTTGAAGGAGAAGCGTCCCGGCTGGTAACCGCGGACCTTCGCCGATTCGGTCTCTGCAAACAGGCGACGGATGCGGTCGAAGACACCGGTGTAGGTCGCCGGGTTCGACCGCGGGGTGCGACCAATCGGCGATTGGTCGACATGGACGACCTTGTCGAGGTTGTCCAGACCGGTGACTCGCTTGTGTCGACCGGGTACCCGTGAGGCGCCGTTGAGGACGTTGGCCATCTGAGTGTAGAGGATCTCGTTGACCAAGGTCGATTTGCCTGATCCGGAGACGCCGGTGACGGCGGTGAGCACACCCAGCGGGAAGGAGACTGAGACGTCGCGGAGGTTGTTCTCCACGGCCTTCTCCACTGTGACGACTCGTTCTTTGTCCACTGGCCGACGGGTCGTGGGGACCTGGATTGCTCGGCGCCCGGCCAGATAGTCACCGGTGATGGACCGGTCCGCGTCTTTGAGCCCGGGGACCGGGCCGGAGTAGATGACCTCTCCCCCGTGTTCGCCCGCGCCGGGGCCGATGTCGACGATCCAGTCGGCCGATGCGATGGTGTCCTCATCGTGTTCGACGACGATGAGTGTGTTGCCGAGTTCTTTGAGCTTGTTCAGGGTCTCGATGAGGCGCCTGTTGTCACGCTGGTGGAGGCCGATCGAGGGTTCGTCGAGGACGTAGAGGACCCCGACGAGGCCCGAACCGATCTGCGTGGCCAGGCGAATGCGCTGAGCCTCACCGCCGGACAGGGAGCCAGCGGGACGGTCGAGACTGAGGTAGTCGAGCCCGACGTCGAGGAGGAAGCCCAGACGTGCGTTGATCTCCTTCATCACCTGCGCTGCCACGGCTGCGTCGCGGGGATCCAGTTCCAACTGCGACAGGAATTCCGCGGATTCGTCGAGAGCGAGCTCGGACACCTCGGCGATCGACTTGCCGCCGACCTTGACGGCGAGGATCTCCGGCTTGAGCCGGGCACCGTTGCAGCTCGCGCAGGGGATTTCGCGCATATAGGACTCGTAGCGTTCCCGCGACCACTCGGACTCGGTCTCCTCGTGCTTGCGCTGAATGTACTGGTAGACGCCTTCGAAACCGGTTGAGTAGGTGCGTTCGCGCCCGAACCGGTTCTTGTATTTGACGTGGACCTTGTAATCCTTGCCGGTCAGGATCGCTGTCTTGTCTGACTTGCGCAGATCCTTCCACGCGGTCTTCATGTCGAAACCGAGTTCGTCCCCGAGGCCCTTGAGGAGACGGTTGAAGTACTTCGTCACCTGCTTTCCGCCGGCCCACGGGGCGATGGCTCCCTCTCCGAGGCTGAGGTCCTCATCGGGGACGACGAGAGTCTCGTCGACCTGGAGACGAGTGCCGATGCCGTCGCAGGTGGAGCACGCGCCGAAGGGTGAGTTGAACGAGAATGTGCGGGGTTCGATCTCGTCGATGGCCAATGGGTGCTCGTTCGGGCACGACATGTGCTCCGAGAAGGTCCGGGTCACGCCCTCGTCGACCATCTCGACGTCGATGCGTCCATCGGCGAGGCCGAGGGCCGTCTCGACGGAGTCGGTCAGCCGGGGGCGCAGGCCGGACTTCGACACCAGCCGGTCGACGACGACGGAGATCGTGTGCTTGTACTGCTTCTCCAGGGTTGGTGGTTCGCTCAGGCTGATCTGCTCGCCATCAACGATGGCGCGGGCGAAGCCCTTGGCCTGCAGCTCGGTGAAGAGATCGACGAACTCGCCCTTACGGGAGCGGACGATCGGTGCGAGGACGAGGAACTTCGTCCTCTCCTCGAGTTCGAGCAGCTGATCGACGATCTGCTGTGGGGTCTGCTTCGTGATGATCTCACCGCACACAGGACAATGCGGTACTCCGATCCGAGCCCACAGCAGACGCAGGAAGTCGTACACCTCGGTGATGGTGCCGACCGTGGATCGGGGGTTACGCGACGTCGATTTCTGATCGATCGACACCGCCGGTGACAGACCCTCGATGAAATCGACATCGGGTTTGTCCATCTGGCCCAGGAACATTCGGGCATAGGCGGACAGGGACTCGACGTAGCGGCGCTGCCCCTCGGCGAAGATCGTGTCGAACGCCAAAGATGACTTCCCTGACCCCGACAGACCGGTGAAGACGATCATGGAATCGCGGGGCAGGGCGACCTCCACGTTCTTGAGGTTATGGGCGCGCGCGCCCTTGACCCACAGAGTGTCGAGATGTGACACGCCTGCCGACTGCTCACCACTGTTAGTTTTCATCACCTGTCCACTGTATTACTCGGCACTGACATTGCTTGAATGGGGACGGGCACTGATCTCTCCGACTGCGAGGACACGGAGCACGATGTCTCCGGTTTCATCACTGGCGCGCACGTCCACCTCGGCGTCGATGGCCCAGTCCCGGTTGTCATCGGGATCGGCCAAGGTCTGACGGACGGTCCATGTCTGGGAACCAGGTTCGATCGAGATATATTCCTTGCCTCTGGCCTTCCCGTCGGTGAGGAGGTCACCGTACTCTTCGTAGAAGTCTTCGATCGCGTCTTCCCAGGCTGTGGCGTCGAAGCCGCTGTCGGCATCGAGACGGCCCAGTTCCGCGTAGTCGGCGCGTTCGGCCAGGAGCACCCGGTGGAACAGAGCATTGCGCACCTCGGCGGTGAAGACCCGCACGTTGTCGGAGAACTTCCGATCGAGGTCGGGCAGCTCTTCGTCCGCGAAGTCCGTCGGGGACAGTCCCTGCAGGGTGCGCCATTCATCGAGCAGGGATGAGTCGGTTCGGGCGATCGTCTCCCCCAGCCATTCGATGATGGTCGAGAGTTCATCGGTCCTGTCATCGGCGGGGACATTGTGTGTCAGTGCCCGGAAGACGTCGGTGAGGTAGCGCAGGAGGCTGCCCTCGACCCGGGTGAGAGCGTAGTAGCTGACGAACTGGGTGAAGCCCATCGCCTGCTCGACCATGTCGCGCACGATCGACTTCGGTTCGAAGTTGCCGGAGCGCAACCACGGGTGCACCTCGATGAAGTGTTCGAAGGCGGGTTCGAGGACCTCCGCCAGCGGCTTCGGTCCTTCGATCTCGTCGAGGATGGCCATCCGCTCGGGGTACTCGAGGCCTTCGGCCTTGAGCTCGGCCAAGGTGTCCTTCTTGATCCGATCGAGTTGGCCTTTGAGGACGGGGAACGGCACCGGTGTGGTGGATTCGACCAATGAGACCACATCGAGGGCAAAGGTCTCTGAATCAGGGTCGAGCAGTTCGAGTCCGGCGAGCACGAAGGGTGCCAGCGGCTGGTTGAGAGCGAACTGGGGTCCCAGATCCGTGGTCGGCACCAGCTCTCCGTCCTCGGCTTCGATGAGACCGGCGTCGATCAGTGAGCGCCCGATGTTCAGTGCCGTGAGTTTGAGATCGAGGTGGCGTTCCCGGCTTTCGTGGGTCTTGTCGATGAAGCGGCTGATCATCGCCACGTTCGAGCCTGGGCGGGCGACCAGGTTGAGGATCGTCGAATGGTCGATCTTCATGCGTGAGCGCAGAGATTCGGCCTGGGATTCGATGAGTTTTGTGAAGGTCTCCTCCGACCAGCCGACGAACCCGGCGGGGGCGGACTTCTTCTTGACCTTCTTCTTTTTCTTGTCCGCATTGGCCGCTTTGGCTTCTGCCCGCATGTTCTCGATGACATGTTCTGGTGCCTGCGCGATGACGTAGCCGCGGGTATCGAAACCGGCGCGACCAGCACGGCCCGCCAGCTGCTGAAATTCGCGGACGCTGAGTTTGCGCATCTTCCGGCCGTCGAACTTCGTCAGCCCTGTCAGCAGCACGGAGCGGATGGGAACGTTGATGCCGACGCCGAGGGTATCGGTTCCGGAGATGACCAACAGCAGGCCTTTGAGCGCGAGCTGTTCGACCAGCCTGCGGTATTTGGGCAGCATTCCGGCATGGTGGACGCCGACTCCGTGCAGGAGCAGTTTGCGCAGACTCTGCCCGAATCCCTTCGCGAAGGTGAAGCCCTTGATGGCTGCCGCGACTGCGGCCTTCTGCTCCTTCGACGCGAGGTCGACGGAGAGGAGACCTGTGGCCAGGTCGATGGCGCCCGCCTGTGAGTAGGACACGACGTAGACGGGGGCCTTGTCATTGCGCACCAGGGAGCGCAGCGTGTCGGAGAGGGGTTCGGTGGAGTATTCGTATTCCAGAGGCACCGGTCGGGTCGCCGAGGTGACTACGGAGCTGTCACGGCCGGTGGTGTCTTCCATGGTGCGGCAGATTTCACTCGTGTCGCCGAGGGTTGCCGACATGAGCACGAACTGCGCCTGCGGCATTTCGAGCAGCGGAACCTGCCATGCCCAGCCGCGTGAAGGATCGGCCACGTAGTGGAATTCGTCCATGACGACCATGCCTGCATCGACCAGACCGCCTTCACGCAGTGCCTGGTTCGCCAGGATCTCAGCCGTCGCACAGATCACGGGCGCATCTCCGTTAACGGTGGAATCGCCGGTGATCATACCGACGTTCTCAGCACCGAAGGCGTCGATAAGGGAGAAGAACTTCTCGCTCACCAGAGCCTTGAGCGGGGCCGTGTAATAGGCCCTGATCCCCCGGGTGAATGATTGGTAGAGGGCGAACAGCGCCACCAGTGACTTGCCCGAACCTGTGGGCGTGGCGACGATCGTGTTGTCGCCGGCCAGAATGTTGAGGATGGCTTCGTCCTGAGCGGGGTACGGTTCGATTCCCAGCTCGTCGCAGTAGTGGCCGAAGGCCTCGTACACCGCGTCTTCATCAGCGAATTCCGCTGGGATCTCCTGCAATCGCACCACAACTATGCACAGACCTTTCCGTTTAGACTGATGTCCATCCTATTGATCGAACCTCAGGAGTTTCAGATGCCGGTTTTCGCCGTCAACTATGTTTATGGTCCCGATACAGATACTCGCATGGATGCGCGCCCCGCTCATCGTGCGTGGCAGTCCGATCTGTATGAAGCCGGAACTGTACTGGCCTCGGGTCCGCTGGACAATGAGCCGGTGCCCGGTGGCCTGCTGCTGATGCAGGCCGCCGACCGCAAGGAACTCGATGCCCATCTGGCCAACGATCCCTACGCCTCGATCGGTGTCATCGACGAAACGGTCGTTCGGGAGTGGACCCCAGTCTTCGGTCCGTTCTCCCCAGCCTGAGCCTATTCCCTCAGGAGTGAGGCCGCATGGCCGCTGTGCGCGGGTCTCCCCATTCGGGAGGATACCCGCGCACAGTCATACCGGTGGCCAGCGGGCCCTTCGCTCAGTCCTGGGAGTCGTCTGACTCCTCGGCGTCGGTGCTGCGGATGGGAATGCCGTCCTTCTTCATCTTCACCAAGGAAGCGATCGTTGCCACCGCCATGGCAACGACGATGAAGCTCAGCGACAGCCACGTCGGGATCTCTGGGATTGACGCGCCCCAGGACAGGAAGTCCCAGTCCGATTCGTGGAGAGCGTGGACGAAGAGCTTGACGCCGATGAAGGCGAGGATCGCTGCGATTCCGTAATGGAGGTAGACGAGCTTGTCGACGAGACCTCCGAGCAGGAAGTAGAGCTGGCGCAGACCCATGAGCGCGAAGACGTTGGCGGTGAAGACGAGGAACGTATTCTGGGTGACACCGAAGATCGCCGGAATCGAGTCGAGCGCGAACATGACGTCCGTGGAACCGATCGCAATGAAGACGATGAACATTGGTGTCCAGTACTTCTTGCCTTCGAGAGTGACGCGCAGACTGTTGCCGTGGTACTCGTCGACGACATTGATTCGTTTGCGCAGAAGACGGATGAGTCCGTTTTCTCCATCGCCCTCATCCTCATCGCTGAATGCCTGCCGGTACGCGACGATGAGGAGGAAGATGCCGAAGATGAAGAAGACCTCGACGAACGCGGTGATGATCGCAGAACCGGCCAGGATGAAGATACCGCGGAAGACGATGGCGATGATGATGCCCACCATGAGAACTTCCTGCTGGTATTTCCGTGGCACTGAGAAGCTGCCCATGATGATGATGAATACGAACAGGTTGTCGATGCTGAGCGAGTATTCGAGCAGCCAACCGGTGAGGAACTCACTGCCGTGCGTTGCGTCGCCGATGGCGAAGAGCGCACCGGCGAACACAATGGCGAGGCCGACGTAGAACGCGACCCAGATGCCCGCTTCCTTCATCGACGGGGTATGGGGACGCTTGACGACGAGCAGAAGATCGAAGATGAGGATCGCGACGACGACGATGCCCGAGGTGATCATGAACCACGGAGGAATGGCGGACTCGCTGCCAGCTGCGGCTTGACCGCCTGCTGCGAGAGTGGAGGACAGGATATCCATGGATGCCTTTCAAAAGGAGTCGGTGATGTACCCGTGCCGAAAGTCTCTCCCACGCTATGACCACTGCGGCAGTGGCGGCGTGCGCTCCGCGCCCGGACCCTTCGAAGGATCGTGATGACGAGCACGGATGGACGGGATACTCCCTTTCGCCAGCCTCACCAGTATAGTCGGGCGGATGCTGGGCCACGCACATGCGCACCGATTCAGGCGTGCCCGGCTTGCTTCATCTGCCGCAATTCCTTCTTCAGGTCCGAGAGTTCATCTCTGAGGCGGGCGGCGAGTTCGAACTGCAGCTCCGCCGCTGCCGTGTGCATCTGCGATGTCAGGGATTCGATGAGCTCGGTCAGGTCCGCTGCCGGTGGACGCAGGGAACCGGCCTTGCCGGCAGCCTGACGCTGTTCGTCGGTGAGTGTCGAGTTGTACCCGCGTTTGCCCTTGCCGTAGTCGAATTCGGTCAGCAGCTCACGTGTGTCCGCGTCCTCCCGTTGCAGCCGTTCGGTGATGTCGGCGATCTTCTTCACCAACGGCATGGGATCGATTCCATGTTCCTTGTTGTGGGCGACCTGGATCTCGCGTCGACGGTCGGTCTCGTCGATGGCCTCCCGCATGGACCGTGTGATGGTGTCGGCGTACATGTGAACCTGGCCGTTGATGTTACGCGCTGCACGACCGATCGTCTGGATCAGGGAGGTGGCAGAACGGAGGAAACCCTCCTTGTCGGCGTCGAGGATGGCCACCAGGGAGACCTCGGGCAGGTCGAGGCCCTCACGAAGAAGGTTGATTCCGACGAGGACGTCGAATGAGCCGGCTCTCAGCTCTGTCAGGAGTTCGACTCGCCGCAGAGTGTCGACGTCGGAGTGGAGGTACTCGACTCGCACCTCGTGTTCGAGGAGGTAGTCCGTGAGGTCCTCGGCCATCTTCTTCGTCAGTGTTGTGACCAGGACCCGCTCTTGGGCGTCGACGCGGGTTCTGATCTCGTCGAGCAGATCGTCGATCTGTCCCTTGGTCGGTTTGACGACGATCTCCGGGTCGACGAGACCGGTGGGTCGGATGATCTGCTGGACGTATCCGTTCGCGTTGCCCAGCTCGAAGTTGCCGGGAGTCGCCGACAGGTACACGGCCTGCCCGATGCGTTCACGGAACTCATCGAACTTCAGCGGCCTGTTGTCCATCGCACTGGGCAGACGGAATCCGTGTTCGACCAGTGTGCGCTTGCGCGACATGTCGCCTTCGTACATGCCGCCGATCTGCGGCACGGTGACGTGGGATTCGTCGACGACGAGAAGGAAGTCCTCAGGGAAGTAGTCGAGCAGACAGTTCGGTGCCGACCCGGCGGGACGTCCGTCGATGTGCCGGGAGTAGTTCTCGATGCCGGAGGTGAAGCCCATCGACTCCATCATTTCGAGATCGTAGGTCGTGCGCATCTTCAGGCGCTGAGCCTCGAGGAGCTTGTTCTGCGATTCGAACTCGCTCAACCGTGTCTGCAGTTCGTTCTCGATCTCGCTGACGGCTCGACCCATCCGGTTCTCACCGGCGACGTAGTGGGAAGCGGGGAAGACATGGATCGTCTCTTCTTCACGCACGATCTCACCTGTCAGCGGGTGCAGCGTCTGGAGAGTTTCGATCTCATCGCCGAAGAACTCGATCCGCAGGGCCAGTTCCTCATACTGCGGGATGATCTCGACAGTGTCGCCCCTGACACGGAAGGTGCCGCGGGTGAATGCGATGTCGTTGCGGGCATACTGCATCGACACGAAGCGTTTGAGGAGTTCATCGCGGTCGCACTGTTCGCCGCGCTTCAGCGTCACCATCCGGTCGACGTATTCCTCAGGTGTGCCCAGACCGTAGATGCAGGACACCGTCGAGACGACCACGACATCACGCCGGGTGAGCAGGGAGTTCGTTGCCGAGTGGCGCAGACGTTCGACCTCGTCGTTGACCGAGGAGTCCTTCTCGATGAAGGTGTCGGTCTGGGGAACGTATGCTTCCGGCTGGTAGTAGTCATAGTAGGAGACGAAGTACTCGACGGCGTTGTTGGGCAGCAGCTGACGGAACTCATTGGCAAGCTGTGCGGCCAAGGTCTTGTTCGGTGCCATGATCAGGGTCGGGCGCTGAACCTGTTCGATCAGCCAGGCCGTGGTTGCGGACTTACCTGTACCGGTGGCGCCGAGCAGGACGATGTCGCGCTCACCCCGGTCGAGACGTTCCGATATTTCGGTGATTGCGGTGGGCTGATCACCGGATGGGGAGTATTCGGAGACGACTTCGAAGGGGGCGACTGTGCGCGTGACATCCGGCCTGTGGCCGATGGCTGGCAGGGGACGTTCTGAGCTCATGGTCCCACACTAGCCCTCGGCACTGACGCAGTGAATGATCGGGACCTGGCACAGGGAACTATTGGGACCTGCCACAGGGAATTCTCGGGGGTGGGACTGTCGTCGGGATAGGACTGGGGCGCGCGCCGCTCAGTCGAAGCTGCCGGGGACGAGTCGTCGGCGAATCGTCAGGAAGTAGGGTTCCTTCGCCTCCGCATATCCGTGGGAGTGATCATCGCCGGCATAGTCAAGGGCCAAAGTGGACTTCAGCTGTGCGTATCGGTCGCGTTCGACGGTGTCCGTACGCAGCAGTTCAACGAATTCCCGCGCGAAGATGGCACCCACGGAATCCGTCGTTCGGACATGGAGGTTGACGGCCCGCCCCGGGTCCGTGTTCGCGTGAAATCGTTTGGTCTCCAGCTGCCCCTCGCCGAGGTTGTCGACGGCCTCTTTGCCCGGATATCCCAGCTCTGCCAGCCGGTCAGAGAGTTCATGTGCAGTATCGAGATCGGGTACGAGCATCTGCAGGTCGATGACGTCCTTCGCAGCGAGGTCCGGTACTGCTGTCGACCCGATGTGGTCGATGTGGAACTGATCGCCGAGGCCGTGGTGGAGTTTGGCGATGATCCGCTGTGCCTGCAGCTCCCAGTCCTGGCCATCGGGGTCAACGAGTACGGCCGGGCCTCGTTCTGCACGCCGCTGCGCTGTCAGATTCTCTGCGAAGGGAAGGATCCGGTCGTGGACGAGGTCGGCAACGCGGTCCTGCGTTGCAGTGACCGTGCCCGCGTTGTCGATGATCACGTCGCAGACGGCATACCGGTCCTCATCGCTGGCTTGTCGGGCGATGCGCGATTCTGCGTCGTCGCGGGTCATGCCCCTGGCCCTCATCAGCCGTTCCAGGCGCAGTTCGGCCGGGACGTCGACGAGAAGATTGAGGTGGTAGGCGGGGGTCATCGCGTTCTCGACGAGCAACGGCACATCGTGGACGACCACCTCGGCGTCGGAATGCCTGGCGAAGTGCTCGAGGGTGCGGTCACGGATCGCGGGATGCATGAGCGCGTTCAAAGCCGCGGTGGACTGCTCGTCGACAAATGCCGCGGCTGCCAGCTGCGCCCGGTCGAGTCCACCGTAGTCACCGATGATGGCCTCACCGAATCTCTCAGCAAGGTCATCGAGCAGGGGCTCCCCCGGTGCGACGACCTCCCGTGCGATCTTGTCGGCATCGATGATCGCGGCACCGTGGGCGGCGAGGATCTCGGAGACGGTTGACTTCCCGGCACCGATTCCACCGGTGAGACCTATTTTCAGCATGACCTCAGCCTAGCCATTTCAGGTGCACCTAGCGAGATCAGGTGCACCTAGCGATCGAGCGAGTAGACCAAAACTCCTTCCTCGGCGAACACCGGTTCGCCCAGGCTGGTGTTGAGGAAGTTCTCGTATTCTCCGGGACCACCGGGCAGAAGCGGCGCGTCCGGGGCAAGGACGACAAAGTCGACACCCGAATCGCGCAGCTCATCGACGGCCGCGCTCATCTCACTGCTCTCAGGATCTGGGAAGGGCGCACCGGAGTACACCACCTCGTGCAGCAGCGTGTCCAGAGCATCCTCCGGGGCTGCATAGGTGACACCCGCATCCGGGCTCGAGCCGATGAAATAGCCGCCGGACTCCCGGTAGTGGAAACCGCTCACCGACTGCCACACCATGGCTTCGTCGGCATGGGGTTCGGCCCAGGCCAGCGGGCGGGGAACAGTCTTCACGACCGATCCTGCGGGAATCACCTCGGCGATGGATTCGGTGTAGAACTCGGGCACGTAGACTTCGCGTGACGTCTGCACACCAGGAATCACTGTGACCGCGGCGACTGCCAGCAGCCCCAGCAGAGCTTGGCCGACGCGGAGCCGGATATTCTCAAGCGCCCATTGCAGTCCGCAGCCGAGGATCACGAACAGTGCGATCGTCGAATGCAGGACCAGGCGCATGGGCAGGACGTTGTTGAGCACCGGTATCGCTTCGACCAATGCAAAGGGACCGATCCCAAGGATGCTCTTCCCATCGAGAAGTACCGGTGAGCCCAGCGAGAGGACGAAGACCAAGAGCCCCGTCGCCGAGGCGATGGTCAGGATCGTTCCATACCTCGGCTTGCGGACCAGGCAGATGACGATGAGGGCAGCGACGATGAGGGCGGGCACTCCGACGTAGGCGCCGAGTTCGGCGGCATCGATGTCCATGATGCGCGGAATGGGTGAGGCACCTGACCCGAGAAGAGTCGGGCCGGCGGGGATGATGGGATCGAGCAGATCCGTGTTCCATACTCCGTGGGGTCGAATCGCACTGTCGGGCGCGTTGGGTCCGCGCATCGTGAACAGGAGGGGCAGGGCGATGAACAGCGCCAGCGCGGATCCGAGCACACCGCCGAGGCCCAATCTCAGCCAGCCGGCGAGGTTCCAGACCTTCCTGCCGAAGACGGCGATGCTGACCAGCAGGCACAGTGCGGCGATGAAGGTACCGGCGAGGACCTCGGTGGAGACGTAGAACTGGAACCCCAGCACAGCTCCCAGTCCGAGGCTCAAGGTCCAGAACTCACGGCTGCCGATTCCCACCCGAGGAGCCCGCAGCAGGAGTTTGAGGATGATCAATGCCACCAGTGGTGGTGCGACGGCGAAGGCGAGGTTGGGATGGCCGGAGGTCTGGGCGATCACGTAGCTGGAGAAACCCACTCCGCCGGCCGCGATGAAGGCAGGAATTCGGGTGAGGAACCGGGTGAAGAGAGCCGCAGCCGCGAGGCTGACCAGCACCGGGATGGAGATGATGAGCAGGTTGTAGCTGACGATGGGTCCTGCCGCCCAGGTGACGGGGGCCAGGATCAGGGCCAGGCCGGCCAGGGACGTGTTCCAGGCTCCGTTGACACCGCCGTTGAGTGTGTTCATCGCCTCCGTGTAGAGGAGGCCGTCTGCCGATCCTGCCTGAGGGGTGCCGAAGCCGAGCTGCGAGGCGAAGATGTCCGCGGCGTGTCCGAGCCACCAGATGAAGAGGGAGGAGTCGTCGTTGCCGGCGACAACTTGCCCTCCGGGATCGGCGGCGACCTGTCCGAACACGCAGATGCTGATGACAGTGAGCATAAGCGCATACCACAGCCACGGTCGGGCTCGCTGTCGCAGGGTGGATGCATACACAAAGGGCTCCCGGCCAATCGACCGGGAGCCCTTGTGAGTGCTGTTATCAGCTGCCTGCAAGCTTCTCACGCAGAGCTGCGAGAGCTTCGTCGCTGGCCAGTGTTCCTTCGTCGGCTGCCTCTTCCGAGGAGAACGATCCGGTGGCTGGTGCAGCTTCGGCAGGAGCGCTGCCGGCCTCTTCGGAGCCTGCTTCGGCATCCGCAGCGATGGCCTTGGCGACCTGCTTCTTGTGCTCTTCCCAGCGTTCCTGAGCGGCAGCGTACTGCTGCTCCCAGACCTCGCGCTGTGAGTCGAAGCCTTCCATCCACTCGTTGGTCTCTGGATCGAAGCCTTCTGGGTACTTGTAGTTCCCGTCTTCGTCGTATTCCTGCGGCATGCCGTAGAGGGCAGGGTCGAGGAATTCGTCGGCCTCGGGGTCGACGCCTTCGTTCGCCTGCTTCAGCGACAGCGAGATGCGACGACGTTCGAGGTCGATGTCGATGACCTTGACGTAGATGGTCTCGTCAACGGAGACGACCTGTTCTGGCAGGTCCACGTGGCGAACTGCGAGTTCGGAGATGTGGACGAGGCCTTCGATGCCGTCTTCGACGCGCACGAATGCACCGAACGGAACCAGCTTGGTGACCTTGCCGGGAACGATCTGACCGATGACGTGAGTGCGAGCGAAGTGCTGCCATGGGTCTTCCTGAGTCGCCTTGAGCGACAGGGAGACACGTTCGCGGTCCATATCGACGTCGAGCACCTCAACGGTGACCTCGTCACCAACGGTGACAACCTCGCCTGGGTGATCGATGTGCTTCCAGGACAGCTCGGAGACGTGAACGAGTCCGTCGACACCACCAAGGTCGACGAATGCACCGAAGTTGACGATGGAGGAGACGACGCCGGGACGGACCTGGCCCTTCTGCAGGGTCTGCAGGAAGTCGTGGCGGACGGCGGACTGGGTCTGCTCGAGCCATGCGCGACGGGACAGAACGACGTTGTTGCGGTTCTTGTCCAGTTCGATGATCTTGGCTTCGACCTGCTGGCCGATGTAAGGAGCAAGATCGCGGACGCGACGCATCTCAACGAGGGAAGCAGGCAGGAAGCCGCGCAGACCGATGTCGACGATCAGGCCGCCCTTGACAACCTCGATGACGGTACCGGTGACGACACCGTCGTCTTCCTTGATCTTTTCGATGTCACCCCAGGCGCGCTCGTACTGAGCGCGCTTCTTGGACAACATGAGTCGGCCTTCTTTGTCTTCCTTCTGAAGAACGAGGGCTTCGATTTCGTCCCCGACCTCGACGACTTCGCCGGGATCGACATCATGCTTGATGGAGAGTTCTCGCGAAAGGACGACGCCTTCCGTCTTGTATCCGATGTCGACGAGGACTTCGTCGCGATCGACCTTGACGACGGTTCCTTCGACGATGTCGCCATCGTTGAAGTACTTGATCGTCTCATCGACGGCGGCGAGAAAATCCTCAGCGGTTCCGATGTCGTTGACAGCGATCTGCTTCGGCTGCACCGATTCCGGCGTGGTGGTGGTCATATAGGTTGGGACTCCGATGGAATTATGGTCCAGATCCGATACTCTGAGGCAATGCTGTGAAACAGCCCGAGAACTGGATCCGGTCTCGATTACGATTTTGGACATGCATGCATACGCGCATACGGTTGTCAATACTAGCATCATCCATGGCGTGAATGCACGCCGCAGTCGGAAACAGAACATGGCAATCGCCACGGAGGAATGATGAGCGACGGAAGTTATCGGGCCGAGGTCATCAGCGGTGGCTATCTGCCCATCGATGAAGAGGCATCTGTCCGCGCCAACAGAGGCTATTGGGACAATTCAGCTGAGGAATATCTCGCCGAGCACGGCAGTTTCCTCGGTGCCTCCGAGTTCATGTGGTGTCCCGAGGGAATTCATGAATCGGATGTCCGTCTGCTCGGAGATGTGAGCAGACGCCAGATCCTCGAGGTCGGCTGCGGCGCGGGTCAGTGCTCACGCTGGTTGGCCGAAGAGGGTGCAATCGCCACCGGAGTCGATGTCTCCGCCGGCATGCTCGAGCAGGCCTCGCGCCTGCAGCGTGAGCACCCGCTCAGCGACGACGCCACTCCCCCGACGTTCCTGCACGCCGATGCCCGTCAGCTTCCCTTCGCCTCGAACAGCTTCGACGTTGCGTTCTCCTCCTATGGGGCGCTGCCCTTCGTGAAGGACGCCGAGGTGGTTCTCGCCGAGGTTGCCCGTGTGGTCCGTCCGGGCGGACGGTGGGCGTTCTCGACGACGCATCCGATGCGCTGGATGTTCCCCGACGTGCCCGGCGAATCTGGCCTGACCGTTGAGTACTCCTACTTCGACCGGACCCCCTATGTGGAGATCTCCGCAGACGGCCAGCCGGTCTATGCTGAACACCACCGCACCATGGGTGATTGGGTGAACCTACTGGTGACAGCCGGCTTCACGATCGATTCGGTGACCGAACCTGAATGGCCGGAGTCCAACCAGACCGCTTGGGGCGGCTGGTCTCCGCTGCGTGGGACCCTGATGCCCGGCACCGTCATCTTCTCCACCACACTCAGCAAGGATTGACTCAACAGCAGACTGCCTCTGCACTGCCCACTGCCCTCAGTGGGCGGCGTCGTGCCAGGAGACGCCGGTTCCGACGTTGACGTCGAGGGGCACGTCCAGCTCGAAGGCTGATCCCATCTCCTCGGTCACGATCGATGTCACCGAATCGACCTCATCAGGGTGGACGTCGACGATGATCTCGTCATGGACCTGCAACAGGACCGTCGACTTCAGATCGCCGAGGCGGTCGCTGACCTTGAGCATCGCAATCTTCATGATGTCGGCGGCCGAACCCTGGATCGGGGCGTTGAGGGCGGCGCGTTCGGCCATGTCCCGCAGCTGCCTCCGGTCACTGTGCAGAGCGGGCAGGTAGCGACGGCGCCCCATGATGGTCTCCGTATAGCCGTTGGTCCTGGCCCGCTCGACGATCTCGTCGAGGTAGTCCTTGACCGCACCGAAGCGTTCGAAGTACTGCTCCATGAGGTTCTTCGCCTCGTCCACACCGATCGCCAGCTGACGGGAGAGCCCATAGGCGGAGAGTCCGTAGACCAGCCCATAGGACATGGCCTTGACCTTCGAGCGCATCGCGGAGTCGACCTCGTCGATGCCGACGCCGAAGACCTTCGACCCGACGTAGGAGTGCAGGTCTTCACCGTCCTTGAAAGCCTGGATGAGTGCCGCATCGCCCGAGAGATGGGCCATGATGCGCATTTCGATCTGCGAGTAGTCCGCCGTCAGGAGCCGAGAGTCGGTGACCTGCGGGTCGGCGATGAAGATCTCACGTATCCGCCGCCCTGATTCGGTGCGGACCGGAATGTTCTGCAGGTTCGGATCCAGTGAGGAAAGTCGACCTGTCGCAGCAACGGTCTGCTGATAGGTCGTGTGGATGCGACCGTCCTCGGCCACGGTTTTGAGGAGCCCGACGACGGTCTGTTTGAGCTTCGTCGAATCCCGGTAAGCCAGCAGGTGCTGCAGGAAAGGGTGCTCGGTCTTGATGAACAGCTCTGCCAGCGCCTCGGCATCGGTGGTGTACCCGGTCTTCGTGCGCTTGGTCTTGGGCATGTCGAGCTCGTCGAAGAGCACAGCCTGCAGCTGTTTCGGCGACCCGAGATTGACCTCATGGCCGATTGCCTCGTAGGCGAGTCCGGCGCTGGCGTTCGCCTGCTTCGTGAATTCCTCGATGAGACCGGACAGGCCAGCCTCGTCGACAGCGATGCCAGCGAGCTCCATCTTGGCCAGCACAGGAACAAGCGGCAGTTCGATGTCGCGATAGACCTGGCTCATGTTCGCCTCGTCGATCGCCGTGGCCAGTTTGTCGTGGACTTCGAGCAGCGCGGCGGCTCTGTGCCCGTGAGTCTGAGCGGTCTGGTCGGAGTCGAGGTCGAGGGCCAGCTGACCGCTGTCGCCAGTGGAGTCGCTGAGTTCGATGCCGGTGCGCTCGAGCGCGATCTGCGGCAGTTCGTAGCTGCGCTGATCGGGCACCAGGAGATAGGCGGCCAACGCCGTGTCACCGGCGACATCGTCGACGTCCAGGCCCAGCGAACGCCAGGCCTTGAGCTGCGTCTTCGAGCTGTGCAGAATCAGGGACTTCGTCCGCAGCGCCGAGCTCAGCTTGGAGACGGCGGCTTCCCCCGCCTCGGCGAGGTCGACGACCCAGGCTTCCTCAGGTGCACCGGATACGGCGAGGATCCGAACATCACCGCGTCCGAGCTCGAAACGCGCATCGGAATCGAGGGCGAGCACATCGGAATCTGCCAACTTCTCAAGCAGTCCGGGAACCTCGAGAGTTTCAATGGAGACTTCCCGAGCCGGACCGGCAGCTGCTTCCGGCACAGCCTCCTCACCGAAGATCGCACTGAGTCGCTTGCCGAGCGCCTGGAATTCGAGCTGGTCGAACAGGCTCGAGAGCTCGGCCGGATCACCCTCGCCCCATTTCAAATCGGCATAGGTCAGACCCAGGTCCACATCGTCGAGCAGACGGTTGAGCCGGAAATTGCGTTCGACATCAGGAATGTGGTCCCGCAGCTTCTCACCGACCTTGCCCTTGATCGACTCCGCATTCTCAAGCACGCCGGGCAGGTCACCGTAGGATGCCAGCCACTTCGCCGCAGTCTTGTCACCGACACCGGGTACTCCGGGAAGGTTGTCCGCCTTCTCCCCCACAAGGGCTGCGAGTCCACGGTAGTTTGCGGGAGTGACCGCGTACTTCTCTTCGATCGCGTCCGGGGTCATGCGGTTGAGATCGCTGACTCCGCGCTTGGGGTAGAGGATCGTCACGGAATCGCTCGAAAGCTGGAACGAGTCCTTGTCCCCGCTCATCACCTCGACAGCGGCGCCCGCCTCGGTGCCCATGCGAGCCATGGTCGCCAGCGCATCATCGGCCTCGAAACCCTCTTTGGTCACCACGGTGAGTCCCATTGCGACCACGATGTCCTTGATCAGGTCGATCTGGGGATGGAACTCCGGTGGGGTCTTGGCACGTCCGGCTTTGTACTCTGGGTACTCCTCCAGACGGAATGTCTGTCGCCCCAGGTCGAAGGCGACGGCCACGTGGCTCGGTGACTCGTCCCTGAGGACATTGATGAGCATCGAGATGAAGCCGTAGATGGCGTTCGTCGGCTGGCCGGTGCTGGTGGCGAAGTTCTCCACCGGCAGGGCGTGGAATGCCCGGTACGCCAGAGAGTGTCCATCGATGAGCAGGAGAGATTCGTTTACTTGAGTCACATGGCATAGCCTATCGTTCAAAACTGACATGAAGGAGAACGATGTTCAGACCAGAGGCATCACTGACCGCGCAGACCACTGAGGGACAGAGCAGGGAGCTGCTCGGCCAGCTCAATGCTCCCGAAGCAATCGGTGATCTGGCGGCGAAAATGGGGATCGAGTTCACAGAGCTGACTCACGAACATGTCACCGGCCACGTGCCGGTGAAAAGCAACACTCAGCCCATGGGCCTCTTCCACGGTGGCGGTCATGTGGTGCTCGCCGAATCGCTGGCATCCATGCATTCGTTCCTCATCTCCGGGGGTAAGAACGTCGTCGGTGTCGACCTCAATGCCACGCATCTGCGCGCCGCGCGAGATGGAACGGTGACCGGCCGCGCCGAGGTGCTCCATCAGGGACGCACGATCGTGTCCCATGAGGTGAAGATGACCGATGAAGCCGGTCGGCTTCTCTCGATCGTGCGGATCACGAACATGATCCTCAAGACCGACCCGAAATGATGCCCGGGCAGTAACAGCCGATGACAGGCAATGATGGCCAATGCGCTGTCACTGCTTCGCGGCAACGCAGGAGGCCGGCGAATCATCTTCGGATTCGCCGGCCTCAGTGTGTGTTCGGGTGGGTGCTGACTACTTGTCGGAGCCGATCTGTTTGAGAACGGTGTCCGCGACCTCACGCATTGTCAGGCGGCGGTCCATCGAGGTCTTCTGGATCCAACGGAAGGCCTCTGGCTCGCTCAGACCCATCGAGGTCTGGAGCAGGCTCTTCGCACGTTCGACGACCTTGCGGGTCTCGAAGCGTTCGGTCAGATCCGAGATCTCGCTCTCGAGGGAGCTGATCTCCGCATGACGCGACAGGGCGATCTCGAGGGCTGGGATGAGGTCCGCTGCGGTGAAGGGCTTGACCACGTAGGCCATTGCTCCCGCATCACGGGCTCGCTCAACGAGCTCCTTCTGCGAGAACGCCGTGAGCAGGACCACCGGAGCGATGCGCGCCTTGGCAATCCTCTCCGCTGCGGAGATTCCGTCGAGGATGGGCATCTTGATGTCCATCACGACGAGATCGGGGCGCAGCTCTTCGGCCAGGCGGATTGCGGATTCACCGTCTGCGGCTTCGCCGACGACGTCGTATCCGACCTCGCGCAGCATCTCGACGATGTCGAGACGAATCACGGCCTCGTCTTCCGCCACTACGACGCGGCGAACCGGCACGGACTCATCTGAAGTTGGTTGTTCGCTGTTTGAAAGCACGGCACCAGTCTAAACCAGGCCCACGCGTGGACCGACCTCGGTACCCAAGTTTCTTCTGTGATGGTAGCCACCCGTGTGATCGCCGCCACCGCAGTCGATTGTGCAATCGCGCAAAAGCTGTCGTAAACTCTAGCGTGGCGCGGATTCAATCCGTGCTCAGCCGGATTGGCGGAATCGGTAGACGCGGTGCACTCAAAATGCATTGTCGAGAGACGTGTGGGTTCGAGTCCCACATCCGGTACTTTTCGCCCCAGAGGCGGCAGAGTTCTGACAGCAGAGAACCCCTGAGCATGATTGCTCGGGGGTTCTCTGCATTTCGGCTGAGGCGGTGTTCCACCGGCGAACTCCGCCTCAGCCGATTCGACACCGCTCAGATCGTGGACTCAGGCTCGGGTCCCACCCGAGGAGCCTTCGAGTGAGGACTCTTCGAGTTCGGCTTCGATCGTGCCTGCGCCGTTCTCACCTGCATCCACGTCCTCGCCCATCGGGACATAGCCGTTGATGCGGTCCGAGTCATAGCGTGCTTCGTCGAGGATTCCGTGGCGCTTGGCCACGATGGCAGGCACGAGGGCCTGGCCGGAGACGTTGAGCGCGGTGCGCCCCATGTCGACGATCGGCTCAATCGCCAGCAGCAGTCCCACACCTTCAAGTGGAAGTCCGAGCGTGGACAGCGTCAGTGTCAGCATGACGGTGGCACCAGTTGTCCCTGCTGTTGCCGCCGAGCCGATGACTGAGACGAACACGATGAGGAAGTACTGGACGATTGTGAGGTCGATTCCGAAGAACTGGGCCACGAAGACCGCAGCGATCGCCGGGTAGATCGCGGCGCAGCCGTCCATCTTCGTGGTCGCGCCGAAGGGAACCGCGAATGCGGCGTAGCTCTGGGGAACTCCGAAGTTGTCGGTGGCGACCTTCTGGGTGACCGGCATGGTACCGATCGATGACCGGGAGACGAAGCCCATCTGAGCTGCGGGCCAGACTCCGGAGAAGTACTGACGCACGGAGAGGCCATTGAGCTTCGCCAGGGTCGGGTACACGCCGAAGAAGACGATTGCCAGGCCGATGTAGACGGCCACGACGAACCACAGCAGGGAACCCATGGTCGACCAGCCGTAGGAGTTCACGGCATTGCCGATGAGCCCGAGGGTGCCGATCGGGGCGATGCGCACGATCCACCACACCACCTTCTGGACGACGGCCAGGGCCGCCTCCACGAACTGGAGGAATGGCTCGGCGGCCTTTCCGACCTTGACTGCGGCAATGCCGATCGCGCCGGAGACGATGATGAGCTGAAGGATGTTGAAGTTGACCTCGGAGACCATAGCGCCGGATTCATCGGCGGAGGTGCCGACCTCGAGGCCGAGGAAGTTCACAGGCACGAGACCAGTGAGGAATCCGATCCAGCTGCCGTTCGAATCCGGTGCAGATTCGCTCAACGATGAGGCATCAGCGTGCATGCCCGGCTGGATCACAACGCCGAGGATGAGGCCGATGAGGACAGCGATGAGGGCCGTGAGCGCGAACCATAGGAGTGTCGAGACTGCAAGACTGGCAGCGTTGGTGACCTTGCGCAGGTTGCCGATGCTGGCGATGATCGCGGTGATCACAAGCGGCACGACGGCCGCCTTGAGGAGTGTCACATACGAGGACCCGATGGTGTCCAAGGTCTGACCGAGCCAGTTGTCCTGACCCTCACTGACCGGACCCCAGGACCGGGCGATCAGCCCGAGCACCACGCCCGCAATCAGGGCTATGGTGACCTGCACCCCGAAGGATCTGCTCCACTTGGGCAATCTCATGCGATTCCTCTTCTTTGCCTGTCAGTTTCGAAACAATGCTCAACGCAAGCGATGCTTGACTCAAGCATTGCTCAACTCAAGACACAACTGTTGAGCAATCTATGAAATTCCGCAAGTCCAAGTGAAGTGGGTCTCACTCACCAAAGCCGCACCGGCCACCACCTCCCCAAGCCACTCCGGTCACCACCCGCACATGGCAAACGGCGGCCACCCCAGATGGGGCGACCGCCGTTATCGACAGACTCAGCGCATGGGCGCTGTTGTGGCACTCAGTGCCTCGGTGTGCCGTTCTCCTTGACGATCGGCACCTCATGAGTGACCGGCGTTTCGGAGACGATGCCGTACCCGGCCAAAGGATCTTCCTCATCGTCCGAGGAGTCTTCGTAGGCTGCGGCAACACCCTTGGCTGCATCACCCATGGTGTGGATGCGCAGGGCATTGGTCGACCCGGGGATGCCGGGAGGGGAACCGGCTACGAGGATGGACTGATCGCCTTCGTGTGCTGTTCCGTCGGCTAGCAGCACGGCATCGACCTGTCTGGCCATCTGGTCCGTGTGTCGCACTGTCTTGACCAGGTAGGGGCGAACGCCCCAGGTCAGAGCCAGCTGGTGGCGAACCTGCGCATCAGGGGTGAACCCGAGGATCGGCCAGGCGGGACGCAGACGCGACATCCGGCGCACGGAGTCACCTGTCTGAGAGAAGGTGCAGAGCAGATCGATGTCGAGCTGTTCAGCAATCTGGACAGCGGCGGCCGTGACGGCCCCTCCCTTGGTGTGGGGAACTGTGCCCAGCTGCGGGATGCGCTCCATGCCGTGCTCTTCGGTGGACTCGATGATGCGGCTCATGGTCCGGATCGCTTCGACCCAGTATTCGCCGACCGAGGTCTCACCGGAGAGCATGAGGGCATCGGCACCGTCGAGGACGGCGTTGGCGCAGTCGCTCGCCTCGGCGCGGGTGGGCCTGGCGGCATCGATCATGGTCTCGAGCATCTGAGTGGCCACGATGACGGGCTTGGCCTGCTGTCGAGCGATCTCGACCGCACGCTTCTGGACGATCGGGACCTGCTCAAGCGGCAGTTCCACGCCGAGGTCGCCGCGGGCGACCATGATTCCGTCGAAGGCGTCGATGACCGCGTCGAGCTGCTCCACGGCCTGCGGCTTCTCCAGCTTGGCGATGACGGGGGCGTGGATGCCGACTTCGTCCATCACCGCCCTGACGTCATCCATGTCCTCGGGGCTGCGGACGAAGGACAGGGCCACCCAGTCGAAGCCGAGGTTGAGGCCCCATTTGAGGTCCTCTATGTCCTTCTCCGACAGTGCCGGCACGGAGACCGGAACACCGGGAAGGTTGATGCCTTTGTGGTTCGAGATCGTTCCGCCGATCTCCACCTCGGTGACGACATCGGTGTCGGTGACCTCGGTGGCACGCAGACGCAGGCGCCCATCGTCGATGAGCAGCGGATCTCCGACGGAGACATCGCCTGGCAGGGTCGAGAGCGTGGTGCTTACGACCTCCGCTGTGCCCGCGATGTCACGGTTGGTGATCGTGAATGTTGCGCCTTCGACGAGCTCTTCCTTGCCGTTGGAAAAATTGCCGACCCTGATCTTGGGGCCCTGCAGGTCCAACAGCAATGCGACTGCGCGACCTGTATCGAGTGCAGCCTGGCGAACCCAGGCGAATTTCTCTTCGTGCTCTTCCCGCTTGCCGTGGCTGAGATTGAATCTGGCCACATCGACGCCTTCGTCGACAAGAGCGCGGATCTCTTCATAGGAGTTCTGGTTCGGACCTAATGTTGCGACTATCTTTGCACGCCTCATGCACACCACCCTACCTGTAGCGTGGCAGGCGATACGAACCGCCTGCCACGTCTGTTCGTCGGAGGAGAATCACACACACCTACGTGCGGACTTCTCATTAAATGACACGGACTATCTTAACATTTAAAACTCTTTTCGTGTGGTCTGACCGGTTCTGGGAGCCGTGATGAGCCGGTGAGGAAGCGATCCACCTCGGCCGCAGCCGAGCGCCCCTCAGCGATGGCCCACACGATCAGCGACTGGCCCCGACCTGCGTCACCGGCGATGAAGACACCCGGCGCCGAACCCACATAGGAGTCATCGCGGGCGAAGGCGCCTCCTTCTGCAACGTCAAGGCCCAACGCTTCAGACTCGGGACCTGAGAACCCCAATGCCAAGAGGACGAGGTCAGCGTCGAGACGGTGCTCGGTACCAGGAGTTGGAACTCGTGCGCCATCGACGAAGCGGGTCTCGGCGACGTCGATGCCCATGACGCTGCCCCCGTCGTCGCCGACGAATCCAGTCGTCGACGCGAGGTAGCGCCGTGTTCCGCCCTCCTCATGAGAGGACTGGACTTCGAAGATCCGCGGAACCGTCGGCCAGGGATCGGACTCGCTGCGCTCGGCGGGAGGCTGCGTTCCGATCGCCAGTGTCGTCACCGAGGCAGCGGCCTGCCGCAGTGCCGTGCCCAAGCAGTCGGCACCCGTATCGCCGCCGCCGATGATGATCACGTGTTTGCCGCGGGCATCAATGAAGCCTCCGGACTTCCCGCGCCCCGACTGATCGGTGTCCTGCACCCCAGATTGTTCCCCTGCCTGCACCCTGTTCGAGGGCACCAGATAGTCCATCGCGAATTCGATGCCGTCGAGGTCCCGGCCGGCGATGCCCATGTCTCGGGGAACCGTGGCTCCCGTACATACGATGACCGCGTCGAAGCTCGACTGCAGCTCCTCGAGGCTGATGTCGACTCCGATCTCCATTGACGTCTTGAAGCGTGTGCCCTCAGCACGCATTTGGTCGAGTCGGCGGTCGATGTGGTGCTTCTCGAGTTTGAAGTCGGGAATCCCATAGCGCAGCAGGCCGCCGAGGCGGGCGTCGCGTTCGTAGACGACGACCGTGTGACCGGCTCTCGTCAGCTGTTGGGCTGCTGACAGGCCGGCGGGCCCGGAGCCGATGACGGCCACCGTGTGCCCGGTGATCCGCTCCGGGATCACCGGCTGGATGAGGCCGGCTTCGAAGCCCTGGTCGACTATGGTCACCTCGACCTGTTTGATCGTCACGGCCGGTTGGTTGATGCCGAGGACGCAGGCGTTCTCACATGGTGCCGGGCATGCCCTGCCGGTGAATTCAGGGAAATTGTTCGTCGCATGCAGCAGTTCGACCGCCCGGGGCAGCTCTCCGCGATACATTGCATCATTGAACTCGGGAATCAGATTGCCCAAGGGGCAGCCCTGATGGCAGAAGGGGACGCCGCAGTCCATGCACCGTGAGGCCTGTCTGCGCAGCTGTTCGGGGTCCCCCGCCTCGTAGACCTCGCGATAGTCCATCAGGCGGATGGGGACCGGTCGACGCCGGGGCGTCTCCCTCTGATCGACGCTTAGGAATCCGTGTGGATCAGCCATTGGCAACCTCCAGAATTGTGTGCCAGGCGGCTTCGGAATCCAGGGGCTCTCCAGACGCGGTGAGCTCGTCCTGAACGTCTTTGACCAACGCATAGGCGACGGGGATGATCTTCGTGAATCGGGAGAGGACGTCTTCTCCCCTGCGCAGTCCCTCGAGCAGCTGCGTGGCCAGGGGTGAATTCGTCCACTGAACATGTTCAGATAGCAGTCGCTGCAGCACGTCCGTATCGGCGATTCCGACCCCGGTGAAGCGGAACACCCCGGCGGCGCGTTCCTTGGGGTTGAGCCGGGCCGGGTTGAAGTCGAGCACGTACGCCGTGCCACCGGACATTCCGGCGGCGAAGTTGCGTCCGGTGCTGCCGAGGATCACGGCGATTCCTCCTGTCATGTACTCAAGGCCGTGATCGCCGATGCCCTCGGCGACCGCCTCGGCGCCGGAATTGCGCACCATGAAGCGCTCCCCCACCTGACCGGACACGAACAGCTTGCCGGCCGTCGCACCGTAGCCCAGCACATTGCCGGCGATCACATTGTGTTCGGGGCGGGTCGGGTTCTCAGGCTGGGGATGCACGCTGATCGTTCCCCCGGAGAGTCCCTTGCCGACGTAGTCGTTGGCATCTCCGTGCAGGTCGATGGTGACACCGTGAGGCAGGAACGCCCCGAGTGACTGTCCTGCGGTTCCGTGCAGCGACAGTCTGATCGTGTCCTCACGCAGCCCCCGATCTGCATGGGTGCGGGTGACGTGGTGGCCCAGCAGTGTGCCGACGCTGCGGTCCGTGTTCGCAATCGCCGAGGTGATCGTGACCTTCGTCCCGGACCGGATCGACGCCTGCGCCTGCGCCAACAGACGCAGGTCGAGTTCGTCCGCGAAGTCCCGGTCGACCGCGCTCGTGCATCTGCGCGCCACCGTGGTGTTGCCGTGAACATCTTCGGGCACCTTCAGGATGGAAGCCAGGTCGAGGTGCAGGCCGGAGGCACGCTCTTGGGCTTCATCGATGCGCAGCCGCTCGACCGCGCCGATGGCCTCATCGAGCGTCCGCAGTCCCAGTTGTGCAAGATAGCCGCGGACCTCCTCGGCGATGAAAGTGAAGAAGTTCACCACATGGTCAGCCTGACCGTGGAAGCGTTCGCGCAGCTTCGGGTTCTGCGTCGCCACACCGACGGGGCAGGTGTCTTTGTGGCACACGCGCATCATGATGCAGCCGGAAACGACGAGAGCCGCGGTCGCGAACCCGAACTCCTCACCGCCGAGCAGAGCGGCGATGATGACATCCCGTCCGGTCTTCAGCTGACCGTCGACCTGAACGCTGACCTTGTCCCGCAGACCATTGAGCACCAGCGTCTGCTGGGCTTCGGCCAAGCCCAGCTCCCACGGTGTGCCGGCGTGCTTGAGCGAGTTCAACGGGCTGGCCCCCGTACCTCCGTCATGGCCGGAGATGAGCACGACGTCGGCACCGGCCTTGGCCACCCCGGCGGCAACCGTGCCGACCCCGATCCCGGAGACGAGCTTGACGTGCACACGGGCCCGGGCGTTGGCCCGACCGAGATCGTGGATGAGCTGGGCAAGGTCTTCGATGGAGTAGATGTCATGATGCGGTGGTGGGGAGATGAGTCCGACTCCGGGAGTGGAGTGCCGGGTCTTTGCGATCCACGGGTAGACCTTGGCCCCGGGCAGCTGCCCGCCCTCTCCGGGTTTCGCTCCCTGCGCCATCTTGATCTGCAGGTCATCGGCCTCGCTCAGATAATGACTCGTCACACCGAAGCGGCCGCTGGCGATCTGCTTGATCGCCGATCGGCGTTCGGGATCGGTCAGGCGTTCGGTGTCTTCACCGCCCTCACCGGTGTTCGACTTGCCGCCGATGCGGTTCATCGCGATCGCCAGGGTCTCGTGGGCCTCCTGCGACAGCGACCCATAGCTCATCGCGCCGGTCGAGAATCGCTTCATGATCGCCGAGGCGGGTTCCACCTCGGCGATGTCGATGGGTCCGGTGTCTGCGGGGACGAGCTCGAACAGGCCACGCAGCGTCATCAGCTCACTGGACTGTTCGTCGACCGCCCGAGTGTATTCGCCGAAGATGTCGAATCGTCCGGTGGCGGTGGAGTGCTGAAGCTTGAAGATCGTCTCCGGATTGAACAGGTGGCCCGGTCCCTCCCGTCTCCATTGGTACTCACCACCGATACGCAGATTCCGGTGCGCGGGTGCGGGATGATCGTCGCGATGGGCATCGGCGTGCCGGGCATTGGACTCCGCAGTGATCTCGATGATTCCCTTCCCACTCAGCTGATGCGGGGTGGAGGTGAAGTACTCGTCGATGAAGTCAGCGGAGAGTCCGAGGGCTTCGAAGGTCTGCGCACCGTGATAGGACTGCACCGTCGAGATCCCCATCTTCGACATGATCTTCAGCAGGCCCTTGTTCAGAGCCGTGAGCACATTGGCCACGGCAGCTGCCTCACTGACACCGCGGATGCGATCCGAGCGCACGAGCGCCTCCGCCGACTCCATGACGAGATACGGGTTGACCGCAGACGCTCCGAAGGCCACAAGAGTGGCCACATGATGGACTTCCCGCACGTCACCGGCTTCGACGATGATCGACACACGAGTGCGGGATCGGGCTCGCACCAGGTGGTGATGGAGCGCTGAGGTCAGAAGCAGGGACGGGATCGGAGCAAGATCGACCGTGGAGTCCCTGTCGCTGAGGATGATGAACACGGCTCCGGCCTCCACCGCGGCGCTCGCCTCCTGGCACAACACCTCGAGCCGTGCCGCCATGGCTTCGGGTCCGGCATTCACCGAATACAGGCCCGACAGGGTCACGCTGGGTCGGCCATCGTCGACGCCGAGGTGGTGGCCCTGGACGTGGGAGATCGCCGTGAGCTCGTCGTTGTCGATGACGGGCCGGTCGAGCAGGATGTGCGCAGAGTCAGGTCGCGTGGACTGGAGCAGGTTGCCTTCCCGGCCGATGCTCGAGGACATGCTCGTGACGATGTCCTCGCGGATGGAGTCCAGCGGCGGGTTCGTCACCTGTGCGAAGTTCTGATGGAAGTAGTCGAAGAGGAGTCTGGGCCGTGTGCTCAGCGCCGCGATCGCGGTGTCCGTGCCCATGGCTCCGAGCGGCTCGGCCCCGGTCTCCGCCATGGGTGAGATCAGGATCCGCAGCTCCTCCTCGGTGTAGCCGAAGGTGCGTTGGCGTCTCCGGACGGAAGCCTGCGGGTGGGTGACGTGGATTCGGGTAGGCAGGTCGGCCAGTCGTCGGGAGCACCCCTTGACCCAGTCCTCATACGGGTGTTCGGAGGCCAGCTGGTTTTTGATCTCTGTGTCGGAGATGATGCGCTCGGATTCGGTGTCGACGAGGAACATGCGGCCCGGGGTCAGACGCCCACGGGCAACGATGTCGGTCTCCGGTAAGTCGACGACGCCGATCTCGCTGGCCAGCACGACAGTGTCAGATGTCATGACGTAGCGCGCTGGTCGCAGCCCGTTGCGGTCGAGGACAGCACCGGCAAGCTGGCCATCGGTGAAGGCCACACAGGCCGGTCCGTCCCACGGCTCCATCAGCAGGGAGTGGTATTCGTAGAAGGCTCTGCGGGACTCCCCCATGCCGGGGGTGTTCTCCCAGGCTTCGGGGATCATCATCAGCATCGCCTGCGGCAGGGATCGTCCCGAGGCGACTATGAGCTCGAGCACGGAATTGAATGAGGCCGAGTCGGAGGCACCCGGGGGCACGATCGGGCACAGTCTCTCGAGACTCGACGAGGTCCCGGGCACAGGAGAGGTGAGGAGATCAGAGGCCAGAGTCGATTCTCTGGCCTTCATCCAGTTGCGGTTACCGCGCACCGTGTTGATCTCACCATTGTGGGCGATCGTGCCGAAGGGCTGTGCCAGCTGCCAGGACGGGAACGTATTCGTCGAGAATCGTGAATGCACGAGCGCGATCCGTGAGGTCACACGATCGTCAAGCAATTCGGTGTAGAAGGCGGAGAGCTGTCCTGTCGAGAGCATGCCCTTGTACGTGATCGTCGCGGGTGAGAGCGAGGGGAAGTAGATTCCGGCGTGGTCGAGACGTTTCCTCACAATGTAGGCCCGGCGGGTGAGGTCATGGTCGTCGCGTGAGGGGTAGCGTTCGTCGATGCCGAAGAAGACCTGCAACATGACGGGCATCGTGGCGCGGGCGGTGGCGCCGAGCACGCTGGCATCGTGGGGAACGTCGCGGTAGGCCAGAACACACAGCCCCTCTTCGGCGGCGATGCGTTCGAGGAGAGACTCCTCGTTGCGGGCAGAGGGGAACGAGACTGCGGGCTCGGGCTCAGACGCTCTGGTCAGGTCAGCTCGATAGTCCTGAGCGAAGAAACCGATTCCCGCGGCGTAGGCGCCGGAATCGGGAAGCTCGACGCCCTGCTCACGCAGCACCTCGGCGAAGTAGTCGTGAGGCATCTGCAGGGTGATGCCAGCACCGTCGCCGGTGCCCTCATCGGAGCCGATTCCGCCGCGATGCTCAAGTTTGCGCAGAGCGCTCAGAGCCTGCTCGACAACCTTGTGGTCGGCCGGTCCGCGGTAGCGAACGATGAGTGCGAGTCCGCAGGCATCATGCTCGAGGGCGGGATCGTAGAGTCCTGCGCGCACTGGGTGGCGCAAAGTTTTCGGGTTCGAAGAGTCATCACTGTACATCGCTGCCTTCACGGGGTGTAGGTATCTACGTTAAAGACGGCGCTGTCTCTAGCTGTTGGTGCGGTGTCTTAAGAAGATCGTCCTCAGACAAAGGTGTGACGTGGTTCTCACGGTCGGATACCTAACCTACACCCCTGGGCAGCTCAGGTAGGCAGCGAAAAAGGACCGTAAAAAGAACCAGAACGTCTCAGTCGTCGGAGTTCGAACCGTTGGTGTCGTGAGATCGCGGGCTCACATCCGGCGTGATCGAGATCGCCGAGGTGACCGCTCCGAAGTATCCGAAGCCGTGCCCTCCGAAGTCCTCGCCGGCGCCCTTCGCGGCATCATCCGTGGCACGTGCCAGCTTCCGCGCACGCCGAGCCAGGCGATAGACGACTATGCCGACGATGAGGAGGACGACAAGGAGCGCAAGGGCCCCCAGGACCCAGAATGGGATCAAGACCGAGCCGAGCTGAAGGCCGTTGTCGGCGCTGAGCAAATCGGCCCGGCTCATGCACAGCCCTCGGCGAGTTCAGTGGCCAAGGCTGAGATTCCGCTGACTCCGTCGCTGTCAAGAGCACGCACCAGGGCAGAGCCGACGATCACACCGTCGGCGTAGTCGGCGACTTCTGCGGCCTGTTCGCGGGTTGAGACTCCGAGCCCGACGCAGGCGTGCGGTGCTCCGGCCTCTTTGAGGCGGCTCACCAGGTCGCGAGCGTGGTTGTCGACCTCGGAGCGAACTCCTGTCACGCCCATCGTCGAGGAGGCATAGACGAATCCACGGCTCGCATTCACGATGGCGGCAAGACGTTCGGGGGTCGATGAGGGTGCGGCGAGGAAGATGCGGTCCAGATCGTACTCGTCTGAGGCGCTCACCCATTCGGGGGCCTCATCGGGGATCAGGTCCGGGGTGATGATGCCGCCGCCGCCGGCAGAATCCAGGTCGCGGGCGAAGGCGGAGACACCGTATTGCAGGACGATGTTCCAGTAGCTCATCACTACGGCAGTTCCGCCGGCCTCGGCGACAGCTGAGACAGCGGTGAAGATGTCGGAGGTCCGCACCCCGGCAGCGAGTCCCTGTTCTGCGGCCCGCTGGATGACAGGGCCATCCATTCCAGGATCGGAGTAGGGCATGCCGACCTCGACGATGTCGACGCCGGACTTCACGAGTTCGACCATGGCCTCGATGGACCCCTCGACGGAAGGGAATCCGACGGGCAGGTAGCCGATGAGTGCGGCCTTGCGACCCGCTTGGGCGACCGCGTCGAGAGTGGTACCTGTTCGGAATCCTGAGCTCGTCATACCTGCACAGCTCCTTCGTCGAAGTAGTTGAACCATTTGGCGGCGGTCGTCATGTCCTTGTCACCGCGCCCCGAGAGGTTCACGAGCAAGACAGCATCGCTGCCGAGTTCCTGGCCGATGCGCATCGCGCCAGCCAGTGCGTGAGCGGATTCGATTGCGGGGATGATGCCTTCGGTCCGTGACAGGAGCTGCATGGCTTCCATCGCCTCTTCGTCGACGACGGGTTCGTAGGTCACACGCTCCGTGTCGTGGAGATGGGAATGCTCGGGGCCGACCGATGGGTAGTCGAGTCCGGCGGAGATCGAGTGGGAGCCTCGTGTCTGGCCGTCTTCGTCCTGCAGGATGTAGGTAGCGGAACCGTGAAGGACTCCGGGGCGTCCGCCGGAGAATCGGGCGGCGTGACGGCCGCTGTCGACGCCTTCTCCTCCGGCTTCGAAGCCGTAGATCTTCACCTCGGTATCGGCGAGGAACGCGGCGAAGATGCCCATGGCATTCGACCCGCCGCCGACACAGGCGCAGACCGCATCGGGCAGACGGCCGACAGCGTTCTGGATCTGTTCGCGGGATTCGATGCCGATGATGTCTTGGAATGACCGCACCATGGCTGGGAAGGGGTGGGGGCCAGCGACGGTGCCGATGATGTAGTGGGTGCGATCCACGTTGGCGACCCAGTCACGCATCGCTTCGTTCATCGCGTCTTTGAGTGTCTTGGTGCCGTTGGACACGGAGTTGACCTTGGCTCCGAGCAGACGCATCCGGGCAACGTTGAGTGCCTGTCGCTGAGTGTCCTCTTCGCCCATGTAGACCTCGCACTCCATGTCGAGGAGAGCGGCTGCTGTGGCTGTGGCGACACCATGCTGTCCAGCACCGGTCTCGGCGATGACGCGAGTCTTCCCCATGCGTTTAGCTAGGAGAGCCTGACCCAAGGCGTTGTTGATCTTGTGGCTGCCGGTGTGATTGAGGTCCTCACGCTTAAGGAAGACCCGGGCTCCGCCGCAGTGCTCGGCGAATCGGGTGGCCTCGGTGAGCAGGCTGGGACGGCCGATGTAGTTCTTCTGCAGGTCCAGCAGCTGTTCCGTGAACTGCGGATCAACTTGGGATTTGCGCCATGTCTCCTCGATCTCGTCGAGTGCGGGGATCAGCGCTTCTGGGAAGAACCTGCCTCCGTACGAACCGAAATAGGGTCCGTTCTCCTGGCTCAAATCGGTCATTGCCGTCCTTCGTGGTGCAAATTGGTGTTCGGGTGGATCAAGACTGACGACTGGTCGCCGCCCGGCGTTTCTGCCCGATCGAGGTGAACTCGGCCACAGCGGACTTCGCGTCGCCGCCGGTCACCAGCGCCTCGCCGACGAGCACGAGATCGGCACCGGCATCGGCGTAGGTCTCGACATCTGCGGGGCCTGCGACTCCGGACTCTGCCACGAGCGTGCATTCTGCCGGCGCCAGATCGGACAGCGGCGCGAAGCGGTTCGTGTCGACGCTGAGATCTTTGAGGTTGCGGGTGTTGATGCCGATCAGTGGGGCATCGAGTTCAGCCGCAATCGCCAGCTCTTCGGCGTTGTGCGTCTCTACGAGGGCCGTCATCCCCAATTCGTGGGCGAGGGCGTGGAACTCGTGGAGTTGGGCGACATCGAGTGCCGCAACGATGAGGAGGACGAGATCGGCGCCATGGGCTCGCGCCTCATGGAACTGGTACTCATCGACCATGAAATCCTTGCGCAGGACAGGAACGTCGACGGCTGCCCGGACGGAGTCGAGATCATCCAGGCTGCCGGAGAAGCGACGTCCTTCCGTGAGGACGCTGATCGCCTGCGCTCCCCCGGCGGCGTAGAGGCCGGCCAGGGTTCCTGGATCCGGGATGTGAGCAAGGTCTCCGCGGGAGGGAGAACGTCGTTTCACCTCGGCGATGACCCCGAATTCGGCATCAAGATCGAACGCACGCGCAGGCTGAGCCTCACGCGCGCGGTCGATGACGTCTGCCAGTGGTGTCTGCCTCCGGCGTTCGGCGAGATCTTCGCGTACTCCGGCGACGATGTCGTCGAGAACTGTCATTTCTTCTTCGGCTTGTTTCCCAGACCGACAGCACGCAGGATGACGCCGACGATGAAGCCGAGTACGACGACGCCGACGCCCACGTAGGTGATGGTCGCGGTGTGGATCGTGAACCCGACGCAGCCGATGGTGACGCCGATGAGCATGATGATGACGCCGGTCCAACCGGCCACGGAATTCCCGTGTCCTGGGTCGGCGATGGCTGCATAGTCGATCGTCGATTTGTCGAGATCGGTTGCGCCGTTACGAGCGACGGTTTGCGACATGGTGCTCCTTAGAGATGCAGGCGTGGCACGCGTGAAAACTTGTTGCATCCATTGTGACACGCTTCGAGTTGGGTCGAGACACCGACCCGGTCACGAGGTCATTTCGATTCATCTTCGGCCCCACCAGCGTTGGGATCGGTGCCATCGGCTGTCGGCTCGTGGCCGTCATCGGACTCAGGGACCGATGTTTCGCTGGCCTCAGGCTCCGACGTTTCCGGGCCCGGTTCGGGGTCGTCTCCGCGGGAGAGTGCGTCCCAGGTCGCGGCCGAGTCGAATTCTTCGCCCCCGGCTTCCGCCGTCCTGGCATACCGGTTCGAATTGGCCCAACTCGCCGAGGCGAAGGCCACGTAGACGATGACGAGGAGGGCGATGGCTGCCGCGCACAGTCCCCCGATCGGCCAGGCGGTGGCACCGGGGGCCGACAAGGACTGCAGCGCCGTCATGCCGTAGCCGATCGCGGCCAATGCAGCGAAACCGAGGACGACGAAGCGTCCGATCTTGCCGAGCATGGCCGAGAGCAGTCCGGTGACGGCGATGATTGCGACGCAGGCGGTCGCGACCGGCGATGCCTGAGAACTCGCGTCCTCTGTGACATCGGCTACGCCTGCAGGCCCGAGCGTGTCACCAGCGACGCCGGCCTGCCAAGACGCAATGCTGATGGCCCACAGGGCACCGGCGAGGATGAGCACGAGGAGAACACCACGTGATTTCGTCATCTCAGCCTCGTTCCCTGGTCGAAGTTCCGAGCTTTTCCACGGCGCTGGCTGCTGCCGCCGCTCCGAGGACTGCTGCCGCCTTGTTCTGCGATTCCTCATATTCGGTTTCGGGCACGGAATCGGCGACGAGTCCGCCGCCGGCGTACACGCTCATGACCTTATTGCGAAGAACTCCGGTACGGATGGCGATCGCCAGATCGAGGTCGCCGGTGAACGACATATAGCCCACGACTCCCCCGTAGATTCCGCGGCCGATGGGTTCGAGTTCGTCGATGATCTGCAGAGCCCGCGGCTTCGGCGCTCCGGAGAGTGTGCCAGCCGGGAACGTGGCCCGCAGAACGTCCACGGCGCCGTGCCCGGGTGCGAGTTGTCCGCGCACGGTCGAGGAGATGTGCATGATGTGGCTGTAGCGCACGATGTCCATGAATTCGCTGACATCGACGGTGCCGGCCACACACACCTTGGCCAGGTCATTGCGGGCGAGGTCGACGAGCATGAGGTGCTCGGCACGTTCCTTCTCGTCGCTGATGAGGCCTCTGGCCAGCGCCGAGTCCTCTTCGGTCGTGGCGCCGCGAGGGCGTGAACCCGCAATCGGGTGGGTCACGACGTCGCCGGAGCGGACCGTGACAAGGGCCTCCGGGGATGAGCCGATGATGCTGGCGGGCTGTTCTTGGTCGTCATGGAGGTTAAGCAGGTACATGAACGGGCTGGGGTTCGAATGACGCAGCATCCGATAGACGGTCAGCGGATCGGCTTCGCACGCGGTGTCGAAGCGTTGCCCGAGGACGACCTGGAAGATCTCTCCGTCGACGATCTCGAGTTTGGCGCGTTCGACGTTGTCGAGATAGACCTGCGGGTCGGTGCGGGTCGTGACCTCGGGTTTGACGAAGTGCGTGCTCGAGATCTCGGCTTCGCTGGGCCTGCTGATTCGGGCCAGCATCGCTTCGATCCGATGCACACCAGCGTGGTAGGCCTCGTCGATGCCGGTATTGGCTCCATTGACGTTGAATACGTTGGCGACAAGCGTGAGGGTTCCCGAGTAATGGTCGTAGACCGCGATGTCTCCGGGGATCATCAGCTGCACAGTCGGCAGATGGTGCTCATTGGCGAGGGCGGGGCCGAGGCGCTCGAACTCACGCACAATGTCCCATCCGAAGTACCCGACGAAGCTCGAGACCATCGGTGGCAGAAGCGAATCGGTCCCGTCCACAGCAAGGAGCTCGAGGGTCGCGGTGACGGCATCGAGAACGCTGCCTTCGGTCGGGATCCCCACCGGCGGTGTGCCTTCCCAACGAAAGCTCTCTCCCTCGGAGATCAGGGTGGCCACCGGCGCGGAGCCGATGAACGAGTAGCGCGCCCAGGCTCCGGACACGGCCGATTCGAAAAGGAAGCTGCCGGGGCCACCGTCCGTGAGCTTGCGGTACAGGCTCAGCGGGGTCTCGGTGTCGGCGAGGACCTCCGCGTGGACCGGCACCAGGCGATGGTCGGCGCCCGAAGCGCGGAATTCCTCAAGGCTGGGGCGAATCGCCAGCGCTGTGTCTGCGGATCCTGTGTCGCTGGATCCTGTGTCGGTGGTCCCTGTGTCAGTTGGCACTGATGGTCCTTCCGGTGAAGCAGGTCGGGGTCTGGGTGTGGCAGGCCGGACCGGTCTGTTCGACCTCCATGAGCAGAGCGTCGGCATCGCAGTCGAGGCTCAGGGAGATCACCTTCTGTGTGTGCCCCGAAGTCTCACCCTTGACCCAGTATTCCTGCCGGGACCGCGACCAGTACACAGCGGCACCGGTGCTCAGGGAGCGTTCGATGGCTTCGGTGTCCATCCACGCCATCATGAGGACTTCTCGGGTCGTGACTTCCTGGACGATGACGGGAATGAGCCCGTCGGGGTTGACAGTGATCAGTTCGCGCCAATTGTCCGGATCGGCATCGACCTGGGTGGTTGAATCGTGTGTGCTCATCGGACCTCGATTCCTTCCTTGCGCAGTGCGTCTTTGACCTCGGCGATGCTCAGTGTCCCGAAGTGGAAGACACTTGCGGCCAGCAGCGCGTCGGCTCCGGCAGCCACGGCCGGAGCGAAGTGTTCGACCCGTCCGGCTCCCCCGGACGCGATCAGCGGAACGTCGACGGCTGCGCGAGCCGCGGCGATGAGCTCGAGATCGAAGCCGTCACGGGTCCCGTCTGCGTCGATGGAGTTGAGCAGGATCTCACCGACGCCGCGTCCGGCCGCCTCGGTGATCCACTCGATCGCACAGCGACCGGTCCCCTCACGACCACCGCGGGTGGTGACTTCGAAGCCAGACGGAGTCTGCGTCCCCTGAGTACGACGGGCGTCGAGGGAGAGGACGAGGACCTGATTGCCGAAATGGTGGGCGATATCGCTGATGAGCGTCGGATCTGCCACCGCGGACGTGTTGACGGAGACCTTGTCGGCCCCATCGCGCAGAAGCCGGTCGACGTCGTTGACGCTGCGGATGCCGCCGCCGACGGTCAGCGGGATGAAGACCTCTTCCGCGCAGGCACGGACGATGTCGTGGACGGTCTCCCGATCACCGCTGCTGGCGGTGACATCGAGAAACGTCAGCTCGTCTGCTCCGGACTCCCCGTAGCGTCGCGCCAGTTCGACCGGGTCGCCGGCATCCTTGAGGTCAGCGAACTTCACGCCCTTGACGACACGTCCTTCGTCGACGTCGAGGCAGGGTATGACTCTGATAGCAACCATGTGATTCTCCTAGATTCCCAATCGACGTTCAGATTCCAAGTGTGCGATACCGTTCCATCCGCCGCGCCAGGCGACGATCGGAGGGTTCGCGCATGAGTTCGATGAGTTCGTACTCCAGTGTCGCACCCACCCGGGACACGAAGTCCAACGGCTCCTGGCTAGCGTCCGGATGTTCGGCGATGATGCGGTTGACGACTCCCGTCTCCTTGAGCATGGGTGCATGCACGCCCTGGCTTTGGGCCATCTCCGGTGCGCGCTCGGTTGTTCGGTGCACGATCGCTGAGGCGCCTTCCGGTGGCAGCGGTGAGAGCCAGCCGTTCTCGGCGCTGAGGACTCGATCGGCGGGAATCAGTGCGAGGGCTCCCCCACCGGATCCTTCACCGAGGATGAGGGACACCGAGGGGGCGTCGAGGTTCGCGAGATCGGCGAGGCTGCGGGCGATCTCTCCGGCGATTCCCCCTTCTTCGGCGGATTTCGACAGTGCAGCGCCAGGGGTGTCGATGACGGTCACGAGAGGAAGATTGAGTTCGGCCGCCAACCGCATGCCGCGCCTAGCCTCGCGCAATGCTGCAGGCCCCAGAGGTGCCCGGGAGTCCTGACGGAACCGGTCCTGGCCGAGGATGATGCACGGGGCGGAGCCGAATTTCGCCAGTGCGAGCAGCAGGCCGGGATCCTTCTCCCCCTGTCCGGTGCCGTTGAGTGGCAACACGGTGTTGGCTGCGGTGCGCAGGAGGTCACGGACTCCAGGACGCTCCGGGTTGCGCGACCGGGTGATCGCCTCCCAGGCATCGGAGTTCGGGTCCACCACCTCGGGGCGGGTGTCAGGATCGGCGACGCGCAGCGGAATCTCTTTGGCGCCCATGAGCACGTCGAGGACGCGAGCCACGGTGGTCTGAATCCGCTCGGGACCGATCACCGCGTCGATGATGCCGTGCTTGTGCAGGTTCTCACCGGTCTGCACATTCTCGGGAAACTTCTCCCCATAGATGGCTTCGTAGACACGTGGGCCGAGGAAGCCGATGAGGGACCCCGCCTCGGCGACGGTGACGTGGCCCATCGACCCCCAGGAGGCGAAGACCCCGCCGGTGGTGGGATGCCGCAAATACACCAGGTAGGGCAGGGCGGCCCGGCGGTGAGCCATCACGGCATTGGTGATCTTGACCATCGACAGGAATGCGATGGTGCCTTCCTGCATCCTGGTTCCGCCCGAGGCCGGTCCTGCCAGAAGCGGCAGCCCCTCGAGCGTGGCTCGTTCGATCGCCTCGACGAGCCGTTGGGCCGCTGAGACTCCGATCGAACCGGCGAGGAACCGGAATTCTCCGGCCACGATGGCGACGCGGCGCCCCTCGATCATGCCTTCGCCGGTGATGATGGCCTCATCGACCCCGGACTTCTCCCGGGCAGCGGCGAGTTCGGCCGCGTACTCCTCGGAGATGCCTCCTGCGGGCATGACCGGAGCCGTATCCCAGGACACGAATGATCCGTCATCCACGACGATGTCGACGAGTTCATGTGCATTCAACCGTGCCACGTGCTTATCTCCTGTTTCAGGTGTGTCTGACGAACGGTAAAGCGAAGTTGGACCACCGGGTGCAGATCAGACGGTGGCGCTGCGGTCAGGGCCTCAGCTGTCCGAATCGAGCCAGGACACGATCGCCTCGGCATCCTCATTCAGCAGCGGCGGCGCATCGTGGGCTGTCCGCGTGGTTTCGACCTCGGCCTCACCATCTGCGTCGAAGAACCGCAGGGGTGGTCCGGGCAGGTCGATGTCACCGAGAACCGGGTGGTCGACCGAGACCTTGAGTCCTTGGCTCAGTGCCTGATCCCAGGAGTAGACCTCTTGCAGGGTGCGGACGGTGCCGGATGGAATTCCGGCGGCGCCGAGCTTAGCGAGGAGATCGTCCGGTCCGTAGGCGGCGAACTTGCTTTCGATGAGTTCGATCACGGCCGGACGGTTCGCGACGCGTGAGGCGTTGTCGCCCATGCCCTCGGTGGCCGGATCGATGTCGAAGGCTGCGCAGAACTTCTGCCACAGGTTCTCGTTGCCCACGGAGATCTGCACGGCACCGTCGTCGCACCTGAACAGTCCGTAGGGCGAGAGCGAAGGGTGGTGGTTGCCGCCTGGCTCAGGGGTCTGTCCGGCCACTGTGGCGCGTGTGCCCTGGAAGGCGTGGACTCCGACCATGCCGGCGATGAGGGAGGTGCGCACGACCTTGCCCTTGCCCGTGCGTTCGCGTTCGAGGAGGGCGGCGAGCACACCGTAGGAGCCGTAGATGCCGGCCAGGAGATCGGCGATGGGCACACCCACACGCTGCATGTCATCGGGCCCGGACCCGGTCAGCGACATGAGTCCGGCCTCGCCCTGGGCGATCTGGTCGTAGCCTGCCCGGGAGGACTCGGGGCCGTCGTGGCCGAAACCGGTGATCGAGAGCAGCACCAGGCGGGGGTTGATCTCCATGCACACGGCGGTGGAGAACCCGAGGCGGTCGAGGACTCCGGAGCGGAAGTTCTCGATCAGCACATCGGCGCGGGAGATCAGTTCCCGCAACGTCTCCTTGCCGGTGTCCGATTTGAGGTCGAGGGCGATGGATTCCTTGTTGCGGTTGCAGGAGAAGAAGTATGTGGCCTGCGGGTCGTCTTCGGGACCGACGAATGGAGGGCCCCAGGACCGTGAGTCATCGCCTTTGCCCGGGTTTTCGACTTTGATCACACGGGCGCCGAGGTCGCCGAACATCATTCCCGCGTGTGGGCCGGCCAATGCGCGTGAGAGGTCGACGACCGTGTATCCGGTCAGTGGGCCTTCGACCCCTGTGATTGTGTCCTTCGACATTCCTATTCCTCCTTGAAGTGGGTCCATCTAGCGATGAGCATACGCAACCGCTGACATTCCTCGTGGGCTCGGGGTCCATCTGCGTGCTGGATCGCCATCACGGCATATGTGGTTCCGTCGGTCAGATCAAGAGTGGGCCACGGATCGTCCCCTTCCGGTGAGAAGGCGACGCCGAGGATCTGCCCCCAGGCGAAGGTGCGCGTCCTGACCATGTTCTTCACGACCAGACCGGATTCACTGGGTCGGGCCTGGATGTCGGCGACGCGCAGCAGTGCCGCAGCGAAGATGATACCGAGCAGGTTCATCCAGACCACGTCGAGCGGGGTCCAGGGATCCCAGTCCACGACGAGCAGTGCGATGGACAGCACCGCGAAGCCGATGAACACCATCACTGCGCCGACGGTGCTGATGATGCGCACCTGGCGGGGTCGGAAGACGCGGAATTCAGATTCGGCAGGCGCCAATGTTCGTCACCAGAATCGCACGGGCACCGACCGCGTAGAGACGGTCCATGACGTTGTTGACCTCTTTGGATTCGACCATGACGCGGGCCGCCACCCAGCCGGTCTCCTGCAGTGGGGAGATGGTGGGTGATTCGAGACCGGGGGTGAGTCCGAGTGCTTCGGGGAGCAGCCGCTCTTCGATGTTGTAGTCGACGAGCACGTACTGCCGGGCCACCATCACGGATTCGAGACGGCGTCGCAGCACCTCGATGGTCTCGGCTGCTCCGTCGCGCTGGACGAGGACGGCTTCGGATTCCAGCAGTGGCTCCCCGAATGTCTCGAGCCCTGCAGCGCGCAGCGTGCTGCCGGTCTCGACCACATCGGCGATGGCCTCGGCGACGCCGAGCTGGATGGAAACTTCGATGGCACCGTCGAGTTGGACGGTTTTTGCGTTGATGCCCCGGGCCTGCAGGTCGGCTTCGACGAGGTTCGGGAAGCTGGTGGCGATGCGTGCGCCTTCCAGCTGGGTGGGCGAGGTGTAGGAACCGGTGACTCCGGCGTAGAAGAAGCGGGAGGCACCGAAGCCGAGACCGATGACTTCCTGCGCTTCGGCCTTCGACTCCAACAGCAGGTCACGACCGGTGATGCCGGCGTCGAGGATGCCCGATCCGACGTAGACGGCAATATCGCGGGGGCGCAGGTAGAAGAACTCGACGCCGTTGACTTCGTCCTGATGGACCAAGGTCTTACTCCCCCGGCGAGTGGAGTATCCGGCCTCGCTGAGCATCTCGGAGGCGGCTTCGGACAGTGCGCCCTTGTTCGGCACGGCTACACGCAGCATGGTGTCCTTTTGTGTTTCATCGTCAACGGTTATTGTGGAGTCGATCTGCAGCTCCGTGCGTCTCGACTGATGCGGGTTGACCTCTAGAGATGTGAGTTGACGTCGTCGAGGCTGAGATCCTTAGCGACCATGAGCACCTGCAGGTGGTAGAGCAGCTGGGAGATCTCCTCGGCGAGGTCATCCTTAGTCTCATATTCGGCCGCCATCCAGACCTCTGCGGCTTCTTCGACGACCTTCTTCCCGATCGCATGGACTCCTGCGTCGAGTTCGGCCACGGTCTTCGAGCCTTCAGGACGATCGAGGGATTTCTGCAGGAGTTCGGCGTACAGCGAGTCAAAAGTCTTCACGAAACCAGCCTAATACATCGATCTCAACACGCTCACACGGGGTCTCGGCCATCGGGACGCTACCCCACTACGGAACGGTCCACTCGACGGGACGATCACCCACGACTGGGAGGTCTCATTCCTCGCTGCCTCGGTTGATGTCCGTGGCGCCTCGATGAGGCGCCGAGATCGTCTGCTTCGATCTCTTCGACCAGTCGATGAAGCCGAGGACGACCATGACGAGGAAGATGAGGTATACGGCACCGGAGAACACGAGTCCTCCGGCGACGGCCAGGGGTATCCCTACGAGGTCGACGGCCAGCCACACGAACCAGAATTCGACGATCGCACGACCCTGGGCGTACATCGCCACGATTGAGCCGACGAAGATGTAGGCGTCGGGATAGGGGTTCCAGGACCATCCGCCCAGTGCCAGGACGTAGCCGAAGACTCCGGTGCCCACGAGGAGCCCGCCGATCAGGAGCAGTCGCTCCTTCCAGGTCGCCCAGCGGACGAGGACTTCGCCGGCGGCTTCCCGGGATTTCTTCCACTGCGTCCAGCCCCACACTGCGGCCACGATGATGACGACCTGGCGGGAGGCGTTGCCGCCGAGTCCGGCGGAGATGCTGGCGGCGAAGAGAAGGATGGAACCCAGGATCTGGACCGGCCAGGACAGAATGTTGCGCCGCAGCGCCAGGACCACGGTGGCCAAGGCGCAGATATTGCCGAACAGGTCGGAATACGGCACTGGTTTGCCCAGCAGTTCGAATGCTGGGGTGTTCAGCCAGTCGAGCAGTTCCATTTCCGCCTTCTTCAGTGCACGTGTGATGCTGCGAGTTCACGCAGCTCCGAGATCGCGGTGGCTGCATCGTCGGGTCCGTAGACGGCGGAGCCGGCCACGAGCACATCGGCGCCGGCGTCGACGACGCGTTCGATCGTCGACGTCGAGACTCCCCCGTCGACCTGCAGCTTGATCTCCAGCCCGGAGGCTGAAATCGCCTCACGGGTGCGACGGATCTTCGGCAGGCACACATCCAGGAACTTCTGTCCACCGAAACCGGGTTCGACGGTCATGATGAGGATCTGGTCGAACTCGCCGAGGAGGTCGATGTAGGGCTCGATGGGGGTCGCCGGCTTGAGTGCGAGGCTGGCTTTGGCTCCCAGCTTTCGGATCTCCCGAGCCAGGCGCACAGGTGCGGCGGCCGCCTCGGCGTGGAAGGTCACCGAGGCGCAGCCGAGCTCGGCGTAGACCGGTGCGTTCCGGTCCGCGTCGGCGATCATCAGGTGTGCGTCGAGCGGGATCGGACTGATCGCCTGGATCCGTTCGACCACGGGCGGGCCGAAGGTGAGGTTCGGAACGAAATGGTTGTCCATCACGTCGATGTGCGCCATATCGGCGGTGCTGATTTTTGCCAGTTCGCCTCGCAGGTCCGAGAAGTCGGAGCTGAGGATGCTGGGGTTGATCTCGATCGCCATTTCAGTGCGCCTTCCGCATCAGAGCCAAGAACATTCCATCGGTGTTGTGGACATGGGGCCACAGCTGAGCGTACCGTCCCGCTCCCCGGCTCACCGAGGTGAACCCTTCGGCATCGGTGCCCGTGACCTCTGCGAGGACAGCTGGGGCATCCAGGATTTCAATGTCGGACCCGCGCAGGACATCGTCGACGACGAGCACTGTCTCCGCGTAGTGGGGAGAGCAGGTCGAGTAGGCGACGACTCCCCCGGCAGCGCATGCGTCCAAGGCTGCCCGCAACAGTTCTCGCTGCAGTCCTGCCAGCGCGTTGATGTCCTCAGGGCGACGACGGTAGCGGGCCTCGGGGCGACGACGCAGGGCGCCGAGTCCCGAGCAGGGAACGTCGACGAGCACCTTCGCGTAGGGGCCTGTGGCCTCGCGGGCGTCTTGGACGCGGGTCGTGACGTTATCGAGGGCCTGGGTGGAGGATCGCACAAGTTCGACCCTGTGCTCGCTGGAGTCGAAGGCATCGAGAAAGGTTCCCGACGCCTTCGCAATCGCCGCGAGGACTGCGGCCTTGCCACCGGGTCCTGCACACAGGTCCGCCCAGGTGCCTGCCGGTGCCTCAACCTGCGCCAGGGCCAGAGCCACCAGCGCGGACCCTTCGTCCTGCACTCGGGCCCGGCCGCTGGCGACGGCATCGACGTTCTTGGGCACCGCTGTGTCGAGGGTGACGCCGATGGGTGAGAATTCGGTCGGCTGCCCGGGCAGTTCGCTGCGGTCGATGAGTCCCGGCAGAGCGGAGACGCTGACCTTCGCTGCCGCATTGTCGGCTTCGAGCAGGGCCTGCAGTTCAGACGCCTGCCGGCCGTGGCCCTTAAGGGCCTGTGTCATGGCCCGGACGATCCATTCCGGATGGGAGTATTCGATGGCCTGCTCGCTCACTGCGCTGGCTCCGGCGGTGACACGGCGCAGCCATTCGTCCCGGTCGACCTCGGAGACCCGGCGGAGTACGGCGTTGACGAACCCGGCCGTCTTCGGAGCATAGGACTTGATGACGGCCACGGTCTCCGACAGTGCTGCATGGTCGGGCACGCGCATGGACAGGATCTGGTGGGCGCCGAGGCGCATTCCGGCCAGCGGTTCAGGGTCGATGCTGTCGATGGGGCGGTTCGCGGCCTTGGCGATGATCGCATCGTAGAACTCCTGTTGGCGCAGCGCGCCATAGGTGAGTTCGGTCGTGAACGCCGCATCTTGGGGATCCATATGCGTGCGGGCGAGCTTGGCGGGCAGGAGCAGGTTCGCGTACGAGTCCTTCGTCTCCACATCGACGAGGACCTCCCAGGCGATGCGCCGAGGCAAGTTCTTGGCCTGACGCGGCTCTCGCCCACCCGAGGGTCCGTTGCCGGAGGACTTGCCGCCTGTTGGGGGCTTGTTCCCCGCTGGTCTCTTCCTCGGCATGCGCTCATCTGCTGGCATCGGTCTCATGCTCCTTGCTCGGGGTCTGCCGTCGGCTCGGCACTAGCTTCGCTGGGGTCGAATCGGATGTCGCCACGGCCACGCAGGAAGTCCACGGCAGCCATCCGAGGCTTGCCGAAGGGTTGGATCTCCTCGACCTGGACCCAGCCGTCGCCGCAGCCGATGACAGCTGTCTTCTGCCAAGAGGTCAGCAGCCCGACATCGGTGGCCGCGGCGACGTCGGGAGCGGGTGCGAGTCCGAAGAGTTTGGCCCGCTTCCCATCGATGTTGGCCCATGGTCCGGGACTCGGGCTGACTCCCCGGGCACGGTCAATGATCGCCCGTGCGGGCTCGGAGAAGTCGAGATGGGCGTCGGCGATACCGATCTTGTCCGCGTGGCTCGCTTCCCCTGACTGCGGGCTCATGACCGCGGTGCCGTCGGCCAGGTCGTCGAAGGCCGCGACCAGTTCGGCCGCACCCCTATGGGCATAGTCGTCGAGTGCGGTGGCGACATCGGGATGGTCCAACGGGAGTTCGAGGCGGCGCAGGACGGGCCCGGAGTCCATGCCCTCGTCGATCTTGAACACGCTGACTCCACTGTGGCTCTGGCCTGCGATGAGGGCACGTTGGACCGGAGCGGCTCCGCGATGTTCTGGGAGAAGCGAGAAATGGAGGTTGAACCAGCCGAGTTCGGCAGTCGCCAGTGCTGCCGGTCCGGCGATGGCCCCATAGGCGACGACGGCTACGGCGTCGACCTTGAGGGCTCTGAGTTCTGTGATGACCTCGCCGCGGAGTCGGCTCGCCTCGATGACGTCGAGACCGAGTTCGAGGGCACGGGCTTTCACGGGTGAGGGGGTGAGGACACGTTTGCGTCCCACCGGGGCATCGGGTCGGGTGAGGACGGCACGGATGCGGTGTCGAGATTCGACGAGAGCCTCGAGGGCTGGCACTGCGGCATCCGGAGTTCCGGCAAAGACGATATCCACTTGAGGAATTCTACTTGTTCGCTTCGCGGACGCGGAGTCCGGGCATCGGGATGCTCACAGAGACCGCGGATCGTCGATGCGCACACGCACCTGGGGGAGCTTCTTCGCAGACCGGGAGGCGATCAGATGAGCCAATGCCTCGCCGACCGTGTCGCCTGCAGCGATCGGGTAGGCGGCGACGGCCTTCTGGCCATCGTCGTCGGAGTCGCGGATGAGTTCGGTCAGCTCGGGTACGGCGGTGATCATGGCGTCGATATCGGCGCCGGCGCCGGTGAGTTCAACGATGCGCCGGTAGGGCGGAAAGCCGAGCTCCATCCGATCGTTGAGCGCCCGGGACATGGTGGTGACCGGGTCGAAGGTGGTCACCGTGTTCCGGATCGTCTCATCGGTGTCGCCGAGGTAGACGACTCCCCCGGCTGTGCGTGATCTCACGAGGACGGCCGCACGCAGCCTCCGGCTGACCCCCTCATCGGTTGAGCGCATCCATGGCCCCGGCCACAGCGAGTCGAGCAGGATTGCGCAGGCGTAGCCGCCGAGGACGTAGGGCTCTGCTCCGGTGGTGGCGACGACGATGCGTGGAGAGTCGTCGATGGCGACGGGGATGTCGTCCCCGCCGGACTCGAGGATTTCGATGCCCGGCATGGCCTTGCGCAGCTCTTCGACGGTCCGACCTCTGCCGCGCACGATCGAGCGGACCTGGTTCGAGCGGCAGCGTCCGCAGGAGAACGTATCGGAATGGAACCCGCATGAGCGACAGGCGAAGGGGCCGACCTCGGACTGTGTGGTCAGGGTTGCCGAACACTGTGGGCAGCGTGCGACCTCTTGGCATCTCGCGCAGGCGAACACCGGATAGTATCCGGCCCGCGGGACCTGGACGAGGACGGGTCCGACCGCGTTCGTGTCCTTGGTTCCTGGGCGCAGGGCACCGCGCATCAGCTGCCAGGCGCGTGAGGGGATGCGCTGCCAGGCGAAGGGGTCTCGCTCCTCGTCGGGGACGTATACCCGCGGTGCGCCCTCACGGCGTTCCGGGCCGGTGGGTGTGGCGTCGTGCAGCCATCCGACCTCAACCAGGCGTTGGATCTCTGCGCTGCGATCGGTGGAGACGAACAGCAGCCCGGTGGAGTCGATGGTCGACCTCAGCAGGCACACTTCCCTGGCGTGTGGGTATGGTGCGTGCTGGTCGAGGTAGTTCGAGTTCGAGTCGTCGAAGCAGATGATGAGGCCCAACCCTTCGACCGGGGCGAAGGCGGCTGCTCTGGTGCCGATCGTCACACGTGTGTGTCCCAGCAGGCCACGCAGCCAGGCTTTCCAGCGTTGCTCGGGTGATTGATCGGCGCTGAGCACGGAGTACGAGCCGATGTCCTCGCTGGAGTCGAGTGCGGCCGCGAGCACGGCAAGTTCACGATGATCGGGCACCAGCCACAGCACCGACTCCCCCGCCGCCAGCGTTGCTCGGGCAGCTTCCAGGCCGGCGGTGATCCAACTCAGTCCTGGGGTGGGTCCGGGGACGCAGGTCATGGCGATCCGCGGATGTTCGGCGGCTGGGAACTTGTCTTCTCTGTCGTGGGCGGATTCGTTGACCACCCATTCGCCGAGGCGGCCGATCGTGTCCGTTGTCGTTGAAGTCGGGGTGTTGGAAGTTGAAGCCGAGCCCTCGGACGTTGAGTTCGCGGCCTCGCCTGCCGTCGGCGCTGCGGAGTCGCTCTGCTGCTGTTGCGCGGCCTTCTCCGCCTTGAGCACCGCCTTTTCGGCACGTGCGTGGCGGGGCGGGATCGCCAGACGCAGCACATCGGAGAGGGTTCCCGCGTAGCGGCGGGCCGTGGCAGTGGCTAGGCGCAGCAGTTCTGGTGTGAGCACGACGACGGGGCTGGTGATGCGCTCGATCGTGGCGAGTGGTCCGATGTGTTCGGATTTCTCAACCCGTTCGAGCAGGAATCCGTCACGCAGCTTCCCGGCGAATTTGACCCTGACTCGCACACCGGGGCGGGCTGTGTCGGCGAATTTCTCCGGCACGGCATAGTCGAAGGTCCGGGCCAGGTGCGGCACCGGGTGATCGATGAGCACGTGAGCCACGGGGTCTTCCGATGCCACCGGCACCTGCCCGATGGCGGAGGTGCCGGTGTCGATGGGAAGAGGTTCGTCCATCAAGCCGAGGAGACTGCGCGCAGCAGATCGTCGGCACGGTCCGTGACCTCCCAAGTGAAGTCGGAGAGCTCGCGGCCGAAGTGGCCGTAGGTCGAAGTCTGAGAGTAGATCGGGCGCAGGAGGTCGAGTTCCTGGATGATCATGGCTGGTCGCAGGTCGAAGACCTCCCGAATCGCCTTCGAGATCGCGTGGGGGTCCACCTTCTCGGTGCCGAAGGTTTCGACGTAGAGGCCCATCGGGTCGACGCGGCCGATCGCATAGGAGACCTGCACCTCGGCGCGGTCGGCGAGCCCGGCGGCGACGACGTTCTTCGCGACCCAGCGCATGGCATAGGCGGCGGAGCGGTCGACCTTCGAAGGGTCCTTGCCGGAGAAGGCGCCGCCGCCGTGGCGGGAGTATCCGCCGTAGGTGTCGACGATGATCTTGCGGCCGGTCAGTCCGGCATCTCCCATCGGTCCGCCGGTGACGAAGGGCCCGGCGGGGTTGATGTGGATGTTGGCATGGCTGACGTCGAGGTTGGAGCCGGCGATGACCGGGTCGATGACGAAGTCCTTGATCTCCGAATGCAGCTGGGCCTGGTCGACGTGCGCGGCGTGCTGGGTCGAGACCACGATGTTCTCGATCGACACGGCTTCGTTTCCGTCGTAGCCGAGTGTCAGCTGGGTCTTGCCGTCAGGACGCAGATAGTCCAATGCTCCGGTCTTGCGCACTTCGGAGAGTTTCTCCGCCATGCGTGAGGCGAGATGGATCGGCATGGGCATGAGGACGTTGGTGGCGTTGTCGGCGTAGCCGAACATGAGGCCCTGGTCGCCGGCGCCCAGGCTGGAACCGTGATCGGAATCCACGGCTTCGCGGAAGTCCAGCGGGTTGGTCACACCGGAATGGATGTCGGTGGACTGGCTGCCGATGGAGACGGACACACCGCAGGAATGGCCATCGAATCCAGTGTCGGAGGAGTCGTAGCCGATGCCGGTGATGAGCTGACGGACGATGCCTGCCACGTCGGCGTAGGCCGCGGTGTTGACCTCGCCGGCCACGTGGACGAGTCCGGTGGTGACCATCGTCTCGACGGCGACTTTGGCGTTCGGGTCCTGACTCAGCAGATCGTCGAGGACGGCGTCGCTGATCTGGTCACAGATCTTGTCGGGGTGGCCCTCGGTGACGGATTCGGACGAGAAGAAGCGCAGATTTGATTGACTCACGGCGTCGATTCTACGCATTCCACACGATCGGCGAGAGCCTCGATGACCTTTTCCGAAACATCGTCTTTGCTGCCGTGGATTTCCGTGCCGGCGACGACGTCGTCACCGTCGGCGGTGAGAATCTGCACGGCATTGTCGTCCTGGCCGAAGGCCCTGTCGCCGGAGACGTTGTTGAAGACGAGGAAGTCCACACCCTTGCGGCGGAACTTCGCCATCGCGTAGTCGAGTGCACTGTGATGAGAATCTCCGGTCTCGGCGGCGAAACCGATGATGATCTGAGGCTGACGACGTGATTCGACCAGCCCCACGAGCACATCAGGGTTCTGGATCAGCTGCAGAGTCATTCCCTCGTCGCCCGACTTCTTCATCTTCGAGTCGGTGCGCTCAGCCGGCCGGTAATCAGCAACGGCGGCGGCCATGATGACGGCATCGGCGTCGGCCTGAGAGGCGTGCATCTGAGTCTGGAGTTCAAGCGTGGACTCGACCGTGGTGATTCGGACACTGTCGGGCAGATCGGACAGCAGTCCCGAATCGATGTTGGCCGCAACCAGGTCGACGTGGGCTCCGGCACGGGCAGCGGCACGAGCCAGGGCAACGCCCTGCTTGCCTGAGGAACGATTCCCGAGGTAGCGCACGGGATCGAGTGGTTCTCTGGTTCCGCCGGCGCTGATGACGAGGTGCTTTCCGTGCAGCCGTCCTGACCCTGCCGAGGCGACAGCGGACGTGTGTGCGTTCGCGGCGGCGGCCAGGGAGAAGTCGACTATCGTGTCGGGTTCAGGGAGCCGGCCGGGGCCCGAATCGGGCCCGGTGAGACGTCCCACAGCGGGTTCGAGGACGTGGATGCCGCGCTGTTTCAAGGTCGCGATGTTGGCGACGGTGGCGGCGTTCTGCCACATTTCGGTGTGCATAGCTGGGGCAACGACCACCTCGGCGGTCGTTGTCAGGACCGTGGCGGTGAGCAGGTCATCGGCGATGCCTGCGGCCAACTTGGCCAGAGTGTTGGCCGTGGCGGGGGCGATGATGACGAGTTCGGCTTCCTGCCCGATGCGGACATGGTTGACCGAATCAATCTCGTCGAAGACATCGGTGGTCACGGTCTGTGAGGACAGTGCCTCAAAGGTGGCGGCACCGACGAAATTCAACGCACTGGCGGTGGGCACGACTTTGACGCTGTGCCCGAGTTCCCGGAGTCGCCGAATGACATGGCACGCCTTGTAGGCGGCGATTCCACCGGCGACGCCGAGTACGGTTCTCACTGGTCGCTGAAGTCCAGTGCGCCGTCGTTGCTGGCAGCGGGCTGCGCAGGTTCTGGGGCGAGAGCACCGAAGTCGGCTTCGGTGACTTCGCGAGCCACGATCTTGCCTTCGTTGATCTCGCGGAGCGCAATCGACAGCGGCTTCTCGTGCGTGCCCGGGGTCACCAGCGGACCGACGTTCTCAAGCAGTCCCTCTTGGAGCTGGGCGTAGTAGGAGTTGATCTGGCGTGCTCGCTGAGCCGCAATCGAGACCAGTTCGTACTTCGAGCTGGTCACGGCCAGCAGATCATCAATCGGTGGATTGGTGATGCCTTCAGGTTGTGCAGGCAATGAATGTCCAATCTAATCGGTAGTGGATATACCCATCAATGATATGAGTTCTTCGGCCGCAGTGCGAACGTGGTCATTGATGATGGTGACATCGAACTCGGATTCGGCCTGCAATTCCCGCTTGGCCGTGGTCAGACGACGCTCTTGTTCTGCTGCCGTTTCCGTTCCGCGACCGGTGAGTCGCGACACGAGTTCCTCCCAGCTGGGCGGAGCCAGGAAGACGAACAGTGCGTCGGGCATCTTGTCCTTGACCTGGCGCGCTCCCTGGAGATCGATCTCCAACAGGGACGGTATCCCCTGGGTCAGCTTCTCCTGAACCTGAGCCGATGGGGTGCCGTAGCGGTGGCGTCCGTGGACGACGGCGTACTCAAGCAGCTCACCGGCAGCGATGAGTGAGTCGAATTCGTCATCGCTGATGAAGTGATAATGAACACCATCGGTTTCCCCGGGTCGCCGCGGCCGCGTGGTGGCGGAGACGGAGAACCAGACTTCGGGATGATGATCTCTGATGTACGCGCTGATGGTGCCTTTTCCGACCGCGGTAGGTCCCGCGAGGACGGTCAGTCGATTATTCACAGAACTATTGTTCACACATTCAGGAGTATTTCTCCAACAGGGCGTTCTTCTGGTGCACACCCAGGCCCTTGATTCGACGTGACGATGCGATGCCCACATCTTCCATGGCCGCTTCCGCGCGTCGATCGCCGACTCCGGGCAGTGATCTCAGCAGATCGACGACGCGCATCTTCGCGAGTGCTTCATCTGCATCGGCCTTCTTCAGCACGGAAGTGAGATCGGTTTGACCATTCTTCAGCGCGGTTTTGACCTCGGCTCGCGCCTGACGCGCTTTGAAAGCCTTGTCAAGAGCAGCTGAACGCTGTTGCGGGGTCAAAGGTTCGAGTGCCACATTATCTCCTCTGTCACCATGAACGGGCAGGTAGGGAAGTTGCTTCAGTCTAAAACAAAAACCCTCGTGAGAGGCATAAAGCGAGAAAGAAAACTCAAGTGTCTGCAGAAACCGTCGTTTTCAGCACCCCGTTGACCCGGGATATCACCAGTGGTTGGATAGGCGCATGGCGCGAGGCACAGCAATATCTCAGGGCGCAGCTCACGAAGGCGGTTGTGCCCCAGAACAGGCGGCCCCCAATGTCAGTGTCCGTTTGGCCACCGAGCAGGACCTGCCCGGCTTAGCCGAGCTGCGTTGGCGGTGGGCCCTGGAACAGCATGACCGCAGCGAACTTCTCCCACTCGAGGAATTTACAGTAGCAGCCGCTGATTGGTCGCAACGTCACTCGGACTCACACGTCCCCTTCGTGGCTGTCCTCAGAGACGAAACGGTCGGCATGGCGTGGTTGGCGATACTTCCGCGGGTGCTGGCGCCTCTGAATCCAAATCGAGCAAGCGGTGATGTCCAATCGTGCTTTGTCGCCCCGAAGCTACGCGGGTGCGGTATTGGTCATCGGCTCGTCACCGAAGTCGTCGAATATGCTCACCGACGTGGACTTGATTACATCACGGTCCACTCGTCCGAAGGCGCCGTGAGAATGTACGAGAGAGCCGGCTTCAAACAGTACTCTGGACTGCTGGGCAGAAGCACTGTCTGAAGCCGGGAGATCTCGTCGGTATCTGGGCTCAGCCCACCTGTTTCAGGGATAGGTTCAGTGCTTTCGCTGCGGCCTGCAGCCCGTCGGGCCCCGCACCGAGCACAGCGCGTGAGGTTGTGGCCAGAACCTGGTTAGCAGTGATCGCATCTGCTCCGAAGACGCCGATGAGTTCACTGATGCCCGCTCCCTGGGCGCCGACTCCCGGCGCCAGGATCGGCCCACCACATGCAGACGGGTCGAATCCGAGTTCGCGGGCCGTGGATCCGATCGTTGCACCAACGACCAGACCGAAGCGCCCGAGACCCTGTGGGGAGGCAGCCAAGTTGCGCTGCGCGACCTGGCCGACGATCGACCCGGCTACGGTGTCTCCGAAGCCTTCGACGGCCTCGCCGCGCCTGGCATGCTGGACCTCTGCCCCTTCCGGGTTCGATGTCAGTGCGAGGACGAAGACTCCCCGATCATGGGTCTGCGCGAGCTCGAAGGCAGGCTCCAGCGCCCCGAATCCCAGATACGGAGATGCCGTGATCGAATCGGCTGCCGTCGCCGAGGCGGGGTCCAGGTACGCGCGTGCGTAGGCTCCCATGGTCGACCCGATATCCCCGCGTTTGATGTCGAGGACGCTGATGAGATCGTGTTCCCGGCAGGCCGCCAAGGTCTCTTCGAGGACAGCGACTCCGGCCGATCCGTACTGCTCGAAGAAGGCTGACTGCGGTTTGACCGCGGCCACATTCCCCGCCAGCTCGGTCACCGTGCGCAGAGAGAATTCACGCAGCCCTTCCGCTGTGCACGGCAAGCCCCAGGCTTCGAGGAGATGGTCATGGGGGTCGATGCCCACGCACAGCGGCCCGTGCTCGTCCATGGCCGCCTGCAGGCGGGCACCGAACATCACGAGTTCCAGTCCTGCAGGCTGCGGACCTTGAAGGTCTTGTCACGGACGACCTCGAGTGAGGTGACTGCGGCAGCGAACTCGGCGAGCGTCGTGATCAACGGCACGGAGTGCGCGGTCGCCGAGGCACGGATCTCGTAGCCGTCTGCCCTTTCCTGACGGCCGGATGGGACGTTGATGACCATGTCGATCGTGCCGGCGGCCAGGTAGTCGAGGATCGTGCGATCCTCGGCGTCGGCCTCGAAGTGTTTGTGCACCTGTGTGGTCTTGATGCCGTACCGGGACAGGACTGCGGCCGTTCCGGTTGTGGCGACCACGTCGAAGCCCAAGTCGACGAGTTCCTTGACCGGCAGGACCATGGCACGTTTGTCCCGGTCTGCGACGGATACGAACACGGTGCCGGAGGTCGGCAGCTTGATCGATGCTCCCAGCAGCCCCTTCGCAAATGCTGTCGGGAAGTCGTGGTCGATGCCCATGACCTCACCGGTCGAACGCATCTCCGGTCCGAGGATCGAATCGACGACCTTGCCTTCGACAGTCCGGAACCGACAAAACGGCAGGACCGCTTCTTTGACCGCGATCGGATGATCCAGTGGAAGTCGCGAACCGTCGCAGGTCTCCGGGAGCAAGCCTCCGCGCATATCGGCGATCGTGCGTCCGACCGCGATGAGTGCGGCGGCCTTCGCCAGCTGTGTGGATGTGGCCTTCGAGACGAACGGCACGGTCCGGGAGGCACGCGGATTGGCTTCGATGACATGGAGCACGTCAGCGGTGATGGCGAACTGGATGTTGAGCAGCCCGCGCACGTTGGTGCCTTCGGCGATCGCCAATGTGGCCGTGCGGACCCGCTCAAGCACATCTTCGCCCAGGGTCAGCGACGGCAGCACGCAGGCTGAGTCGCCGGAATGGATTCCTGCTTCCTCGATGTGCTCCATGATGCCGCCGATGAAGATGTCGGTGCCGTCGTAGAGGGCATCGACATCGATTTCGATGGCGTCCTCGAGGAACCGGTCGACGAGGACGGGACGGTCCACAGAGATCTCCGTGGCAGTGGCCATGTAGTCCACGAGCTGAGTGCGGTCGTAGACGATCTGCATGCCGCGGCCGCCGAGCACGTACGAGGGGCGGACGAGGACCGGGTAGCCGATTTCTTCGGCGATCTTCTCGGCCTCTGAGTACGTCACTGCGGTGCCGTGCTTCGGTGCGGTGAGACCGGCACGGTCGAGGACGGCGCCGAATTCGCCGCGGTCTTCGGCCAGGTCGATCGCTTCGGGCTGCGTGCCGAGGACCGGGACTCCTGCGGCTTTGAGATCGTCGGCCAAGCCCAGCGGGGTCTGACCACCCAGGGTGCAGACGACGCCGAGTACGGGACCGGCGGCCACCTCGGCGTGGTAGACCTCCATCACGTCTTCGAAGGTCAGCGGCTCGAAGTAGAGGCGATCAGCGGTGTCGTAGTCCGTGGACACGGTCTCCGGGTTGCAGTTGACCATGATCGTCTCGTACCCGGCTTCGGAGATAGCCATGGTCGCGTGCACGCATGAGTAGTCGAACTCGATGCCCTGACCGATTCTGTTGGGTCCCGAACCGAGGATGATCACGGCAGGCTTCTCGCGAGGTGCGACCTCGGTCTCCTCGTCATAGCTCGAGTAGTGGTACGGAGTATGTGCGGCGAACTCACCTGCGCAGGTGTCCACAGTCTTGAACACGGGACGGACACGCAGCGCGCGGCGGACTCCGGTGACGACGCCGGTGTCGAGTGTGCGCAGACTCGCGATCTGCTCGTCGGAGAATCCGTGGTTCTTCGCGACTTTGAACACCTGGGCGTCGAGTTCGTCTGCTGTGGAGATGTACTCGGCGACCTCATTGATGAGTTCGATCTGGTCAAGGAACCAGGGATCGATCTCGCAGGCTTCGAAGACCTCCTCGTTGCTCAGGCCGGCGGCCAGTCCGCGCTGAACAGAATGGATGCGGTCGGCTGTTGCATGCGAGATCGCTTCGAGGACGGATTCTCTGACATCCTCATCGCTGATGTCGGGCAGATCGGACCATGAGAATGAGGCGTCGCGCTGCTCCATCGACCGCATGGCCTTCTGCAGAGCGGTGGTGAAGTTGCGGCCCAGTGCCATAACCTCGCCCACGGATTTCATGGTCGTGGTCAGCGTCGGGTCCGCAGCAGGGAACTTTTCGAAGGTGAATCGCGGGATCTTGACGACGACGTAGTCAAGTGTCGGTTCGAAGCTGGCAGGCGTGACCCGTGTGATGTCGTTGGGGATCTCGTCGAGCGAATACCCCACGGCCAGTTTGGCAGCCATCTTGGCGATCGGGAAGCCTGTGGCCTTCGAGGCCAGTGCCGAGGACCTCGAGACCCGGGGGTTCATTTCGATGACGACGATGCGTCCGGTCTTCGGGTCCACGGCGTACTGGATGTTGCAGCCGCCTGTGGCGACTCCGACTGCACGGATGACGTCGATGCCGATGTCGCGCATCTTCTGGTATTCGCGGTCGGTCAGAGTCAGTGACGGGGCGACTGTGATGGAGTCACCGGTGTGTACTCCGACAGGATCGACGTTCTCGATCGAACAGATGACGACCACGTTGTCTTTGTGGTCGCGCATGAGTTCGAGTTCGTATTCCTTCCAGCCGAGGATCGACTCCTCGAGGAGCACCTCGTGTGTGATGGAGTCGCCCAGACCGGCGCCGGCGATGCGCCGCAGGTCGTTCTCGTCATAGGCCATGCCCGATCCCAGTCCACCCATTGTGAACGAGGGACGCACGACGACGGGATAGTTGAGTTCTTCGGCCCCGGCCAGTGCCTCGTCGATGGTGTGGCAGATGATGGACTTGGCCGATTCCGCGCCGCATTCCTCGACGATGGTCTTGAACTTCTGCCGGTCCTCGCCGCGCTGGATGGCGTCGACGTCGGCGCCGATGAGTTCGACCCCGTACTTCTCGAGGGTGCCCGCATCGTGCAGCGCGATCGCTGCGTTGAGCGCAGTCTGTCCGCCCAGGGTCGGCAGGATCGCGTCGGGGCGCTCCTTGTCGATGATCGATTCGATGATGTCGGGGTCGATCGGTTCGACATAGGTGGCGTCGGCGACGTCGGGATCGGTCATGATCGTCGCGGGGTTCGAGTTGATGAGGATGACGCGCAGGCCCTCTTCGCGCAGCACACGGCAGGCCTGGGTGCCCGAGTAGTCGAATTCACACGCCTGGCCGATGACGATGGGACCGGAGCCGATGACGAGGACGGATGTGAGATCTTGTCTGAGTGGCATGGTTCTCCTTAGGCCTGTGCGACCGGGGAAGCGGACATGAGGTCGATGAATCGATCGAACAGGTAGCTCGAGTCGTGGGGTCCGGCTGCAGCCTCCGGATGGAACTGGACGGAGAACGCGGGGATGTCGAGGCATTCGAGCCCTTCGACCACGTCATCGTTGAGGCACACGTGGGAGACGCGCACGCGACCGAAGCTCGCGTCGTGCGGGGCCTGTGTCTCGCCGTCTAGGGGTGCGTCGACGGCGAAGCCGTGGTTCTGCGAGGTGATCTCGACCTTGTCGGTAGTGCGATCCATGACGGGGACGTTGATGCCGCGGTGGCCGAAGGGCAGTTTGTATGTGCCGAAGCCCAATGCCCTGCCCAACAGCTGGTTGCCGAAGCAGATTCCGAAGAACGGGATCTGCGCGCCGAGGACCTCGCGGAGAAGTTCGACCTGGGTATCGGCGGTCGCTGGGTCACCGGGACCGTTGGAGAAGAAGACCCCGTCGACGCCGAGTGCCTGGATCTCCGCGAAACTTGTCGTGGCGGGCAGGAGGTGGACCTCGATGCCACGTTCGCTCAGCCGTTCGGGGGTCATCGACTTGATGCCCAGGTCCAGGGCTGCGACGCTGAATTTCTTCTCGCCGACTGCGCCGACTGCGGGGACAAGTTTGGGCTCGGTGATCGAGACCTCTTCGGCCAGTTTCGCTCCAGCCATGTGTGGTGAGGCCTGAACCTTGGCCAGCAGCTCTTTGTCCTCAACCTCGGCGGCAGGGCCGGAGAAGATGCCCATGCGCATGGCTCCCGCTTCACGCAGGTGCAGGGTCAGGGCCCGGGTGTCGACGTCGCTGATGCCCACGATGCCTGATTCTTCGAGGCGCGTGGACAGGTCTCCGATGGAGCGCCAGTTCGAGGACACACGGGAGGCGTCGCGGACGACGTAGCCGGCGACCCAGATCTTGGCTGATTCGTCGTCGTCATCGGTGATTCCCGTGTTGCCGATGTGCGGAGCCGTCTGGATCACGATCTGACGATGGTAGGACGGGTCGGTCAGGGTCTCCTGATAGCCCGACATTGCGGTGACGAAGACCGCTTCGCCCAGGGTCTCGCCGACGGCCCCGTATGCGGAGCCGCGGAAGGTGCGTCCGTCTTCGAGGACGAGGACAGCGGGTGTGGTGGACAGTCTCATTGTGCCTCTTCGATCATTTCGCGGATGCGGGCGACGGTGGGTGTGGTGCTGGCGGAGTAGCGGGCGCGGAAGCCTGTGTCGACGAGGGTCTCCCCCAGCCGCCAGGTGATGCGCACGATTCCGCCGCGTTCGACGAACTTGCCGATCATCCCGGCGGTGGTGTCGACGGAGACGATATCGCGCCTGGGGATCAGGAAGTCCTCACGTCCGGCGAGGTCCATGACGACTCCCCCATCGGTGATGACGATCTCTCCGGTGGTGCGGATGCCGAGGCCGTGGACGGCGACTCGTTCGAGTGGGTGCCCGGCCAAGGTCGTCGATACGTAGGATCCTTCGACGGGATCGGAGACGGCTTTGATTCCCATGTGCGGTTTCGCAGGCTGCGGCATTTCGGTCTGGCTCTTCTTTCGTCGGCTCCAGCCCCAGGTGATCGCAAGGATCAGGAGGAGGAAGACGACTGCGATGATGATGACGCTTACTGGTCTGTCCATGATGCTCCTGCCGGATGGGGTGTGCTGAGTTCGCCGCCGGAGAGCACCCGGTGGCCGTAGAAGAAGGTGTCGGTGATCGAGGTGGAGACCTCGAGTCCGGCGAAGGGATTGTTGCGGCCCTTCGTGGCATGGTCCTCGGGCACGATCGTGTGTGTGGAGGCCGGGTCGATGAGGACGATGTTCGCGCTCGCACCGATCTCGAGGCTGCCGTGACCGGTGGCCCCTGTGATCCGTGCCGGTGTTGCGGACATGACGCGGGCAAGGTCTCCGTAGTCGAAGTCGTAGTTGCGCATCGCCTCGACGACGATGGGCAGCGCGGTCTCCATGCCGACCATTCCCATGGCCGCAGCCGTCCACTCGCTGCATTTGTGCTCGGCGGTGTGCGGGGCGTGATCGGTGCCGATGACATCGATCGTGCCGTCGGCCAGCGCTTCGCGCAGGGCGGTCACGTCGGCTTCCGTGCGCAGCGGTGGGTTGACCTTGTAGACGGGGTCGAAGCTGCGGACGAGTTCGTCGGTGAGCATCAGGTGGTGCGGGGTGACCTCGGCGGTGATCTCGACTCCGCGGGACTTCGCCCACCGGATGATGTCGACGCTGCCCTTGGTCGATACGTGGCAGATGTGCAGGCGTGAGCCCACATGTTCGGCCAAGAGCACATCGCGGGCGATGATCGATTCCTCGGCCACGGCCGGCCAGCCGGGCAGTCCCAGTTCAGCCGAGACGACTCCCTCGTTCATCTGCGCGCCTTCGGTCAGGCGCGGTTCCTGGGCGTGCTGGGCGATGACTCCGTCGAATGTCTTGACGTATTCGAGGGCCCGGCGCATGAGCAGCGGGTCTGAGACGCAGATGCCGTCGTCGGAGAAGATCCTGACTCGAGCCGCCGAACGGGCCATGGCTCCGATTTCTGCGAGATTCTTCCCCTCCAGGCCGATGGTCACAGCTCCGATGGGCACGACTTCGGTGTAGCCGGCGGTCCGGCCGAGCCGGTGGACCTGCTCGACGACGCCTGCAGTATCGGCCACCGGGGCCGTGTTCGCCATCGCATGAACACAGGTGAACCCGCCCGAGGCGGCCGAGCGTGATCCGCTCAGGATCGTCTCCGCGTCCTCTTTTCCGGGCTCGCGCAGATGCGTATGCATGTCGACGAGCCCGGGCAGGGCGATCAGCCCCTCAGCGCTCACGACCTCCACATCGCTGCTCGTGGGATCGAGCAGTTCGGGGTCGACGATCGTCGATTCCCTGACCGCAATATCGGCGATTCCCTGGCCCAGCACATTCGCACCGCGGATCAGATAATCATTCATTGGTTCCCTCCTGGCCCGTCAAGAGGCGGTACAGGACCGCCATTCGCACGCTCACTCCGTTCTCGACCTGGTCGAGAATGAGTGCACGCGGTGAGTCGGCTGCTGCCGCTGAGATTTCGAAGCCGCGGTTCATCGGCCCCGGGTGCATGATGAAAGTCTCCTTCGGCAGTCCGGCCAGCCGGGCTGCCGAAAGTCCCCACAGTCGTGCGTATTCGCGTTCGTTGGGGAAGAACGATTCGTGCATGCGCTCGTTCTGGACACGCAGCATCATCACGGCCGCAAAGTCTTCGCTGTGCAGGGCCTCGTCGAGGTCGTAGTGGAGTGTCACGGGCCAATTCTCGACACCCCACGGGAGCAGAGTCGGCGGTGCCACGAGGTGGACTTCAGCGCCGAGGCGGGCCAGCAGGTGGACATTCGAGCGGGCTACCCGGGAATGGAGAACGTCACCGACGATGGCGACTTTCGCCCCGTCGAGTCCGCGTCCGCGAGGGCCCTCTTTGACAGCGCCTGAGGCGGAGAACCCGCCGAGGGCACGACGCAGGGTGAAGGCGTCGAGCAGCGCCTGTGTCGGATGTTCGTGGGTGCCATCGCCGGCGTTGACGACGGGAACGTCGATCCAGCCGGTGTGGGCCAGGCGATGCGGAGTGCCCGAGCCGGGGTGCCTAACGACGAGAGCGTCGGCTCCCATTGCCGAGATCGTCTGGATGGTGTCCTGCAGGCTCTCGCCCTTGGACACTGAAGAGCCCTTTGCAGAGAAGTTGAGGACGTCTGCTGAGAGCCTCTTGGCCGCGGCTTCGAAGGACAGCCGGGTCCGGGTCGAGTCTTCGAAGAAGAGATTGACGACGGTGCGTCCGCGCAGGACGGGAAGCTTCTTGACCTCACGTTCGGAGACCTGAGTCATCTCCTCTGCGATGTCGAGGATCGAGATAGCTTCTTCACGGCTTAAGGAGATGGTGTCGAGGAGGTGTTTCATTCGCGACCTCCCGAGATGGTGACGCCGTCTTCTCCGTCGATCTCGAGCAGGGAGACGTTGACGCGTTCGCTGTTGGAGGTGGGAAGGTTCTTTCCGACGTGATCGGCGCGGATCGGCAGATCCCGGTGGCCCCGATCGACGAGGACGGCGAGGCGGACCTTGGACGGACGACCCAGATCGGAGAGCGCGTCGAGGGCTGCTCTGATCGTCCGCCCGGAGAAGAGCACATCGTCGACGAGGACCACGGTCTTGGCATCGATGCCGTCGGCGGGGATAGTGGTGGGTTCAGGTGCACGGTAGGCACCGCTGCGCAGGTCGTCACGGTACATCGTGATATCGAGGCTGCCGACGAGCTCGCCGGCCATCTCAGGTCGTGCCGAGATCGAGGCGATCTGCTCTGCCAGACGAGTGGCCAGAGGAACGCCGCGGCGCGGAATTCCGAGAAGAACGAGGTCGTCGCTGCCCTTGTTGGACTCGATGATCTCGTGGGCGATACGGGTCATTGCCCGTTTCATATCTGGGGCATCGAGCACTGTTCGCTGTGTCATGCTTCCCCTTCTCCGCCTCTCCGGACGGTGGTTAAAGGAGTGGTTCGATTCGATTGTAGACCTCAGCCGATTCGGCTCGGTTCGCGGGTCCGGATTCCGGACCCGCGGACTCAGATCAGGGTCGGCTTGACGTCCAGGACGCGTGAGAGCAGTCCTGAGATGAAGCCTGGTGAGTCATCCGTTGAGAACTGCTTGGCCAGGGACACGGCTTCGTCGATTGCCGCCTTGTCGGGCACCTCATCGTTGAAGAGGATCTCCCAGGTCCCGATCTGGAGCAGCGCCAGATCCACGGCCGGCATCCGCTCCAGGGTCCAGCCCTCAGCGTAGGTGGCGATGATCTCGTCGATCTCCTCACGATGACTCGTGATTCCTTCGACGATCTCGACCGCGTAGGCCTTCATCGGATAATCGGGGTCGTTGGACCGCATGGTCACGACCTGCTCGGTGTCGAGGCGACGTTGTCCTGCCTCGAACATCAGTTCCAGGGCCCGACGTCGGGCCCGCGTACGCGCTGACACTTACTTGACGCGACCCAGGTAGTCGCCGTTGCGGGTGTCGACCTTGACCTTGGTGCCCTCTTCGAGGAACAGCGGCACCTGGATGTCGTAGCCGGTCTCCAGCGTTGCAGGCTTGGATCCACCAGTCGACCGGTCACCCTGCAGGCCTGGTTCGGTGTGGGTGATCAACAGCTCAACCGAAGGCGGCAGCTCCACAGACAGGGCAGTGCCCTCGTGGAAGGAGATCTGCAGATTCTGGTTCTCGAGCATGTAGTTGGCGGCATCGCCGACGAGGTCTGGCGGGATGCTGACCTGGTCGTAGTCCTCGGCATCCATGAACACGTAGTCGGTGCCGTCATGGTAGAGGTACTGCATATCGCGACGGTCGACATTGGCTGTCTCGACCTTGGTTCCGGCGTTGAAGGTCTTGTCGATGATCTTGCCGGACATGACGTTCTTGAGCTTGGTGCGGACGAATGCCGGACCCTTGCCGGGCTTGACGTGCTGGAACTCCAGCACCTGCCACAGCTGCTTGTCGATATTGAGCACAAGGCCGTTCTTCAGGTCGTTGGTTGAAGCCACTAATCCGTCCTTCTTCGTGTCAGTCTTGGCCACCGCGAGGTGATTTGGTGTGTCTGGCGACAACGTGCAGTTTCGCCAAACAGCAATTCTAGCAAGCTCCTGCAGGGCCTGCCATCTCGGGCCTCAGCCCAGGTCTGTTCCGAGCATGACGCGGGGAGAGTCCTCCCCGATCTCCTGATAGGCCGTGTGGAGGATCGAGACGTCCGGGATCTCCACTGTGGCGGGCGCGCCCACTTCGCTCAGAAGCACCATGCGCAGCATGGAGCCACGTGCCTTCTTATCTCGTTTCATCGTCTCCAACAGCTGCGGCCAGACATCGGCACGGTAGGCCACGGGCAGGCCCAGCTTGGTCAGCAGCTCACGGTGGAGGTCGACGGTCTCAGGGGGAAGGCTCTTGACCATCGCGGCCACCTCGGCGGCGAAGACCATGCCCACGGAGACCGCGGCGCCGTGGCGCCACTGGTAGCGCTCTTTGTGCTCGATGGCGTGGGCCAGGGTGTGTCCGTAGTTGAGGATCTCTCTGCGCCCGGATTCCTTGAAGTCATCGGCGACGACCTCGGCCTTGACTGCGATCGCACGTTCGATGAGCTCGCGCAGGACGGGGCCTTCCACCTCGGCGATCTCAGCCTTCGAATGGTTGCTCACCAGATCGAGGATCGCGGGATCGGCGATGAAACCGGTCTTGACCACCTCGGCGAGCCCGGTGAAGAGTTCATTCTCCGGCAGTGTCTGCAGGGTGTCGAGGTCAACGAGGACACCGGAGGGCGCGTGGAAGGAACCGACGAGGTTCTTGCCTTCGGCGGTGTTGATCCCGGTCTTACCGCCGATGGCCGCGTCGACCATTCCCAGCACCGTGGTGGGAATGTGGATGACGGAGATTCCGCGCAGCCAGGTTGCTGCGACGAAGCCGCCGAGGTCGGACACGGCTCCCCCGCCCACGGTGATGATGGCATCGCTGCGGGTGAAGTCGCTCTGCCCCAGCACCTGCCAGCAGAACGAGGCGACCTGCACGTGTTTGGCTTCTTCGGCGTCGGGGATCTCAGCCACGATCGCATCGAGACCGGTTGCACGCAGATCGTCACGAACCGTCTCTCCGGTGGCACGCAGAGCCCGCGGATGGATAACGAGCACCTTCTCGACCCGGGGGCCGAGGAGCTCGGGAAGTTCGCCCAGGAGACCCTGCCCCACGAGAACCGGATAGTTTCCGCCGGCTTCGACGTTGATGCGTGTGAGACTCATTCGTGCACTTTCCCCTTTGCTGCCTCCGGGCATGTCATGGCCGCGTTGGCTGAACTTACGAACCTGTTGCGACCCCAAGCCTAACTCTCCGACTCGCGGCCCGAGTACTTGGCATACTCCTCGGCTCGCTGCAGGCCGGTGAGGACGTCGACGACGCGGTTGACGATGGTCGAGGGATGGGAATTCGACGCATGGACACGGAACGTGGCGACCTGATCGTAGAGGGGCTCACGCTCGTTGACCAGCGACAGCCAGTTCTCCACCGGAGTTCCTGCCCCGCGCAGCAGCGGCCGGTGCGGGGAATTGAGCCTCGTCATGACGGTGTCGACGTCGATATCGATGTGCACGACCTTGATCGCGGGATGCCCCAGCTGGGCTCGGGTGCCCGGATTGAGGATCGCTCCCCCGCCCAGGGACACGATGCCTGGACGGTCGAGCAGCCTACGCAGGGCACGCCGGACGACCTCGCGTTCGATCCGCCGGAAATAGTCCTCACCGCGGTCGACGAAGATCTCTGCGATGACACCGTATTTGTCGACGATGTTGGCATCCGTGTCGATGAGCGGCAGATCGAGCCGATCCGCCAATAGCCGACCGATCGTGGACTTGCCGGCTGCGGGCGGCCCGGTCAGGACGATGCGTGATTGCGATGCCGGGACCGGTTCCAGCGGAGGAACCGGTTTCGGGTGCGGGCGCTGTGTCATTGGCCGATGTGAAGGTTCTCCGGAATGGCGGCCACGTAGGCATCCAGGTTCCGTTTGGTCTCGGCCACGGAGTCTCCGCCGAACTTCTCCACCACTGCCTCGGCGAGCACCAGGGCAACCATCGCTTCGGCGACGACGCCGGAGGCCGGAACCGCGCAGACGTCGGAGCGCTGATGGTTGGCCTTCGCAGGTTCACCGGTGACGACGTCGACGGTTGCCAGAGCGCGGGGCACCGTGGCGATGGGCTTCATGCCTGCCCGGACGCGCAGCGGGCCGCCCGTCGACATTCCGCCCTCTGTGCCGCCGGCACGGTTGCTCACGCGTCGGATCCCGTCCTCGCCCACCTCGAGCTCGTCATGGGCGGCCGATCCGGGGCGCTTCGTGGTCTCGAAGCCATCGCCGATTTCAACGCCCTTGATCGCCTGAATGCCCATCAGGGCCCCGGCGAGTCGGGAGTCGAGGCGACGGTCCCAGTGGACATGCGACCCCAGCCCGGGCGGGAGATTGTAGGCGAGGACCTCGACGGCTCCGCCCAACGTGTCACCGGCCTTCTTCGCCGCATCGATCTCGGTGACCATGCGGGCCGAGAGATCGGGATCGAAGCAGCGCACAGGATCGGCGTCGAGGGCATCCACATCGGAGGCCAGGGGCAAGGAAGGTTCTGTGGCGGAATCCACGGCATTCTCGGCGGTCCCGATGGCCACGGTGTGGGCGACCAGGGTGATGCCGAGCTCGCCCAGGAAGTTCGAGGCGATGGTGCCCAGCGCCACGCGCATTGCGGTTTCCCGTGCGGAAGCGCGTTCGAGGATCGGTCGTGCTTCGTCGAATCCGTATTTCTGCATACCGACGATATCGGCGTGACCCGGCCGCGGTCGGGTCAGCGGGGCGTTGCGCGCCTGCCCGGCGAGCTCGTCCTCGTCGATCGGGTCAGGACTCATCACGGACTCCCATTTGGGCCATTCCGTGTTCCCGACTTCAACAGCCACCGGTGAACCCAGTGTTTGACCGTGCCGGACTCCGCCGAGGAGTCGAACCTCGTCGGCTTCGAACTTCATCCGTGCTCCACGGCCGTAGCCCAAGCGGCGCCTCGCCAAGCTCGCGCGAATATCTTCCCTGGTGATAGGAACGTGGGCAGGAAGCCCCTCAATGATCCCAGTCAGCGCTTCGCCGTGGGATTCGCCTGCAGTCAGCCATCTCAACATTCAACCGATTCTACAAAATGTTTGGCGCAAGTACCGCCCCGAACCACATTCCGGATAACATTGCGGGCCCGAATGCGATCGTCGTCGCCCTCAGACTGCGCTTTGCAGCGGCGGTTATGAGGGCCACGATGCCCGCGATGAGCATCATGATGATGAAGACAAGCGCCGGTGCCCAGGCGGAGAAAAGGGTGGGCACGCAGAACACGATGAAGACGAGTTTGACGTCGCCGAGGCCCATTGTGCGTGCGTGCAGCACCCGTCCGATCAGGTAGAGGGAACCGAAGAACAGAACTCCAGCAGCACCGGCGATGAGGCCGAGGACCCAGATCGGAGACTCCCCCAGCAGCTGCCCGAGAACGAGGACGAGCAGTTCGGTGCCGATGAGCGGATACACGATCCGGTCAGGCAGCCGGTGGACGACGATGTCGACGATGACGAGGAACGGCGTGGCTGCAGCGGCTGCGCCTAGGCTCAACGCCAGGAGCAGCCGGTCGAAGGTCCCGAAATCGGCTCCGGGACGTGCGAGGCCGGAATCGAGTGTGGTGTCCGTGCCGGGAAAGAACAGAGCCGCGGCAACAGCGAGGACCGTGCCGAAGATTGTCAGGGGCAGGGGGCGGAAGAGGCGAGTTCTGGAAAGGACGGCGAAGTGTTTGTCATCGGCCAGCCACCATGATCGGGCGCAGGCCAGGAGAACGCCGAGGACGGCGCTGAAGACTGCTGTGGCAACGATCGGCCACCCGTGGAGAACTCCGCTGTCCACCCTCGCCCGCCCTTCCCGTCCTTGTGGTCAGTCGCCTGCTGGTCGGTCGTCCGCCGGGAGGTCATCTGACGGTCGGTCGTCTGACGGTCCGGGTTGGTGTTCGAGCGCGCGATACATGGCTGCTGTGATCACAGCGCGACGGTCTGCGTCCCAGGTCGGGTTGGCAGGAGCATCCGCTGCTTCCGCTGTTGCGACCTCCGTCGTTTCGGCGGCGGCGATGAACATCTCCGACTGTGCGACGGCCTGTTCAACGAGCATCACAGTGCCTTCGACACAGATGAATCCGTGTGATTTCGCTGCATTAAGGAACCCGGACTCGGCGGCATAGGCGACGTCTAGGGCCACTCCACCACGGAAGCCCGGTGACCATTCCAGCTCCGGGACGGCCTCGGCGGGCAGAGTCGAAATGACCACTGCCGAGGGTTCGATCAGTTTCAGCGGTGCGGTGGTCGCCGACATCCCGAGCCGTGCGCTGAGTTCCAGGACTCGGCGGGCCCGGTCAGGGTTTCTGACGAGAAATTCGACCGTGGTGATGCCCAGTTCGTGGCAGGCCATCAGCGCCGAGGCTGCGGTGGCCCCGGCACCGAGAATCGTCGCCCTGTCGGCACCGTCATGTTCGGCGGTGCTCACGCCTGCTGTCGCGCCGAGGCCGACGACCGCGGCCGATATCGCAGCGGTGACAGCGCCTCCCCGACAGGTGGTCAGGCCCGGGGTCAACGCGCGCACGATTCCCTGCACATCGGTGTTGGCCACCGATGTCGCCCCGTGCCGGCGAACCAAGGTGTTCGCCACCCCGGTCAGCTTCGCCGTGTCGTCGAGGCCCCACCCGTGGGTGAGCGCAAGTTCGACAAGCCGTTCCTTCAGAGGCATCGTGACAGAGAACCCGACCTGGCTTGGATGAGCGGCCAGAAAGGTTTCCAGTTCATCGGCACCGAGGTCGAAGCTGGTGTATTCGCTGCCGTGAAGACCAAGAGCGTGGAACGCCGCACGATGCAGCAGCGGCGATTTGGAGTGGGCGATCGGGCGACCGAGCACCGCTGCCGAGATCGTCATTTGTCGCCCTTGTCCTCTCCGTGCTCCTTGAGCCACTTCCGGTAGATCTCAACGTTCTTCCGGTGCTCGTCGAAGGTGTCGGCGAACTTGGTCTCCCCGGTGTCCGGGTTCGTGGCTACGAAGAACTGCCAGTCTCCCTTAGTCGGGTTGAGGGCGGCGTCGACTGCGCCGGAGCTGGGCGAATTGATCGGCCCCGGAGGCAGACCCTTCTTCTTGTACGTGTTGTACGGACTGTCGGACTTGCGCTCCTTCTTCGTCGTCGTCAGGTCGCTGCGGGCACCGTGGATATATGCGACGGTCGCATCGGACTGGAGCAGTTTGCCGGTCTTCGAGTCGTCCGAGATTCGGTTGAGGAAGACGCGCGCGACCTTCTTCCGGACCTCTTCATCGCCGGGTGATTCGATTTCGACGAGGCTGGCCAGGGTCATGATCCGATTCGCATCGTCGAGGTCGATGTCAGCGTTCTCGATCTCCGCCTTCGTCTTGTCTACCATTTCGGACACGATGTCCTCGGCGGTCTTGTCTTTGTTGAGATCGTAGGTCGCCGGGTACAGATACCCTTCGAGGCTGGGGGCATCGACGTCGAGGCTGTAGTCCTTCGGGGTCTTGTCGTCGATGGCTTTGTCGACCGCTTCGGCCTTCATTCCCGATTCGACCATCGTAGATTTGATCTGGTCGATCTTGCGCCCCTCGGCGATCGTGATCTTGGGAGGTTTGATCGGATTGACGATCGCCTCGACCGCTGCCTTGGAGCTCATCTTCTCGCGCATGATGATCGGGCCGGCTTGGATCGTGATGTCGCGACGTTCGACCTCATCGAGGAACGGTTCGGAGTTCATGATCACTCCGGCTTCGACAAGCTGGTTGGCCACCGAGCGCGCTGAGGACCCCGGTGGAATGTCAATCGAGACTTCGCTGGTGCCGGCGCCCTCGTAATCGCCCTTCGGTCCGAACAGGTCGTCGAAGACTCCGCCTGCGGCTCTGATGCCGAAGAATCCGCCGATGCCGAAGACCAGCACACAAATGACGACGATGGCCGTCGTCCGCCGCCTGCGCAGCATCCGGCGGTGTTTCTTTGCTTTGAGATCGGACCTGGACAGCCCTTCGTCTTCCGAGAACTCGCCTGGGAACGGGCTCATTGCTCACTCTCCTCGTCGGGCATTGCTCGACCGGCTGGCTCACCGGTGTTGTGTTCGAATTCGAGGGCATTCTGCAAGATGATCACAGCAGCTTGGGCGTCGACGATCTCACGGCGCTGCCGCGAGTTCTTCCCTGCAGCTGCGAGGGCGTGATGAGCTTCGACCGTGGTGAAGCGCTCATCGACGAGGCGGATGGGTGTCGACGTGGCGACGCTGATCCGTCTGGCGAACTCGAGAGCAGTGGCTGCCGCCGCCCGGGCCGCTCCATCGAGGGATTTCGGGTCCCCGATGAGCAGTTCGATCGGCTCGTATTCGTCGATGATGTCCCGCAGCGCGCGCAGCGCAGCGGGTTCGTCGGTCCGCCGCACCACGGTCAGTGGTGTGGCGAGGATGCCATCAGGGTCGCTGCTGGCCACCCCGATGCGCACCGAACCGATGTCGAGGCCCACACGTCGGCCTCGGCGGAAACTCACTGGAGGGCTGCCTTGACCGCTGCAATGGATGCTGGGATCGCGGCGACATCGCTGCCGCCGCCCTGGGCGAGATCGGGTTTTCCGCCTCCACCGCCGCCGAGTTCACCGCAGGCCAGGGACACGAGTTTGCCGGCCTGGTGACCTTCCTCTCGTGAGGCGGGGGTCGTGGCGACCACGACGACGGGCTTTCCATTGCTGGTCCCAATGCCAAGAACCACGGCGGAGCGTTCGGAGACGCGGCTGCGCAGGTCAGTGACGACGGTGCGGATGTCTCCGGCGTTTGAGACCTCGCCGAGTTCGGCGACGATGAACAACGTCGATCCCACGGTTTCAGCGTTGTCGAGGAACTTCCCGGCCGAAGCCAGGAGCTGCTGGGAGTTCAGGCGCGCGATCTCCTTCTCCGCGTCCTTGAGCTTGCTCATCAGATCCCCGACGCGTTCGCGCACATCGGTTCCGGGCACCTTGAGCATGTCGGAGAGCGAGGAGACGATGCTGCGTTCGGCGGCCAGTGAACGGAATGCGTCCATGCCGACAGCAGCTTCGATGCGGCGTACACCGGAGCCTACGGAAGCTTCGGACAGCACGGAGATCGGACCGACCTCGGACGAGGCACCGACATGGGTACCACCGCAGAGTTCACGGGAGAAGGGCCCGCCGATGTCGACGACGCGCACGATGTTCGGGTACTTTTCGCCGAAGAGTGCCATCGCACCGGATTTCCTGGCGTCCTCGAACGGCAGGAACTCCGTGCCGACCTCATAGTTGGAACGCACCGCGAGGTTCGCGACGTCTTCGATCTCTGCCCGCATCTGCTGACTCGGAGCTTCAGGGAAGGAGTAGTCGAAGCGCATGTAGCCCGGCTGGTTCATCGAACCAGCCTGGACAGCATGGGTGCCGAGAATCTCGCGCAGGGCAGCGTGGACGAGGTGGGTGGCGGTGTGAGCCTGCGAGCCCTGGAACCGGTGGTCGTGGTCGACGACGGCCAGGACTTCGGCACCGACGTGGATCTCACCGTCGATGACTTCGACCCTGTGTGCGGGCAGCCCCTTGATGGGATTCTGCACGTCGAGGACGCTTGCGGTGAAGCCATGGCCCTTGATCTGGCCGATGTCTGCGCGCTGACCGCCGGCTTCGGCGTAGAACGGAGTCAGGTCGAGGATGAGGTCTGCGGTCTGTCCCGTAGTCAGGACTTCCTGAGCGAGTCCGTCGACGACGATTCCGCGCACCCGGGAGTCAGCTTCGAGCCGGTCGTAGCCGACGAACTCGGAGGCACCGTCTTCGAGCAGTGCGGAGTACGCGGAGAGGTCGGCGTGCCCCCCGCCCTTCTTCGACTTCGCATCGGCCTTCGCACGTGTCCGCTGTTCGCTCATGAGGGCGCGGAAGCCCTCTTCGTCGACGTTCACACCCTGTTCGGAAGCCATCTCCAGGGTCAGGTCGATGGGGAATCCGTGGGTGTCGTGGAGGGCGAATGCGACGTCGCCGCTCAGCGTCTTGTTCGACTCCGGAAGCGAGGCCGCAGCGTTCTGGAACAGCTGAGTGCCCGATTCCAGGGTTCGCAGGAAGGCCTTCTCTTCGGCATAGGCGATACGGGAGATGCGATCGAAGTCGGTCTCCAGCTCGGGGTAGGAGAGTTTCATCGACTGCATGGACACCGGCAGCAGTTCCGGCAGAACCTCGCTGGTCACGCCGAGGAGACGCATCGCACGCACAGCGCGGCGCAGGAGACGGCGCAGGATGTAGCCGCGACCTTCGTTTCCGGGACGCACACCGTCGCCGATGATGACGAGAGACGAACGCACATGGTCGGCCACGACGCGCATCTGCACATCGGCCTCATGATCGTTACCGTAGCGGTGGCCGGAGAGGCGGCTGGCGGCCTCGATGACGGGGAACACCTCGTCGATCTCGTACATGTTCTCGACACCCTGGAGCAGGAAGGCGACGCGTTCGAGCCCCATACCGGTGTCGATGTTCTTAGCGGGGAGGTCGCCGGCGATATCGAAGTCGACTTTGGAGCGAACCTCGCTGAGTTCGAACTCCATGAACACGAGGTTCCAGATCTCGATGTAGCGGTCCTCATCGGCCACGGGGCCGCCTTCGACACCGTAGTCCGGGCCACGGTCGAAGTAGATCTCGGAGCAGTAGCCACCAGGGCCAGGCTGTCCGGTGTGCCAGAAGTTGTCCTCATTGTCGCGCGGCTGGATGCGCTCGCGCGGAATCGAGGTCTCTTCGAGCCAAAGATCGATGGTCTCAATGTCGTCTTCATGGACAGTTGCCCACAGTCGGTTCTTATCGAAGCCGAACCCGCCGTCGTCTATGGAATTCGTCAGCAGACCCCAGGCGAAGCGAATGGCTTCGCGCTTGAAGTAGTCGCCGAAGGAGAAGTTGCCATTCATCTGGAAGAAGGTGCCGTGTCGGGTGGTCTTGCCGACTTCTTCGATGTCACCGGTGCGCACGCACTTCTGGACGCTCGTGGCGCGATTGAACGGGGCGGGTTCCCGACCGGTGAGATACGGGATGAACTGCACCATTCCCGCGATGTTGAACAGGATCGATGGATCGGAGCTGATCACCGACGCTGAGGGGACGACTGCGTGCCCGTTCGCTTCGAAGTAGTCCAACCAGCGCTGTTTGATCTCTGCCGTCTTCATCCATGGCCTTTCACATCTTGCGTGTGCACTCTTGCACTCATCAGTGATTAGTTTAGTGGCTCATCCACATTATGCGAGGTGCCGACGCTGCGCGCCGCCGACCCGCGGGTCACCTCCAGGTCAGCTTTCAGTTCCGGTCGGTGATTGACCGGCGTGCTGATCTGGGGGGGGGTGAATGCACAACTGCCCGGAACTCGACGTTCCGGGCAGTTGATGCCGTGCGATCCCTCTGGGGTGATCAGCGCGAGTAGTGCTCGACGACCAGCTGAACGTCGACGGTCACAGGGACCTCTTCGCGCTTGGGGCGACGAACCAGAGTGGTCTGCAGACCCTCGAGGTTGACGTTGAGGTAACCCGGAACTGCAGGGAGAACATCCTTGTGTCCACCGGCTGCGGCGACCTGGAACGGATCCATCGATGCGCTGCGTTCGTGAACCTGGATGGTCTGTCCTTCCTTCACGCGGAATGAAGGACGATCGACGCGCTGGCCGTCAACGGTGATGTGACGGTGCACGACGAACTGACGCGCCTGGGCAATGGTGCGGGCGAAGCCCGAACGCAGAACCAGGGCGTCGAGACGCATTTCGAGGAGCTCGACCATGGTCTCACCGGTCAGACCGGAGAGGCGGCTGGACTCCTTGTAGATCTTGAGCATCTGAGCTTCGCGGATGCCGTACTGGGCGCGAAGACGCTGCTTCTCCTTGAGGCGGACCGAGTAGTCGCTGTCATTGCGACGACGTGCGCGGCCGTGCTCGCCTGGAGGATACGGGCGACGCTCGAAGTACTTCTCCGCTTTCGGAGTCAGCGGCATGCCGAGGGCGCGCGAGACGCGCGTCATCCGGCGGTTACGTGCTGGTGCTGGCACAGTATTACCTTTCATCAATGTAGTGTGTCTCGACCGGCCATAGGTTCTCGCCCTAGTCGACACGGTTGTTTCCCAGGATGGGAAAGAGGGATTGAGCGTCGAGATACGCTCGCACCGACCGCCTTTAGCTTGCAGGCACAACAGCTACCCACTTTAGCGGATTCCACTCCCCCTGCGCAAAGCGGAATCGACCGGAGAATCCGCACTCAGCCGAACAACAGAAAGACCGCCAACCCTGCGGTCAGCCGTTGGCAGGCTGTCCTCCGTCATCGGGCCGTCGCTTCGTGGGCAGACGCATCGCCGCATCGGCGACTTCGGCTCCCGAACCACCGTAGATGTTGACGACTGTGTGAACTCCTGCCGCAGTCAGAGCATCGGCCTGATCCTGGCGCTGAACCACTGCGGCGATGGCACCATCGAAAGCGGCTATCCTCAGCTGCTCCAGCGCAAAGGTGTTCGAGTCGTGGATCGCCATAGCCAAAATCACGGTTCGAGCGGACCCACCGACGACCAGGCGATGCCAGAATTCGTGATCGGTGGCATCACCTTCGAGCACATTGAACTTCTCTCGCTTCAGCTCTTCCACCACCTGGTGGTCATTGTCGACACCGATGACTGAGAGTCCTCCGTTGTCGACCAGCCTTTCGTAGGCGCCGCGACCGATGCGCCCCATCCCCAGCACCACCACCTCGGCGGACCCGGTGTCGATCGGACGATCCGGCAGTCGCAGTTTCGATTCGTTCTCGTCAGGCAGGATCTCATCGAGTCGGCCGACGATCTGCAGGCTGTAGGCATTGGCGAGGGAGGAGATGATCATGCCGATGGCGACGGCCAAGGCGGTCACGGTCAGCCAACTGTCCTCGAACACTCCGTTGGCCGCTCCGACGGCCACCACGATGAGGGCGAATTCGGAGAAGTTGCTCAACGCGAGACTGGTGCGGATGCTGGTCCGATTCCGCAGGCCGAAGAGGCGCCCCATCAAAAAGAAGCTGAGGAAGTTGAAGGGAATGAGGATCACGCAGAGGATGAGCGCCATGAGCAGGTCGGCCCAGGTCGGGATCGCCTGCAGTCCGATGACGACGAAGAAGGCGACGAGGAAGAGTTCCTTGACGCTGAACAAAGACTTCGACAATTCGCTGGATCTGGGGTGGGTGGCAAAGAGCAGACCCATCACCAAGGCACCGAGGTCGCCGTGGATGCCCACGGACACGAATGCCACGTATCCCGGCCCCAGCGCCATCACCACACCGAAGAGGACGAGCAGCTCGCCACGGCCGACTCGGTCGAGGACGCGACGCAGAACCCAAGCGGCGGGAACGACCAGGACGAGGGCGAAGGCCCACGGGCTCGGTGGCTCCTCTCCCGCAACAGTGATGAAGGCGACCGCAGCGATGTCTTGGATGACGAGAATCGCAATGGCGATCTGACCGTAGTAAGACCCGTCGTCGGAGCGATCCTCGAGGACCTTGACGACGAGAACCGTTGAGGAGAACGACAGTGCGAAGCCGAGCAGACCGATCGTGCCCAGCCCGCCATCGAGTGACACGACACCCACGACCGCGGCGAGCCCGATCGTGCCCGCTCCGACGAAGACACTGGAGATCATGTGGAGCGCGGCAGTACCGTAGGCCTCGGGCTGCAGGAGAGATCGCAGATCGAATTTGAGTCCGATGGTGAAGAGGAGCAGGACCACGCCTAGGTCGGAGACCTGCTCGAGCCCGTCGAATGCTGTGACACCGAGGAAGTGAAGCAGGAAACCTGCGCCGAGGAAGCCCACCAATGGTGGGATGCGCAGTTCACGCGCCACCAGTCCCAGCGCGAGGGCCGCCGCGATGGTGACGATGATGTCCTCCACGTCGACCCCCCTCGGCCTCTTTGGCACCAACTCACCGAGCGTGGCGGCGGCGCGCTTTCACCCTGTGCACAAAACTACCGTGTCACACGAGCCAAAGGGAGGAATTCGGGGCGAATATCGTCAGACGGGTGCCGGCCTCAGGGTCGGAGCAGTCGCTGAAGCATCTCGAGTCTCTCCCCCAGCGAACGTTCCATGCCATTGCCTGTCGGTTCATAGTAGCGCTTTCCACGCAGGGTTTCGGGCAGGTATTCCTGGGCGGCGACCCCATGAGGATGATCGTGGGAGTACTTGTAGCCTTCGCCGTGACCGAGTTCCTTGGCTCCGGGATAATGGGCGTCGCGCAGATGCGTGGGCACCTGTCCCGAGAAACCGTTCTTGACGTCGGCGATCGCTGCGTCCAGTGCCCGGTAGCTGGCGTTCGACTTCGGCGCCATGGCCAGATAGGTGACCGCCTCGGCCAGGGGGATGCGACCTTCGGGCATCCCGATGTTCTGCACGGCCGTTGATGCCGCCACCGCGATCGGCAGCGCCTGCGGATCGGCCATCCCGATGTCCTCGGCAGCCGATATCACAACGCGTCGGGCGATGAACCGGGGATCTTCCCCGGCGACGATCATCCTAGCCAGGTAGTGCAACGCGGCGTCGACGTCTGAGCCGCGAATGGATTTGATGAATGCGGAGACGACGTCATAGTGCTGGTCGCCGTTCTTGTCGTAGCGCAGCACCGTTTCGGAGCTGGCCTCGGCACAGGCGGCCTCGGTGATGAGGATTGCTCGAGTCTCGGAGTCCGAGTCAGTCGAGTCCTCGCCTTCGACCTCTGAGTCTGCCTCATCGTCTGCGTCTCCATCGGCATCAGCATCAGCATCAGCATCAGCATCAGCATCAGCATCAGCATCAGCATCAGCCGAGTCTCCGCCAGCCGCCTCGGCGAATTCCGCCTGTGCGGCAGCGATTCCGGCAGCGGCTTCGAGGATCGTCAGGGAGCGTCGGGCATCGGCACCGGCGATGCGGACAATGAAGTCCTTCGCGGCCGGTGCGAGTTCGAACTGCCCGGCCAGACCACGTTCGCTGGTCATGGCCCGGTCGAGGAGATCGGCGACGGCGGCATCGTCGAGTGGACGCAACGTCAGCAGCAGCGAGCGGGACAGCAACGGGGAGATGACGGAGAAGGACGGGTTCTCGGTCGTCGCGGCGACGAGAACGACGAGGCGGTTCTCCACTGCCGGCAGCAGCGCGTCTTGCTGCGCCTTTGAGAACCGGTGGATCTCGTCGAGGAACAGCACAGTCGTGCGCTGATACATGTCGCGCTCACGCCTGGCGTTCTCAATCACCTGGCGCACGTCCTTGACGCCGGCGGTGATCGCGGAGAGTTCGACGAAGGTGCGGCCCGGTGCGTGGGAGATGACGTGGGCCAGGGTGGTTTTGCCGACGCCGGGAGGACCCCACAGGATCACCGATGAGGCTCCTGCCCGGTCTCCCCCGCTGGCTTCGACGAGCTGGACGAGAGGCGAGCCGGGGAATGTCAGATGATCTTGGCCGACCACCTCGGAGATGGTGCGCGGACGCATCCGCACCGCTAACGGATCGAGGGCACGCCCCGAACCGACGGAGGAACCACCGACGCCCGGACCAGGAGATCCCTGGCCCGGGCTGTCGGAGGAGAAGAGGTCAGGGCCGTCGGTCATCAGGCCTCAGCGTCGTCGTCTTCCGGTTCGAAGTCCACGCCGGCCTCTGCACGCTGTGTGTCGGTGATCGGCGCGGGAGCCTGGGTGAGCGGATCGTATCCGGCACCGGTCTTCGGGAAGGCGATGACTTCACGGATCGAGTCGACCCCGGCGAGCAGGGACACGATGCGGTCCCAACCGAAGGCGATGCCTCCGTGTGGTGGTGCGCCGAATTTGAAGGCTTCGAGGAGGAAGCCGAACTTCTCCTGAGCGTCCTCTTCCGAGATGCCCATGATCTTGAACACACGTTCCTGAACATCCTTGCGGTGGATACGGATCGAACCGCCGCCGATCTCATTGCCGTTGCAGACGATGTCATAGGCGTAGGCCAGGGCTGCGCCGGGATCGGATTCCAGAGTCTCGAGGAATTCGGGCTTCGGAGCGGTGAAGGCGTGGTGGACTGCGGTCCACGATCCCTCGCCGACGGCGACGTCGCCTGCTGCCTGTGCCGCGGCTGCGGATTCGAAGAGAGGTGCGTCGACGACCCACACGAAGGCCCAGTCGCCTTCCTTGATGAGTCCGGTGCGTTCGGCGATCTCGTTGCGGGCCGCACCTAGGAGTGAACGCGAGCTCGCAGGGTCACCGGCGGCGAAGAAGATCGCGTCACCGGGGTTGGCTCCGGCAACCTCGACGAGGCCGGCCTTCTCCTCATCGGAGATGTTCTTGGCCACAGGACCGGTCAGGGTTCCGTCTTCGCCCACGAGGACGTAGGCCAGGCCCTTAGCGCCGCGCTGCTTTGCCCAGTCCTGCCAGCCGTCGAGCTGACGGCGGGGCAGGGTGCCTCCGCCGGGGTAGACGACGGAGCCGACGTACTCGGACTGGAAGACCCGGAACGGAGTCTCCGAGAAGAAGTCCGTGAGATTGTGCAGTTCGAGTTCGAAGCGCAGATCGGGCTTGTCGCTGCCGTACTTCTCCATCGCATCGGCGTAGGTGATGTGTGGGATCGGCGTCGTGATCTCGTGACCGATGAGCTTCCACAGAGCAACGAGGATCTTCTCCGCCAGAGCGATGATGTCCTCCTGCTCGACGAAAGAGGCTTCGATGTCGAGCTGGGTGAACTCCGGCTGCCGGTCGGCACGGAAGTCCTCGTCGCGGTAGCAGCGAGCCAGCTGGTAGTAGCGTTCCATGCCGGCCACCTGCAGGAGCTGCTTGAACAGCTGCGGTGACTGCGGCAGGGCGTACCAGGAGCCGGGCTGCAGACGTGCGGGAACCAGGAAGTCACGCGCGCCCTCAGGTGTGGACCGGGTCAGGGTCGGGGTCTCGATCTCGAGGAAGTCCTGCTCATCGAGGACCGTACGGGCTGCCTTGTTCGCGGCCGAGCGCAGACGCATCGTGGCGGCTGGACCGGACCGGCGCAGGTCGAGGTAGCGGTAGCGCAGGCGAGTCTCCTCACCAACGATGCCGGCATCTTCGGCGTGGTCGGAGACCTGGAACGGCAGAGCCTCAGCGAGGCTGAGGATCTCGACGTTCGTGTCGATGACCTCGACGTCACCTGTAGGCAGGTTGGCGTTGGTGTTGCCCTCGGGACGCAGGGACACGGTACCGGTGACCTTGACGACGGTCTCGTTGCGCAGTGCGTGCGCATCGTCCTCACGGACGACGACCTGGACGATCCCGGATGCGTCACGCAGATCGATGAAGGCGACACCTCCGTGATCGCGACGGCGGTCGACCCACCCGGAGAGGATGACGGTCTGTCCTGCGTGTGAGGCTCGCAGGCTTCCGGTTTCATGGCTTCGCAGCACCTAGGGCTCCTTTACGATGTTTATGTGGCAGCGCGTGAACAATGATAGTGCCTCGCCGCATGATTGCTGGCACGGCCCACTGCAGGCCATCCGCTGAGGGGCACGAGAAAGAGGATGACATGAGCACTGGTGGTACAGGCACGGAGGGACTCGACTCGGACGTGGGAACTGACCCCACCTCGGCGCAGGTCGAGGTCGCAGCCGAGACGTTTCGCATGCTCGCGTCCCGGACGCGATTGCGTCTGGTGTGGAGTCTGGTCAACCAGGAACTCGATGTCTCTTCCCTCGCCGAGGCGATCGGTGCAGCCGTGCCCACTGTGAGTCAGCATCTGGCGAAGATGAGATTGGCGGGCCTGATCTCGTCTCGTCGAGACGGGCGTCGGATCTTCTACACCGTCGATGACCCGCATGTGGTCTCGATGGTGCGTGAGATCTTCGATCACATCGCCCCGGACGGATCGCTGGCTCCCGACCCGCCCGTGAGCGATTCCTGAAACAGGGCAGACTCAGCACACGTCAGCTCAGGTGATCGCCAGCCCGCCTGACGTCAGTCCCGATATACCCGGGGCCTGCGGTCAGCGTCGACAGGCTCCCAAGTCGCCGGGTCTGCCGAGGCCTGCTCGCCGGAGCGGATGTCCTTGATTTCGTGACCACTCTCACCATCGGTGAACCAGACGAAGGGGATCCCTCGACGTTCGGCATAGCGAATCTGCTTGCCGAACTTCGCCGCGCTCGGTGAGACCTCGCAGGCTATGTCGCGGGCACGCAGAGCGGTGGCCACCGCATCGGCTTCGCTGCGCTTGTCCTCTTCAGTCACGGCAACGACTACGGCCGAGGGTGTTCCGCGTGTGGCTTTGATTCCGCTTTCAGCATCGAGGATGAAGGCCATAAGGCGTGAAACGCCGATCGACATGCCGACGCCCGGGTAGCTCTTCTTCCCCACGGTCACGAGTGAGTCGTAGCGACCGCCCGAGGCCACCGATCCGAGCTCCTCATGTCCGATCAGCTGCGTTTCATAGACGGCCCCCGTGTAGTAGTCGAGTCCGCGCGCGATCTTCAGCTGCGCCACAACGACACCGGGCGCTCGGTCGTGGGCGGCGCGGAGCATGGTGGTCAGAGAGTCGAGTCCCTCGTCGAGCAGCGGGTGCTCGACTCCGAGGGCACGCACGTCGTCTGCGAAGTCCGGCGAGTCCGATTCGATCGCAGCCAGTTCAAGGCACAGTCGCTGCTGTTCCTCGTTCGCATCGGCTTCGGCGGCCAACAGCTTACCCACCTCGGCGGGGCCGATCTTGTCGTACTTGTCGAGGCAGCGCAGGACAGCCTGGATGTTCGTCAGACCAATGCCGCGAGCGAACCCTTCGAGGAGCCTGCGATCGTTGACGACGATCTTGACTCTTGGCACGCCCAGCGGCGCCAGCCGGCTGAAGGCATCGGCGACGGCAAGCGGAATCTCGACTTCGAAGTGGCCGGGCAGCTCCGCCTCGGCGATGACGTCGATATCTGCCTGGATGAACTCGCGGTACCTGCCCTGCTGAGGGCGTTCACCACGCCATACCGGCTGGATTCGGGCCGCCTTGAACGGGAAGGAGAGTTCGTTCGCGTTATCTGCGATGTACCGTGCCAACGGCACCGTGAGGTCGAAGTGCAGACCCAGTGGATTGCGCTCGCTGCCATCGGAGTGCAGCCGGCTCACGGCAAAGATCTCCTTGTCGATCTCTCCGTCCTTTGCCAGCTGGCTGATCGGCTCGGCTGCACGGTGGTTGAGTGCCGAGTATCCATGCAGCGCGAAGGTGTGGTCGAGGACGTCGATGATCGACTTCTCGATGACGCGTTCTGCTGGAAGTCGTTCCGGGAATCCGGACAGTCGGGCTGACTTCGCCATTATTCTCCTAGGTGCTCGTCGCTTCTGATGGGGTTCGGGTGCTGTCGGTGCTCGGTTGGTCTGCCCGAGCTGAACGGATTCGTTCCTAGAAGAACGGGTTCGTCGCCAGCTCGTGCCCGACTCGAGATCCTGGACCGTGTCCAGGATAGATGGGAACGTCGGGCAGTGTCGCAAACGCCTGCAGTGATTCTGCCATCGCCGAGGCATCTCCTCCTGGCAGATCGACCCGGCCGATCGCTCCGGCAAAGACCACATCGCCGGTGAAGATGATCTCCTCACCGTCGGCTTCCACTCGCAGGAGAGTCGATCCTTCCGTGTGTCCAGGTGCTGCCACAGCGGTGATGGTCAGTCCTGCGACCCCCACGGTCTGCGCATCGACGAGAGCGTTCACCTCGGGTGCCGACCAGTCCTTGACAAGTGGCTGAAGCATCTGAGCAAACTGCGGACTCAGCGTTTCGGCGGGCCGGTCCAGGCGGTAGTGGTCTGTCTCGCCCAGGTAGACGGGCACATTCCAGCGGGCCAGCACGTTGGTCAGTCCGAGGATGTGGTCGGGGTGACCGTGGGTGAGGAAGATGGCGCGAGGCACTAGTTTCTCCTCGTCTACAATTTCGGCAAGGCCGGGTGCGCAGTCGAATCCTGAGTCGATGAGAATACAGTCGTCACGGCCTTCTGCACGCACGGCGTAGCAGTTGACGTCGAGAAATTCGGCACGGGTAACAAATACATCCATGCTCAAAGTCTATCCAGAGCCTGGGGCTTAGTTATGCTGGGATAACGTCAATCAGGAAATCGAGTGATCTGCAGGCACAGAGTCCCGCAGGTTCGACCGATGGAAACAAGGTGAGAATCATGTCGACCCCGACACCGAAGCCGGTCCCGCGCCCGTCCTCTCTGCCCCGCCCACAGGCGGCACAGACCGTGACCGGGACAACCGTTGATCATGATGCCGAAGTCCGGCGCGCAATCGAGCACGGTCGCGCTGACCAGGAGGGCAATGTCTTCGTCGTCACTGCCGACGGCGAGCGGGCGGTCGGGCAGTATCCCGATGCCACTCCCGAAGAAGCCTTGGAATACTTCGCTAAGAAGTACGTCGAACTCGTGGAGAACGCAGCGCTTCTCCGCAACCGCCTGTCCGCCGGAGCCCCGGGCCGCGAGGTCGTCTCTGCCGCGAAGACCCTGCAGGAGACTCTGCCAGAGGCCAATGTCGTCGGTGATCTCAAGGGCCTGTCTGCCACCTTGGATACCCTGATCTCGGATGCTGAGGCCACCGAGTCGAAGCAGGCTGCTCGTGCAGAGGCAGCAAAGCTAGAGGCCGCGCAGGAACGCGAAGAGATCGTCGCCGAGGCCGAATCATTGGCCAAGCGTGATCCCGCGAAGATCCAGTGGAAGCAGTCAGGGGCACGTCTGCGTGAGCTCTTCGGTCAGTGGAAGGACATGCAGCGCAGCGGTCCCAGGCTGCCGCGTGCTGTGGACCAGGAACTGTGGGGCCGTTTCTCACAGGCTCGGAACACGTTCGAACACAAGCGCAAGGAATTCTTCGCAGAGCTCGACAAGCAGAACTCCGAGGGCAAGCGAATCAAGGAAAAACTTGTCGTCGAGGCGGAGTCACTGTCTGGTTCCACTGACTTCCGAAACGTATCTCAGAAGTACAAAGACCTGATGAACCAGTGGAAGAAGGCTCCACGTGCCTCCCGCAAGGACGATGACGCCCTGTGGGCGCGCTTCCGTGCCGCCCAGGACGTCTTCTTCGCCGCCCGCGACGCAGAGAATGCTGCCGTCGACGAAGAGTACAAGGGCAATCTGGAAGTCAAAGAAGCAATCCTGGCCAGGGCGCAGGGTCTGTTGCCGATCGGCGATATCAGTGTGGCGAAGAAGGAACTCCGCGTCATCCAGGACGAGTGGGAATCCGCTGGCAAGGTGCCGCGAGCCGATGTCTCTCGCATGGAGAACGGACTGCGTGACGTCGAACGTGCCCTCTCCGACGCAGAGAATGCCGAATGGAAGCGCAGCAACCCAGAGACCAAGGCACGAACGTCCGGTGCGCTGAGCCAGCTCGACGATTCGATCGCTGAGTTGGAGCAGAAGTACGAAAAAGCGAAGTCCGGTGGCGATGAGAAGGCTGTCGCTGAGGCACAGTCGGCTCTCGACGCACGTCGGGCCTGGCGCGATCAGCTGGCTCAGACAGCTGCCGAGCTGGGCTGACGCTTCTTCCACAGCCTGGCGACCACGAGTCGAAGTTTATCCACAGATCGCCTCTTCGGTCTTGAACACGCCTCCATACAGCGCAATAGTGTCTGTATGGAGGCGATGTTTCATCTGCGCGATTACAGCTATGAGCACCTCACCGAGCTGACCCTTGATGGTCTGCTGACTCGACTGACCGAGTCCACCTGGGTGCGCAAGGGTGCTGTGCTCAGCTCAGAGGACCGGATGGCTGCATTGCATGCGCAGATCCCGCCACGACTTGTCCTCTCCCATGACATCGCATGGTGGGTCCACAGTGGTCTGGGGCGGGCTCCGCGTCCGCTGACGTTCATCACCTATCCAAGGCGGCGTTATGTCGATGGCAGCGACGTCGTCGTCCACGAGCTCACGATTGCGCGAGACGAGTGGGAACTGATCAACGGTCTGCCCATCACCACGGAGGATAGGACGCTCTACGATCTGCTGCTGCCACATCTGCGCAGCCCCGATGACCGCTCGGCTCAGACAGTGAAGAACCTCATCGACGAACTTCCCGGACGGGCGAGGCAACGGTTCCGACTGTATTTGGCGGAGATGTCGCGCAGGCCTTATGTCGCCCTCATGCGGACCGTGTTCGAGCGGACCTGTGCCGCATCAGATGGTGACAGACGCTGATCCTGTGTACATCCACGCCCGGATGCGATCAGCCTCCAGCGATGCGGTAGACGTCGAAGACCCCTTCGACCTTGCGAACTGCTGAGAGCACGGTGTCGAGGTGGCTGGCATCGCTCATCTCGAAGACGAACTTCGACTGAGCCACTCGGGCACGGGAAGTGGCCACAGTGGCAGACAGGATGTTGACGTGGGTCTCGGTGAGAACCTTCGTGATGTCAGAGAGCAGACCGGAACGGTCAAGTGCCTCCACCTGAATTTGAACAAGGTAGATGCCGCTGGTCTTCTCGCCCCAGGAAACATCGACCATCCGCTCGGGTTCGCGTTCCAAGGACCCGATATTGGGACAGTCCACCCGGTGTACGGAGACTCCCGAACCGCGGGTGACGAAGCCAAGGATCTCATCACCCGGCACCGGAGTGCAGCAACGGGCCAGTTTCACCAGAACATCCTCGACGCCTCTGACGGTCACTCCCCCAGATGAGGAATGGTGGCCCGAGGACTGGCCGGTGCGATTACGCGGCGCAGGCGGCAGAACGGCCTCATCGGCGTCGTCTCCGACCTCCTTTGCCAGCAGGTCGACGACGTGGGCAGCTGAGCTCACTCCATTGCCGATCGCGGCGTAGAGGGCGGTGACGTCGGGTAGGCGAAGTTCTGTGGCGACGACCTGCAGTGCTTCTTGGCTCATCAGCGTCTTGGCTGCGAGTGTGTGGCGACGCATTGCTCGCGCCAGCTGTTCGCGACCGTTCTCGATCGCTTCTTCCCGGCGTTCTTTCGAGAACCACTGACGGATCTTGCTGCGTGCGCGGGGACTCTTGACGAAGCCGAGCCAGTCGCGGCTGGGGCCCGCGTTCTCATCTTTGGAGGTGAAGACCTCGACCGAGTCGCCGTTCTTCAGCTCGGTGTCGAGCGCGACGAGACGGCCGTTGACTCGGGCGCCCATTGTCTTGTGCCCGACCTCGGTGTGAACCGCGTATGAGAAGTCGACAGGGGTCGCTCCTGCGGGCAGGCTCATCACATCTCCCTTGGGGGTGAAGACGTAGACCTCCTTGGAATTCACCTCATAGCGGAGGTTGTCGAGGAACTCATCGGGGTCGCTGACCTCGCGCTGCCATTCCAGCAGCTGCCGCAGCCAAGCCGCGTCATCGACTTCGCCTTCATCGGAGACCTTGACCGACCGTGCGGTATTCGACGTCGCGGCATCCGAGGGAGTGCGACGGTCTTTGTACTTCCAGTGGGCGGCCACACCGAATTCTGCTCGCCGATCCATTTCATGGGTGCGAATCTGGATCTCGACAGGCTTCCCGTTGGGACCGATCACTGTCGTGTGCAGGCTCTGGTACATATTGTACTTCGGCATCGCGATGTAGTCCTTGAACCGCCCGGGAACAGGATTCCAACGAGCATGGACGATGCCCAGCGTCGCGTAGCATTCGCGGACAGTTTCAACGAGGACGCGGACACCTACGAGGTCGTAGATGTCGGCGAATTCGTGCCCGCGGACGACCATCTTCTGATAGATCGAGTAATAGTGCTTCGGCCGACCCGTGATCGCTGCTTCGATGTTGGATTGCACGAGCTCCGATTGGAGTTCGTTGGAGACCGTGGCCAGGTACTTCTCACGTTCGGGTGCCCTGTCAGCAACGAGACGCACCACTTCGTCATAGACCTTGGGGTGCAGAACCTGGAAGGACAGGTCCTCAAGTTCCCACTTGATCGTGTTCATACCCAGGCGGTGAGCCAAAGGGGCATAGATCTCAAGCGTCTCGCGTGCCTTCTTCGTACTCGAGGAAGCAGGCACGAAACGCCAGGTGCGGGCGTTGTGGAGTCGATCGGCAAGTTTGATGACGAGGACACGGATGTCCTTGGCCATCGCCACGATCATCTTGCGCACGGTCTCAGACTGGGCGGCCTGACCGTAGGTGAGTTTGTCGAGTTTGGTCACCCCGTCGACCATTGCTGCGACTTCGGGACCGAACTCCTCTGTCAGCTCCTTCAGGGAGTAAGAGGTGTCCTCGACCGTGTCATGGAGCAGAGCGGCGGCGAGGGTGACCGGCAACATGCCGATCTCAGCCAGGATGGTGGCCACGGCCACGGGGTGCGTGATGTAGTCGTCGCCGGACCTGCGGGTCTGCCCCCGATGAGCCTGTTCGGCGATCTTGTAGGCCCGCACCACCAGGTCGATGTCGGCCTTCGGGTGGTTCGACTGCAGCGCCCTGATCATCGGGCCCAGAACTCGTGGGTAGCCAGGGTTGTTCTGTGCCCTGGCTGCCCACCAAGCTAAGCGGGAGATGCCTCGCGGACGGCGCGAATCGGCGGAAGAAGCCATGACATCCCCTTTCTGCTCAAACCTCGGCGTGAATCACCGGTGGAACATCTTCTGTCCCATTCTTCAATCGTAGTTCACGCACGGCCTCTTCCTGCTTCTTGACCGCGGGTTCATTCGCCCGCAGGAGAGCATAAAGAGGGCTGGCGACGAACAACGTCGAGGTCGCGGCCACAATCATTCCGATGAACAGCGACAGCGAGATATCAACCAATGTTCCAGCCTTCAACGCGATGACGCCGATGAACAGAATCGATGCGACAGGCAGTACCGAGACCACGGTCGTATTGATCGAGCGCACAGTCGTCTGGTTGACACCAAGATTCACCAGTTCAGAGAACTTGAGAGTTCGTTTGTCCTTGAACCGTGTGGTGTTCTCCCTGATCTTGTCGAACACCACCACTGTGTCGTAGAGCGAGAAACTCAGCACCGTGAGGAAGCCGATGACCGCCTCTGGTGTGACCTCGATTCCGGTCACGGAGTAGATGCCCATGGTCACGATCATGACCACGACCAGCCCGACGATCGCCGCCAGCGACATCTTCCAAGTCCGGAAGTACAGCGCCATGACGATCATCGCGATCGCCACGAAGATGACCAGGGCGCGGACCATCTTTCCTGTCACGTCCTTGCCCCATTCAGGGCCGACGAATGTCGAGGTGACGTCTTCGACCTTCACGTCATAGCCCTTTACGAGGGCATCGCGAACTTCCTGCATCTCTGGGTCGGAGAGCTGACTCGTCTCGATCTGCACCGCAGTGTCGCTCGTCGGAGTCAGGCGCGGCTCCGATCCGGAGACGACATCGTTGACTATGCCCTCGCCTTTAGGCGCCGAGGTATCCGTGACGTGATCGACTTGGAACTGCGACCCACCCTTGAACGCGATTCCGAAATTGAATCCAGCGACGAGCGGGACCAGCACAGACAGGAGGACTGCGATTCCGGCGATCGTCAGCCACAACTTGGCTTTCCCTACGAAGGGAATCGACGTTTCACCGTTGTGGAGCCTATTGCCCCAGGCAAAGAACCTTTTCATTTGTCTGCCTCCTCGCCCTTGTCGGCAGATTCTTCGGCAGCCTTCTTCGCGGCTGCCTTCCGCTCGGCGATTGAACCGCCGGTTGCGCCCGCCTTCGTTGAAGTCGAGATTTTGCCCTTCGACCCGTTCTTCTTAGTCGGCTTCTCGGACTTCGAAGACGACCCGGTTGCGGTCACATCTTCTTGATCGGACCTCTCAACGGAGACCTCGCGGTCCTCGGACGTAACTGTCTCGGCAACGTCGTCGTTCGGCGAAGTTCCGCGCTTCTTCTTCGTCGACGTTTTCGTCTTGGAGACAGTGCTGGATTCGGCCGTCGCGCCCACCTCGTTCTTCGCATTCGTCGCTGAAGTGGCGGAATCCGCCCTCGACGAATCGGCTTCGTCTGTCGATGAGATTCCAGCCTTACGTGCTCGAGCCTTCGCCCGACGTCGCGCCTCGGGCGACATCTCGCTGTCTTTACTCAGGTTGAGTGCACCGCGGTACGAAGCAGGACTGACGCCGAGCAGGCGTGGATCCATACCTGACATCGGATGACCTTCACCGAAGAACTTGGTGCGCGCCAACAGCTGGAGCATCGGGTGCGTGAACAGGAAGACAACAACCACATCGACGATCACGGCCATACCGAAGGTAAACGCAAATCCACGGACCGAGCCGACGGCCAGGATGTAGAGGATGACTGCGGCCAACATGTTGACCGCCTTCGAGGCATAGATCGTTCGTTTGGCGCGATCCCAGCCGACCTCGACAGCGGACAGAAGGACTCGTCCGCTGCGCAGCTCGTCTCTGACGCGTTCGAAGTAGACGATGAACGAGTCGGCTGCCATGCCGATGCCGATGATGATACCTGCGAGACCTGCCAATGACAGGCGATAGCCGTAACGCCACGAGGCCAACAACAACAGCAGATAGGTGACGACACCGACAACCACAAGACTGGATACGGTCACGAGCCCGAGGACCCGGTACTGCAGCAGCGAGTAGACGACAACGAGGATGAGTCCGAGCAAGCCGGTCAACAGACCGATCTTCAGGTAGTTCGAACCCAGAGTCGGCGAGATCTGGTCCTCGCTCTGGACCTGGAAGCTCAAAGGCAGCGAGCCGTTCTTGAGCTGGTCGGCCAAGGTCTGCGCCGAGTCGAGGGTGAAGCTACCCGAGATCTCTGCGTTTCCGTCGGTGATCGCTGCATCTGAAGATGGTGCCGAAAGCACGTTCCCGTCAAGCTCGATGGCGAACTGGTTGTACGGCTGCTGCTTGCCGGTGATGTCGGAGGTGATCTGTTTGAAGATCTCCCGTCCGGTGGAGTCGAACTTGAGGTTCACAGCCGGCTGGTTCGTCTGTGTTCCGTTGGCACCCGCCTTGTAGCCGAAGCTGGCATCTGCGAGATGGTCTCCCGAAAGTTCGACCGGACCCAGAATGTACTTGGACTTTCCGTCCTTGGCGCAGGCGACGACTGGTTTATCCGACGCCTGCTGCTGACCACCGGTGCGATTCTTCGGATCGGTGCAGTCGAGCTCTGTGTACTTCTTGATGATGGCGTCAGTCTGCCACTTGTCGGTGTCCTTCTCGGGGTCGAAGAGAGGACGTGGAGTCGAGTCGGTGACCTTCGTATCTTCGCTGTCTCCGGACCCGTTCTTCTCGGCTGCCTTGTCCCCGCTGTTCTCTCCTGATTTCGCAGCGTCCTTGCCGGCTGGGCCAGGAATCTTTCCACCAGCGTTGGCGTCATCGCCGCTTGCCTTGGAGACCTCGCCCCCGCCAGCAGGTGCGTCTCCTTTGTCTTCGCCACTGCCACCGGTGAGATCTTTGAGTCGTTTCCTCTCCTCATCGGACAGACCCTTGGACGGGTCCTCCTGCTTGTCTCCGCCGCTCTTCTCCTGTTCCTTTTGGATTTCCTCCTGGGAACGGGGGTCACCGACGAGGGCGACACGGCGGAAGACGAGCTGGGCGGAAGAGCGAACCAGGTTGCGTGTTTCCTCGTCGGGGTTGCCCGGCAGGTTCACGACAATGTTGCGGTCACCTTGAGTCGTGATCTCGGCTTCAGACACACCGGTCGAGTCCACGCGCTGTCGGATGATCGACACAGCCTGGTCAAGCTGTTCCTTGCTGATGTCCGTGTCCTTCGAAACCTGGGGTTCCAGGATGATCGAGGTTCCGCCCTCGAGGTCGAGAGCGAGCTTCGGAGTTGTTGTGGCATCGGACCACACGACACCGCCGGCAATGATGGCCAGGAGCAGTGCAGCAATGATCGACAGCCACACGAAGCGCAAACCAGGACGTGGCTTTTCTTCAATATCGGACACGTTTCAGCTTTCGATTGAGTGCAGTGAGCGAAGTCAGTTCTTCTTTTTGTTCTCAGGATCGGAAGGATCGATGTCCGATGCATCAGCATCAGCCTCACCGAGGTCATCCGCACCGTCGTCGGCTTTAAGCTCATCGGCGTCTGAGATCACTTCGGCGTCAGAGTCGACGACGTCGTCTGCTGGAAGCTCTGCCTCGCCGGTCGTTCCCTCTGCACGCTTGCGCTCATTCATAGCGTCGAGTTCCGCGTCGGTGATTGCCGGAGCATCGCTGCTCTCAGCGTCGTCGGCAACGTCGGCCGAACCTGCAACCGCACCGTCTGCAGCGGCGCCTTCGGTTTCAGGGTTGTTGATCTGACCGATTGCCTGGCGGTGCACGCGCAGGACGGTGCCGGGGCCAGATTCGAGAGTGACCTGGTTGTTTTCTTCGTCGATGGACAGAACGGTTCCGAAGACACCGAACGTTGTCATCACAGTAGCTCCGGGGACGAGTCCCGTCTTGATCTGCTCTGCACGCGCCTTCTGCTTACGCCGAGAATTGAATAGGAAAAAAATAAGCAGCGCAGCAAGCGCGAGAGGGATCAATAAATCCACAGGTATCTACCTTTCATAAGAACGAACCAGTCCACTACCTTAGTTCGTACTAAGTACTCAAGGCGAACTCAATTGCCGGGATCAGAACTCATAGTTTGCTGGGATCTGCATCCCAAGGTGCTTCCAGGCTGCCGCGGTCGCGACGCGACCGCGCGGAGTTCGACTGATCAGACCTTCTCGAACAAGGTAAGGTTCCGAGACGGTTTCAACGGTATCGGCCTCTTCTCCGACGGAAACAGCGATAGTGCTGAGGCCAACCGGTCCCCCGCCGAAACGCTTGCACAGCACCTGCAGCACGGAACGGTCGAGTCGATCCAAGCCCAGCTCGTCGACTTCGTAAACCTTGAGTGCGGTGAGTGCCGCAGCTTCGTCGATGATGCCGGTTCCGCGCACCTGCGCCCAATCTCTGACTCGGCGCAGAAGTCGATTGGCGACACGTGGTGTGCCGCGAGATCGCGTTGAGATTTCTTTCAAACCTGCGAGATCTGCTTCGATTCCGAGCATGTGAGCTGATCGTTTCAGCACGGTCAGGAGATCGGTGCTGGAGTAGAAGTCCAGGAGTCCCGTGAATCCGAACCGGTCACGCAACGGCGCGGGGAGCAGGCCAGAGCGGGTCGTGGCTCCGACCATGGTGAATTGCGGCAGGTCGAGGGGAATTGCTGTGGCGCCGGGGCCCTTGCCGACGATGACGTCGACGCGGAAGTCCTCCATCGCAACATAGAGCATCTCTTCTGCGGCACGAGCCATGCGATGGATTTCGTCGATGAATAGAACTTCGCCTTCTTCCAGAGACGACAAGATCGCGGCGAGATCTCCGGCATGCTGAACTGCCGGCCCTGAGGTGACCCTCAGGCTCGATTGCATCTCATGCGCGATGATCATCGCCAATGTGGTCTTTCCCAGTCCAGGAGGGCCCGAGAGCAGCACATGGTCGGGGGCCCTGTTTCGTGCTTTCGCGGCATCGAGCACGAGGGAAAGCTGTTCGCGGACCTGAGGTTGGCCGATGAAATCCTGCAGTCCCTTGGGACGAAGCGCAGCTTCTGCATCACGCTCTGCGGTCTCCGCGCGACCCGAGACCAAACGCTCTTCTTCAGCGCCGGTCAGCTCCTGATCGCCGAATTCCATTTCATAGGAGGTGCTTCCGTCCTCATAGGAGCTTGTCACTTCCGGGCACCCATGACCTTGAGTGCAGCCTTCAGGAGCTCCGACGTGCCAGCATTCTGGCCAAGATCGTTGACGACTTCCTGCACGACATCAGCGGCTTGGGACTCTTTCCAGCCAAGTCCGACCAGTGCATCCACGACCTGCTGGTTCGCTCCGCCGAAGGACAGCTGGGGGCCCGGGTCTGATGCGGCGAGTTTCGGCAGTTTGTTTTCGAGCTCGAGGATGATTCGGGAGGCACCTTTTTTGCCGATACCTGGGACTCGAGTCAGCGCGTTGGCGTCCTGATTCGAGATCGCGGCCGCCAGTTCTCCCGGTCCCATTACGGACAGGATCGCCATCGCCAGGCGCGGACCGATTCCGGAGATCGACAGCAGCACTTCGAAGGTGTGGTTCTCGTCTTCAGTTCCGAACCCGAAGAGAGTCATGGAGTCCTCACGCACGACCAGGGTGGTCACGAGCTCGATGTTCGCACCATGGCGAGTGTTTGAAAGGGTGTCCGGCGTGACGTTGACCTTGCGTCCGACACCGTAGGTGAGAATGACGAGGTGGTCAGCTGCGATGCGATGGACCGTACCGCTGAGGAAACTGATCACGGCCTGCCTTTCGTGTGGGAACACTTGTACGAATCCAGGCTATCAGTTGGTCTTCCGGAACCGGCCTCGACATACCGACGATATCAAGGCACCGCCCTGTTGCAGACAGCGTTGAAGGCATCATCAGCCAACTATTGGGACGGGAATCCTTCCCCGCCGGAGAGTCCATCGATGATCGCCTGCGCGACGAACCTGGAATGCAGGATCGGGCGCCGTTCCACGTCGATGCTGGGCGGCGGAATCCAAGCGGGACGGCCGTCGTGGAGCATTCGGGCATACCAGTCTGATTTGTCGATCAGGTGGTGGTGCAGCCCGCATGCCAATGTGAGGTTGTTTATATCAGTTTTGCCTTCATTGGCCCAGGGCACGATGTGGTGAGCATCGCACCATCCCGGCGGTGCGTCGCATCCGGGGAATGTGCAGCCTTGGTCTCTGGCCGCCAGTATTGCCACTTGCCTGTTCGTGGCATATCGGCCTTCGGTGGAGATTTCCATCGTTTTGGCTTTGTCCGACATCAGGTGGAAGAAGACTGATCCGTTCAAGCCTTCGCTGGCTGCCGTTGATAGCGGAAATTCGGCTTCGCAGCCGGTGGATGCGCGTCCTTTTCCGGACGTGATGTCTTCGGCTTTCGCTGTGACGACCAGGGCGAATGGTGAACCACGGCCTATCCGATCCATTTCGACGCGGGAGATCATTGTTGCGAAGCGTTCGTAGATTCGGTTCCTCACTGTGCCTTGGCCCGTACCCGTATCGATCGGTGTGCCGTCTTCGCGTACGCCGAAGACTGAGGACTTCTCGTTTCGCAGATGATCTGGCAGTGCAGCGTCCGCGACTTCTCCGGCCAGAACTGCTCTGAAGATATCGAACTCGGGCTCGTCGAGATCCTCGTCGTTCGTGGTTACCCGCTCATTGCCTTGTTCCTGCAGATCTTCTACGGGTCCCGGCGCACCCTGCCCGATTTTCGAACTGCTTCCAGGCAGTATGCGCGAAGTCAGCAACCCGCTCAGGACTCCCCCCGATACAGGATCCAGCAGTCCTCTGAGAACCCAGGTCCCGTCATCGCGGGCTCGAACGTTGACGTAGCAGCGCCCACGATCCGGCGGGAGCTTCGGCTCTTCTCCGTCGGGGTCGAGACGGTCCAGAATAGCGGCGAAGATCGTCTTCAAATCTGAGACCCGAACACGCGGCGCTTTGTCCACGAGGTCTGATTCCACTGTGTCGCGAGTTTCGGCCGATACCCAGAACGGCAGTTTGGACAGGCAGTCGTTGATCGTGGTCGCCTGACCTGCCGAAAGCACTCCAGCGTGCAGAGCCTTCGCAACGATGGGGTTGACGGGTTCTCTGGGTTGGCCCGTCATATATGCGCGGCTGCCAAGATTCTTGGCGAGCTCGGTGCGTCGGTTGGCTTCATAGCCGGTCAGGTTGAAACGGTTCTGGACCAGCGCCTTCGTCGTCTTTGCCCCGTAGTCGGCGGGTGTCCCACACCGGTCGTAGACCGATAGTGCAACGGCCGACATCGCCTCGAGGATGCGGGTGGCGGTTTCGATCCCATTGACAACTGTCATCGCCTGATCGGGCCCAAGAGGGCGTGAGAAACTCAGCAGTTCGTCTTTGAGAATGGTGAGACCACTGATGCTGTGGGTCAGTTCAGGTGCAAGTCGGTCGAGGTCACGCCATTCGGTCTCGGACAGGAGTGGGTGAGGAACCGTGGCAGCTGGTTCACTTCCATCTCCAGGTGTGGATTGTTCGCTGCCGCTGCCGTCCGTGGGCGTGCCAGCATCTGAATCGAATGTCTCCGCATCGCCCAGAGAAGCAAGCTGCGCCTCCGCCACGGCAGAATCGCCGGGAGGAATCTGCTCATCATCACAGTCTTCTAGGGGCCTCACGGGAACCGCGGCGATCGAATCGAGCTTCCCCACCAGGGGGTTGCCAGTCAGGTCCATTCCAGCGGCTTCGAGCTGCTCACGAAGCGATGTCGGCTCTGATCCCGTCGCCGGCGCCGCCGATGGTTCGTTTCGACCGGCAACGGACTCCCCCGCCACCGCGTCAGATCCGTGCCGGCTCGCACCAAGTTTCCGCCGAGCAGCACCAAGTGAGCGTTTGCCGCTCTTTCCTGGCGTCTGGTCGGGGGTGAGAGTCATCGCCTATGCGTCCGTTCGTCAACAACATTGTTGCGTGATTAATCTCATTATAATAGCGCTAACATCACTTGTACAGACCTATATTCGATTCTTCGGTCATAGTTTCTATCACTTTCTAGTGTGTTCGAATCGCAGCTGCCTCCAATCAGTATCTGCCCAGGGCAAATAGAACTGCGAACACAGAACAACGAGCACCTCGGGACAGAGAGACACACAACCAACCCACTACATCGAGATCCGGGTGCAGATTCCCGGTACCCGGATTCTCGGGCTCGTGCACTCCAAACAAAAATAGCCGCCACACCTGCCTCGCATTGCGAAACGAAATGACGGTGAACAGAAAAGAATGACGGTGAAACGAAGTGCCAAAATCACGGCACAGCAGAACACCGGCAGAACACCAGCAGGACGCAAAACCGCTATGACGCTATTTGGAGTTGCGAAGGGCCTTGGCCCACTGCTCCTGTGCCTTCGTCATGCCTGCACCTTGGCGGCCAGCGCTCTTGCGCTCGTTGAGGTCTTTGTTCGCTCCGGGGGTCGATTGTCCGCTCAGCGCCCCGCGCCATGAGTGGCAGATAGCAATCGCGAGAGCGTCGGCGGCATCGGCCGGCTTAGGTGCCGCGTCGAGTTCGAGGATCCGGGTCACCATGTTCGTGACCTGCTTCTTATCAGCGCGTCCCGATCCGGTGATGGCGGCTTTGACCTCGGAAGGCGTGTGCATGGCCACAGGCAGTCCACGTCTCGCGGCAAGGCCCATCGTCAGACCCGAGACCTGTGCAGTGCCCATGATCGTGGAAACATCGTTGCGAGCGAACACGCGCTCGATGGCGACGACATCGGGACGGTACGTGTCCAACCAGCTGTCGAACGCCTCGGCAAGGGCGCCCAAACGCAGGTCCACGGAATCCGTGGATGGTGTCCGCAGCACATCGACTGACACCATTTTGACCTTGCGGGCGGGCTGGGTGTCAATGACACCCAGCCCGCACCGGGTCAGGCCCGGATCAACGCCGAGGATTCTCATCGGTAACCATGTTCGATGCCATCACGCATCGAGTTCGGCAAGAACCTCGTCGCTGACATCAGCATTGGAGTAGACGTTCTGTACCTCGTCGCTGTCTTCAAGCGCGTCGATGAGGTTGAAGACCTTGGTGGCTGTTTCCGCGTCCAGGCTGACTTCGATTCCGGGCACGAACGATGCTTCGGCCGAGTCGTAATCGATGCCTGCATCGACAAGTGCTGTACGTACGGCAACGAGGTCAGTGGCTTCGCAGATGATCTCGAAGTTCTCACCTTCGTCCTTGACCTCTTCGGCTCCGGCGTCGAGGGTGGCCAGGAGGATCGAGTCCTCGTCGGTTCCCTCGGCGGGAACGGTGATGACGCCCTTGCGGTCGAAGTTGTATGTGACCGATCCGGGGTCTGCCATGGTGCCGCCGTTGCGCGTGACTGCCACGCGGACTTCAGAGGCTGCCCGGTTGCGGTTGTCGGTCAGACATTCGATGAGGAGGGCGACACCGCCGGCGGCGTATCCTTCGTACAGAATGTTCTCGTAGTTCACGGCAGAGCCGTCGAGACCACCGCCGCGCTTGACCGCGCGGGTGATGTTGTCGGCGGGAACAGAGTTCTTCTTCGCCTTCTGAACCGCGTCGAACAGCGTCGGGTTGCCTTCAAGATCAGGCCCACCGTTTCGAGCGGCAACCTCGATGTTCTTGATCAGCTTGGCGAAGAGCTTCGCCCGCTTAGAATCGATGGCGGCTTTTTTGTGTTTAGTCGTTGCCCACTTGGAATGACCTGACACTGGTGTTCCTTCCTTTAGATATAGCCCCTAGAGTCTATACGCTCAATGCCCGTTATGTGCCCCGCTCTGCCGTCTCGGGAGCACCACGCATGCACCACGGTGTTCAGTCGATGACGAGAGGAACCTCGGGCACAGAGCCGGCCGTGACGAGATCCATGAGGCTGAGCAGATTCTTCGGGTAGATCGTCTCCGTCGTGGCCATCAGCTCCTCGCGGGACCACCACCGGAATTCGAGCAGACTGCGCTTTTCGATGTCCGTCCAGACAGCGTCCTCGAGCTCGATGTCCTCGCTGGTGCGGAATGCAAAGTAGGTTTCCTGCTGATGCAGCGACTTCTCCGTGAATTCGAAGACCTCGTCGCGTGTGGCCAAGGGGCCGATGAGTTCGCCGGGTTCGCATTCGATTCCGGTCTCCTCTGCGAGTTCACGTGCTGCGGTCTGCGCCGCCGATTCACCCAGCTCGGACCCTCCACCGCAGGTCATCCACCATTGGTGGGTGGGCGTGAGCAGGTCCTGGGCTCGAATCAGGAGAACCTCGTCGCGCTCATTGAGTAATACGACCCGTGAGGCTTTACGCGGTTTCATGGTTCTCCAGGAGTTGGCTATGGACGGAAGCAGTCTGTGCAGAATAGTGAAGCGGCAAGCAACCAGCAAGACCGCAATCGTAACCGACAGAACGATATCGGGTAGTGCTCACTCCACCAAGCTGGTGGCGTTCAATGTGAGAAATCACCGACTTGGGACGTGTTCTCACCAGGTGCAGGCGGGGTAAGGGGATCGCCTCTGAGGCGCTGTGGTCAGCCATGGTTCAGCGGATCGCCGAGGTGGTTTCGTCGTCGAGATTCGCATCGACGTCTCCACCCAGATGCTGATCCCACCAGTCGAGCATCGCCTCGAAGCGCTGCCGACGGTGCCGAGGTTGGCCCGCGCGTGAGAGTTCGTGATTCTCGCCTGGGAAGATGAGCAGCTCCGTGTCGACACCCGCTCGCTGCAGTGCGGCATAGTACTGCTGTGCCTGTTCGAGCGGACACCGGAAGTCGAGTTCCGAATGCATCACGAGGCTGGGTGTGCGCACCTGTGAGGCATGTGCCAACGGCGACTGCCGTGCAATGGCCTGCGCATCACGAGTGGTGTATTCCTCTGTGAAGAAGCGTCCGATGTCGGAGGTGCCCACGAAGCTGTCGGGGTCGAGATAGCCACGTTCGACGATCGCCGCCTGGAAGCGGTGATCGTCGGCGGTCATCATCGCGGTGAGATAGCCGCCATAGGAACCGCCTTGGACGCCGAGGCTGCTGGAGTCGAGCTCTGCATCGCCGGCCAATGCGTGGTCGAGGACGGCCAGGACGTCGGCCATTGCTGGGGCGGCCATGTCCCCCTGAACCGCTGTCCCCCACGTACGAGTGCGTCCGCCGGAGCCGCGCGGATTTGCGTAGACCACGGCATAGCCCGCCGAGGTGAGGATCTGGGTTTCGTCGAACCACCCGTGGGTGTACTGCGCGAACGGTCCACCGTGGATGTTGAGAATGACAGGGAACGGTCCTGGGCCGCTGGGCTTCGCCAGCCACCCGGTGATGGACCCGCCCTCACCGTCGACTCGAAGAAGCTGTGGGAGGACGGAATTCGCGGGCGCTGGGTGTGCCCTGACCGCGCCGTCGTCTGTCGTGGTCGAGCCGGCGTCCGTGGCGGTGATGTCCCCGCCTGTGCCCGTGGCTTTCGTGCCGTCGGCTGAGAGCCGCACTCGGTGTAGCACGGCTGGGTTGGTGGGCGTGTCCCCTGTCCAGACGAGGCTGTCGCCGTCGACATCGATGCCGTTGACCACGGCTGTTTCGTCCGTGAGGAAGTCCAGCTCGTCCAGCGTGCGGTTCTCCGCCGCCAGTTCGATCGAGATGATCCGTGAGGCTCCGTCCGTGTCCACAACAGCGATGACAGGCGCATCTCCGCGGACACCACTGCCGTGGCCGGTGCCATGGCCGGTGCCATGGCCGGTGCCATGGCCGGTACCGGCGATCTGAGGCCGGATCGAGGCGACTGAGACGGTCTCAGGGTCTGTCAGACGCCGTGTCGAACCGGCTGTCAGATCGTGGACGAAGAGTCCGGGCATCTGCCCGACGAAGTCGAGTTCGTCTCGGGTCAGTTCATTGCCGATGAGCAGCAGGGTCTCTTCGTCGATCCACCGGTGCAGGTTCACACTCATCCGTGGCAGCGTCAACGCTTCGGGGCGTTCTCCGCCGAGCAGCCACACGGTAGAGCGCAGGTCAGGCTCGCCGTGGTCAGGCGCCAGCGAGGAGACCACACTGACTCTGGTGCCACTCGGTGAGAACTGCGGGTCGTGGACGTCGGATTCTGGGGTCTCTAAGAGTGTGGACAACGGGACTTCGGCACCGCCGGCAATGCCGGACTTGCCCAGCCCCGGTTCGACGAGATCGACGAGGAATGCTCGCGCCGGACGGTCGTTCGTGTAGCCGAGCCCATTGCTCAGGTAGGCCGCCGAGGTGATTCGCCGTGGCGCTTCCTCGCTGGCGGGAACGTCCTCGTCCTGACCGTAGCGTCCCGTTTCAGCGACCCGGGCGACGTAGAGAGCTCGTGCGCCGTCATCATCGAGTGCGAATTCGGAGACGCCGAGGTGATTGTCCGTGATCCGATGAGCAGTTTCGAGGCTGGAACCGACGAACAGCTGACCGGATTCCTTCTTGGCCGCGCTCAGATATCCGGACCAATTGGTGCGGACCTCGGGTGCGTAGTCTCGCCAGTTGTGGGTCAACCGTCGCGAGGACTCCCCTGACAGCGCGAACAGCTGCGAGAGGTAGCTGTTGGATTCAAGGTCGGGACGGGTGATTGTGATGACGGCTTCGCTGCCGCGTATCACTGGGGATGAGTACTCGGCGAGGGCGTCGAGATCTTCGGGGTTCATCTGTTCCATTCCTTTGACAGCGCTGCCTGCACATCAGCGTGCACCTGCGGCAGAGCTTTGGTCTGTGCCACGACGGGCAGGAAGTTCGAGTCCCCGCCCCATCTGGGCACAATGTGCTGGTGGAGGTGTGCGGCGATTCCGGCACCTGCCACGGGACCTTGGTTCATTCCCAGGTTGAAGCCGTCCGGGGATGACACGGCGCGGATGACGGTCATCGCCTTCTGCGAGAAGTGAGCGAGTTCAGCGGTCTCCGACTCGGTCAGCTCCGTGTAGTCCGCGACGTGACGATAGGGGCAGATGAGGAGGTGGCCCGGGTTGTACGGATACAGGTTGAGCACCGCGTACACCTCGTCACCGCGGGCCACGATCAGGCCCTCTTCATCGGACTTCGTCGGTGCCGTGCAGAACGGACATTCGGAGACTCCGGAGTCCTTGGGTTTGTCCTGTCCGCCGATGTAGACCATCCGATGTGGTGTCCACAGCCGCTGGAAGCCATCAGGTTCGCCGGGAAAGCCTGCAGCCGCCTCTGGTTCAGGTATGCCCTCACAAGGATCGGAGCTGCCCTCGCCGAGGTGGTTGTGTGGTTTCTCCGTCATACCTGGGCCTTGGCTTCGATGGATTCGATGATCCTGCTGACCGCCTCGGCGACGGATACGCCGTTGTCCTGTTCACCGTTGCGGAAACGGAACGACACGGCATTTGCGTCGCGGTCCTCCCCACCGGCGATGAGCACGAAGGGCACCTTCGACTTCGAGGCGTTGCGGATCTTCTTCGGGAACCGATCGTCGCTGTCGTCGATCTCCACGCGCACTCCGGCGGCGCGCAGCTGTGAGGCCACCTCCGCGAGGTATTCGTTGAATTCCTCGGCCACGGGAATGCAGGTGACCTGGACCGGTGCCAACCAGACGGGGAACGCACCCGCATAGTGTTCGATGAGCACACCCATGAACCGTTCGATGGAGCCGAACTTTGCCGAGTGGATCATCACGGGCTGTTTGCGGGTGCCGTCGGCGGCCTGGTACTCCAGACCGAAGCGCTCGGGCTGGTTGAAGTCGAGCTGAACGGTCGACATCTGCCAGGTCCGGCCGATGGCATCGCGGGCCTGGACGGAGACCTTGGGGCCGTAGAACGCGGCTCCGCCCGGGTCGGGAACCAGTTCGAGTCCGGTTTCCAACGCGACCTCTTCGAGAACCTGCGTGGCTTCTGCCCACTGCTCATCCGAGCCGATGAATTTGTCCTTCTTCTTCCCGTCTTCGTCGCGAGTCGACAGTTCCAGGTAGAAGTCATCGAGTCCGAAATCGCGCAGCAGGCTGAGGACGAATTCGAGGAGGTGGCGGATCTCCTTGGCGGCGTCTTCCTGAGCCACATAGGAATGCGAATCGTCCTGTGTCAGTGCGCGCACGCGGGTGAGGCCGTGGACGACTCCGGAGGCCTCGTCGCGGTACACGGTGCCGAACTCGAAGAGACGCAGGGGAAGCTCACGGTATGAGCGACCGCGCGAGCGGTAGATGAGGTTGTGCATGGGGCAGTTCATCGCCTTGAGGCGGTAGGGAGTGCCCTCCTTGACGATCTCACCGGACTCGTCGCGGACCTCGTCGACGGAGATCGACGGGAACATGTTCTCGCCGTAGTACGGCAGGTGCCCCGATGTGTAGTACAGGTTTTCCTTCGAGATGTGCGGGGTGCCGACGTATTCGAAGCCTTCTTCGATGTGGCGGGCGCGGACGTAGTCCTCCATCTCGCGCTTGATGACACCGCCCTTGGGGTGGAAGACGGGCAGGCCTGAACCGAGTTCCTCGGGGAATGAGAACAGGTCGAGTTCGGCGCCGAGCTTGCGGTGGTCACGGCGTTCGGCCTCGGCGAGGCGGTCCTGGTGTGCTTTGAGATCCTCTTTCGAGGCCCAGGCGGTGCCGTAGACGCGCTGCAGACTGGCATTGGCCTGGTCTCCGCGCCAGTAGGCCGCCGAGGAGCGGGTGACGGCGAATCCGTTGCCGATCAGTTTGGTGGTGGGCAGGTGCGGTCCTCGGCAGAGATCCTGCCATACGATCTCGCCCTTGCGGTCGAGGTTCTCATAGACGGTGAGCTCGCCGGCACCGACCTCGACGGAGGCGGAATCGTCGGAGCCTGCACCCTTGTCGGAGATCAGTTCGAGTTTGTAGGGCTCGTTGGCCATGCGCGCTTTGGCTTCGTCCTCGGTGACGACGACGCGGTTGAAGCTCTGGCCGGACTTCACAATCTGGGCGGCCTTCTTCTGGATCGCCTTGAGGTCTTCGGGGGTGAAGGGCTCGGCCACGTCGAAGTCGAAGTAATAGCCGTCTGTGATGTAGGGGCCGATGCCGAGCTTCGCGTCGGGGAACAGGTCCTGGACAGCCTGGGCTGTGACGTGGGCGGTCGAGTGGCGAAGAATGTCGAGTCCGGCTGGAGAATCGATGGTGATCGGAGCGATCTGGTCACCAGCGGCGAGTTCGCGACTGAGATCGACGGGCTGTCCGTCGAGCCACATTGCAACGACTGTGCGGTCCGTGGAGAAGATCTCCGTGCCAGTCAACCCCTGTTTCCAAGGAATGGTCTCTCCCGCGCAGTCAATGCTGTCAGCCACTGATCTTCTCCGTTCGTCTGTGTTGGGGTGCCTCGCCCCTAGAGTCTAATACCTAATCGGCGGTGCGAAATCAGTTGGGTGGCAGTCGTGAGACCGCCACCCAACTGATGAATCGTATGCAATTTTCGATGTCTGCGCGGTTCGCGCCTATGTCGCTCGGGATCGACGCACCGCCCCGAGCCACATCACGCGGCCTTGCTGAATTCGAAGTCCTTGCCCTTACCGAGATCTTCGGTCAGTGAGAGCTTCAGGTGAACCTTGTCGACTTCAGCCGACGGCACTGCGAACGCGAGCTGGACAGTGTTCTCTCCATTCGCGGGGACCGGCTCGCTGAATGCGAAGCCACCTGAGTAATTCTTGGAGCCGTCGAAGACGTCCTTATACTCCTTGCCGGCACCGTTATCGGCCGTGACTCGGGCAAGCCCCAGATCGGCGTCTGAGCTCCCGCTGTTCTTCACGGTCACAGTCACGACTGCGACCTCACCCTTGGTACTTTCGGCTCCTGCCGCATATTCGTCCACGGTACCTGGCTTCACGGCGATGGCCGCGGTCAGATCGGTGCCGATCTCGACCCCGCCGTCCTCGACAGGAGGAGCAGCTTCTTCACTGTCGTCAGATGAACCTGCACCCTCGCTGGGGTCCTGTGCTGGGTCAGAGGGGCCTTGGACCGGTGCTGGGGATGAGGACTGCGCATCGGCAGCTTCGCCGATCGCGGTGATGAACATGCCACCGAAGATCAAGGTGACGATGACAGAGATGATCGAGAACAGGATGGCAATGAAACTGAGGATCATGCCGGTAATAGTCATGCCCTTGTTGTTGGCCACCCCCTTCTTGATCGAGGAGAGACCGACGAACGCGAAGATCACACCAGCAACTCCGAAGAGGAATCCGATCCCGAAGAAAATGGACAGGACGATACCGGCGATGCCACCGACAAGAGCGAGAATGCCCCAGATGTTCTTCGACTTGTTGTTGCCCGGGCCAGCAGAATACGAACCGTAGCTCGCATTGGGGTTGGCAGGAATGAACTGGTCCGAAGAACCGTCAGCACCGGCATAAGCAGGCTGCTGACCGTATTGGTTTGCGTCATAGCCCTGTGCATTGGGGTCATAACCCTGGCCGTAGCCGCCCTGGTTCTGGCCGTAGGGGTCTTGACCGTAGTAGCCCTGTGCGTTGGCGTCGTAGCCCGACGCGTTGGCACCGTAGCCTTGGCCGTAGCCACCCTGATTCTGGTCGTAGCTTGGCGCTCCCGTGTCAATCGGCTGACCGTACTGAGGCTGCGAACCATACTGGGGCTGTGAGCCGTACTGAGGCTGCTGGTTCGGGTCGTTCTGTGAGCCGTACTGAGGCGCGCTGTTCTGATCTCCAGAGAAACTAGGAGCGCTGGGCGGCTGATTGTCGGGGCCCTGACCGTTGGGGTTCTGATTTCCAGAACCGTCATTCGGTTCATACGGGTTCTGAGGAGTAGACATGAGTGCTCCGAAGTATTCGTCGATGGTTACCCTCACTAGCGTACTAGTGAATGTGTGCCTTTCCCCATGACTTCCACGTGGCAGTCTTGACACACGGCCGACACATCGGTCCGCGCTCCTCCGGCCGGAATCATTCGGCGATGAATGCACGAAGCCCCGAGTGAGTCACTCGGGGCTTCTTCTGTGCGCGATACTGGGATCGAACCAGTGACCTCTTCCGTGTCAGGGAAGCGCGCTACCGCTGCGCCAATCGCGCCTTATTCAGTTATTGCACCGGAACACAAGGTCCCTGTGCGCGATACTGGGATCGAACCAGTGACCTCTTCCGTGTGAAGGAAGCGCGCTACCGCTGCGCCAATCGCGCCGACTCACCAATGGAGAACCATCGGACGAATCTGAGGTGGCGACGGGATTCGAACCCGTGTATACGGCTTTGCAGGCCGCTGCCTCGCCTCTCGGCCACGCCACCGCCAAGGCAGTGCCATGACGCCTCCGAGCGGATGACGGGATTCGAACCCGCGACCCTCACCTTGGCAAGGTGATGCTCTACCAGCTGAGCCACATCCGCATTTCTCACTGCCCGGTTTCCCTGGCAACGAGATACAACTCTATACGCAGGTGACGGTCCATGCAAAATCAGATCGGCGTGATCGTGGTCACACGCGCAAATCTAGCTTTCAGACTCATCGACTTATATTGGAAGAGTGAACGATGACCCCACGGACAAGCGCCCGCAAGGGTGGCTGTCGCGCCATCACAAGCAAGGCGTGCGCCCCTGGCGCAAAACACGTCTGAGCTTCCTGCGCTGGCGCGGAAACATCACAGCCAACCCGCACGCGGCACGGCTCTATCGGATCGTCGTCGGCGCAGTGGGCACTCTCATCGTGCTCATCGGACTACTGCTTGTGCCACTGCCGGGCCCCGGGTGGCTCATCGTCATCATCGGACTGTTCGTCATCTCCAGCGAGTTCAGCTGGGCGCAGAGGATTCTGCACTTCGTGCGAGTCCACGTCGAGAAATGGACGCATTGGGTCATGGCGCAGCCGCTGTGGGTGCGCTGGACGATCGCTGCGGTCACAGCAGCGTTCGTCGCAGTCCTCGTCTGGAGTGCATTGAGGATCATCGGTCTCCCCGACTGGATCCCCGAACTCGAGGTCCTCAGGTATCTCAAGTTGCAGTAGCGCCGAAGCCTCCGCGCTGAGTGCTCGCTGCTGAATGCTGCAGGGAGAGCGCCGGCTACTGCGCAGAGAGTGCCGTCAAGCGCGAAAGGCAGCGCATGTACTTCTTGCGGTAGCCTCCGGCCAGCGACTCGTCGGTGAAGACCTTGTTCAGCGCCTGGCCCGAGTTGATGATCGTGACGTCGCGGTCATAGAGCCGGTCGACGAGCGCGACGAAGCGCAGGGCTACACCCTCGTTGTCGATCGTCTGCACGTCCTCCCACACGGCTGCGTCGAGACCGTCGACCATGCGTCCGTAACGCGAAGGGTGGACCGTGGAGAGATGCCGCAGAAGCGTCGGGAAGTCGTCGCGGGCGACGGTGCCGGTCAACTTAGCCGTCTCGGCGTCAAGGCTCTCAGCCGGAACCGGATCAGCAGGTTCACTCAGCCCGCGATGGCGGTAGTCCTTACCCTCGATCCGGTAGATGTCGAACTGGTCGGCAAGCGCCTGGATCTCCCGGAGGAAATCCTGTGCCGCGAAGCGACCCTCTCCCAGTGCCCCGGGCAAGGTGTTCGAGGTGGCGATGATCTTCACCCCAGCGTCGGTCAGTTCGCGCATGAGTCGCGACATGAGCACCGTGTCACCGGGATCGTCGAGTTCGAACTCGTCCACGCAGACGAGCTTCATCTGTGAGAGATCGTCGCGAGCACGGATGAAACCGAGCGCGCCGACGAGGTTCGTATATTCGACGAACGTGCCGAAGGTCGCAGGCTTCTCATTGGCATGCCATGCCGCGGCCAGGAGGTGGGTTTTGCCTACGCCGTAGCCGCCGTCGAGATAGACCCCCTTGGGTCCGTCCTTGCCCTTCGAAAACAGTTTGCCCAGGAAGCCCTTCGATGTCGACGACGCCACGAACTCCTCAAGCTTGTTGCGTGCTTGAGCCTGCGAGGGCTCCGAGTCATCGGTGCGGTAGCTGGCGAAGGACACGTCCTGGAACTGCGGTGGCGGGACAAGGCCCGCAATGAGTTCGTCGGGGGCAACTTGGGGGGAACGGTCGCTCAGTGCGACCAGAGTCTGCTCGGCATTCACTCGGCCTAGTCTATTGCAGGCCGCGCCTCGTCAATCAACTGCCGCTGACGTGAGAGTCCTCTCAGCCGAAATTGCATCGGCCGACGACCTGTCAGCTGAAGTCGAAGCCCAGGCGTCCCAGCTGCTTCGGGTCACGCTGCCAGTCCTTGGCGATCTTCACATGCAGGTCGAGATACACCTTGGTCCCCAGCAGTGCCTCGATGCCGCGCCTGGATTCGCTGCCGATGGCTTTGAGTCGGCTGCCGCCCTTGCCGATGATGATCGCCTTCTGGCTGGAACGTTCGACATAGAGGTTGACGTGGACGTTCCACAGCGGGTTGTCCTCGCTGCGTCCCTCACGGGGGTACATCTCCTCGACCTGAGCGGCCAGGGAGTGAGGAAGTTCGTCGCGGACGCCTTCGAGCGCGGCCTCACGCACGAGTTCGGCAATCATCTTCTCCTCCGGCTCGTCCGTCAGCTCCCCTTCCGGGTAGAGCGGGGGCGATTTCGGCAGATGACCGGTGAGCACAGAATCGACCGTGTCGATCTGGAACCCATCCACGGCGGAGACCGGGACCACGTCGGCGAAGTTCGCGAGCTCGCCGACGGCCATCAGCGCCTCGGCGACCTTGTCTTGGGAGACCTTGTCGGTCTTCGTCACCAGGGCCACGATCGGGGTGCGCCCGTCGAGGAGCTCAAGCTGGGAGGCGATGTACCGGTCGCCGGGACCGATGGGTTCGTCGGCGGGCAGGCAGAAGCCGATGACGTCGACCTCGCTCAGGGTCGAGGCCACAAGGTCGTTGAGCCTGCTGCCCAACAGGGTGCGTGGTTTGTGGAGGCCCGGGGTGTCGACGAGGATCAGCTGGTGGTCTTCCTTGTGGACGATGCCGCGGATCGTGTGCCGAGTGGTCTGGGGCTTCGACGAGGTGATCGCCACCTTCTCCCCCACCAGAGCATTCGTCAGCGTTGATTTTCCGGTGTTCGGCCGGCCGACGAAGCAGGCGAAGCCGGCCCTGTAGTTCTCGGGATAGTCCGTGCGAAATTCCATTTCAGTTCTCTTCCTTCGTAACCCTGACGTGGGTGATGCGGTGGCGGCGGCCCTGGCCCTCCATCGCTTCGATGTTGAGGCCTTCGATCTGTGCGTGCGAACCGTCGATGGGGACGCGGCCGATGAGCTTCGTGAGAAGACCGCCGACGCTGTTGACGTCGTCTTCGTCGATCTTCACATCGAAGTGATCGGCGAAGTCGGAGATGGACATGCGGGTGCTGATGACGAATGAGCCGTCTTCGGCCTCGACGAGCTCTTCGTCGCTGGTGTCGTATTCGTCTTCGATTTCGCCGACGATCTCTTCCACGATGTCCTCGATCGTGACGAGCCCAGCGGTGCCGCCGTATTCGTCGACTAGGATCGCCAGATGCGTCGAATCAAGCTGCATCTGCTCCAGCAGGTCATCGGCGGGTTTGGTTTCGGGGACGAACAGCACTCCTCTGGCCAGGATGTCGACCGACCGCTCCGCGTCCTCCGGGTGGAGATGGAGTCGTCGGGCCACGTCCTTGAGGTAGGCGACGCCACGAATGTCGTCGAGGTCCTCGCCGCTGACGGGGACCCGTGAGAACCCCGAACGGAGGAAGAGATTCATGACTTTGGACAGCGGGGTTCCTGAGTTGACGGTCACGAGGTCGGTGCGCGGGACCATGACCTCGTTCGCCGAGGTGTCCGAGAGGTTGAACACGGATTGGATCATTTCGCGTTCGCCGTCTTCGATGACATCGGATTCGCTGGCCCGCTCAACCAGGTCGCGCAGCTGGTCGGAGGTGACGAAGGGGCCGTCCTTGTACACGCGATCCGGAGTCAGCAGGTTGCCCAGGAGGACGAGGATCTTCGTCAGCGGTTTGAGTACCACGAGGGCGACGCCCACAACCCAGCTGAGATTGAGGCAGACTGCCAGAGAACGGCGTCGTCCGATGGTTCGCGGCGACACTCCTGCAACGACGAAGACCGCGATCGATGCGGTGAGCACGGTGAGGACGACCATGAGCGGTCCGACGGAGTAGATCGAGTCATAGGCCAAAGCGATGAACACCGTGGCCAGAGCTTCCATGAAGTTGCGGACGAAGATGATGACGTTGATGTTGGTGGGCAGATCGATCAGGATCTTCTCTGCCCGGAACGCAGCCTTCTTGCCTTCGTCTTTCGCGTCCTGGATTGCCTGATGGGAGACACTGAGCAGAGCGGCATCAACGGCCGAAAGCGTCGCCGAGACGACGAGACACAGTGCTGCGCCGAGGAACAGCCAGAGCACGACTCAGACCTCGGTGGGTGAAGGGATGTCGGTGCGTCCGTCGTAGCGCGCAGCGAAGAAGGTCAGCAGCAGATGCCGCTGCAGCGCGAACATCTCTTCCTTCTCTTCGGGTTCGCTGTGGTCATAGCCGAGAAGGTGCAGGAAGCCGTGGACAGTCAGCAGGAGCACCTCGTCCATCGTCGAATGTCCCGAAGACGAGGCTTGGGCTGCGGCCACCTCGGGGCAGATGATGATGTCGCCCATCTGGCCCTCGGTGGGCGCCCCGGCCTGCCCCTGCGTGAGCTGGTCCATCGGGAAGGACATCACATCGGTGGGACCGTCGAGGTCCATCCAGGTGACGTGGAGTTCCTCCATCGCCTTCGCATCGACCATCGTCACGGCGAGTTCTGCACCGGCGTGCATGTGCAGAGCCTGGCCCAGGTATTCAGTCAGAGCTACAACCTCGTCGAGGTCGATCGCTGCATCTGTTTCGTTGGAGATCTCGGTATTCATTCGCTGCTTCCCCACAGGTCGTAGGCGTCGACGATCTTCGTCACCAGTGAGTGGCGGACGACGTCCTTGCTGCCCAGGTGGCAGAATTCCAGGTCTTCGATTCCGGTCAGGATGTCCTGCACGACGTTGAGACCGCTGCGAGTCTTGCCCGGCAGGTCGATCTGGGAGACGTCCCCGGTCACGACCATCCGAGCGCCGAAGCCCAGGCGGGTGAGGAACATCTTCATCTGCTCACCGGTCGTGTTCTGCGCCTCGTCGAGGATGATGAACGCGTCGTTGAGGGTGCGCCCGCGCATATAGGCCAGCGGTGCGACCTCGATGGTTCCCGTTTCGATGAGCAGCGGGATCGATTCGGGATCGACCATATCGTGCAGGGCGTCGTAGAGGGGCCTCACGTACGGGTCGATCTTCTCGTTGAGAGTTCCCGGCAGGTAGCCCAGGCTCTCTCCGGCCTCAACCGCGGGACGGGTGAGGATGATGCGTGAGACTTCTTTGTGCTGCAGTGCGTTGATGGCCATGGCCATGGCCAGGTAGGTCTTGCCCGTGCCTGCAGGCCCGATGCCGAAGGTGATCGTATGGTTGCGGATCGCCTTAACATAATCGTGCTGGCCCATCGTCTTGGGACGGATGGACTTTCCACGGGTGGAGAGGATGTTCGTTCCCATCACCGCCGAGGCTGCCTTCCCCTCGGAGGAGAACGACGCCACCCGGTCGATCGTCTCTTCGTTGATGCGGTGGCCGGAGGCGTGCAGCTTCTTGAGTTCCCCGATGACGGAGACGAATGCTGCGACGCGATTCGGTTCACCGGTGGCCTGCACCTGGTTGGCCCGCACATGCAGGTCGAGGTCGGGGAAGACTCGCTCGAGCTTGCGCAGGTTCGACTCCCCCGGTCCGAAGAACTCGACCAGATCGATGGAGTCGGGAATCACGAGACGCACTGTGTCCGACGGCGTTTCTTCGCCTGGAGTGAGGTTCACAGAGTTCGTGGGCTGAGTGGAGGTGTCCAGAATGATCCTTAGTGGCTGTTCGTACGTTTAGGAGTACTGCAATTGTGTGCTTCCATCGTAGTCCGCTTAGTCACCAACGGCCCAATGAATTCTGAGCCATGACGAGCCCGGCCGCACCGGCGGAGGACGACCGCAGGACTGTCGGACCGAGAAGTACGGCTTTGGCGCCGACGGCCGCGAGTGCATCAAGCTCTGCGTCGCTGACGCCGCCTTCGGGACCAACGACTAAGACGATGCGTTCGGGATCTGGAGAATTCTCCATTCCAGAGGCAGCAGACCAGATGCCCGCGGAACGAGATTCACTCAGGGCCTGCGAGAGTCTGAGTTCTGCGGCCTCATGCAGGACGTAGACGGTGTCAGTCTCGCTCAGAGTCGCTGCGAGGCCGGTGCCGCGGACCAGGTCGTGGCGCAACGGGAAGCGGGAGCGTCGGGCCTGCAGGGAGGCCGCCCGGATGACGTTGTCCCATTTGGCGGCGAGCTTGTCACGCTTCTTCGTCGGCCAATCGGCGATCGAACGCTCGGCGGCCCAGGGAACCACCTCGTCGACGCCGATCTCTGTGGCGGTTTCGATCGCCTGCAGGTCACGGTCGCCCTTGGCCAGAGCCTGCACGAGAACCAACCGTGGCTGGTCTGCTCTCGTGTGCGTGACCGATGCGACGTGAAGTCCGAGTTCGTTCGCCGAGGCGTTCGAAACGGTTCCGCGCACACGGGTGCCGGATCCGTCGACGACTTCGAGTTCGTCCCCCGGTCCGAGTCGGCGGACTCGGACCGCGTGCCCGGCCACGTCCTCACCGAAAGTGAGCACCTGGCCGGTGACCGCCTCGGCGGACTGGGGCGAGAAGAAGACGGGAAGACTCACCGACCGGCGAACTTCTCACGCATGCGGGAGAACACGCCACGGTTCTGGGTGGTGATCTGGGCGCGTGGGGTCTCTTCCTCACGCAGCGTTGCCAACTGCGCAAGCAGGTCCTTCTGCGCGTCGTCGAGCTTGTCCGGCGTCATCACGTCGACCGTGATGAGCAGGTCGCCTCGGGTCTCCGAGCGCAGTCGGGTGGCGCCGAGGCCGGGCAATTTGACGACGGTGCCCGACTGGATGCCGGCCTCGATGGAAAGATCCTGCGTGCCGTCGAAGGTGTCGAAGGGGATCGAGGCACCGAGTGCGGCTGCCGTCATCGGCACGGAGACGGAGGCGCGCAGGTTGTCACCGTCGCGCTGGAATACTTCGTGGCGGGCCACCATGACCTCGACGAAGAGGTCGCCGGCAGGTCCGCCGCCGGGGCCCACTTCGCCCTGGGATGAGAGCTGGATGCGTGTGCCGTCGGAGACTCCGGCGGGGATTCGGATCTTCATGGTCCGCTGTTTGCGGACGCGTCCGTCACCCTGGCAGTTGAGGCAGGGGCTGGGAATGACGGTGCCGTAGCCGTGGCAGGAGTTGCACGTCTGGTTGGTCACCATCTGGCCCAGCAGGGTCCGGGTCATGCGCTGGACGCTGCCGGCTCCGTGGCACAGGGTGCAGGTCTCAACGGATGTGCCCTGCTGTGTTCCGGCACCTGAACAGGTGTCGCAGACGACTGCCGTGGTGACATCGAGATCGATGTTTCCGCCGAACGCGGCGGTTTCGAGATCGATGTTGACTCCGACGAGTGCGTCCTTGCCACGCTGTGTGCGCGGCATCGGGCCACCGGCCGAGCCGGCTCCCCCACCGAAAAAGGTCTCGAAGATATCGCCGAAGCCGCCGAAGCCGCCACCGCCGGCAGGGAAGCCCTGTCCGTTCTCGCCGCCTCCCATGTCGTAGTTACGGCGCTTCTCCGAATCGGAGAGGACGTCGTAGGCGAGGGAAATGGCTTTGAATTCGTCCTCGTGTCCGGGGTTCACATCGGGGTGATATTTCCGAGCGAGCTTTCGGTACGACGATTTGATTTCAGCCGCCGAAGCGTCTTTGGACACTCCGAGTGTTTCATAGTGATCGGCCACAGAAACTTCTCTCTCCCTGGTGGTGTGCGTTGTTCGCGTTCTCGTGCCTGTTCGCGCGGTGGTGTTGGTGCGCGCTGTGCTGTGTGGTCCTATTGTGCTGTGTGGTCATGGTGTGCTGTGTGCGCTCGTGCCGGTGCATCTAGCCCTGATCGAGGACAGAGGAGACGTATTTCGCTACGGCCCGCACAGCTGTGATCGTCGTGGGGTAGTCCATCCGGGTCGGCCCGAGCACAGCCAATCGAGCGGAGGACCCCGCGTCATGACCATATTCGGCAGCCACGAGAGATGTCGAGCTGAATGACTCGTGAGTATTCTCACGACCGATCCGAACGCTGATCTCCTCTTGGTCCTCGGCCATCGATGTCAGCAGCTTGAGCAGTACAACCTGTTCTTCGAAAGCTTCGAGGATCGGTGCCATCTTCTCACCGAACTCCCTCCCGGAGCGAGCCAGATTCGCTGTGCCCGCCATGATGATGCGTTCTTCGCGTGTGGCCATGATGAGATCGGTGACCGCGGACCGGACCTGTGCCAGCGCTGCGGCGACGTCCGCGCCTGGCTGGCTGGTCGCCACGACAGGCTCTGTCACAGCGGGGTCCATGCCCTGCACCGAAGCACTGGATGTACTCGTGCTCATCACTTGCGATAACTTCTGGCCGGAGAATTCGGTGTTGACCTCATCGCGGATTCCCCGCAGCACCTCGTCATCCACGCTGCCGGGAGTGATCACAATCTTCTGTTCGACCTGACCGGCGTCGGTGATGAGGACGACGAGGATGCGGTTGGGGCCCAGCCCTACGACCTCGATGTGTTTGATCGTGGCGCGGGAGACGCTCGGGTACTGGATCAGTGCCACCTGATGGGTCAGGCCTGAGAGCACACGCACCGTGCGGTCGAGCATGTCATCGAGGTCCCCGTCGCCGTCGATGAGCTGGAAGATCGCACGTCGCTCAGCATGCGTCAGCGGTTTGAAGTCGTCGATGCGGTCGACGAACATTCGGTAGCCGAGATCGGTCGGAATCCGCCCTGCCGAAGTGTGGGGCTGCGCAATGTAGCCCTCTTGCTCTAAATGGGCCATGTCGTTGCGGATCGTGGCCGGAGAGACGCCGAGCGTGTGGCGCTGCACGATGGCCTTCGATCCGACGGGTTCGTTGGTGGCGACGAAGTCTTCGACGATCGCACGCAGAACCTGTGCTCGCCTGCTGTCGTTCATTCGTCTCCTTCCTTCGCTCGGCACCGTTTTTGGCACTCATCTGTCTTGAGTGCCAATTCTACGCCTCTTATATTCCGAATTCACTTTCGGCTCCACCTCAGCGGGTCACCACCCATCCCATCGAGTCCTTGATTAGGGTGGTTGTCCGTGAATACCTTTGATCGCTACGGGCCCGATGTGCTGGCCGGCTCCTCGCCCTCCTCACACCGACCCAAGAAGTCCACCCCCGTCGAACTGGGTCTCGGCATGGTTCTCGAAGACGCAATGAGCGGATATGTCGGTGCCGTCGTCGGCGCCGAGAAGACCACCGCCGGAGTCGTCGTCAATCTCGAGGACCGGGCAGGAAAGGTCCGCGCATTCCCCTTGGGGCCTGGCTTCCTTCTCGAAGGCAAACCCGTCGACCTCAGACTGCCGGCCAAGAAGAAATCGGCTCCCGGTCGCACAGCCTCGGGGTCGCGCGCGGTCGGCAATGCTCGGGCCCGAGTGGCTCGCGGATCTCGCATCTGGGTCGAAGGCAAACACGATGCCGAGCTCGTCGAGAAGATCTGGGGCGACGATCTGCGCATCGAAGGTGTCGTCGTCGAACCGCTGGGCGGCCTGGACGATGTCGCCGACAAGCTCGCGGCGTTCGGTCCCGACAAGGACCACCGCGTCGGGGTCCTGGCCGACCATCTCGTGTCCGGCACCAAAGAATCCAAGATCGCCGAGGCGGTGCGCGCCGATCCGCGCTATCGCGACGTCGTCCACATCATCGGTCATCCTTATGTCGACATCTGGCAGGCCGTCAAGCCTCATGTCGTGGGCATCAGGGAATGGCCAGTCGTGCCTCGGGGCGAGGACTGGAAGACAGGGGTCCTGCGGCGTATCGGTTGGCCTCACGCCGACCACAGGGACGTGGCCCGGGGCTGGGTGCGTATCTTGGGCAAGGTCAGCACCATCGCCGACGTCGAACCCACGCTCTCAGGTCGAGTCGAAGAACTCATCGACTTCGTCACCGTCGGCTGAGGCCCAGGTCGATTGTGATCGATCTGGTACACGATTCGGGCTTTCCCCAGTTCGGCGACATGGGGTTTCCGATAGTGTGAATGACCAGAAGCTCTGAAAGGACCCGCATGTCTTATAACCTGCAGCAGCCGAACAACGGCTCTGACCAGTCGCGTCCCATGCCACCGAATTATTCTCAGGCCTCTGGACCCCACCAGCCCTACAGCCAGCAGAACCAAAGCTACGGTTCGCAGCAGCCAAACCCGGCTCAGCAGAACTATGGTTCCCAGCAGGGCCAGCCCCCACAGCCCGGCTACGGTTTCCAACAGCCTTATGGTCAGAGCCAGCCCGCTCAGCCCGGCTACGGTTCCCAGCAGGCCTACGGCCAGGGTCAGCAGCAGTACACGCAGCAGCCCTATGGGCAGCAGGCCTACGGCAACGGTCCTGCGCAGCCGGTCGGCAATCCGGCCATGTTCGACTCGCGGATGCTGCCGGGGAATGCCTATGGTCCCGGCTCCGAAATGTTCTGGCAGGCCAGCGAGAGCGAAAGAACCACGGTGCTGTGGACTCATATCGGGTCCATCTTCGTCGGTTTCCTGCCTCTCATCATGTTCCTGGTGAAGAAGGACGAATCGCCCTATGTACGCGAACATTCGCGGCAGGGACTCAACGCGATGATCACGAACTGCATCGCCACGTTCGCTGCTGTCATCGTGTTCTTGGTCTTGGGTTTCCTCCTCGCCTTGGTCACCTTCGGCCTGGGCATCTTCATTTATTTCTTGGCGTTCATCGTCCCGATCTTCTACACGGTGCTCTACATCATCGCTGCGGTCGCAGGGAGCAAGGGCGAGGGCTATAAGTTCCCGCTCGTGTTCAACTTCGTGAAGTGATCACGCCAATCAGATGATCTGATCGTGTTATCTGCACGCAGAAGTCGCTGTCATCGCATTTGATGACAGCGGCTTCTCTGCGTTCGACTCAGTTCACAGAGTCGAGCGGTTCAGTAAGTGGGACCCAGCGGTTCAGTTCACGTAATCCGTGAGGATGCGGACCATGTAATCAGCCATCAGCCGGCCCTGCAGCGTGGGTGCAAAGCGGCCTTCGCCTACAGCGTCACCATCGAGCAGTCCCTGTTTGACGAACCCTCTGATTGCCCGCTCACTGCCTGCGCCCAGTGAATCCAGCGGCAGTTCCGAATCGATTCGAGCCGCGAGCATGATCCGCTCGACCTCCTGGGTCGTTGTGTCCAGCACCTCGCGTCCGATGGCGGGCGACTCACCTGCCAGCAGGCGGTCGGACCAGGCACGGGGATGTTTAGCATTCCAGAATCGCACCCCACCGATGTGCGAATGGGCTCCGGGACCGAAGCCCCACCAATCGGCATTGCGCCAGTAGGCCATGTTGTGGTCGCAGCGGGTCTTCGCTGACGTCGACCAGTTGCTGACCTCATACCAGTGCAGACCGGCGGCTTCCATAGCGGCATCGGCGATCTCATACTTATCGGCCAGGTCGTCTTCGTCGGGCATTGCCAGTTCGCCGCGGCGAACCATGGCCCCCATCTTCGTCCCGGGCTCGACGATCAGCGAATAGGCTGAAATATGATCGACGTCGTTGCTCAGAGCCACTTCAAGTGATCTGCGCCAATCGTCGATGGACTCCCCCGGGGTTCCATAGATGAGGTCGAGGCTCAGCTCCAGTCCGGCCTCTTTGATCCACCGGGCCACATCCGGAATCTTCTTTGGGTCGTGTGTGCGATCCAAGGTCGCGAGCACATGGGGTACCGCTGATTGCATGCCCAGGGAGATCCGAGTGAAACCTGCGGCTGCCAAGGTGGCGATATAGGACGGGGCTAAGGTGTCGGGGTTCGCTTCGGTCGTGACCTCGACGTCAGGTGCCAACCGGAAGCGGTCGCGGATGTCGTCCATCACTCCGGCCAGCACCTCGGCGGCCAGCATCGTCGGGGTGCCCCCGCCGAAGAAGATCGTCGTGACCGTACGATCGCCGGCGCCTGCCTCGGCGAGCACACGGGTCGAGAGGTCGAGCTCCCGGGCAAGATTGCTGCGATAGTCGTCGCGGGAGGCACCGGGACCCAGATCTTCGGCGGTATAGGTGTTGAAGTCGCAGTAACCGCAGCGGACCCGGCAGTACGGGACGTGGACGTAGAGGCTCAGCCCACGATCTGTCGCGCCGATCCCGGCCGAGGCCGGCAGCGAACCGTCGAGCGGTGGGGTCTCACCAGTCGGTTGTGCGGGCACTTACTTCTTAGGTTCCTTCTTGGACTCCGGCTCATCGGAGGACAGCGCTGCGATGAAGGCTTCCTGTGGAACTTCGACATTGCCGACGAACTTCATTCGCTTCTTGCCTTCCTTCTGCTTCTCCAGCAGTTTGCGTTTACGGCTGATGTCGCCGCCGTAGCACTTGCTCAGCACGTCCTTGCGGATGGCGCGGATGGTCTCGCGGGCGATGATGCGCGAACCGATGGCCGCCTGGATAGGCACCTCGAACTGCTGGCGGGGAATCAGCTTGCGCAGCTTCCCGGCCATGAGCACACCGTAGGAGTAGGAATTGTCGCGGTGGACGATCGCAGAGAAGGCGTCGACCTGGTCGCCGTGGAGCAGGATGTCGACCTTGACCAGATCTGCCGCATCTTCGCCGTCGTCGGAGTAATCCAGCGTGGCGTAGCCCTTGGTCTTCGACTTCAGCTGATCGAAGAAGTCGAACACGATCTCGGCCAGAGGCAGCCTGTAACGGATCTCTACCCGGTCCGAGGACAGGTAGTCCATGCCCAGCAGGCTGCCGCGACGTGTCTGGCACAGCTCCATCACCGCACCGATGTGCTCACTCGGCGTGAGGATGGTCGCCCGGACCATGGGTTCGCGGACCTCTTTGATCTTGCCCGTCGGATACTCGCTGGGGTTCGTGACCTCCATCTCGGATCCGTCTTCCATCGTGACGTCGTAGATCACGCTGGGTGCGGTGGAGATGAGGTCGAGGTCATATTCGCGTTCTAGGCGGTCGCGCAGAACTTCAAGGTGGAGGAGTCCGAGGAAGCCACAGCGGAAGCCGAAGCCCAGTGCCGTGGAGGTCTCCGGCTCGTAGGCCAGCGAGGCGTCGTTGAGCTTGAGCTTGTCGAGCGCATCGCGCAGCACCGGATAGTCCGATCCATCGATCGGGAAGAGCCCGGAGTACACCATGGGCTTGGGTTCCTTGTAGCCATCGAGTGCCTGTTCGGCCGGCTTCGAGGCCGAGGTGACCGTGTCACCGACCTTGGACAGGCGGACGTCTTTGACACCGGTGATGAGGTATCCGACCTCGCCGACCCCGAGCCCCTTCGTGGCATTCGGCTCCGGTGAGGAGACACCGATCTCGAGGAGTTCGTGGGTGCTGCCGGTCGACATCATCGTCAGCTTCTCACGCGGGCGCAGGGCACCGTCGATAAGGCGAACATACGTCACGACCCCCCGGTACGTGTCGTAGACGGAGTCGAAGATCATGGCTCGCGCTGGAGCATCCGCGTCGCCGACTGGAGCGGGAATGTCGGAGATGATGCGGTCGAGGACCGCGTCGACGCCTTCGCCTGTCTTACCGGAGACCAGCAGGCAGTCTTCGGGTTCGCAGCCGATGAGGTTGGCGAGTTCTTCCGCGTACTTCTCCGGCTGGGCCGCGGGGAGGTCGATCTTGTTGAGCACGGGAATGATCGTGAGATCGTTCTCCATGGCCATGTAGAGGTTAGCCAGCGTCTGGGCTTCGATGCCCTGTGCGGCGTCGACGAGGAGGAGCGCACCTTCACAGGCGGCAAGCGACCGGGAGACCTCATAGCTGAAGTCGACGTGGCCCGGTGTGTCGATCATGTTCAGAGCGAAGGGAGTGTCGTCGTTCTCCCAGGCCATGCGCACGGCTTGGGATTTGATCGTGATTCCGCGTTCGCGTTCGATGTCCATCCGGTCGAGGTACTGAGCACGCATATCGCGCGGCTGCACAGCCCCTGTGACCTGGAGCATCCTATCGGCCAGGGTCGATTTGCCGTGGTCGATGTGAGCGATGATGCAGAAATTGCGGATCAACTCGGGTGATGTAGCGGACGGAGAAATCCGTTCGAGTGCTTGTGGCTTCACCTGAGGTGACATGAACGCCCTTCCTTCGACAGACCAGAACTTCCATTGTTCCATGGGTTGCGCACCAGACTGGAATCCTCAGCACCTGGGAACAGTCCGGGCGTCCGGTCACATGCGGGCAACACGTGTTCGAAGCCACTTCAACTGGCTGAGAATCCCGACGCCGATCCCCACTTTCGGTGCTGATCGGCGAAGATTGGGGCATGAGCGATTTCTCGATCATGAGCTTCAACCTCAGGTATCCGGCGCTGGACGGGCATCCCGTGTCCAAGCGTCTGCCCATCGCCGCCGATCTCATCATTGAGGCTCACCCTCACATCATCGGCACGCAGGAGGGTGAGCTCGATCAGCTCGAGACACTCATCAGCCTGCTCCCCGATGAGTACATCTGGTTGGGTGAGGGGCATTCGGGCGGGAATTCGGGTGAGTTCACCGCCGTCATCTACGACTCGTCGCGCTTCGACGTCGACAAGGTCGACATCAGTTGGCTCTCCAAACAGCCGGAGACGGTCGCCTCCGAATCGTGGGGCGTCTCACACGCCCGAACCCTGAACGTCGTGGACCTTCGAGACCTGGTGACAAGTCGGTCGCTGCGCCTGCTCAACACCCACCTCGACCACAAATCGGAGGAGGCCCGTCTGGAGTCGGGGAAGATCATGGCACTCCACATCGCCGAGGCGAACGGTCCGGCCGTGGTCACCGGCGACTTCAACGTCGCCACCGGCTCCCCCGTCTACGACTATTTCTGCACAGAGCTGGGACTCACCGACACTGGGGCGGTCGTCCCGAGCCAAGACATCGGCACCTTCCACCGTTACAAAGGTCCGAAAGTCGGTGATGGCCGCATCGACTGGATCCTCACAACTTCTGACCTGCGGACCCTGTCGACTCGGATCAATACCTTCTGCACTGATGGTGAATACCCGTCCGACCATTTTCCGATCGAAGCGGTTCTGGACTACGTCGATTAGGATTGGCGCACATGAGTTGGAAATCACTGGTCAATCGCGCCGTCAAGATCGGCGTCAATGAAGGCTTCAAGTTCCTCAGGGACTCCCAAGCGAAGAAGAAGGCAGGCTCGCAGGGGTCCGGACCCCACCCGAGCAACCCCCCGCGAGGTGATGCACGGGCCTCCGGCGCCGCCTCAGCGAAGGACAGTGACTATCCGGGTGACTACCAAGGCTCGGTCAATGTCTCCTATGCACCCGATCTCGACGGCGATGCCGATCCGGGTGAGGTCGTGTGGGGGTGGATCCCCTTCGAAGAAGACTACTCCCAGGGCAAGGACCGCCCCTCCTTGGTCGTCGGCAAGGATGGTCGCTGGGTTCTGGCACTCATGCTCACCAGCAAGGATCACATCCCCGGTGGCGTCGGCGAGGTTCGCGAAGACCGTCACGCTCGGTGGATGAATATCGGCAGCGGCGACTGGGACTCGCAGGGTCGGCCCTCTGAGATTCGTCTCGATCGCGTGATCCGTCTCGATCCGCAGTCCATCCGCCGCGAAGGTGCGATCATGCCCCGCGAGATCTTCGAACAGGTCGCCAAGAACGTCAACGCCGGCTGACCCCGGGCCTGAACCGAGACCGAGATCCTGCGACCAGGCGTAGGGAATTTCTGCCTGACAGGATCAGCCTGTATCGTAGAGAGAGTATCTTCATCAATGGCGTGTGTCTCGTCTAGGTCGGGTGAAGATGCCACCGGATTCGATATCGTCGATGTGTTTCCCCGCGGAGACGAATATGTCGATCAGGTGTGCCCTCACGACCATGTTCCACTAACACGAAAGAGTGTTGAAATTGGCTAATATCAAGTCACAGATCAAGCGGATTGAAACCAACGAAAAGGCTCGCCAGCGCAACAAGGCTGTGCGGTCCGAGGTTCGGTCACACGTCCGCGTCGTCCGCGAGAACATTGCTGCCGGCAAGAAGGACGAAGCACAGCAGGCTTATGCTGTTGCCGCCCAGAAGCTCGACAAGGCTGTTTCGAAGGGTGTTCTGCACAAGAACAACGCTGCGAACCGCAAGTCGAGAATGGCCACGCAGATCAACGCTCTCTGAGTCGATCACTGAGGCTATAGCTTCGAGGGGCCCGATCCGTTTGGATCGGGCCCCTCGTCTATTCACTGCTCAGTGTTTGCGATGTGTTCACCGCTCAGCGTTATGCAGCGTTTGGGATGTGTTCGCCGCTCAGCGTTGGCGAGCCAGCCGGCAGACTTCGGAGACGAACCATTCGACCGCGTAGACCGGGTCACGGCCTCCGCCCTTGACGGCTTCATCGGCTTCGGCCGCCGCAATCAGTGACTGTCCCAGCGCCACTTCGTTCCAACGGCGCACCTCACGCCGGGCACGGTCGACCTGCCACGGAGCCATCTTCAGCTCCGCCGCGAGTTCACCGCTTGATCCCGAGAAGCCCTGGACCTTGGCCATCCCCCGCAATTTCATTGCAACAGCGGCCACCAGTGGCACCGGGTCGGAGCCGGTCGACAGTGCGTGACGCAGGAGGCTCAGTGCATTCTTCGCATCTCCCCCGACGGCAGCGTCGGCGACCTTGAAGCCGGTGGCTTCCACCCGACCGCCGTAGTACCGGTCGACAACCTGAGCGGTGATGGTTCCTTCCGTGTCTTCTACGAGCTGCTCCACACCGGCGTTGAGCTCGGACAGGTCGGCCCCGAGCGCGGACATGAGTGCTGCCATCCCGGATTCGTCGATCTGCCTCTTCGCAGCCTTGAACCGGCCTTGGGCGAATTTGGCCCGGTCACTCTCGTTCTTCAGCGCGGCCGCATCAACTCGGGGGAATCCGTTCGCCTCGATCTTCTTGACCAGCTTCGCACCCCGATTTCCTCCCCCGTGCAGGAGAACGACGACGGCATCGTCATTGGGGTCATCGAGGTAGGCGAGCGCATCTGCCAAGAATGCTTCCGAGCACTTCTCGACGCTGTCGACGACGATGAGCTTCGAAGAAGAGAACAATGAGGGCGAGGCCGCCATGAGCAGCTCTCCGCCTTGGTATCCGGCGGCGTCGAATTCGATCTCCTCCGGGTCGGACTTCCGTGCGGCAGTGACGATCCGATCCTTGGCCATTCGGATGAGCACAGGCTCGTTTCCAGAGATCATCACTACGGGCGCGGGCTTCGCGGAACTCCACGGGATCAGGGTCTTCTTCACTGCCATGGCCCAAGCCTATCGTTAGCCATGGACACGACGCGCCGCAGTCACCGGCAGTCATGGGCAGCCTCGCCCGGTGCTGTACTGTGCGTTCGCATAGATGGCGACGGTGCCGCAGAGGTCGGTGCGCAGAACAGGGACGGGTCCGAAGGCCTGCAGGGCTCGTGGCGTGGGATGGCCGTAGCTGTTGTCTCCCACCGAGACCACTCCGAGGCGAGCGCCTGCGGCCGTGAAGAAGTCCTCTGACAGGTCGGAAGAGCCATGGTGGGGTGCAATGAGCACATCGACGGGTTCGAGGTTCTGAGCGACGATGAACTGTTCGTCCTCGCCGATATCTCCGGGGACCAGGTAACTCAAATCGTTCTGCTCGACCCTCAGGACCAGAGAATCCTCATTGCGCACCTCGGTGCCCCCGCTCCCTTGTGCTTCCTCGGCCCCTGCCGCCTCCTCTGCACCCCCTGACTCCTCCGTGTTCGTCGTAGGCGGCCAGAGCACCTCGATCTGTGCCCCACCGGCGTCGATCGTGCGTCCACGTGCTGTGGCAACCACCTCGGCGCCGGTGTCTTCAACGATGTTGCGGGCTTCGGCTCCCCCACTGACGTTGGCAGACACCCACAGCTGCTGCAGGGTCCGCGACCATGTGGTTCCGGCATACCCAGCACTGTGATCGGCATCGAAGTGGGAGATGAACAGATCGAACTCCTCAATCCCACCCTCGTCAAGGCACACGTCGACCGGCTTCGGGTCCTTCCCCGTGTCGACGACGAGCCCACGGCCTTCGCCGAGGTTGATCAGCGTTGCCGAGCCCTGCCCCACATCGCAGACCATCACCAACCAGTCATCTGCCGGTGGTTTCGTCCGGCCGACCACGATGATCAGCGCTGTCAGGCAGATGCAGACGACGACCACTGGAACTCCCCACAGTCTGCGGCGCACTATCAGCCATGTGCCTGCGGCCAACACGACGAGGAGCCCGGTTGCGGCCAGCGTCCCCCACGGCGGTTGCGGCCAGTCCAATGCCGCCCCGGGCAGTCCGGCACAGGCCCTGGCCACGGCAACGATCCACCATGCGCACAGAGAGCCGAACCAGGCAGGCAGTTGAGCAGCCCACAGCAGTCCCGGGACGCCGACGAGTCCGAGACCCCCGCACACCAGCGATAGGAACCCGAGGATGGTGGCCGGCAGCACTGCGGGTGCGGCCAGGGCGTTGGCCGCCACCGACCACATCCCGATCCGAGGATCGATCGCCACTAGCACCGGGGTACATGCCAACTGAGCAACCAGGGGCACGAGGAGGGCGCTGATGACGATGGCGGGGACCAGCGACAGTCGCAGGCTCAGATACCGCAGAAGGATCGGAACGATGAACATGATGGCGGCGGTCGAGACGACGGAGAGCACAAACCCCACCGAGGTGGCCAGCACGGGGACCAGGCTGAGCAGAAGGCACACGGTCGTGCTCATCACCGCCACCGGTGAGATCCCTCCCCCACGTAGGAACACGAGGGCCACCGCGATAGCCATCCCAGCGGCCCGGATGGCACTGGGTTCGAATCCGACTACGAACACATACCCGATGCAGGTGAGCACCCCGACTGCGACGCGTGTTCTGGGCCCGGCCCGACACAGTCCGGCAAACAGTCCGGCGCCGAGGCTGACGATCGTGACGTTGCTGCCTGAGACGGCCGAAATGTGAGTCAGGGACACCACACGCATGTCGTCTTCCATCCGTGCATTCTGCGGCCCGGTGTCTCCGACCACGAGTCCTGGCAAGAGTGCTCCGCCGCTGTGGCCCGAGGCCAGTGAGTCTTCGCGCAGCTGCATGCGCAGGTCCGTTCGCCACTGCCACAGCCTGTTCGGTGTACGAAGGACGTTCGCATCAACGTTGGAGATGCGAATGTCATCGAGGGCTTCGGTGCGCATGGACACACGAGCACCATCGGGTGGCGCCGAGGGACTGAGCACCTCGGTGATACCGGTCGAGGTCAGCACCGTCAGCCGAGACCAGCCCGATTCCCCCGGCTGGCTGTGCCCGACCACGATGCCCTCCGCCGAGGTGGCATCATCCGTTCCTCGAGCGGCGCCGAGCATGGTGGTCTGGATCGTGAACAGGCAGGTGAAGACGATGAGGAGCACACCGAGGTGATGGTGCCTGCGCAGACACAGGAAGCCGAGGCCGACGAGAGCTGGTGCAGCCAGCAGCGCCCAGGGTCCGAGGTCCAGCAGTGCAGTGGTCCATAGTGCCAGCGCGCAGATGAGCAGGCGTACCGATCCGGGCCAGATCTGGGCAGTGGTCCTCACACAGGTGACAACCGTCTTCCACCGGTCTCTGACCCGCTCAGATTTCGCCCCACCAGTCCTCGCTCGCTGAGCCCTACCCGACGGTGACAAGGTCTTTGAGACTCTCGAAGGTCTTGGGTCCGATACCTTGGACGAACAGCAGATCCTCGACGCTGGTGAAGGGGTGCTCCTCACGGTGGGCAATGATCGCCTCTGCGGTCACAGGACCGACTCCGGGCAGTGTCTCCAGGCTCGTGAGGTCAGCGGTGTTGAGGTCGACTTTTGCCCCCGGATTCGGATCTGCGGAGCCGCTGCCGGGATCACCTGCTGCGTTGTCCTCCGCACCACCGGAACCTGCGCCCCTGGAGCTCGCAGCCCCTCCTGGGTCTCCGCCTGGACTGGCACTTGAGCTCCCGCCTGCGTTCGAAGCAGAGCCGGCGTCATCAGCACGACTCGTCTCTGGCTCTTCTCCGCGGGCGGGGATGTGGATCTGCTCGCCGTCTTTAAGGACCCGGGCAAGGTTGATCGCCTCCGCGTCGGCTTGTTCCTTCAGTCCCCCGGCCTCTTCCACCGCGTCCTGGACTCGAGTTCCTGCACTCAGGGTCACGACGGAGGGTCTGTGCACTGCTCCGGTGACATGGACGACGACGGTTCCGTCGTCGGCGCTCTGGGTCGCAGTCGCGCCTGCACTGCCACCGGCGTCTGTGCCGCCGCCCTCTGCTGATCCCACCTGTTCTTCAGAGGCGGCATGGTGTGGGGCGGGTCGGAAGATGAGGAAGGCGATGACGAGCACAGCAATTGTCGCCACCAACAATGCCACCAGGATGGGCAGGCGCACTCGACGCTGCTCTACCGGCTCTTCTTCGCCTTCGGTGTCGCTTCCGAACACATCTCCTGGGACCCACCCGCCGCGTTCGGCGCTGGAATTGATGAGGCCTGCGAAGCGATCATCGGGAGAGACGGCCATGTCGACAAGCTTTGGGTACAGGCCTCGCTCGCACCAGCGCCGAACTGCCGCTTGTGGAAACCGCCTCTGGGTCCACAGGTCAAATACGCATGACTGGGCCACTCGTCCACAGTCTGGTGAGCATGAGTGGACCGGTGGTGAGAAGCTCAGGGTCTGGTTTGGACCGTGATTCCGATGGTGCCGGATCCGACGTGGGCGGTGATGATGGTCGACAAGGTTCGAAATGTCGTCGGTAGGCCGGCCGCTTCGATCTTCTCGCGCAGCGTGACCACATCTGGGTGGGAGGGTTCACCGTCCGCGTGCTGGATCTCCACGTACACGTCCTGCTCATCGGAGGCGATCTCGGCTGCGGTTTCACCGGCTAAGGCAACCATGCGATCGAGTGCCTTCGTGCGGGTGCGGACCCTGGCGACAGGGGCCACGACACCGGCGTTGAGCCCGAGCACCGGAACGATCTGCAGGGCCCGGCCCAGCAGCGAGGACGCGGCACCGATGCGACCGCCTCGGCGCAGGTGTTCCAAGGTCTCTGGAGCGAATGCGGTTCGGGTCTCGCCGGCGCACCAGTCGGCGACGGTTCCGGCGATCGACGCCACATCGTGTCCCTGTGCGATTCCGGCGGCAGCGATCGCAAGTGCGCCGGCCAGTCCCGCCGAGGTGGTCCTGGAGTCCACAACGTTGATCAGCGAATCCTCGTGCGCAGCGGCGGCGACGGCCGAGTCACGTGTCCCGGAGAGCTCCCCCGACATGGTCACAGCGATGATCGCCTCAGCCCCATGGTCGAGCAGGGTTGAGTAGGCCTTGGTGAACTGAGCGGGAGTCGCCATGGAGGTCGACACCTCGGCGCCTTCGTCCATCTTCTGGCACAGGTGCCCCGGTTCAAGCTCGCCGTCTGCGAAGGCGACCCCTCCGACGAGCACCGTCAAGGGAACGACGGCGAAGAGGTCACCGGTGATCTCGCGCAGCATGGATTCCTCGTCGTCCGACAGCTGTGCCGTCGAGTCGGTGACCAGGCCGATCTTCATGGTCGGCCCAGCGCCCGATACGTCCAGCCGGCCGCGCGCCACACCTGCGGTGTCAGCACATTCCTGCCATCGATGAGGAGCTTGTCTGCCACCAGCGACGCTGTGGCCACCGGATCAAGATCCCGGTACTCCTGCCACTCCGTCAGCAGCAGCACAGCATCGGCGCCGGCCAGAGCCTGCGAGGTATCAGCCACATAGTTGAGTTCGGGGAAGGTCTTGGCCGCATTGTCGATCGCCTGCGGATCCGTCACCGTCACCACACCGCCCTGGGTCGCGATCAGACGCGCCACAGCCAGAGCAGGCGAATCCCGGACATCGTCGCTGTTGGGTTTGAACGCGGCGCCGAGGACCGTGACCTTCTTCCCGATGAATGACCCGTCCAAGGTATCCCGGGCAATGTCGACCATGCGCACACGGCGTCGCATGTTGATCGAGTCGATCTCCCGCAGGAACGCCACCGCCTGATCGGCACCCAGTTCACCGGCACGGGCCATGAAGGCACGGATGTCCTTGGGCAGGCAACCGCCGCCGAAGCCGAGCCCGGCGTTGAGGAACTTCCGTCCGATGCGATCATCCATCCCGATCGCATCCGCCAGCTGGGTGACGTCGGCCCCCGATGCCTCGCACAGCTCCGCCATCGCATTGATAAATGAGATCTTCGTGGCCAAGAATGAGTTCGCCGCGGTCTTGACCAGCTCGGCGGTCGCGAAGTCTGTGATCATGCGCGGCGTCTCTTCGGCCAGCATGGTCGCATACACCTCGTCGAGGCCAGCAGTGGCCTGTTCACCGGCCTGCCCATCTGCGACACCGTAGACCAGGCGGTTGGGGTGCAGCGTGTCCTCCACAGCATGACCTTCCCGCAGGAACTCGGGATTCCACATCAGGGTTGCTCCCGCGGGAGCCAGCAGAGCGGCCAAACGTTCTGCAGTACCGACAGGAACGGTGGACTTACCCACAACCACCGACGTCGAAGTCAGATACGGAATCAGCGAATTCGCTGCCGCATCGACGTAGGTGACATCGGCTGCGAACTCTCCCGGCTTCTGTGGGGTTCCGACACACACGAAATGGATCCGCGAGTCCGCGACACGCGAGACGTCTGTGGTGAATTCGAGACTGCCGAGGTTCTGACCCTTCACCAGCAATTCACTCAGCCCCGGCTCGAAGAAGGGCGGCCGACCAGAGGTCAGCGCCGCCACCTTGTCAGCGTCGACATCGACGCCGACTACCTCGTGTCCCAGTGATGCCATAGCCGCCGCGTGAACAGCGCCCAGGTATCCGCACCCGATGACTGAAATCTTCAATCCGTGTTCTCCCTGCTTCGTCCCGGCATTTCAGCCACACTATATGCCACTAGGTTCCACGATATCTGCAGGTTGAAACAGTACCCTTGGAATTGTGAAGCGTTTCTTGGATTTCCTGACCAACTCACCGGCGGCGGTGACATTCGCGGTGCTCAGCGTGCTGGGCATCGTCCTCTTCGCTGTGCCCGGACTCCACCCCTTCGCCTGGATCATCGGCCTGATTCTGTGCCTCGGAGTCATCATCGCCTTGCTCATGTTCCATGGCGAGTGGCGGCGGGCACAGATACAGATCGATTCTCTGCGCCAGCTGTTGAGCACCGAACGTGGGCGTCTCGATACCCTGGGTCTGACTCCTGTCGACGAAGACGTCACTGCGCTGCCCGACGAAGAGCGTGCGCGGCGGATCCTGGGCCTGCTCCCGGATTCTGCGGGCCTGGTGCAGTCGCTGCGTCTGGATGCGACTTACGGGACGCTCGAGGTTGACGAACTCGAGCCGCTGCACACGTTCCGGAAGGAATTCGCGAAGTCCAGCTTCGACAACCCGCGTTCCCACACAGCGTTCATGGATCTCTACCGTGCCGCCGAAGCTCTGTCGATCTGGGTGAATGAGGAGACTCGCCAGCTTGCCGACGATAAGTCGAAGCGAGAGATCCGTCCCGGAGATTCCCGCAAAGGCGGCTGGAGAGAGTACACGGAGGCTCGCAGCCGCGGCGAGAGCCTGGGCGACAAGTTCGTCTCCGCCCGGTGGGAATTCAACCAAACAGCCCTGGAGCTCGGACTCGTCGCCTAAGGCGAATTGAACTGAGAACCACGATGGCGACGGACTCGTATCGAGTCCGTCGCCATCAGTGTCAGCAGCGTTACCGAGTCAGTGCCGGCTACCGGGTCAGTGGCGAATCCACCACGAATCGGTCGGTGTCACCGGTGTGCGACGTTTGTGTTCGGAGGCACGGTATTTCTCAACGAGTGCCGAAGCAGCAGCCTTATCGATGTCCTTGCCCTCGAGGAAGTCATCGATCTGGTCATAGCTGAGACCCAAAGACGACTCGTCGGTCTGGCCCGGTGCATCATCGAGCAGGTCCGCTGTGGGAACTTTGCGAACCAGGTGCTCGGGAGCGCCGAGGTGGTCAAGCAGCGCTCGTCCTTGTCGCTTATTCAGTCCTGCCAGCGGCACAACATCGGCGGCACCGTCACCGAATTTGGTGAAGAAGCCGGTCACGGCCTCTGCCGCATGATCGGTGCCCGCGACGAGGAGACGCTTCTCCCCTGCCAGCTCGAACTGCGCGATCATGCGCATCCGTGCCTTGACGTTGCCCTTGCCGAAGTCGGTGATGGCGTCTCCGGTCGCGCTGGCATATTCGGCCGCCGCAGCGTCGGTGGCCGAACCGATGTTGATGACGACCTCATGGTCGGCTCGGATGAACTCCAGCGCACTCTGAGCGTCATCCTCATCGGTCTGCACATGATGAGGCAAGCGGATCGCCCAGAATTCGGCGTTCGCTCCCCTCCTGCGCAGCTCCTCGACCGCTAACTGGCACAGTCGTCCGGCCAAGGTGGAGTCCTGCCCACCACTGATGCCCAAGGTCAGACCCTTGACTCCGGTAGTCAGGATGTATTCGGCCAGGAATTCGACACGACGAGCGACTTCCGTTGCCGGATCTATTGTCGGCCTCACACCCAGGGTGTGCCGGATTTCGTCCCGTGTGGCTTCCATTGACATATGTATTCAACCCTTCCGGGCAGACGCCGTGTCTCAGGCGTCGGGGACGATATTGACCAGTTTGGGCGCGCGCACGATGACCTTGCGCACCCCGGCCCCGTCGAGTGCCTTGAGCGCATTCGGCGATTCCAGTGCCAGCTCCTCCAGGTCCTCGGCCGAGATCTCGGGGTCGACCTCGAGTCGTGCACGCACCTTGCCCTTGACCTGGACGACACAGGTGACCTGGTCGGCGACCAGATGCTGCGGGTCGGCGGCCGGGAACGTCGCATAGGTCAGAGTTGAGGTGTGGCCCAGTTTGGCCCACAGCTCCTCGGCCAGGTGCGGCGCGAAGGGCGAGAGCATGATGGTCAGCGGCTCCAACACATCTGCCGTGACTCCGCCCTGCTTCGTGGCGTGGTTCGTGAGCACGATCAGCTTCGAGATCGCGGTGTTGAAACGCAGATGGTCCATGTCGTCACGGACGCCGTCGATGACCTGGTGGAGCACCTTGAGCGTCTCAGGTTCGGCCATGCCGTCCCTGATCGCCGACTCGCCGGTGGTCTCGTCCACGAACAGACGCCACACACGCTGCAGGAACCGCTGCGCACCGACGACGGCACGCGTCTCCCAGGGACGAGCCTGTTCGATCGGTCCCATCGACATCTCATAGACACGGAACGTGTCAGCACCGTACTCGTCATACATCTCATCGGGCGAGACCGAGTTCCTCAGTGATTTGCCGATCTTGCCGTATTCACGGTTGACCTGTGCACCCTCGTACCAGAAGGTCGACTCACCGTTGCCATCTGTCTTCTCCTCCACCTCGGCGGCGGGGACATAGACGCCGCGTGAGTCGGTGTAGGCGTAGGCCTGGATGTAGCCCTGATTGACCAGACGGTGGAACGGTTCCGACGATGAGACATGGCCGAGGTCGAACAGGATCTTGTGCCAGAAGCGAGCGTAGAGCAAGTGCAGAACCGAGTGCTCGGCACCGCCCACGTAGAGGTCGGCACCGCCGCGCGGCTTGGATTCGCGTGGGCCCATCCAGTACTTCTCGTTGTCCGGGTCCACGAGACGTTCGCTGTTGTGCGGGTCGGCGTAGCGCAGCTGGTACCAGGACGATCCGGCCCAGTTGGGCATCGTGTTCGTCTCGCGGTAATACTTCTGCGGACCATCACCCAGGTCGAGTTCGACCTCGACCCAGTCGCGGTTGCGCCCCAAAGCAGGCTCCGGATTGCTGTCTGCATCATCGGCGGCAAACGTCCGCGGAGCGAAGTCGTCGACCTCGGGCAGCCCTACCGGCAACATGGAGTCGGGCAGGGCAATCGGCGTTCCGGCCTCGTTGTAGACGATTGGGAACGGTTCGCCCCAATAGCGCTGGCGGGAGAACAGCCAGTCGCGCAGTCGGTACTGAGTCGACTCGGTGGCCAGCCCCTTCTGGGCCAGCCATTCGGTGATCGTCGCCTTCGCCGCGTCGACTTCGAGACCGTTGATGTCGATCTCGTCGTTGGCGGAGTTGGTCATCACCCCGGTCCCTGTGTAGGGCTTGTCCTCATCGTGATCGGCCGGGGGCGTAACGGTGCGCACATACGGCAGTCCGAATGATTTCGCGAAGTCCCAGTCGCGGGTATCTTCGGCCGGAACGGCCATGATCGCGCCGGTTCCGTAACCCATCAGCACATAGTCGGCAACGAAGACAGGAATCTGCTTCCCGGTCGCGGGATTGATCGCATAGGACCCGGTGAAGATTCCGGTCTTGTCTTTGCTCTGCTGACGATCCGCATCGGTCTTCGCCGCTGCTTCGCGCTGGTAGGCGGCGATCGCCTCGACGGGGGTGGGCTGACCGCCGCGCCACGACTCGGGAGTCTGCTCGCCCCACTCAGCGGCTGTGAGTGCGGCAACCTGCGGATGCTCTGGGCTGAGCACGAGGTAGGTGGCACCGAAGAGGGTGTCGGGACGAGTCGTGTAGACCTCGAGCTGCGCATCCGAGGCGGCCACGGGCAGGCGCAGCAGGGCACCCTTCGAGCGGCCGATCCAATTGACCTGCATGCTGCGCACTGCCGAGGGCCAGTCAAGGCCGTCCAGATCGTCGATGAGGCGATCGGCATAGGCGGTGATGCGCATGTTCCACTGCCGCAGGCGGCGGGTGTAGACAGGGAAGTTGCCCCGCTCGGAGAGGCCTTCGGCCGTGACTTCCTCGTTGGCGAGCACGGTGCCCAGCCCCGGACACCAATTGACCGGGGACTCAGAGACATAGGCCAAGCGGTAGTCCTGCAGGATGGCCTCCTGCTCGGACGGACTCAGCTCCGACCAGGGACGGGAGTCAGGGGTCTGTTTGGCTCCCTGCTCGAACTTCTCGATCAGCGTGGTGATCGGCCGAGCGGCGCCGACAGAGTCTTCGCCTTCGGTGCTCGCCTCCGGGTCATACCAGGAGTTGAAGATCTGCAGGAAGATCCACTGGGTCCACCGCACGAACTCATCGTCGGTGGTCGCGAAGCTGCGGCGAGCGTCATGGGCCAGACCCAGCCGACGCAGCTGTCGTGTCATGTTCTTGATGTTCGCATCCGTCGTGATGCGTGGGTGCTGGCCCGTCTGGACTGCGTATAGGTCGGCGGGCAGACCGAAGGCGTCATAGGACAGTGCGTGCATGACATTGTGCCCGCGCATCCGCTGATAGCGGCCGTAGACGTCCGTGCCCAAGTAGCCCAGAGGGTGACCGACGTGCAGCCCCGCCCCTGACGGGTAGGGGAACATGTCCATGATGTAGAGGGACTCACGCTCGCCGAGGGCCTCTGGCGGACCATATGCAGAGTCCGAATCCTGTTGACCGAGACCTCCAACAGCCTGGCTCAGATCACCGGTTGGGTTCGGGGCGTGGAATGTTCCCGCCTGTTCCCATGTGTGCTGCCATGACTTCTCGATTTTCTCGGCCAGCACCGCATCGTAGCGGAAACCGGTCTCCTCAGGATTCGTCGTCATTACCTTCCTTCACTGGCTGGGCGTGAGCGGGTTTTGACCATCGTACTCTGAACATTCCCTGCTTCGACTTGGCTAGACTGCGAGACAGAGGTGTGACGAGGGTTTGAGCTTCCAAACGTGAGCGATTTCACCTCACAACGCCGGACCAGTAAGATAACCGGGCAGTAACTTATGCCACGAAGGAGAGCTCATGAGCCAGGCGACAATGCCTCAATCCACAACCCCGGTTGTCGACTTCAAGGTCGACACGGCATCATCTACGACCGATATCTTCCTTGCGAAGGTCGCCGAGGACCCGAATCTGCCGCTGGTGGCCAAACCAGTTGAGAACAGCTGGGACGAAGTCACCGCCGGTGAATTCCTCACCCAGGTCCGAACAGCGGCCAAGGGGCTCATCGCATCCGGAGTCGAGGTCGGAGACCGGATCGCAATCTTCGGACCCACCTCCTTCGAATGGACTCTCAGTGATTACGCCGTGTGGTTCGCGGGCGGAATCTCCGTACCCTTCTACGACACATCCTCAGAAGATCAGCTCGCCTGGATGATCAAGGACGCGGCCGTCGAACGTGGCCTCGTCAGCACTCGTGAGCACGCCGACCGGGTCGAAGCCGCCGCGGCCGCCGCTGGAGTCGCCACACCACAGCTGTGGGTCTGGGACCAGGGCGCGTTCTCCGAACTCGAAACCACCGGGCGACAGATCAGCGACGACGCCCTCGAAGCCGCACGCTCGCAGGTCACCAGCGAAACAGCCGCCACCCTCATCTACACCTCCGGCACCACAGGCAAACCCAAGGGCTGTGTTCTTACGCATGGGAACTTCGTCCAGACCGTCCAGGCTGCTCAGGAGCAGATCCCGGAGGTCTTCACCGGAGGCATGCGCGCGCTGCTGTTCCTGCCACAGGCACATGTCTTTGCTCGCTTCATCGAGGTCCTTTCGATCAGCTCCGGCGCTGTGCTGGCCCACCAGTCCGACCTGACGAAGCTCACAGACGCTCTCGGCAGCTTCCGTCCATCGTTCATCCTCGGAGTCCCCCGCGTCTTCGAGAAGGTCTTCAACTCTGCACTGGCGCAGGCCCAATCCGGCGGCAAGGAGAAGATCTTCCGCCGCGCTGAGCAGGTCGCTGTCGCCTATTCCAGGGCCATGGATGCAGAGAAGATCCCAACCTCACTCAAACTCCAGCATGCACTCTTCGACAAGCTCGTGTACTCGAAGCTGCGTACGGTCATGGGCAACAACGTCCGTGCCGCGGTCTCCGGTGGCGGCCCGCTCGGCGCTCACCTCGGCCACTTCTTCCGGGGAATCGGCCTCGTCGTCCTCGAAGGTTACGGCCTGACGGAGACAACCGCCCCGATCACCGTGAATGTGCCGGAGAAGGCCAAAATCGGCACCGTCGGCGTTCCACTGCCCGGTGTCAGCGTAGCCATCGCCCCCGATGGCGAGATCCTGGCCAAGGGCGTCCCTGTCTTCCGCGAATACTGGAACAACCCGAAGGCCACCGACAAGGAGTTCCACGGCGAATGGTTCGCCACCGGTGATCTCGGCTCTCTCGATGAGGACGGCTACTTGACGATCAATGGTCGCAAGAAGGAGCTCATCGTGACTTCGAGCGGCAAGAACATCGCCCCTGCACCACTCGAAGATGCCCTGCGTCGCCACCCGCTCATCGGCCAGCCCGTCGTCGTCGGTGACAACCGGAAGTTCATCTCCGCGCTCATCTTCCTCGATTCGGAAATGTTGCCGACATGGCTGAAGAACCATGACCTGCCGCAGATGGACCTGCGCCAGGCATCGGCAGACGAAACCGTGCGGGCCACCATCGAAAAGGCCGTCGAGAACGTCAACAGAACCGTGTCACGGGCGGAGGGCATCAAGAAGTTCACCATCCTGCCCGTTGAGCTCACCGAAGACAACGGCTACCTATCGGCCAAGCAATCGGTCAAGCGTCACCTCGTCAGCAAGGACTTCGCAGCCGACATCGACGGGCTCTACACCGACTGATCACGCCGCGGCGACGAGACGTAGGCTGGGGCCCAACGTGACAACTGAGGCACTTTCACGAAGGAGCAGACCATGTCCGATGACACCAGCCAGATGAACAGCTACGTGGCCAAGTGCGAGGATTTCGACCGGGACACGAACTACATCGAAGATCGGATCCTCGCCGACCCTGACTCGCACTGGCCGGTCGAGCCCGGTCGCTACAGGCTCATCGCTGCTCGCGCCTGTCCATGGGCCAACCGGACCATCATCGTCCGCAGGCTGCTGGGGCTCGAGGACGTCATCTCCATCGGAATGCCCGGACCTACGCACGATGCACGGTCCTGGACGTTCGACCTCGACCCCGGCGGAGTAGACCCGGTGCTGGGAATCGAACGCTTGCAGCAGGCGTTCTTCGCACGGTTCCCGGACTACCCGCGTGGAATCACCGTCCCTGCCATTGTCGACATCGCCAGCGGAGTGGTCGTGACGAACGACTTCCCCCAGATCACTGAGGACTTCTCCACTCAGTGGACGCAGTATCACAGAGATGGTGCCCCAGATCTCTGGCCCGAGGAGTCTCGGGAGGAGATGGAGAAGGTCATGCGCCTGATTTACACTGAGATCAACAACGGCGTCTATCGCTGTGGCTTCGCCGGCTCGCAGGAAGCCTACGAGGCTGCCTTCGACCGGCTGTTCACTGCCCTGGACACCATTGAGGAACGACTGAGCCACTCCCGATATCTCATGGGCGGTTCCATCACCGAGGCGGATGTCCGTCTGTTCACCACTCTGGTTCGCTTCGACCCGGTTTACTTCGGACACTTCAAATGCAATCGCCAGACGCTGCGCGACTTCGAGAATCTCTGGGCCTACGCCCGCGATCTCTACCAGACGCCGGGATTCGGCGACACTGTCGACTTCACTCAGATCAAACAGCACTATTACATCGTCCATGTCGATGTGAACCCGACACAGATCGTTCCCCGAGGACCGGACCTCGCGGACTGGCTCTCACCTCATGGCCGAGAGGAGCTGGGCGGTTCGCCCTTCGGGGAGGGCACCGCCCCCGGGCCTGTCCGCGCCGGCGAAGAAGTTCCGAAAGAACATACTGCTGCAGCCTGGCTGTGATGACACGGGCAGCGCGGTGACACTGACTCTGCAGTTACTCGGGCTCAGCAGCGACTCGAGCTCAGCAGCGACCTGCATTGATCCGAGCCGAAGGCTCAGTCCCCTGACAGACCGGCTGGGCCTTCGGTGCTATCGCGGGAGAATTCGGTTCGCCCGGCAGCCTTGGCCTTCCTGCGTTTGCGGATCTTGAACACGATCCACACTGCGACGAAGACGAGCACAGCAACGATGACCAGCGTCTGGAAGTAGCCCGCGTAGGTTTCGACAATCGACCAGTTCTCACCGAGGTAGAAGCCAGCGACGATGAGGATGGTATTCCAGATCGCGCTTCCGGCTGTGGTCAGAACCAGGAACTTGACGATCGACATGTTCCGCATGCCGGCGGGAATGGAGATCAGGGACCGGAAGATAGGGACCATCCGTCCGAAGAACACAGCCTTATCACCGTGCTTGTCGAACCACCCAACCGTTTTGTGTACATCGTCGACGTCGACCAGCGGCATCTTCACGGCGATCCGGGCTATGCGCTCAAGGCCGATCCATTTGCCCAGCGCCCACAAGATGACCGCGCCGACGACCGATCCCACGGTGGCGAGGACGATCGCCAGAACAATGCTCATGCTGCCCTGACTGGCGGTGAAGCCCGCCAGCGGCAGCACCAGCTCGCTGGGAATCGGCGGGAAGATGTTGTCCAAGAAGACCAAGAAGCCGACACCGATCGGTCCCAGCGTCTCCATGAGCGTCACGGCCCAACCGGAGAACCCGCTGAGGTTGTCCGCTGCTGAGGAACCTGCGGACAACCTCAGATCAGCGCACTGGACTGTCGAAAATAGTGTCGGCATGATCGAAAGTCTAGATTACAGGCGCGGCCCACCCCTTTCAGGGCGCTCACAGCGGCTAGTGTTGAAACAGACACCTGCGGGTCAAGATCGAAGGAGCATGAAGTGGCACCAGCCAAAGTACTGGCCTCACGCAATACGGTCGCCGAAGTCGGCCACAATGCCATCACCCAGCCGGGACCCGCCCACCTGATGCGTGCCGTCAAACGTTTCGGCGAACGCCTGGGCAACCAATTCGGCGCGGCCATCACTTACTTCCTGGTTCTCGCGGTCATGCCGATCGCGATGTTCACCTTCGCAAGTCTCGGCTTCGTCCTCGACGTCGCCAAACCGGAGCTCCTCCCCGTCGTCGTTGAGCAGATCGAAAAGCAGGTCGGCGGAAATTCGTCTCTGACGGAACAGCTTGAGAGCTTCCTCACCAGCTGGCAGTCGGTCGGAATCATCGCCATCCTCGCCGCTCTCTATACCGGGCAGGGATTCATCGGCAACCTCGGTGCCGCTGTGAGAGCACAGCTGCATGCAGATTTCGACGATGTCGTTCCCAACCAGTCCTTCGTCAAGAAGATCCTCAACAATGTTGTGACACTCCTGGGACTCATCATCGGCCTGCTGCTCACAGTGGCCCTGACAGTCATCGGCACCGGATTGGGATCGGCCATCAGCGAGGCACTTCACCTCGGCGGATTCGCTTCGGTGGTACTGCGCGTGGTGCCGTTCATCATCACGTTGGGCGCCGCGTGGCTGATCTTCATGTTTCTCTTCACCATGTTGCCCGATCACCCGGTGGGCAAGAGAGCCAAGATCAGGGGCTCACTCATCGGCGCCGTGGCTTTCACCGTCCTCATCAACCTCGCGACAGTCCTCGTCGACGTCTTCTCCGGCAACAAAGCCGCCGGCGTGTTCGGATCGATCATCGCGATCATGCTGACAATGAATATCTTTGCTCGTATCATCCTCTTCGTTGCGGCCTGGATCGGAACCGCGAGTCCGCCTCGGCCACGGAAGGAGGACTCCCCCGAATACCGCTTGGTCGAACCCCAGGTTCAGATCCAGAGCCTCGGTGCGCTGTTGGCCGGAGCCGGCATCATCGCGCTCACGCTGCTCGGATTCCGTCGACTCGATGAACACCAGACGAATCGCGAGCAGACAACCCGTTAGACTAGGCGAGAATTCGCTAACTGACCGAGGAGACACGACCTTTGACTGATGCAACGACGGCTCGCCTGAACGAATGGGCGAACAAGCAGACTGCCGCCGAAGAACTCATTCCACTGACCGGACGTCTGTACCGAGAGAACGACGTCCTCCTGACGCTGTTCGGCCGGTCACTGCTGAATAAGTCAGTGACCGGGATGATCAAGGCACACCGATATGCCCGCCACTTCCTCGGCGAGGATCTCGACATCGAGGTGACGCTGGAGATCGTTCGAGCACTGTCCGAGCTTGATCTCGGGCCCACCCGCATCGACCTGGGCCGCCTCATCCAGAAGCAGCAGCAACAGTCGGACTCCATTGAGAGCTTCCTCTCCACGGAACTCGCATCAGTTGCCGGCGGCAATGGCGAAGAAGGCGCCGTACGCGACGTCGTTCTCTACGGCTTCGGACGCATCGGTCGCCTGCTGGCCCGCATCCTCATCGATCGCGCCGGCGGCACCGGAATGCGTCTGCGTGCGATCGTTGTCCGCAAGGGCAGCGATGATGACATCGTCAAGCGCGCTTCGCTCCTGCGACGTGACTCGGTGCACGGCAACTTCGACGGCAGCATCGTCGTCGATGAAGAGGCCAATACGATCCAGGCCAATGGCACCCTGATCCAGGTCATCTACTCCAACGATCCTTCACAGGTCGACTACACCGAATACGGAATCAACGATGCCGTCATCGTCGACAACACCGGCATCTGGCGTGACGAGGAGAGCCTGTCCAAGCACTTGGCCTGCCCCGGCGCATCGAAGGTCCTTCTCACTGCCCCGGGCAAGGGCGAGGTCAAGAACATCGTCTACGGAGTCAACGACGCGGCCATCCTCGACGAGGACACGATCATGTCAGCGGCTTCGTGCACCACGAACGCGATCACACCGGTACTCAAGGCCCTGCATGACAAGTACGGGGTCCGCAACGGTCACGTCGAGACGGTGCACTCGTTCACCAACGACCAGAACCTCATCGACAACTTCCACAAGGGTTCCCGTCGTGGTCGCGCTGCCGGCCTCAACATGGTCCTGACGGAAACCGGTGCTGCCAAGGCTGTGGCGAAGGCTCTACCTGAGCTCAAGGGCAAGCTATCTGGCAACGCGATCCGCGTTCCCACGCCGAACGTGTCGATGGCGATTCTCAACCTCAACCTTGAGAAGTCTACGAGCGTCGATGAACTCAACGCGTTCCTCCGCGACACTTCGATGAATTCGGAGCTGCGCAACCAGATCGACTACGTCTCCTCCCCCGAGCTGGTCTCCAGTGACCTGGTCGGTTCGAAGCGCGCCGGAGTCGTCGATGGCCTAGCCACAATCGTCGACGAGGATCGTGTCGTCGTCTATGTCTGGTATGACAACGAGTTCGGATACAGCTGCCAGGTCATTCGCTGTGTGGCGAAGATGGCTGGGGTCGACGTCCCCGCCTTTCCCTGACCTGATCGGTTCGATCCTCTGATCTGACCGCGTCGATCCTCCGATCGAATACACAAGCGCCCGCAGCCTCATTCGGCTGCGGGCGCTTCGTTGTCTCCGCACAGACAGTAGGTTGTGCCTACGCCAGTTGGTCGGTGAACCTGTTCAGGCTCGGTTTCTGCCGTGGCCTGCCCCATCGCCCTCGACCGCGTCGTGGAGCCAAATCGGGGTGTAGGTGCGGAACCGGTTGGCCAGATCGTCGTCGCTGTCGAGCATCACAGCGAAACGATCGTCGGCACTTGAGAGTTCGTTGGCCCAAATGGGTCCCAGGCAGGCGAGAATGGCACATGCCAGGACGACTGCGACTGCCAGGATCGGCGTCATCGAGTACAGCATCCATCCGAACAGAAGACCGAGTACGGCGAAGGCGATGGCAACGGCCATTCCCGCATTGCGGGTTCTCGGGGCGCGGGCCCGGGCCGGCCTGGCGGAGGCAACCGAATCCAAGACATCACGATTGATCCTCGTCCATGCGATGATCGCGCCGAGTGCACACACGATTCCGATCATGATGAGGCTGAACGCGGAGAACAGCAGAACCGTGTCCACTCGAGTCCCCTGCGCCTGCATCGCCGCACCGAGTCCGGCCACGAGCATGGCGAGAGCCAGCACGAGCATGCTCAGCAGTCGCGCCCTGCGCACCGCGATGAGTTCGCTGACAACCTGAGCCAGGAACGCCCGCTGGGCAACATCGTCTGACTTTTCGGTCATCGGACGTAGCCCGCCGCCTTGTCAACCGTGTGTGGGAACGTCTCACCTGCCGTGTACTTCTCGAACAGGTCGACGAATTGCTTGGCCAAACGCATGCGCCACCCATCGGTGTCCCCGCTCATGTGCGGGGTGACGATGACGTTGTCCATCTGCCACAAGGGGTGCTCAGCAGGCAGCGGCTCTTCGTCGAAGACGTCGAGGCCGGCCCCGGAGATTTCGCCGGTTTCGAGTGCATTCACGAGGTCGGAGGTGACGACACCCTCACCTCGGCCGACATTGACGAAGTAAGCGTTCGGATCCATGGCGGCGAACACCTCGGCGTCGATGAGGTTCTTCGTCTTATCCGTCAGCGGTGCAATGTTGATCACCCAGTCCACACCGGACAGATGAGAACTCAGCTGTGCCGAGTCGATGACGGTCCCGAAGTCCGCGTCTCCGCTCCGTGCGTGACTGCCTGCCCCGGTGACGTTGACGTCGAGGGCCCTGAGGACTCTGGCGATCTCCCGGCCGATCGAACCGGTGCCGACGATCATGGCCTGTGATCCGGCAAGATTCTTCGTCGAGCGCCGGTTCCACACGGACTCGCGCTGGTCCGCAAGCGACCCCAGAGAGTTCTTCGCATGGATGAGAATGTAGTTGAGCACGAATTCCGCGATCGGCCGATCGAAGATTCCCCGTGCATTCGTGACCACAACGTCCGAGGCGGAGAGTTCATCGAACAGCAGCGAGTCAACACCTGCTGCGGCCGCGTGGATCCATTTCAGCATGTCGGCGCGTGCGAATTCGCTGCGCAGCGCCTTTGAGAAGAAATCCCAGAGAAGGAGGACATCGGTGCCGGGCAGCGAGGAGCCCAGATCCTGGGCCTCGACGATCCGAAGCTCGATGCCCTCCCTCCGACCGAGGTCAGTGAGCTGGTCGGGAATCTCTGTCCCGGGGGCGTTGAGTATTGTCAGTACCGTCATGAGTCGACTCCTTCAGCCTAGCCTTCTCAGCCAGACTATCGGATGAGTCGGTGTCAGCAGCGGAAGCATCGTTGAGACTCTCAGACGTTTCTGCCCCGACTGTGACGAGTTCGCGTATCGCAGGGTCAGCCTTGAGCGTCTGCGCCAGCGGAGTGTTGGGCAGGAAGCACAGGAAGATGAATCCGAGGACCGCCAGAGGCGCGACCCACAGGAACAGCGGCACCAGAGCATCGTTATATGAGGTGATGATGAGGGAGTGCAGCGGCTCGGGCAGATTGGACACGATCTCGGGCGTCAGCCCGGTCGAGGAGACCTTGGGCAGCGGCTGCGAGGGTGCGGCTTTGGCCAGCTCGCCCATCCCGTCCTTGATGTTGTCCATGAGGCGCTGTGTGAACACAGACCCGATGAAGGCCATGCCCAGCGTCGCTCCGACCTGCCGGAAATAGTTGTTCGATGCTGTCGCTGTTCCGACCATAGCAACGGGGAATGCGTTCTGGACGACGAGGACGAGGGTCTGCATACTCAGGCCCAGGCCGAGCCCCAGCAGCGCCAGGCACCCCATCGTCTCCCAGGCCGCGCTGTCGGCCTTGAGCTGCGAGAGCAGAACCAGCGATGCCGCCATGATGAGCACGCCCATCAGCGGGTACTTCTTGTATTTGCCTGTGCGGGAGACGACGAAGCCGATGAGGGTGGAGGAGATGAGCATCGTACCCATCATCGGAACCATCATCAGGCCTGCGACTGTGGCGTCGATACCGTGGACCATCTGGAGATAGGTGGGCATATAGGACAGGACACCGAACATTCCGACACCGATGAAGAGGCCGGCAATGGTGCACAGCAGGAAGTCGCGGTTCTTGAACAGGAACATCGGAATGACCGGCTCACTGACCTTGAGTTCGACGAAGATGAATCCGGCAATGGCGAGGACTCCGACGACGATGAGTCCGTTGATCTGCCATGAGCCCCATTCGTAGTCGTGGCCGCCCCAGGCGGAAACGAGGACTATGCAGGAGGTGACGATCGAGATCAGAGCCATCCCCACAAAGTCGACCTTCGGGCGGTGTCCGCTGGTGTGCTTGGGCACTTTGAGGAAGATCGCGGCAGCGATGAGAGCAATGATGCCAAGGGGAAAGTTGATGGCGAAGGCCCAGCGCCAGCCGGGTCCTTCGGTCAGCCAGCCGCCGATGAGCGGACCGGCAACGGAGGACACGGCGAAGGCGGAACCCATGATGCCCATGTACTTTCCGCGCTCACGAGCCGGGACCACAGAGGCGATGATCGACTGGGAGAGGATCATCATGCCGCCACCTCCGATGCCCTGGAGAACACGACCGAAGATGAGCATCGACATGTCGCCCGCGATTAGCGCGAAGACCGACCCCAGCAGGAAGCAGCAGATCGCGAACATGAAGAGGGGCTTGCGACCGAACAGGTCTCCCACCTTGCCGTAGATAGGCATCATGATCGTCGACGCGAGCATGAACGCTGTGGACACCCACAGCATCTGGTCGACGCCGTCGAGTTCGCCCACGATCGTCGGCAGAGCGGTTGCCAGCACGGTCTGGTTGAGGGAGAACATGAACATGGCGATCATCAGACCCACGAAGAGCAGGATGATCGCAGATGTCTTCATCGGCTCGGTATCGTCGTGGTCTTGCACGGTTTGGGTCATTTCCCCAGTCCTCGGTCCTTGGTTACTTCTCATCACAGCCTTTGTCATAGTCGGTTCAGAACCTTGAGGAAGAGCCCCAGTGATTCTTCGTAGATTTCTTTGGTGCCACCCTTTTCGTCCACGAGCTCAGGCGATCGTTTGAGCCTCTGGCCCGCGTGGTTCAGCGGCACTCTGCATAGTTGGGTGAGCATCCTGGCACTGCGCCAGGCCGATTCCTCCGAGGAGAACTCCTGGCCCAGGAAGCGCAGGCGGGCGAGCACATGCTCTGCCACCAGCTCTTCGAGTGCCTCGGCACGGTCGAACCGTTTGCTGACCAGCTCCGGGTATCGAGCAAACAGCGTTCTCCGCCGCGCGGGCATAGCGGGGTCGACGGACCCCATCAGCAGCGCTTCGCGCACGAATCGGGACGTGTCTGCAGCTAGGTCTTCGATTCCGGTTTCGGAGTGGACGTAGGCATCGACGACGTGTTCATCGATATTGGACTCATCGAGTCCGACGATCGCGTCTTCCTTCGTCGCGTAGTAATTGAAGAAGGTGCGTGTTGACACGCCCACGTCTGCAGCGATGCTCGCGACAGTTGCACACTCGAGACCGTCGGCGAGGACCCTCGTGATCGCAGCCTCATGCAGCGCGTGTCGTGTCAGACGCGCTTTTCTGGAGCGGAGGGATTCGGTTTCGGTCATGAGAATATTTTTGCATCTCATGCAACTTTTCACCAACTGCAAAATTGCAATTGTGCACTATTTCACGTTCTCAGCCGAGAACCGCAGTTCTCACATGAGTGTCTTCAGACGGGCCCTGTGCTGCTCGAGGACCTGCAGCTGCCCCAAAAGCGTCGTCTGCGCAGCGGTGTCCGTGGTGTCCTGTCGCTGCAGACGTGAGTGCAGTTCCTTAGCGATCCGTTCGAGGTCGTAGTCGAAGAGTCGGGCCACGATGCCCCTGGCAAACCCCTCCGCGCTGACACCGTCGGCCACCGGCAAAGGAGTCACCAGCAGCTGTGTGACATAGGGTTTGAGGTCCTCGTCACTGGCGGCGAGGACGGCATCTGCCCACCGAGCGGCGTCGGCCGTTCCAGGCGATGTCGAACCGCCTGCTGATTTCAAACCTCCGGCAGCCTTGATGGCAGCCTGGATTCGGCGATAGCCGGGGTGTTCGAAAGCTCGTGCGGACAGGGAATCGAAGAGCTTGGCATTGACGAACTCTGGATGCTGCAGCGCCACCATCAGGGCGCCCTTCTCCGTTTTGAGGCGAGCGGGGCTGATCGGTGCCGACAGGTTCGATACATCGGGGCGCTCGTCATAGACATATTCGATGGCGGTGTCGTCTCGGCCCGGGACTCCCCCAACTCCGGGCGCCTGCGGCCTGTTCATCTGCGCTGGCTGCCCACCGGCCGGGTTCTGCGGTGCACCGGGCGAAGGCTGCGCTGACCCAGGAGGGGACTGCGAAGGAGCCTGAGGTGGGGCCGGTGGACCTCCGGCCAGAGGCTGACGAGCCTGGCTCGGCTGCGTCTTCTTCGGGCGCTTCCGGGCATCCCTGACGGCGGATTCGACTTCGTCGATGTCGACGCCGATACGACCGGCGACGAAGCGATAGTAGTGGCTGAGGCTGTTGCGATCACGGATATCTGCCAGGACCTCGGCGCTGGCCTTGACTGCAGCGATCCTGCCCTCGACCGAGTCGAGGTCGTAACGCGAGATCGCGGTGGTGATGACGAATTCGAAAAGCGGTTTGCGACCGTCGATGAGTTCGCGCAGAGCACCATCGCCCTTCTGCATCCGCAAGTCGCAGGGGTCGAGTCCACCGGGTTCGACGGCGACGAAGGTCTGGGCAGTGAACTCACTTTCGAATTCGAAGGCTCGCAGGGCCGCTTTCTGTCCGGCTGCGTCTCCGTCGAAGGTGAAGATCACCTGGCCAGTCGGATCGTCGCCGAGCAGGCGCCGCACGATCTTCACGTGTTCGGGCCCGAAGGCCGTTCCACAGGTGGCGACCGCCTGTGTGACTCCTGCGAGATGGGCGGCCATGACATCGGTATAGCCTTCGACGATGACCACGCGTTTGGTCTTCGCAATGTCCTTCTTCGCCAGGTCCAGCCCGTAGAGCACCTGGTTCTTGTGATAGAGAGCAGTCTCCGGAGTATTGAGATACTTCGGCCCCTGGTCGTCGTCGAACAGACGCCTGGCGCCGAAGCCGATAGTCCTCGATGTCATGTCCTTGATGGGCCAGACAACCCTGCCGCGGAAACGGTCGTAGATGCCGCGGCCGCCCTCGCTGGCCAAGCCACCGGCGAGGATCTCCTCTTCGCTGAACCCAGCCCGTTTGAGCTGCTTGGTCAGCGAATCCCATGATTTGGGTGCGAAGCCGAGACCGAACTCCTTGCTCGAGCTGAGAGGGAAGCCACGGCCTTCGAGGAACTCCCGACCGATCTGCCCCTGCTCGCCTTCGAGAGACTGGGTGAAGAAGCGCTGCGCGACCTCGTGCATCTCCAGCAGCCGTTGCCGCCGGCTGGCCTGTTCGCGGTCGGGTCCTTTGCCGTCTTCGTAGCGCAGATGCATGCCGATCCTGCCGGCCAGCGACTCGACGGTTTCGACGAAGCTGAGCTGTTCGACCTTCTGCAGGAACGCGAAGACATCGCCGGACTCCCCGCAGCCGAAGCAGTGATACATCCCGACCTGGGGTCGGACGGTGAACGAGGGCGTCTTCTCATCGTGAAAGGGGCACAGGCCCTTGAGCGAGCCGATCCCCGCGGTCTTGAGCGTGACGAACTCACCCACCACCTCGTCGATGCGAGTGCGATTGCGAAGCTCGTCGATGTCCTCGCGTCTGATCAGTCCGGCCATGGTCTAGAGACGATCCCCCGCCCCTGCTTTGAGCTGGTGGTACAGGGCCCAGGCGGAATGGTCGGTCAGAGATGCGATCTGGTCGACGACGACACGCAGCCGAGCAGCGTCATCGTTCGCCTCGAAGTAGTCAGCTCTGAACATCGGATCAAGATTGATCGGTGCTTCGGAATACCACTGGGCCAGCTCGGTGATGACCGCGGACTGGATGTCATGGAGGCGCAGACGATCTTCGGCGACCATCACCGTCAGCGTCGCCATTCCTTTGAGGATCGCGATCTCGACGCCCGTGGGTTCGGGCACGACCAGTGAGGCCGCGTAGCGAGCAAGAGGCTCCCAGCCGAATTCCTCACGAGTTGCTGCTTCCGCTGCACCGACGAACCGACCGATGAGCTGGCTGGTCATGTGTTTGAGGGTTGCTTGGGCACGCCTGGATCCGTCATAGGTCTCCGATGGCCAGTAGGCTGCCGCCTGCAGTCGTGACAGCGCCTTGTCCATCTCCTCGTCACTCGTGGTCGGCAGATACCACTTGCGGGTGATTTCGAAGAGCTCTCCGCGCCGGATCTCGGCAGCGAAATCTCCCAGGTGCAGATGTCCGCCGGCGATCGCGTCTTCGACGTCATGGACGGAGTAGGAGATGTCATCGGCGAGGTCCATCACCTGGGCCTCAAGGCACCGCTTCCCTGTCTCGATGCCGTCACGGTAGAAGTCGAAGACTCCTCTGTCATCGTCATAGACGCCGAATTTTCGTACACCGGAATCGCGTCGACCCACCGATGCCTCACTCCGCGACCAGGGGTACTTGGTCAGCGCGTCGAGGCTGGCTCGGGTCAGGTTGAGCCCGGCTGGGCGCCCGTCATCAGCGATCACCTTCGGTTCGATCCGCGTGACCAGTCGCAGCGTCTGCGCATTGCCTTCGAAGCCGCCGACGTCGATGCACAGTGCGTCGAGGATGGTTTCGCCGTGGTGGCCGAACGGCGGGTGTCCGAGGTCATGGCTCAGGCAGGCGGTGTCGACGATATCGGGGTCGCAGCCGAGGTAGCGGGCGAGTTCGCGTCCGACCTGGGCGACCTCGAGGGAGTGGGTGAGTCGGGTGCGGACGAAATCGTCTGTCCCCGGCGAGACGACCTGGGTCTTCGCGCCGAGTCGGCGCAGGCCTGCGGAGTGCAGCACCCGGGCACGGTCACGCTGAAAAGCCGATCGGCGCGGATTCTTCGCCGGTTCGCTCACCCACCGATCTTCGTCCCACGGCGTGTAGACCGCCACGGTCCCCGAGCGCACCGATGTGCGTGGGTGAGATTCGAATGGCATTGTCATCCTCCCGAGATGTCGAGTTCCGCCTCGGAGAGCAGTGACTTCCCGCTGACATCGAAGATGCGGGAGTCGAGCCACCCTTCGGGCAGATGCGGCTTCTTCGGGCGGGTGGTCCGCCCCCGGGAGCCTTCCGCATCGGTACCAGGATACGGTGCCTCGTGATCGAGCTGAGCCAGCAGCCCCTCGAGTTCCTCCAGCGAGGAGACCATCGCCAGCTGACGACGCAGATCTCCCCCGACCGGATAGCCCTTGAAATACCAGGCAATATGTTTGCGCAGGTCACGAACACCGTAGAACTCGTCCGCATAGTATTCGACCAGGTATTCACCGTGCTTGTAGACCGCACGTGCCACCTCGGCGAGGCCCGGTCGGAAGCGTTCATCACTGCCACCCAGAGCATTGGCGAGGTCGCCGAACAGCCATGGCCGTCCCTGGCATCCACGGCCGATGACGACACCATCGCAACCGGTCCTGGCCATCATTTCCAGGGCATCCTCGGCAGCGAAGATGTCACCGTTGCCCAGCACAGGAACGGTGTCGCCGAGGTGGTCCTTGAGTCGTGCGATCGCGTCCCAGTCTGCCTGGCCCGAGTACAGGTCCGCCGCGGACCGGCCGTGAAGTGCGACCGCTGCGACACCTGCGTTGCGGGCTGTCTCACCGGCATCGAGGAAGGTCTGGTGGTCCTTGTCGATGCCCTTGCGCATCTTCACCGTCAGCGGGATGCCGCCACGGTCTGCTTCGGTCACAGCCGTGGTGACGATGGCCTCGAAGAGGTCCTTCTTCCACGGCAGGGCCGAGCCGCCACCCTTACGAGTGACCTTGGGTACAGGGCAGCCGAAGTTGAGGTCGATGTGGTCGGCGCGGTCCTCTTCAACGATCATCCGCACGGCCTGCCCGATCGTCTCCGGGTCGACGCCGTAGAGCTGAACCGATCGCGGGGTCTCGAAGGGCTCGTGTTGGATGATGCGCATGCTCTTGGGGCTGCGTTCGACCAGGGCTCTGGACGTCACCATCTCCGTCACGTAGAGACCGGCACCGTACTCGCGGCACAGGCGCCGAAAGGCTGTGTTGGTGATTCCCGCCATCGGTGCGAGCACCACTGGCGAGGACAGCTCGATGGGGCCGATGCGCAGAGGCTCGACGGTCACTGGGGATACGGACTCTGGGGCAGGGCTGATGACACTCACCATGCTATTATCCCCGAGTCGTCAAATGATGAGACACCTGCACAGGCAGAAGCCTCAGTCTCACGATCGCGCATAGGTGCCCTCCTTCGGGATCTCGACTCTGTCCTCATCAACTTCCCTGTCCACATCAACCCGAACCGGAGCCAGAAATTCCCGAATGTCCCATTCGACGTCGAGTCGCAGTTCTTGTGCGAGGCGATCATCGTGGGTGATGACGATCATCGCACCACCGAAACCGTCCAAAGCTGTGACCAAAGCCCTCAGCGATGACAGGTCGAGGTTGTTGCCGGGTTCATCGAGGACGAGCAGCTGCGGCGCAGGGTCCTGGAGCAGGCTCTTCGCCAAGGCCACACGGAACCGTTCTCCTCCGGACAAGGTCGAGCAGAGCTGATCGGTCCGACCTGCCCTCAGTCCCATCGCCGCCAAGACCTCATGGACGCGGTGCGGCCCCAGACTATGGTTGTTCTCCCTCACCGCTTCCATGACGGTGAGCGTCGGCGGCAGCCTGTACTGCTGGTCGAGGATGCCGATCGAGACCGGAACCGTGACCGCCAGGTTCGGGAACAGCTCGTCGATCGGAGCACCTGTGTCGTGACGGCCGGCGATTGCTGCCATCATCGTCGATTTCCCAGAGCCGTTGGCGCCGGTCAGTCGGATGCGCTCGGGACCGACCACTGTGCGTGGCTGGGCCAGTGCTCGCCCGGTGATGTCGAGGACTCGTTTGCCGGAATGGATCACAGTCTCCGGCAGATCCAAGCGAATGCTCGAGTCTCTGCGCAGTGCGTCTTTGGCCGTGTTCACCGTCGACCGTGCCTCCGCCTCGTCGGCTGCCTTGTCTCCGCGTCTCTTCGCCGCACTCTTCTGGGCGAAATCCGTCAGTCCATTCATGACTATCTTCGGTCGGCGCTTATTCTCTTTGTCTTTGGCCGCCTTCCGATCGGCCCGGGCCAGCTTCGTTTCGAGTTCAATGCGCTGGCGCTTTTCGATCGCCAGGGACTTCTTGGCGTCGACGAGGTCTGCCAGTTTCGCCTCCTCTTCGGCCGCGACCATGGCTTCATAGTTGTCGAAGTCACCTCCGTACACCCGCAGCTGGTCGGTCATCTCAACGATCGTCGTCACGCTCGTCAACAGGCCGCGGTCATGGGAGATCACCAAGGTCGGGCCCGTCCTGTCCCGCAGCAGCGTGGCCAAGCGGGCACGCCCCGCCTCGTCGAGGTTGTTGCTTGGTTCGTCCAGGATCAGCCAGCGATCGCCCGCCAACGCAGCCCGGGCCAGACCGATGCGCATGGCCTGGCCTCCCGAAAAGGTGGACAGTCGGCGGTCCAGGGCATCGGCGTCGAGTGTCAAGCCGAGATCGGCCAGAGCACTCAGGGCCCTTTCTTCGATGTCCCAGTCATCCCCGATGACGTCGAAGTCACCTGGCTGTGCGTCACCGGCCAGGGCGGTCGACAGCGCCGACCTGATGTCGGAGATTCCAAGCGCCGTGGCGACGGAGTCCTCGGTGTGCGGCAGCAGCTGATCGATGTAGACGGCACCTTCGGCACCGGTGATATGGCCGGCACTGGGTCTGATCTGACCGGCGATGATCCTGGCGAGGGTGGATTTGCCGATCCCGTTCTCGCCGACCAGCCCGACGATGGCGGCCGGGATTGAGGCGGTCAGTGATGTGAAGATCTCGGTGTCGTCGCCGAGGCGGTATCCGAGATTGGAGATGGATATGGCAGCAGTCATATGTGTCCTCATTTCGTGCACAGAAGTGCGGCGCGGGTCCGTAGCACCCGCTTGATGCGGAAATGAGGAATTACTTCACGAAGTGACTGTCTTTCGCCGGGAATGTGTCAATACAAGGATGCCGGAGGTCGGATGACCGCGTCAAGAGCCATCTGCAGCCGAGGCTTTCTGCAACTGAAGCTACCTGGCCGAGGGGTGCTTCAGACGATGATGAGCATCAGCTCTGCTGGCTCGTCGCCCGGGTTGGACAGCTGATGGGGAACATCGCCCGGTGCCTGGGCACAGTCACCGACTCGCAGTGTGGTTCGGCGATCGATGGTGACGATTTCGATGCTGCCGGCAAGGACGAAGAAGGTCTCCCGTGAGCCGCTGCGGTGAGCTGCGAACGAGGCGGTCTCGCAGTGCGGATCGAGTTTGTAGTGCACGACTTCCATGTTCTCCCGCGGCGCGGGGAGATCCCGTCGCACTGTGCCCCTGCCATAAGCGCTGTGGGAGGGGATGGAGCGGCTGGGGGTGATGATCACCTCCGGCGGAGCGAGGAGTTCTCCCACATCGACGCCGAGGGCTCGGGAGAGGCCCATGGCGTTGGAGACGGAGGTGTCCTGTTCGCCGCGTTCGATCTTCGACAAGGCCGCCCGGGAGATCCCGGCACGGACTGCGAGCTCATTGAGCGTCAAGTCGTTGTATTTGCGGCGGGCTCTGATGCGCGCGCCAAATACTCGAGCCCCGAGGTCCTCTGTGGTCGCCATTGTGACATCATAGTTTATTCTTGAATAATAGAGTCAATTCTACCAAGGTAAACTTCTTCACATGATGGATCTGTTCATATGACTCCGCTGCTGGCGCTTGCCCCCATTATGCTCGCCATCGCCCTGCTCATCCTCAAGCAGAGTTCGTGGATCTCCGCCACGGCCGGGGTGATTGCCGCCGTTCTGGCGGTGATCTTCTTCTTCCCCACGCCGATGTCGGTTCTGCTCGAGTCCGGCGCGGCTTATTTCCCTCTCATCCTCGAGGTCGCCCTTATCCTCCTCTTCGGCATGGTTCTGGCCCGACTGCTCGAAGCCGCAGGCTCAATGGGTGAGATCTCCGCGTGGGTCGAAGCGGCGGCACCCAGTCGCCCTTTGGGTGTGGCTCTCGTCGTCTTCGGTCTAGTCCCCTTCGCCGAGTCCGTCACCGGCTTCGGCATCGGTGTGACCATCGGTGTCCCCGTGCTTCGACTCCTTGGCTGCTCGCTGCGCCAATCGGCGATCCTCGGACTCCTGGGGCTCATTGCTGTGCCTTGGGGCGCCCTGGGTCCGGGGACGACGGTCGCGGCGGCACTGGCCGGCCTCGATGTCGACGAGCTCGGCGTGGCGACGGCGTGGATCAATGCGATCCCCGTCATCATCGTCGCCGTCTCGGTGATCCTCATCATGCGCCCCGGCCTCGTCTCCTGCCTCGGAATCGCGGCGGCCGCGGCACTCATGTGGGCAGGCATCCTGACCGCGAGCATTGCCATCGGCATGGCCCCGGCAGGCATCATCGGTTCGCTCCTCGTCATCACCGTGATGGGAGGCATCTTCATACTCCGACGTCGCAGCACCGGCTTCACCCGGAGACTGGGGATCGCGGTGCTGCCTTACGCAACACTGACACTCGGCCTGCTGCTGGCCCGCGCACTCTACTCCGCTCTCCCCTCGCTGCTGACCCAGATCCTCGCCTCTCCCCCGGTCTGGCTGGCCGCCGCCTGCCTGATCGCAGCGCTGACGGTGACATCACGGCGCATCGTCACCCGTTCCGCCGTGCGCTCCTGGGCACCCATCGGAGCGGGGACAGCGGCCTTCATGCTGATGGGCTGGATCATGACGACGACCGGCATGAGCGCTGCGATCGGCTCGCTGGTGCCTGCCGGTCTCATTCTGCTCACGCCTTGGCTGACCGCCACCGGAGCCGTGGTCACCGGCTCGAACACCGGCGCCAACTCCATGTTCACCGGCACCATCGACGCTGCCGCCACGGCCTCCCACGTCTCCTCCCTGCCCGTCGTGGCTGCAGGAAACGCAGCGGGCTCGCTCGCTGCCCTCGCAGCTCCTCCCCGTGTCGCAATGTCGGTGCAGATGGCCGACCCCTCCGGCCCCGCCTCGGCGAATGACATCGGCTGGGTCCAAGGCCGGGTACTGGCCGTGGCCGGAGTCAACGCGCTCTGCCTCGGGCTCTGGATCCAGTTCATGGTCTGATATCGCCGAGGCTCGCCCCAGACCCGAACCTCAAGTCAGACCCGAAGCTGCGGTCAGACCCGGATGAGTTCGCGCGGGAACGCGGTGAACGTGTCACAGCCGGTGTCGGTGATAAGTATGGACTCGGACAGTTCGTAGCCGTATCCGTTCATCCACATGCCGCAGATGAGGTGAAAGGTCATTCCCGCTTCGAGGAACTGATCGTCCTCGGTCCTGATCGAAATCGTGCGCTCGCCCCAATCCGGCGGATAGCCGATCCCGATGGAGTAGCCCAGTCGGCTCGGCTTCTCCAGCCCCGCCAGCGCCAGCACTCGATTCCACGTCCGCGCGAGTTCGGCGGTGGGCACCTCGGGCGCGGCTACATCGAGTACGGCAGCCAGCGCCTCGGCGACGACGCCCTCGAGCCGGATGAGCTCCTGCTTCGGCTTTCCCATCACCGCGGTGCGCGCCAAGGGCACATGATAGCGGCGGTGGACGCCGGCCAGCTCAATGCTCACAGACTCATCGTCGATGAACTTGCGGTTCGTCCAGCTCAGGTGCGGGGTGTCAGCGCTCTCCCCCGTGGGCAGCAGCGGAACGATGGCCGGGTAGTCTCCCCAGGCATTTCCGCGTCCGCGGGCCTGCGCGGCGGCGATCTCCGCGGCCACCTCGTTCTGCGCAACCCCGATCCCGATGGTTCCCAGTGCGGCATCCATCGACTCCGTGGTCACCTCGGCGGCAGTATGCATCAGCGCCACCTCGGCTGGGGATTTGATCGCCCGGATCCAGTTGACCAGCTCGAAGGAGTCGACGAGGCGCCACTCAGGGACGCCATTGACCAGGGATCGAAATGCCCGCGGCGAGAAGAAGTGGGAGTCCATCTCCACACCGACCGGTGACGAGGACGCCCGGGCGACCTCCCAGCGTTGCCGCAGCGCGAAGGATACCCAGTCGAAGGGGTGAATATGGGGCCGCTGCACGTAGCGTTCGGGATAGCCGACGATGTCCTCGGGCGGCAGCCACGACGTGTGCGTGGCACCCCTGGCGTCCATGTCCCTGAGGAACAGCGTGAGCGGACCCGCGGCCGGCACGAACAGCAGCTGCGGAGTATAGAAGGACCAGGCGTTGTAGCCGGTCAGATAATAGACATTCGCGGGGTCCGTGACGATGAGCGCCGACAGTCCCTGATCGACCATGCGATTGCGCACCGAGGCGATGCGCCCCAGGTATTCATCAGGGCTGAAAGACAGGTCGTTCGCGCCGATCGTGTCGACCTCGCCCGGCCGCGGCTGGGGGCGAGCCCTGACTTCCTGCCCTGCCCGGCCCTGTTCGGCACCGGGCCGCATTCCCTGCACATCCGGCCGGTTGTCTTCTCCGGCGTAGAACAGCTCACCCTCATTCATGATTACAGTCTGGTGAGCCGCATCACACCGTGTCAATCACTCCGACACGCGTGTTGCCGAGTGACGCCCACGCGTGTTAACGGGCGGCACTAAGCGTGGAAAAGTGAAATCCTGACGAATCCAGAACCATTATTTTTCAGATTCGACTGAATTCGCATACGAACATGCGCATTCCGACTGATTCAATGGTAGATTGTATTGAGATCCAAATCACGGAGGTGAAGAATGACCCACTTGATGCCGAGCGGAAGCAATCACCGCCTGGGCAATCTCGACGAGAAATCGAAAGCGATCATCGTCGAGCTGCAGCACGACGGACGCAAGTCCTATTCCGCCATCGGAAAGTCCGTCGGACTGTCCGAAGCAGCCGTGCGTCAGAGGGTCTCCAGACTCATCGATTCCGGCGTGATGGAAATCGTCGCCGTAACCGATCCGCTGAGTCTGGGCTTCGCCCGACAGGCCATGGTGGGGGTCAAGGTACGGGGCGATATCTCGAAGGTCTCCGACCGGCTTCACGGATACGACGAGATCGACTATCTCGTCGTGACCGCAGGGTCGTTCGACATCCTGGTCGAGATCGTCTGCGAATCGGATCGCCACCTGATCGAATTCGTCAACCAAGAACTCCGCTCGATCGACGCAGTCGTAGACACGGAGCTCTTCATGTACCTCTCACTCGAAAAGCAAAAATACAATTGGGGGACGCGATGACAGAGAATGTCACCAGAACCGGCACCGGCTATCAGGATGCCATCCGCAACAACATGTGGATGCACATGTCGCCACACCAGGCACTGTTCAACGGCGGTGAAGCACCGATCATCACCCGTGGCGAAGGCCACCACATCTTCGATGACAAGGGCAACAAGTACATCGACGGTCTGGCCGGCCTGTTCACGGTCCAGGTGGGCCACGGTCGCGAAGAGATCGCGAAGGCGATGTATGATCAGGCGCTGAAGCTGCCATTCATGCCGCTGTGGTCCTTCGCCCATCCGCAGGCCATCGAGGTCTCTGAGCGCCTGGCCAGCTACGCTCCCGGCGACCTCAACCGAGTCTTCCTCACCTCCGGCGGCGGCGATTCCGTCGAGTCCGCAATGAAGCTGGCGAAGAACTACTTCAAGATCACGGGCAAGCCGGGCAAGCACAAGATCATCTCGCGTGCCACCGCCTACCACGGCACCCCACACGGCGCCCTGTCCGTGACCTCGCTGCCCGATCTGCGCGAACAGTTCGCGCCCCTGGTGCCCGGTGCGATCAAGGTGCCCAATACGAACTTCTACCGTTCGCCGCAGCCCTACGCCCACGATGAGAAGGCCTTCGGCCGCTGGGCAGCGGACCGCATCGCCGAGGCCATCGAGTTCGAGGGCGCCGATTCAGTCGCGGCCGTCTTCCTCGAACCGGTGCAGAACTCCGGCGGCTGCTTCCCGCCGCCACCCGGATACTTCGATCGGGTGCGCGAGATCTGCGACGAGTACGACGTCCTCATGGTCTCCGACGAAACCATCTGCGCCTATGGCCGCATCGGCGACATGTTCGCCTGCAACGACTTCGGATATGTCCCCGACATCATCACGAGCGCCAAGGGCATCACCTCCGGCTATGCACCGTTGGGCGCAATGATCGCCTCGGATCGCCTGTTCGAGCCCTTCGGCCCCGGTGGAGACGAGACCTTCTACCACGGCTACACCTTCGGCGGTCACCCCGTCGCCTGTGCCGCGGCGATGGCGAACTTCGACGTGTTCGAAAAGGAGAAGCTCAACGACCACGTCCATGAAAATGCCGCTGCGTTCAAGTTCACCCTCGAGAAGCTCAAGGATCTGCCGATCGTCGGAGACGTTCGCGGTGAGGGCTTCTTCTACGGCATCGAACTCGTCAAGGACCGTGACACCAAGGAGTCCTTCACCGAGGAGGAGTCCGAACGCATCCTCAAGAACTTCGTGTCCGCGAAGATGTACGAAAACGGCCTGTACTGCCGCGCCGATGACCGTGGAGATCCAGTCATCCAGCTCTCGCCTCCGCTGACCGTGGGCCAGAAGGAGTTCGACGAGATGGAGCAGATCATCCGCGGCGTCCTCTCGGAGGCCTGGACGAAGCTCTGATCCCAGCTGAGACTCGTTCGCACCGGGTCGAGGCGACCCTGGAGCTGTCAGCCGAATCGGCCCCGATGCCTCATGGAGGAGTCGGGGCCGATTCGCGTCCGTCAGAATCTCTCGAATCGTTCTCGCTCCTGTGTCGGAAGCGCGACGGGCGCCCTCGAACGGGCGTCGAGACCACCCCAACTGACGTCGTCGAATCAGCGTCGGCACCGCCCGAACTCATGCCCTCGAATCGGTGACGTCGCCCTATGACGGGCCGGAAGAATTCGCAGCTCGGCCAGGCACTCCTGGCCCTTCAGCAGCTTCACCGCCACTCCGGTCACGTTCAGGACGCAGGCCGGATCTGACAACGAGGACACCCAACCCAGTCGTCAGAGGAATCGCGATGACGAGACCGACCGAGCACACGAGGATACTCACGACATCGACCGACATCTCTCCCAGAGTCAGGGTCTCGAAGAACGACTGGTCATGCGCCGAGACGATGATGAGCGTCAACAGCGCAGACCCCACATAGGCGAATGTGATCGTGTACACGGTCGAGGCAATGTGGTCGCGGCCGATTCGCATGGCTCGGGTGAAGAGCTGCCCGGCCTTCAGATCCGGTGCCACGCTGGCCAGCTCCCACACCGCCGAGGCCTGTGTGATGGTGACGTCGTTGAGCACGCCGAGGCCGGTGACGATAATTGCACAGACGATGAGGTCGGCCATCGACACGTCTGCGGTGTCCGCGAGCAGGAACGCATCCTCGGTGTAGGCAACGCCGAGATTCGCCCAAGAGGTCATCCAGGCACCGAGCACGCCGGTGATGATGATGCCGAGTACAGTTCCGAAGAGAGCTGTAGTCGTCCGCGTAGACACTCCGTGTGCCAGATACAAGGCGATGAGCATGATCGCACTCGCGGCGACCATGGCCACCAGGATCGGCGGCTGACTGTCGAGAATGGCCGGCAGCATGAAGACGATCAGCACGACACCAGCGAAGCCGAGGCCGGCCAGCGCCCGCAGACCGCGAAAGCCCGCGACCAAGAGCACGACGAGCCCGTAGATGATCGCCAGTGCGAGAATCGGAACATTCCTGTCGTAGTCGATGAAGACATAGTCTGAGCCGATCTCCGCGCTGTCCGGGGAATCGGTGAAGTCGAGGACCTTGACCGTGTCTCCGACGCCGATTCCGGACTTGATCGCATCGGGAGTCACATAGAGACTCCCCTCTTGCCCGTCGACTTCGGCCGTGAACGTCATACAGTCCACTGCGAGCGTCGAGTCCTCCTCATCGCCCGACGCACAGTCGGAGGCGTCGACGGCAACGATCTTTGCCTCGGCGTCGGCGACGCCCTCGGCGGAGTTTGTCATCGGGCCGCCGCCCGGCAACTCCTGTTCGGGAGCGTCCGGCCACAGCAGCAGCAGTCCCCCGATCGTGAGGAGGACGAGTGGGACGAGACAAACGGTCATGATCAGACGGACTCTCGGCGAGGCCTTGGGTCCCCGATGGGCTGGCATATGCATGTCGAACCTTCATATGGGTGATGCGAACTCACTGCAGGTGTGTGCACTCGCGATGCGCGGCTCCCAATGCGCGAGGTGCATCACGCGCGCCGTTTGCGCTCGAAGGAGCGCTGCCGAACGAGTCAGGTCCGGCCGACCGCCGTTCCGATCGACCGGACCCGCCGTTCAAGGCTCTGCCGACGTGCTCAGGCTCCGCCGAGCGCCTCGGCCAGGTAGTTCTCCACCTGATCGAGGCTCACACGCTCCTGGCTCATATCGTCACGCTTGCGGATCGTCACCGCTTGGTCATCGAGCGAGTCGAAATCGAACGTGATGCACAGCGGGGTGCCGATCTCGTCCTGACGGCGGTAGCGCCGGCCGATCGCACCGGCGTCGTCGAAGTCGATGTTCCAGCGCTTACGCAGACGAGCCGCGAGTTCCTTGGCCTGTGGAGACAGTTTCTCATTGCGGCTCAGCGGCAGCACGGCCGCCTTGATCGGCGCCAGACGCGGGTCGAGCTTGAGCACGATGCGCTTGTCCGTTCCGCCCTTGGTGTTCGGTGCCTCATCCTCGGTGTAGGCATCGACGAGGAAGGCCATCATCGAACGGGTCAGACCGAAGGAAGGTTCGATCACGTAGGGGGTGAAACGTTCACCGCTGGCCTGGTCGAAGTACTGCAGCTTTGCGCCCGATGCCTCTGTGTGGGTTCCGAGGTCATAGTCGGTGCGGTTGGCCACGCCCATCAGCTCGCCCCATTCCGAGCCTTGGAACCCGAACCGGTACTCAATGTCGATGGTGCCGGACGAGTAGTGCGCCCGGTCGTCTTCGGGGACGTCGAGGCGACGCACGTTGTCTCCGGAGATGCCGAGTTCGATGAACCAGTTCCAGCAGGCCTCGACCCATTCGCGGTAGTAGTCGTCGGCCTCTTCGGGACAAACGAAGTACTCGAGCTCCATCTGCTCGAACTCACGGGTGCGGAAGATGAAGTTGCCGGGTGTGATCTCGTTGCGGAAGGCCTTGCCGATCTGGCCGATGCCGAACGGCGGCTTCTTCCGTGCAGCGGTGACGACGTTGTTGAAGTTGACGAAGATTCCCTGTGCGGTCTCGGGACGCAGATAGTTCAGACCCGCTTCCGATTCAACGGGGCCCAAGTAGGTCTTGACCAGACCGGAGAACTCCTGCGACTCGGTCCACTGTCCGCGAGTTCCGCAGTCGGGGCAGACGACGTCGGCCATGCCGTTCTCGGGCGCCTTGGAGTGCTTGGCCTCGTAGGCTTCGACGAGGTGGTCCTCGCGGTGGCGCTTGTGGCAGTTGAGGCATTCGACGAGTGGATCGACGAAGGTCTCCACGTGCCCGGAGGCCTCCCATACCCGCTTGGGCAGGATGATGGAGGAGTCGAGTCCGACGACGTCTTCGCGACCGCGGACGAAGGTCTGCCACCACTGAGCTTTGATGTTGTCCTTGAGCTCAACACCCAATGGCCCGTAGTCCCAGGCCGACCGGGACCCGCCATAGATCTCTCCGGCTTGGAAGACGAATCCTCTGCGTTTGGCCAGGGCGATGACGGCATCCAACTTGGACTGTGCCACGTTATTTCTCCTTGAGGTAGTTCGCCGACGGCCGGCTGCCGTGGCTCGCAGGTACAGCCTATCTGTTCACCACCGGTCAGTAGGTCTCCCCTCTTGGGCGACGGAACTCACACTTATTCCGGGGCCTGGGACAACCTCGGCGGGCGTGGGGCATGTACGATTGAGGTACACCCAAACCTTTCTCCGTAACGACGATTTTCAAGTCTGTCCAAGCAAGCCTTGGAACTCTTACGGTTTCGGCCCGGATTGCTCACGATGAATGCACAAGCGGCCGCAGGGTAGATCGCCACCAAAGTCATCTGCGATCAAGCGTGTGCCGACGTGAGAGAGAAAACTCATGACAGATGTGTCAACATCCGACAATCCGACAACACCGAAGTTCGCCGAGCTGGGTCTCCACCCGCTCGTCCTCCAGGCGGTCGAGGCTCAGGGTTATGAGACCCCGACTCCGATCCAGGCTGAGACGATTCCAGCACTGGTTGAGGGCCGCGATGTCATCGGCCTGGCCCAGACCGGTACCGGCAAGACCGCCGCTTTCGCTCTGCCCGCACTGTCCGACCTCGCCGAGGCTGGCCGTGCCAACGATGGCCCCTTCGCTCTCGTTCTGACCCCCACCCGTGAGCTTGCGATCCAGGTCGCCGAGGCGTTCACCTCGTATGCCACGAATCTCAATGACTTCTCTGTCCTCCCGATCTACGGCGGCCAGGCCTACGGCCCTCAGCTGTCGGGCCTCAAACGCGGTGCGCAGGTCGTCGTGGGAACCCCCGGTCGAGTCATCGACCACCTCAAAAAGGGCTCCCTCAAGCTCGCAAGCCTGCGTCACCTCATCCTCGATGAGGCCGACGAGATGCTCAAGATGGGCTTCGCCGAAGACATCGAAGAGATCTTCAGTCAATCCGGTGACTCGCGTCAGGTGGCTCTGTTCTCCGCCACGATGCCGACATCGATCCACCGCCTCACCGGCAAGTACCTCAACAACCCCAAAGAGGTGCGGGTCGCTTCGAAATCGCAGACCGGATCGAATATCCGTCAGCGCTACCACATGGTCCAGCACTCCCATAAGCTCGACGCCCTGACCCGGATCCTCGAGGTCGAGGAGTACGAGGGCATCATCATGTTCGTCCGCACCAAGCAGGCCACGGAGGAGCTCGCTGAGAAACTGCGTGCACGTGGCTTCAAGGCCTCGGCGATCAACGGTGACATTCCGCAGCAGGCTCGTGAGCGCACGATCGATATGCTGCGCAGCGGCAAGGTCGACATCCTCGTCGCCACCGATGTCGCAGCCCGCGGCCTCGACGTCGAACGCATCACCCTCGTCGTCAACTTCGACATCCCCCATGACACCGAGTCCTACGTCCACCGCATCGGCCGCACCGGCCGTGCAGGACGTTCCGGCGAGGCCATCCTCTTCGTCACCCCGCGTGAACAGCGTCTGCTCGGCTCCATCGAGCGCGCAACGAAGCAGAAGGTCGAACCGCTGTCGATGCCCAGCGTGGAACAGCTGACGAATACTCGTGTGGAGAAGTTCACGAAGCGCATCGACGATGTGCTGGCCACGACCGAACTGACCGAGCTCGCGACCGTCATCGAACAGTACGAGCTCTCCCGCAATGTTCCGGCGACGGACATCGCAGCCGCTCTGGCCTCCATGGTCCTCGAGTCGAACTCTCTCACGGCAGACCCCATGCCTGAGCCGAGCCGCGGCAAGCCAGGACGTGACCGTGACGGCGGCGGACGCGACGGAAAGCCCGGTCGTGAACGCTCGTCTCGTCCGCGTGATGAGAACATGACTACCTACCGTCTGGCCCTTGGCCGCAACGAACGCCTGCAGCCAGGCGCGGTTGTCGGTGCCATCGCCAACGAGGGCGGCCTGACCTCGAAGGAGATCGGCCACATCGATATCCGGTCGAACCACACCCTGGTCGACCTGCCCAAGGATCTCGATTCCTCGGTCATGCGCAAGCTCTCGAACACCGAGATCCAGGGTCGTCCGATCGACATTCGTCCGGATTCGGGACGTCCGTCTCGCCCGTTCAAGAAGCGCAACTTCGACAAACAGCCCGGCGACAGCCGCAACTTCCGCGGCGACCGTCGTGGAGGCCAGAAGAAGTTCAGCAACGACCGCTTCGGCGGCGAACGCTCAGGCGATCGTTACTGAGGTTCTGGGCAGTGCGCAGGTACTGCCCGCTGCTGAAGTTCCGGCGCAGCTGAAGAGCTGAGCAGGGTTCGGCACGAAGCTCATAGAGAAGAGGTCCCGCAACGTTTTCGCTGCGGGACCTCTTCTTGTTGTTTGCAGGTTTCGAGGGCTGCGGGTGTCATGGCTTGCGTTTGGCGCCGAAAGCTCAGGAGCTCGATCGGTCCACGGCACCGCCGAAGCGACGGTCACGACGGGCATACTCTTCGATCGCGGACCAGAGGGTGCGGCGATCGACGTCGGGCCAGAGGACGTCCTGGAAGACCATCTCGGCATAGGCGGACTGCCACAGCAGGAAGTTCGAGGTCCGCTGCTCCCCCGACGACCTGAGGAACAAGTCGACGTCCGGCACCTGCGGGGCGTAGAGACGGGAGCGAACGGTCTTCTCGCTGACCTTTCCAGGTTTGAGCTTCCCGGCGGCCACCTCGGCGGTGATCTGGTTGACCGCGTCGACGATCTCCGATCTGCCTCCGTAGTTGACGCAGAACTGGAGGACCAGGCCGGTGTTGTCCTTGGTCATCTCCGCCGCGGATTCGAGTTCGTCGATGACCGAGCGCCACAGGCGACCACGACGCCCGGCCCACACGATGCGCACACCGAGCTCATTGAGTTCATCGCGGCGACGGCGGATGACATCACGGTTGAAGCCCATGAGGAAGCGAACCTCATCCGGGGACCGTTTCCAGTTCTCGGTGGAGAATGCGTAGGCGGAGAGATAGTCGACACCCATCTCGATGGCACCGTGGATGACTTCGAGAAGTGAGGCCTCTCCGGCCTTATGGCCTTCGGTGCGCGGCAGTCCACGATCATTGGCCCACCGGCCGTTGCCGTCCATGACCACGGCGACGTGCTTCGGGACGAACTTCGCCTCGATGCCGGGGGGTCGGGCTCCGCTGGGGTGCGGGGGCGGCGCGGGGTAGCTCATCTGGCCTCCAGAACTCTCAGTGATCGGATATTGCGCTCCAAATGCCATGACACCCAGTCGGAGACGAGTTTGGAACCGTCGATCTGGTCGTGAAGGTCCGAGGACTCCGCTCGCTGCCAGTCTCCGGAGAGCAGAGCGGCCATGTGCTCGAGCGCATCGGTGTCTGGCAGAGCCGCGCCGCTGGGGCGGCACGTGGTGCACACGGCTCCGCCCAGGGAGGCTGAGAACGCGCGGTGGGGACCAGGGCTGCCACACTGTGCGCAGTCGAGCAGACTCGGTGCCCAGCCGGCCACGGACATGGCCCGGAGAAGATACGCGTCGAGGGCCAACCTCGGCGGGTGCTCGCCGTTGCACAGGGAGCGGATGGCGGAGACGAGAAGCAGGAAGTGGGTGCGCGACTGGGGTTCTACCTCGGTGATTCGGGCGGCAGTCTCAGCCATCACACTGGCTGCGGAGTAGGCGTCATAATCTGCGCCGATGCCGCGGGCGAAGGGCTCGATGAGTTCGACCTGGGTGACGATGTCGAGGCTGCGGCCGACGTGACACTGCAGGTCTACGAGCATGAAGGGTTCGAGTCGGGAACCGAAACGTGACTTGGTGCGGCGGATGCCCTTCGCAACTGCTCGGATCAGCCCGTGGCTGCGGGTGAGAACAGTGACGATGCGGTCGGCTTCGCCGAGTTTGTGCCCCTGGAGCACGATGCCTTCATCACGATAGTTGTGCACCCGCCCATTATCGCAGAGTGCGGCGGGGAATCATCCCCGCCGCACTCATGCATCAGTTGTGAGATTGCTCCCCGGGCAGGCTGCCTGCCCGGGATGCTCAGCCCCGAAGGATCAGCGCTCTCCGTCGCGATCGCGGGCGGCCCGGTTGACCGCCGAGACGACGGCCTTGAGTGAAGCCTTCGTGATGTTGGGGTGCAGTCCGGCACCCCAGACCACACGGTCTTCGACAGCGAGCTCGACGTAGGCTGCGGCCATCGTGTCAGCGCCCGAGCCGATGGCGTGCTCGGTGTAGTCCTGGAGACGGACATCGACGTCGAAATTTTCGATCAGGATCTTCACCAGCGCATCGATGGGTCCTTTGCCGTGACCTTCATAGGTGCGCTCCTGACCGTCGACGATGAGGTCGACTTCGACGCGTTCCGAGGTGCCCGAGTCGTCAACCGTGCCGGAGTCGGTGCGCAGACCCACGATCTGGAAGCGGCCCCAAGCCTTGTCCTGATCATCGCTGGGAAGGTACTCGTAGTTGAAGATGCGACGGATCTCCTCGGCGGAGACCTCTCCCCCACCTTCAGTGTGCACCTGGACGGCGCGGGAGAACTCGACCTGCATGCGGCGAGGCAGATCCAGGCCGTACTCGCTCTTGAGCAGGTAGGTGACTCCGCCCTTGCCGGACTGCGAGTTCACGCGGATGATCGCCTCGTAGGAGCGACCCAGATCTTTCGGGTCGACCGGCAGGTAGGGCATGTCCCATTCCATCAGGTCCACGGGAACACCCTGCTCACTGGCTCTCTTCTCACGGTCGGCGAACGCCTTGTTGATGGCATCCTGGTGCGAACCGGAGAACGAGGTGAAGACGAGGTCACCGCCGTAGGGGTGACGTTCGTGGACGCCGATCTGGTTGCATTCGGTGACGGTGTGGATGACTTCGTCGATGTCGGAGAAGTCCAGTTCGGGGTCGACGCCCTGCGTGTAGAGGTTCAGCGCCACGGTGACCAGGTCGAGGTTTCCGGTCCGTTCGCCGTTGCCGAAGAGGCAGCCTTCGATCCTGTCGGCACCGGCCATGATGCCCATCTCCGCGGCTGCGACACCGGTTCCGCGGTCGTTGTGGGGGTGCAGAGACACGGCCACCTCGTCGCGGTATGGCATGTTCCGGCAGAACCATTCGATCTGGTCGGCGTAGGTGTTGGGGGTGCCGCGTTCAACCGTGGCGGGCAGGTTGACGACCGTCTCACGGCCGGAAGCCGGCTGCCACATATCGAGGACGCTGCCGACGATGTCGAGAGCGAACTCGGGTTCGGTGTCGACGAAGATCTCCGGCGAGTACTGGTAGCCGAAGTCGACGTCGCCGAGGAGTGACTCGGCGTGCTTCATGACCGCCTGGGTGCCGCGGGTGGCGATGTCGCGAGTCTGGTCGAAGCCCTCACCGTCGAAGCCGAACACGACCTTGCGGAAGACCGGTGCCGTCGCATTGTAGAGGTGAACTGTCGGCTTCTGCGCGCCGACGAGGGATTCCACTGTGCGCTCGATGAGGTCCTCACGGGCCTGGGTGAGCACCGAGATGCGAACGTCGTCGGGGATGGCATCCTGTTCGATGATCTCGCGGACGAAGTCGAAGTCGACCTGGCTGGCTGCGGGGAACCCGACCTCGATCTCCTTGAAGCCGAGTTTGACGAGGAGATCGAACATCTTGCGTTTGCGATCCGGCGTCATCGGATCGATGAGAGCCTGGTTGCCATCACGCAGATCTGTGCTCAGCCAGCGCGGAGCCTTCCGGATCAGCTGGTCGGGCCAGGTGCGGTCGCGCATATCGAGGGCGATCCGGTCCTGGAAAGACTTGTATTTGCTGAATGGCATGGGGGTCGGCTTCTGCAGTTTCATGGTTCCTCAATCATTGTTCGTGTGCTTCTTCAGCATAGGAGAAACTCCGCGACGAGGGTGCTGTTATGTTCAGGACTCGTCGCGGCAAGGAAGGAGGAGCAACCTGTAAGCCACACACACAACTTAGCCCTGGTTACTCCGCCGGTTCCAAACCTGTCCAAATCCTAAGATCGCTATCCGTCTAGTCGAGGAAGTCGACCGCTGCACGCCGCATGTTGAAGCCGACTCCGGTCTCGTCGGACTTGCACGTCATGCCCTCACGGGTGGAGGTGCAGGTCATCCCCTCGGCCGTGATCGATTCGCCGTAGCCGAGCACTCGAGCGGGACCGGAGCTCTCCGGCGCCTCACGGCAGGAGAAGCCGGCACCTTCATTGTTGGCCACGACGACAGCTCCCCAGTTCTCCATTTGACAGTCGTCGGGCTTCTCGGGGCTGGTGTAGTCGAAGGATGAGATGACGCATCGGGTGCGGTCTGAATCGATCGTGCAGGAGATGTTGCCGGACGGAGACTTGAACGATTCGGCAGCGACCGGCGGCGCCGAGGTCGATGGTTCATCGGTTGCAGAGCCTGCACCCTCGGAGGGCCCCTCGGAGGACGTGCCGGACGCAGAATCGTCCTGGCCCTGCGTCGCATCCCAGGCGATGTATCCGACGATGCCGAGAGCAAGCACCAGGGCGACCGCGGCCAATGCCCAGAGCCAGCCTGGGACCTTCTTCGTCTCGTTGTCATGTCGGTAGGGTCCGCCGGGACCGGCCGGTCCACCCGGTCCGTATCCGCCCGGTCCTCCGGGGCCGTATCCGCCGCTTCCGGGGCCGTATCCGCCGCCGCTGGAACCGTAACCACCGTTGGAGCCAGCGGGTCCTGCAGCACTGCCGCCGGGGCCATAGGCACCACCGGCGGGTCCGTGGCCACCGTGTCCTGCGTAGGCGACTGCTGTCCGTGGGGCGTAGGCTGATGCGCCGTTGGGCACGTGCGACTCGTTTCCGGGGTGTTCGGTGGGATGGGGTTCAGGAGGGGGCTGCGGGGCAGGTGGTCCGGGCGCACCGAATTCGCCGCCCCAGGGTTCGGGGTTCGGAGATTGCTCTGCCGACACGCCCTGCGGATTCCACTGCTTCGGTGCCGAGGCAGCTTCTGCCTCGGCGATGTCTTCGGACCTCACCTTGCGCGGGATCGGACCGCTGAGTCCGGTTTCGTCGTTCTCTGCTGCGGCCAGCTGGCGCAGCTCCTCGAGGCTGAGCACCTCGGTGGCGTCGGCCCCGTCGGAGGACACCATCGACCGGAGTCTGGCCAGCTCCTCGGAGCTGAGTGCTTGGGTCGAACCATCAGCGGCCGGGGATTTGTCCTGTCCGATGAACAACTGCGTCGTGATCGAATCTGGAGACTCCTCGGCCGGCCTCCGACGCCCGGGGCGCGGAGGATGATTCGGCACAGGTGGAATGCTCATTGGGTCATTTTCGCATAGTCACTTCCACTGAGTTCTCAAGGTTCGTGAGAAGATGACCTCATGTTCAGTGGTGGAGCCCGAACCGGGACCAGCCTGACGGTCGCCGTTTTGGCCCTGACGCTTTCGTCATGTGCAACGCCGACCGACAGCGACGACGATGACGGCGTGACCGCCCCGTCCGGGGAGGTCGCGGCACCTGCACAGCAGAACGACCTCGGCGATTTCGCAGCTCCCGCACAGATGACTCCGCCCGGAGCCGCAACCGCAGAGCCAACAGGACCTGCCCATTCTGTTCCGGTCCCTGGGCTGGGCCCGGAGACAGCAGCTCAGATTCCGGCCGAGACCTCTCAGGTCCTCGTCGCCAGTGGCCGGGACGCGTCCTCGGATTCCGGTCAGCTGAGTTTCTACACCTTCGCTGATGGGGCGTGGAAGAAGCGCAAGACCTTCGACGTCCACAATGGGGAGAACGGGTGGCTGGCCGATCGTCGGGAGGGCGACAAGACAACACCGGTCGGTGTCTTCACCCTCTCCGATGCGGGCGGCTACAAACAGGACCCGGGAACCGAACTTCCCTACACTCAGGACGACCGACTGCCCTCGTCAGCCACCGTGGCCTACGGACCCGAATATGACAGGGTCTTCGACTACATCATCGCGATCGACTACAACCGCGTGCCGGGCACACCGCCCACCGACAAGACTCGTCCGCTGGGGTGGGACAAGGGCGGTGGGATCTGGCTGCACATCGATCATGATTCCGGGACGAGCGGGTGCGTGACGCTGAAGGAGAAGGACCTCACCTGGATCCTCGAGACCATCGACCCCGATGCCCATCCACGTATCGCCATGGGACCTGAGTCCCAGCTGCAGAAGTAGAGGCACCTCGATGCGAAAGCTCATCATCTCCCTGGTGCAGACGATCAACGCCTCGTATGCCCAAGACGGTTGGTCGACGGGTGTGTCCACGAAGGCCGACTTCGCCTATTTCACCTCCCTGCGTAAGCGGGCAGGTGCCATCATCATCGATCGCAGGACCGCGCTCAATCCCGCACTGCCGGTCATCAACGCACCGGGCAAAGCCCTCGAGCACACACCCGTGCATGTGCTCACCGAGTCAGATCCGGAGAAATTGAGCAGGCACCTCGCCGAGGCTGGCCTGGACTATCGAGCACAGGGCTTCACTCCCGAAACTGCCGCACAGGTGCTCAACAGCATCGAGTCCACGAGTGAGACTCTGGTGTGCGAGTCCGGACCCAATCTGGCCTACCGCCTCCTCGATGCCGTTCCGGGTGCCGAACTGCACCTGAGCCTCAGCCCGCTCTACTCCCGAAACTCAGGCAGCCACTTCTCCCAGCTCGAGGCCACCCTCAACCTGCGACTCATCGATGTGCGCACCGTCGATGACCAGGTCTTCATCCGCTACCGCAAAGCTTGAGGCACGCGACCAGGCTCGAGCTTGTTGTGTCGGCCTAGACGCCCAGCTGGGTGCTGATCTCGTGCTCGCCCGTTCGGGACAGGACCGAGCTGACAGCCTCGGCGACTGCCGGCAGGCTGATCGTCTCCACTCCCCCGCTGAGATCGTTGCGGTCATCACCGCCGATGGGCGCCATGACCTTGAGCTCGCGGTAGTACACGGAGTCCGTCTCTGCCGCAGCGACCCGGAGGAGCATCTCCTGGGCCGCGCCGAAAACGCTGATCGCACCGGACCCGACGCAGGCTTCGACGCTGGCCACACCGTTGAGGGCGAGGTGCCGGACACGGTCACTTCGCCCCTCCTCGGCGAGCGCCTCCGATACCGCGCAGGCGGCGAAATGGCCCCGCAGGTATGAGGAGTAGTCCGCGTCGAAGGAGTCGATTCCGCGGTCGATCATCGAGATGTCCACGTACCACCCGCCGACCGTGGCGATGACCGCATCGACCGGGGGTGCGTCCACCTTCTTAAGTGCTTCGATGACTGCCTGCGGTCGATCCACCCAATCGGGGACGACGACCGGCCGGTAGGCGGTTTCGTCCTCCGGCTGCGAACGGACGATGCCGGTGATGTGGTGCTCAGGCGACAGCTGCTTGGCCAGGCCCGTTCCGACATGGCCTGAGGCTCCGAAGATGACGATGTGCATGCCCCGAGTCTATTAGCCCGCGATAGGGTTCTGTCGCGACCGCTTCCCCACAGCCGAAGGATCTTATGGCCGATCAGCATGAACTCACACGGCTCGAACGGTTCCTCGACAGTCTTGCCAATCGTCATCTCACTCGGGTGCCGGCAGGGGTGCGTGAGTTCCTCGTCTTCGGGATCAAGCAGGCCTGGCCTGTCTGTTTGGGGCCCTCATGCTGCTGACGATCATCCTCACCGCCTGGTGGTACCCGGACGGGGCGATCCTGGCCCGCAATGATCTCCTCGTCATCCTGGCAGTCCTGATCCAGACGGCGATGCTGCTTCTGGGTTCATGTACGCCGCGGTCGGCTCCTACATCGTGCGCGTCTATCGTCTCTTCGACCTGCGGTTCAGCCATTACCCGCCGAGGTGGAGCACCGCGGTCATCGCCGCAGCGATCTATCTCAATTTCTTCACCCACCACTATGTGGTCGACGTGCGGGTGTTCCTCGTCCTTGCTGTCGGGGTCGATGTCGCATGCACTTCCGTGTGCACAAGCTGACTCTGCGCATGCCGGTCCTCCTCACATTCGTGCTGGTGGCGTTCTTCATCTGGATCGCTGAAGACATCGGAACAGTCACCGGCGCATGGCTCTATCCGTCCCAGATCGACGGCTGGGAGATGGTTCCGGCGACCAAACTCGTGGCATGGTTCCTCCTGATGATGATCTCCGTCGTCCTCGTCACCTTCATCTACCCGCCCAAACCTCCTGATGAGGCCAGGTCACCTGATAATCTGAGCTGAAACTCAGACTCGGTCGAAGGAGACACATGACAGACGCGGATTCAGAGGATTCCAATGCTCTGGTGGCAGCCGTCCGTCCGCCGTCAGGTGCGCATCGCTTTGTGAGCGCGAAAGTCCTCATCCGCATCCTCGCAGCAGTCCTCGTCTTGGTGCTCATCCTCACCCTGCTCGGCGTCTTCCTCGTCCGTCGCTCCTTTCCCACCACCGACGGTGACATCTCGCTGCCGGGCCTCAACGGCGAGGTCAGCGTCACCCGCGATGACTCAGGAGTCCCGACCGTCGAGGCGAGTAACTCCCACGACCTCTTCATGGCCCAGGGTTTCGTCCATGCCCAGGATCGGTTCTGGGAGATGGACTTCCGCAGGCATGTCACCTCGGGCCGACTCTCGGAACTCTTCGGAGAATCACAGTTCAGCACAGACTCGTTCATCCGCACGCTGGGTTGGAGGAAGGTCGCCGAGAAGGAAGTCGCGGCCCTTGATGACAAGACGCTTGCGTACTATGAGGCCTACGCCGAAGGCGTCAACGCCTACCTCCACGACAAGTCCCCCACCGAGGTGTCCCTCGAGTACGGAGTCATCGGGCTCCAAAACGGTGGGGTTGAGATCGAGGAATGGACTCCCGTCGACAGCGTATCCTGGCTCAAGGCCATGGCCTGGGACCTGCGTTCGAACGTCGAAGACGAAATCGACCGAGCCATCAGCCAGTCCACGCTCGACGATGAGCAGATGGCCGATATCTACCCCGACTATCCCTATGACACCCGCCCGACGATCATCGGCGGCAATGCCGGCGCCAAATCACGCGCCGCCGGCAGCAAGGGCAACGGAGACAGCAAGTCAGACAAAGGCAAAGCCGATGATAGCAAAGCCAGGAAGAGCAAAGCCGCTGAAGACGAGACCGGCGACGAAGCGCATGCCGGCGGAGAGGTGACCAAGACTCCGTCCAACCTCGGCGAACTCAAACAGCACCTGAGGTCACTGCCCGCGCTTCTGGGGGTCAACAGTCATGACATCGGGTCGAACTCGTGGGTGGTCTCCGGTGAGCACACGGCCACCGGTGCCCCGCTGCTGGCCAATGATCCACACCTGGCTCCCGCCATGCCGTCCGTATGGCATCAGATCGGTCTGCGCTGCACCGAGATCACACCCGAATGTCCCTTCGACGTGTCCGGTTTCTCGTTCTCGGGCCTGCCCGGCGTCGTCATCGGACACAACCAGTCCATCGCCTGGGGGCTGACGAACCTGGGGCCCGATGTCGCCGATCTCGTAGTGGAGAAGGTCCGCGACGGCGAGGTGATTCGTGACTCCGGGGATGAAGCCGTGACCACGCGCAAAGAGACCGTGAAGATCGCGAAAGAGGAACCGCGCGAAATCACGATCCGTTCAACACGCAACGGCCCTCTCATCTCCGACCTCAATGGTCCTTACCGCAGTGTGCTCGATGCTTCAACCGGGGCGAACACCGCGGACACGAAGTCGGGTCCAGCCGACGAACACTACCAACTGGCGTTGCAATGGACGGCGTTGGAACCGGGCAACACCGCCTCCGCGATCTTCGGGCTCAATGCGGCGACGAACTGGAAGGAATTCCGACAGGCCGCTTCGCGCTTCGACGTGCCCTCCCAGAACCTCATCTACGCGGACACTGCCGGCAATATCGGCTACCAGGCCCCGGGGAAGATCCCCAAGCGCGGCAAGGGCGACGGTATGCTGCCACGCCACGGTTGGAAGACCGATGAGGACTGGCAGGGATACATCGACTTCAAGGATCTGCCGAGCCTGTACAACCCCGATCGGGGATGGATCGTGACGGCCAACAACCCGGTCACGCCCCCAGGAGAGTCCGTGCAGTTGAGCGACGACTTCGACTATGGAGACCGAGCGCGGCGGATCACGAAGCTGCTCCGGGACACGATGGCGAAGGGTCCCGTCACAACCGCCGACATGTCGCGCATCCAGGGTGATGACCTCAACCCGCTTGCGCTGACCCTGATCCCGCTGCTGGAAGACATCGATGCGGGCAAGGACACCGACATAGCAAAGGCTCAGAAGCTGCTCGCAGACTGGGATGGCCGCGATGATGCCAACAGTGCTGCAGCAGCCTATTTCAATGTGCTCTCGAAGACGATCCTCGATGAAGTCTTCGCTCCGAAGCTGCCCGATGCGGTGCCCCCTGCAGGCGGATCCCGCTGGTACCTCATCATCAAGAACCAGCTGCAGAAACCCGATTCGCAATGGTGGGCCGACGATAAGGTCGACAACCGGGACGAAGCGCTGGCTCGGGCCATGGACTCGGCGTGGGAGACGACCGAGGACCTGCTCGGCTCCGAGCCTGTGACCTGGCGGTGGGGCATTCTGCACAGGCTGACCATCCGCAACGCCAGCCTCGGCGAATCAGGGATCAAACCCATTGAGCGGCTATTCAATCGGGGCCCCTATGAGGTTGCCGGCGGGTCGGGAGAGGTCAACGCCACAGGCTGGGACGCCTCGGTCGGCTTCGAGACGAACTGGGTGCCCTCGATGCGGCAGATTGTGGACCTCAAGGACTTCAACCACTCGCAGTGGATCAACCTCACCGGCGCCTCGGGGCACGCCTTCCACCCACACTATGCCGACCAGACCGAGGACTGGGCCGCCAACAGGACCCGACCCTGGCCGTACACGCCCGATGCACTGGGTAGGCACACCGAAGATTCTCTGGTGCTGCGGCCCTGAACTCAGCCCCGAGTTCAGGGCTTGGGCAGAATCTTCGCCTCGAGGAAGTTCGCCACATCGTCTTCCCAGCGGACGGGGTCGATGTTCCATTCCTTGGTGTGGCGCGCCTGGTCATAGACAGGCATCGTCACGAGGTCGCGGCGAACGGACGCCAGCGCGTGGGACGGCGAGGATGGCACGAATTCGTCATCGTCGGAGTGGATGAGCAGCACCGGGACGTCGAGCTCCGCCGCGCGTGTCACCCAGTCCAGCCTGCCCAAGTCCAATGGCGTCTGCAGGCCGGTGATCGGTCGCGCCCACGGCTGGGTGATCATCTCAAGAGTGAGTTTGGCGATCGGTGTGGGAAGCATGTTGCGCCGGGCCTGGCCGTCAAGGACATTCACCCAGTCGACGACGGGCCCGTCGAGGACGAGGGCCTTCACGTAACGGCGGTTCCGGCCACGGGAGGCGGCCTGCAGCGCGATGGCTCCGCCCATCGACCAGCCGAAGAGGACGACCTCGCGGGCTCCGCGTGAGATCGCGAAGTCGATGGCCGCGTCCACGTCGATCCACTCTGTGTCGCCGAGGCCGTAGCGAGATGTAGTCTCGACCCTGACCTCGGCGTCGTTGCGGTAGGACATGGCTATGGCCGGGACACCCAAGGTATTGAGGATCGGGGCAGCACGCAGCCCCTCGGCCCGGGTACTGGCACGGCCGTGGACGAGGATCGCCCACGTGTCCTGAGGTTCGGGGTGGTCGGTGGGCAGCAGCCAGGCAGGCAGCCGTCCGGCGTCGGATTCGATCTCGATGTCCTCGGCGTTGACTCCTGCCGCCAACGGTTCCGGGTACACGATGCCCGTCCACCGGCCGTGCGAGGCGCGTTTGATGTCTCCACGGGTCACCGAGAGGATCTCTCGGGAAACGGTTCGCGATCGCGGATCGTATTCGACGATATCGCCGATCACGGCATGACCGGCGCCCTGGTTGAAATAAAGCCCGTAGGTGCCGCGCACCGTGGTCTCTTCATCAGCAGGCAGGTGAATGCGCATGTTCGGCGGGAATCCGTCGATGTGGAGAATCTCGAGTTCTTCCGGCGCGTTCTCGGGAACGAGGATTCTGCGTGCAAAATAAGCGGCCAGTCCCGAAGACGCCACCGAGATCACGGTGCCGATCCCAGCACCGACACCCACCGAAGCCAGAAGCAGGCGAGTCGGGAATTTAGTGTCGCGAACCATGAAAACCTCCTGACTTCATTGTCACCCAAGGAATGAGCAGTCTCCAAACGCTGTTGTGCAGGTCAGAGGGCTCTCCAGAGCCCGAGTGCAGTGGGACAATGGACTCCAACAGATATCGACAAACACCGGAGGTCGCGATGAGTCAGTCGCCAAACGTCAACACAGAAGACAATCCCGAGGAGATCCGCTGGCAGGACGTACTCACTCCTGATGAATTCGCGGTGCTGCGCGAAGGCGGCACGGAGCGTCCGTTCACCGGCGAATACGTCGACACGAACAGCGTCGGAATGTACCAGTGCCGTGCCTGTGGAGCAGACTTGTTCCCCTCCGATACCAAGTTCTCCTCGCACTGCGGTTGGCCCTCGTTCTACGCTCCCCTGGCCGAGGACCGGGTCCGCTACCTCCGCGATTCCTCGATGGGCATGGAGCGCGTCGAGGTTCGGTGCGCGAACTGCGATTCGCACATGGGGCACCTCTTCGAGGGCGAAGGCTACGACACCCCCACAGACCAGCGATACTGCCTGAACTCGATCTCCCTGCGGCTCATCGACGGCCAGGAATGAGCGAAGGATCAACGCTTGTCGTCAAGACCTTCGAGGAGCTGAGCGGGACGGAGCTCTACGGGATCATGCAGCTGCGGTCTCAGGTCTTCGTCGTCGAGCAGGACTGTCTCTTCCTCGATCAGGATGGTGTCGACACGCTCCCGCAGACTTTGCACGCCTTCTACCCTGATGAGGTGCGGACAATCCAGGACAGTCATGGCACCGAGGTTGGCCGCAGTCTTGCTCCCAAAGCCTATGCCCGTATCCTGCCGCCCGATCTGCCCGACGGTCCTGCCTTCGAGCCGGGAGCCCGCAGCATCAGCCGCGTCGTCACGAATCCGCAGGCGCGCGGCCAAGGCTGGGGCCGCAGGCTCATCGGCGACATCGTGGCCGAGCATGGGGATCGTCTTCTGACGCTGAACGCCCAGACTCATCTCGAGGGCTTCTACGCGAGCTTCGGGTTCAGCCCGAATGGTCCCCGGTTCCTTGAGGACGGGATCGAGCACACCCCGATGTCACGCCGAGGCGGCGTCTGAGGACACTGCGTCGGCTGGGCTGGCTGTGTCAATTGTGTGTGAAGCGTCGACGGCGTCGATGAGCCGCGTCATCGTAGCGTGCAACTCTCGCAGATCTGCCTCGCCCATATCGAGTTTGGCCATCATCTGCCCCGGTATCGCCTCGGCAGTCCTCCGCAGCTGGATCCCGGTCTCGGTCAGCGAGACCTCCACGACTCTCTCGTCGTAGTTGCTGCGTGCCTTCTCCACATAGTCAAGGGCTTCGAGGCGTTTGATCAGTGGCGACACCGTTGCAGCTTCAAGACGCAGCAGCTCGGCGATCTTCCTCACCGGCAGCGTTTCGTGCTGCCACAGAGCCAGCATGACCAGATACTGCGGGTGGGTGAGGTGGAGGGGCTCGAGCACCGAACGGTAGGCAGAGATCACTCCGCGGGAGGCGACAGTCAGAGCAAAGCAGATCTGGCTCTCCAGAGCCAGCGGATCGTACGAGGTCGACATCGATTCCGTGTCCTTCCGACGAGTCTGATCTGTTCGTCAACCAGGCTGATTGATTAGTTAGTGCACTAATGTTTAGCGTACACTGATTATATTGTGATCGCCTCAGCCGAGCACCAACCTCACCAGCTCGACACCACCGAATGGACTCGCATGTCAGACTCGCACGACTCCCAGCGACGCGTTGCATGGCTCAACCGCTTCTTCCGCAAGATCGTCGGCCCTGCACAAGTCGATAACTCCCGCCCCGGTGGCTACTACGAGAATGAGCATCTGCGTCACGAACGACTCGACGCGATGGGCTTGGAGATGCGCACCGACGCCAATGGCCACTCGTATGTGGTGGAGAAGAAACAGCCAGAGTGATCAGTTCTGCCCTGATCACGGTTCTGCTTTGATGAGGACCAGGGACCCATCGAAGTGCGATGCAGTCCGCAGCGACCCGTGTGCGTCATCCCAACTTCCATCGTTCAGGCTGCGGCGCAGGTTTTCGACCGATCGCAGAGCCGAGTCCTCGGCGACGAAGCTCCACGCGGAGTTCGCTTCCCTGGCTCCCGGATCGAGAAACATCTCCGGCCGACCGAAATAGGCCTCGGAGAAACCGTCTACGCAGCCGAAGGGGATCGGCAGATGAGTGACCTCGACCGTGCCGCCAAGACATTCTGAGATTCGTTCGAGGCTCGGATATCGGCGTGCCTCAGTCTCGAACACTTGGGGCGCGAAGTCACGGAGCCAGAATCGCTCCACCCGAGTCGGATCACAGGTCATGATGACCACCGGGCCGGAAGCGACTCGCCGCATCTCAGATAGACCCGCGTCGAGGCTCTGCCATTGATGGACTGAGAATGTCGACAACGCGGCGTCGAAGGAATCGTCGGCAAACGGCAGTGCCTCTGCACGGGCGTCGACGACCGATGCCTGACCCTTCGCCCGCTGTGCCCGCATCGCAGCCGATGGTTCCACCGCTGTGACGCCACATTGGCTGGGTTCGTAGGATCCGGCTCCGGCACCAACGTTGATCACCTGTCGAACATCGCCGAGAGCGTGCAGGATCGCTTGCGCAAACTCTGGTTCCGGGCGCCTGTACTGACGGTAGCCGGCACCGATCTTGCCGTAGTCCGCGTCGCCGGCGAAGCCATCTGCAGCAGTCATGCTCACAGGCTACCCGCTGCTTGCTCCGTCATTGCCGCCGGACGCTTCGGTGCCCCGGCAAGGCGTTGTGCCCTGCCGGGGCCCCGAAAAGGTGATGCGGATCAGTCACTGCAGAGATCAGTCGCTGCGGATCACTCGCTTCTGGTCAGTCGGTGAAGATCAGCGCCAGTCGCTGATGATATCGACGAGCTCGCGGAGAGGTCCGGTGTAGAACGGGACCTCTTCGCGCACATGCAGACGAGCTTTCGTATTGCGAAGATCGCGCATGAGGTCGACGATGCGGTGCAGCTCTGGAGCTTCGAAGGCCAACAGCCATTCATAGTCGCCCAGGGCGAACGAAGCGATCGTATTGGCCTTGATGTCCTTGTATCCTGCTGCGGCCATGCCGTGATCTCGCAGCATCGTGGAGCGCTCAGCGGGATCGAGAAGGTACCAGTCGTAGGACCGAACGAAGGGGTACACGCAGATGTACTTGCCCGGCTCGTCATCGGTCAGCAGTGCCGGCAGGTGTGCCTTGTTGAATTCGGCTGGACGGTGCAGACCCACGACAGACCAGACCGGCTCGAGGATTCCGCCGAGCATGCTGCGACGCACTGCCGAGTAGGCGGCCTGAACCAGTTCAATCGTCGGCGCATGCCACCAGAACATCACATCGGCATCTGCCCGCAGTGCGGAAACATCGTAGATTCCGCGGACGACGAGGCCCTGCTCCTTCAGCGGAGCGAGTGCTTCGTGAACCTCGTTCGCGAGTTCGGCTCGGTCGGCATCGCCGAGTTCGCCGGCCGAGGCGAAGACCGAGTATGCGATATACCGCGTGTCGTTGTTCGCCTGTTCGATCTGCTCGTCGGTGGGGTTGGAGTATTCGCTCATTCCTGCTCCTTCTTCTCTGTGTGTCGGTGCTTGAGTACGGTGTTTCGTCGGTCGGTTTTCGGTGAAATGCTAGAGCTTTAAGTGAAGTTCACGTCTGGGCGGATGTGATTCTCTGGGCCACCGTTTCGGCACGATCGATGCAAGCGGGGATGCCGACGCCGAAGTAGGCCGAACCTGCCAGTTCGAGACCGGCGATGTCGGCGATGTCCGCATCGATTCTCTCCACCGTCTCGGCGTGGCCCGGCAGGTACTGGGGCAGCGCGAGTTCCCACCGGTGTGCCTCTGCTGCGATGAGCCGATCCCATCCGCGCTCGGCGATGGCCTGCCAATCCTCAAAGGCACGGGCGATGACCTCGTCGTCCTCCCACTCTTGCCAGCCTCCCGGCCCGTCACCGTATCGCCCGATGCTCATCCGGATCAGGGCTGTGCCCTCAGGAATGCGCTCGCCCAGCCACGGCCATTTGTTCGAGACGAACGTCGAGGCCTTGATGAATGACTTCTCCGTCGGTGGGACGAGGAATCCAGATCCTTCGAGCCCCCGATCCCCAACCTCGACGAGGGCCGGGATCAGTGCGGTCGAAGCGTAGGGCACGGATGCCAGCAATGAAGCGGATTGAGGGGCCGCCTCGGCGAGCAGATGCTTCGTCACATGTGCGGGAGTGGCCAGGACGACCGCATCGGATTCCAGGCTGTCGTCCACAGTGGCCACCGTCCATTGTCCGTTCTCGGTCTGCACGGATTTCACGTGTGTGCCGGTGTGGATCGTACCGCCGTGGGCACGGATGCGTTCTTCAAGGGCCGGGACGAGGCGGTTGATCCCTCCGATGAGAGACATGAACACAGGTTGTGGGTTCTCTCCCCGTGCAAGTGCCGCGGATTGTGCGTCACGTGCGGCGAGCAGGCTGGAAACAAGTTCGAGCACCGAGGTTCCCTCGAGTGCAGCCGGCAGCAGGGCGGGCACGGTCGATGCAAGTGACAGGTCACGGCACCGTCCGGCATACACTCCCCCGAGCAGCGGGTCGATGAGCGTATCAACGAGGTCGGCGCCGAGGCGGTCTGCCAGGAACTCTCCCAAGGAGACGTCCTGCCCGGCGATCGGAGCGGTGATGACCTCATGGGCGACCCGGTCCGTGGCGGAGGCGCCGAGGAGGTCCCTGACCTCGGCAGCATTGCCGGGCACTCCCATGACTGTGCGTTTGGGAATCGCGTGGAGTTGCCCCTTCGACAGAACTCGCGAACTGTGCACAGTCGAGGGGAATTCGGTGTCCAGACCGAGTTCAGCGACGAGGTCCTTCGTCTCCGGGCGACGGTAGAGACTGGCTTCGGCACCGGTGTCGAGTCCCACGGGCACAGTTCCACCCAGGTTCGTCGAGTGCAGACACCCACCGAGGCGCGCATCTGCTTCGAGGAGAGTGACCTGATGGTCGGGGGCAAGGCGATAGGCGGTGACAAGACCGGAGATGCCTCCCCCGACGATCGTGATGTGACTCATCGGCTCAGCCCCGTGCGGCCAGAATCTCTGCGGAGATGCGGTGGACTTCGGCGACGATCCGTCCGGGCACTTCGGGATCGGTGTCGGGGAGGACTCCGTGACCGAGGTTGAAGACGAAACCGGCCTCATGGTCCAGGCCCTGCCGCACGATCTCTTCGATGCGCGGTGCCAGAGCTTCCCAGGGGGCAAAGAGCAGAGCCGGATCCAGGTTGCCCTGCAGGGGCTGCTCCGGCTGGACTCGTGTCGAGGCATCGGCCAGGTCGACGCGGAAGTCGACGCCGACGGCGGTGGAGCCGGCCCGCGACATGGAGGTCAGGAGCTCCCCTGTCTGGACGCCGAAGTGGATGCTGGGCACCTCGTGATGGCGCAACGATTCGAAGACCGCGCTGGAGTGCTCGAACACGTGGGCTTCGTAATCGCGCCGGGACAGGTATCCGGCCCATGAGTCGAAGAGCTGGAATGCGGAGGCGCCAGCGTTGAGCTGAACGTCGAGGAACGTCGATGAGATCCGAGCGAGCTTGCTCAGCAGCAGGGAGAAGGTCTCCGGCTCTGCGGCCATGAGGGACTTCGTCTTCTCATGGTTCTTGCTCGGCCCGCCTTCGATGAGGTAGCTGGCCAGCGTGAAGGGAGCACCGGCGAAGCCGATGAGCGGGGTTTCCTGGCCGAGTTCTTCGATGATCCGACCGATCGATTCCGCGATGTCGGGGATCTGGTCGGGTTCGAGCTCGGCCAGTGCTTCGATGTCGGCGCGGCTGCGGATCGGGTTCGCGATCACGGGTCCGGTACCGGGGACGATCTCGACATCGACACCGGCTGCCTGCAACGGAACCACGATGTCGGAGAAGAAGATGGCGGCGTCCACACCGTGTCGTCGCACCGGCTGCAGAGTGATCTCTGAGACCAATTCCGGGGTTCGGCAGGCATCGAGCATCGCGGTGCCTGCACGTAGCTCGCGATATTCGGGAAGTGAACGGCCGGCCTGCCGCATGAACCAGACCGGAGTGTGCGCAATCTGCTCTCCGCGCAGGGCGGGCAACAAGGTTGAAGTCATGTCCCCATCCTCCCATCACAAGCAGATCAATGCCCACCGGGTTTCGGTTTCAAGACGCCGTGTCTTGATCGCAGGTGCGGGCGAAAACTCTTGGTCCCGCCACGGCGTGGACGATTCACCTCTACCCTGGCCTGATCTATCGTGGCAAGTGTGGTCAACACCTCACCTCTCAATCGCATTCCGTCGGAGTTCTCCGCCGCGACCTCGGTTCTGCGCGAAGCTCGGAACACGAGCAACGTCTCGATTTCCGAAATACCTGCGCCGGCCCGTTTGGCGCCGTATTCCTATGCTCTGGGTGCCGAAGTCAGGGCCGATGAGACTTTCCTGCATGCCACCGGTGAGGCGATCGAAGAGTTGGCTACCGGCCGTATCGTGGTCCTCTATGATCCCAGCTCTCCTGAGGAGTGGGAGGGTCAGTTCCGAGTCGTTTCCTATATTCGTGCCGAACTCGAGCACGAGCTCGGCAATGAGACGATGCTCGGTCCGGTCGCCTGGACCTGGCTCGAAGAGGCCCTCGAGTCGAATGACTGTGAGGTCGTCGCCGCCGGTGGCACGACAACCCGCGTCCTCTCTGAGAGCTTCGGCACTCTTGCCGATCGGTCGTCCACGATAGACTTGGAGTTGCGCGCTTCATGGACCCCCGTGATCGCGGAGCCGGAACTGATCGGCGATCACTTCGAAGCCTGGATCGATCTGCTGTGCACAGTTGCCGGACTGCCACCGCTTCCTGAAGGAGTTTCAGCCCTGCCCGGGCGACGTCGATGACAACCGAACTACCGCTCTTGGCCACACCCGCTCATGGCGTTCCGCCGCTCGTCGACTCCTCAGCCGAATTCTCTAGGGCCTGCGACGAGCTCGCACATGGATCCGGCCCCATCGCCATCGATGCCGAGCGTGCATCAGGCATCAGATACGGTCAGCGCGCCTTCCTGGTTCAGCTGCGACGCGAGAATGCTGGCACCTTCCTCCTCGACTCCGAAGTGCTTGAGGACCTCAGCCCCCTCAACTCTGCATTCGGTGGAGACGAATGGGTCATACACTCTGTGACTCAGGATCTGCCCTGCCTGCAAGAACGCGGGATGCGACCGGAAGTGCTCTTCGACACCGAGCTCGCTGCTCGGATGCTCGGGTGGGACAAATTCGGTCTGGCGGCCGTGGCCGAGAAGACTCTCGGTGTTCGCCTGGCCAAGGAGCATTCGGCGGCCGACTGGTCGAAGCGCCCACTGCCCCAGGAATGGCTCAATTATGCCGCCCTCGACGTCGAGGTTCTGCTGCCTATTCGCGACATTCTCCACGATGCTCTCGTCGAAGCCGATAAGTGGGAGTTCGCACGGCAGGAGTTCGAGCATCTTCTCGATTTCGAGCCCAAGCACTTCGCCGAGCCCTGGCGCCGGACTCACGGATTGACCAAGCTCAAGTCTCGCAAGGATATCGCCAAAGTGCGGGAGCTGTGGACGGCCCGTGACGAGATGGCCTCGGAAACTGACAATGCTCCCTCGCGTATCCTGCGCGATCGGGATCTGATCGCCTTGGCTCAGTCACGGGTCCAGTCCAGCGACGACATCATGGCGACGTGGCCCAGGCTCTCGCGCGCAGACGCCGGACGACTCTTCCGGGCCTACCGCAAGGCGACTCGGCTGACGGTTGACGAGTTGCCTGGCAGAAGGGAAGCCAACGCAGTTCAGACACGGACGCCGTTCAGTCACACAGACATCAAGGAACGAGTGGCGGCTCTTAAATCTGCGATGGCAGAGCTGGCCGAAGAACACGCAATTCCCCACGACGTGCTGTTGCAGCCGGCCATCGTCAAGGCACTCGGCGCACAGCCGCGAGTCGACGTCGAAGAGTTCCTCTTCGAGCGTGGAGCCAGGAAGTGGCAGGTCGAGCTGAGCGCACCGGTGCTCAAAGGCACCATCGAGACACTACCCGCAGCCTGAACCTGCCGACCTAGGGCCCAGACACGCAGTCAGACTGCTCTGCGGGATCCCTGCTGAGCGCGGTTCCTGACATCTGCGGGCAGGATATGAACGATCTCGGAAACGATGGTGTCCACGTCAAGTCCCGCGTATTCGAGGATCTCGTCGCGAGTGCCCTGCGGCAGGAACTCATCGGGTGCTCCGAGTTCGAGGACTCCGACGCGAGAGTCGGCGGCACGCAGATCGCTACGGACCTGTGAACCGATTCCGCCGACCTTGACACCGTCTTCGATCACCGCAACGAGACTGTGCTCAACAGCCATGTCGATGACGCTGCCCGGCACAGGCAGTACCCAACGCGGGTCGACGATCGTCGACGCGATGCCCTGGTCGGCCAACTCTTCGGCGACTTCCTGGGCTCGCCCGGCGAACGGACCGACGGAAACGATGAGCACATCCTTGGCGGTGCCTGTCGGCACCTCGCGCAGAACGTCGACACCATCATCAAGGCGACGCAGCGCCGGAATGTCCGTTCCCACACTTCCGCGCGGGAATCGGATCACGGTGGGTGCGTCCTCGATGGCGACAGCTTCGCCCAGTTCTTCCGTCAGACGAGCGGCATCACGAGGCGCCGCGAGTTTGAGACCAGGCACGATGCGCAGCATCGCCATATCCCAGATCCCGTGATGGCTGGCACCGTCGGGACCGGTGATTCCGGCCCGGTCGAGGACGAAAGTGACTCCCTGACCGTGCAGGGCCACGTCCATGAGCATCTGGTCGAAAGCGCGGTTGAGGAACGTCGCGTAGATGCACACGATGGGGTGCAGTCCGCCGTAGGAAAGTCCGGCCGCGGAGGTGACTGCATGCTGTTCGGCGATGCCGACGTCGAAGACCCGCTCCGGGTACACCTCGGCGAACTTCGCAAGGCCCACGGGCAGGAGCATTGCCGCGGTGACGGCGACGATGTCATCCCGGGACTGTGCGATCTGGAGGACCTCCTGACCGAAGACCGAGGTCCATGAGGTCTGCTTCGACGGAGACGACTGACCGGTCGTAGGGTCGATGACGCCCACGGAGTGGAACTGATCGGCATCGTCGTTGATCGCTGGGTCGTAGCCCTGGCCCTTCTGGGTGATCATATGCACGATGACGGGACCGCCATCGTACTGTTTGGCCCGCTGCAGCGCCTTCTCGACCATCGGCAGGTCATGACCGTCGACTGGCCCGAGGTACTTGATGCCGAGCTCGTCGAACATTCCGGCCTGATCCGCGGAGACCATGTCCTTGAGTCCTCGTTTGACCCCGTGGATGGCACTGTACGCGGCTCGTCCGGGTGCGCCCGACTGCCGAAGCGTCGATTTGCCCCAGGACAGGAGCTTCTCGTATCCGGTGGTGGTGCGCAGTTCGTCGAGGTGTTCTGCGAACCCGCCGACCGTCGGTGCATAGGAGCGGCCGTTGTCGTTGACGACGATGATGAGCTTGCGCGGTGGCGTCGATTTGTCGGCGGCGATGGTGTTGAGAGCTTCCCAGGCCATGCCACCGGTCAGTGCGCCGTCACCGATGACGGCGACGACGTGGCGGTCGCTTTCGCCCTGGAGCTGATGAGCCTTGGCGATTCCGTCGGCCCAGGACAGCGATGCCGAAGCATGCGAGTTCTCGATGACATCGTGTACGCTCTCGGCCCGACTGGGGTATCCCGAGAGTCCGTCGCGCTGGCGCAGACTAGAGAAGTCCCCCATGCGACCGGTGAGGAGTTTGTGCACGTACGTCTGGTGGCCGACATCGAAGAGGATCGTGTCGTGAGGGGACTCGAACACGCGATGCAGGCCAACGGTGAGTTCGACCACGCCGAGGTTGGGCCCCAGGTGACCACCTGTGCCGGCAACCGTGGTGACCAGATAGTCCCTGATCTCCTTCGCCAGAACTTCGCACTCGGCGTCGTCGAGTTCACGCAGCTGTGATGGCGAGTTCATCGACTCGAGGAATGTCATTCGACCTCGCTCCTGAATGCACAATAGATGGTCTGATACTGCAATTTCCGCTCGGATCATCTTAACGCTTCACGGACCAGAGTTGGTTCATCCCCGGGTTCGGCAGATGTCGAGTGTGTCTGGTTCCACAGGCACCGGGGACTTTTTGTTCTCCAGGTGCCAGGGTTTCCGGGTCGGAGGCACCTGGGTTTCCGCGTCGTAGGCATCCGGGCGTCAACTTGGCAGGCAGCAGAGGGTCTGCATTTCCGATCTCAGCCGTGAGCACTCCCCCAGCACCCAAACACCATTACTTGCAATAACAGCCCCAGCAGAGGTTGTCTTAGGTGCTGATGGCGAACATTGTGCAGCTGGTGGTAGGAGTTGGCAGCAATGATGAAGATAGGCGGCGAGGGTAGAACGTGCAGCTCGCGGGAGGTTGTGACGTTTGGCGCAACGACCTGTGCAACCGGCGGAGGCCGTTGCGACCTGGCCGAATAGACACAAGCGCTGAGCACGTGCGGGTATAACGAAGGCCGGTGGGATGATCCCACCGGCCTTCGTCGGTCAGACCTGAACTCAGTCAGACCTGTTAACAGTCAGACCGAGTCGTCGCCACAGAGACGACGGTTTCAGATCAAGCAGTCGCGAGCTGACGAAGCACGTACTGCAGGATGCCGCCGTTACGGTAGTAATCGGCTTCACCCGGGGTGTCGATGCGGACCACTGCGTCGAAGTCGACGGTGGTGCCGTCTTCCTTCTCTGCCGAGACCTTGACAGTCTTGGGTGTGGTGCCTTCGTTGAGCTCGGTGATACCGGAGATCGAGAAGGTCTCCGTGCCATCGAGTCCCAGCGAGTCAGCGGACTCACCGACGGGGAACTGCAGCGGAACAACGCCCATGCCGATGAGGTTCGAGCGGTGGATGCGCTCAAAGCTCTCGGTGATGACGGCCTCGACGCCGAGCAGCTTCGTGCCCTTGGCTGCCCAGTCACGCGAGGATCCCGAACCGTATTCCTTGCCACCGAGGATGACCAGTGGGGTGTCGTTCTTCGCGTAGTTCACAGAAGCATCGAAGATCGTGGTCTGTGGACCGCCCTCCTGTGTGAAGTCACGGGTGAAGCCACCCTGAACTCCGTCGAGGAGCTGGTTCTGCAGGCGGATGTTCGCGAACGTGCCGCGGATCATCACCTCGTGGTTGCCACGACGTGAGCCGAAGGAGTTGAAGTCCTTGCGCTCGACACCGTGATCGATGAGGTACTTGCCGGCCGGCGTGTCGGCCTTGAAGGAACCTGCAGGCGAGATGTGGTCGGTGGTGACCGAGTCGCCGAGCTTCGCAAGCACGCGGGCGCCCTTGATGTCGGAAACGGGTTCTGCTTCCAGGCCCATTCCGTCGAAGAAGGTTGGTTTGCGCACGTAGGTCGACTCGTCGTCCCACTCGAAGATCGCACCTTCAGGTGTCTGCAGCGCCTTCCAGCGGTCGTCGCCTTCGAAGATGCGGCCGTATTCCTCGTCGAACATATCTGTCGAGATTGAGGAGGCAATGACCGACTCGACCTCTTCTGGCGATGGCCACAGATCCTTGAGGTAGACGTCCACGCCCTCCGAGTCCTGGCCCAGAGGCTGGTTCTCGAAGTCGAAGTCCATGGTTCCCGCCAGAGCATAGGCGATGACCAGAGGAGGCGAAGCCAGGTAGTTCATCTTCACATCGGGGCTGATGCGGCCCTCGAAGTTACGGTTGCCCGAGAGGACTGCAGAGACTGCCAGGTCGTTGTCCTGGATGCTCTGCGAGATGTCGGAATCCAGCGGTCCGGAGTTTCCGATGCAGGTGGTGCAGCCGTAGCCGACGACGAAGAAGTTGAGTGCTTCGAGGTCCTCAATGAGGTTGGCCTTCTTGTAGTACTCGGTGACGACCTTCGACCCCGGTGCAATGGAGGTCTTGACCCATGGCTTGGAGTTGAGTCCGCGCTTGCGGGCGTTGCGGGCCAGGAGGCCTGCAGCCATCATCACCGAGGGGTTCGAGGTGTTGGTGCACGAGGTGATCGAAGCGATCGCCACAGCACCGTTGGCCAGTTCGAAGCTGGATCCATCGCCGGTGGTGACCGGAGCCGAGTTGTTCTCTTCGCCGGGCTTTGCGTAGTTGTGGATGTCCTTAGCGAACTGGTTCTTCGCGTCGGAAAGTTCGATGCGGTCCTGCGGGCGCTTCGGTCCTGAGATCGAAGGCACGACGCTGGAGAGATCGAGTTCAATGTACTCCGAGTACTCAACTTCGTTGCTGGGGTCATGCCACAGGCCCTGGGCCTTGGCGTAGTCCTCAACCAGTTGGATCTGCTCGGGCGAACGACCGGTGAGCTTCATGTAGTCGATGGTCACTTCGTCGATCGGGAAGATCGCGGCGGTCGAACCGAACTCGGGGCTCATGTTGCCGATCGTGGCGCGGTTGGCCAGCGGCACAGCGGAGACACCCTCACCGTAGAACTCGACGAACTTTCCGACGGCTCCGTGCTGGCGCAGCATATCGGTGATCGTGAGCACGACGTCCGTTGCGGTCACACCGGCAGGGATCTCGCCGGTCAGCTTGAAGCCGACGACGCGAGGGATGAGCATTGAGACGGGCTGGCCGAGCATGGCTGCCTCAGCCTCGATGCCGCCGACGCCCCAACCGAGGACACCGAGGCCGTTGACCATGGTGGTGTGGGAGTCGGTGCCGACCAGGGTATCTGGGTAGGCGCGGAGAACACCGTCGACCTCACGCGGCATGACGACGCGTGCGAGGTGCTCGATGTTGACCTGGTGGACGATGCCCATGCCTGGAGGAACGACCTTGAAGTCGTCAAAGGCCGTCTGGCCCCAGCGCAGGAACTGGTAGCGCTCACCATTGCGTTTGTATTCCATGTCCATGTTCAGCTCGATCGCTTCGGCGGTGCCGAAGTTATCGATCTGAACCGAGTGGTCGATGACCAGCTCGGCCGGAGCCAGCGGGTTGACCTGCTCCGGCTTTCCGCCGAGCTCGACGACCTTCTCGCGCATTGTCGCGAGGTCGACGATGCAGGGCACGCCGGTGAAGTCCTGCATGACCACACGGGCGGGGGTGAACTGAATTTCCGTAGCCGGTTCGGCACTGGGATCCCAGTTGCCGAGGGCTTCGATATGCTCCGAAGTGATATTCGCACCGTCTTCAGTGCGCAGCAGATTCTCCATCAGCACCTTGAGGCTGAAGGGAAGCTTCTCTGACCCTGGGACCTGATCCAGGCGATAGATCTCATAATCCGTTTCGCCTACGGTCAGGGTGCTCTTCGATTTGAACGTATCGACGTTGCTCATCGTGATTCTCCTGTTTCATCCGACACTCATCCAAGAAACCGGGCAAGCCCGTGAGCCGCGCACCGATTTACGCGACACAAATGTTTCCAAAAGTATCTTGACGTCAAGATAAATTCTATCTCATTTGGTCGCCCTTGACCACCTTCGGACAGTGGCCTGTCGGTGAACTGAGAATCGGGTTTTCCCCAAGTCACAGTCCGGACAACTCCCGCGCGAAGAGGTGCCGCAAGTCCCTAATCTGGAGTCATATCAGCCGCTGCGGACTAGGAGCATTCATGGACCCGTTCACCCTCGGAGCCGGATTCGGATTCGGTGCACTCCTCGTGGGCATCATCTTCGCTGTCATCTGTCGAACATTGGCCAGTGAAAAGGGTCGCTCCTCAGGATGGTGGGGCCTATGGGGCTTCCTGACCACCTTCATCGCGCTCATCGTCCTCGTTCTCCTCCCCCAGAAGTCCCGAGTCTGACAACCCACCCTCGCCGAGATGGGTTCAGGTCCCGATGGCGCCCCAGGTCGCCGAGGTGGGCCGACGGCCGGATACGGTCATCGTCTGAGGACGGTGACCGTTTCCACGTGTGCGGTGAGCGGAAACAGGTCGAAGCCGCGGAGGCCCTCGATGGTGAATCCACCATTGACCAGGACCGCGAGGTCGCGTGCCAGAGTGGCGGCGTCGCAGGAGACATAGATGATCGTCTTCGCACTCGATTCGAGAAGTGCCCTGGTGACGGCTTTGCCAGCGCCGGAACGCGGTGGATCGAGGATGATGACGTCCGAGTTCGGAATGCTCACGCGGTCTGCCCGGGCGGCGTCGAAGGCCGCCTTGAGGCCCTTCGCGTTCACCTTCGCGTTCTCGATGGCCGACTTCGCACCCTCAACTCCGTAGAGGCGGGCACCGGTGGCGTTGGCGGCGCTGATTCCCAACAGCCCGACACCGCAGTAGAGATCCGTGATCATCCGAGTCTGCTCATCGAGCGCAGAGTTGACCTGAGCGCTCAGCAGCTCAGGCGCCTGCTCGTGGACCTGCCAGAAACCATCAGCCGCGACTCGGTAGTCACGCCCGGAGACCGTTTCGATCAGGTGGTCATCTCCTCTGACCATGCCCAGCTTCGAATGACCACCCTTGGTGCCTGCGCCCTTGCGTCCGATGCCGTTGCGCGCATCGGCGAGCACCGACCAGTGCGCAGGCAAAGCCTCGGCGAGGTCGGTGAGAGCCGAGCGCTCACAGTCTCCGCGCACAATCGCTGCTCCGCGCTCACCTGACCAGACGAACTCGAGCCGATCGGCACCCGGCAGACACAGCGAGGACAGGGCAACCTCGGCGATGGCAGAAGTCGCCAACGGGGCCATGGACAGGGGCACGACATCATGGGAACGCGGTGCCAGCATCCCCAGCCGGCCGTCGGCGTCGACAGCGAGCTGAACTCGGGTCCGCCAGTTCAGTCCGCTGCTCTCCCCCGGCGCGGCTGCAACGTCGACGCTGCGATCGATATGTCCGATGCGGGAGAGCTGATCGTGCAGGATCTCGGCTTTGAGATCACGACTGTGGGCGAGATCGACATGGGCGTACTCCATTCCGCCGAAGAGCGGCCCTTGGCTGGCCTCGCCGGCGAGGAAATGTGAGCGCCGGTCAGCAACGCGGAATTCCGAGGCTTCGAGCACCTCGGTGACGTCGGCGCGCAGGAACTTCGCTGCCGGTCCTGCCTCGGTGCGAGCACGCACAGTCTCCCCAGGAATGGCTCCGGTGACGAAGACGACCTGTCCCTCGTGGCGAGCAATGCTGCTGCCGCCAGCGGCGGGGCTCTCGATGTGCAGGGTCAGATCCATCGGCGGGATCTCTTCGGCTGAGGGTGCGCTCATCAGTGTTCAAGCCTGTCTGTACAGAGGATTGTCGTTTTCGGGTCCGTCGCCGCCGTACTGCCGGGAGAAGGAACGCAACCGCCAGGGTACAGAGACCACGACGACGTTGGGGACCAACAGCAGACGAGTGCGCAGCTTCAAAGCTACTTGGTTGTGCAGAATGTGTTCCCACCAGCGTCCCACGATGTATTGGGGAATGTAGACGATGACGAGGTCACGCGGGGACCTGCGGCGGATCGCGAGCACGTGTGCCAACAGCGGCCGGACCAGCTCTCGGTAGGGCGAATCGAGAACCGTCAGCGGCACAGGCAGAGCCATTTCGTTCCACTGCCGTTGCAGTGCCCCGGCCGAATCCTCATCGATGGCGACGGTGATGGCCTCGAGTTGGCTGGAACGGGTCACTCGGGCGTAGGAGAGAGCTCGCAGCGTCGGCTTGTTGATCTCATTGACGACGACGATCGCGTGGGTATTCGACGGGATTGTCCGCGAGCCGCCGTCAGCCTCCGGGGCCAGTTCCCGGGCAACGCGCGAGTAGTGGCGGTGGATCGCGCCCATGATCAGGAACAGTCCGGCCATCGCCGCGACCGCGAGCCAGGCACCGGCGAGGAATTTGGAGACGATGACGACGAGCAGCACGCCAGAGGCGATGATGCAGCCGGCCCCGTTGACGAGTCGATTGAGGTGCATCCGCACCCGCGCTTTCGAGTCGATGACCAGCCGCAGGCGCTTGTTCCAGTGCAGGACCATGCCCGCTTGTCCGACGACGAAGCTGGCGAAGACACCGACGAGGTAGAGCTGAATCAGCGTCGTCGCTGAGGCCCGGGATGCGATGACGAGCAGGATTGCGGCGAAGGCCAAGAGCAGGATGCCGTTGGAGAACGTCAGCCGGTCGCCCTTCGTCGCCAGCTGTCTGGGCAGGAATCCATCACGCGCCAGACGTGAGGCCAGACCGGGGAATCCTTCGACGGCGGTGTTGGCGGCGACGAGCAGCACAAGGGCCGCGACGAGCACCACAACGTAGAACATCACGGGCGCGTTGTCGAAGATGGCGTGTGCCAGCTGTGCGAGGACGGGTTCCTGTTCGTATTCGGCACTGACCGCGCTGCCATCGGGTCGCACGAGGAAGAGATGAGGATCGTCGACGTATTTGACCCCGGTCACCGAAGCCAGATACGTCAGACCGGTGAGCATCATGGCCGCCAACAGGCCCGAGAGCAGCAGGGTGTTGCCGGCATTTTTGCCGCGTGGCTTCTTGAAGGCGGGCACCGCTGTGGCCACCGTCTGAACACCGGCCAATGCCACCGATCCCGAGGAGAAGGCACGTAGGACGATGAGAACCGTTGCCAGCCCCAGCGTGGCTTCGTCGTTGATTCCGCTGTGAGCGATGGTGTAGCCGGCTGTCTCCGCCTGTGGGAGGTCTCCGGCGCCGACCCGCAGCAGTCCCACACACATGGTGAGGAAGACTGCGCCCAGAAACAGGTAAGTCGGGACTGCCAGCAGCACCGGCGTGGCACGTGAACCGCGCAGCCCGGCCAGGGTGATGAGCAGGATCCCGATGATCGCCACGGGGACGCGGTAGGGGGCCAGGAGCGGGAAGGCCGTCGTGATGTAGGCCGCGAAGACCGTCATCGACACGGCCAGGGTCAGCACGTAGTCCACCAGCAGAGCCGCGGCGACAACCAGACCGGCACGGGGTCCGAGGTTCTTCGATGCGACCTCGTAGTCACCGCCGCCGGAGGGGTAGGCCTTGACGTTGATGCGGTAGCAGGCGACGATCACGAGGATCACAGCGCCGACGGCCACACCGATCCAGGGCGCCACGGTGAGGGCGACGAGGGAGGTCAGGGACAGCGCCAACAGGATCTCGTCGGGGGCATAGGCCACGGACGAGAGCATGTCGGAGGCGAAGACGGGCATCGCGATGCGCTTCTTCAGCGCCGGCGTACGCCTGTCCTCACTGCGGAAGGGCCGTCCAACGAGTAGTCTTTTGACGGCATCAGAAAAACTGCTGGCCACGGGCACTAATGGTAGATCAATGCGGAGAGGATTACCCATGCACTTCGTGATTATGGGCTGCGGGCGAGTCGGAGCGTCCTTGGCCAAAGCCCTCGATGCTAACGGGCACTCGGTGGCAGTGGTCGACCGCGACCCCGATGCATTCCTCAAGCTCGGTCGAGATTTCAGCGGTTCCACCATCACAGGCATCGGGTTCGACCGTGAGACTCTGTCTCAGGCGAAGACCTCGGACGCCTATGCCTTCGCCGCCGTGTCCAGCGGCGACAATTCCAATATCCTCGCCGCGCGTGTCGCCCGGGAGACCTTCGGCGTGGCCAACGTCGCTGCCAGAATCTACGATCCCAACCGTGCCCAGGTCTTTGAGCGACTGGGCATTCCGACCGTTCCCACGGTGCGGTGGACAGCCGATCAAGTGATGCGCAAACTCGTTCCGCAGGGATCGATCACCGAATTCCGCGAGCCCTCCGGCAGGCTCGTTCTCGCCGAAGTCCATCTCGATCCCGGCTGGGTGGCCAGGCCCATCAGGGAGATTGAGACGAGGACCAAGGCCCGCGTCGCCTACGTCACTCGACTCTCCGAGGGCATCCTCGCTCATGAGGATCTGCTCCTCCAGGACGGGGACCTGGTTCATCTGATGTGTCCGGTGGACCGCCTCGGCGAGATCGAGAAGATTCTGGACCAGCCGGTGCGAGCAATGGAGGAAGAATGAGAGTCGTCATCGCAGGGGCAGGGTCAGTCGGTCGGTCAGTGGCCCGGGAGCTCCTCGACAAGAAGCACTCGGTCATGCTCATCGATCAGAGCAAGGAAGCTCTGGGTCATGAGCGCATACCGGGTGCCGAATGGCTGCTCTCGGATGCCTGCGAGCTGGCTGGATTGGGCGAGGCCAAACTCGAAGAGGCCGATGTCGTCGTCGCCGCGACCGGTGATGACAAGACAAATCTCGTTCTGTCGCTGTTGGCCAAGACGGAGTTCGGTGTTCCGCGCACCGTTTCGCGGGTGAATAATCCGAAGAACGAGTGGCTCTTCGACGAGAACTGGGGCGTCGACGTGGCGGTGTCGACTCCGCGACTGATGACTGCCCTGGTCGAGGAGGCTGTCGAGGTCGGCGGCCTTGTGCATCTGATGAGCTTCGAACGTGGCCAGGCGGGACTGATGGAGTTCACCGTCCACGAATCCTCCGCGCTCGTCGCCTCACGGATCGGCGACATCGCCTTCCCACTCGACACTGTGCTCGTCGCCGTCATCCGCAACTCGCGGGCATTCGCGCCCAGCTCCGATGACGTGATCGAAGCAGGAGACGAGCTGTTCTTCCTCTCCTCACCGGATCAGGAAGGCGCACTGCTCGAACTGCTGCAGGCTCCCGCCGAATGAGCTCACTCGTGGTCGTCGCGGGTATGGATCAGTTCATAGACCGGGTTGTGGGCCTTCAACGCTCCGTCGTGAGCGCAGAAGCGCCCCTCTAGGACGATCAGGGCACCGGGTCTGATTCCACTGATCTCACGGCGGCCCAAGAACTGTGCGTGGACCTCCCCGGTCCCATCGGCAACCGTGATGTGCAGACTAGGATTGTATCCGCTGCATGACTGCGTCACAGCGCTGACGACACCGGCGACCCTCGACATCTGCCGTGGGTTGAGGTCCTGGACGCTGATGACGCCAGGAATCTGGGACACCAGTCTCAGGTCGGCCCGGGCCTCAGCATCTCTGGAGCCGAAGTCACGCATGAAGCGTGTGATGACGTCCAGCATGGGACTCAGCGAACCTCGGTGATTTCCGGGCCGCGTTCAAACGGATTGAGTTCGTCCTTGTTCTCGTCCCCAGCCTCGTCCTCAGGATCTCCGTCGACCTCGGGCGCGGTGAGCACGATGAGCTCGCGTGGAGCCATCGCCTCCTGTCCTCTGTCGACGATGACGCCGCGGAAGAGTGCACTGAGTTCGGACCGGATCTCTTCGTTCGTGACGGCCTTGCCGGAGAACACCGCACGGACGAACCAGCGTGGTCCGTCGACTCCGGCGAAGCGCATGGAACGCTTTCCAGGTCGGCCGTCCTCGGTTTTGGCGGGAACTTCGACTGCGAGTTCTCGGCCCAGTGAGGTGTGCAGCTCCGAGGCTTCACCACCCTGGGAGGTGACTCCGTCCGCCAACTGTTTGCGCACGGTGTTCCACAGGCCCTCTGAGCGTGGTGTTGCGAAGGCCTGCAGCTGGATCCCGCCGCCTTCATGAATGAGTGTCACTGCCAGCACGCGCTGAGAGTCGTCGTCGGTGTCCAGGCGCACCTGCATGCCGTCGACAACGGGCACCTTGAGAGCGCCCAAGTCGAGTCGGTTGAGCTCAGGGAAGTCTTCTGCAGCGTCGAACGGGCCCTTCTCTGCACGATCGTAGGGAGCTGACTTCTCGAGCAGGGCCTCCTCGTCGAGCTCGTCGTCGCTCGTCATGTCCTCGGAGTCTTCGTCGATCTTCGCGTCAGCGGTTGCGCTCGTGGCGGTCTCATCCGAGTCAGTGTCGGCGGAGTCGCCGGCGTCTGTGTCATTTGTCACAGCATCGTCGACGCCGTGCTCCTCGTCGACGGTGTCGTCGATCTTCTCAGCGGAGGATTTTTTGGAGAATCGGGAGAACAGTCCCATGGTCGTTCACACCTCTCTCTCGGTCAGACCTGCTTGTACTCCACCTGTGGAGCCGAAGCCCCCTGCGCCGCGATCGCTGTCGTCCAGCGAATCGACCAGGGTGAAGTCTGCTTGTTTGATTTCTTGGATGATGAGCTGAGCAATACGGTCTCCACGCGAGATGCGCACAGGGACCCGCGCATCCAGGTTGATCAGCGGCACCTTGATCTCACCACGGTAACCGGCGTCGATCGTGCCTGGAGCATTGATCACGGTGACCCCGTGTTTGCTCGAGAGACCCGAGCGCGGATGGACGAATCCGGCGCAACGGTCAGGAAGGGCGATCGCGATGCCGGTGGGCACGACCTTCCGTTCGAATGGTTCGAGGACGCAGTCGATGGCTGAGCACAGATCGGCACCTGCATCGGACGCGTGCGCGTACGAGGGAGGTGTCATGCCTGCATCGAGCAGCTTGAGGTCAATCTTCAGGATTCCTGCCACAAAGAAGCACTCTAATGCCGAAGCCTGAGCGCTTCCAAAAAGTCCGTTATGGGAGAATGGCCATATGGCAACGACTCAACCCGAAACACGCGTGGTCTACACGGAAAAACTCGGCCCATCCATCGGCATGTGGATTCTCATTGTGATCGCTGCGGCTTCGACCGCGCTCATGGTCCTGCCGGTGTGGAAGGCTGGCACCATCATCCTTCCGGTGATCAGCTTCGTCCTCTTGGCGTGGTGGCTGCGTTCACTCGGGATCTCGATCATCGTCACCGAACAGCAGCTCTTCGTCGGTGACGCACATATCGATCGCCGTTTTGTAGTTGATGCCACCGGCTACGACGCCGAAGGTGCACGGACCGCGCGAGGTACGGGCCTCGACGCTCGAGCCTTCCTCATGCTGCGCCCTTGGGCCAAGTCTGCGGTGCGGATCGACATTCACGATGAGACCGACCCGACGCCCTACTGGCTGGTTTCGAGCAAACGGCCGATGGAGCTCGCCGCAGCGCTCAAGCCCTGAGCCTCACAAGCCCTGAGCCTCACCACCTCACAGCACTTGCTTCGATCACGCTGACGCACCGGAACTCACGCTGAAGCACCCGAACCAGAACCCATCCGAGACACAGAAACGCGCCCCGACAAGGGCGCGTTCTTGTATCTTCCGACAGCCGATTCAGCCAGCACAGTCCGTGCAGATGGGGACTCCGCCTTCTTCGCTCGCCAGCTGTGAGCGATGGCGAACCAAGAAGCATTCCATACAGGTGAACTCGTCATTCTGCTTGGGCAGCACTCGAACGGAGAGCTCTTCGTTCGACAGGTCCGCACCGGGGAGTTCGAACCCTTCCGCAACTGCAGTCTCGTCTTCGTCAATCTTGCTTGCCTGCGCCTGCGAGCGTGAAGCCTTCAGCTGTTCAATCGAATCGCTTTTGATTTCATCGTCTTGCTTACGAGGTGCGTCGTAATCCGTTGCCATATGGCCCATCGCTCTCTGTCGGGTGTGCTCAAGAGGTTTTTCAGCCCCTCTCGCCAAACGTGTCCCCAGCATTGTGCACTGTATGGGTGCTGTTGGCAAGATCAGATCGTCCATGTTCATTGTGATTCTCGTCACCGGCGAGTCGGTATGCGACGGGCTGCACATACGACTCTCGAAAAGCTCTGCGAGAATGCATAAGTCGAATAGCGCCGATAGCATGTAGTCGGTGAATGAAACTGGGATCGCCCCATGCGTGGGAGACGGCCCGAGGAAGGACGAATACACGATGAGTGAATTCGCAAATCAACTCGATACCAGGATCGACGATGTCCGTCATCGCATTCATGAAGCTCGGTCCAATGGGGACGACTACCTCGTCGAGACCCTGATCGACGACCTGCAGAATCTCTTGGAACTTGCCGATCGCAACGATGTGGACACTGGTCCGATCGCCGCGGTCATCACAGCAGAGACCGGAGCGATTCCCGTCATTCCCGCACCGGAAGAGTCCTGACTCACCGGGCAGACTGACACCGAAAATCCCTTCCCTGCACAACTGGCAGGGGAGGGATTTTCGTATCTCCAGGAACCCTCGGAGGGCGTTTGGTTCAGACTGTCCAGTTCGGCTCGGTCGCCCGTTCGATGCGTCCGCGACAACACTCGATGCTGCACGCGCCGCTGCCCGGCACTAGCGCAGCAGAGCCGGGAATGGTCGGAGCCGGAGGCTGTTCGTTGCGAAGCTGTGCGATTCTCTCCTCGACCAGGTCAACGAGTCCCGATACGAACAGCGGATGCGTTCCGACGGTGGCAACACGGGTGAAGGCGAAGCCGAGTTCGGCAGCCGTCTCCTTCGCCTCGGTATCGAGATCGAAGACGACCTCCATGTGATCGGAGATGAACCCGATCGGAACGAGGACCACCCCGGTGACACCGTCGGCGGCGAGTTCCGTCATCCGATCGTTGACGTCCGGCTCGAGCCACGGCACCTCCGGCGCCCCCGAACGAGAGCAGTACACCAACTCGGCGGGAAGCACTTGGGACGCTGGCAGCCCATCCATGAGGTGGGCCATGAGCTCTTCGTGCTGTGCGCGATAGCCGCTGGTCTCCACCGCGGAGGCGTCCTGCATGACATTTGGGATCGAATGTGTGACGAAGAGGATCCGATGCTGCTTCGCGTCAAGAGCACCGACCTGCTTCGAGAAGTCGTCGAGCCCCTCTTTGAGCAGGAGCGCACACGCGTCGGCATATCCGGGGTGGTTGTAGAACTGCCGGATCTTATCGATCGTGACGGTCGTGCCCTCGGCAGACAGCTCCTCGATGGTCTTGGCAAAGTCTTCGCGGTACTGACGGCACGAAGAATACGACGAGTACGCCGAGGTGTCGATGGACAGGAATCGAGTTCGACCGGCCTGCGACTCGGCACGCACCTCGTCGGTCAGATACGGTGCCCAGTTGCGGTTGCCCCAGATGAGCGGGGTGTCGATGCCGCGACGATCAAGCTCTTCTCGCAGAGCCTGCAGAAGCGCCTTGTTCTGATCATTGATGGGCGACTTTCCGCCGAATCCGTAATAGTGCTCACCTACTTCTTCGAGTCGCTCCTCCGGTATTCCGCGACCGGCGGTGACGTTCTTGAGGAAAGGGACGACTTCTTCTGGAGCCTCCGGTCCCCCGAATGACATGAGGACGAGAGAGTCAATGGGTTCAGTGTTATTCACAGTTACAGATTTTACAGCCTGTAGAGGGTCCGTGCCTGTTGTCCGCCCTGTGAGTCAGTTCCACTCACGGATCAGACCTGCCCAGTCCCTCAAGCAGACCGATTCAGGACCTCAAGCAGACCGGCTCAAGCTCTCGAGCAGAGTGTTCACCGACCGAACCGGCCAGCCAAGCGCCGATGAGAGCCGTGATTTCGCGACTCGCGCGCAAATCTGCCCTGCTCGTGTGCCCGGACGTGACACGATGCAGGGAGACGCGATAAAGGAGCTTAAGGCATGCGTGAACTGATCTTGAACGGAGTCGACGCCGACGGCACTCATCTGCTGCTGAACGACGAGAACGGACTGCAGTACCGATTGGCTCTCGACGAGGCCCTGTACGCCGCTGTCCGCAAGGACCGCACCAGCGTCAAGCCCGAGACCCCCGTGCGCCCCCGTGATATCCAAGCCATGATCCGTGGCGGGATGAGCGCCGAGGAGGTCATCGCCTCCACCGGCGCCGATGCCGAGCAGGTCCGCACCTATGAACGCCCGGCTCTGGCCGAACGCGCTCACACGGCGTACACGGCCAGCCAGCACCCGATCTATTCCGACCATGACCCCAATGGCGACCCGACTCCCCTGGTGGAACTGTGCCAGACCCGTCTGGCGATGCGCGACGTCGACATCGAGACCATGGATTGGGATGCGTGGAAGCAGCAGGATGGCAACTGGTACATTCAGCTCAGCTTCACCGCCGCGGATCGCACTCGCACGGCTGGATGGAACTATTACCGCCGGTCGCTGACTCCCATCGACGATGAAGCGAAATGGTTAGCCGATTCGGGACCGACAGATACAGGACCCATTCCGAATTACGGGACCGGTGCCGAACGTCAGAAGATCACCGAGGAGATCGACACGCCCTCCGCTCCTCCAGCTCCTGCTGAGACATCGCCTGCCGCTCGTGATCATCAGGCGGAGACCGGACGGATCTTGGAGAATCTGCGCAAGCGTCGCCGCTATGAGGACGAGGAAGAGCCACGTGGCAAGCTTCGCGCTGTCACTGAGGACCCTGAGACTCACCCGCAGGGCGCGCACACCGCGCCGGGACGTCCGGAAGACGCCTCCGATGACGAGGTCTTCGCGTTCGAAGATCCCACATCCGTCGATCCGGATGAGCCTCAGGAGCCGACTCAGGAGGTCGGCAGGTTCGATGACGACAATCAGCTGTCTCTGCTCAATGAGCCTGGTGTCAGCGAGGAGTCGAATCAGTTCAAAGACACTGCTGAGTCCAAAGCGAAGTCGAAGAAGAACAGTCGTGCATCGATCCCCAGCTGGGACGAGATCATGTTCGGCTCGAAGCGCGACTGAGTTCGCCACCCAGCTCGACCAGGCGGTCGTCGTCTGTGATCAGGCTGGCGTCATGAGTGACCATCACAACGGTGTGTGAGTCCAGGTTCTTTCGCAGGTCATTCACCAGTCGGTGTGCCATCATATCGTCAAGGTGTGCAGTCGGTTCGTCGAGGACGAGGACTTTCGCCCCGCTCAGGAGTGTCCTGGCCACGGCCAGACGCTGACGTTGTCCTCCTGAGATCTCTGCCCCGTGATCGCCGACCCAGAGTTCGAGGCCAGCTGGGTCGGCCCATTCGGCCAATCCCGCGCTGGTCAGTGCCGCGCACATCTCCTCGGTGCTGGGTGCGTCTCTGCGCGCGATCGCCAGATTGCCCCTCACTGTTGACCGGAAGATATGTGCCTCCTGCGGGCACCAGGCGATTGCGCCTGCGAGGTCTGCCGGTGACAATCCGAGGACATCCGTCTCCCGACCCGCGTCGTCCTCGGCGCTATATGAACCTGACCACGGGTCCAGGAAGCGCAGGAGCACACTCAGCGTCGTCGACTTTCCGGTACCACTGTCACCGTGCAGGACAGTCCATCGGCCCCTCGCTGCTCGCAGGTCCACATGGTCGACGACCGGACCGGCATCCCATCCGACACTCATATCGTCGAGCTCAAGCACGGTGAACCCGTCTGCCCTGGTGATTTTGTCCCGATGTTTGTCCGTCGAGGACTCTGCCCTGGTAGGCGCCAAAGCGGGGATCCGGTCAAGGACAGCACCAAGCGTCGGCAGCGCACGGAAGGCCTGCAGCGACTGCGTGAAGACATCGACAGAACCGAGTGCGATGAGAACAACGACGGCTCGGATCTCGGTCGGCGCTGAGGAGGTCATCGCAATGAGCACAGCGGCGCCCACCGTGCTCAGCTGCACCCAGAGCTGCGCAATGCCGAAGTGGTGTGAGGAGCGGCGCTGAACACGGTAGAGCTCCTGCTCTTCGCGACCCAGTGCTGTCAGAACCCTCTTTTCAGCACGGTTCGTCCGCAGGTCCGCTGTGGCGTTCAACGCCCGTGTCAGGACTGAGAGGATCCCGTTGCGGATAGTTCGGACGCGCCGGGCCAGGCTGCTTTCACTCCTGATAATGGCGGTCGGCAGCACGACCAGGTTGAGGATGCCGAGTGTCAGGAACACCGGCAGGGTCGCCGGGTCGAGTGCCCAGGCGGTGATGAGCACCGCGAGGAAGACCAGCGATGAAGCGACAGGTGGGAACAGAGTCCGCGGAATCAGATCCCGCACATCATCGGCGTCGGCTACCATGGTGCGCAGCGCGGCATCGGAGGTCAGCAGTTTCCGATCCCCCATTCCGACTGCTTCGAAGTGCTCCCAGAGTCGAGACCGCAGTCTGCCCAGCGATGCGAAGATCACCGAGTGCAGCTTGAGTCGGCTGAGATAGAGCAGCACTGATCGGCTCAGCCCGAAGAACCGCACACCGACGATGGCGACCAAGAGGATCATTATCGGAGGTTGGTAGGACGCTTCGACGATGAGCCAGGCGGAGACCGCAGTCAGCGCTATCGCTGCCAGGCTGGAGCCGCACGATGCGAGCAGAGCAACAATCATGTTCGGGGTGAAGAGCGGCATACTCGACCGCAGGAGCGACCACCGGCGACGAAGCGTCGCCCTCTGTTCCCTCTTTGACCAACCGCGCTCCTCGCCCACGTTCGCCGCGGTCTGTGAAGCGTCGGTCAGTGTTGTTGGGTCGGTCAGTGTCGCCGGCTTCGGAGTCGTCGCTGAGTGCGAAGCCACTGCTGGTGCGGCGGTCGCACCCATGTTGACCTTCCGGGGGCTGATCTCGTCCTGGGCGAGTGCAGTGACCCGGTCATCATGGCTGGCCAGGATGACACGCACGCGCTTGGCCGCCTCGGCGATCATGTCGATGATGATCTCAGCATTGGCATCGTCGAGGTGAGCGGTCGGTTCGTCGAGGACGAGTGCCTCGGAGTCGCCGTCAATGAGGTGGCGTACCCGGACGAATGCGAGTCGGCGGAGCTGTCCGGGACTCAGCGCAGACGTCGATAGTGCCGGGTCCTCGGGCAGACGAGCGCCACGCAGAGCGGTACCCTGTTGGGCAAACGGGAGACCGTAGACGTCGAGTTCGGCTCCGATCGTCGCACCGAAAAAACGGGGAGCCTGCGAGACGAATGCGACCTGACGCGATGCCAGTGTTGTTCTGGCCTGAGCGGGCAGATTGCCGGACAGAGCGGCCAGAATCGTCGATTTGCCTGCCCCTGAGACACCTCGGATCGCCGTAATGCCGGGAGTGGTCGAGAAGGTTCCGGTCCACTCGATCGTCGTGCCGTTCGGGTAGACGACGCGGTGCTGGGCATCGAGGAAATCGTCGCTGGTCTCATCGTCGTTGGATTCATCGTCATGGCCGAACCCGTCCTCGGCTACGCTGTCGCTGTCTGCGACGAGTGCAAGGGCACGAGCCTGTGCCTCGCGACCGTTCTCACTGGCGTGGTAGCCGGCGCCGAGCTCGCGCAGCGGGGTGAAGCACTCTGGCGCTAGGAGCAGGATGAAGAGGCCGGAGCTCAAGTCCATGCTTCCGGAGACGAGGCGCAGACCGATGACGACGGCGACCAGGGCGACGGAGATCGTGGCGATGAGTTCAAGGGCAAGACTTGAGAGGAATGCAATGCGCAGTGCGGCGAGGTTGGCGCTGTGGTACTTCTCCCCCAGTTCGCGCAGGGTGCGTGCGTGGTCTCTTGAACGGCCGAGTCCGATGAGCACGGGCAGCCCCTCGGCCAGCTCTGCGAGGTGATCGGACAGTCGCTCAAGTGCAGTTGAACTGGCTGCGGTCGAGGCCTCGGTGAATCGGCCGATGAGGATCATGAAGACCGGCACCAACGGCAGGCACAGTGCGATGATGACGGCGGAAAGGACATCCGTGAACACGATACGAACGAGCAGCGTCACCGGGACCACCGCTGCGGCACTCAGCGCGGGCACCACGGTCGTGAAGTAGTCGTCGAGGTCGTCGATGCCGCGTGTGACTGTGACGGCAGTGTTCATGCGCGGCTGCCCACGCCTGGTCAGCAGCGACCGCAGAATCGAGAACCGCAGCCGCCGCTTGTTCACAGCCGCCAGTGACGTCCCCAGACTGTGATCCGCCCACAGGCTCGCACCCCGCAGTGCCGCTCCCAGAAGCCCCAGCACCGCCCAGACCGCAATCGGGCTCGGCCCGACGATCGAGCGCACCAGAGCCTCGGCGATGAGCACGATGCCCACGGCACGCGCCAATGCGCTGAACAGGGAGAGACAGAATCCGCGCTGTCCGCCCGGCAGGTCGAGCAGGATCCGCAGGGGAGAATTCATGACCTGATCGCCACCGGCACGCGGTGAGCTTCGGGGATGTGCGTTTCGGCGATGCGGCCTAGGAACATGCGATAGCTGAAGATCTGGTAGCCGATGATGATCGGCAGACAGATCACGGTCACCACAAGCATCACAGTGAGTGTGTAGTCCTCCGAGGACGCCGAGGCGATGGTCAGGGAGTTTGCCGAGTCCAGTGTCGAGGGCAGCACGTTGGGATAGGCACCGGCGAATACGGCGAAGAGTCCAGCTGCGAGGTAGATTCCGTGCAGGACGAAGGCCGCCTTCTCCGCCCCGGATCGGACCGCAAAGTACGCCGCCACCAGGGCGACGACCGCAGCGAGAACCACGGCGGCCAGCCACGTGCGATGAGTGATGGAGAGACCGAACCAGATGAGGAAGCCGATGGAGCCGGGCAGCAGCAGCCTCCGAGCCCACCGCTGAGCCTTCTCGCGCATGTCGCCTCGCGTCTTCAGACCGAGGAAGATCAGGCCGTGGACGAGGGCGAAGCCGATCCCGCCCAGGCCTCCGAAGACTGCGGGCCAGCCCGCCCAGGCGAAGGCCCCTCCGATGAGGTCACCATTGTCGTTGAGCGGCAGCCCGGTGGAGGTGATGGCGAGCATGGCCCCGACGAAGAAGGCGATTCCAGCCGAGCCCACTGCCATCGCCCAGGTCCAGAAGGACTTCCACGACTGGCTGTGCCCCTTGCCGCGGTATTCGATGGACACGGCGCGGAAGATCAATGCCAGCAGGCAGAGTGTCAGCGGTATGTAGAGGGCGCTGAACAGGGAGGCATACCAGTGCGGGAAGGCAGCGAATGTCGCCCCAGCTGCGGTGATCAGCCACACTTCGTTGCCGTCCCAGGTCGGCCCGATGGTGTTGAGCAGCACTCGCTTCTGTCGTTCGGTCCGGCTCAGCAGCGGCATGAGCATTCCGACACCGAGGTCGAAGCCGTCGAGGAACAGGTATCCCGTCCACAGCACGATGATGAGGACGAACCAGATCGTGGCAAGAATTTCCATCGTGTCTTCTCCTCAGTACGCGAACGACAGGACGTCGTCTTCGTCGTTCGTGATCCGCGGGGTGTGGTTGGTCTTCGTGACCTCAGGCATCGCCGAGGCGACCCCTCCCCTGATATAGACGATGAGCAGCCGCAGTTCGACTACCATGAGAATGCCGTAGACAAGGCTGAGGCTGATCAGTGAGAACAGCAGCATCGCCGGCGTGAGTTGGGGCGACAGGGCTGCCTGAGTGAACATATACACGCCGTCGAGCTGTGCGGGATTCGGCGCGACGACAAAGGGTTGACGTCCCATCTCGGTGAAGATCCAGCCCGCTGAGTTCGCTATGAACGGCGCGGTGATGGACAGGAGCGCCCCGCGCATCAGCCAAGGTGAGGCTGGAACAGTACCCTTGCGAGTCAGCCACAGTGCCAGGGCACTGACTCCCGCGGCGACCATGCCGAAGCCGATCATCATCCTGAATCCCCAGTAGGTGACGATCATGATGGGCTGGTAGTCGATCTTCTCCCCGGAGTGCTCTCCATAGCGCTCATCCTCGGGCAGGTGGGTGCCGTACTTCTGCTGATAGTCGGGAAGCAGCGTCGTCACACCGTGGACCGGGGTGTTGAAGTCGCCCTTGGCGAGGAAGGACAGCAGTCCGGGAATCTCGAACACGTTCTCGACTCCATCGCAGTCGTTCGAGGAGGGGTCTCCGATCGTGAGCACCGAGAACTCGGTGCCGTCGTGACAGGCAGCCTCTGCTGAAGCCATCTTCATGGGCTGCTGTTCGAACATGAGTTTGGACTGGATGTCGCCGGTGATCGCCACTCCGACGAAAGCGACAAGGCCGACGATTGCACCGATGCGCAGAGACCGAATCCAGACCTGGTGGTCGATGGCGTCTCTGCCGGGCAAATCTGGTGCGGAGCCGACGACGACCTTCCCGTCGGGACCGATTGTGTCGATGCCGTCCTTGCGTCGACGGTACAGGTGGTACCAGGAGATTCCGAGCAGGAAGCTGCCACCCACGGCAAGTGCCCCACATAGCGTGTGAGTGTAGGCGGCGATCGCCGTATTGTTCGTCATCACCGCCCAGACATCGGTCATCACCGCTTTGCCGTCGACCAATTCGACACCGACGGGGTGCTGCATCCAGGAGTTCGCGACAATGATGAAGTAGGCGGAGATCCATGACCCGATGACGGCGCACCAGAGACTGCCCAGATGGATTGCGCGTGGGAGCCTGCCCCAGCCGAAGATCCAGAGTCCGATGAATGTCGACTCCAAGAAGAACGCGAGCAGTGCCTCCAGCGCTAGGGGCGCACCGAACACGTCTCCGACGAAACGGGAGTACTCACTCCATGCCATTCCGAACTGGAACTCTTGGACCAGTCCGGTCGCCACTCCCATGATGAAGTTGATGAGGAAGAGCTTCCCGAAGAACTTGGTGCTGCGCAGGTACATCTCGTTGCCCGTGCGGTGGTACATGGTCTGCAGGATCGCGACCAGCATGCCGAGACCGAGGGTGAGTGGGACCATCCAGAAGTGATAGACGGTGGTGATGCCGAATTGCCAGCGCCCGATGAGAACCGGATCCAGGTCCATGGGTACTCCGTTCGTGGAGGATCTAATTTCTACAACACGTAGAATTCTACAATGCGTAGAAGGCATTAAGGCAAGATTCTGCCATCTAAGATCTGCCGTCCCAGAACGCGCATCATTGCCCGCTTGCGCTCACCCTACTCTGCGAGGATGCTCGCACGGCCCTGGTCCCGCCAAAATCTGGTCCAGCGGCAGACACGAAGTTGATTACGGTCGATCTCACATAGAATTCGACGGCTTGTAGAGTTAGACTGAACTCGCAAGAAAAAACATCCCCTCAAAGGACAAGGACACCGTGGGAACACTGGGCGAACTCGAACGCAGCGTCATGGACGCCATCTGGGTACATGATGATGGGTTGAGCGCGGCCGAGCTTCGCGACGTGCTGGCAGCACGCGACCTCGCCCTGACCACTGTTCACACCGTCCTCACTCGCCTGGAGAAGAAGGGCTTCGTCACCCGCGATCGCAGCATCCGGCCACATCGCTACCTCGCAGTATCAACGCGAGAAGACCATGTCGCAGAGCTGATGACCGAGGTGCTCTCACAGGCTCCGGATCGCCAGGCGGTTCTTGCACGATTCCTCGGCACCGTGTCGGAGGCCGATACGAAGGCTCTGCGCAACCTGCTGGGACGCAATCACTCGACCAATTCCTGAGGCAGGTCGTTCCCGAGCATGAGCATAGTGGGATCCGTCCTCGCTGTACTTGCATTTCTCTTAGCGTGGCCGGTTCCGGCCGCGCTATCCCGTTTTCGCGGAGACCCCATCTCGAAGGTCATCCTGTGGCAGGCCGTCGGCCTCTCCGGTGGCCTCTCGCTCATCGGCACGGCGCTGGCGTTCGCTGTTGCTCCCAACTCGCACAGCCTGCCTGAGGGGCTCTGGCAGCTGGCCAGAGGAGAGTCACACGCCCACCTGACAGTCTTCGCCTGGATCTTCCTCATCATCGCCGTAGCACTCATCGGCCGGCTGCTGGGTTGCCTTGCTCTGACGTTCTATTCAGCTCGCAAGACTCGCATTCGCCATGATGAGATCCTGCACCTGCTCAGCGAACCATCCGCGACTTACCCAGATACGCGCATCATCTCCACCGACGAGGCCGTCGCCTATTGCCTGCCCCAGGGTCCACGCAAGGGCACTGCAGTTCTCTCCACCGGCCTACTCGAAGTCCTCAGCGAGGACGAGCGCACAGCCGTCATCGCCCATGAGAGAGCCCACCTGGATTTCCGCCACGACGTCCTGGTGATTCCCTTTGCCGCGTGGCACCGTGCTCTGCCGTTCTTCGCCGCCACCGCGATCGGCCTCAACTCCATCAATGGTCAGATTGAGCTCATGGCCGATGACCAAGCGCGCGAACACGTCGACCCCGCGATTCTGGCCCAGGCGGTGCGTGAAGCCGCAGGCATCAGCCCGGAGCACCGCAGCGACCTCTCGGCCCAGCGGATCGACCGTCTCTCCCGGCCCCTGGACCCAGCGCGGATACCGGTGCGCGTGACGTCGAGCCTCGTAGCATTGGGGCTGCTGCTCGTCCCCAGCCTTCTGCTCTTCGCTCCGATCGCTTCCGGGATCTGAGCTGACAGAACGCACCGACTAGCCGAACACTTCGGCTCTGCTAATCGGTGCGTATGCTGCAGCTGTCGAGGGATGGCTCAGCTGTCGATGCGTTCGGCGTCGAGAACCGCGGCTCCCGAGACGATGAATTCCTTGCGCGGACCGACCGAGGAACCCATGAGCAGTTCGAAGGTGTTCTCTGCCGCCTCGGCGTCGGCCATCGTGACCCGGCGCAGTGTGCGCATGCTCGGATCCATGGTCGTCTCGGCCAGCTGGTCGGCATCCATCTCGCCGAGTCCCTTATAGCGCTGGATGGGTTCTTTGTACGTCTTCTTCGACTTCTCCAGCTTCTTCAGCAGTGCGTGGAGCTCTGCCTCGCTGTACGTGTATACGACGTCGTTGGGCGTGCCTCGCTTAGTGACGACCTCCACGCGGTGCAGGGGCGGAACAGCAGCGAAGACTCGCCCCTGTTCGACCAGTGGTTTCATGTAGCGGAAGAACAGGGTCAGCAGCAGGGTCCGGATGTGAGCGCCGTCCACGTCAGCGTCGGTCATGATGATGACACGCCCGTAGCGGGCCGCATCAATGTCGAAACTGCGGCCGGAACCGGCCCCGATCACCTGGATGAGTGCTGCACACTCGACGTTGGCCAACATGTCCGAAAGCGATGCCTTCTGCACGTTGAGGATCTTGCCGCGGATCGGAAACAGGGCCTGGTGATCGGAGTTGCGCGCGGCTTTCGCCGTTCCCATCGCAGAGTCACCCTCGACGATGAAGAGCTCTGTGTTCTCCACCCCGTTATCGCGGCAGTCGTAGAGTTTGGCTGGCAGCGACGATGCCTCAAGAGCCGTCTTCCGACGCTGGTTCTCTTTGTGAGTACGTGCCGAAATGCGCGACTTCAGCTCCGCGACGACCTTCTCCATGAGCACGGCAGCCTGCTGCTTCTCTGCGCGTTTGCTCGAGGACAGGATATCGCCCAGCTGCTTCTCGACCGTTTTTGCCACGATCTGTTTGACCGCAGCCGTGCCCAGGACCTCCTTGGTCTGTCCCTCGAACTGCGGCTCGGACAGCTGCACCGTGACCACAGCGGTCAGACCGGCCAGGACATCGTCCTTCTCCAGCTTATCTTTGCCCAGTTTCAATTTGCGTGCATTGGCTTCAACTGCTTTGCGCATGGCCTTGAGACTGGCCTGCTCGAAGCCTGCCAGGTGCGTCCCGCCTTGGGGTGTGGCCACGACGTTGACGAAGGACTTCACCTTCGTGTCGTAGCCGGTCCCCCATCTCAGAGCGATGTCAACGCCGACTTCGCGTTCAACTTCCTTCGAGACCAGGTGCCCCGTTGAGTCGAGAACCGGGACTGTCTCACTGAACTTTCCGGTGTCGTGCAGCCGCCAGGTATCCGTCATCGGTGGGTCGATCGACAGATGGTCGACAAACTCAGTGATGCCGCCGTCGAAGCGGAAGACCTCAAGGCGTTCAGCGATGACCTCGCCCGTCTCATCACGGGCAACTCCACGGCGGTCTTCGATGCGCAGCTCGAGTCCAGGGACGAGGAACGCCGTCTGGCGTGCGCGCTCGACGAGATGCTGGTAGTCGAACTGGGCCTTGGCCAGGAAGATCTGCGGGTCTGCCCAGTACTGGACACGGGTGCCTGTGACGCCCTTCTTCGCCTTGCGGACGACGTCGAGCCCGGTCGGCTCGTGGAACTCCTCGAAGGGATTGTCAGGGCTGGGCTGGCCGGAGGAATCGTCGAAGCGTCCCGGTACACCACGGCGGAAGGACATCTTGTGAACCTTCGAACCACGTGTGACTTCGACATCGAGCCGGGCAGAGAGTGCGTTGACGACGGAGGCACCGACACCGTGCAGGCCACCCGACGCGGCATACGAACTGCCGCCGAATTTGCCGCCTGCGTGGAGTTTGGTCAGGACCACCTCGACGCCGGTCAGCCCGGTCTTGGGTTCGATGTCTACGGGGATGCCTCGTCCGCTGTCGGAGACAGCCACCGAACCATCTGGTTCGAGTTCGATGAGGATGGACTTTCCGAAGCCGCCCAGAGCTTCGTCGACGGCATTGTCGATGATCTCCCACAGGCAGTGCATCAGCCCTCGGGAATCAGTGGTCCCGATGTACATGCCTGGACGCTTGCGAACCGCTTCGAGACCCGACAACACGGACAGATGCCTCGCGCCGTAACTTTCCTCTTCCACACGTTTCCTCTCGTTCGATTAAATTCTAATCCCTCAGGCCGATTTGCATCAGCCATTGCGTGCCGTGTCTCGTGTCGATTCTGCCGAAAGCTCCTATCCATTGCTTCATTGCTGGAACAATGGCCCTATGTCTCCTCGTCGCAGCCTAGTATTCTCCCTCATATGTGCGGTCCTCGTCTTGCCGGGCCTCACCGGTTGCGATACGAACCCGCCAGACGAATCTGCCGGTTCCACGCCGTCCGAAGGAACATCAAACTCGACAGACACTGAGCCCTCGACGGATTCAGAATCATCTACAGGCTCTGAGGCCTCTCCGGACGCTGATGGGCAGAAGATCCCGACAACGGAGCCGGCGGTCGACCTGAGTGGGCGGACCGTGGCTATCGACCCTGGCCACAACGGAGGCAATGCCTCTCACCCGAGCGAGATCGCCAGCCCGGTACCGGATGGGCGCGGCGGAACCAAAGCCTGCAACACGACTGGTACCGCAACGAGCACCGACTACCCCGAGGCCGATTTCAACTGGGCAGTTGCCCAGCAGCTGAAACAGGAACTCAAGGATGCGGGGGCGAAGGTGGTCATGAGCCGCGATGACAACGACGGTGTGGGCCCGTGCGTCGACGAGCGCGGCACGTTCGCCGATGACGCCGATCTCATGGTCAGCATCCACGCCAACGGAACCGAAACTGCCTCGACCAAGGGGTTCCATGTCATCGTCGCCAAGCCCGGCAGTTCGGATGCTGTCGAAGACGACTCGAACCGCCTCGCCGATTCCATGAGTGAAGCCATGTCCGGTCCGTTCACGCCCAACAGTGCCTACGGAAAAGACGCGATCAGTCGGCGCCCCGACTTGGCTGGACTCAACAACGCTTCTGTCCCTGCTGTGATCGTCGAGTGCGGTGAGATGCGCAATGCCGACGAGGCCAAGACCATGGAATCGAAGTCTGGTCAGAAGAAATACGCGAACGCTCTGCTCCAGGGCATCGTCGACTGGTACTAACTGGTACTGAATCGACGTCGCCTGTTGAGCCTCATCGACGTCGTCTGCTGGTCCTCGACCGGTGCTGAATGGACACAGGGGGCGAGGCTCTGCAGATAACCAGATCGCCTGCGGTCGCGAGAGTTCGCGTCCGCAGGCGATCGTGGTCACCGAGCTCATGCCCTTGGGCCGAAGCCGCGGCAGGAGGCATCTGTGTCAGTCGAGGTAGTCCCGCAGAACCTGTGAGCGCGAAGGGTGCCGCAGCTTTGCCATGGTCTTCGACTCTATCTGGCGGATACGCTCGCGAGTGACTCCGTAGACCTTGCCGATCTCATCGAGAGTCTTCGGCTGGCCATCGTTGAGGCCGAAGCGCATCGACACAACACCAGCTTCGCGTTCCGACAGGGTGTCGAGAACGGAGTGAAGCTGTTCCTGCAGCAGAGTGAAGCTGACCGAGTCAGAAGGCACGACTGCTTCAGAGTCCTCGATGAGGTCACCGAACTCAGAGTCACCGTCTTCACCCAGAGGTGTGTGCAGTGAAATGGGCTCGCGACCGTATTTCTGAACCTCGACGACACGCTCTGGCGTCATGTCGAGTTCCTTGGCGAGCTCTTCCGGACTCGGCTCACGGCCGAGATCCTGAAGCATCTGACGCTGGACACGAGCGAGCTTGTTGATGACCTCGACCATGTGCACGGGAATGCGAATGGTGCGAGCCTGGTCGGCCATGGCACGGGTGATGGCCTGACGGATCCACCACGTGGCGTAGGTCGAGAACTTGAAGCCCTTCGTGTAGTCGAACTTCTCGACTGCACGGATGAGGCCCAGGTTGCCTTCCTGAATCAAGTCCAGGAAGAGCATTCCACGTCCGGTGTAGCGCTTGGCCAATGAGACGACGAGACGCAGGTTCGCCTCGAGCAGGTGGTTCTTGGCGATGCGACCGTCGTGGATGATCCACTTGTAGTCCATGGACTCACGCGGTTCGGTGATGCCGCCAGCGTCGAGCAGGTGCTCGGCGTACATGCCGGCTTCGATGCGCTTGGCCAGGTCAACCTCTTCGGCCGCGTTGAGCAGGGCGACCTTGCCGATCTGCTTGAGGTAGTCCTTGACCGGGTCCGCGGTGGCTCCCGCAGACACGACCTGCTGCGCAGGAGCATCCTCTTCGTCGGCATCGGAGACGATGAAACCGCCAGCCTCTGTGACAGCGGCGTTCTTCTCCTTCTCCTCGGAGTTCTTCGTCTCAGTCGCCTCAGCGGGGCTCTGCTCGGTGCCGAGGGTGTCGGTTGCCGGCTCGACTGTCTCGCCGGCCTCGAGCACGTCATCGGACTTCTTCTTAGCGCCCGCAGCCTTGGTTGTCTTCGCAGCAGGCTTCTTAGCCCCGGCAGTCTTCGCCACCTTAGCTGCGGTCGATTTCGTCGCAGTTGATTTGGCGGTCGTCGTCTCTCGGGCCGCGGTGGTCTGCTTGGTCCCGGTTTCTGCAGCGATCGCTGAAGCCGATGTCTTCGTCGTCTTCTTGGCTCCCTTCGACGCCGCAGTGGTCTTGGATCCAGCGGTGGAGGTCTTGGCGGCCGTTCCCTCCGACTTTTCCGTCACCGTCGTGGATTCCTTGTCGACTCTCGGCACGTGTTCACCTTTCGCGAGCGTTGAAACTTCTCGAATGCACCAGGACATTACTAAGACCCATGTCAAGAGGTCCAGGTATCTGGCCCGAGGGGAACACATAGTTCTCCCATGATGCTATGACAGGGTCAACACCCAATTTTCGCACGATATTCCCGGCTTTGCGAATTGACCCCGGGACGGTGATTCATCGATCGCTCGCCGAAGTGGTTGCGAAGAGCCGCCGCGTGCCCGCAGGCCTCATCCGGGGCCACGGCGTGCTGACATCAGCCACCGTGGGAGATACCCCTGTTCGACCGCGTTCAAGATCAACGTGGCCATCCCATGCTCAGCATCAAGCTCCAGCCCTGCCCGCGCGTAGTGCTCTGCCATGGTCGAGCCTCCCAAAGACCATTCGAACCATGCAACCACAGCATATGCAGTGGCCCGGACGTCGGGATGCCCCATCGCTATATAGGCTTTGAGGAACTCGATGCCCAACTGAACATCGCGGGGTCGAGGAGCGCGCGGGGAGAGTCCCACCATGTCCTGAGCGGCCTGCGGGGACAGCGCATACCGCTGTGCGCGCAGATACAGCTGCCCCGGCCCACACCTTTCGATCTCGGCCGGCGCGAAGTTCGGGTGATCAAAGCTGAGGATCATTTCGAGTGCGTCCCGAGACCATTTTTCGGCCAAGATCGCATCGACTGCCATCACCGTCCGCAACGTCATCAACTGGACGACAGCACTCCGGTCGATACTCTCCTCCCCTTCTCTCAGCCGAGCCAGGCTCGGGTAGAGCGTGGACAAAACGTCGAACCCATCGGCGATGCTCGGACACGTTTCGAGGTGACCGCTGCGACTGACCGTGTATTCTTCTGACGACACGGGCTTGACCACTAGTTCTTGCGGTGACGCGACAGGAGAGGATCCCGCCGCGACGAGTTCTGTTGCGCAGGCCGAGGTCGAAGCGGCCTCGAGCAGAGTGCTGTTCTGAGCATCGTCGTCGATGCGGCCGAAACGGTCCTCGCCGACCCACCAAGCGCTGAGCGTAGCGATACCGCGGTCCCCCAACGACAGTGCGATCTCGTCGATCGCGGCCCGGACGAGTTCCCGATGAACACGGGGGTACTCATCATCGGGTGTCCCGGATCCGGTCACCGACTCGTCTGGGATGCCGCGCGGGTATTCCGAGTCGTAGAGGACGAGGAGCACTCCCGACGCCGCGCACGCTCCAGCGATGAGATCGCTGTACCACCGCCCGCCTTGGGCTACGAGATGGGCGGCCGTCTCCAGGTCGAAGTCGACCCGCATCGTCGTAGCGCATCCTTGGCCGCCGTGTTCATTCTCCTCCACGATCACGGCCACAAGGCTCTCGCGTGGAATATAGCCGAGGGTATGGGGCACGATTCCGATGATGTCTTCTGCTGTCTTCGCTGTGGTCTCCATGTCATCACTTCAGCCCCTCCCCTGGCGGAATGACCAGAGTCCCCTGTGCGCATGTGGAAACACCAAACGTGTCCACAGCTCAAACGCACACGAGTGAGGACCGATATCCCCACGTGCTGTTGGGCAGAATTGCCACCGCGGCATAACTGGCATACAAGTGAGGGGTGGCAAAACGACGGATATACACAGCACCCGGCTCACAAGTCGTTGACATCTCGACCGGCACCGCGCGCCTGGAAAAAGTAGACGGAGAGGTCGACAGCTATGTCCTCCATGTCAATGGGGTGCCGTCCTCGTCGATCACTCTGAGCGAACCGACTCGTCTGGACTTCGAATATCTGGATTGGATGTCACGAATCATCGAGATCCAGTTCGCGCCCGGCCCGCTGCGAGCAGTCCACATCGGGGCGGCTGGCTGTGCACTCGCCCGGGCACTCCATGCCCAGCGTCCGAGGTCGAAGCAGACAGCCATCGACATCGACCCCGTTCTCCTCGACTACTCGCGCACCTGGTTCGATCTGCCGCGGGCCCCTGGACTGGCGCTGCGTGCCGGAGACGGAGCCGTTGAGACCGAAAAGTTCCGTCCCGACACTCTTGATGTGCTCATCCGTGACGCCTTCGACCATGACTCCGTACCCCCAACACTGCAGACTTCGGAGTTCTTCTCCACCTGTGCGCGCATCCTCAAAGACTCTGGCGTCTATATCGCCAACGTTCCCGATGCTGGCGACCACCGCGTCCTCAGAGCTGAGCTGGAGCTGCTGACGCCTGCCTTCACCCATGTCGCGGCCGCGGCCGAACCCGGAATCCTCAAGGGCCGCAGACGTGGCAACGTGGTCGTCATCGCCTCCAATTCCCCGCTGCAGGAGCCCGAGCTCGATCGGAGTCTGCGCACCGCAGCGACAATGGCGACCTTCCTGACCGGACAGGGTCTGCGGTCGAGACTGGGACTGTGACGGAACACACCAGCCATAAATCATTGCTTCCGACTACTCCCGGTGAGAAAAGTTCGGCATAATGGAATGCCGATTGGGAAGGTGAGATGACCGAGACTTCAGAAATAAACGTCGAGCAGATCAAGCTTGACGAGCTCTATGCACGACTCGACGAATTGCGAGATGAGGCTACGGCCCGACTGGGCACAGTGAGGATCTCCGAGGTCGGCGGCAATCATCAGCACCGGAGCGAACGGGATGCGTTCGCCACCATGTATGAGGACCAGCTGATTCGGCTCAACAGCGCCGAGGATGGCCTGTGCTTCGGCCGTCTCGATCTGCGATCGGAGGTGGAACCCAGCTACATCGGACGGATCGGGCTCACCGATTCCGACCGCCAGCAGATCCTCATCGACTGGCGCGCACCGGCTTCGGAGCGCTTCTACCAGTCGACTGCCGCCAACCCGGCGGGAGTCATCCGGCGGCGGCATCTGGTCACGAAGAACCGTATGGTGACAGATCTCGAGGACGATGTGCTCGACATCGACGCTCTCGACGATGCTGAGCGATCGAACCTGCAGGGCGAGGGTGCGCTGATCGCTGCCCTGACCAATCACCGGACAGGTCGCATGGGCGATATCGTCGCCACCATTCAGGCCGAACAGGATGCCATCATCCGCCAACCTCTCCAGGGTGTGCTCGTCGTCCAGGGCGGACCGGGAACGGGCAAGACGGCGGTGGCACTCCACCGTGCGGCCTTCCTCCTCTATCGGCACCGGGAGCGCATCGCCAAATCGGGCGTGCTCCTCGTCGGACCCTCCGCCGTGTTCCTCAAGTACATCGAGAAGGTCCTGCCCAGCCTCGGCGAGACCGGTGCGCTTCTGCTCACACCGGGCCAGCTCTACCCAGGTCTCGAGACCGAGTTGAGCGATGATACGAATGTGGCAGTGATCAAGGGCCGGTCCGAGATGGCTGCGGTGCTGAAGAATCACATCGCCAACTACGAGCGGATCCCGGACCAGGACGAAGAGCTGCGCGTCGGCTCACACACCATCTGGCTGCGTCGCCGTGACGTGCGCGCTGCTCGTGATCGTGCCCGCCGCAGCGAGGATGCTCACAATGCTGCCCGGACCGGCTTCGTCTTCGGTCTGCTGAAGATCCTCGCAGAGGACCTGGCCCGCCAGATGGGTCTCGATGGTGCAGGTGAGAGGCTGCCGGAGCTGATGGATGAGCTGCGTTCGAGTGTGGACGTGCGCCGTGCTCTCAATCTCGCGTGGTTCCCGATCAGTCCTGCGGCGGCGCTGCGTGCCCTGCTGTCCAAACCTCACAAGCTGCAGGCCGCTGCCGCGCACCTGCTCTCACCTCAGGATCAGAAGACGCTAGTCCGCCCGGCCAACTCCGCGCTCACCATTGAGGACGTTCCGCTCCTCGACGAGCTCGCGGAGCTGCTCGGCAGCAGCCCCCAGCAGACCGCAGCTCGGGACGAGTCCGCTCGTGAGTACGCCGAAGCGGTCCTCGATATGACCGACACCTCCGCCCTCATCGATGCCGATACGCTGGCAGCCAGGTGGGAGGAAGAGGGGCCGACGATCACCCTGGCGGAGCGGGCGCTCGACGACCGCGAATGGACGTACGGCCACCTCGTCGTCGATGAGGCTCAGGAGCTCTCACCCATGCAGTGGCGGGTGCTCTTCCGGCGAGTTCCGTCGAAGTCCGCGACCGTTGTGGGTGACCTGGCACAGTCCTCGCACGTGGACAACACTCGGACCTGGGACTCCATCCTGTCTGAGTTCGTCGGAGATCGCTACGCTCTGCAGGTACTCACCGTGTCCTACCGGACGCCCCAGTCGGTGATGGACCTGGCCAACCGCTACCTGCACAGACATTTCCCACAGCTCGAACTCGTTGAGTCCGTCCGGCAGGGTGGCCCCGACCCGCAGATGGAATCGTTCACTTCGACTCAGGAAGTGGTCAATGCTCTCGTGCCCACCGTCAGAAATGAGGTCGATTCGGTCGAGGGTGGCAAGATTGCCGTGATCGCGCCCGTCGATCTCATCGATTCCGTCGCCGAGGTGCTCGCAGGCTTTGACATCGGCCGTTCGGTCCTCGGCCTCGACCATCAGATCGCGGTCATCACTGCCCAGCAGGCGAAGGGCCTTGAGTTCGATTCCGTCGTCATCGTCGAACCAGGACTGATCGCCCCTGACGGTCATGAGGATGGTGTCGGCGCGCTCTATGTGTCGCTGACGCGCACCACGGATCGCTTGCGGATCTTGGCGGCCACAGCGACCGAACTGAACGAGCTCATCGTCGGCTGATTCGCAGAAGCCTCCCCCGCCTCGGTGTAACCTGGGGCGACACAGACGAAGGGCGCAGCGGAGTCATCTCCGCTGCGCCCTTCGTCATATTCTGCATTTGACTCTGTGTCTGACTCTGTCCACACGGCTGGCCTGTCACCAGGCTTTTCTGTCTTCGCAGAGAAATTAAAGGGCCGCTTGACGGTTCGGCTTCCCCTCCGAACCGCAAGCGGCCGCGCGCCGAAGCGCGCACTCTCAATATTACACAACAATCAGCGTGCTGGAGTACTCCGCTCACAGATTTCTGGGGCTATTTTCTCAGGCTTGGAAATCTTCGGGAGTCGCCTGCCGGGCTTCTCCCGACTTCAGAGCCGCATCCGCACGCAGCGAATCGATTGCGGTCTCAAAGTCTTCGAGGGAGTCGAAACCCTGGTACACGCTGGCGAAGCGCAGGTAGGCCACCTGGTCGAGCTCACGCAGGGGCTCGAGGATGCTCAGACCCACCTCGTCGGCATCAATCTCAGCAATTCCTTTGGAACGGATGTCCTCCTCGACCTTCTGGGCCAGCTTCGCCAGATCGTCGTCGTTGACGGGCCGCCCCTGACAGGCCTTGCGCACACCCGACATGATCTTCTGACGGGAGAACTCCTCGGTCACACCGGAACGTTTGATCACCGACAGGCTGGTCGCTTCCATGGTTGTGAAGCGGCGCCCGCAATGACGGCATTGACGCCTTCGACGGATAGCGGCGCCATCTTCGCTCGTTCGCGAATCGACGACTCGAGAATCTGATTCACGACAGAATGGGCAACGCATATCTACTCCTCTAACCGGATGCCGACGGCCCGACCGTGAGCGGGCAGCTGTTCGCTGTCCGCCAGCACCTTGATGTGGTCGGCCACCTCGGCCAGTGCCGACCGGTCATAGTCGATGACCTGGCTGACCTTGATGAACGAGTGAACGCCCAGCCCGGATCCATGGGCGGCTGTTCCCATCGTGGGCAGGACGTGGTTCGAACCTGCGCAGTAGTCACCCAGGGACACCGGTGACCAGTCTCCGACGAACACCGCTCCCCCGTTGGTGATGCGGGCGGCGACCGAATTCGCCTCGGCAGTGTGGACCTCGACATGTTCGCCGGCGTATCCGTTGACGACGTCGATGCCGGTGTCGAGATCATCGACGAGGACGATGGCCGACTGCTTCCCGGCCAGGGAGATGCTGATGCGCTCGTCGTGAGCTGCGGCGGGAACCTGGGTCAGGAGTTCGGCCTGCACCCGTTCGGAGAGCTCGGTCGAGTCCGTGACGAGGACGGCGGCGGCCAGTTCGTCGTGTTCGGCCTGGCTGATGAGATCGGCGGCGACGAACGCCGGATCTGCTGTGGCGTCGGCAAGAATGATGATCTCGGTGGGTCCGGCGACGGCGTCGATGCCCACCTGTGAACGCATGAGAGATTTCGCCGCGGCGACATAGGCGTTGCCCGGACCCGTGATGAGGTCGACAGGCTCCAACTGCTCCTCATCGTCCAGGCCGTAGGCAAGAGCACCGATGGCTTGGGCACCGCCCATGGCCCACACCTCATCGACGCCGAGGATGTGTGCTGTGGCGAGCACCGTGGGGTGAGGCAGTCCGTTGCTTTGGGGCGGACTGGCGATGGCCAGTGAGGCGGACCCCGCTGCCTGCGCCGGCACGACGTTCATCACGACGGTGGATGGGTAGACGGCCAAACCACCGGGCACATACAGGCCGACTCGTTCGATCGGCAGGTGCCGTGTGGTCACCTGCGCCCCGGAGGACAGTTCAGTGGTGATGTCGGTGGGACGCTGGTCGTCGGCGACTTTCCTAGCCCGTGAGATCGATTCGATCAGGGCTGCTTTGACGGAAGGGTCCAGTTCGTCTTCGGCACGTTTGAGCGCGGAGACGGGCACACGCAGCGACTCGGGTTCGACCGAGTCGAATCTCGCGGTGAATTCCTTCACAGCACGAGTGCCCCCTGTCTGCACCTGGTTCAGCAGGTCAGCTACTCGTCGTTCGATATCGGCATGCGTCTCAGCGGCACGGGGCAGTCGCTGCTTGAGGAATCTCTTGCTCAGGTTCTCACCGCGGAAGTCCAGAATGTTCACCCGCACCATTCTAGTCCCCGTCTCCTCGTCGGTCGCCTCTGCCTCCGTTTCGTCGCTCTCAGGCATTGCTTCAGGCAGTCAGGCAGCGAGATCCCAACAGCGCCTTGAGATCTCCGTAGAGGCTCGGGTTCGGGTCGACGCGGATCGCACGATCGAGCCGCATCACTGTCTGTCTGCCCGGCTGTGAGAGGACAAGATGCACATCGGTCTGTCCCTTATGTGATTCGAGCACACGCAGCAGCTTGGAAGCCATCTCCTCTGTAGCCTTCTCCATCGGCAGCATCAGATTCAGCGGCCGGTCCTTCGGATCGGTGACGTCGGGGATCGTCATCGACATCGCCATCATCGAGGTCGGTCGATCATCGGAGAGGCGGATGCGTCCGGTCAGGCTGATGACGAGGTCGGTGGCGAGCAGACTCGCTACGGGTTCGTAGGTATCGCCGAAGAACATGACCTCGATCTCGGCTTCGAGGTCCTCCACGGATACGATCGCATACGGTTTGCCGGAGTTCTTCGAGACCTTGCGCGCGACCTGGGTGATCATTCCGCAGATCTTCACCTGGGAACCGTCGTGGCGATGAGTTTCCGGGTCCACCACATCGGCGATGGAGGCCTCCGATTCGGCGGCGAGGACACCCTCGAGGCCGTTGAGCGGATGGTCGGAGACATAAAGGCCGATCATGTCGCGCTCGAAGGCCAGCTTCTCCTTCTTCTCCCATTCGGGACGATCGGGAATCGCGACGGAGAAGCTCGGTTCGTCATCGTCACCTCCGAGGCCGGCGAATAGGTCGAACTGCCCATTGGCCTCTTGCCGCTTGACGCCGATGACCGAGTCCACTGCCTCTTCGTGGACTTCGACGAGTGATCTCCGGGTCTGTCCCAGTGAGTCGAAGCCGCCGGCCTTGATGAGCGATTCGATCGTGCGCTTGTTGCACACGTGGCTGGGCACCTTGTCGAGGAAATCCGTGAACGAGGTGAATGCCCCCTTCTCTCCTCGTGCCTCGACGATGCCGTCGACGACGTTGGCACCGACGTTGCGCACTGCACCCATGCCGAAGCGGATGTCCTGACCGACTGGGGTGAAGTGCAGAGCCGAATCGTTGACGTCCGGAGGCAGCACGGTGATGCCCAACCGCCGGCACTCGTTGAGGTAGATGGCCAGTTTGTCCTTGTTGTCGCCCACCGAGGTGAGCAGGGCTGCCATGTACTCCGCCGTGTAATGAGCTTTGAGGAACGCGGTCCAGTAGGACACGAGGCCATAGGCAGCCGAGTGCGCCTTGTTGAACGCGTAGTCGGAGAAGGGCAGCAGAATGTCCCAGAGTGCCTGCGCTGCCGCCTCGGAGTAGCCGCGTTCCTTCATCCCTCCGAAGAAGCCCACCTGCTGTTTGTCCAGCTCGGACTTCTTCTTCTTACCCATCGCACGACGCAGAATATCTGCTTGACCCAGGGAGTAGCCGGCGACCTTCTGCGCGATCGCCATCACCTGCTCCTGGTAGATGATGAGTCCGTAGGTGGTGCCCAGAATGTCCTCGAGCGGCTCTGCCAGCTCGGGGTGGATCGGTGTGACTTCCTGCAGTCCGTTCTTGCGCAGCGCGAAGTTCGTGTGGGAGTCGGCACCCATCGGTCCCGGACGGTAGAGCGCAATCGTTGCAGAGATGTCTTCGAAGTTATCCGGCTTCATCAGCCGCAGCAGGGCACGCAGTCCCCCACCGTCGAGCTGGAACACGCCGAGGGTGTCACCGCGGGAGAGCAGATCATAGGCCCCACGGTCATCGAGGTCGAGGTGTTCGAGGTCGAGATCGTAGTCACGGTTGGCTTTGATGTTCTCCACGGCGTCGGAGATGATCGTGAGGTTTCGCAGCCCCAGGAAATCCATCTTGATCAGTCCGAGGCCCTCAGAGGTGGGGTAGTCGAACTGGGTGATGACCTGACCGTCTTGGAACCGGCGCATGATCGGTATGACGTCGATGATCGGGTCCGAGGACATGATGACGCCGGCCGCGTGCACGCCCCACTGCCGCTTCAGGCCTTCGATGCCCTTTGCGGTTTCGAAGGTCTCACGGGCATCGGTGTCCGAGTCGACGAACGCTCGGAATTCGCCCGCTTCGTTGTAGCGCTTCGACTCGGGGTTCTCGATATCGGCCAGCGGAATGTCTTTGGCCATCTCGGCCGGTGGCAGCGCCTTGGTCAGGCGCTCCCCCATCGAGAACGGCTTGCCGAGGACTCGTGCTGAGTCCTTGAGCGCCATCTTCGTCTTGATCGTGCCGTAGGTGACGATCATGGCGACACGTTCGTCACCGTATTTCCGTGTCACATAGTCGATGACCTCGCCGCGGCGACGATCATCGAAGTCGACATCGAAGTCGGGCATGGAGACACGGTCGGGGTTGAGGAAACGCTCGAAGAACAGGCCGTGCTTGAGCGGATCCAGATCGGTGATGCGCATCGCGTAGGCGACCATGGAACCGGCGCCCGAGCCACGTCCCGGACCGACACGGATGCCGTTGTCCTTTGACCAGTTGATGAAATCGGCGACGACGAGGAAGTAGCCGGGGAAGCCCATCGAGATGATGACGTCGAGTTCGTAGTCCGCCTGCTTGCGCACATCGTCGGGAATTCCTCCCGGATAGCGATATTCGAGCCCGGTCTGGACCTCTTTGACCAGCCACGAGGTTTCGTCCTCTCCAGGCGGGCAGGGGAACTTCGGCATATAGTTCGCCGAGGTGTCGAAGGAGACTTCGCACTTCTCGGCGATCTCGAGTGTGTTGTCGCAGGCTTCGGGGAATTCGGAGAACAGCGCCCGCATCTCGGCACCCGATTTGAGGTAATAACCGGAGCCGGAGAAGGCGAAGCGTGAACCGCCCTGATCATAGGTCGGTTCGATGAGCTTCGATCCGGACTGGATGGCCAGCAGCGCTTCGTGCGCCTTCGCATCGGATTCATGCGTGTAGTGAAGATCGTTGGTGGCGACCAACGGAATGTCCATCTCCTTTGACAGACGGATCAGGTCCTTGGTCACACGCTTCTCGATGGAGAGCCCATGGTCCATGAGTTCGACGTAGTAGTTGTCCTTGCCGAACATCTCACGGTATTTGCCGGCCGCGGCTTTGGCCTCTTCGTACTGTCCCAGTCGCAGTCGTACCTGGATCTCCCCCGAGGGGCAGCCCGTAGTCGCGAGCAGACCGTCGGAGTAGGTTTCCAACAGCTCCTGGTCGATGCGCGGCCATTTGCTGAATACTGAGTCGAGGGAGGCGTAAGACGAGGCCTTGAACAGATTGCGCATGCCGGTGTTGTTGCGTGAAAGCAACGTCATGTGGGTGTAGGCACCGCCGCCGGACAGGTCATCGCGTTTCTGCGACTCGTCCGTGCGCCATTTCACCCTTGTCTTGTCGCGCCGGTCCGTGCCCGGGGTGACATAAGCTTCCACGCCGATGATGGGCTTGATGCCGGCTGCGGTGGCCTGCGACCAGAAGTCGAAAGCGCCGAACAGGTAGCCGTGGTCTGTGGTCGCGATGGCCGACATTCCCGAGGCCTTCGTCGCGGCCATCAGGTCCGTAAGTCGGGCGGCTCCGTCCAACATCGAGTATTCGGTGTGGACGTGAAGATGGACGAAATCGTCTTTCGGCACTGGCAGCCTTCCCTCTGATATGACCTTTGTTGCGCCCCCAGCTTAGACCATCAGGGGTTCGACCAGTGGAGTCCCGGCCTCCACCTCGGCGGGTGTTGAACGGGCGGTGATCGAAGTCATGATCGGGCCCATGCGGCACCCATCTCGGCGGCGTTCAGGTTGTGCAGGCAGCTGCATTCTGTGCCTGCACAGCAGAGTTCAGTACGTGCGAACCGCTGCGTTCAGGGTGTGCGAATTCGATCGAGTGCGTACTTCAGGTCCTCGGGGTATCCGCTCTCGAATTCGACCCATTCGTTGGACTCGGGATGGTGGAATCCGAGTTTGACTGCGTGCAGCCACTGACGTTCCAGGCGGAGATCTTTGGCGAGGCCAGGATCTGCGCCGTAGGGAAGGTCACCGACGCAGGGGCGTTTGAGTGCGGAGAAGTGCACGCGGATCTGGTGGGTCCGCCCGGTTTCGAGATGAACTTCCACGAGGGAGGCTCGGCGGTGTGCTTCGAGGACCTCATAGTGCGTGATCGCGTTCTTTCCACCGCTGTGGACTGCATACAGCCCATCGTGTCGTGGGTTGCGGGCGATGGGTGCGTCGATGGTGCCGAGCACAGGATCAGGCAGCCCTTGGACGAGCGCGTGATAGGTCTTCTCCACGGTGCGTTCCTTGAACGCGTGCTTGAGGACGCTGTAGGCATGCTCGCTCTTGGCGATGACCATCAGACCCGAAGTGCCAACGTCGAGACGCTGCACGATTCCCTGCCGCTCAGGAGCACCGGAGGTGGCGATTGTGAAGCCCGCGGCGGCGAGTCCGCCGACGACGGTCCGCCCCTTCCACCCCTGTGCGGGGTGCGCGGCGACGCCGACTGGCTTGTCGACGACGACGAACGCATCCTCATCATGGACGATCTTCATCCCCGGGACGGGGTCGGGCACGACTTCCAAGGGCTTGGCCGGCTCGGGCATCATGATGTCCAGGCGCGCGCCGGCCACGACGCGATCCGACTTTGCGACGACCTGTCCTGACAGCTGCACGCCCCCTTCTGCACAGATGTCAGCAGCTGCCGTGCGGGAGAGCCCCAGCAGCTTCGACAGTGCCGAGTCCACCCGTTGGCCTTCGAGGCCTTCGGGTACCAGGATCGAGCGTTCAGCCATGTGTGTCCTCTCCGACCGTGCTCGCATGCTTCGAGTCCGATCCGTCCAGTTCAATGCCTTTGAGGCTGGCCACCACGAGGGTGACCGCCGCAGCGGATATCGCAATGTCGGCGACATTGCAGATGAAAAAAGTGAGGTCGATGAAATCGACGACGGCGCCGTGGAGGAATCCGGGCTGTCGGAACAGTCGATCCACGAGGTTGCCGAACAGACCACCCAACAGCAGTCCGAGCCCGACTGCCCAGGTCACCGAGCCCAACTTCTTCGACAGCAAGATGATCCCTGCGAACACAGCGACCGCTATGAGTGGGAAGATCCAGGTCATACCGGAGCCGAGTCCGAGTGCCGCTCCGGGATTCCGATAGAAGTTGAATCCAGCCAGAGTACCAATGACTGGGGTCGGTGCCTGTCCTTCGAGGAACCTGACCGCGAGAAACTTGGTGAACTGATCCACCGCCAGCACGACCGCGGCTATGCCGAACAACGCCCCGAGCATTCTGCGCCGCCGGGGTTTCGTCTCAGTGGCTTCATCGTTCATTTGGCTCATTCTAACTCACTGCCGTGACACGCGAAGGCTCTGGACCCGCAGCCATGATCCACCTCACGGGGACACGAACAAGGTCCGGGAACTCCATGGAGTTCCCGGACCTTGGGTGTCTGCTGTGGCGAATCAGAGTTTGTGATTCGACGGCGAACCGAAGGAGTTACCGTCCAGGGTCTCCGGCGCCAGACTCGTTGAGTTCTCGAGGTCACGCAGCTGATCGTTGAGGTAGCTCTTCAGACGTGTGCGGTACTGACGCTCGAAGTTCGACAGCTGGTCGATGGAGCGTTCAAGGGTCGACTTCTGGGTTTCCAGGGTCGACAGTGTCTCATCACGCTTCGTTTCGGCCTTGCCGACGATGTCCTTGGCTTCGGTCTCTGCACTTCGGATGAGCTCGTCGCGGCGACGTTCGCCTTCTGCCACGTGCTCGTCGTGAACGCGCTGCGCCAGAGCGATGAGCCCGTGGGCGTCGCCATCGCCACTGCCCAAGGCCGAGCCGAGGCCCAGACCGGCAGCGGAGCCTGCAGCAGCAGGTGCAGCGTTGTTGACGGCTGGAGCGGATTCGTTCGCAGGTGGCGTCTGTGCAGCTGGCGCTGCTTCCTTGACGGCAGGTGCCGATGGCTGCTCTGTCGTCTCGGGGACAGAGGGAGACTGCTCCTGATTCTTCGCCGCCTGGGTCTCGTTCTGCGAGGGCGCCGGCACCGCAGCAGGCATAGCCTGAGTGGCGTCGATGTCCTGAGCGGGTGCGGCAGCAGATGCCCCGCCGGCGTCGAGTTCCTTGACGCGCTGTTCGGCGGTGGAGAGCTTCTGACGAAGTTCGTCGTTCTCCTGATAGAGACGGCGGATCTCTACGACAACCTCATCGAGGAAATCGTCGACTTCATCCTGGTCGTACCCGTCGCGGAACTTCACATGCTGGAACCGCTTGTTTACTACGTCTTCAGGCGTGAGCGCCATGAGGTCACCTTTGGTCGATCTACATTCATTACGCTGCCGCCATAAAGACGGCTTCAACGTCACATTAGCGTAACACCTGCAGTTTTGTCCTGCAGAAATGCCGTGTCACGTATTCAATGACGAAGCTTCCTAATCGAGCGTAACAACATCTGGAACGATTCGGCCAACTGAGAATGACCTCCGCAGGCCATTGTGATATCTGCAACAAGCTCATTATCGAGTGGGAACTATGTCCAGCGATGGCCGATTCGGCCAGTCGCCTGCGCTCAGTTCGCTGCGCTCCGCTTTAGGACTTAAGGAGAAAGTGACCCAGATCAAACGCCCAGAAACAAACATTAACGTTCAACTACTAAGCTTCGAGCGCGCAACTTTCGGAGCTGATGTTCAGGCCGTCACCCGTGAGAAGTTGAACAGCACCGATGCGAGGATCTGAATTCCGATCAGCAACACGATGAAGCCCAGGTCCAATGAGATCTGGCCCAATCGCAAGGGAGGAATCACCTTGCGCAGCAGACGCAGCGGCGGATCGGTCAGTGTGTACACGATCTCGGCCAGCACGAGGAAGAAGCCGGAAGGCTTCCATTCGCGCGAAAAGACCTGCACGAGGTCGAGGACCACTCGCGCCAGGAGAACATAGACGTAAAGACTGAGCGCAGTGCCGAGGATGTAGAAGATGATGGCCACGTGTTTCCTCGTGCCTTTCTTTGGTGCTTAGCTGTCGTTACTCAGGATATACGTCGGAGCTGAGGATGAGATAAGAATGAAACTCAGTCGAGGGGCGAAGCAGCTCAGCTCTGGTTGAAGAAGCTCGCCTGTGAGTCCGGATCTGACTCGTTCTCTCCGCTGACCTCGATGTTCTCAGGGGTGAGAAGAAACACTCTGTTGGTGACGCGTTCGATGGAACCGTGCAGGCCGAAGATCAGGCCAGCGGAGAAGTCGACGAGACGCTTCGAGTTGTTCTCGTCCATCTCCGAGAGGTTCATGATCACCGGTGTTCCCTCACGGAACGCGGCACCGATCACCATAGCGTCGTTATAGCTGCGGGGGTGGATTGTCTTGATGCGGTTCATGGAGATTCCTGGGGCCGGAGAGTCGACTGGACGAATCGGAGACGGATGGATCGGCGTGACTTGGGCAGAAGGCCGTTCCTCGTCCTCGACGTAATCGTCGACGGGCTCTTCGTAGGTGTCGATGACCTCACGGTCACGACGTTCGATGGGCTGCTCGTCCTCTTCTTCGACGAAACCCAGGTATTCCAGCGTCTTCTTGATTGCTGACATTTTTCCACTCCTCGGCCTTCGGCACTTCCTCGCCTGCCGCCAAACTATCTCAACAGACCGGCCTGGCGGGTGAGTCTCATGGGTGTGTCGTGTGGTTTTCTTCCTGGAGCCAGACCACACCGGCAAATCTGCCTGTGCTCTGTTGTCTCCGGTATGAGAACAGATCCTCGGATTCGCGTGTGCAGGTGCGAGAGAAATGGTCGATGCTCACGCCTGCACGGCGCAGCTGCTCCGCCACCGCCCCTGCGACGTCGATCGCCGGGGTACCGGTGACCGACACCGAGGCGGCCACGGGTTCGACTGCAGCAACTTCTTCCCGAAGCGCGGCGGGAACTTCATAGCATCGTGGGCACACCGACGGTCCGATGATCGCATGGATGTCAGCGGCACCCAGGTTGCGCATCGCAGCCATTGTCTCCGGCACGATGCCCGCAGCCATTCCGGGCCGTCCGGCATGAATCGCGCCGATGACGCCTGCCTCGGGGTCCGCGAGCATGATCGGCGTGCAGTCTGCGACCATAATGGCCAGCCCGATCCCGCGGCACGTCGTGACCTGTGCATCTGCACTCACGGGTTCATCGCGCAGCTGCTCCGGTGATTCGATGATGCGGACTTCGGTGCCGTGGACCTGGGACACGAAACTCAGTCGCTCTCCGCTCAGGCCGAGAACCTGAGCCAGAGCGGCGCGGTTCGCGGCGACGAGCTCGTCGTCATCCCCGACATGTCGTGCCAGGTTGAACGATGACAAGTCTCCCCTCGAGTAGCCGCCGTGCCGGTCGGTGAACGCCACATGGGCGTTCTGCCTTCCGGGAACGACGAATCTCGAGTGCAGCATCTTATTTCAGAAAATCCGGGATATCGAGGTCATTGTCGAGGCTCGATGTGCTGCGCTCGTTGGGCAGTGAGGTCGGAATCTGATGCTCCTCATTGCGAGGTTCAGGTTCGACTGCTGCCGCAGGCTCAGCTTCTTCCGCGGGTGCGGATTCGATGTCGGCGGGGTTGGTCGCCATCGGGATCGAGGCCGGGGCAGACTCGGCCGGGGCCGAATCCTGGCCGGCGACCGTATTGTCGAACCCTGCTGCGATCACGGTGACACGGCATTCGTCGCCGATGTTGTCGTCGATGACTGCACCGAAGATGATGTTGGCTTCGGGGTGCGCAGCCTCCTGCACCAGTCGGGCCGCTTCGTTGACTTCGAACAGACCGAGATCGGCGCCGCCCTGGATACAGAAGAGCACACCGTGGGCGCCATCGATGCTGGCTTCGAGCAGAGGTGAAGCAATGGCCGACTCTGCGGCCTGGACGGCACGGTCATCACCGGTGGCTGCTCCGATGCCCATGAGCGCGGTGCCGGCATCCTGCATCACTGACTTCACGTCGGCGAAGTCAAGGTTGATCAGACCCGGGACCGAGATGAGGTCGGTGATTCCCTGGACACCAGAGCGCAGAACCTCATCGGCCGAGCGGAACGCGTCGACGACGGAGACGCTGCGGTCTGAGATGGAGAGCAGTCGATCGTTGGGGATGACGATGAGGGTGTCGACCTCTTCGCGCAGTGCGGCGATGCCGGCTTCAGCCTGGGCGGATCGGCGACGTCCCTCGAAGGTGAACGGGCGGGTGACGACACCGATCGTCAGTGCTCCCAGCGAGCGTGCTACTCGGGCCACGACCGGAGCTGCGCCTGTGCCTGTTCCTCCGCCTTCACCAGCGGTGACGAAGACCATGTCGGCACCCTCGAGTGCGTCACGGATCGCCTCTTCGCTGGAGTCTGCGGCTTTACGGCCGATCTCCGGATCAGCACCGGCACCGAGTCCGCGAGTCTGGTCGCGTCCGATCTCCAGCTTCACATCGGCGTCCGAGAGCACAAGTGCCTGCGCATCGGTGTTGATCGCGATGAACTCCACGCCGCGCAGTCCGACGTCGATCATCCTCTGAACAGCGTTGACACCGCCGCCGCCGGTACCGGCAACTTTGATATCCGCTCCGGATTGTGGGAATTCAGCCAAGTCGGTTCCTCTTTCGGCGCATCATCCACGCATCATCTGCGTGCAAATTCGAACGGTCTTCTTTGCCCTGAGGCTATTGTCCGGGGCAACACCACTGCAACCATTCTCGCCGGAGTGTCCGACATCGGCCAAACTTCAGCCCCGGTGTGTCGGCGGCAATGACAGACAACACGCCTCGTTTCGCGGGTTTTCAGTTGGTCACGGGCACCGAGGGCACAGAGACGTCGATTTCAGTGCGTCCGTCGGCTGCCAGCTGCAGTGCGGTTCGCATCTTCAAGCTTGCGCTCGTGCTGTCTCCGAAGGCCACTTTCGCCTTCGCTTCGCCGGTGTCAATGACCCCGGCGAGGTTCTTCTCGTCCTTGGCATGAATCGAGGCCAGGTCGGAGCGCAGCGAAGGTCGAAGTCCGGCCATGAAACGGATCACTGCGGACACAGTTTTCTGGTCTGGAGAACCTGCGGACTCTTCGAGCACGGTCACGCCTTTGGGTGCCTTCTTCACGGTGCCCAGGTCGACGGCCTCATCATCGAAGAGCTGGTACCCATCTGACGTAGTGATCGCCAGAACCGGGTCCCTGTCGGTGATCGTAATGTTCAGGCTGCGAGGTCCCGCATAGTGCACCGAGGCTTCCTTCGCCCGAGGGAACTCTTCGAGGACGGCCTTCTCCACAGCTCCGGGACGCACCCGAGGCAACGGTGTGCCGCCGTCGGAGCCGAGCACGGATTCCGAAATCTTGTCCTGGTCGACCAGCTTGCTGCCCTTGACGTTGACCTTGTCCAGCGCCAGCAGAGGTGAGAACCAGAGCACGGCCGCGATGACGAGGACCCCAGCAACCGCGCCGATGAGCTGGAGGCGCCGGCGCCATACCTGTCGTCTGCGCGCACGGATGACCCCGGTGAGGTCCGCGGTCGAGTTGTCGTCGGTGCGCGGTTCGGGAAGGGGCACCACAGTGTTCAGGCCTCCAGTGCGGTGAGCAGCTCAGGGCCGAGGATCGTCACATCCCCCGCTCCGAGGGTGAGCACAAGATCGCCGGGGCGCACACGGGCTGCGACATACGGCACCGCTTCGTTGAAGGATTCGACGAAGGTCACGTTCTCATGAGGGACTCGATCGGCGATCAGCGCACCGGTGACACCGGGAACCGGATCCTCCCGGGCCGGGAACACGTCGAGGACGACGACCTCATCGGCCAGTCCGAGAGCCTCACCGAATTCGGCTCGGAACTCCATCGTGCGTGAGTACAGGTGCGGTTGGAAGATTGCCCAGACCCGGCCTTCTTCGGTGACGACTCCCCGAGCAGCACTGAGCACCGCTCGCAGCTCCGTCGGGTGGTGAGCGTAGTCGTCGATGACACGGACTCCGGCAGCGATTCCGCGTTCTTCGAAACGACGCCGAGTGCCTCCGTAGTTCCCGAGGCCGCTTGCCGCCTTGGCGACATCGGCGCCGAGGCTGTGGGCGACGGCGATCGCGGCCGTCGCGTTGAGTGCATTGTGGGTGCCTGGTTGGCGCAGTGTCACCGGCAGCGGCTCTGCCTGTCCCGGCACGTCGAGAATGAATTCGGAGACCAGTCCCGAACGGAGTTCGCGCAGGCGGATTTCGGCGGATTCGGAGGTTCCGTAGAAGATGACAGAGGTTCCCAGCTCCCGCGCCTGTTCGGCGACAGCGAGCGAACCTGGGTCATCGGCGCAGGCGATGACGGTTCCTCCGTCTGCACCGATGCCCGCGCAGAATTCGACGAACGCCTCCGTCACCTTCTCCGGTGTCCCGTAGTAGTCCAGGTGATCCGCTTCAACGTTGGTGAGGATGCCGATCGTGGGTTCGTAGAGCAGGAACGAACCGTCCGATTCGTCCGCTTCTGCGACGAATACGTCACCGGTGCCCAGATGGGCGTTGGTGCCCGTCGTCGACAGCACTCCCCCGATCACGAATGAGGGATCCAGCCCGCAGGCCTGCAGAGCCACGGTCGTCATGGACGTCGTGGTGGTCTTGCCATGGGTGCCGGCCACGGCCACGGCCCGTTTGTCGGCCATCAGCGATGCCAGCGCACCCGAACGGTGGAGAATCCGCAGGCCCTTGCGTTCGGCTTCGACTAGTTCGGGATTGTCCTTGCGGATCGCTGAGGAGATGACAAGGGTGTCGGCCTCGCCGAGGTTGTCGGCCGAGTGCCCGATCTCGACTCTGGCGCCCAGGGTCCGCAGCACATCGACGACTGCCGATTCCTTCGCGTCCGAGCCCGAAACGGTGACACCGTTCATGACCATGATCCGTGCAATCCCGGACATGCCCGAACCGCCGATTCCAATGAAGTGGACGGCACCCAGTTCTGTGGCCGGGACGATTTCAGCTGTGCTCATGTTCAACCTCTCAGAGCGCGAGTGACGATGGTGGCCATGGTGCTGGCGGCAGTGGTCGGATATTGCAGATCAAGGGCTGCTGCGCTCATGGCGTCCAGGCGCGCGCGGTCGGTCACCAGGGGCAGGATCTTGTCTGTCACGGTCGACGCGTTGAAGTCCGCGTTGTCGACGAGCATAGAGGCTCCGGCTCTGACGCTGCCAGCCGCGTTGAGCCGCTGTTCACCGTTGCCGATGGCCAGCGGAACGTAGAGGGCGGGAACACCGACGACGGTGGCTTCAGACACGGTCGCGGCCCCGGAACGAGCCACGAGCAGGTCCGCGACCGCATAGGCCCTGTGCATTCCGTCGACGTAGTCGACGACGTGGTAATCGGGCAGCTGGGCCGCTGCCTCACGCAGAGCATCATCTTTGCCGGCACCGGTGATGTGCAGCACCTGCACCCCGTTCTCCTGGCACAGCGGTGCTGCGGCGAGGAAGGCGTCGTTGATGCGCTGTGCTCCAGACGATCCGCCGGTCACCACAAGGACTGGTTTGTCGTCGCTGAGGCCGAGGTCCTGTCGCCATGCCTGTCGCTGGGCGGCGTCGCTGCGGTCGAGTGAGGAGATCTCCGTGGGCATCGGCATGCCGACCAACTCGGAGTTGCGCAGCTTCGTATCGGGGAAGGTGACCCCGACCATTCCCGGTTTCGTCAGGACGGCGCCGAGGCGGTTCGCCATTCCGGGCTTCGCGTTGGCTTCGTGGACAAGCAGAGGGATCTTCGCCTGTTTGGCTGCGATGAAGGCCGGTGGGCAGACATATCCGCCGACTCCGACGACGGCCTTGACGTCGCGCTCGGCGATGATCGCTTTGACGTGTGAGATGTTGGCGGCGAATCGTTCCGGGAACTTCAGCGCGGCGGGACTGATCGAACGCGGCATTGGGACCTTATCGATGGTGAGGAGTTCGAAGCCGGCCTTCGGAACGATATCGGCTTCTAGCCCGTCTGCGGTTCCGAGGGCGATTACGTCCCAGTCAGGATGGAGTGCACGCAGCTCTCGACCGATTGCCAACATGGGCGAAATATGGCCGGTGGTGCCTCCACCGGCAAGAAGAATGCTCGTCATCTCACTTCTTTCTCTTTCTGGCCAGTACGGCGAACGAAGATCTCACACGGTCCCTGTGCACCTTGATCGCAGCAGGAGCTCCGTCCTCGGTGCGTGCGAAGGACAGGATCACCCCGACCGCGAGCAGTGACGCGATGATGGAGGAGCCGCCGTAGGACACAAAAGGCAGGGGCAGGCCGATGACCGGCAGAAGTCCGGTCACGACACAGATATTGATGGCTGCTTGGCCGATCAGCCAGGCGAAGAGTCCGGCCGTGGCGATCTGGATGAACCTGGATTTCGAGCGCAGGATCACTCGGACCATGCCGCAGGCAAGAGCCACGAACATCAGGATCACAACCAAGGACCCGAGCAGCCCGAGTTCCTCGCCGATGATGGCGAAGATGAAGTCGTTATGGGCCTCGGGCAGCCACGACCACTTCTCACGGCTGGCACCGAGGCCCACACCGAGCCAGCCTCCAGAAGCCAAGGAGAACAGGCCATGATTGGACTGCCAAGCCGAGCCGGTGACGTCGGACGCGGTCTGGTCCGCATGGCCGGTGAGCGCTGAGGTGATGCGTGCGAGCCGGTTCTGCGAGCTTAAGACGAAGAATAGCGCGACACCGCCCAGAGAGCCGAAGAGCAGGAGGAAGTACTTCCACGGGAAGAAGCCGATGAACAGACAGACCAGGGCCATGGCCATGAGCACCAGGCCCGTGCCGAGGTCATTGCCGCCGACGACGAGACCCACTGCGAGGATGATGCCGGGGACGACCGGCATCATCGCGTGCCCGAAGGTGGTCATCTTTCCGTATTTGCTGGCCAGCACGGCACCCAGCCAAACGGCCAGCGCAATCTTGAGAAACTCTGAAGGCTGGAGCTGGAACCCTCCGAATTGGATCCAGTTGGCGTTGCCCTTCGTCGACTTGCCGACACCCGGGAGGAACACAGCAGCCTGCATGAAAACGCCGAGCAGCAGCGCGGGCCATGCCAACTTGCGCCACCAATGCAGCGGGAAGAACGAGGCCGCGAGCATAAGGACGATACCCATCGTGACGAAGCCCGCCTGCTTATTGAAGTAGGCGAAAGATGATCCTTCGCCCCCGTCATAGGAGGTGATCGAGGACGCGGAGAGGACCATGACGAGACCAAGTGACGTCAGGGCGAGGACTGAGACCAGAATCAGATAGTAGGTCGTAAGCGGGTAGGCAGAGACGCGAGCGAATTCACGACGCGCCCAGGACAGCGCGGCCCGTGTGCTTCCTGCTCGCGGCTGATCATGAGTGCCGGAGGCTTTTTCCGTGCCGGTGGTCTTCTGCGCACTGGCGGTCTTGTGCGCGCTGATGGTCTTCTTCGCTGCGGTCCGGTTCTTAACAGCGGCGGTCTTCGAACCGGCTGATTTACCGGCAACAGCCTTCGCCCCGACATGGTGTGAGGTTGTCGACTTCTTGGCGGTCGGCGACTTCTTCATGGCGGGCGACTTTGCGCTCGGCTTCGCTGTGTTCGGTTTTGTTGCACTCGACTTCGCTGCGGTCGGCTTTGTTGGGTTCGGCTTTGTGGCGGCCTTCTTAGCTGCGGCCTTCGTGTCTCCTGCTCGGGCCACAGCCGGCTCGGCCGACCTGCTCGAGCTGGGACGACGGCGTGACTGAGATTTCGCACTTGCCTGCCGACCCATGTCAGTTCCCCAGGTGAGCGTGGACAGCCTGAGTGAAGAGTTCACCCCGAGTGTTGTAATTGAGGAACTGGTCCATGCTTGCTGCTGCGGGTGCCAGCAGTACGGCATCTCCGGCCTGGGCAATGCCTGCAGCGGCTTCGACTGCGGCAGCGACCACTGCTTCACCGCGACGGCGAGGGACGCCGGAATCCACTGCGAGTGCAGGTTCTATCCGAATCACTTCGAGATCTGGAACTGTCGCGGCAATGGCTTCGCGGAAGGCAGCGTCGTCTGCCCCGATGAGTACGAGTGCTCGGAGTCGGTGGCCGTGATCGGCGAACAGCGACGTGAAGTCTGCCCCCTTGGGCAGTCCCCCGGCGATCCAGACTATCGAGTCGAAACTGCCGAGTGAGGCGTTTGCCGCGTGCGTGTTCGTCGCCTTCGAATCATCAACCCAGCTGACACCATTGCTTTCAGCTACGGTGACCATGCGGTGAGCACCGAGCGAATGGTTCTTCAGGCCTTGGGAGATCGCCTGACCAGGAACACCGATGCTACGGGCCAGAGCGGCGGCGGCGAGTGCATTCGAGACTTGGTGGTCCGCCGGTGCACGGCCAGCAACTCCCGTGGCCGCGGCCACGTCGTCGACCGAGGCGAGCTCGGCGGCCGAGGAGTAACGCTGCGTAATGAAGGCACGGTCGACCAGCATGTCCTCGACGACACCCAGCTCTCCCGGCCGTGGGATGCCTGTGGTGAAGCCGATGGCCTTGGCGCCCTCGACTACGTCAGCCTCTTCGACCATGTGCAGGGTCACCTCGTCGGCGACGTTGTAGATGCACGCGGTCTTGGCCTGGTGATAGATCTTGGCCTTGTCGGCCTCGTAGGCGTCGGCGCTGCCGTGCCAATCCAGATGATCGGGGGCGATGTTGAGCACAGCGGCGGCATCGGCGCTCAGTGAATACTGCCAGTGCAGCTGGAAGCTTGAGAGTTCGATCGCCAGCACTTCGAGTCCTGGTTCGAGCACGGCTTCGAGGAGCGGTGCACCGATGTTGCCGCAGGCCTTGGCCTTGAGCCCATCGGCCAGGAGCATAGATTCGAGCATCGTCGTGGTCGTCGTCTTGCCATTGGTGCCGGTGATGGCCAGCCATTTGGCATCGTTGGTGCCACGGATCCGCCATGCCAATTCGACCTCGCCGATGACGGGTACGCCAGCCTCGGCGGCAGCCACGAGCAGCGAATGATCGGGACGCCAACCAGGAGACGTGACGACCAGATCGAGCGGCTGCTCGGGCAGGTGCGTAACATGCTCCGCTCCGCGGCGGATATCGACGTCGAAGACCTCGAGGATCTGAGCCTTCTCGCTGACATCCGCCTGATCATCACCGTCGACGACGATCACGTCGGCACCCCGCTCACCGAGATGAACCGCTGCGGGGAACCCTGTCACACCGAGACCGGTGACCAGGATCGACAGCCCGTCCAAGGACGAGCTCGGGCCCACGAGTGCCGCCGGGATCGCCTCGGCGTTGGGATAGTCAGTCACAGGATTCTCAGCCAACGCGAGACACCCATTCGGCGTAGAAGAGACAGATTGCGGCGACGACGAAGAGCGCGGCGATGATCCAGAAGCGCACTACGATCGTGACTTCGGCCCACCCCTTGAGTTCGAAGTGATGTTGGAGCGGAGCCATCCGGAAGACACGTTTGCCGGTGGTCTTGAACGAGATCACCTGGATGATCACGGACAGGGTGATGATGACGAAGAGACCTCCGAGGACGACGAGCAGGAGCTCGGTCCGGGACATGATCGCGAGACCGGCGATTGCGCCGCCGATGGCCAGGGAACCGGTGTCGCCCATGAAGATCTTCGCGGGTGAGGTGTTGAACCAGAGGAAGCCGAAGCAGGCTGCCGCCATCGCTCCTGCGACCATTGCGAGGTCACGGGGATCGCGCATGTAATAGCAGGCGTTGGTCGCGTCTGTCATCAGGTTGCAGTTCTGGGTCGACTGCCATGTGCCGATGACGACATAGGCGGCGAAGACGACCACAGAAGCACCGGCGGCCAATCCGTCGAGTCCGTCGGTCAGGTTCACCGCGTTGGAGACTGCGGTGACGATGAGGTTGGCCCAGATGACGAACAGGATGAGACCCAGCACTGCGGAGCCGAAGGCCAGGTCGAGGTTGGTGTCACGGATGAAGGACACCTTCGTCGACGCCGGAGTCTCACCGAAGGAGTTCGGGAACTGCAGTGCCAAAACCGCGAAGGAGATCCCGACGAAGCCCTGACCGAGGAGCTTGGGCACCGGTCGCAGGCCGAGGGAACGCTGCTTCCTGATCTTGATGAAGTCGTCGAGGAAGCCGACCACGCCGAGCCCTGCGGCCAGCCAGAGAACGAGGAGACCGGACGCGGTGGGCACGGAACCGGTGAACAGGTGCCCGAGCAGGTAGGCGAGGATGGCAGCACCGATGATGACGACGCCGCCCATGGTCGGTGTGCCGCGCTTCGTGGCGTGAGACGTCGGTCCATCATCACGGACGAACTGGCCGTAGCCTCGTTTGACCAGGACGCGGATGAACAGCGGTGTGCCGACCAGCGACAGGATCAGTGCCAGGCAGGCGGCAAGCAGTACGGCAATCATTGGGCCCCCGAGACACCGGCGATTTCATCTCCGAGATAGCGCAGACCAGCATCTCTGGAGGACTTGAACAAGACGATGTCCCCGGGTGCCAATTCCGCACTCAGCAGGTCCTTCGCTTCGGCTGCGGTCGGAACCCAAGCCGCTTCGTTACCCCATGAACCTTCGAGGTTCGCGGCGTTGAAAATGGGTTTTGCTCCCTCACCGACGACGATGGTGCGAGTGATGTTCAGTCGCACGACGAGTTCGCCGATGTCGGAGTGGGCGGAGATCGATTCGTCGCCGAGCTCCAACATTTCGCCGAGAACGGCGAATGTCCGACGTGGTCGGCTGTCTTCGTCGCCGCGACCCATCGATGCCAGCGTCTTCAGAGAAGCGCGCATCGATTCGGGGTTCGCGTTATAGGCGTCGTTGAGCACGGTCACGCCGGACGGGGAGTCGATGAGCTCCATGCGCCAACGGCTCGCAGCAGAGGAGGTTGAGAGTGTGGTCACGATGGACTTCACTCCCACCCCGCAGGCATGGGCGATGGCTGCGGAGGCGAGGGCATTGCCCACATGGTGTTCGCCGATCAGAGCCAGTCGGACGTCCTGTGGCTCCTCGCCAGGCAAGTCCAGTGAGAAGGCTGCGTGCCCGGAAGCGTCGGTCGTGACTCCGGTTCCGCGAACAACGGAGTCCTCCTCCGCGACCCATTCAGGCAGTGATTCCCGCTGTGAGAACCACAGGGTGTCGACCTCGGGCGAGAGCACCTCGCGCATCCCTGCGACTCGAGAATCGTCGGCGTTGAGGATCGCGACGGATCCCGCGGTGAGGGATTCGACGAGCTCGGCCTTGGCACGTGCTGTGTTCTCGATCGAGCCGAAGACGCCCGAGTGAGCGGTGCCGACAGCGAGTTCGACAGCAATGTCGGGGCGAACGAGGCTGGTGAGGTAGGCGAGGTTGCCGATGGAACGGGCACCCATCTCCAGGACCAGGAAGCGGGTGGACTCCCCCGCCCGCAGTGCCGTCAACGGCACTCCGACCTCATTGTTGTATGAGTTGGGCGGCCACACGGTCTCGGCTTCACCGGCGAGCAGATCGGCGGCGAGGTCCTTCACAGTGGTTTTGCCGACCGAACCGGTGATCGCGATGACCGTGATCTCTCCGACCTCACGCAGTGCCTCGATGTTGCACTTGGCCAGCTGGCCAAGTGCTTCGGTGGCATCGGAGACGAGGACGGTCGGCAGGGTCGCATCGTCGAGGGTGGGAACGGATTCGCCGATAATCAGCGCTGCGCCTGCCTCCACGGCTGCTGCTGCGAATTCGATGCCGTCGAAGGACTCACCTCGGCGGGCAACGTAGATATCGCCGGGTCCGACTTCTCTCGAATCGGTTACCACTCCGGCGGACAATTTGGTCTCGGGGTCTACGCCGTACAACTCGCCGGAGACGGCGGTTGCTATTTCGGCTGCACTCAGTCGCTTCATATCAACTGTGAACTTTACCTGTTTGTACACCGTCAAGTCGCGCTCGCAGCGCCGAGCGTGTCCTTGAACGGTCGTCGAAGTCGGTTACTGTCCCACCGGCGGACTGTCCGGTTTCGTGTCCCTTCCCTGCGATCAGCACGGTTGTGGAGGCTCCGGCAGCGGCGATGGCTTCGTCGATGGCGGCGCCTCGTTCGGCCACTTCAATGACTTTCTTCACACGTACGCCTCCGGTTGAGATCTCCGCCTCAATGCCCTCTTTGATGGCGGCTCTGATCGATTCCGGATCCTCGGTGCGCGGATTGTCGTCGGTGAGCACGATTACGTCGGCTCCCCGAGCGGCCGCTTGCCCCATTCCGAATCGCTTTCCCCTGTCACGATCGCCGCCGGCGCCGAAGACGATGACGAGTTCATCACTGTCGGCGTGCAGCGACTGCAGTGCCTTCTCGATCGCATCGGGAGTGTGTGAGTAGTCGACGATTGCACGCGGCAGATGCTCGGGATGCGATTGGCCCTCGGCACGTGGGCCGCTGACGTCGATGATCTCCATGCGTCCGGGGACCGAGGCGGTGAAGGTCCGACCGATGGCGTTGAGATCTGTGGCTGAGATTCCAGCTTCCAGCAGCATGGCTGCGGCCAGTGCGGTGTTCGTGACGTTGAAATCGCCCGGCAGCGGGGATCGCAGTGCGATCCCGTCATCCTCAGGTCCGTCTTCTCCGGTTCCGCCGAGGTGGAGGATGAAGTCGGATTCTCCTGGAGTGTGCTCGATCCTCCATTCACTGCGATCGTCGCGTCCCAGCGTGCGCACCGGCACCTGTGCCGCCTCCACCATCTTCTCGCCCCACTTGTCTTCCACGACGATGACAGCAGTGTCGGAGAAGGCTCGGGTGAACAGTTCGGCCTTGACTCCGAAGTATTCGTCCATCGAGTTGTGGAAGTCGAGGTGGTCCTGCGAGAGGTTCGTGAAACCTGAGACAACGAAGTGGGCGCCGTCGACCCGATGCTGACTCAGCGCATGTGAGGACACCTCCATCGCGCAGGTATCGACATCAGCGGAGCGCATCTTCGCGAACAGGGCATGCAGCTCAGGGGCTTCCGGAGTCGTGCGCACGCTCGGCTCGGTCACGCCGGCGATCAGCGTCGCCACGGTGCCGATGACACCTGTGCGATGTCCGAGAGCCTCAAGCATTCCGTCCACAAGGTAGGTGGTCGTCGTCTTCCCGTTGGTACCGGTCACACCGATCAGCTGAGGGCTGCCCGAGGTGCCGTACACAGCGGCCGAAACGTAGCCCAGAACTGACCGCGGGTGCTCCACGATCAGCCCGGTCACCTCGGCGAGGGACTGCGGGTCGACGTTTTCGGTGATCATGTCCCAGCCGGTCGCATCGGTGAGGATCGCAGTGATCCCGCGTGCGATGAGGTCGGGGGCGAATTTCGCGCCGTGGACGTTCGCTCCAGGCAGCGCGGCATAGAGCTGTTCCGGCGCTACCGTGCGCGAATCATGGGAGACTCCCCCGACTTCGCGGTCGGGATTTCCGTGGATGGTTCCGGGTGCTGCCGGCAGCAGCTGTGAGATACGCATTATTTCCATTCTCGAGCAGGTAGCTGGGGATCTGCGGTCGACGGTGGGATCTTGAGGTGGCGCATGGTGAAGCCGGCGACGTCGGAGAAGACTGGTGCGGCGGCGCTTCCACCGTAATAGCCGTTTCGGGGCCGCTGCAACGTCACGGAGATCGCGATCTGCGGATCCTCGGCGGGAAGGACACCGACGAACGATGCAGTGTAGCCGTCGTAGCCGCCGCCTTCCGCAGCCGGCGCCTGCGCGGTGCCTGTCTTTCCGGCCACCCTGTAGCCGGAGACCTGCGCCGACTTTCCGGTGCCTTCGGCGACGACGCCTTCGAGCATAGACAGGGTCTGGTCAGCGGCTTTCTTGCTGATGACGCGCTGAGGTTCCTCAGCCGGGCTCGGGATCGTCTTGCCTGAGGGTGAGACCGTTCCGTCGATGAGCGTCGAGGGGATGTGGACTCCGCCGTTGGCGATGGTCGCAATGACGTCGGTGGTCTGAAGGGCATTCGCGGCCACGCCCTGACCGAACATCACCGTGTACTTGGTGCGCCCGTCCCACTCCTTGTAGGGATGGAGGATGCCGGCCGTCTCGGCGGGGAAGCCGATGCCCGTGGTCGATCCAAAGCCGAACTTCTTCATGTAGCCGTAGCGCTGCTCTTCGTTGAGCTTGTTTCCGGCCAGAATGGTTCCGGTGTTCGAAGACTGGGCCAGGATCCCCGCGAAGGTGAGCTTCTCATCAGGGTGTGGGTGCGAGTCCCGGAACTCTTCTCCGTTGGGTGCCTTCCATTTGTCCGGAACGGTGAATTCCTGTTCTGGAGTGACGAGTCCCTGATCGAGCAGCGCGGCAGCTGTGACCATCTTGGCGGTCGAGCCGGGCTCGAAGACGTCGGTGAAGATGCGCGATCCGCGGTCGGTGCCGCCGACCTTGCCCGGTGAGTTGGGATCCACGCTGGGTGCGTCTGCGGCGGTGATCACCTTGCCGGTTTTGATGTCCTTGATGACGATCGAGGCCGATTCGGCCTCGTGCTTCTTCCGCTGTTCTTCGGCCGCCTGCTGGGCGTAGTACTGCAGCGCCGGATCGATCGTCGTCTGCAGACCTTCGCCATCGACTGCATTTCGTGTGTTGTTTTCGCCGAGAGGGATGATCTCACCCCGGGCACCACGTTCGTACTGCTGTTGACCGTCGCGTCCGCTCAGCTGCTTGTCGTAGGCCATCTCCAGGCCCGCCTGGGGCTGGCCGTCGGAGCTGAGGAAGCCCACCAGGTTCCCGGCCACGGCGCCTGAGGGGTAGGAACGTACGGCATATTCTTCGGCGGAGATGCCGAGGATGTTCAGTTTCTTCACGGCACGCCAGGTCTCGGAGGTGAGCTCCTTGGCCACAGGGTTCCAGCGTTTGTCACCGACGAGCTTCGGGTACAGCAGCCCCGGGTCGGTGTCGAGCGGTTTGGCCAGGGCTTCTGCAGCTCCCCAGGCACCGACGAGTTTTCCGTCGACTTTGTACTGGGCCACGTTCTGCTGGTCTACGACGACCTGATACCTGGAGACGCTGTCAGCGAGGACCGTGCCGTCCGAGGCCAGGATCTGACCTCGTGCGGCAGGAAGGGTCTTGGTGACGAGACGGTTGGACAGTGCCTTCTCGGCCAGCTTCATCGAATCCATGCCCTGGATCGAGATCAGTCGTCCCGAGGTGACGAGGAGAACGAGGATGGACAGAGCAGCGATCAGTGCCATCCGCATGCGCAGGTTGGGCTTGCCTCGTCCGCCTTTGTTCTTCACCCGAGTGGCTCGTGGGCCCATTGCACTGTCCTTGGTCCTTGCTGGTCGGCGTGCGGCTGTCGGACTCGCCTTATTTCGGAGCGTCCTGAGCCGGTGGCGCGATGTCCTTGCTGGGGCTGCCACCGACTACTGGCAGCTTCTCATCCGATCGTAGATTGGGACGGAGGTCTTCGCGGGTATTGGCACGCGGGCCGGGGACAACTGTCGGCTTCTTTTCTCCGCTGACGTCGATCGGGGGCGCATCGATGATCTTCCCGGTCTTCGCATCGAGGAACTCGGGCGAGGAGTCTCGGACCAGTCCGAGTTCCTCGGCCGCGATCGAGATGTTCTGCGGAGATTCGCGGTACGAATTGTCTTCGACCAGTCGATCCTTCTGCTCGGCCAGCTGTTCCTTCTCGGAGTTCAGCTGGTCGATCTGATACGAGGTGTGGGAGATGAAGATGTTGAGCAGAAGAACTGCGACGAGGGTGGCCACGAGGATCGCCACACACAGCATCGAGAACGGGACCCTGGCTTTCGGCAGCTCGAACTTCAGCAGTTTGAGCCGCGGTGGACCTGGCCTGCTGACGGACTCTTCGAGGCGCCGCGTCCGTTCGGTGACGCGGGGTTGGCGGACGGCCGCTTGAGCGTTCCTCACGATCTTGCCTCCCTGATCTTCTGTACTGCACGCAGTCGCACGCTCTTGGCGCGAGGGTTGTTGTCTGCTTCGTCACTGTCGGCCTGTTCGGCCCCGCGAATGATTTCGGTCAACCACGGTTGGAGCTCCTCAGGAACCACCGGCATGTCCGGCGGCGCCGAGGTGGTGGTTGCGGTGCGGAAGATCTTCTTCACGATCGTGTCCTCGAGGGACTGGTACGACTCGATGACCGCCACTCCCCCGATGTGCAGCGCCTGCAATGCCGCTGGCAGCGCCGTCCGCAGCACACCGAGCTCATCGTTGACCTCGATGCGCAGCGCCTGGAAAGTCCGCTTCGCCGGGTGTGACTTCTTCTTCGTCTGAGGAAGCACCCGCCCCAACATCGCCGCAAGCTGCTGCGAGGTCTCCCACGGGGTTTCCTCACGGTCGGTGACGATGATCTTCGCGATCCGCCCCGCCATCTTCTCTTCGCCGTACTCACGGAGGATGCGACGCAGTTCAGTTTCGGAATAGGTGGCCAGCACCTCGGCGGCGGTGAGGGTCTGGGTTCGATCCATCCTCATGTCCAAGGGTGCGGGCCGGGAGTAGGAGAATCCTCGTTCGTCCTCGTCGAGCTGCAGGGACGATACTCCGAGGTCGAGCAGGACGGCGCTGATGTGATCGACGCCGAGGTCGTCAAGGATCTCTGGAATCTCGTCGTCGACGGCATGGACGATGTCGATGCGGTCAGAGTAGGGAGCGAGTCGCTTCGTGGCGATGTCGATGGCTTGGGTGTCGCGATCGACGCCGATGAGGTGGACATCGGGGAAAGCGGTGAGGATGGCTTCCGAGTGCCCGCCCATTCCCAGGGTTCCGTCCACGACGATCGGTGGGTGTCCGTTGTCCCTGGCGGCCTGGACTCCGACCCCGATGAGCTCGACCACGCGCTCCAGGAGCACCGGTACATGCTGATCGTTCATAGGTGAGTCCTTCGTGGGTGGTCGTCGTGGGGGGTGAACTGCTGGAGCCAGAACCTTGTCCGCCGTGGCCCTGGCACCGGGGAAGTGTGTCAGGACTGCCGAGCTTCGGAAACGGGGAAGTTCCCCGAAACTCGAACACGGCGGGCAAGGATCAAACCCGAGCAGAATCAGATCACTCCGGGGATCACCTCGTTCTCACGTTCAGCGAATGCCTGCTGAGCGCCGACCAGGTAGTTATCCCATGTCGGCGAATCCCAGATCTCGACGCGGTTGCCCATGCCGATCACTGCAACTTCCCGATCAAGTGATGCGTACTGCCGCAATATGTTCGGGACCGTGATGCGTCCCTGTTTGTCCGGCTGATCCGCAAAAGCCGCCGACAGGAAGACACGCTGGTAATCGCGAGCTTCCTTATTCGTCTTCGGCGCGTTCTGGATTCGCTCGTGCTCGGCTTCGAACTCCGTGGTGGGGAACAGGGTGAGGCAGTTCTCCTGTCCACGGGTCAATACGAGACCGGGCGAAAGCTCCTCCCGGAACTTTGCGGGCAGGATGAGGCGACCTTTGTCGTCGAGCTTCTGCAAATGAGTGCCCAAGAACATGTCGTCTCACCCCTTTCGAAACCCAATTGGCTCCGATAGGAACCACAGTACTCCACTTCCCTCCACGCAATCTAGTACTTCACTAGTCCGACACCTATTTGACCTATATAACCCCAGGTCAGATAGGTGGAGGAAAGTGGGGAAAATTTCCGAACGGCGCGTCGAAGATGGTCTGTGAGGCTCGTATTCCGATGCTTCGCAGCCCTGATCGCCCGACCACCGCAGGACCCAACAGGGGTCCAGGTCCCTGATTTCGCGCGGAAAACCGATGTGTGCGGCCACTCGGGGAGGAAAGTGGGGAGGAAAGTGGAGACCGCGGGTGGAGCAAAGTGGGGAGTGAAGTGGGGAGTGCTGCGTGGAAGACGGTGGGGAGCAAAGTGGCGTCGGATGTGGGGGTCGCGTGCACGGCAAGGCCGGCACGTTGCTGCTCGGCCCCTAAGTACCCGGTTCTGAATGCCCGGTTCTGCAGGAGGGGCGCCGGAATCACTCGGCCGCTCGGACGCAGGCGGGGAAGCTGATCGATAACGGCCTAAAAGGTCGGGCGATGCCTATGTGGATGCAGGAGACGGGATAGGGGACAATGGGAGCATGTCGATCAGCCAAGAAGGTACTCAGACCAATTCCGTGATCGGTGCCGAGCACATCGAATGGGTTCAGCAACTGACCACACGGGCACGCACAGCGATGAATGCCGTCCTCGAGGGCAAGGACGAGGCAGTCGGGCTGTCACTCGTAGCGCTCCTCGCCGGGGGCCATGTTCTCCTTGAGGACGTGCCCGGAGTCGGAAAGACTCTGTTGGCACGAGCCATGGGAAAGGTCGTCGATGGTTCGGTGAGGCGCATCCAGTTCACTCCCGACCTGCTGCCGACCGACGTCGTCGGTGTGAACCTGTTCAATCAGGAGACCAGGCACTTCGAGTTCCGGCAGGGGCCGGTGTTCGCCAACATCGTCATCGCCGATGAGATCAACCGCGCCTCCCCCAAGACTCAGTCCGCGATGCTTGAGTGCATGGCTGAGGGTCAGGCCACCATTGACGGTGAGACTTACCAGATGCCCTCGCCATTCATCGTCGTCGCCACTCAGAACCCGATCGACATGGAAGGCACGTACGCGCTTCCGGAGGCGCAGCGAGATCGCTTCATGACTCGCATCTCCCTGGGCTACCCCGCCACTGCTGACGAGATCGACCTGCTCGACAACCAGATCGAACACGATCCGCTCTCCAGCGCGACTCCGGTGACCAGTCTCGAGCAGATCAATCAGGCCCGGGGAATCGTCCGACATGTCAGTGCAACCCGAGAGCTGCGCGAATACATCGTCTCCATCCTCCACGCCAGCCGCAACGACGAGGCCATCCTCCTCGGCTGCTCCCCGCGAGGTGGCGTTCACCTCCTCCGGGCAGCTAAGGCTCGCGCCGCGCTGTCGGGACGAACCTTCGTGACCCCGGACGACATTCAGGCTCTTGCTCCCTACATCCTGGCTCACCGGATCATCCCGCGCGATGGTGACGATTCCGAGCTGGCGGCAGAACTGATCGGCCGGCTCCTGGCCCGAGTGCCCATTTCGACGGTTCAGTGACCACATGCGTCTGAGCACCTCAGGAATCATCTTCGTCCTCGCCGGAGTCGCACTGATCATCACCGCCTATCGGTTTGCGCTCCCCGGGCTGTTGCCTGCTGGGATTCTGCTTCTGGCACTGGTCATCCTCTCGGCGCTGCTGATCACCTGGGGCACGCGCCGTGTCTCGATCACCCTGCGTACGGGACTGCCCACGGTGGCACTGCCTCAGTCCAGAGACCGCTACCCGCTTGCCCATGAGGGCAAAGAGGTTGAGGTAGAAGCCCTGGTGACGAACACCGGGCGCCTAGCCATTCCGTCCTCGACCATCAGCTTCGTGGCCGGCGAAGGGTTCGGTGACTCCACTGTCGGAGAAGTTCCTCCTCTGGCTCACGGCGCCTCTCAGACCGTCCTGACGTCGTTCACTCCCAACCGTCGTGGTCTCAGCGGCGTTGAAACCGTGCTGATCACCGTCTCTGGTCCTTTCGGCCTGGTGACGCGGAAGAAGAAGGTCATCGCCGGGTACCCTGTAGCGGTCTCGGTTCCGATCCTTCCCGCGCGGATACCCACCGACTCGGCGATCAGACCGGCCCGGTTGGACGACGGCAAGGTACGTGCCGGCCACACAGCTCGGGACTTCCATACACGTGAATACGTCCCCGGAGACGATCTCCGACATGTCCATTGGCCAAGCACCGCGAAGTCCGGTGAACTCATGGTCCGACACGAAGCTGACGAAGAGACGCTCTACGCACTCATCGTCGTCGACCTCAAGGGCGAAGAGGAGGGCCATCCTGACGCGTTGGAGATCGAGTTCCTCCTGGCCGCTGCCGCTGCCGCTGGAACAGCTTTCCTGCGGGCAGACTATGAGGTCTTCGTCGTCGCCCCCGGCCATCAGATCAGGTTCAAAGGAAAGCGCGATATCGACAGACTGCGTTTGCTCACCGCCCTCGTCGAGGCCGGCAAAATGCAACTGCCCTCTCATGACAACCCCAACCACATCGTCATCTGCGCCGTCGACGCCGCTCGCGGAAAAGAGCTGGCAGCCCAGTTCTCTCGACGCGTTCCGGTGACCGTCCGCAGCCTCGACGACATCGCTGACTTGACGATGGTGGGACTGAGCGAGGATCTGCCCGAATCATGGACCGCATTCGATTCGAAGCGGGTGAAGCGATGAACCCCGATACACAGGACCGCCCGGAGAGGAGCTCCCCGGCATGGCTCGAGGCCGGTGCCGTGTTCGTGGCCATGGTCTTGGCCGCAATCGGACTCTCCGCCGTCTTCTCCGACTTCGCGTGGCTGCCCTCCGTCCTCATTTCGATCCTCCTGATCGTCGTCGTCGGCGCAATCTTCCGCAGCGTCCCGGTCCTTCGGGCCACCGGAGCTGCTGTCATCGCTCAGTGCGTCGTGGGCGTGATCGCAGTTCTCTTGCTGTGTGCGCCGAGCACGCTGCTGCTCGGCGTCGTGCCCACCGGCGCTTCGTTCACCACCGTGATCGACCTCCTGTCCTCGGGAGTCAGCGATCTCTACGCAACGACTCCCCCAGCTCCCAGCACACCTGGCTTCACCACGATGCTGACGATCGCGTTCACGTTGATCACCATCCTCATCGACGGGCTCGTCTCCGACCTCAGAGCCCCCAAAGTCAGCGGTGTTCTGCTCTTGGTGCTGTGGATGATCCCGGTCTTCTTCGCTCCCGTCCAGGTGCAGTGGTGGCACGTCGTCGCCATCCTGGCAGCCTTCCTCATCCTCATCCTCAGCCCATATTTCCCGTCAGCGAAGTGGCGCGGCGGCGTGACCGCGACCGTGGCCGGTGCCGTGGCGGTCGCAATCGGCATCGGAGCTCCGGTGCTGCTGCCTGAGGTTCCGACGCTGCCGGACCGTGCGGCAAACGATAAGGGCGACCTGACTGTCACGAACCCGTTCCTCGACCTGCGTGCCGATCTCGGTGACCGTGACGATTCGCCCCTCTTCGACTACACCACCACAGAGTCCGAAGGGCAGCCGATCAGGCTGACCTCGATCAACTCCTTCGACGGCCAATCATGGGCTCCGACACCGTTCCCCCTCGACCCATTCGCGATCGCGGACGAGGGATTGCCCTGGCCTCAGGGACTCCCGCGGGAGAAGAACTACAGCGAAGAGCGCATCGACGTCACCGTCACTGACAAATTCGATCAGCAATACCTTCCGACCCCGTACGCACCGCAGCAGCCGACCGGTTTGGATCGGCGCTGGATCTATGACGAGAAGTCTCTGACCGTCGTCGGCAATGGTGAGAAGTCCGGTGGGCAGGACTATTCGATGGATTATCTCTCCATCAATCCTGACGTGAAGGATCTGCGGAGCGCAGCACCGGTGAACTCCGGTGATTTCGAGACGGAACTCGAAGTCCCGGACAGCTTGCCTGGCAGCGTGAAGGAGACTGCGGAGAAGGTCACAGCGGACGCGAACAACCAGTGGGAAGCAGCCGTACTGCTCCAGGCATATTTCCGCGGCGGTGACTTCGAGTATTCGCTGGATGCTCCCGAAAAAGCCAGCGGAGATGCGATCTCTGACTTCCTCGTCGATAAGAAGGGCTACTGTGTTCAGTTCTCATCGGCGATGACGATCATGGCTCGGACGATGGGGATTCCGGCCCGTATCGGAGTCGGCTTCGGCGAGGGCACTGAGAAGGACAAGGGCTACGAGGTCACCATGCAGGATTCGCATGCCTGGCCGGAACTGTATTTCGAGGGAGCCGGCTGGGTCCGCTTCGAGCCCACTCCAGGCGGTCCCGCTGGCGACCCACCGAAATGGACGGTGGCCAGCGGCAGCACCGGAGAGGACTCCGAGAAGGATTCCGAAGAGACTTCATCACCGTCGGAAGAGCCCACTGACGGATCGGAGGAGTCCGAGCCTGCTGAGTCTGAGAGTTCCGATACTGAGACGAGTGCGGCAGCAGAACCAGCCGACGCGAACCTCGGAACGTACCTGTGGGCAGGCCTGATCCTACTGGTGATCCTGCTGCTTGCAGCGATTCCCGCTCTGTGGAGGCTCATCCTGCGTCACCGACGCACCAGGGACCCTGAACAGCTTGAAAAGGTCTGGACAGAGGTGCGGGCACTGTCGACCGATTACGGTCAGAGCCTCGACCCCAGTCGGACACTGCGATTCAACGAACTCGTATTGGCCAGCAGAGCCAGTCGCGGGCCCGATGAATCTGGCGATGCTTCCGGGGAACTTGGCTCGTCAGCGGCTGCCGCTCGAGGCGATTCCACCGATGGTTTCACCGCCCTGCGCAGTCCCGCTCCGCCTTCGGGAACAGGCAGTGTTGACCGTGACACTGCTCTGTCGGCTTTCGTCGGTGCCCTTGAAGCGCAACGCTACGGTTCGAGTAAGAGGAGCATCTCGCCAGCTGAGGTCAGTGCCCTCGTCGACGAGGTCAGGACAGATCTCGCGGACAACGCTTCTCCCGGGAGCCGGATTACCGCCAGAATCTGGCCGGCCAGTATCTTCAACCCGCCACGCTGATAGCGCCGTCTCTGTCGCTGCCACGGATGCCATTCGGGTCCGGGGCAGCGTTCATTCAAGGCCAGCCCAGTTAGGGGGCATCTGGACCGTCCTCTGCAGGTGCGTGCAACAGATCATCGGGAGACCGACCCCAAGGGATGCAGACATTTGTGCTCCAGCACCTATTCTCTAGCGACTGCTTACGCCGAGAGAGGTGCGTGGCCGGCCTACGTAGGCAGGCACGGTCCTGTTGAGGCCGAGGCGTGCTTGCGACCCGTTGACGCTGTGGGGTGCATGCGTGAGCGTCTGCGCATGTCGAGCGTATGTCGATGCGATATTGCGTAAGTGGACACGAAAAAGCGCCCTCTGTGAAGAGGACGCTTATTTCGTGTGCGACTGAGTGCCCAGCGGTAGATCGGAGGGCATCTGCATGCGAAGGTGAGCGAGCTTCAGGTCTCCTGGTTAAGGACAGACCTGAGCGGCTCACCTGAGCGCCGCGCGGATCATTCTCCGCGCTGGCGCTTCTCCCACCGGTCTTCGATCCGGTCCATGAAACCGGACGGACCCTTCGCTTCAGTCTTAGGACCGTTCGAAGGCTGAGCGGACTTCGTCTTGTCGCCGATCTGGTGCGGGCGACTGAAAGCCCAGTACATGCCGGCAACCATAAAACCGAATCCGACAACGCCGAGGGCGATCCACCATGTGCTGCTCGCCACCATATAGATGGCGAAGATCGTCACGGCGATGCCGACCAGCGTGAGCAGAATACCCACCACGAATCGCTTCGCGGAGAACCCTGGCCCATTGGCTGCTGCCTGGGTTTCTGAAATATTGCGTGCGAAACGTGGGTCTTCACTGCGCAGCTGCTTCTCCAACTGATCGAGCAGCTGCTGTTCGTGATCGGAGAGTGGCATCTCGAACCCCCGTTTCCTTACTCTGGCCTGATGACTCAATCATAGTCTCTGAACACCGAAAAAACATCTTGAGGCCCTCCCATAGCCCGGATTCTCACTACGTCCTCAGACTATGGGACACCTCACAGCCTAAACGTGGTCAGGGCCCGTATTTTCGTGGTCAGGACGCGCTTTGAGGAGAGACGCCTGAGAGATCGCGGCGGTTCCGAATTTCTTCCGCACATCGTCGAGTGCAACCTCAGCTTCCCTGCCCGAGTGTTCGGCCTCATCCAATCTCGCCTGCCTGCCGCTGACCGCAAAGTCCATCAGGCCGGCAGCGCGGACACCCAGCAGGCGCACACCCTTGGGTTTCTGCTCGCGCAAGCTCCTCATGGCCGGCCGCAGCGCCTCATAGATCTCTCGGGCGAGGTCGGTCGGAGCATCGAGGGTAATCGATCGTGACAGTGTCGTGAAGTCAGCGAGCCGGTACTTCATCCCCAGCGTCGTGGCGACCTTGCCATCGGCTCGAATCCTGTGCGCAACCTTGTCCGCCAAGCGCAGCAGCTCATGCTCAAGCTGACTCAGATCCCAGACGTCTTCGTTGAAGGTGTGCTCAGCACTGATCGACCGGTCTTTGACCTGCCGGTCCATTCCATGTGTGTCCAGCCCGTGGGCGCTGCGCCACAGATGATGACCGTGGGCGCCGAAGACCCGACCGGCCCAGGCTTCGTCGACCGCCGCCAAGTCCCCGATCAGACGAATGCCGTACTTGTAGAACCCATCCTTCGTCTTCTCCCCCACACCCGGAAGCGCTTCGATCGGCATGGGATCGAGGAACGCCCGAGTTGCCGACAGCGGGACGAGCAGCTGCCCGTGCGGCTTGGCGCGGGTGGACGCGAGCTTCGCAACGACGCGGCTGCCGGCGATGCCCACCGATGCGCTCAGTCCCGTCTGTGCTTCGATCCTTGATCGCAGCTCGGAGGTGATCAGCACGGGAGGTCCCAATCTGCGCACCGCTCCGGACACATCGATATAGGCTTCATCGACGCTGACCTGCTGAAAGTCAGGAGTCACCTCAGCCACCAGGTCGAAGACCTTCTGAGAATACGTGGAGTACAGGCCATGAGAAGGAGGGATCACCTCGGCGAAGGGACAGAGGGTCATCGCCCGGCTCATGGGCATAGCCGCATGGACACCGAACTCGCGCGCCTCATAGCTGGCCGAGACCACAACTCCCCGCCCGCTGCGACCACCGACGATGACGGGACGGCCCAGTAACTCCGGGCGGCTCAGAAGCTCCACCGACACGAAGAATGAGTCCATGTCGAGGTGGAGCATCGTGGCACCGGTATCGTCCGTTCCGAGGCGGCTCAGATCGCCACCGGACCGTGCCAGCTGTTTACGACTCATCGAGCACCCATGTGTCTGCGTTGGCTCCTTTCGGCTCCCGTCGCTCAGTCCGGGTAGTCTGTAGTCATGGTATCGCGCGCCACTGTCATGACATTGCCCCTCGCCGCCGCCCTCTTCCTCGGAGGATGCTCGGGACCGGCCAACGAGGCTGCTGAAGGAACACCCACCCCGGAGGAGACGCAGTCGTCGGCCGTAGGTTCACCGAATGAAGGTTCGGAGGCCGCGAACAGCGAACAGCCGAGCAAGGACTCCGGGGATACCTCCACCGACGCCAAAGACCTTCCGAAATTTCTCAAGCCCTACCCGGACTCGACTGTGCTGTCGAGCTCCCGCGCGAAGGCCGAGAACGGAGCCGATTCAGGCAAGCTTGAACAAGTCAGTCTGGTCATGAGCGCCAAGGCCGAGCCGAAGGACATCTTCAAGTTCTACTCCAAGTCATTGGAGAAGGCCGGATTCGAAACCTATGGCAAAGAGGTCAAGACGAAGAGTGCCCAGGTCGTGAACTTCCGGCACAAGGACAATGAGGGTCTGCTCGTCGTCACAATCGCTAAGGATCCTTCTGCGAAGGCGAAGTCAATCGTGACAGTCGGCGGGAACATCGTTCCATGATGAGTGCCGATACTCCGTCCTCGGTTGGCACTCAAGCTGCAGAGACCGCCGGGACGTCGCCCCGTAATGGCTGTGTCGATGCTCTTGATTCACCGGAGTCGATTGCGGCCGATGTCTCGACCGGGATCGAAGCCTTCCTCGAATCGAAAGCGGCCGAGTTCCTCTCGATCTCCCCGGATGCTCAGGACATCGGTCAGGCCCTCCTCGACTTCACTCGGGGTGGGAAGATGATCCGTCCGGTCCTGCTGTGGTGGGGTTTCCAATTGGCGACCGGGAACGATCATTCTCGAGGGAACTGGGCTGACGGTGTCGCCGAAGCCGCAGGGTCCCTCGAACTTCTCCACGCGGCCGCCCTCATCCATGACGACGTCATCGATCATTCCGATACACGCCGCGGCAAACCGGCCCTGCATCGCCAATTCGAGTCCAGTCACTCCGAACGCCGTTACCAGGGCGGAGCCGAGTCTTTCGGGGTCGCGGCCGCCATCGTCATCGGTGACATCTGCCTCGCACTCAGCGAAGAGCTCTTCGAGAAGTCCCAGACGGTTCTGGGCATCACGCCTTCGGCACGGGATCTGCGGGCCACACTCCGGCGGGATGTCATGGTCGGGCAGTATCTCGATGTCCTTGCCGAGGTGGTCCCGTTGGACGACGAGCGCATCGGCGAAAGGGCGTGGGAGGTCCTCAGCTTCAAGTCCGCGAAGTATTCCGTCGAACAGCCGCTCCTCCTCGGCGCGGCACTGGGTGGCGCAGACGAGAAGCAAATGGCCGAAATCTCCAGGTTCGGGCTCCCGCTGGGCCAAGCGTTCCAACTCCGCGACGATGTGCTCGGCATCTTCGGAGACCCGGCTGCCACGGGGAAACCGGCTGGCGATGACATCCGTGAGGGCAAGCGCACAGTCCTCATTGCCGAAAGCATGAAGAATCTCAGTCCGGAGCAGATTCAGATCATGGCCGCGCGCCTCGGCGATCCCAAGCTCACCGACGCCGAGGTTGGGGAATGTGTGTCGATGCTCATCGAGTCGGGGGGCCTCGACGCAGTCGAATCCTTCATCCAAACCAAATATGACGAAGCTCTGTCTGTTGCCCGGGACTGGGCGACGGTCAGTAATGACGCTGACTCAACCCGGACAAAGATCGGCCCCACGGCCCAGAAGCAGCTCGCGGGGTTTGCTGAGGCTCTCAGCTATCGGACGAGCTGAGAACCTCAGTTGAAGGTGTAGAGGGCTGAATGTTCAGAGGACCGAAGGCTCAGAATGCCAGGGCTTGTGCCCGGCGCCTGACCTCTTTGCGGTTGCCGGCTCGCAGCAGATCGATGGGACGACCGGGCAGAGAGTCATCTGGGGTGAAGAGCCAGTCGATGGCTTCTTGATCGTCGAAACCCGCATCCCGCAAGGTGCTGATTGTGCCTTTCAGAGGGGTGAGCACCGAACCGTCGACGAAGAAGGCTGACGGCACCTGCATCACTTTGGGACTGCCGTGCTTATAGCCGCAGATCGCACCGTCTTCCAACAGCCTGCGCACCTGCATGATGCCAAGGCCCGTCGACTCGGCGATATCTGGCAATGTGGCCCAATCCTGGACGAGTTCTTCCGTATTCACATCCCCAAGCCTAGCAATATTTGCGAAACACCCCGCCATGCGGAGCCGAATGCTCGGGTGCAGGCCGGGCACTCGATACTCTGGAGTGTGAAACTTCCCCATCCGATATGAAGTCAACAGGTGACAGATGACACGAATGCGACGGAATCCCCAGGTGCCCGTTACCGCCGCTCCTGACATCCGTGCTGCTTCAAAGGTGAATTCCACTGGACCCATTCCCGGTTTCACCGACCCCATCCCCACGGATCATGACGACACCGACGATACCCCCGCCGAGGCGGCCCCCTCCCCCACTTCGTCTTCGACGACTGCGCCGGGGCCGCAATGGACGTCTGGAACCAACGGCGAGACCGTTCCGGTCACGCACGGCGGTCGCACCTATAAAACCAGGGAAGGCGACACTCTCTACGGTGTTGCCAGCAAACACGGCGTCTCCGTGCCTGCTTTGGCTGAGCTCAATCGTATTTCGCCGCGTCAGAACCTCCATCAGGGACAGGTGCTGTCCCTGCCGGAGAAGAACGACCTGCCCGATACAGACCCTTCACATGTCGTTGCGCCCGGCGAAACACTGCCCGGAATCGCAGCCAGACATCAGATCTCGCCGGGAACGCTGCGTCGTGCAAACTCGATGGACGACGACTCGTTCCTCAAGGTCGGTGAACTGCTGCTGCTCCGGGACTCTACGGCTCGACGGCATCGCACGCCTCCCAAACCTCCGACCGACATTCCACGCGTCGCCACGAGCGCACAGGTCGAGGGCATCCGCCCCAATGTGCTTGCCGCCGCCCGCCTCAATAAGTTCACTCTGCTCCAGAGAACTCACCCGGCACCGGCACAGGCACGGCTCATCGTTGCCTCGATCGCAGAAGAGCTCGGCGCCGATCCGGCACTCATGCAGGCAGTCGCCGCACAGGAATCAGGTTTTCAGCACACCACGGTCTCGGCCGGAAACGCCATCGGCATCATGCAGGTCACCCCTCGCTCGGGCAGGTGGGCGAGCGACATCGTCGGCCGCAGCCTCGACCTCCTAGACCTCGCCGACAACATCGTGGCGGGAACCGTCATACTGGGATGGCTGGTCGAAACCGCCGAATCGGAGAACGAGGCACTTGCCGGCTACTACCAGGACTTGCGTTCCGTGAGATCCGATGGATTGCTGCCCGAGACGAAGGCCTTCGTCCGCGCCGTTCAAATGCAGCGACAGCGAATGCAGGAGGCGCTATGAGTTCCCGCCCGGATCCACTCATCGGCACCGTTCTCAACGACCGCTATCGTATCGATGCGAAGATCGCGCGCGGTGGAATGGCCATGGTCTACCGCGGCACAGATCTGCGTCTGGACCGTGAGATCGCGATCAAAGTCATGCATGACCACCTCATCAGCGACGAGACCTTCGTCGAGCGGTTCCGACGCGAGGCCATCAATGCCGGGCGACTGACCCACCCGAACCTCGTCGCCATCCATGATCAGGCTCGCGACGGCGACACAGTCTATCTCGTGATGGAGTACCTGCCATCTGTGACCCTGCGCCGCGAACTCAAACACCGAGGCACCTTCACTCCCCGGCAGGCGATAGTCGTCCTCGACGCGATCCTCGCAGCACTCGAGGCGGTCCATTCCACCGGAATCATCCATCGAGACCTCAAACCCGACAATGTCCTCCTCGGCACCGACGGTCAGGTCAAACTCGCCGACTTCGGGTTGGCACGCGCTGTCACCACCGCGACCACGACCAAGACTCTGATCGGCACCGTCGGGTATGTGGCGCCCGAACTCGTCACACGGGCAGGTGCGGATATCCGCACCGACCTCTACACGGTCGGCATCATGTTCTACGAGATGCTCACCGGGATGCAGCCCTATACGGATGAGGTCCCCATCCAGGTGGCCTACCGCCACGTCCACGATTCAGTGCCACCCCCATCGGACCAGGTCGAGGGCCTGAGTCCGCGCCTCGATGCGCTGGTGCTGTGGGCAACGTCCAAGGACCCTAATGACCGTCCCGACGATGCCGCAGAATTCCGCCTTGCCCTCGCTGAGGCGCGATCCGAGATGAGCGAAAGCGAACTCGACCTCGGCGATCCCAATGTCGTACCGGGTGAGCACTCCCCCGCACTGACGGCAAGCATCGATCTCGGAGCTGAAGCTCCGAAGGAGAAACGATCACGCACAGACGAGATCCCCTATCTCGAGACCGACGAGGACGGAGCAAGCCAGGGCGCCGAAGCGGACGGCTCTGACGGCGACCAGGACTCTGACTCAGCTGCCGCTGTCGCAGCTGCTGGTGCGGCAGGCGTCGGTGCAACTGGTGCGGCTGCCGTCGGTGCAGCTGGTGCAGCTGGTGCGGCTGGTGCGGCTGGTGCGGCTGGTGCGGCTGCCGCGGCTAAGGCTGACGCTGCTGACGACGAACCCGAACACGGTGAAGACGACTCCGACGAGGAGCACGCGATCGCGGCCGCTGCAGGAACAACCTCGGCGAGTGCAGCGGTGACCCGTCGGCGCAGAAGACGGTTGGCGACGACCATCGGTGCCGCGGTACTCGTCCTTGCTCTTGTGGCCTGGCTGGTCATTGCGAACATGCCCGCGCCCACCTCGATCGTCCCTGCTCAGTTAGCGGGCAAAGACCTGGACAAGGTGACCTCGCAGATTGAGGACACCGGTCTCGATGCGCAGCCGAAGGAAGTCTTCGACGACAGCGTCCCGGCCGGAGTCGTCATAGGCACCGACCCAGTCGGCGGATCTGAACTTCCACCGGAATCAACCGTCACGGTCGTAGTGTCCAAGGGCGAAGAGATGTTCGCGGTTCCCAAACTCAAGGGCCTCAGTACCGACGACGCGAAGGCCGCGCTGAAGAAGGCAGACCTCGAGGTGGGCAAGGTCGATGAGAAGTACAGCGACTCGGTCGACAAAGACGACGTCATCTCCGCCTCGAAGAAATCCGGCGAGGACCTGTCCAAGGGCACCAAAGTTGATCTGGTCGTGTCCAAGGGCGTCAAGCCGACCCCCGTGCCCAATGTCGAGGGCCTGACCTTCGACGCCGCCTATGCCACTCTGGCCAAACGCGGATTCCGTGTCGGCAAGGACGAAGTCTTCTCCGACGACGTGCCCAAGGGCAAGATCGTCTCACAGTGGCCCAAGAGCTCCGAGGCGAAGCCCGTTGACTCCCTCATCATCGTCCGTGTCTCAAAGGGCAAAGAGAAGAAGGAAGAGTCCAAGGACGACAAGAAGGATGAGAAGAAGAAGGACGACGGCAAGGACAGCAAAAAAGACAGCAAGAAGGACACGGACAAGAAGCAGGACAAGTGACCCGGTCACTCAGCTGACTGACTTGGTGCGGGGTTCTTCGTGCGAGTGAATGAAATCGGTGGCCATGCGATGTGATCGCACGGCCACCGATTTCGTTGCTGTCTGCGCAGATGGGTCGACGTCTGCCGACTCGCTGTCACCGACCCACTCTGTCGCGAACTCGCTGTCCCGTCAGTTGCGACGGGTGAGGTACTCCGCGACCTGGAAGGCCATCTCCAGCGACTGGTCGTGGTTGAGTCGAGGATCGACGAGCGTCTCGTAGCGACGGCGCAGACCCTCATCGTCGATCTCGGTCGCTCCGCCCATGATCTCGGTGACGTCGTCACCAGTGAGCTCGATGTGCAGTCCGCCAGGAATAGTTCCGGCGTTCTGATGCGCGGTGAAGAAGCCCTCCACCTCGGCCATGACATCTTCGAACCGGCGGGTCTTGTATCCGGTGTTCGAGGTAATGGTGTTGCCGTGCATCGGATCGCAGACCCAGGTCACGTGCGGCAGACGGTCGCCGACTCCTGCGAGCAGCTTCGGCAGCGCCTCGGTGATCTTGCCTGCTCCCATGCGAGTTACGAAGGTCAGACGACCAGGCTCAGCATCCGGGTCGAGCTTCTCTGCCAGCGCCAGAGCCTCATCGGCAGTGGCTGTCGGACCGAGCTTGACGCCGATCGGGTTACGCACCTTCGACAAGAAGTCCACGTGGGCTCCGTCGATGTCGCGGGTACGTTCGCCGATCCATAGGAAGTGTCCGGACACATCGTAGGCTTGGCCGGTGCGGGAGTCGATCCGGGTCAGTGCACGTTCGTATTCGAGCAGAAGAGCCTCGTGAGCGGCATAGAACTCTGTGGTCTTCAATCCATCGAAGTCAGCTCCACAAGCGTCCATGAAGCGGATGGCACGATCAATCTCGCGCGCAGTCTGCTCGTAGCGCTGGTAACCGGGGTTGGACGTCAGGAACCCGCGATTCCACTCATGGACGAGGCGCAGGTCCGCGAAACCACCCTGGGTGAAGGCACGGATGAGATTGAGCGTGGAAGCTGAGACGTGGTAACCCTGCAGAAGTCGTGCAGGATCGTGACGGCGTGACTCTTCGGTGAATTCATAGCCGTTGACGATATCGCCTCGGTACGAAGGCAGTGTGACACCATCCCGCGTCTCCATGTCAGCGGAACGGGGCTTGGCGAACTGGCCTGCCATGCGACCGATCTTGACGACCGGCATCGAACCGCCGTAGGTGAGCACGGCTGCCATCTGCAGCACGGTCTGAACTCTGGCTCGGATCTTGTCGGCTTGAGCGCCGGCAAATGACTCGGCGCAGTCGCCCCCTGCGAGGACGAAGGCCTCACCACGGGAAGCCGCCGCAATACGCTGCTTGAGCACGTCTGCCTCACCCGCGAAGATCAGTGGCGGAGAGTTGCTCAGATTGGTCAGTGCATCGCCGAGCGCCTGTCCATCGAGATAGGTCGGCTGCTGCTGCGGATCCATCTCACGCCAGTCGTCAAGACCGCTGAGATCGTTTGTGCCCGCTGGGGCGCTGTTCCTGTTGGCGAATACCGGATCGATATGGAAGCTCACAATCGTTCTTTCATGATGTTTCGGTACCGGTTTCGAAGTCCTCGGCCGAGACGTTGTCGAGGAAGTCCCGGAACTGGGCCACTTCCTCTTCGTCTGCCTCGGGAGCTTCGATTCCGGACTCTTCGAGAAGTTCAGAGTCGACGTAGACGGGACACTGGGCCGTGAGGGCCAGGGTCACCGCGTCGGAGGGTCGCGCCGAGATCGACTTTCCGTCGTTCGTATGAAGTTCAGCCAGAAAGATCTGACCGTCACGGCCGGTGATCGTGACATCGGCCAATGACGCTTCATATGCTTCGAGGGTGTCGAGCAGAAGCGCGTGTGCCATCGGTCGCGGCGGGGTCAGGCCCCGTTGCGCAATCGAGAGTGCATTCGCTTCGATCGCCCCCACCCAGATGGGCAGATAACGGGCTGGCTCGGTTGCCTTGAGCAAAAGGATCGGTTGGTTGGCTGGCATCTCGATGCGAACACCAACAACCTCAACTTCGATATTTGACATTATCCCCCGGTCAGGAGCGCGGACGCTGCTGGAAAATCATCCGGAACTTGCCGATCTGCACATCGGCTCCGTTCTGCAGTTCAATGGAATCGATCAGCTGACGGCCCACATAGGTCCCATTGAGCGAACCCGTGTCACGAAGCGTGAAACCACTCGGAGTCCGGATGAATTCAGCGTGCTTGCGCGACACTGTGACATCGTCAAGGAAGATGTCAGCGTTCGGGCTGCGACCCACGGTCACCACATCGGTGTCGAGCAGAATCTGCGAACCCGAGTCTGGGCCCGAGACGACGACGAGCAGTGCATCCGTGTCCTGGAGACCTTCAAGATCGGGTACGGGATGGATCTCTCCGGTATGCGGATCCAGAATTCCTTGGAACTGCTGGCTGCCGGAATCACCGGAGGCTGGCTCTTCATTGCGGTACTGCTGTCCCTGACCATTCCCGTTGTACGGGTTCTGACCCTGGCTGCCGTACTGCGGCTGATTGTTCGCACCGTAGGGATCCTGCGGCGCATATCCGCCACCCTGGGGTTGATTGCCCTGCGGAGGATACTGACCCTGCTGACCGCTGTTCTGCTGCGGGGCATTGCCGTACTGGGGTGCCTGGGGGCCGTTGTTCACGGGCTGCTGACCGTAGGGCGGAGTCTCCTGCGGAACTGGACCGCCCTGTGACTGCGGCGGCGCATAGTACTGCTGACCGTTACCCTGACTGCCGCCACCGGTCTGACCGTTGGGGTCAACCTGCTGGTTATGGCGTGTCTCGGGCCCTGTGCCTTCGTCACCGTTGCCGGCACCGAAGGGAAACTTCTTCGACTGCGGCACCTGACCGTTGTCATACCAGGACTGCGAGGGGTTGGGACGACCTTGATCGTTATTTTGCGACATTACGCCTCCTCGCTCTGAATGAGCTCTTGGTACTGCTCGCTGTCCAGCAGGGCCTCGACCTGCTCCGGATCACTGAGTTCGACGAGATACATCCATCCGTCTTGGAACGGCGAGGTATTCACGGTCTCAGGAGCGTCATCGAGTCCTTCGTTGACTTCCGTGATCGAACCGGACACGGGCGCGATGAGATCGGACACACTCTTCGTGCTCTCGACCTCGCCGCAGGACTCTCCAGCAGTGGTCTTATCTCCGACTTCAGGAAGATCGACATACACGACGTCACCCAGCTGTTCCTGGGCAAAATCGGTGATACCCACACGGACAACTGCACTGTTTTCCGTGGTCTCGACCCATTCGTGGTCGCGCGAGTATCGCAAGGACACTGGATAATCCAGGTTTGCCATGTCGACTCCTCTTAGCTTGTTGGTCCTCCAAGCATAGCCGCCTGAGGTGGTTTCATAACAATCACGAAACAGAAATGTTACCGATCCTCGGGACCAGCACAGGCTCGCGCCTGTCTCTCACGTGACTACCTGGGATGATACCCGTTTTTTCAAGGTCACGAAACGCAATTTTGGCACTTCGCCGATGATCGTTATAGGCTGGGTCTCGTTGCTTTCCGAAGCAGCACGGAAACGGGCTATAGCGCAGCTTGGTAGCGCGCTTCACTGGGGGTGAAGAGGTCGTGGGTTCAAATCCCGCTAGCCCGACCATTGTGATGTGTCGCGACATCGTTCACTCGATGTCGCGGCACATTTCTCATTTCTGACCCGGTCCTGTCTCACGTCATCGTGCGCACTTTCAGGGGTATGTCTCACGACATCGTTCACATCATGTCTCACGTCATCGTTCATCTCTTCTTCTGATAGTCCTTGCTCGCATCGAGTGTGTGTTCAGCGATGATTTCGCCTGCAACCCGGTCGATGACCATCGTCTCAAGCCCCTGCATGAGCAGTAGTACTCGTTTCCTTGCCCAGGCTCTCCCGATGCCCAGATGTCGCAGTTTCCCCGCATAGCGGATGCTGATCGTGCCCGTGGCATCGACTTGGTCGTATCTGGCTCTCCAAATCGTGTCAGCCATAGCGATGACCGGTAGGGCTTTGGTGATGGCCGTGTAGGCGGTCTCGGGGGTGCGTCTGCCAATGGCTCTGTGGGGCCGTTGTGTGTTGTAGATGTGGGCGAATCGGACCAGCTGGGTATTGAGCGCCTCAACGGTGTCGACAAGCCCGTCTGCGATCAGCCAGCGTTTGAGTGTCTGGTGGTAGCGCTCGACCTTGCCCTGGGTCGTGGGGTGATGAGCTGCCCCGTTCTTCTGCACGATGCCCATATCGGACAGGAGTTGTTCGAACCCATTGGGCTGTTTGGG